>NZ_SJTF01000005.1 GCF_004634245.1 Flavobacterium foetidum
TTTTAATCTCGTAAATCTGTGGTAAATAGTAAGCCACGAATTACACTAATTTCCACTAATTTTTCCTATAAATTCGTACCAATTGGTGTAATTCGTGGCTAAGAAAATCATTTAATCTCGTAAATCTGTGGCTAAATAAGAAGCCTAGAATTACACAAATTTCCACTAATTTTTTTTCTTATAATTCGTGTCAATTGGTGCAATTCGGGGCTAAAAAAATCTTTTTTAATCCGTAAATCTGTGGCTAAATATTAAGCGATAGTTTCTATAATCTTATCCAAAGTAATTGGTAAGTCTCTCACACGTTTTCCTGTGGCGTTAAAAACAGCATTTGCAATTGCAGGCGCCATTCCGACCAAAGCCGTTTCGCCAAGTCCTTTTGTTCCCATTGGGTTGCTGATTGGATCTTTTTTGTTTACAAAAAACACTTCCTGCTTTTCAATATCTGCATTTACAGGAACATGATAGTCGGCAAAATTATTATTGATTGGACGGCCAAAACGATGGTCAATTTCCAAAGCCTCCATCAATCCCATTCCGATACCGCCAACAGCTCCGCCAAACATTTGTCCCGCAGAAGTTTTTTGACTAATAACAGTTCCGATATCAGCGCAAGAAACCACGTGCGCCAATCTTATTTTACCCAAATTAGGGTTCACTAAAACTTTTACAAAATGAACCGAAAACGAATAGATTGAATATTTTTTTGCCTCCTCTGCTCCCTTCGAAAGAGTTTCAGCTTCAAAATTCTCTAATGAATTGCTGCTTAAAAGTGCTGCTAAAGCAACAGATTTTGACTTGTTCTTTTTAGAAAAAATTATTCCGTTTTCAAAAGTCAGATCAGTAATCGGAATCCCTTTAAGAGTCGAATTCTGACTTGCCAACCCAATAACTTTGCTTATTAGCAAATTGCAGGCATCGTGTACTGCAGAACCCACAGATGAAGTCGTAGCAGAACCTCCTTGGGTTGGTCCCTTTGGCAGACCGCTTTTCCCCATTTCGATAATGACGTTCTCTGTCGGAAGTCCAGTTATTTCAGCACCAATAGCCGTCATCATAGTTGCTGTACCAGGCCCCATATCGTTGACACTGCATTGCAAAACTAAATTTCCGTCTGCCAAAAATTTTGCTTTAACAGAAGTTGCATTTCTATAACTTCCAAAAGTACCCGTTCCCATTCCGTAACCTACTAACCAGTTGCCTTCTTTTAGAGAACCCGGTTCATTTTTTCGATTATTCCACCCGATACGCTCCATTCCTGCTTCGTAACATTCTAATAGATGTTTACTGCTCCACGGCTTGTTTTGTTCTTGGTCTTTTTCTGCATAATTAAGTTTTCTGAATTCAATCGGATCCAAATTTAGTTTATATGCCATTTCATCCATTGCGCTTTCTAAAGCAAAAGAACCCGTCGCCTCTCCCGGACCGCGCATCCAAATTGGCGTGCAGGTATCCAGTGGCACAATTCGATAACGTGTCGAAACATTAGCACAATCATAAATAAATCTAGACATGTTTACTGTTCCTTCCATAAAATCTTCGTAGCTCGAAGTCATAGCAACCGCTTCATGCGTTAGTCCTGTTAGTTTTCCATCTTTCGTGGCACCCAATCCCATTTTTTGAATAGTATAAGGCCTAAAACCAACATTAGTAAACATCTGTTCACGATGCAAAACCAATTTTACAGGACGATTTAACTTTTTAGCGCCAATCAAGGCTGCAATTTCATATGGCCAAGTATGCAATCCCATTCCGAAAGCACCACCAATATATTCTGCGTGTACCTCAACATCTTCTACAGGAACGCCAAAAACTCCAGCTACGCTTTTACGCGTGCCTTCAACACCTTGACTTTTTGTGTATAGAACAGGTTTGTTGCCATTCCATTTTGCAATAATATTGGCCAATTCCATTGGATTATGAACTTCCGTTGGAATAGTATACTCGGTTTCCAAAATAACTTCGGCATTCTTATAACCGTCCTGCACGCCACGATGATAGTCGTTTCCTTTTTCAGTATCGATTTTTCTTTCTTTATCAGCAGCTTTATGAAGTTCTGTCGAATGTTCTTCCTTAAAATAATCCGCTTTAATGAGACTTGCAGCATACCGCATACGTTCAAAAGTATCGGCAATCACTAAAGCAATCGGCTGGTCATAATACAAAATCGAATCATCTTTAAATATCTGAAGCGGCTGACCGAAATTTCGTTTGTCTTTTGCTTTTTGGTAACCAGATGGCTTATCTACATTCAAATGCGTAATGACAGCGAGAACGCCTGGTGCCCATTCTGCTTTTTTAGTATCAATGGTTTTAATTCTTCCTTTGGCAATTGTACTTCCCACTAGGCAGGCATACACCACACCTGGAGTTTTATATTCGGCTGAATAAGTTGCAGAACCTGTTACCTTAGCCAAGCCGTCAACTCTATTAATATTACTTGTCTTGCTCATAATTTAATTATTTTGATGCTGCTATTGTAAGTGCTTCTGTTACTGCATTTCTTCCAAGCGTTAGTTTAAAATCATTGTCGCCATATCCTCTAGCACCTTTCATAGACAAATCGCCTGCTTGTTTAAATAGCCCTTCTGAAATTGTTTTTCCTTTTAGGAATTTTTCGGTTTCGGTCAATCTCCAAGGTTTATGTGCCACGCCGCCCATTGCCAGTCTGACATCATTTATCGTGTTATTTTTAATATCCAAAGCAACTGCCACAGACACTAATGCAAAAGCATAACTTGTTCTGTCTCTAACCTTTAGATAATGAACATTTTTAGTAAAATTATTGTCAGGAATTTCAACTGAAGTGATTAATTCTCTGTTTTCTAAGTTATTGTCTTTTTCTGGCGTATTTCCAGGAAGTCGATGAAAATCTGTAAAATCGATTTCTCGCTTTCCTTTTGGACCTTCTACCCAAACTGTGGCATCGAGTGCAGCCAAAGCTACACACATATCACTTGGGTGAACAGCGATACAACTGTCTGAAGCTCCAAAAACAGCATTCATTCTGTTGGAACCGCCAATGGCACCACAACCACTTTTGGGCACACGTTTGTTGCACGGCATATCAGTATTGTAAAAATAAGAACATCTTGTACGCTGCAACATATTGCCACCAACAGTCGCCATATGACGAATCTGCTGAGAAGCTCCGGCCGCTAAAGCTAATGCAAGCAAAGGATGTTTTTCTTTTATAGAAGCATCTTCGGCAACTTGACTGTTTTTGGCCAATGCACCAATAGAAACTTTCCCTTTTAAGAATTCTATTTTCTTTAAATCCAGCCCGTTGATGTCGACTAGTTTGTCTGGTGCCACGATGTTCTTTTTCATCAAATCGACCAAATTGGTGCCTCCTGCAATAAACATAGAAGAATTATCTTTGGCTTTTCCGTTGACTGCCGTCGTAGATGACAAGGCTTTTATTATCTGAAAGTTTTTCATATTTCCTTCCCTCCTTCCTTCACTTCGATTATAGCATCTACAATATTATGATAAGCACCACATCTACAGATATTTCCGCTCATATATTCGCTGATTTCTTCTCTGCTGTTGGCGTGGCCTTCTTTTATACAGGCAATTCCGGACATAATCTGACCAGGAGTGCAATACCCGCACTGAAAGCCGTCGTGTTTGATAAAAGTTTCCTGCATTGGATGCAGTTTTTTGCCTTTCGAAAGTCCTTCGATTGTGGTAACCTGAGCATTTTGCTGCATAGTTGCCAAAGATAGGCAAGACAAAATTCGGGTTCCGTTTACATGAACGGTACAAGCTCCACATTGTCCATGATCGCAGCCTTTTTTGGTTCCCGTAAGCTGTAATTGTTCACGAAGTAAATCAAGCAGCGTGGTTCTCGGCTCGATACTTAAATTGTGTTTTGTGCCATTTACTTCAATAGAAAGCGGCACTGTTTCTAGATACTCTGCGATTTTTTCATCCCATTTCTTTTCTGATGCCATCACCAATGAAGGCGGTGCCAGAGCGAGAGCGGTAAAAAGTCCTGATTTCTTTATAAAGTCGCGACGAGAATTAACATCTTCTGGCGTTACTTTATTCTGATTTGTTTTTTTAGAAGCCATTCAGTCTATTTGTTAAATTAGCAAATTCACTTTTGTCATTCTAACAAATTTAATCATCTTATATCACAAAAAGTTATGAAATTCAAACATTACTCTTATTTAGAATAATTACATTTTTCTTTTCTTTCACCTCAAAGGTGCAATGGTTGCGTGAAGTACGCAGAGCTTTGTTATTTTCTCCCGCAGATTTAGCAGATAATGCAGATTTTAGATTTGGTGAAAAATCTGCTCAGATCTTTAACGACACAAATAAATCTGCTCAATCTGCAAAATCTGCGGGAAACAAAAAGCATATTAAGTAATGTAAGTTTTTTGCTAGTTTTCTCTTAATTGAACTTACTAGGATTATTTTTTAAAATTAAAACTTTGCGTTTCTTCGACTTTGCGAGATTTAAAAATTGTATTTTTACAATATTAAGTCCAATTTATGTCAGAGTTAAAAAACATTTATCTTGATAATAATGCCACAACCCGTGTTGATGAACGCGTTTTGAATGCCATGCTTCCTTATTTTACTGATTTCTATGCGAATTCAACAGGAGCACATCTGGCTGGATTGACAGTAAAAGAAGCTGTTGAAAATGCCGCTTGGCAAGTTGCAGATTTGATAAATGCTGATGCAAAAGAAATCGTCTTTACTTCTGGCGCTACTGAAGCCATCAACTTAGCAATAAAAGGTCTGACTGATCAGAATCGCAAACATATTGTCACCATTCAAACAGAACATAAGGCAGTTCTTGAAACTTGCCGCTTTATGGAAAGTAATGGTTATGAAGTCACTTATCTGCCCATTGGTGCTGACGGACTATTAGACATTCAACTTTTAGAAGAAATAATTACAGATAAAACTCTGGTTTTTATTGGAATGTTTTCTAACAATGAAACCGGTGTCATACAAAATAGTCGTGCCATTTCTAAAATTCTGAAAAACAAAAATGTGCTTTTTATGTGTGATGCGACTCAGGCTGTAGGCAAAATTCAGGTCGATGTCAAAGAACTCGGAATTGATTTTTTGACCCTTTCGGCACACAAATATTATGGCCCAAAAGGTATTGGTGCTTTATATGTTTCGGCAAAGTCCAAAATAAAATTGTCTCCACAAATTGTAGGAGGCGGACAACAACGGAAATTACGAAGCGGAACCCTAAATGTTCCCGGAATTATCGGTTTAGGTAAAGCATCAGAAATCGCTGTAAATGAATTAGAAAAAGACAAAAATAGAATTTATCTATTACGTGAAAAGCTCGAAAAAGGTCTTTTGAAGTTTGAAGGTTCTTTCATAAATGGAAACACAGCAAACCGAATTTACAATACTTCAAATATTTGTTTTCCGGGGGTAAATTCAGAACAACTGATTTTGGCTTTGGGAGATATTTCTGTTTCAAATGGCGCCTCGTGTTCGGCTGTGACTTCTGAGCCTTCACATGTTTTAAAAGCCATGGGATTGTCTGATGAATTGGCTTTGAGTTCAATTCGTTTCAGTCTGGGAAGATTTACTACTGCTGAGGAAATTGACACGGCTGTTGAGCGGGTTTTGGAATTAGCTGCTGAATTTGCCACAAAGACTCAAAGGCACTAATTTTTTTATGCTTTCTCTATCTCGCGATTACGATGTATTTGCCACAAAGACTCAAAGGCACTAATTTTTTATGGTTTTTTTATCTTGCGATTCCAATATTTATCAGGATTTCGAGACTTAAAAACCTTTGTGTCTCTGCTACTTTGTCACTTTACCCTTCTTTCAAGAAATCAACTTAAAGTAATCCTCTTCGGTATCAATATCAATATTCCCTCTTTCGAAAGGAACTGAAACTACATCATTTGCATATTTATTAAGGAGTTTTTTGGCTCCTTCATGTCCTTTTAATTCTTGAAGTTCTTGAAAATATTTTTTCTGAAACAATACTGGCGTACCTAGAGTTTCAGAATACGCCGATGCTGCGATTCCTTTATTGGTTTGACTTGCCTCAAGAATTAAACTTTCAAACACAGAACTTGTAACAAAAGGCTGGTCACAAACTGCCAAAATACATTGTTCACAGTCTGGATTTATAAGCAGTAATTCATAAATGCCTTTTATAATTGAAGACGACATTCCGCTTTCCCAATCAGAATTGAAAGAAAATGTTATTTCGGGTAAATCATGCTTCTTTTCAATAAAATAATGATTAAAACCTGTAACTACTATTACAAAGCAATTTTCGACCTTTAAAGCTTCTGAAATGGTGTTTTTCAGTAAAGTTGATTCTTTATATTCAAGCAATTGTTTTGGCCTTCCTAATCTGGAAGAATTTCCAGCCGCTAGAATTATAATACCCGTTTTATTTCGGAATTTAGTCATAGTGAATTTCGGTATGAATTTTTCCTGTCTTGAATTTTAAAGAAGTCCCCGTTCGTTCTGATTCGAAAGCTTTGATTTCAGAAATAATCGATAAAGCAATTTCTTCTGCAGTTTCAGCACCAATATCTAATCCTACAGGACTATGGATTTTTTTTAATTGTCCTTCGTTTACGGCAATCCCTTCCATCAAAAGATCATCTAACATTCTATCGAATTTTGATTTTGGCCCAAGAATTCCGATATAATGACAATTTGTTTGTACTAATGCTTTTAAGACTGCCAAATCGTATTTATAATTGTGAGTCATCAAAAGAAAATAAGTTTGATCATCAATTACGATATTTTCTAAAAACTCTTCTGGTTTTACCGTAAAAATGTTATCTGCTTTAGGAAAGCGTTTTTTTGTTGTATGCATCGCACGACCTTCTTGAATGGTAATTTTCCAGCCTAATACTGCAACTATTTTTACTAATGGCTGAATATCATTTCCCGCTCCGGCAATTACAAGCGAAATAGCAGGTTTTATGTATTCGATTAAAGCCTCGTCCTCGTTTTTTTCTTGAAGTTTTTTTACAATTGAAGTTTTTGTCTGTAGAACCTCTTTTATATCTTGAAGTAAACCAAAATCATCGTTGCGGAGATTTAAAATCTGGCTATCATTTCTATAAAATAAGCTTGTTCCTGTCTGTGAAGCATTTCTTTTTAATGAAAAAACAGTAACTACAACAGCTTCTTTTCTTTCTAATTCTAATTGCCGCAAAAGCTGAATCGGATTGTTAGCGGCTTCGTAGTCAATATATTCGAACAAAATATGAACAATTCCATTACAGCCCAACTGTAAACCAATTTCGGCATCGTCTTCGTTGCTGGTATTATAGGTGACCAATTTGTTTTGTTGCTGATTTATGGAAAGAAGCGCTTTTCGCAATGCATCGCCTTCAAGACAGCCACCACTAATCGCACCAGTTAGGATTCCATCTTCAGTAACCAGCATTCTCGCTCCAGGTTGACGGTAAGAAGAGCCTTCAACTTTGACTACGGTAGCTAAAGCTGTTTTTTTTCCTGATGTTCTCGCCTGTGTATAAGATTTTAAAATTTCACTGATTTCTTTCATAAAATAATGCTTCGCCAGCAAAGTGCCCTGACGATTTAATAGAAATATAAAAATACAATTTATTTAAGAAATGCGCTGTACAAATCGACAAATAGAAGAAACTATTCACCCACTGCTTTGCACAAATACTTACTTAACCTCTTGGGTGAAATTATTTTTTCCAATTCTATCAAATCAGCTTGGATATAAATCTGTTTGAATCTGCGTGAAAAATTTATAAGCAAAAGGATTTTAGCAGATTCAAAATTAGATTTTAATTCTTGAATGAAGCTATCGTATGCTATTTCACGCAACGAGTCTATTTAAGAAGCAATAATGCCCATAACAAAAGCAGTCTGAACCGCTTCTGCCGTATTGGTCACTTTCAATTTTTCGATAATATTTTGTCTGTGACGTCGTACGGTGTACACTGAAATATTCATTTCAGAAGCAATCTGTTCGCTTTTGTTGCCTTTTGCAACGCTTGATAAAACCTCAATTTCTCTTTTTGAAAGTATATTTCCTGCGTTGTTTTTATATTTTTCAGCCTCGATTACTTCTCCAGTTTTAATATTGAAAATCTTTCCGTCAATTCCGTTTCTAGGCTGCAAATCTGTTGCAGGCAAATACAAGCACAAAGCCAGAGAAATGCTACCGTTGTTAAAAGTTTTAAGATAAATAGTTCTGTGATTGATATAAGAGCATTTCTCGACCGAATCTTTCATTCTAAGTCGGCTCGATGTGCTGTAATTATTATACTCTTCTTGCGGAATTCCTTTTAAAAACTGATAAAAATTAAGTTCCAAAACATGTCTTTCGATTAAATCATTCTCATTAATTTTAGTGAAAATACATTCTTCAAAGGCAGAATCGATAACAGAATTTTCGTTAGGCAACCCAAAAACAGAACCGAAACTACCCGAATAAATATAACTGCAATCGGATCGGTAATCTGACAAAACCGCGACACATTGCTCAATCTTGACATAGTTGGAAACGAATTCCTTATACATTTCGATGTCATTTGATTCGTCAACCTCAAACTTTTGCTCTAAAAATGTAGTCATTAATTGGATTTCGATTGAAGGCATCTGAGACATTTGAAGTTTGGTTTTGCAATTTAAAGAATTGGTTAATTTTACGTATTGCTGTTTTTGCGCAGCAATTTTACTTTTGGAAAATTAAAAATATTACATTCTATCTCAAAAAAAACAATTTATGAAAACATTTTTTTGCAATGCCATCATTCTTCTAGGTCTTTCTGTACTATCAAGCTGTAATAATAAAAATGAAACCGCACAAACCATGAAGAAGGAAGAAATCTCAAAAGACTCCGCAATTGTTAATGGTCAGCCATGCGATATAAAGTTATCCAACATACATTTTACGAAAGCTGTAAATGTTGCTGATACTTTGATTAAAAAAGAAGCTGATGAGAAAATCATCTTTAAGGCTGGCGAAAAATCAGATTACTTTTCGGATCCAGACGGAAAACTATCAAATACTACAGCGCCGATGCTTTTATCTAAAGTTGACAACACCAAACCTTTTACGCTTACTGCAAAAGTAACTCCTGAATTTACTGAAAAAGGTCTCTATAACGCTGGTGTTCTATACATTTATGTGAATGACAGTTTTTACCAGAAATTCTGTTTTGAACAAGACGAAAGAGGCAATCACAGAATTGTAACCGTTCGCACCATGGGCACCTCTGACGACAACAACCACGATGTAGTCAAAATACCTTCTGTTTACATGAAAATCTCTTCTGATACTAAAACAGTAGCCAGTTACTATTCGACCGATAAAAAGAATTGGCAGATGGTTCGTTTGTACAAAAACAATTACCCAAAAGAAATCTGGATGGGAATCAGCACACAATGTCCAGTGGATAAAGGCACACAAAGTATTTTTGAGGAAATTAATCTGGAAGAAAAAAGCGTTTCTGATTTCCGCTTAGGAATCTAATTTGTATTCTAAAAGGCTGTTTTATATTTTTTAGGACGCTCTTTTTTAGCATTAAGATAATCATTTTTTTAAATAGATGTCTGATTTGTATTACCAAGTTTTGTATTTTTATCTATAGCAAAATAATAGTACCTAACTTAAACAACAAACTACATGGGAAAATTTGTAATTACTACCAGAGCAAACGGTGAGTTTCAATTCAATTTAAAAGCTGGTAATGGTCAGACGATTTTAACAAGCGAAGGCTACACTACAAAAGCAGCATGCAATAATGGTATCGAATCTGTAAAGAAAAATGCTCCAGACGATGATCGTTATGATAGATTAGAGTCTAAAAGTGGAAAACCGTACTTCAATTTAAAGGCTGGAAACGGCCAGATTATAGGTTCAAGCGAAATGTACGAAAGTGTGTCGGCAAGAGAAAACGGAATCGAATCTGTCAAGAAAAATGCTCCAGAAGCAACTATAGATGACCAAACGGTATAAAAACAATCTTATGTTTTATCAAAATGAGGTATTATTATAAAAGTAATACCTCATTTTATTTTAACAATCATGACGTTGCTAAATGTTATTTGTTATTCAAGCTTATAACAAACTCTGAACGCCTATTTAGCTGATGTTCTTGACTAGAGCACTTTATGCCATCTTTGCATTTGTTTATCAACTGTGTTTCGCCATAGCCTCTGCCCGTAATTCTGCTTGGTTTTATACCTTTATTTACAAGATACTCAATAGTTGCTTTTGCTCTTCTTTCAGATAATTTTAAATTAAATTCTTTACTTCCTCGGCTGTCTGTGTGAGACCTGACATCGACTGTCATTGATGGATAAAATTCTAAAACCTCAAAAACTTTATTTAGCTCGTTTTTAGAGCTTCTTTTTATCCTAGAATCAGTAAAATCGAAATAAATAGGCTCTAAATCTAACTTGTTTGTTAAATCAGACCCATCTGTAATTATTTTATCACCTTGTGTTTGGATTTTATTTGCATCTGAATCTGTTTCGAGGTATTTGTCAATTTCAATAATCTGGTCTTTTTGCGTATTGCTAATTCTAACATTCTCAAATCCTTGCTGATATCCGATTTTATTGTAAGTTAAGAAATAATCTCCAACAGGAACTTTTATGAGATATTCACCTGCATCGTCCGTATAATATTCATCCCTTTTTTCTCGATTTGCATCAACTAATGATATTCTAGTTTTGGGAAGCAATTGATTGTTCTTTTTGTCGTAAACTTTTCCAATCACAGTGATTTCATAAATTACTTTCAGGGGTTCCAATTCGGTAAAACTATAAATTTGATCATCATTGGTTCTGTTTGAGGTAAAAAAGCCTTTATGCGTCTTGGTATTGATGACATAACAAAAATCATCTGCTGGAGAATTAATCGGTTTGCCGACATTAAGAACTTTGTAATCCTTATCTAACGAATTTCCAATGGCCTCAAAAATGTCTAGTCCTCCTAATCCTGAATGTCCATCAGAAGCAAAATAAAGTTCCCCAGTAGCTGAGACTGACGGAAATGTTTCTCTACCGATAGTATTTATTGAAGCACCTAAATTTCTGGCTTCACCAAAAGTTCCGTCATCATTTATGGGAATTTCGTACAAATCTGTCTGACCAAAAGTGCCGGGTCTGTCAGATGCAAAAATTAAGCTTTTTTCGTCTGGCCGCAAAGCTGGATGTGCATTAGAAAATGAATCATCGTTAAATGGCAAATCTTCAATATTCGTCCATTTGCCATTAACCAAAGTTGCTCGATAGATTCTTAAACGATTGGTATTCGTATCATCTACACCAAATTTATTTTGAAGGAAATTGCTGCTGGTATAATACATCTGATTACCGTTTTTTGTAACAGCGGGAGTAGATTGATGAAAAACAGCTTTAATTTTTCCCTTGACCATTTTAGCATCAGTTAAATCTCCGTCATCCGTAATCACAGCTTGATATAGCTTAAAATAAGGTTTGTTGTTCCATCTGTCTTTTAATCGTTCCGAAACATTTATATCGCGTGCAGATGTAAAAAAAGCTTGGTTATCTTTATAAAAAGTTACTCCATAATCTGGCATATCTGAATTAACACTAACCAGTTTTATAGTAAATCGATTAGATTGCTTTTCTATCTCTTTTAAATACTCTGTTCCTGCATTTATGGCTTCCTGTCCTGCTTTATCATTTAGCATCTTTATGACTTTTGAAGCTTCCTCAAACTGACCGTTAGATTTCAGGCATTGTGCATAACGAAATAATTGCTCGTTCGTCAAAACATAATCGTCCTTTAAGTTATTTATTTGATTGTACGCCTTTAATGCATTTTTATAATCTGCATTAAAGTAATACGAATCTCCAAGCTTTGCATATATTCCTGACGAATTAAATTTTTTCTGAATTAATTTATCAAGCAAATCATTAGAGCTCACATACGCATAGGCCTTCTGCTCATAATTCCTTTCGGCCTTATTGACCAATCTATCTTGCGCAAGGGCACTTACACTAAACCAAAAAATCCAAAACAGAAAATGCTTATTCATAAATAACCTTTTTAATAATTATCTAAAAGAATCTTGGATTAATCATTCGCTTGCTTGACTTATTGAAAAAATCAAATCTTAAGAAGATTTCATGTGTTCCTGAGTTATAATTCCCCAAGTTCGTAGTCTCATAATCATAAGCATAACCAATCTGGATATTATCGGTAGCCTGAAAACCTGCCAAAGCACTTATACTGGCACTCCATCTATAAGCTGCTCCTAAAGTAAATTTGCTATTTATTAGCAAATTAGCCGACAAATCTACCGCTATAGGAGCGCCCTCTACTACTTTGACTAAAACAGCAGGCTTAAACTTCAGATTTGGATTAAGATCAAATACATATCCAGCTATGCCATAAAAATGTGCATTAGAAGAATATACTGTCGAGGCCACATCGTCGTAATAATTAGTTTTAAGCAATTTTGGCACAGATACTCCCAAATACCATTTGTAGGTGTGCAGATAGAATCCTGCTCCGATATTGGGCAAAAATTCAGATTGCTGTCCGTACAGAAATTGATCTGGATTTTCGACGTTCAATTCATTGTAATTAACTTCGTAATTGTTGAAACCAGCAGAAATACCAAAAGAAAACCGTAAATCATTATTGCCAATAATCGTGTAAGCATAATTTATCATTAAACCAATGTTATTTGTTGGTCCAATTTCTTCGCTTACTACATCTAATCCGATGCCATTAGCATGATAACCAAGCGGACTTTGTATTGAAAAGTTGATTGTTTTTGGAGCGCCATCTAGTCCCACCCATTGTGTCCTGTATAGTCCCATCGCACTTACTACTTCTCTCGAACCCGTATATCCAGGATTAAAAGTCATGGTATTGTACATGTATTGCGTATATTGCGACTCTTGTTGTGCCAGAGCATCAAAACTTGCCAATAAACATATTGTCATGATGTAAAAACATTTTTCCATAAGCCAATTTTATTGATTGTTGATGTATAAGTAACCTGATTTTTTAATTATATTATTGCCTTTTGTATAATTTAAAATATAGAAATAAGTTCCTGTTGGAAGTTTTTCGCCTCTGTTGATTGTTGCGCGCCCATCAGAATAGCCGTCAAACATTTTATCGCTTTCATTGTAAGATTTCGCATCGTAGACTTTTACTCCCCAGCGATTATAAATTTCGACCCTGTTGTCTGGAAATTGATTTATTCCTTTAATATGAAAAGTGTCATTTATACCGTCTCCATTTGGTGAGAGAGCGTTGTAGATTGTAACTCCATCTGTTGGAGGTTCTGGATTTTCTTTCTTGACTAGTGCAATTGTAAAAATGCCATAACCGCTTACCTGAGTGGTTACTAATTTTGTATAATCGGCTCCTGTAAGAAGATCTGTTGTGATGCCTTTTTCATTAATCCACTTAGAGGTTGCAGCATCCCATCGCACTATTGCAAGTTGCGTAACATCACTGTCCTGAAAGAAAATCTGCGGTGTAGTATTTTTATCAAGCGTAAGACTCAAAACTGCTTTGTCGCTTCCTTGTTGTTGGGTTAAATTCCAATATTCAGCTTCGTCTATGGTAAGAATGCTATCCTCTTTGCTGGCATAAGGGTGAATGTTGCCGATGGTTTCAAAGAAGTATTCGGTTGTATAAATATTGTTTGGAGCATTATTTAGCTCATTTATAGATGGTCTGTAAAAAACATCATCTCCGACAGGGAACTCAAATTTAGCAGTACCTTTTTTTTCTACCCTTCCATCAACAAAACTCAAATTACTGGTTTCTGAATGGAATGCATTTTCATTAAAAATCATTTTACCCGCATCATTAGAACCGTCTACAATTCCGTTCCTAAATGAAGCCTGTTTATTGACAACAATAGTTGTCTTTAAGAAAAAAGGAGCGTTATTGGAGGAGTTATTGAATTCTATGTTCTGAAATTCCGAAATTGAGGTCCCTTCTATTATTTGATTGGAATTACCTATAAAAAAAGTTTTTCCGTTTGATAAGTCAGTATACGTAAACAAACCATCATTTTTAAAATCGGCGTAGAGATATAAATTCCCATTGTGTAAAACATCTCCATTAGCTTTATTATCAAAAGCAAAAAGAGTCGAAAAATCGGTATTGGGTTCAATTGTTAATACTCCTGTATTAATAGTTTGTGTAAAAACTTTCCCAAAACAAAATAGTGAAAGAACACCAAATTTTATTTGCATCTTCATAGAATCAATTTTTTAAGTGGTATTTAAAATTATTCTTTATGAGAGATTTTCGTCTCTAATTTTTCTGAGCCAATAGGTCAGATCCGTCTCAAATGTTGCTGACAACGTTTTTTAAATTTGTTGTCCTTACCGTTTTATTCCTTTCTCGTTTTTCTAGTTACTCACATACCAAAAAGTTCCATCAAAAACGTTTGTTACGTGCTATTAGCTATTATAAGTTCTGTTTGTGCTACTCAAAAACAAATATTAGTTCTATTCAATTTTATCACATCAAATTTTTTAATTACCATACCAGGAAGAAATTCCGTCAGAAACTAATGTAATTTGATTCCCAACAGATATGCCTCCTGCGCCCAAAGGCACGGTAGTTAATCCCATCAAACTAGCTGTTGGCAAGGTTCCATCACAAACATCTGTTCCTGTGGTTTTAATGGTAACTCCACTACCAGCCACTAAGCTTGTTTTAATCACCAGCACACGTCCTTTGTTTAGATTTGCAGCTGGTAAAGTGATCGTATTTGTTGCGATTGTACCAGTGTTAACAATCAACAAATAATCATTGGCTTTTACCGTATAAGAACCCATAGGAACTATAGTAACTTTTACTACTTGTGATCCTTGTACATCCAAATCGGCATTAGGAGTAGGGTTATTAATACCTACTTTCGCCCTAGTAGGCGTGTTATTGTCATCAACAATAAACATTCCTCTATCGACTTGATTACTGCGATTGGTCAAAAAACGGTAGCCACCATTAAACATTCCTGTGAATTGGTTTGCTGCTGTTGCAGAAACAGTTGTGGAACTGCCATTGTAAACATCAGCTAGAATAGTTGAGCCAACAGTTGAAGTTGGTATTGTGGCATATGCTCCAATGATGGTTCCATTTGCTGAATTAATGGTGTTGTTTTGCCCAATTGCTGCAGAATATACTCCATTATTAATAACATTCATTTGACCAGAAATGAAAGCACCAGTACTATTGTTATCCAGTCTATTATTTTGTCCCATAGCTACACTATAACTGCTTCCATTTGTAATTGTGTTGGTATTTCCCATAGCTACAGAGTAGGAAGCATAATTAGTATTGTTAGCTCCTAGCGCTACAGAAGAATTAGCATCGGTTTTATTTCCTGATCCCATTACTACAGAGTTTTGGGCACTAGTTGGAGTATTGTAAGTATTATAAATAAAATTATTTGCGCCAAATGCAGCTGAATTTGAAGAATTGACTTCGTTTTTATAACCAGCGGCGAATGAAACGGTTGCGGTAGAGTTAATGGTATTATTCTGTCCAAAAGAGGCTGAATAATTAGCTAATGCTTTATTTCCAGGACCTGCTGCAAAAGAATAATTACCAGCCGCAGTAGAGCTTCCAAATGCTACTGCGCCATAATTAGTCGTATCACTTGCCCCGCTAACCCCCGCTATCGCACCATTCCCAAAAGCAAACGTATTAATATTATATGCATTGGTATTATTTCCACCTGCAAAAGAGTTTGTACCAGAAGCCACTGCACCATTACCAAAAGCAAATGAATTTGTATTTGTTGCCTGAGTGTTAGTTCCCCCTGCAAAAGAGGTAGCGCCAATAGTAGCACCAGTGTTTGGAGATCCCGTTCTTACCGAACCACGAACATCTAAATTTGTCAAAGGAACAGCAGCACTAAAATCACCAATACCTACTGTTGCATTCTGGTAAATATTTTGAGTGTTTGTTGTTGCCGGTGTTGTAGAGCTTGCAACCTGCCAGGGTTCTGAATATGGTGTTTGGGCTATTTTTTTCAAAAGACCAGTTGTTGGATCTGCAACTACAATATTATCTGTTCCAGAACCAGTTGTTAGATTACGAACAGTTGCTTGTCCGTTGACATCTAATGTTGTGGCAGGCGCATTGGTATTGATACCAATTCTGCCTGTCGTATTTCCTGCAACATCATTTACACCCGTACCAAACAAGGTGTTACCTATATTTAATTCGTTGCTGGCAGAAGTGCTAGATGGGTTAACATAAATAGGATTGGGTGCCGAGAAGCCGCAACCAATCAGGATATTGCTACTCCCGGCCATACCAGTAAGGATACCTGCAGCATTACCAACAGCCACATTGTAACTTCCTCCGTTGAGGTTTTGAAGCGCAAGGTTGCCCAACGCCGTATTATTGTTTCCTGTAGTGTTAAAATTCAAAGAGGAGGTACCTACTGCCGTGTTGTAACTACCAGTGGTATTAGTTCTAAGCGCAAGGTAACCTACAGCGGTATTTCGGCCTAAAGTATTGCCATTAGCAGCATAGAGCGCCAAGGAGCCAACCGCCGTGTTACCAGCGAAAATATTGCTTGTTGCCGCCCTTAAAGCCCCATAACCGAAAGCAGTATTATCACTGGCAGTGCCACCAAGCGCCAAAGCTTCGTTTCCAAAAGCTGTATTGTCAGAACCTTGTTGTGCCACTGACGTAGTTTGCCAATTAGAAAGTGTTCTATATCCAAAAGCAGTATTGTACTTACCAACAGTAGAAGTACCAGTACTGATCATTCCAGCTACCGTACCATTTACCTTAAACGATAAATACTGATCATTGGTAGTGCCTATGAAATTAGAAGCCCCGCTGGTATTTCCATTACCTGTTATTAGCCATCCTACGGAGCCAACTGCGTCTGCAACGGTTCTTTGATGTAAGACGCCGCTAGCGTCTGTTGTTACTAAATTATCATTTGTAGTAGGTGCAGTGACAGTCTGCAGGCCAGAAATAGCCAAAGTATTGGTGGCAGTAGTAGCAATTGTAGTAGGTTTTGTTAATCCTCCTCCTAATTGCACTTTCCCATTAGTGGCAGTTAAGCCATTGTCTGCTGAAACAAGTACAGGAACTGCTGGGGTTGTTTCTACACCATTTACTCTTGAAACTAAATTACCATCCGTAGCTGTAAGAGTATTGCTGTTGATGATATTAACACCAGTTCCAGTCACATCGTTTACTGTTGTTGTCAAAGTATTTACTGATGAAGTGTTCGACACCGTTGTAGCAGGAACTAAATCTGCAGGCAAAAGGGTTCTTAAGTTTCCGTCTGTATCAGCAGTTACGATTTTATCTGTTGCTACCAAACCAGTTGGCAAAGTACGTACCCTAGCCTGTCCATTTACGTCTAATTGTGCTTGCGGATCATTGGTATTAATACCTATTTTCCCTGTATTTGCCCCGGCTGCATTATTTATTCCAGTACCATATAAGGCATTTCCGATGTTTAGTTCGTTACTAGCGTTATCTGCAGAAACAGTGATGTCTCCGGTTGAGCTTCCTCCTATTACAGTATTGTTTGTACCAGACCTAATACTGAGACCAGATTTTAAACCAATTAGCGTATTGTAGTTCCCTACAACATTATATCCTGCAGATGCGCCAATGGCAGTATTGCCAGAGCCAGCAGCATTTCCGAATAGTGCCGACATCCCCATAGCCACATTATCACTTCCTGTGATGCTATTTGTCATACTATTCATTCCTACAGCAGTATTATTTCCACCTGTGGTGTTATTCTGAAGTGCCGTAACTCCCATAGCTGTATTGTTCGCACCTGTTGAAGTAAGTATCAATGCGCCTGCGCCAAATGCTGAGTTGTTTATTCCGCCACCTGCTACGTTAGGATTTTGCAATGAATAATGGCCGAAGGAAGTGTTTGCTCCACTAAAAACACTGGTTAAAGCACCTGATTGCTGATTATTTATCTTAAATATAAGAGGCTGATCATCTGTAGTACCCAAGAAGTTCGTTGCAGGATCGGTTCCAGCATTACCCAATAAATGCCAGTCGTTTGGCGATAATGTACTAATAGCTATTTTTCTAACTGAAAAGTCACTTGGATCCCATGTAAGCACATCGTCAGTCAATTCTCCGTCAAAAGGTTTATCCAATTTTAATGCAGGTGTAGTGGTGCTGTTATCATTATAGATATACAAGCGGGAATTGAACGACACATTTGTTGTATCAAGCCCTATGGCTACATTTCCGTTGGTGTTTTTATTAAATAGATTAGATTTAAACTCAAACCATTTGCTTGGATCTACATAAATAATTGTACCCTTATTATCAACCGCTCTTATGCCCTTGTTCTGAGCCAAAAGCATACAAGGGAATAAAAGAGACAACAATATTACTAAATACTTATTCATTTTTTTAATCATTTAATTGGAGTATTATTTTTTAGACCACCCCTATTTCTATTTACACTAACAACACTGAAAACACCCGATGATATTCTATCGAAAAAAAGCTAGACGCATTCAAAAAAAATCATTTATAAGGCAAACTGAACAGTTAACGTTATAATTGGAAATCAATTTAGTATTACTTTTTATAATCACTTTTACCTCTCTTGCCTTACAATAGGCAGAGAGATAAAAGTGATTGAATACTAATTTAATTATTGCTTTTTGAGTGCTTAATTATTTAATCCAATGAATTTCTATCTTATCCCCAGTCATAAAAGCATAGTCGTCAGGATCTGTTCCTCCACCTACATTCTTAACAGTTACACCAGTTGCTGCTGCCCAGGTATAATCTTGACCTGCCACTAATTTTGCACCATTACGATATACCCATACTTTTTCCACAGTTGTAGGAAGAGTAGGGTCGCTAAAAACGATATCTGAACCAGCAGTAGCTGTTTGTAGTGATTGTCCTCCATTTACCAAATCTTCAAATTTCATTTTCATAGTTTCACCTGTGGCTTCATCACGAACCAAAAGCGTTAGACCTGTTCCTCTATCTGATGTAGTATGTGTAGATAAGTCTTTAGCATCAGTAGAAGCAGTTTGGTTTGTAGCCAACTTAAGACCATCTAAAGCAAATGCTTTTCCTGCTACGTCAATATAGGTCTCATTAGTTAATGTACCTCCTAATTGCCATGTGGTCACAATATTGCCACCGGCATTAGAGTTCGTAATTTGAGTGATACCATTTTGTACTTGCAAATACTTAATGGTACCCTTGTTGTCAATTACCCTAACAGAGCCACCTAGTAATGGATCTGCTCCCGGTGCACCTACAGCCCCTTGTTTTGTCACGTTATTAGTTACTTCTTGCGCCTGTGCGCTTAAGCCGATCCCTAGAACTGCCATTAAGGCAAATATGCCTTTTTTAATTGTTTTCATGTTGCTTTTTTTAATTGTATTATTTTTCATGATTGAAATTTGTTAATATTTTATGGTTACTGTTGTTTATTCTGAGTATTTAAAAAACATTCTATTTTTTCTTTTTTTTTTATTTTTTTTGTTTCATTTCATATATTTTTAATTGGCTAAAAATTATTTTTTATTTTAATGCTAGTTTATTTTTTTATTTCCATTGGTAAATTTTTATTTCATCACCTTCCAAACATGCTCCATTGGTATCAGCATAAAGCTGTAGTGTTAATTGGGAAGTTCCTGTGGTTGCAGTAAAATTTATTTCGACTCCGTTTCTAAAAACCTGTATTTTATCCAAAGAGGTTATGGGCAGTGGAGTAGGAAAATCCTTTTGTCCACCGACAGCAGTCAACTCCTGTTTTATAACCCCTGTCAACTGGTTGATACTTATTTTTTTGATGACACCTGTATTGGGTTCAACCGTAAGTAATTCACCTGTTGCACTTCCCTGCTGCAGGCCTTTAAGAGCCAAAGTATTGGTGGCATCAGTAGTTATAGTAGTAGGTTGGGTTAGATTTCCTCCTAATTGTGCCTTGCCGTTAGCTGCGGTCAAACCATTGTCTGCAGCAATTAGCACAGGAACAGCTGTGGTTGCTACGCCGTTTACAGTAGATACTAAATTGCCATCGACAGCTGTTAAAGTGTTGCTGTTGATTATAGTTACATCTGGTCCAGTGACGCCATTTACAGTAGTGTTTAAAAGGTTGCCGGCAGAAGTGTTAGATACCGTTGCTGCAGGCATTGAAGTCGTGTTGATTTTGTAAGGGTCTGCCGTTGTTCCAGATCCGGTTACGGTTGTATTAGTGCCGTCAACAATTAAACCAATGCCTCCTTGTGGGCCAGCTGGTCCGTCGTTTCCTGGAATACCTTGCGGTCCTGTGTCTCCTTTATCTCCCTTGTCGCCTTTTGCACCAGCAATTCCTTGAGGACCCTGCGGTCCAGCTGGACCTACTGGCCCTACTTGTCCAACCAACTGCAAAACATTGGAAGTGCCGTTTTCATCTTTGTAGGTTAATCTATTGGTATTGGCATCGTAAGTCAGAGTAGTGAGTGTTTCATTAAATATAACAGGATCGCTTTTTCCTATTAATCTAACCCACTTATCGGTCTGCCAATAATAGAAACCCGGAGTCACATCATTTACTGTAGCGGTATTATAGACCAGTAAGCTATTTTCAATAACACCAGTAACCGGACTTTGATTTGTGGTTTGTATTAAAGATAGTCTTGGAATAAGCATACCCTTATTGGTAGCCGTTACATCCAATTGTGCTGAACTGGCAGGAGTCAGTGTTCCAACTCCTACTTGCGCATGGCCTACAAAACTTACAATAAAAATTATAAGAATAAATAGTGACTTCTTAGGTAGTTTTAAGTTCATGTAAATTTAATTTAATTCTTAAAATCTAATGTTTGTTTGTTTTTGCAATTAGGGTTTTAGAGAGTGCAAATTTCCGTTTAGGATAATTTTTTTTTTACCATTAAACGTTTTTAAAGTAACACAATAAGACATTTTATAACACAAACACCTAATTATCAATCACTTAAAATAAAAAAAACACCGCTTTTTTCTGAGAAATAATTAGGTAAACAAAATAATATTCTAAAAAATATTTAAATGAAGAAATGTGTTTTCTGCTATCAGAATTGCAAAAAACAGTAAAAGGCGTAGAAGAATGAAATTATTAAACCAGTAGATTCACCAATCATAAATTCACTGAAAAACAATGAATTACAAAATAAAGATAAAAAAACATAACATTTATCTTACATTAAATAAAAATAATTTGCGATACCTTGATTTAATTTGAAAATTTATCATAGGCACGTATTTCAAACAGTAAATATTTCCGAATATCTTGTCACGAGACACTATTTGGCTACTGGAACTTTGCAATAGTTTGCCATTTATCGCTTCCATCAGTAATAATCTGGTAAGCTGTTCTGATATCGACTAAAATAGACGTATCTGTTTCGTTAACCGTGGCAGTGGCACCAGCAAATGTGATCGTAACCGTGTTGGCTGAAGTGCTGTCGACACGTTTAATAATAAATACTCTTCCCAAAGTTACACCAGAAGGCAGTGTAACGGTAACATTATTCGAAGCTGCATCTATTAATATCACATTATCTGTTGCAGGATCTACAGTATAATCAGCTGTACTTCGCACTAAATTCATCGTGCTTGCAATACTGCTTACTGGAGCAACGATTCTTAAATTGCCACTTGCATCCGCAGTAACGATATTGTCTGTTGGCGCACCTGCTGGCAAAGTACGTATACGGGAGGCTCCGTTAATATCTAATGTGGCTGTTGGTGCATTTGTATTAATACCAATTCTTCCTACAGTTCCACCTGCGACGCCATTTATACCTGTACCGAATATGGTATTGCCTATATTTAACTCATTAGAAGCGACAGGATCAGACAGGTTTATCTCATCTCCTATCAAGATGTTTTTATTCCCTGAATAATCATTAAAAGCATCGAAAGCAACATTGTAACCTATGGCAATGTTATTGCTTCCTAATAAGTTTCTTCCAGCATAATAACCTAATGCAGTATTGCTGCTTCCACTTTGTAAAAACTGAAATGAATTATCACCAACCGCTGTATTACGGCCTCCAGTTGTTGCATTTACAAGAGCCCGCTGCCCAAATGCACTGTTACCTGATGAAGTAACTTTATTTAGTGCTTGATATCCAAAAGCACTGTTTTCTTCTCCAGTTACCAAACTTGTAAGAGCATCCCCTCCAAAAGCACTATTACTGCTTCCTGAGATTACATTATATAAAGCATTAATACCAAAGGCGCTGTTAAATCCTCCATTGATATTTGAAGTAAGAGCTTTATAACCAAAAGCACTATTACTACTTCCTGTATTGTTCTGAAGCGCTCCTGTACCAACTGCAGCATTGTATGAGCCGGTTGCATTACTCTTAAGCGCCTGGTCTCCTATAGCTGTATTATATACACCTGTAGATATTGCATTCAATGTTTCAAAACCAAATGCTGTATTTACTTTAGATAAGATACCTCCATTGATACTATTTACCCTGAACTGTATCGACTGATCATCTATAGTGCCTAGAAAATTAATTGCTGGATTTGTGCCCGCATTACCCGTAAGACTCCATGCAGTAGCACCACTTCCTGCAAGAACTACCACATCACCCGTTGCATTTACACCAAGTGTAGCACCTGTTGATGTAGTACTGGCAGAATTCAAATTTGTAAAACGCAATCCAGAGGTATTTGCAACCGCTGATTTGATTTCTAAAGTATTGCTTGGATTATTTGTATTAATACCAATTACCCCAGTTGTTCCATTTAATGCACCATTTACATTCCTACCGTATAAAGTGTTGCCAATGTTCATTTCATTGCTTACTCCCGTTCCAGAAGGATTCATATTACTAATAGCGGAGCCACCAATCATGATATTGTTACTACCATTAAGAGTATTTCCTGCGTTAGGACCTATTGCGGTATTATAGCTTCCAGCAGCACTGACTGTAAGAGCATTAGCACCGACTGCAACATTATAGCTCCCGCTAATATTAGTAGTAGAATTGTTCATGGCACTAACACCTAAAGCCGTATTGTTACTACCATTATTATTAATCACATTGCTTCCTGAACCTATCATAGAAAGATAACCTACAGCTGTATTTCTTGAAGCTGTGCCCCCACTAGTACCGGTATAATTTCCTAAAGCCCATGAGCCAACGGCTGTATTTGCAACACCAATTACTGATCTACTCAAAGCGTTTACCCCAACAGCGGTATTGTTTCCGTTACCAGGAATGTTTAAAGAACTTAATGCACCCGAACCAATTGCTGTGTTATCTACAGCGCTTGTAGATTGTGAAGATGTAGTGACAATGGACTGTAGTGCTTGATAGCCTAAAGCAGTATTATTAAATGCCGAAGGTGGAGAAATGATACCAGACTTTACATTATTAACTCTGAAAATCAAAGACCTGTCATCTATAGTGCCTAAAAAGTTACTTGCTGGGCTTGTTCCTGTATTTCCGGTAGTTAGCCATCCAATAGTACCAACTGCATCTGAAACTGTTCTCTGGTGTAAAGTACCAGTTCCGTCTACTGTTACAAGATTATCTGTTGTTGGAGCAACTACAGTTTGCAGACCTGAAATAGCCAAAGTATTGGTGGTACCCGTAGCGATAGTAGTTGGTTTAACTAAGCTTCCGCCTAATTGTACATTACCATTAGTCGCTGTTAAACCATTATCTGCGGTAATTAATACAGGAACTGCAGGTATTGTTGCCACACCGTTTATAGTTGATACTAAATTTCCATTTAAGGCTGTTAAAGCATTACTGTTGATAATATTTACTCCTGCTCCCGTCACCCCATTCACAGTGGTACTTAATGTATTTGCTGTTGAAGTATTTGAAACTGTGGTTGCAGGAATTAGCGAGCTTGGAGTTACAGTTCTTAAAATCCCTGTATTATCTGCTACAACAACTAAATCGGTTCCGGAAACACTTGGCTGTAATCCCTCGAAACGAACTGGATCTAACGTTACCATAGGTTTTACATGCAGCGTATTGTCTGGCGAATCCGTACCTATTCCTACTTTTACAGCATCAGCTCCTATAGCTCCAAGTACTAAACTATTGCTGGTTGCAACTTGTGCATTATATCCTATAGCGGTAGCATTATTTATAAAAGCACCACCAGTCGGATTTGAATTGGTTCCGATAAATGTATTTTGAGAGCCCTGCGTATTAAGTGATCCTGCGCTTGAACCCAACGAAGCATTATTGTTTCCTGTCCGACTTGCTGTTAACGCATTGTAACCCACTGCGGTATTATTATTTCCTGTTGAATTTTCAAAAAGTGAAGAAGTACCAATTGCAACATTATTAAGTCCTGGCGAATAATCATTAAATGAATTCACTCCAAAAGAGGTATTTGTTGCTTGAATTTTACCAGCCTGAATAGAATTTCTTCTAAAAATTAAATCAACATCATCAGTTGTGCCTAAAAAATTAGTTAAGGGGTCTGTACCTGTATTACCCAGTAAACTCCAGTTATTTGCATTTAAAGACGCTAAAGTTTTAGTTTTTAAAACTCCTGTATTATCAGCTACAACAACTACATCAGTTCCTGAAATACTGGGCTGTAAGCCGGCAAACGCTAATGTATTAACAGCGTCAGTAGTTATTGTTGTCGGTTTTACGAGACTTCCCTCTAATTGTACATTACCATTAGTCGCTGTTAAACCGTTATTTGCAGAAATCAGAACAGGAACTGCTGGAGTTGTTGCTACACCATTTACTGTTGATACCAAATTTCCATTTGTAGCATTTAAATTATTACTAGTAATAATATTGACAGCTGTTCCTGTTACTCCATTCACGGTGGTTGTTAAAGAATTAGTCGAAATTGCATTCGAAACACTGCTCACTGCATCCGAAGTCGAGGAAATTCCGTTAACGTTTGATGTCAGCGTATTTCCTGAAAGGCTCAAATTATTGGTTGTTCCAGCAGAGATAATCGGAGCCAAATCCAAAGCCGTGCTTGAAACTCCGTTTACCGTTGTCGTTAAACTTGTTCCCGACAATGCCGTTTCATTGGTGTTGATAATTGGTGCGCCTGAACTTGTAATTCCGTTTACCGTAACAGTTGATGTATTTATGTTTGAGGCGTTTGAAACCCCGCTCACGGCATCCGAAGTCGAGGAAATTCCGTTAACGTTTGATGTCAGCGTGTTTCCTGAAAGGCTTAAATTATTGGTGGTTCCAGCTGAGATAATCGGAGCCAAATCTAGAGCCGTGCTTGAAACCCCGTTGACTGTTGTCGTTAAACTTGTTCCCGACAATGCCGTTTCATTTGTATTGATAATCGGTGCGCCCGAACTTGTTATTCCGTTTACTGTAACCGTCGAAGTATTGATGTTTGATGCATTCGAAACACTGCTCACGGCATCCGAAGTCGAGGAAATTCCGTTAACGTTTGATGTCAGCGTATTTCCTGAAAGGCTTAAATTATTGGTTGTTCCTGCTGAAATAATCGGAGCCAAATCTAGAGCCGTGCTTGAAACCCCGTTGACTGTTGTCGTTAAACTCGTTCCCGACAATGCCGTTTCATTGCTGTTGATAATTGGTGCACCCGAACTTGTTATTCCGTTTACTGTAATGGTTGAAGTATTGATGTTTGATGCATTCGAAACCCCGCTCACGGCATCCGAAGTCGAGGAAATTCCGTTAACGTTTGATGTCAGCGTGTTTCCTGAAAGGCTTAAATTATTGGTAGTTCCAGCTGAGATAATCGGAGCCAAGTCCAAAGCCGTGCTTGAAACCCCGTTGACTGTTGTTGTTAAATTCGTTCCCGACAATGCCGTTTCATTGCTGTTGATAATCGGTGCGCCTGAACTGGTAATTCCGTTTACCGTAATGGTCGATGTATTGATGTTGGATGCATTTGAAACCCCGCTCACGGCATCCGAAGTCGAGGAAATTCCGTTAACGTTTGATGTCAGCGTGTTTCCTGAAAGGCTTAAATTATTGGTAGTTCCAGCTGAGATAATCGGAGACAAGTCCAAAGCCGTGCTTGAAACCCCGTTGACTGTTGTCGTTAAACTCGTTCCCGACAATGCCGTTTCATTGCTGTTGATAATCGGTGCACCCGAACTTGTGATTCCGTTTACTGTAATGGTCGATGTATTGATGTTTGATGCATTCGAAACCCCGCTCACGGCATCCGAAGTCGAGGAAATTCCGTTAACGTTTGAGGTCAGCGTATTTCCTGAAAGACTTAAATTATTGGTTGTTCCTGCTGAAATAATCGGAGCCAAATCCAAAGCTGTACTTGAAACTCCGTTGACTGTTGTTGTTAAAGTCGTTCCTGATAATGCCGTTTCATTGCTATTGATAATCGGTGCTCCCGAACTTGTGATTCCGTTTACCGTAATGGTCGATGTATTGATGTTGGATGCATTTGAAACCCCGCTCACGGCATCCGAAGTCGAGGAAATTCCGTTAACGTTTGAAGTCAGCGTATTTCCTGAAAGGCTTAAATTATTGGTTGTTCCAGCTGAAATAATCGGAGCCAAATCTAGAGCCGTACTTGAAACTCCGTTTATCGTTGTCGTTAAACTTGTTCCCGACAATGCCGTTTCATTGCTGTTGATAATCGGCGCGCCTGAACTTGTGATTCCGTTTACCGTAATGGTCGATGTATTGATGTTGGATGCATTTGAAACCGTCGTAGTACTTACTGGAATAGCAGAAACCTCTAACATTGCTCCTCCATCGCTTCCAACCTTTAATAAATTTCCTCCATTTGAACTGACCACTTGAGCAGTAGTTGAAATACCAGCTTCATTTGTATAAGTTATAACTCCCGTTCCTGTATTCTGAATCTGACTCGTAACAGTTTCATTAGCTTCACAATAGAGCTAAAATCGATTACCTGAGAATTTCCCGAATTGTCAATATAAGAAAATGTTTGTGTAACCGAATTGTAAAGAACTGTTCCAGCTGTGGAAGCCGTTTCCCCTGAAACTAAAATGCGATTCCACTTGCTATCAAACCAATAGTAATATCCTGGCTTTATATCAGAAATTGTCGCTGTATTGAATACCAATAAGCTATTGACATTTCCGCCTGAAATAGTTAATGTATCTGTCGAACTGGTCAAATTTATTCGAGGAATCAACACCCCACGATTGGTTGCCGTAACTTCCAACTGTGAAGAAATACTGGGCGTTGGTGTTCCTATTCCGACTTGAGAATAGGTAATAAAACTTCCAAAAAATATAAATATGCAAAGTATTTTATTCTTCATAAGATTGAATTATTAGCATTAACAATTTTAAATTACAACAGAGATAAAAAACAAAAAAGCAAATCTGACTCTTTGGGTTAGATACTGCAAAGTGATTACCAATCCTAAACCTAAATTGTCAGTGTAATAATAAATAAGGAACCAATCTGGTAAAGTGCAAATTATATTCCTTATACTTGAAGTTTAAAATGGCAGATAGAAAGGAAATACGTGCTTATAAAAATTCGATTATTAATAATCGTTATCAATAGCATAAGTAAATTTAAGAAAAATAAAGTACTAATAATCAAATATTTAAAAATTTATTATTACTAAAAAACTTATACTTAAATATTTAAACAAAAAAAGCCAATTCCTCGTATGAGAAATTGGCTTTAAATTCTAAATTACTAAAAGCTTATTTTATACTTTCTATTCCTTTGTGAGTTGGAACAACCTGTTTAATAGTTCCGTCTGCGTTGAATTCTAATTTATCTATACAGACTTCACGATGAAAACCTCCTGCTCTTCCCATTTTTATTCCGGTTGGATACGAGAATCTGTGATACACAATATACCATTCGTCTTTGTTTGGAATTTGCAATACCGAATTATGACCAGTCGCATAAATTCCTTGCTCTGGAATTCCCTGAATTACAATATTATTTTCTGGAATTTCGATTGGACCCAGAGGCGATTTTGACATTCCGTAACGTACTTTATAATTAGGGCTTCTGGTATCGTCTTCACTCCACATAAAATAATAAGTTCCTTTTCTGTAAATGACATACGTCCCTTCGCGAAAAGTTTTATCTACTTTTATTACTGTTTCAGTTCCTTTTTTCGCAGAAATCATGTCTTCATTAAGTTCAAAAGCTCCCATATAACCGTTGCCCCAATAAAAATAACTTTTACCCGTTTTAGGATCTGTAAAAACATCCGGATCAATTTCCTGTCCTCCCGTTATTCCTTCTGGTTTTACTGCTACAAGAGCTTTACCGCTGTCTATAAACGGGCCTGTAGGATTATCTGAAGCCGCTACTCCTATTTTTTGAGCTGCTGTAAAGTAATAGAAATACTTATATTTTCCTTTTATCTTTTTCTCCACAATACATGGTGCCCAAGCATTTCTATTTCCCCAAGGCACATCTTTTTTAAGATTCAGAATTACGCCTTCATCCTTCCAATCCACTAAATTATCAGAAGAGAATGTTTTAAAATAATATCCTGACCAGCTGTCAAAACCGTCGCTTGTTGGATAGATGTAATATTTCTTTGTTTTGTTTGAATACAAAATTTCAGGATCGGCATAATAACCTTCTAGAACTGGGTTGTGATTTACTTTTGGAAATTTTTCAGGCGTTCCCCATTTGTCTGTAATTCTTTTTAATTCAGAACGTGTGATGGGAAGAATAGTTCCGTGACGCGGTTTAAAGTCCATTGAAATCTCATTATCGATTACTTTAAAATTCTCTAAATCGGTGCTTTTGGTGAACTGATATTGGCCTTTTTTATAGACATCATACATCAGAATATATTCGTCAGAATGGTTAATCTTAAAAATACTAGAACCTTCTACAGATTCTTTTGTCTGTTGCAGATAATTGTCGTTTTCTGTCCATTTTCCAGATGTTAAATCTGTCGTTGTCGCTACTTTTATACCTGGATTTTCTGTTTCGGTTTTATAAAAAAGATGATAAATACCGTCTTTTTCGATAATATCGCCGTCAATACAAGCTCTTCCAGATTTTGGCACAAACAATAATTTCGGCTCGCCTTCTAAACCCGTAAAATCTTTATTTGCGTAAGCGTAGTAAATTTTATCTGGCTCATTTCCGTGCTGCATGCTGAAATAAATCATATACTTTCCGGCTTTCGCATCATAAATGGTCTGCGGTGCCCAAACTCTTTTTAGTTTTTCGTTTCCTGGAAATGTGGTTTGTATATTCACAATACTGCTTTTCCAGTTAACTAAGTCGCTACTTTTTAGTAGAACCATCGCTCTATTGCTGTCCCAGCCTTTTGAAGAAGTCATGTCGGTCAAAACCATATAAAATGTTTTGCCGTCTTCGCCGCGTAAGATATGCGGGTCACGCACTCCGCCTGTTGAACTGATTGCTTTGCTATCAATTACTGGTTTGTTCCCGTTAATACTGTAATAGTGATAACCATCCTGACTTACAGCATAATTAACTGCCTCTTCTTCGACTTTGTTTCCAATAAAATACACAAATAAATAGGCAGTTAAATCTTTCTCTGCAACTACTGGTGGTACTCCTTGTGCTTTATCTTGCGCTTGTAAAAAAGTTGAAATCAATAACAAGAATACAATGCTGATTTTAAATTTTTTCATTTTGTAATAAGTTTAATGCTGTTCTATTTTCGAAACTAATACAACAGTTTATTTTTTGGTTTTAATACGGATAACAGTAAAAGAATAGGGCGGTAATTCTTTCGAAAATGCATCTTTAACTGTGATATATTGAGTTACTGGTCTGGCATCTGTTTTTTCTGGATTTCCAGCTAATACTGTATAACTTGCGTTTTCATTTATGTTCAAATTCGCTATCTCTATTGATGGCAGAACCGCAACGGGAAGTACGTTAACTAATTTGACAATCAAATCTCCTGAAGTGCTTTCTTTTACAACAGATACTCCAATTCGTTTATTAACCTCAGCATTATCGGAAGCTTTAATGCTTCTCTCGATATAAATATCCCCAGGATTCTGACCGTATAGTTTTTGAACAAAATAATTTACCGTCGGTTTTACTGCATTTCCATTAAAATAAATCAAATCAGGATTCCATTGTGTATGTTTTTCTCTTGCCAATAAAGGAGCATATGAAGCCATTGAAACCACATCTCCGTTTCGTTCAACTCCGGTAAGATACAATGCCTCAGCTAGAGCATTATAAAACTTATTGCCCCACGATGCATATTCTCCAAGATAGACTTTAGATTTCGAGCGGTCATAGCTATCATAAAAATCTTGATTATTAATAAACCAGCCCGGCGATTGATAATAATGTTCATCTACAAGAGGCAGTTTTAAATCATCAGCAATTTTCCAGCCTTCTCTGTAATCTGTTCCTTCAAAAAATGGCCCGACTGTACCGATAATCATAATCTCTGGATATTTTTGCTGTACGGCTTTTACAATCATTCGATAACGTTCTTCAAAAACATCGCTTATTAAATCTTCATTTCCTATGCCGACATATTTTAAATTGAAAGGTTTTGGATGACCGGCTTCGGCACGTTTTTTACCCCATTTTGTGTTGACACTTCCGTTAGCATATTCAATCAAATCCAACACATCCTGAACATATTCGTCCATGTCTTCTATCGGAATTCCGAATTGCTGTCCCGAACCTCCATCAGATGAATTTTGACACGGAACTCCTGCCGCTAAAACCGGAACTGGCTCGGCTCCTAAATCTTCACAAAACTGAAAATACTCAAAATATCCTAATCCCATTGATTGATGGTAATTCCATATATTGCGCATCCCAATTCGGCTTTCTAGAGGTCCAATGGTATTTTTCCATTTGTAAATGTTATGCAATCCGTCTCCGTGTGCTACACAGCCGCCCGGAAAACGAACAAATTTTGGGTGCATGGCTGCAATCGTTTCTGCTAAATCCGCACGAAGTCCATTTTTGCGATTTTTGAAGGTTTTCTGTGGAAAAAGCGAAACCATATCCACAGCCGTTTCTCCGTTGGTACTGATTTCTAAATGAGCATCATTAACCGTTTTTGTCGGTTTTAAAACTAGATTAAATTTCTTCCATGAATTTGACGGTGTAAATGCCGCTTCCGCTAAAGTTTCTCCGCTTGCCGTTTTCAGACGAACAACTGCTTTTGTCCCTTTAGCAAAAACACTAAAATCATATTTTTCATTCGCTTTAAGCGCAATTCCGTCAAAGCCAGAATTACTTATACTTCCTTTTGAAATTATGGCATAATTGGGATTATTGGCATGAATTGGGTTCTCTTTTTCAATTTTAAAATCACCGCTCCAAGCCATTGAAGCATTCCATTTTTCGTCTCTTCCTTTTTTATCATGAAGCGAATATTCGAAATCTCGATTCTGAATCAGTTCTCCGTATAAACCACCATCTGCTGCATAATTGATGTCTTCAAAGAAAACACCTGTCAGCATATTGCTGATTTTTTTAGATTCCTGACCGTTTATTTTGATTTCGGCTTTTACTGGTTTCAAACCTGCAAACAATAAACTATCACTTTTAGGAGAAGTATTATTCTGTTTATCTCTAAACTTAACCGATTCCATGTTTTTAATCATGTTGTCAACCAAACTCCAATTAACCTGATGTATTGTTCCTAGTAAAACTTCGCCTTGAATTTTGACTTCACTTCTCAATTTTAGTGCAGCATCATTAGCATCAATTACAGTTGCCGTATAATTTTGAAAGTCTTTTGTAGTGGTATAATAATTTTTGCCGCTTTCGCTGAAGTGAACTACATATTGTCCTTCTTTCTGACTAACCTGAACATTTAGGATAACCGATTTATCTTGGCTTTTTCCAACAAAATTTTTCATTCCCTGAATATAATTTTGTCTTCCCCAATTGACTAAATCTTTACTTTCTGAATGTGCAAAAACATTATCTCTTACACTCCAGAAACAGTGAAAAATTCCAGCATTATCACGAATCACGAAAGCTTGTGACATGCTTTTTCCCGTTGGCCCCCAACTTCCAAAATCTGATTTTAGAAAACTGAATTCCGGACCAATTGCAAACCAGTTTTTCTGATCTGTACTCCATGCAAAATGAAGTCCGTTCTTTCCATTATTTTTTAAAGTAGAATACGCAAACAAATACACTTTGTCTGGATTTTCATCTTTTGTTTTGATTGTAAATCCAGACATCCCAAAAATAATGACAAAAAGCAAAAGCAGCTTAATAGTGCTTTTAAGCAAAAAACTTTTCATTAGTTTTTGCTTTTTAATTGATACAGAACTGAACTATGCGGTTTTAAATCGGCTCCAATTTCTTTTGAAGCTATTTTAGATTTTTTGCCTGTCCACATATTTAAAACTTCCGCAGCACCAGAAATTCCAAGCTCTGAAAGATTTACAGATACTTTTTGTGACTCTTTATCTGAAATATTGAATAGTGCCAAATAAACACTTCCGTCTTTCGCATTTTTTGAAGTCACTGCAATTTTTCCGTCTTTTTGGAAAAGCTGTTTTACTGCTGTGCTTTCGTTATGCATTTTCACTACCTCTTTATTCGTTAGTAAGGATAAAGTAAAGGCATCGTTACTTGGTAGATCTCCGCCAAAAAACAAAGGCGATTTGAAGATGTTGAAAAATGTAATTAAAGTATATTGTTCGTCTTTTGTTAAACGAGTCATTCTATCGTTGCCGCGTTCGCCTCTAATCGAAATACGTCCTAACGGAATCATATCGCAATCTGGCCATGTTCCCGGTGAGATGTACGGATACCATTTTTGTGCTACATCCATTAAATGTGTGATGTGCGGCCAAGTATCCCAAACATCATCTACCATACGCCACATATTAGCGTGTGTTGTTACGTGTTGTGCAGCAGAAATTGGTGTTTCTCCAGGTGAAGTACTTAATACAATCTTGCGTCCGCAATGGTCAATCGCATTTCGAATTAAATTGATTTCGCCTTCGTGATACGGTCTGGATAAATCATCAATTTTAATAAAATCTACTCCCCATTGTGCGTACAGTTCGAAAATAGAATTATAATATTCCTGTGCTCCCGGTTTGTCTGCTACAACTGTATAATTGTCTCTCAACCATTCGCACTGCAATGCTGTGGAATAAACTTGATCTGCTGTAATTCCGTTTGCACCTTTAATGGGCATTTTCTCTTCAACCGCTTTTTTTGGAATACCACGCATGATGTGAATTCCGAATTTCAATCCTTTTCTATGAATATAATCGGCTAAAGGCTTAAAACCTTGTCCGTCTTTTGCAGAAGGAAATCGGTTTACAGCAGGAAGATATCTTCCGTATTGATCGATTACATAACGTGGATCGGTTTGATTGTAGCCACCTGCTTTGTCATTTTCGACAAACCAGCGAATATCGACTACGACATATTCCCAGCCAAATTTCTTCAGCTCTTTTGCCATATAATCGGCATTGGCTTTTACTTCATGTTCTTCAACGGTCGGCCCGTAACAATCCCAGCTGTTCCAGCCCATTGGCGGCGTTTGAGCCCATTGTTTAAATTCTTCTTTTTGAAATGGTTTGGTTTGTGCGGTAGATACAACTGACAGGAAAAATGTTCCTATCAACATGGCTAGTAAGTTAGTTTTTTTCATTGTTTGTGGTTTTATGTGTAAGTTTTACACTTTAAAAGTAATGAACTTTTTCTAATAACGATTATAGTTTTCTGTCAATTAGCGATTTACTTGTGAAATTCTTCCAATTTGATTTTTTATTACAAGTTTACTTTGCCAATTTAATCACACCAGCAAATCCTCCTCTAGGCAGGCAATCAACAGTGATTTTATGGTCTTTTTTGATTTCAAGAGTTTTGACCGCAAAAGATTTATCGTCTTTTCCATCCGTAATTAATTCCAAAGTATAAATTCCATTATCCAAAAAATTAAAATCGACGGTCAAAGTCTGAGCAATATCTTTTCCGTTTAACCCAGCAATGTACCAAACATCCTTTTTCTTTCTCGCCATAACTACTTTTTCTCCTGGATAGCCATCAATCAATTTGGTATCATCCCAAGCGGTTGGGAAATTTTTCAGAAATTCTTTTGGTTGTTTTGTTAAATTATAATAAGCCGAAGGGCGGTCTGCAAAATGCTGTAAGCCCGATTCAAAAACTACTGATAAAGCCAATTCATGTCCATAAGTAGTAATATGAGGATGCTGACTATCCGAAAATGTAACAGGCGTGTAATCCATTGAACCTACTACGTTACGTGTAAACGGAAGCGTGGTATTATGAACTGCCGCTTTATCTGTTAAAATTGGTTTGTTATTATACCATTCAGCGCCATAAACAGCTTCTGTGGTCATTAGATTTGGATACGTTCTTGCCCAGCCACGTGGAATTGTAGCGCCATGAAAGTTAACTATTAGATGATATTTTGCTGCGTCTTTTAAAATATCAATATAATATTGCATCATATCCTGTTGGTCTCCGGCAAAAAAATCAACTTTTATTCCGTGAATTCCAATTTTGTTCAGCCATGTAAATTCTTCCTTTCTTTTTTCTTCTGTTAGTAATCTATCAACTGGTGTCGGTTCCAACCAGCTCGTTCCTGAATTGTACCAAATAAGCGGTTTGATTCCTTTGCTCTTAGCATATTTAGCCGCATCTTCTAAATTTCCTCCATTCGCCATAACATCCCATTCCCAATCAATCAATACGTAAGGCCAGTTCATTTCTACAGCTAAATCAATATATTCCACCACTTTTTGATAATCTTTTGAACCATGATTATAAGCCCAATAAATCCATGAAACAGCTCCTGGTTTTATCCAATTCGTGTCTTTTAATTGATTTGCCTGACTAACATCTGTAGTTAAATTTGATTCTGTTATATCAGATAAACTTCCAATCGCAATTGTATGCCAAGGAGAACTCCAAGGCGCTTTGGCAACAACTCCTATCTGCTGAAAATTATCTCTTACTGCGGGATAAGTTACTTTATATTCCGATTGTTTTGCACTGTTACTCAGCATTGAAGCGCAGTGGTTTTCTGTAATTCCAGCTTCGGATATAAGCACCCAAATTGGAGCTTCGTTTACCTTGTAAAGAGCAGGAAAACCCCAATTATTATTTTTATCCTCATTTACTCCTGTTTGACTTTGAGGATAAAATTTTTCGTAAGAAACTTCAAAAGGCTGTATCCATCTAGAGGTACCATCTGGTATTACGTACGTCGTAATTTCTTGAGTAATATTAATATTCTTTTCTGATGAATTAGGAAATACATATTGAAAAGCCACTCCGTTATTATAAGCCCGAAAGACTATTTCAAGCTTTTGATTATTTTTATTCTTAAAACTAAATTTCTTTTCATTTCCGAAATTCTCACAATGTTTACGTTTTCCACAAATCATTTGATAATCGTCGTGAATCTCGACAATTTTGGATTCCCCTACGAATGCAAGATCATCAAAACGTTCTTTTTTCTGTACAATACCTAGTCGGGATTGTGGCAAAACTTCGTGATAGGTTTCTTTGTTTTTATAGAATACCTTAAAATAAACCTTATCCGCTCTGTCTTTGGCAGTTATTAATTCTATTTTAATTTTCTCATTTGGAGACACTAGATCTTGCGCTTTTAGAAGAAAAAAATTTAATATAAAACTACAAATCAGGATATTTCTTGTTGCTTTCATTATAAACGTTTTTTTAGACAAAATGTCCCAATTGGGACATTTATCTATTATAAATGATATATTCCAATGGGACATTTTATACCGATGAGATGTTCCGATGGAACATTTTATTTTACATTAATCGTAACCTCAACTGGTTTTAGCCATTGGCTTGTAAATTTAACCTTGATAGGTTCAGTAGAATCTCCTTTTGATTGAATATAAGCCGCAATATGACCGTGAAATACTCGCTGTACATTATCTGTATAATCGGTCATATCGCTGTTGTTTCCTGCTTCTAGACCTAATAATGTCCCTGGTCCTGTAATCGTACAAGTAACTTCATTATCAGAAAGCATTACTGGAAGTCCGTTTTGGTCTTTCACCTGAACCATGATTTTGGCTACACCTTTGTCTTTGCTGATTGTGATGTTTTTCTCTGCAATCGTTAATTCAACTGGCTGTTGCGTGGAATTGATTGCATAACGGCTCACTTCTTTATCGTTTTTGTCTAAACCAACTGCTTCTAATTTTCCTGAAGCAAATGGAATATCCCAATAAATGATTCCAGTTTTTTCGTCGTATAATTTGGTTTCGCCAACTACTTTTCCGTTCAATTCCAAACGTGCTTTTGTAGCATTGGTATAACAAACCACACGGATTTTTTGTCCGTTTTCGTAATTCCAGATTGCCCATGCATCTTTAGAAACATCTTTTTCATTTACTAAAGGATAAGTTCCTAAATAAGCCATTGGCTTACCTGACCATAAAGACTGACGGAAATAACCTCTTGGTTTGATAACTCCAGCAAAATCAACCAATCCAGAATAAAATCCTCTTGAAGGCCACCTTCCTGATTCTCCTAGATAGTCGATACCAGTCCAAAGGAATTGCCCGAAAATATGCTTGTTGTTTTTTACCGCTAACCAAGGTTCCATATCATGAACATTTTCACTTCCGTAGATTACTCTTTTAGGATATTTGGCATGGTCTGACTGATATTTACTTTCGGTGTAATTATAACCTGTAATATCTAAAGCCCCTGGATATTCTGTTTCATTAGACATTGCGACACCTGCTAAACCTGCCGTTGTTGGACGTGATTTATCATATTTTTTTACTGCTGCGACCAAACGTTTTGCGATTGCTCCAAGTCTCATAGCATCTGGCGCATCTTTTTTATAACCGCCGTAAGCCGCTTGTCCGAAGCCGTTTTTTCCTTGGTCTAAAACCGGGTGAGAATAAGGGTCATTTGGATAATCTACTTCGTTACCAATACTCCATGCAAATACAGAAAGATGGTTTCTATCACGACGTACAAAATCTTCAAGGTCTTTTTCGGCATACTCTGCAAAAATATCAAACGAACCTTCAAATCCCGGAGTTCCGTAATTCCAGCCTTCCAGCCATTTACGTTTTGGGAATTCCCATTCGTCATAAGCTTCGTTTAAAACTAATAATCCTAATTCGTCGCAAAGCTCATAAAAATCTGGTGCCTGCGGATTATGACTTGTTCTGATGGCATTTACACCAATTTCCTTCAAGGTTTGCAATCTTGTTTTCCAAACTTCTCTTGGAACCGCTGATCCTAAAACTCCGGCATCGTGATGTAAACAAACTCCTTTCATTTTCATCCATTTTCCGTTAAGGGCAAAACCATTGTTCGGGTCGAATGTAAAGTTTCTAAAACCAGTTTTTGTTATCGTTTTATCGATTTCTTTTCCGTCTTGTAAAACCGTTGTTTTCAGTTCGTATAAATTTGGATTGTCTAAATCCCATAATTGTGGATTCTTAATGTTGATTTTAGCTAAAACCTTTCCGTTTTGATTTGATGCAACTTCAACTTTAGAAGTTGTTTTCCCAACTGATTTTCCATCTTTTGAAAACAATTCGTTTATAACAGTTAAAGCTGATTTAGAAGAAGAACCATTTTCTACATCGACCTCAACATTTAAAGTTCCTCCTCCTTTTTTAACTTCTGGATACGCATAAACGCCCCATTGTGCAATATGGACCGGATTAGCATAAACCAACCATACATTTCTGTAAATTCCGGAACCGGTATACCATCGTGAATCGGCACTCTGGCTGTGGTCAACGCGAACTGAAATCGTATTTTCTCCACCAAATTTCACAAAAGGAGTTGCATCATAAGCAAAAGAAATATAACCGTTTGGACGTTTCCCTAATGATTTTCCATTGATAAAGACTTCGCTTCTATTGTAAACGCCTTCAAAGTACAAGTACACTTTTTCGCCCGATTTGCTCTGCGGAATATTGATTGATTTTCTATACCATGCAATTCCTCCCGGTAAATATCCCTGACAACTTGCCAAGGTTGGACTCAATTGTCCTTTTACACTCCAGTCGTGCGGTACATTTACATTCTGCCATTTAGTATCATCAAAAGCAGCATTTTTAGCATCGGAAACATCATGAAGATCAAATTTCCAATTGTCATTTATTTTCTTCGAATCTCCAAACGAAATCTGACTGCTTGCAGACAGACATGAAAAGAGTAAAACAGGGATTAAGGTTTTCTTGCTTAACACTATATTTTTATTTTTTAGTTAATTTTTGGTTTCAAAATTTAGATTAGTATTCAGTGTTCAGATTTTTAGTGTTCAGTCCTTGGCTTAGTTTTTAGTCTTTACAAATCCTCAACTTAAAACTGAACACTAAAAACCTGCTCACTGCTCACTTACTCAAATTCTCCTACAAATGTCACTACAGATTTTGCAGGAATTTCTAAATTATTAATTTTCTGTGAATTGGTCCTTTTTAAATTTGAAGTATCAGAAGTTACATAAGGAGTTAACTCGTTATTTTTCAGAGTTCCTTTTGATAAATCGAATTTATATTTCTGAGCTTCTTTTCCACAGTTTACGGCTACTACAATCAGCTTTTTATTTTGAATGTCTTTATAAGCGGTCAGCATTACATCATTTGCTGCGTCTAATTCTTTTTGGTTTGGAATATCAATTCTCTGCATTCCCGGACGAACAAAAAGCGAATAATTTCCTAATGCCCAAAGTAATTTTGAATCGTGAAAATCTCCATCATTTTTTACATAATTTGACTCAGTTCCACCATTGCTTTTTCCGTCATCCAGATAAATTAATCCGTCTTTGTAATCTACTCTTGTGATAGATGTCCACCACTGCCATGAAGCGGCATTGGCCACTGCAATATCATTATGAATTAATCTTGCTACGAATAAAGCGGTCTGCATTCCTAAATCTCTTCCTCCGCCAGCACCACCCGGAATTTCTGCTTCTCCCGGATTTTCTAATATACAGTATTCCGACTGCCAGTATTTTAATCCCGGTTTTTGTTTTACTTCAGCGGCGATTAATTTACGGCTTAAAACTTGTCTTTCAATTGGCCAAGTTGTAAAATAACTATGCCCAAGTATTACATTTTTTACATTCGAGAATTTAGTCACATTGGTTTTCGTTTTTCCAAAGAAAAAATCAATCTGATTGTCGCGGTTTTCGGCATTTACATTTTCATATAAATAATCGATTTGCGCTGCTTCTGCAATCACAATCTCAGTGCTCATTTTTTTTGCTTTCAATTTTTCCGAAAGTGATTTGGTCAAATCATAAATTTCCTGATTCGTTGCCGGCGTTCCTTCCTGACTGTTGGTATCACCATGTTTCGGCATCCATTCCCACTGTGGCTCGTTTATCGGACTAACATAATCGAATTTGATTCCCTCTTTTTTCTCCAATCCCTGAATACTTTGAACTAAGAAATCGGCAAATTGTGGAATTGCACCATCTTTTAGATTCAGTTTATTCTTTTGAGAAGCAAAAGACAATCCGTTGTTTGTCATATGAACTGGCGGACTGTTCGTGAAAATAAGAAATTTTTCGACACCACGTTTCTTAGCGGCCTGCAAGAACCATCTTTGTCCTTCTTGTTTAGAAAAATCATACGTACCATCGGCATTTAGAAAACATTCGCTTCTTCTCCATTCGTCAGAAACTTTGCTGTTTTCTCCTTGTTCTGTGCTTCCGGCGCCCAGATTAAAGCGCCAGATCGAAAGTCCGATTCCTTTTGGATTTCCGTTTGCATCGATTTCTTTGCTGAACAATAAATCTGCTATAGCATTTTTTTTCTGTTCCGGCCAGTTTTTGCCCACAAACTGCGTTCTCCAGGCATCCGAACCTCCAAAACCGTCCATGATTTGCACTACATTATCTGTGCTGATGGTAACGGTTCGCTGTGCAAATGACAGCGAACTGATTACCAATAAAAGCGAGAGATATATTTTTCTCATTTATTTTTGTTTTTTTAACCGCAAGGAACGCTAGGTTTTTACGCAATGCTCGCAAAGTTGATTTTAAACTTTGCGAACTTTGCGGTTTGTCTTTGCGACTTTGCGGTTAATTTTTAATGTTATTTATGCTTTTCAAAAACCTTAGTACCTTAGTATGTCAGAACCTTAGCATCTTTATTTATAAGTACCCACATAAGTTACTACCGATCTGGCTGGAATTTCAAAACCGGAAACATCAACCGCTGTTCCTTTTTTCAAACTTAATGTTTCGGAGGTAATGTAAGGCGTTAATTTATTATCGGTTACTGTTCCTCCTGCAAGATTCAATTTATAGGCTTTCGCCGATTTACTGATGTTAACCGCAACCACAACTAGTTTTTTGTTTGCTGCATCTTTATAAGCGGTAACCATTACATTATTAAGTTCCATTGTATTATCAACACTTGGAATTTGAACTCTAACCATTCCTGGTTTTACAAAGAATGAAAAGTTTCCTAAAGCCCAAAGTGTTTTAGAATCTCTGATGTATCCATCATTTTTACAGTAATCTGCATTTCCCGCTCCGTTGCTTGCGCCATCGTCTACGTGAATTAATCCGTCTTTGTAATCACCACGGCTGATTGCTGTCCACCATTGCCAAGAAGTAACACCTCCAACCGCAATATCAGTACTGATAATACGAGCTGTCCAAAGTGCCAAAGACATTCCCAAATCTCTTCCTGCTCCTGCTCCACTTGGAAGTTCGGCAGTTCCTGGACTTTCTAAAACACAATATTCTGATGACCAAAGACTAATTCCACCAACTGACTGGATTCTTGATGCCGCTTCCTGTCTTGACGAAATAAGAGTGCTTAACGGCCAAGCCTGCCAATAACTGTGTCCAGAAATCGTCTTTTTTACATTACTCAAACCTCCAATATTTTTAGTCGAATTCGCAGCAAAGAAATAATCAATCTGGTTTGATCTGCTTTCTTTTCCTGAAACTGTTTTATATAAAGGCTCGTAAGCTCCTGCTTCACCTACCACAATTTTTGCTTCTAAATTTTTACCCTGCAATTTTGGAGATAAAATGTTTACAAAACTGTAAATATTAGTATTCGTTGCAGGAGAACCTTCCTGTCCTGAACCATCCCATTCGTATTGCGGTTCATTAAAAGGACTCACATAATCGATTGTTAAACCATGTTCTGTTTTTAATTTATCTAAAGACGTAACCCAAAAATCAGCTAAATCAGGCATTTTTCCATCTTTTAAATTGTAGAATTCTTTGATAGAAGCATGCGCTTTTCCGTTTTGTGTTAGATAAACCGGAGCACTGTTAGCGAATGCTAATAATTTATCTACACCACGTTCTCTTGCCGCTTTCATAAACCAAACCTGTCCGGCTTGTTTTGTCATATCATACGTAACTCCGTTAGTGGTAAAAGATTCTGTTCTTCTCCATTCATCTGTAATATCACTCGCCTCTCCTTGTTCTGCGCTTCCTGCTCCTAAGTTAAAACGCCATAACGATAATCCGATTCCTTTTGGATTTCCATCAGCATCTAAACCTTGGCTGAACAATAAATCGGCTATTTTATTTCTTTTATCTGTTGGCCAGTTTTTTCCAATAAAATTACACTGCCAAGCATCCGAAGCTCCAAAACTTTCCATCGTCTGAAGATTCATATCCAAACTAACTTTCAATTCTGTTACCGCATTTTCTGAGCCTGAATTTTCAGATTTCTCAGCATCACAGCTTAAAAAAAGAGAACTTGCGAAAAGTAAGCCTGCACATAGCAGACCTACTTTATTATGATTATTAAACTTCATCTTAGTATCCAGGGTTTTGTTTTATTACACCTCCGCTCAAATCGATTTCTAATTGTGGAATTGGCCACAATAAGTGTTTAGCAGGGTTAAAATTGATTCCTTTATCCTGAGGTTCTCTCAAGTTTGTGGTTTCGTATGGATCTGTAGAACTCAAGTTATATTTAACGAAAGTTCCGTTTGGTCCCATTAAAGATTCGATAACTGGTCTTCCTGTTGTTGGGTCTTTCTCACGACGAATATCAAATAATCGCAATCCTTCAAAAGCCAATTCTAAACGACGCTCTTTGTAGATTTGTCTTAAAAGTGTTGGGCCAGAAATTCCTGTTTTTGGATCTAGTTTTACACGTGCTCTGATAACATTAATATCTGCTAAAGCATCTCCGCCAGTATGATAATTAGCTTCTGCTCTTGTTAAATACATTTCAGCCAAACGAATCAACGGAATGTTTAACGGCAAGTGACCGTCTTTTTTATCTAATGAGCGACGTGTTGCAATTCGAATGTAATATTTACGGCAGATACGCCCTGATTTATTATCGTTTAAACTGAATTTATGCGTCGGATTTAAAACCTCATCTCCATAAGCTGCTTCACCCCATTTTGTAATCGTACTTCTACGACGGATTTCGTCATTTTCAGAAAGATAAGCATTTTCTAAGTCACTAGTTGGCATACACCATCCCCAGCCGTCCAAAACGTCTGCAGCATCATTACTTGGAAAATTCTTTTTGTCTTCTCCTCTGGCTCCTGATAAAGTTGGTAAAGCCGCTCCTAAATTTCTGTTTTGAACAGAAGAGGATTGTGCCTCTAAAATAGATTCTACTCCGTTATGATTATTCACATTCCAGATGTTTAAGAAATCAGCTTCTAACTGAAAAGGACCTTCTGTGATAACTTTATTAGAATAGGTTTTAGCTTCTGCCCATTTTTCCTGAAACAATGATACACGAGCTAATAAAGCGTAAGCAGCCCATTTGTTTATTCTACCATCTCTTGCAACCGGAGCACTTTCTAATTTTGCTGCTGCATCTTTAAGATCAGCTTCAATCTGGGCATAGACATCTGCTACAGAACTTCTTCCCAAAGTTAAATCTGATGTTCCTAATGATTTTGTATACAATGGAACTCCCCCAAAAAGATTTACTAATTCGTAGTAGCAATAAGCACGCACGAATAAGGATTCTCCCATATATTGGTTTTTCTGAGCCTCTGTAATGGGTGATAAAACCATTCTCTCTAAACCAATATTAGCGGATTGAATGGTGTAAAAATGAGCGGTATAAATACTGTTCATATCTCCCATATTATCAGGAGTAATTAAATATTGAGAACAAGGTCTATGTGCACCACTGTCTTGTCCTGTGTTTCCCATCCAGGCGTCATCAGTTGACATTTCGTTCGTTACTCTTGGTGCTGTTAAGGTCCACCAATCGTTAGGAAGCAATAACCTTTTTGTTAATTCGTTAGTATAATTTTCGCACTCTTGTGCTGTTTGAAAATAGTTCTCTAAAGTCTGTGTTCCTCTTTGTTCTTTTTCAATGAAATCACTGCAAGAAGCTGAAAACAAAGAGAAAGCTATGATTGATACTATAATTTTTTTCATGATCGTTTTGATTAAAATGCAACATTAAGTCCCATCAGGATAGTTGGCTGTACCGGATAGTTCCATCCTCCAAAACCTGATCCTTTTACTCTGTCTCCTTTATCAGGATCTCCTCCTGCTACTTCTGGATCAACTCCTGTGTACTTTGTCCATGTCCATAAGTTTTGTCCTGACAATGAAACTCTTAATTTATCCAATCCGAATTTGTTATTGAAAGTATATCCTAACTGTAAGTTTTTCATGCGGACAAAAGAACCATCCTCAACATACAGAGATGAGAATTTCGTAAAGTTTTCATTGTTGTCATCTTTAGACAAACGCGGAATGGAATTAGAAGTACCTTCGCCATGCCAAGCCATTTGCTCTAATCCGCTAACTTTGTTTGTTAAACTAGCTCCATTATATAAATCTGAAATATTCTGATTTACGATATCATTTCCGATACTTGAATAAAAATTCGCTATTAAATCAAAGTTTTTATAACCAAAGTTTAAATTCAAACCTACGTTGTAATCAGCCCATGGAGAACCAATTTTTGTTCTATCTTTTTCATCAATTTTTCCGTCGCCGTTTACATCTTTAAAGCGAACGTCTCCTACTTGTGCATACGGTTGTAATTTGGTTCCGTGTTCATCTGTATGTGAGTTTAATTCGGTTTGGTTTTGGAATAATCCATCTGCAACATATCCGTAGAAATAACCTGGTTCATCTCCTTTAACTGTCAATGTTCTGTTTCCAGATCCGTATAGTTTCTCACCATCAGCAGAAAGCGTCAGCATTTCAACATTCACGGTTGTAAAAGTCAAGTCTACACCATACGAGAAATCGCCTTTTTTGTCTTTATAAGAAAGCAACAAATCGATACCGCTTGACTGCATAGAACCAACATTTGTCCACATAGTTGAATAACCTGGGAATCCGCTGTAAGTTGGAAACTGTTTTAAGAACAACATATCGTGTGTTTGTTTTTTATAGTATTCTAATGATCCCGAAATTCTATTTTTGAGAAAACCAAAATCAAGTCCAAAACTCATATCTTCTACCGTTTCCCATTTAATATCTTTGTTTGCCATTGACGAAGGATAAGAAGTATCTACTACTTCACCACCAATTACATAATAATTTTGTCCGATATTAGATTGGTAAACCGCATCCGGAAGACCTTGATTACCTACTTTACCCCAACCTGCTCTTAATCTAAGATCGCTTACTACATCTTTAGCAGATTCCATAAAACCTTCGTTTAAAATTCTCCAGGAAACCGATGCCGAAGGGAAATTCGCCCATTTGTTATTGGTCATAAATTTTGAAGAACCATCACGTCTGAATGTTCCAGTGAAATAATATTTACCGTCGTAGTTATAAGAAAAACGAGAAATATAAGACATCAATGAACTCGACCAGCTATTTCCTTTACTGTCTTTGTTTTTAGTAGCAGCGTTTAATTCTCTCATCGAATCAGAATTGTTTGGCACTCCTTCTCCATACCCCCAAAGATTATTTCCATTGTATTCTTCCATCGTATTACCCACCATTAAAGAAGCATTATGTTTCTCAGCAAATGTTTTAGAGTAAGTAATGGTATTTTGCCAGGTCCAATCTACGTTTGTAGTATTCCATTTCTGAACATTATTAATTTCTTGTTTTTCGTGCGCTGCATCGATTACAAAATCAGGCGTAAATGAATTTCTAACTTCATCACCTACCTCAACAGATGCCTGTGTACGAATCACTAAGCCTTTAATTGGTTCGTATTGTAAATATCCATTGGTGTTTAAATTGTATTTATCGGTATAATCGTCATATCTCTTTACTGCTGCAACCGGATTCCATACATACGAAGGAGATCTGGCATAAATGCTATATTCGTTTTCTGTTCCATTCAATTGATCTGCAGGTTTATAAATTGGCGTAATCGGATCAATTTTATCAAAATCTGCCCAGTTACCTGGTGCTCCCCAAGTTTCATAACGTGGGTTTAAAGTAATTCCTGCTTTAAATTTATCTGAAAATTTAAAATCATTCGAAATCCTCATTGTTACTCTCTCCCATCCACCTATACCGTACATAGACTCAGAATTATAGTAATTTAGACTGATACCAAAAGTGTGTTTGTCAGAGCCTCCTGAGATTCCTAAAGATGCATTGGTAACAGGTGTTCCTGTTCTAATTCCAGCTTTCCACCAGTCTGTTGTTTTTCCTCTGTATTGAGAAGGATTTGGAAGATAATCTGAATAACCTGAATTGTTATATGCCTTATTCATAATAGTTGCGTAACCTTCGGCATCAGCCATATTGTAGGGATTATTCATAATCTGCATACCAGAACTCAAATCAAAAGTGAATCTGGTTTTACCTTCCTTGCCTTTTTTAGTGGTAATTAAGATAACTCCGTTTGAAGCACGTGAACCGTAAATCGCACTTGCAGAGGCGTCTTTTAAAACTTCCATAGATTCAATTTCATTATTACTTAAGAAATTGATGCTGGTTCCCATCGGGATTCCATCAACCACATAAAGCGGATCTGTATTTAAGTTTAAAGTCGAAATACCACGAATTAAAACTCTTGGCTGTGCACCCGGTCCACCTTGTCCCGTAACCTGAACTCCTGCTACTTTTCCCTGAAGCGATTCGCTTACGTTACCAACTGTCATAGTCTGTAATTCTTTTCCTTTTACAGAAGAAATAGAACTCGTTACATCACTTTTTTTAACTGCGGCATAACCTACTACGACTATCTCGTCTAATGCCTGACTTGATTCTTCCAGAATGACATTAATTTCTGTTCTGTCTCCAATCGTTTCTACTTTGGTTGTAAAACCAACAAAAGTGAATTCAATCTGTGCATTTTTATTTGGAACATTAAGAACATAATTTCCATCAAAATCTGTTGCTGCAGATGATGAAGTTCCTTTTACCATTACATTCACTCCTGGAATCGGCACATTGGCTTTATCCTTTACAGTACCTTTTATTTTTATTTGCCCAAAGGATACAGCAGTACACAAAAGGGCCATAAAAAAACCTATATATTTAAATTTCATATGAAGTTGTTTTATTAATTAAATGTTATAACCGATTATTTTTTGGTTATAAATACTCTTTCTAGTTCGGTATCTAAAACTACTTTGTAAACTCCTGGGGCCGCTGGGTATTTAGCGTTCCCATTTTCTCCCGGAGACATTGTTGCAATTCCGTTTTTAATCAATCTCCACGACGGATCCCACCATTGACCTGTGAAAGTAGCTTCCATAGTTCCGGTTAAAGTATATTCTCCAACCAATTGATATGGATTTGAAGCATTATTAGCTAAGTGTAAACCTTTTTGCATCCATGCATCCCAAGTATCCCAAGTGGCTCCTTGAATACCTCCACCGCAAACACTTACGAAAGGTTTTCTCTGTGCAGCATCATCATGCCATAAGCCGTTGGCTACATCTGCCCAAACTTTACTTGAAGGCGTGTATTTTTCTGCTGTGTATTTTAAAGTATTCGGATTCACTTTAATTTTATAGTATCCTTTTGTTGGTAAAATAATGGCTGTAGAAGCAACATCATCAACCAATTCGCCTGATGCATTTAAACCAAAACAATGTGGAGCAAAATCAGATTCCTGACCTAAGAAGTAAATTTCTTTATTGTCTTTGTCAGCGTAATATTTGAATTCGAAATCCTGACCCGTTTTCTCATGGAAATACATTGGAACACCAACTGCATCTGTTGTTAAATTAGTTCCTTTTGGCTGATCACATAAATAGATTGCTGGATACTCATTTGTAGCCACAATATTTATATTGATTGATCCTGTATTTGGAATCGTAAATTTATCTTTAGCCGTAATCGTTAAAACATAATTCGCAGCCGTGACAGGTAAAGTATAGGTTTTAGTAAAAGTATAAGATTGAGGAGCACCATCTAATTGTACGGTTTCATCAATACCCAATTCTTCGCATTTTATCTGAATATAATCAATTCCTGAATCGTCGTTTACAACAAAGTTTACGGGCATTTTATTGCTGGTTGACAATAAAATTACCGCTCCTTCTTTTGGCGTTATCATAGAAATGCTTGGCGCTGCAAATTCTCCGTCAAGTCGAAGGTTAATTTCTTCATTGACTACATTTCCCGAAACGTCTGTTACAATTAATTTTATTTTGAAGGCTTCTGATGTTCCTCTGTTTGCCGGAACTTCAAAAAAGTAACTCAAATCATAGGTTTCTAAAAGCGGATCTGTTTTAAAATCGATTACTTTATCCAATGATAATTCTGGAATTTGAATCTGTACGCTTTTTAATCCTAAATCATCGGCAAGAGTCGCTTTGATTTCAAATTTTCTACTTGGCGCTCCATAAATTTCTTTTGTAGAAACCACCACCGTAGGGTTATCAGAACTAGGAAATCCTGATTCATCATTTTGACATCCGGATATTAAAATGCCAAAAAGAGCAAGAAAAAATAAAAATACATTTTTTTTCATTTCTTTAAATTTAAGGTTTAGTTAGTAAGGTGTCTTTCGAAAGCGAAAGCTGTTTTGACTCGTAGGTTATTTGAGCTTTTGTTTTTCTTTCCTGAAAAAGGAAAAAGTTTAATGTATTATGTGGTTACTTTCATATTGAACTGAATTTGGTTAAGGGTTGTTATTTTTATATTTTTTTCGTCGACGATTTACCAGAATGTTATGAAATTAATCCGCAGCTTATTGTTAAGCTGCGGATTTAAAAAGTAATGTAACCAACCATTACTTTTAGAAATTTAAAGAGTGCTGACTCTTTAAAACAGATAAAAAATTATCTTGAAACTAACATTTATAACTAACACCAATTTTCATTTAATTGAATGCTACAAGTGCAAAGAAATGTTTATTTCACACTTTCAATGAGGGGTAAATTCGAAAAAAAAGGAGGGTAAAATTGCAATAATACATTATTTATAAATAAATTTTACATAGTATCAAAAAACCACGCTGTAATTTTAATGATTTCGCAATGGTAAAAATTGAGCTTTTTTTTAGCTAAAACGTTTAAGCTTTGTAGAGCATTTTTAAATCTTCCTTAGAAAACAAGAAAATTATGCAGAAAACAGTATTCATTTAAAAGTTAATTAATAATATTTAAATCGGAATTAAAAGAACTTTTATACTTTTTGATATATTCTGACGGAGTCATTCCAAAAAGTTTTACAAATTGCTGTCTGAAATATTTAGGGTCTTCAAAACCTACCTCGGCACTTGCTTGTGCAATATTCATTTCTTCGGTTAACATCAACATGGCAGCTCTACGAATTCGCAAGGAACGAATAAAAGCATTCAAAGTCTGTCCAGAAATAATCTTGATTTTAGTGTAAAGCGTTCTGTGGCTCATTCCCATTTCGAGCGCAAAAGTTCGAATCGTAAAGTCTTTTTTATGAATATTAGCTTCTACAATGTCAATACATTTTTTGAGCATTTGCTGATATTCGACAGGAACTTTCTGAGTGTTTTCTTTTAATGTAATGCTGTCTAGGAAATAAGCACGTAAATTATGTCTGTTTCGCAATAACGATTCTACTCTGGCTGTGAGAATATCATCGTCGAATGGTTTTGTAATATAATCATCGGCGCCTTCATTAATTCCCTGCAAATGAGTTTCAGGATTTTTGGATGCTGTCAATAAAATAACTGGTATATGAGATAAAGCATTATCTTCCTTAATTTTTCGGCATAATTCCAGACCGTCCATTTCTTCCATTGTAATGTCACTGATTACAAGATCCGGCATATGTTTTTTGGTCAGTTTTAGTCCTTCTTCTCCATTTTCGGCACTATACACAATATAATTATCTGAAAATAATTTAATTAGATAGGCGCGAATTTCAGCATTATCATCAATAACTAATACAGTACGTTTTTCGGTTAACATGATTTTTTTAAAATCACTTTCAGAAACTGAATTTATTACAGTAGGTTCTTCAATTTCATCCGGAATTAATTCATCAAACAACTGACTCCTTTGCGGTTTTTCGTTTGTTATTTCAGCAGCTTCAAAATGACTGTTTCCTTTTAAGAAGGTTAGTTTAAAGGTGCTTCCCTTGCCTGTTTCGCTGCTGCAGGTTACAGATCCTTTGTGTTTGTCCACAAAATATTTCACAATATAAAGTCCGATACCAAAACCAGTTCCAACAGAAACCTTCGAATTGATTTGTTTGAATTTTTCGAAAATAACATCGATATCTTTTTTGTCGATTCCGTCACCGCTGTCAGTAATTTCGAGAAAAACCTCGTCATCGTTTTCGGTTACAGTCAAATTGATTTCGCCTCCAAATGGCGTGTATTTAAAAGCATTTGACATTAGATTGAACAACGAAATCTCGATTTTTTCATAATCACCGATAATGGTAATTTCATGCTCCGGCATAACGAGATTATAGCTAATCTGTTTTTCTTTCGCCTGATTGACAAAACATTGATACACTTCGTTAGAAAGATTATTAACATCGATTGGAGACAAGCGCAGGGAATCGGCATCGTTTTCTGCTTTTCTCAACAAAAGCAACTGATCGACCAAACTTAAAAGTCTTCTAGCATTTCGGTGCGCAATAGCCAAATCGCTTCCAGAAGAACCATTTTCGACATTTTCTTTCTGAACCGCTTTTTTCAACGGATTAATAATCAGCGAAAGCGGTGTTCTGAATTCATGCGAAATATAAGTAAACATCGACGCCTGTTTTTCGGCTATCTCTTTTTCTTTTTTACTTTCCAGTTCGGCGATTTTTACCTTGTACTTTAATTTTTCTTTATTTTTATTATAATTTAAATACAGAAATAAAATTCCGACAATTGCTGCCAAATAAAACGTATAAGCCCACCAGGTTCTATACCAAGGTGGTAAGACGGTTATAGAAACCAAACTCACTTCTTTGTTCCATCCACCCTGAAAATTGGTTGTTTTTACCTTAAAAGTATACTTACCTTCTGGAAGTCTGGAATAATTTGCTTTACGGGTTTGTCCGACATAATTCCATTGTTCGTCCCAGCCTTCCAGAAAATAGGCATAATTTATTTTGTCTGAATTGTTGTAATCCAATGCGACAAATTCTAAAGACAGTGTCGTCTGATCGTATTCTAAACTAACATCTTTTATTTTATCTGAATCAATATCAATTTCTGCTTTACTTTCTTCTATCAATTGATTGTTGACGTAAAAATCAGTCAGTAAGACATTGTTCTTTTGACTAAATCCTTTTATAGTTTCAGGATAAAAAATATTAAAGCCATTGATTCCGCCAAAAAGAAATTCTCCAGAAGAAAGTTTGATTCCTGCATTAAAACTAAACTGATTACTCTGAAGTCCGTCGTTTACAGAGAAATTACGGAATGTTTTGCTCTTTTTATCGTAACGGCAAATTCCGTGATAAGTACTCATCCACAAATTGCCATATTTATCTTCCAGCAGTCTTAACACCGTATTCGATGGCAAACCATCATCAATGGTCAATCTTTTAAAAGTATTTTTTTTTCGATTAAACAATAGCAAACCACCTTCTTGTGTTCCAATCCAGAGGTTTTTGTCTTTGTCTTCATAAATACATCGAATTGGATTTCCAATCACTTTTTTAGTAATTTTTCGGGTTTCTTTTTCGATAGATAAAAGCGTACTATAATTTCCAGCCCACAATTTTCCGTCTGAAGTTTCCGTCATACATTGCAGATTGTCAATATTTTTATCGAAAAGAACAAAGCTGTCTGTACTTCGGTCTAAAAGATAAAGCGAACCCTCATTTGTAGCACTCGCCCAAATATTGGCTTTTGAATCTTTAAATACAAACCAGATATTTTTTTCTATTTGTTTTGTGTAAGTATTGTAACAGTTATAATGTTTTACATTGTTGGTCTTTTTACTTATCTTATTGATTCCACCCGCCCAAGTAGAAATCCATATATCGTTATTATCTCGAATTATCCCAGTTATAAAAGGGCTTGAAAGCGACGTTCCGTAATTGGTATACGTATTATTTTTTCGATCCCAATATTTCAAACCTGCACCATCTGTACCCACCCAAACATTCTTTTTTTCGTCTTCGCAAAAAGATAAAATAAAGTTATCTGCAGGCTCTTTAGCATGGTATCGGATGCTTTTAAAATACTTAGGTGTATCGCTCAACATACTGATTCCGCCACGAAGCGAGCCAAACCATTTGTTACCCGATTTGTCTTCGTATAAACTCCAAACCGAATTACTCTTTGCTAATTGCTCGTTGTAAGGAAGTGGCTTATTATTTTGATTGATATAAAAAATACCGCATCCATCGGTTGTCAGCCACGTTTTCCCTTTTTTATCTATTAAAATATCTGTAACACTGCATTTATTGGTAAAATAATTATCAGAAACAGAACCTGTTTTGGTATTCAATGAAAATAATCCTTCATCGGTTCCTAGTAAAAGATTTCCATCAGCAGTAAGCTTCATTGCTTTTACTCCTATAGAAAGCGGAAAAACCAATTTTAAATCTTTTGCTTTATAATCGTAAGTGCAGACACCTATATTGCGAACATAAACATAACATCCTGTTTTTTCTCTGTTTTCTTGAATCGCCACCGCATCATAATTATTGATGCTCATTCTGTTTCCTAAAGAAATCAGCGGAATATGATTTCCTATAAAAGAACCATTTTCAAAAGCTAATAATCCTTGTTTTTGTGAAGCTACCAGAACCAGTTTTTCTGAAACGCAGCGCATTTGATGAATAATATCCTGAAGTACTTCTGTTTTAGCATTACCGGATTTGTATCTAACGGTATGAAAAACAGCTTTCTTCTTGTCGTAAATACAGATTCCGTTTGTACCGCCAATCCAAATATTGTTTTTAGAATCACCTTCAATATTATAAATCGTATTGAATGAAAGTGATTTTTTATCATTGATTCGGTTTCGGAAAACTTTAAAATTATAACCGTCATATCGGTTTAAGCCATCATAAGTTCCAAACCACATAAAACCTTCATTATCCTGATAAATAGAGATAATTGAATTGTTAGACAAACCATCTGATAAATCAAGAAATTTTACTGGATAATCCTGTGCGAATAGTATAGAGTTGAAACCTAGAAAAACTAGGAAGTGTAGAAGAAAATGCTTCAAGGTAATTTGGTTTTTCGCGTTGTGTAACAAGTTACAATTATAAGCTAATTTTAGTTATTTTACACAAAATTAAGCACACAAAAAACCTCTTGAACTCCTTTGGTTATAAGATTTTATTCTCCAAAGTTATTTTTAATACAGTATTTCTTGTAAAATGAAATCTTCAATAATTTCAACAATAATTAAAGTCCTTTCTATATTTCAAATCTCCATTTCTCTAAAACTACAGTTATATTATCTTACATAAGATGAATTCCGTAGGAATGAAAAATATTGTAGAAACGGATTTTAATCCGTTGAAAAAAATACCACAACCAAATGAGTTCCATAGGAACGGCGCATTTCTTTGTGAAACATGAATCGAACCTACGGCTCTCTAATTGGAACGTGATTTCTTTAACCGGATTGAAATCCGGTCCTACAAAATAATCCGAGCCCAACGGCTCTTTTATACTGTTAACCCGTTGGGTGAAATTATTTTTTTTTACCATTTAGATTAATATCTCTGTAGACTAGCTTTAATCTGCATAAATCTGCGTGAAAATTAATGCGTAAAGAGTATTTCACGCTCCCGATAGCTATCGGGATTAAAAGATTCAGCAGATCAAATTTGATTTCATGAGTTGACTGAAACTATTTTATTCTATTTCTCCCAACAGGTTAATTATATAAAAAAAGGAGGACTTTTTCAAATCCTCCTATTCTATTATCGCTTAAAATTTTCTAATCTAATATAAAAACAATTAATCCTCTCGCGCCATGTGCTCCCAAAACCAAAGACTGCTCAATATCAGCTGTTTTCGACGGACCTGCGATAAAAGTTCCAAAACCATATTCCATACTTCCAATTCTTTCATACGCCTGTTGCATTGTTGGGACAAGGTCTTTTTTATGAACAACAATTGCTAGATATTGCGCAATAAAAGGCGCAACACGCTGCCCTAAAATATCATCGGTAACCCAAAGTCCGCTATTTTCTGCGACTCCAAAATGTGCTTTTATAACTGTTAATTCAACATCCTGAAGGGAATGCGGATCCACTGTTTTCCAGTCTAAAGAAGCAATTTCAGAAAGTTCAGGAAGTGTTGTTATTAGTCTTTTATCCTGATTGTAATTCGATTTGATATAATTGATGATTTCATTATAATCGGCAACTTCTACAGGATCTCCTCCAATACCTTTTAAAACCGTTTTGTAGGTTTCTAAAACATCAAATTGTTCTGAACCTAAAACTTTAAGATCAGGTAATTCTGAAACCAAATCAGGCTGATTTGCTTTTATTCTTTTTAAAATTTCGCCTTTACTACTCATTTCCTTTTTCTTTAGATTCCCTTGATTTTTTCTTGTACCATTCTCTAAATGATTCTTCCGGAACATCTGGCATTTCACGCTGGTCGTACCATTTGTTCATTTTATTATTGACCATTCCCGGAATATTCTTCATTACAAATCGTCCTGATTTTCCAGCAATATTAAAAACTGTAGGATTAGCTAAAACGGTTGCCATGGTTTTCATTGCAACAGTTTTTGCTGTTGGTGTATGCCCTTCTTTTACCAAAACCTGACGCCATTTGTATAACTGATCGTGAATATCAATTTTTACTGGACAAACATTGGTACAAGAACCACAAAGCGTACTGGCAAAAGGCAGATCGGCATTCTTGCTCATATCTAAATTGGGAGCTAAAATAGAACCAATTGGTCCTGCAACCGCATTATGGTAACTGTGTCCACCGCTTCGTCTGTAAACTGGGCAAGTGTTCATACAAGCACCGCAACGAATACATTTCAAAGAATTTCTAAACTCTTCTCTTCCTAATTGTGTACTTCTTCCGTTGTCTACAACTACAATGTGCATTTCCTGACCGTCTCTTGGTTTCTTGAAATGACTTGAAAAAGTGGTAATCGGCTGTCCTGTTGCGCTTCTTGCCAATAATCTCAGAAAGACACCTAAATGTTCTCTTTTCGGAATCAGTTTCTCAAATCCCATACAGGCAATGTGAACGTCTGCTAAGTGCGCACCCATATCGGCATTTCCTTCATTGGTGCAAACCACAAATTCTCCTGTTTCTGCAACAGCAAAATTGACTCCTGTTAAAGCTACTTTTCTAGTTAAAAAAGTGTTTCGCAAACTCTGACGCGCAGATTCGGTTAAATACTGCGGATTAAAATTTCCTTTTTCTGTACCTAAATGTTCATGAAAAGTTTCACTTACGTCTTCTTTTTTAAGGTGAATCGCTGGAAGCACAATATGGCTAGGCGGTTCTTTACGAAGCTGTACAATATATTCTCCTAAATCAGAATCGATTACTTCAATTCCTTTTTCGGCTAAATAATCATTCAAATGGCATTCTTCTGTAAGCATCGATTTGGATTTTACCATTTGCTTTACATCATGTTTCGCCATGATTGAATGTACAATTTCATTATGTTCTTTGGCATCGGCTGCCCAGTGTACAATTATTCCGTTTCGTTGCGCATTGGCTTCGAATTCAACTAAATAATCGTGAATATTAGAAAGTACATTAAACTTTATTTGAGAAGCCGTTTCGCGAAGCAATTCCCAGTCTGCTATTTGGTGAGCAGATCGATCTCTTTTGGCACGAACAAACCAAAGCGTTTCATCGTGCCAGTTGACGCGTTCTACATCTTTATTAAACTTTGCCGCCGCTTCGCTGTGCTGTATTATTTTTTCTGATGACATTTTCTACTATTTAAAAGTCAATTTTGAAATGTGTATCATTGGTATGCTTTATTTAACCGCAAAGTTCGCAAAGGAAAAAGCGCAAAGTTCGCAAAGATGAAAATTAACTTTGCGAACCTTGCGTAAAACTTTGCGAACTTTGCGGTTAAACTTTATACTCAACATCTGTTCTTAGTTTTCGAGTGAATTTAATATTTCGGCAATATGGATGGTTTTGATCCTACTTTTCTGTCTTTTCAGAATTCCGTCCAAATGCATTAAGCAAGACATATCTCCACCTGTAATATAATCCACATCGTGACTTTCGTGATCTTTGATACGATCTTGTCCCATTTTTACAGAAACGGCTTCTTCGGTCACACAAAATGTACCTCCAAAACCACAGCATTCGTCTTTTCTGGTTAAAGCAACTAGATCTAGATCTCTTATACTGTGTAATAATTGTTCAGGCTTAGAGAAAAATGGTGCATTCAACTCTGACATCTGCGAAAGCTTCAATCCACGCTGACCGTGACAGCTCACATGCATTCCTACCCTAAACGGAAATCTTCCGTTGATATGGTCAATTTTTAAAACATCTGTAATGAACTCGGTAAGTTCGTAAACTGTATTTCGAATTGCCGTTGCTTTCTCTTCCTGTTTTTCGTCGTGTAGATGGTCTTTTACATGCAAAACACAGCTTCCAGAAGGGCAAACGATATAATCAAAACCTGAGAAATTAGCAATAAAATTGGCATCACATCCTTTTGTTAAATGAGCATAACCACTGTTTGCCATTGGTTGTCCACAGCAGGTTTGTCCCATCGGAAAATGCACTTCACAGCCTAATTTCTGTAGTAATTCGTAGGTTGCAATTCCTACTTTTGGGTAAAATTGGTCGACATAACAAGGTATAAAAAGTCCAATTTTCATATTGTAGTATTTAGTGTGTTGTTCATTCGGCGTATAATAGGAAATCGTGAAAATTTGTTTTCTGCAAATTTACGACATACAAACCGTTTTAGCCTAATGTTTATAGAATTTCAAGTCAATTAAATCGTTCTGAATTGGTTTTGGATTCCAGTTTTCATGAATCGCAAGCGCCGCTCCCAAAGCACTCGCCTGAGCCATAGAAGCTGCGTAAACTTCCACATCTGGAAAAGCCTCCGCTAATAAATTCATATAAATTGAATTTTTGCTGAATCCGCCATCTACAAAAATCTTTTTTACAGGACTGTTGTGGATAACCAGATTAGTAGAGAAAACTTGCTGCTCTACCAAATCGAGCATCAATTGATGATAAGCTGTTTCATAATCTTTAAACTGCGAAAGGTCTCTTTTCTGAAACGGACACTCGTTTAAAATATCAAAATCATACTTCTTCGGATAAAAAATCTGATAATTAAGTGAACGAAGATTAGAGGTGATTTTTTTATCAAAATAAACCTCTTTGTAAGTATCAACAGGCACTTTAAAGTGTTCTGCTAATCTTTTGGTTTGTACTTCATGTTCGTTTCCAGCAAACAAACGTGCCGCTTTAACGGGTTTGTTTGTGTATTGCATGTAACACAAACAATCGTGCTGTAACTCTTCAAAAGTCAACGGCTTATTATTAAAAGGATTGAGAGAAATACTCCAAGTTCCAGTCGATAATAATACGAAAGGTTCTGTAAAGTTTATGGTATACGGAATTATTGCCGAAGAACTATCGTGAAGTCCCGTACCAATAGATAATCCTTCTTTTGTTTTTATAACATCTTTACCATAATAAATCGGAGGCAATTTAGTGTCAATTCCCTCGCTTTTTAACCATTTATGATATTTCATTTTTTTGAAATTCCACAAATTGGTATGACAGCCAATACTTGTAATATCAGCGTAAGCTTCATTAGTCAAAAGAAAACTCAAAAACTGTGGCAAATGCAGACAGTATTTTACTTTTTGAAATAATTCAGGCTTTTCTTCTTTTAATCGGTAAATCTGCATTCCAGAATTCAGACTTCCTAAAACAGGCGAAGCAGTTTTTACAGCAAACTTTTCTTCTCCCTTATATTTTTTATAAAAATCAGATTTTAATTCCTCTGGATAATCTTTCAGATAATTATACAAAGGAGTTAAAACTTTTCCGTTTTCGTCTACATAAACAAAACTGGCTCCGTAAGTGCTGAAATTGATTGCTTTTAAAACATAATCGGTCAGTTTTTTAATTTCTTCTAATCGGTCTAAAACCCATTTTTGAAGAACCTCTATATCTTCGCAGGGAAAACCGTCTTCGTCTTTTGTCTCCTCCAGATTAACTGATTTTTCCCAGACAATTTTATAATTTTCATTAAATAAAAAAACCTTTTTGTTTGTTTTACCAATATCAAAAATCGCAACTACATTCATTTTTTTAGTTAGAAGTTAGGAGTTATGGGTTATTCGTTGAGAGTTATTCGTTCGGTATGCTAAAAAGTTCAATATTCTATACTTAAAACTCCTAACGAATAACTCGTAACTAATAACTTAATATCAAATTATAATCCTGTGGCCATTGTTTTCAAGCCTCTTTCTTCGATAAGATTTTGTCTCACCTGAAGAGAACGATACAATGCTACAGGATTTAAAGCTGCTCCCGAACGAAGACGAGCTTCTGCTACTAATGCACGAACATCTGTACGGAAAGCATTTTGAAGAATTTCCTGTGCTTTTACCACGTCATTTTCTTCCTGTGCTTTTTCTAATGCTTTTCTGTCAACAGAAAGTGCTTGTGCATAAGCAATCATAATCGCTTCAACAGACTGCAATAAATCTTCCAAAGGATCTTTGACGTTATGAGAAGCATCAATCATCCAGCCTAAATCTTTAGCGTGATTCATTCCTCTTGCGTCCATTCCTTCCACTAATTCATTAAAAATCAAGAATAATTGATATGGTTTTAATGCACCAGCAGTTAGATCGTCATCTCCGTATTTTGAGTCGTTAAAGTGGAAACCTCCTAATTTGTTTTCCATTAATAATAAAGAAACAATCTGTTCGATATTAGCATTTGGAAGGTGGTGGCCTAAATCTACCAAAGTCTGTGCTTTGTCGCCTAACTTTTTAACATACGAATAAGACTGTCCCCAATCTGCTACAGTGGTAGAATAAAAGTTAGGTTCAGCACATTTGTATTCTAAGAATAATTTCCAGTTTGAAGGCAATGCATCATAGATTTCTTCTAAACTTTCTAATGTATTTTGGTATGCTTTTCTAAAGTTTAATTGTCCAGGAAAATTAGAACCGTCTGCCAGCCAAACTGTTAAAGACTCAGATCCTAATTCGATTCCGTGTTTAATTACTTCAATGTTGTGAGCAATTGCTTGTTTTCGAACTGCTTTGTTTACGTTTTGTAGAGAACCGTACTTGTAAGTGTGCTCAGCATTTGCTTGATCTTGAAAAGTATTCGAGTTCATAGCATCAAACTTCAAACCGTGCTGTCCAGCAAGTGTTTTGATTGCACCATAGTTTGTTGGAATATCCCAAGGAATATGAAGTGAAATTGCACCAGAAGCATTGTTTAATTTATGAAGCAATCCAACGTCTTCAATTTTTTCTTCTAATGAACGAGGTTCTCCTCCTCCGGCGAAACGCCCAAAACGTGTTCCTCCTGTTCCTAAAGCCCAAGACGGAATGGCAATCTGAAAGTCGATTAATTTCTGAATAATAGCTTCTGTATCATTGATTTCTGAAGCTGTAAAAACTAATTTGTTTTGATGTTTTTTTACTAAATCCTCATTATGAGAATCAATATGGTTTGATGAGATCAACATAGTTATTAATATTTTTATAGAGTTTACAATATATAAATTTTATACGCTTAGTATATTTTTTTAACACACAATACCTAGATTTTAGACACTGACGACACGGATTCGCTATCGCGAAAACGCGGATTAACGCGGATTTTATTTTTTGGTTTCACACAGATTTAAAAAGGATTTGAGCAGATAACGCAGATCTTTTTTAAAATCATCTTAAATTAAAATCTTTTAGATCTGCTTAAATCTGTCTAAATCTGCGTGAAACAAAAAAATCCGTTTTTTTCAGCGTTTTTGCGATAGCGAATCCGTTTAATCTGTGTTCTCTGTGTTTACTATTTTAAACTTATAGATCTTATATAAGCCAAACTCTGGTTTTACTTCACTTTTTTGTTAAGTTTTCCTTGTTAAAGCCAATTGTTATATGCTAAAAAAATCTAACGTCCGAAAGATTCGAACGTTAGACCACAAAAAACCACTTTTGCTTAAACAAACTTATATAAAAAACCTAAACAATCTTTATCTATAAAAGCCCATGGCTACACCACCGTCTACGTTTAAGGCGTTTCCTGTAGATTTACCTAGTAAACCTCCAACAAAAGCATAACAAGCGTTGGCAATATCATCTGGCAATATGATTTCATTTAATAACGTACGTTTTGCATAGTAAGCTGGAAGTTCTTCCACTGTGATTCCGTATGCTTTTGCACGACCTTCTGCCCATCCTCCAGACCAAATATTTGAGTCTGAAATTACAGCATCAGGATTTACTGTATTGACACGAATTTTGTCTGCTCCAAGTTCTGCAGCCATTAAACGTGTTAAGTGCGCCTGAGCCGCTTTAGCTGAACCATAACCTGGGTTATTTGGACCTGCTACCACAGCGTTTTTAGAAACGATATTTACAATATCTCCTCCAAAACCTTGTTTACGCATCACTTCGATTCCTGCTTTAGAAACAATAAATTGTCCTTTTACCAAGATATCGTATAATCTATCCCATTCCTCTAAAGTATGGTCAGCAATAGATTTTGAAATACTGATTCCAGCGTTATTTACTACAATGTCAACACCTCCAAAAGCTAAACAAGCTTCATCTAATGCTTTTTCTGTACTTTCTGCGTCCGTAACGTTCAATAAAGTGCTAGAAACTGCATCTTTTCCAAATGTTTTTGTAAACTCAGCAGTTGCACCTTGCAAACGTTCTTCGTTGATATCGTTAATGACAACACAAGCACCTTCTTGAGCGAATTTTTTAGCGATAGCTTTACCAATTCCGCCCGCAGAACCTGTAATAAGAGCTACCCTTCCAGATAATGCTTTTGGTTTTGGCATACGCTGTAATTTAGCTTCTTCCAATAACCAATATTCAATATCAAAAGCTTCTTGGTGTGGCAATGAAGTATATTCAGAAACTGCTTCAGCACCTTTCATTACGTTTACCGCATTGATGTAATATTCTGAAGCTAAACGAGCCATTGTTTTATCTTTAGCAAAAGTGAACATACCAACTCCTGGATATAGAATCACAACCGGATTTGGGTCACGCATTGCTGGCGAATTAGATTTTTTACAAGCATTGTAATAATCTTTGTACATTGCACGGTATTGTTCAAAAGCTGGAGCCAATTTTGCTTTTACAGCCGCAACATCTGATAAGTCTTCGTTTGGATCTAATTCTAAAACTAAAGGGCTAATTTTAGTTCTTAAGAAGTGATCTGGACAAGAAGTTCCTAATGGAGCTAATTTTGAAAGATCATTAGAATTAATGAATTCCAAAACTCTAGCATCATCTGTGTAATGACCAATCATTTGACGCTCTGATGAACAGAAACCTCTTAAGATTGGAGCCACTTTTGCTGCCTTTAACTTACGATCTGCTTCAGGAAGGCTTTCGATTTTCTTGCCACCAAAAACAGGACGTTTTTTTCCGTAATTTTCTTCAAGGTAAGCCGCACACTTCTCAATCACTTCAAGTGTATTGATGTAGCTTTCAAATGCAGTGTCTCCCCAAGTAAATAATCCGTGAGAACCTAACATGATTCCTCTTAATTTTTTACCGTTTTGAGCCGCTTCTTCTAAACAAGCTCTTAACTGAAGACCAAGGTCAAATCCTGGACGTTGCCATCCTACCCAACCGATTTCTCCGTTGAATAATTCTTCTGTGATTTTCTTTCCATCTTTCGCTGCAGCGATAGCAATAGCTGCATCTGGATGAAGGTGATCTATATGTTTGAATGGAAGAAAACCATGTAAAGGCGTATCGATTGAAGGCGCTTTTGACGCTAAATCGAAAATACAGTGGTTGAATAATTCTACCATTTCGTCTTCAAACTCAATTCCTCTGTAAACATTTTCAAGATTACGAAGTCTGTCTAAATACAAAGCCGCACAACCTGATTTTGTTAAAGTTCCAATATCTCCTCCGGAACCTTTAATCCACATTACTTCAGAAGCTTCTCCTGTAAGAGGATCTTTATCGGTAATTTTTACAGAAGTATTCCCACCTCCGTAGTTGGTCAGTCTTAAATCTGCACCTAACAAGTTAGAACGATAAATAAAAAGCGCTACTTCATCACCTGCTAATGCTGCTGCCTTAGCGTCATCCCAAAGGTAGCTTACATGCTTAAAATTCATATTAATTGTGTTTGTATTTGACATATAGTATTTATATTGTTTTTCTAGTTATTTATAATGAGTTGCCTATTCCGACCAAAACAATTGAAAGCATCATTAACGCTATTCCTAAAATAAAAGTTCTAAAAGTTCCTTTAGAAACGCCAGTCCATTCTTTCAGATAAAAGCCCCAGAAGTTGGCTGTCAAAATTATGGTTGCCATATGAAGAATCCATGAACTTGCTCCGTTTCCTAATTTGCTTTCTCCCATTCCGTAGAAGAAAAACTGAAGAAACCACATTGTTCCTGCAAGTGCAGAGAAAAGCACGTTTTTAGCAATTGGAGTAGATGTATTGGTGTAGTCGCCAATAGTTTTATTTTTAAAGTTCAAATAAATACAATAGATGAAGTTTGTAGTCAAACCTCCCCAAAGTATTATAATGTAACTTACATTGTTCTGAAAAAGGAATTCTCCCTGATTGGGATGCAATACCTTCCATGCATTGTTTGCTGCATCAGCCATAGGTTTTGCCGCTTCAATTCCAAAATTGAAAAATGAGCTCAAAATACCAGACACAATAGCGATGATAAGACCTTTTACCAAACTGAAATCTTTGTCTTTATCTTCATGGCCTGTCGCGAAATCTTTTTCTTTAAGCATTCCTGCTTTTCCTAAAATCGCAATACCAATAATACATACCAATACGCCGCCTAAAACCATCTGCCCTCCAGAGCTTGCAAACATATCACTGATTGATTCTTTGCCTTCTTCTGCGTTAAAATGATAATAAATTGGTGGAATTAAGGCTCCAAAAGCAGAACAAAATCCTAAAGTAATCGAATTTCCTAGCGACATTCCCAAATAGCGAACACCTAATCCGTAAGTTAGTCCTCCTATACCCCAAATCAGTCCCATTGTAAAGGCCAGTGCTTTTACCGAAGGCGAAGCTGCCGCAATTATTTCTGTGAAATTTGGAATCGTTAAATAAGCTGCAATTGGTGGTACGATAAGCCAGGAAAAAAAGCCTCCAATTAGCCAATAGCTTTCCCAAGCCCAATTTTTTACTTTCTTAAACGGCATATAAAAACTGCCTGAAGAAAATCCTCCGATAGAATGAAAAATGATTCCTAATATTGATTCCATTTACTGTTTTTTGGTTGTGGTTACTCTGATAGTTAATTTGGTTTTGTAAAATAATAGAATGTAAAAAACAAAACTGTCCTGTACTATCCTTGTACAGCAATTGCAATTATGTTAAAACTGGATATTTAATGCAAAGAAGCTGGCATTATTATTGTAAAAATAAATTTAAAAACGCTATTTTAGCAATCGATTTCGTAATTATTGAATCTGCAATTTGCAGTTAACAACCAGATTACGCTAAATATAAAGTAAGCCTTATTTAAAAAGCTTTTTTGAGTAAGAAAAATAGCAGAAAATATTTTTCTGGCATTATTTGAAGAGTTTTTAAAAAAATTATAATTTAAAATTCGTTTTTTTATTGATTAAACGAATCTTCAGCAGATAATCATGATTAAACTTATTAAAATAGACGAAGACTCAAGGGTTCCGAAATACAAACAAATTGTCGACTCCATTCTTCAAAACATCGCCAACGGAAATCTAAAAATCAACCAGAAAATTCCGTCTATCAATAGTTTTAGTGAAGAGTTTTATATGTCAAGAGATACTGTGGAAAAGGCATATAACATTCTGAAAGAACGAAAAATAATATCTTCAATTCGCGGAAAAGGATATTATATTACCAGAACGAAATTAGAATCGAAAGTGAATATTTTGTTTCTGACCAATAAACTGAGCGCCTATAAAATGAAGACTTACAGCTCCTTCATCAATACTTTGGGAGCAAATGCACATGTAGACCTTCATATTTATCACTGCGATGAAACGCTCTTTCTAAACCTACTTGACAAATTTGAAGGCGCTTATGATTATTACGTAATTACGACTCACTTTAAAACAGACGAATTAAAGCATCTCAGTTTTACAGATGAAGTGGTTAGCGCAATTCGAAATATCCCTCAAGACAAACTTGTAGTTCTAGACAATATCAAACTCGGAATGGGTGATGATGTGATAAAAATCTATCAAGATTTTGAAAACGACATCTACAATGCCTTAAAAGAGGGACTTTCTAAAATAACCAAATACAAGCGTTTAATCTTGGTGTATCCAGACAAAGCTGTTTATCCATATCCTCGAAGAATTCTTCATGGTTTTAGAAAATTCTGTGTTGAGCACGAAATCAATTTCGAAATTCTTAGTGAAGTGTACGATGATATGATTCTTAAAAAAGGCGATTTATTCATCACAATAGAAGAATCTGATTTAGTTAATTTAATGAAACAGATTCGTGACGAAGAATTTATTCTAGGAAAAGAAATTGGCGTGATATCTTACAACGACACTCCCCTAAAAGAATTATTAGGCATTACAGTAATGTCAACCGATTTTAATATTATGGGAGAAACAGCTGCCAGAATGATTTTGAATAAGGAGAAAGGACAGGTAAAAGTGCCATTCAACTTCATCGACCGAAATTCTATCTGATACGAAAAACATTGAGATTGGAAGTTCTTTTTCTTTTGCCTAAGTTTATTTATAAAAAATGAAAATAAAAAAACCTCGTCGATTGACGAGGTTTTTAGTTGTATTATTTTTTTGATTCTTCGATAGAAACTTTTCTGAACTCTTTTAAAAGTTTTTCGATTTCTAAAGTAGCTTTACGTGCTCTTGGACCTGCAGCTTTAATTCCTTTTTCAGTTAAAGATTCAGCTTCTGCTTTAAATGTTTCAATTTCGGCGTTGATTTTTACTAATAAATCTTTCATGATTATATTTTGTTAAATTAAGCCACAAAAATAAAAGTTTGTGTGATAGTTACAACACTTTTGTTGTTAAATTTAGTACTGTTTTTCAGTCATAAATTTTATAATGAAAACTTCTCTAGCCCCTTTAAAACCAACACCCTCACAACAATCTAAAAATCAAACAGTTATTTTAAAAATGGTAAAGATCTAAATCGACACCTGTTTAAAATTAAAAATGTTTTTTTTTATTTTTTTTTCAAAACTGTTAAAAAATTCAGCATATACCTACATATCAACCATTAAAATAGATTAAATCTAGGCAGAATAAAGGTTAAAAATCCTTTTAATTAGACTATATTTATGAAAAAACGTCTACCAAAGCTCATTTGCTCAGTCTAATGCTCAACTTTTCAACAAAATTGCAATCAAAACACAGATCCCTCTTTTTTGAAATTTATTTCACTTCTACTTTTATCGTTACAGAAAGTTGCGCAGCAAGGTTTGTGACATAATTTTTAAAGTAAGATGCATCGCTAAAACCTTTATCGGCACTTAGTTCCCAAGCCGCAATTGCATAATAGCTGATTTCCTTATTGTTCTGGATTTTCAGTTTAGCCAAATAAGAGTCTGTCAACTGACCTGTTTTTGGGGCTTCAATATAGCCCAGATATAGTTCTTTCGGAACTAAAATAGCAGTTCCTAAAAGCCATTCACGATTATAGGTAAGGTAATCGTGCTGTATAAGGCAAATCCAGTTGCCCGATTCAACAACTTGTAGCGCATTTTTGTTATTCAAATTAGAGATAGCGGCCAGAAAAGTTTCATTGCCTTTTATCCCTTTTATCGAAACAGTATTTTTATATCCATAGCTTCCTGGCCAGATAGAAGTGGTCTCTTCTACCTGATATAAATTTCCAGCGGCGTTCCAATTTTCGTAATTATAACTTAATATCGAATTTACTGGTCCTTCGCTTACGATTTTAAATGTCGTTTTTTCAACATTGTTCAAGGTATCGGTTCCTAAAATACCGAGCCTGTTAATTTTGTTGTCAATTAAGAGTGCATAACCTCCAAGTCCTACAGAATTTCCTACAGGAAAAATATCCCTTCCCCAGTCATACATAACATGGTAATTATCTTCGACCGCTCCTTTACTGTTTATACCAACATTTTCTGGTGTTATCGCAGGAAGTTTTTTTCCGAACACATCTTTAGAATTTCTTCCGTCCAAATAATGTCTAAATCCAACTTTGTCATTTTCCCATGTGGGCCATCAGTCTGATATTTTTGATAACCTAATTTTTTATACACCTGATCAGCCATTAAAACCTCCTCTTGTGCGGGATGTACAGGTATATTTTCGGCTTCTCTTTTTCCAAACCTTACGCTTGTTTTCCTAGTAAATTTGGGATCTATCTGCGACCATCTTAGTTCTACTGTTTTTTCCTCGTTTGGCAAAAAATCGGCAGTAAAGAAAACTTCATCCCATTTTCCATCTGCATTAAGATCATTAACTTGAGCCGGAATAGTATCATTCTTAAAAACAAGAATCGGAAAATTATATTGCAAATCCATCCCTTTGAAATGGTTTCTTGCAATCGACACAGGCTTTTGTGTCAGTGCGATTGAACTGTTATTCTTTAAGACAATTTTTGTGTCTGACAATTGTTGAGTTGTTTTACAGCTTGAAAACAAAACAATTGGCAAAAAAACATCAAGACAAAATCTGCTTACCTTTTTCATTCTTCTATTGTTTATTATTTTGAACAATTTAATAATTAAAACTTAAAACAGAGACGTTCTTCCGTAAATAAAACATTTTTTTGAGCATTCGTGAACAAAAACAAAAATGCAGGATAACGAACAACAATTATCCTGCACTAACTATCTATTCAAATCAGAATAGGTATTGTAGAATTACATTAAAAAAAACATCGCTCTATAGTAATTATTAAATTTAGATTGAAGGATTTGAGAATTTGCTATACTTTTTTTAATCTTTTTAGAAGTAACGCCTGATTTACTTTTAAAATGCACTTTCAAGTCCTTAATAATTTCGGTTCTTGTCTTAGAAGCATCCAATAGTATAAAATTTTTGATTTCTTCCAGAAAAAATAGACTGTTATATAACTGCTTATCAAACAAGCAAATTAATGCATTCTTATCATCTTGTTCCATTTTTAGGAATTGAAGCAATTCAAATTTATCATAAATCACATATATATAGCGATTAAAGCGTATTGCATCATTTGTTTTACTAAAAAGTAGATCTTCAGAAAACTCGAATTCTCCTTTGAATTTTCTTTTAAACATTCTTAAAAAAATTCCTTTATTATCACACACTAATACTTTTTCCTTTTCCATTCTCCCTTAAATTAGTTATTAATAATTGGGTTCTTTCTTACAAACTTATATTACAAAGTTCTTATTGATTACCCCTAAAAGCCACAAAACAAACAAAATAAGGTTGAATGAAACTTATGGCAACACTGATACATCAGACTTTAATGATATGCGTAACATTTTTCTCTACAAAATCCAGCAACCGATTTAAATCTCTGCTGTCATCCTTATTGGAAATTGAAATAATGTAGCCATTGCGTTCTTTTATATAGAGTAGAAAAAAATCCTTTGTCAAAATAGCTTTATCAATCTTGCTCCAATCATGTTTAAATTCACCCAAAGGAGAATGCACATATATTAAAGAATTTGTAAAATTAAACTTGTATCGTCTGATGAAATTATCGAACCTAAGCAGCTTTTTGGCAAGCCTGAAAATAATTTTACAAACGGTCTCAACAATTGAGTACTGAATTAAAAGAAAAAATACTATTATGATAAGAGTTTTAATAATCCAGATTATCAAATCGTTATCCTCATTAGTATTCAGAAAATCTGATACAATAAGCACGAATAAAACCAGACAAGAAATAATGGTAACTCTTTCACGATATATATTCTCAAAATACATCTTGTTGAGTTTTCTTATTTCTGAGCCGTTCAATTCAAATTCCATCGAAAAATTAGAAGAGTTCATAGGGTATTTTTAGTGTTTGTGGATCTTTTTAAAATGAATTCAAAAAACATTACAAATCTATTTATACCTACTAAGTAGCTTTTACTCAAAAAGCCATTAAAGTATTAAAATAGGCTTTTATTCACAGTGAGAAATCAGAAAAGGAAAAACTGTAATCGAAAACCTTATTATTAAATCATTTTCGAAAAATCAATTCCAAATATTATTTTTGAAAAGACCCATTTTTTATGTTCGAAATTAATTAAAGAAATTACCTCTTAAAGCCAAAAAAATATCAGAATAAGCCCAAGAAAACAATCTTATTTATTTTGTTTTCAAATAGTTAAATAAAGACATCCGTCACTATTACTGGATGCAAATATTTCTTACATTTGGTTTGAAATTTAAAATTACTACGAATAATTTCTTACAAGATGAAGCTGACAAGTGCCGAAGATAAATTGATAGAAAGAACAAAAGAATTAAACTGTATACATGAGATTTCAAAAATAATTTCGCAGACAGATCATGTTGCAAATGACGTACTGTTGCAAATTGCCTCCCACATCAAAAAAGCATGGCTATTTGATCAAGATGCTATTGTTGAAATAGATGTTTTGGATTATCATATAACAACTAGCGAAATCAATTGCTGCACGATTTTTCAAACCTCAAAAATTCCGATAGCAAAAATGGAAGCTGGATATGTGAAAGTTCATTATCCTAAAAACAAATTTTCAAAGAAAGATTTTCTTCATGACGAGCAAAAACTTCTAGATACGATTGCCTTTGAAATAGGAAACTTTATAGAAAAATACCAAACCCTAGAAAGAAAAGCCCTATTGAGAAGAACAGTAGAACGCATGGACCGTTTGACGCTTCTTGGAGAAATGACTGCTGGAATCGCACATGAACTCAACACTCCACTTGGCAACATACTGGGATTTGCTGAATTGATAAAGGATCATAATTCTGATCCTGTCATAGCCGAAGATATTAGTACTGTAATTAATTCTGTCATCTACTCACGAGAAATAGTGAAAAAACTCATGTTCTTTTCGTGTGAAATGCCTCAGCAATTACAAATTCAGGAAATTAAACCTATTATAACATTTGCGCTATCATTTCTCAAATCTAATTTTCAAAAAAAAGAAATAAAAACAGCAGTCTCTTATTCTGACGAATGTATTACCGCTAAAATCGATTCGGTGCAGATTACTCAAGTCTTATTCAACCTATTGATCAATGCTGTTTACGCTTCACCAGAAAAAAGCATTATACGCATAGAAGTACAAAAACAAGCCGATAAGGCTTTGATTTCCATTATTGATGAAGGAATCGGAATTCCGGAAAACATCAAACAAAAAATATTTGACCCGTTTTTTACAACCAAACCCAATACAGACGGCTGCGGTCTCGGTCTGAGCGTTGTTCATGGAATTGTGAAAAACCATAATGGTCAAATAATTGTAGAAAACAATAATCCTTCGGGAACCATTTTTACAATAAAACTTCCCATAAGTTAACTTGATATGACTTCAACAAAAGAAAATATACTTATCGTAGACGACAACTACGATATGCTTGCACTTCTACAGCGTCATCTTAAAAATTTTAATTACCATACTTACAAGGCTTCTTCGGTACATGAAGCTTTGGAAGTCTTAAAATTTACTCCCATAGACTTACTTATAACCGACTTAAATATGCCGGAGATCAACGGAATCGAACTGTTGAGATATGCTGAAGAACACTATCCTACAATGCCAAAATTAGTTATCAGCGGAATGCCCAGTATTGATAATGCCGTAAATGCTATAAAATCGGGTGCATTAGATTATCTGACTAAACCATTTACAAGCAGCGAATTGTATAATGCTATACAAACTTCTCTAGAAAAAACACGAAATATTGTAAAAACAACTCCATCAGATATCATTGCATCAGAACATAATTACGCCGGTATCGTTGGCAAATCTGAACAATTCAAAAAACTTGTAGAACTTATAAATCGTGTCAAAAACAATAAAGTCAATGTTTTGATTGAAGGGGAAAGTGGTACCGGAAAAGAGTTAATTGCAAAAGCAATCCATAGTAAAGGAAATCGTCATAAAATGCCTTTTATTTCTGTAAACTGCGGAGGTATTCCCGAAAGCTTAATGGAGTCAGAATTATTTGGTTATATCAAAGGCGCTTTTACGGGTGCAAATGAGTCAAGGTTGGGCTTGTTTCAGGCCGCAGCCGGAGGTACAATTTTTCTTGATGAGATAGGAACTGCCCCCGTGTCTGTTCAAACAAGACTGTTGCGCGTACTTCAAGAAAAAGAAATTACGAGGATTGGTGCTGTCCATTCAGAAAAATTAGATGTCCGAATTATATCTGCCACAAACAGCAATCTTTATCAAATGGTGCTGAATGGTACTTTTCGAGAAGACTTATACTATCGAATAAATGTCGTAAATATTAAAACAACTCCTTTACGAGAGCGACGAGAAGATATCCTGCCCCTTGTAGAGAACTTTCTTCAAAAATATGGCAACGAATATGGGAAACCAGATATTAAAATAGATACAAAAGTTCTGGAAATTTTATTACGTTACAATTGGCCAGGCAATATTAGGGAACTAGAGAATATAATTCAGAGAATGATAATTATGAGTGACGAAAGGATAACTATAGAAAACATTCCCGATGAACTAAAATACCACATTCCTGATCCGAACACAATTTTCAAGTCCCTTAAAGAATATGAGAAAGATCATATTCTTAAAATTCTCGCAGCTGTTGATAATAATAAATCAAAGGCCGCTAAGATATTACAAATTGACAGAAAGACTTTAAATCAAAAAATTTCCTAATTAAAAGCGAGGAAATTTTCCGCATAGGGAATATTTTACTAGGTAGAAAATGCAATAAAAAATCCATAAAAATATTTAACCTATTGAATACAAACAATTTAAAATCTATAAAAAATATCAGGCATACCATTTGCCCTTAAAAGTCAAATAAGTATCAAAATAAAGCAAAAAAAATAGTCTTTTACTTACAATTAAAACAAATACTAAAAGGTCCGCTTAAAAATAAAAATAGATGGTTAGGAAAATTACTAAAAACAATGAAAAGACAAGTGCAGAAATAAAATTTCAAAAGTTAAATCTTCCTATAATAACGAAGAAAGAATTCTCAGATGCTAGCTCTGACAGCTGGGATTTATTCTACCTATTGTTATCTAAATATTATGAAATTTTATACCTAGACCCTGCAGAAGGCTTACATTCAGAAGCAGATGTATGTCAGCATACTTTAATGGCTTATAATATTTTATTTGGCGAAGTGACAAACGGAGGTTTTCTGCAACTAATACACAACGGATATGCAGACTACATTTTTAGTACATCATTTTCAAAAACGCTTCATCTCTGGGGAGCATCGAGCATGGCATCAATTATTAATAAGGCTGCAAAAATATATTTAAAAAACAAAATCGAAATCGAAGTTGAAAGAAGTACGAATGAATTGTCTGACCTTTATTCTAAATATCCTGAATTTAACTCTCTGGACCATAAATTTTTTCACGTTATGTATTCAGAAACTGAAGTTATAAAAAATTACATCCTGCGGCATACGAAAGATTTTGCTATGATATGTTAAACATTATTGCTCTTTTGCTCTGTGATACAATAATGGCAAAATAGAGTCTTACTTCATTATTACCCAAAAAAAGCTCCTCATCTCACAAGATAATCTACAATTGAAAATCAAATACTTATCAAAAAAAAATATTAATTTTATAATATTAAAAACATCTTTAATGAAAATAATTGAACATTCATTTGGACCTGATCTTGATTGGTTACCGCATTATGCAGAACAATTGGGGGGCAAAATAGATGGGAATTTTATAATAGCTCCTGATAATGGTATCAGATATATATTACCATGTGGAGAAGGTATTTCGGCTTTTTATGTCGATGTAACTTACAATTCAGACTTTCATAAAATTCAGAAAAACAGGGACACAGATTTTATAGGTTTGTATTATAATCTTACTGATGGAGAAGCTACTTTGACCGCAAGAGACTTTATGTACAATGTCAGCAGATGGCACTATAATCTAAGTGTTATCGATGGTCTTATTAATACTGATTATGTAGTAAAGTCAGGTAGCCGAACTTACGGATTGGCAATATTTATCAAAAAAAGCATAATAGAATCTTATGCGAAAAAAGAGAATATAGTTATCAATCAAATTGAGGAAATCACCAACCCGGAGAAAAATACAATTATTAGGTTTGACAGGATGAGCTATGATAGCTATTATATTCTGGAGGAACTGCATAAGCAAAAAGTTGGCGGACCTATCTTTGATTTTAATCTTGCTGGTACCGTTCATTTACTCATATCTAATTATTTACGAAAATTATCAACCAATAAAATAATTCTACAAACCGTTAATCAGACCGATTTAAATAATATAATCCTGATTCAAAAATATCTTATAGAACATGCTGAAGAAACATTTCCAAGTATAAAACAAATGGCAGATATGGCAAATATGTCTGAATCGAAGTTCAAAATTCTATTTAGAAAAATTACTGGGTCTACACCTAATGTATTTTTTATGGAAAATAAACTTATAAAAGCCAAAGAACTTTTAGAAGAAAAACAGTATTCCATATCGCAAATTTCAGATAAATTTCATTTTACCAATAATTCTTATTTTACATCTAAATTTAAAGAGTATTACGGACTATCACCTAAAATTTTTATAAAACATTTATAGCTTAAATACCACATACTATGAAAAGGATTACGCATTTTTATAGTTTAACACCAGAATGGCAGCATTCTTTTGCTAAAGAAATGGGAGGAGAACTTATTGATAATAAAATCATTGTCATTCCAGAGGACATTGGCCATGGCTATTCTTATTTTACTCAGGTTACACCAGGAATCTCTGTATTATATGTCGATTTTGTATTAGATACACCTATAAAAATAACAAGACAGAAGTCTGATAATGAATTATACATTTTCCATTTTGATATGAGTGAACATGTTAATCTAATACGAATCAATAAAATAGATTACAGAATTGGTACTCACGAAGATTTAGGATTAGCCATTATCGACAACAAAATGAAAAGCACATTTAAGCCTGCAGTTGGAGACAGAACATTAGCAGTAAGACTTTTGGTAGACAAAAAGCTTTTGGATGAGTTTATAAAAACACATCCTTCGGAAGAACATGGAAATCGAAAAATAAGCGTTCCTAAAAAATCGCTTTATTATTATGATCATATTGACAGCCATAGCATGCTATTGATCAGATCCATAAAAGATCGCTCAGTTTTTGACAGTTCATTCGAGTCATATCTAAAAGGTATTTCATTACGTCTGTTAGGTAATTTCTTGGATCGTTATGAACATTCACAAGCTGTAAAAGATGAAATAACCGATGTAGAAATTGAGTCTGTAACCAAAACTCAAACTTATCTTTTAGATAATTTGTACAATCCTTTTCCTTCAGTGCCGTTTTTATCTAAAATGGCAGGGATGTCACCTTCAAAATACAAAATGATTTTTAAGAAACAGTTTCACAATACTCCGAAAAACTTGTTTATTGAAGAGAAAATGATTCTAGCAAACAGACTACTGCAAAGCGGTGATTATAAAACCTTAACAGAAGTAATTTACGAACTCAATTACAGCAAGCTGAGTTATTTCTGTTCAAAATACTATGAACTTTTTCACAGAAAACCAGCTGATGATTTGGTCAAAAAAAAATACAATCAAAAATGCATTACTAAATCTACATTACAATAAGATTTTAAATCAAAAAAGGATACCTAAAAAAATGGTATCCTTTTTTTCTTATCATTAATTCAAATTACATCATTTGGTTGTAATATTTCCTGTGACATAGAAAAATCCCGTGTGATGAGTAAACGAATTTCAATTTTAGTCAAGCTCCACACAATCATGAATGCAAAATATCCATCTGGATATGTTCTAATACACGTAAAATATCTCGCGCGAATTTTGGTGCCAATTATCATCATCAGCGAGCGTAAAAGTACAAGCAAAAAAGGGTTGTCTAAAACTTTTAGACAACCCTTTTACTATCTTACTTATTGTTTATATGAACTATAAATTCCGAACGTCTATTGGCTTGATGCTCTTCTTCTGTACATTTTACTCCATTAGAACAACCATTTATTAGGCGAGTTTCGCCATATCCTTGGCTGGTGAGCCTTTCTTTACTTATACCATGATCAACAAGGTAATCTACTGTAGCACGTGCTCTATTTTCAGACAACTTCATATTAAATTCATCTCTTCCAGAGTATTACCATCTGCAACAAAATACAAAACCACAATTTTATCGACATAACTATTAATGTTTCATTACTTAAAAATTGATTTAAATTCTTTAAACAAGAAGATTATTGATTGTTTATATACAGATAACCAGTCTGCTGAATTCCTTTTTGACCATTATTGTATCTAAGTATATAATAGTATGTTCCTGTCGGCAGTTTTTCATTTCTATTTATTGTAGCACGTCCGTCTGAATATCCTCTAAACATATTATCACTTTCGTTATACGATTTTGCTTCGAACACTTTTACACCCCACCTGTTATAAATCTCAACAGTATTATCTGGATACTTATCAATTCCTTTAATATGAAATGTATCATTGATACCATCATTATTTGGCGAAAGTGCATTATACACAACTAATTCATTTGGTTGGTCTTTTTTATCCACAAGTGCCATAGTAAACATGCCATATCCGCTTACTTTTCCCATTAACAACTTTGTATAACCAGCACCTTTACTTCCTTCGCTAATACGGTCGCTTACAGCACTCTCTTCTCTAACCCACTTAGAAGAAGCTTCATCCCATCGCACCATAGTAACTTCTGTTGTCTTGTCATCATAATCAAAAAATTCAGAAGGTGTGGTATGAGTATCTAATGTCAGGCTTAATACAATTTCGTTTGTTCCTTTGTCGCGATCAACATTCCAGTATTCAGTGTTATTAATAAGTTTTATAGTTACATCTTTATTTGAATGCGGATGAATTGGATCAGAATTTTTAAGAAAATATTGCGCTGTGTAAGAATCGTTTGCATCTGCTCCAACTGCATGGTATGATGGTCTAAAATAAAGGTCATCGCCAATAGGAAACTCAAAGGCATCAACACCTATTTTTTGCACTTTGCCATCCACAAAACTCAAATCGCTGGCATCTGTGTGCGAAGCATATTCGTTGAATATCATAAGTCCATTAGTATCACCATCAATAATCCCATTAGAAAATTCCGCGTTTTTATTAACGGATATTGCTGTCGATAATCGAAAAGGAATTAATGCACTCAGGTTTTCAAAAAGAATATTCTGAAAGTTTGAAATTTTTGAGCCTTTGATTTGTTGTGCTTTTTCTCCAGTAAAAAATGTTTTACCATTCCCTATATTAGTGTAGCTTACTGCTCCGTCATTTGTCCAGTTTTCAAAAATGTGAACTTGACCGTCATTGATAAAATTTCCAGATTCTTTATTGTTGTAATCCATGTAAACAGAAAGTATTGTTCCTTTTTCCACTTTTACATCTCCAGTATTTACAAACTGGGCATTACTATTTACAGAATAAAGGAAAACGGCCAAACAACCTGCACAGTATAAAAGGTTGTTTTTAAAATTTGAAGTATTTTCTGCCTTTTCTAACTCTCCATGCATTATATTTAAAAAAGTATCTTTTTTCATCATTTTATTTACTAAATAGCAGTGCAAAATTATAGCAAGCAAAATTCTGAAATACCAACTAAAAGTTTTAAGTGTATTAAAATAAGTCAGAATAAAAAGTTTGCAACAAAAATAAAAATAATGAAAATCAATGATTTAAAACATTTTTTTTACTTCTACTGTAATTACTTTTTGAATTTCTTTCCTGTCACTTTGGATAAATAAATTAGAGGGAGTCTGACAAAGCAGGTTTATCATCATGTAAAAATCAACTTTATTCGATTGGTTTCAAATTAAAGTTATTATATAAATGCAATCTATTCCAGGCACAAAGGCCACTATGGCTATAGAAGGATAACTAACTAAATTTAACGTATCGGAGAAAAATTATATTTAACCCAAATCATTAATGAGGAAATAATCAATTATTATGAACTGGCCGAAGAATCAAACTTAGGCTAAAAGGAATGAGCCCGATAAAACATCGAGCTTATTGTTATCAAACTTAAATATAAATTTGTTTAAACTTTTGGGCGCAGTCTAAAATGAGACAGCCTCGTATATTTGGGCACTTATCGAAGAAATTTTCCATTTACGCAATTCTCAATAGTTTGATTTTACTTTTGAGACAGCTTCTTCCCTAATTCTTAAATTCATATTAAGTATAATAACACCTAAACATACCAATAACTTTATCTAATGCCTTTCTTTAATTTCTCTAAATAGGAATCTTCTAATTTTTTAAGCTGGGTAATAAATATCTGTGCTATTTCTGTAGCCCCTTTTAAAGAAAGATGCGTGTCATCTGCCTTATCTTTGTCATAATAAGCATTTTCTCCTGCTTTGAAATGCAAATGCAATAGCTTAGATTTTTCTGGACCATAAGATTGTTCTAACGATTCTGTATGGTATTCTAAATCTATAAATGGAACTTTGTATTCCTGAGCGACTAAACGGGTCTCTAACGGATATTCACCATGAGTAGGCACTAATACTCCTTTATCATTAAAATTGCGTCTTGCTATTGAAGTTAACAAAATTGGAATTGCGCCTTTTTCCCTGCTTTCTTTGACAAAGCGTATTAAATTATACCTGTAAGCCGTGTGCGGATTGGTATAGCGGCTAGGGTCTTCAATCTTTTCATCGTTATGTCCAAATTCTATCAAGACATAATCTCCTTTTTTAAGTTTATTGTAAATTGAATCCCATCTTTTTTCAGCTATAAAACTTTTGGTACTTCTTCCATTTACTGCTTTATTAACTATTACAATCTCATCCTTAAAAAAAGACTGTAACACTTGCGCCCATCCATGTTCCGGATTTTTATCTGGATCTTTTTTATTGGCCATAGTAGAATCACCAATACAGTAAACTGTTGTTTTTTGGGCGAAGCTTAGGGAAGTGATTAAGAACGTTAGTAAAATGTATTTTTTCATTTGATTATTTCTTTTTAAACGATGGATATGCTAGGCTTACGCAAAGTATGCTAAGGTCTTTGTCTCTTTATTTATTAATTTCTATTCAATTTAATTTTTCGAAACCGCTGTTGGTACGCTGGCTCTTTTTCCGATAAAAACATCCGTCATCAAAACATTTTCAGCATTTTCGTTTGACAATGCATTTTTAGCTTCTTTGATTTCGATATTACTTAAAGAGACATTTTTGATTTTTTTATCTGCAAATCCCTGAATCACGATTCCTGACTCTGATGCCTTGTTGCAACTTATATTAGAAAAATGGATGTTTGAAATCTCCGATTGATACCCTTTTCCTTCTCCATGATAATTTGCTGTTATGTATAAACAATCTTCCACTTGGTCTAAATTAATATTTCTAACAAATACATTTTTAATAAAACCTCCCCTGTCTGCATTCGTCTTCAGATAAATACCTCTTTTTAAATATCCAGAAGTTTTACAATTTTCAACAAATACATTTTGTACGCCAGCAGACATCTCACTGCCGATTACGACCCCATGAAGACCTTTAAAATTACAGTTTCGAATGACAATATTTTCGCTTGGCGTTGTACTTGCTCTTCCTTCATGATCACGACCCGCTTTTATAGCAACATTATCGTCGCCATTATCAAAATTAACGTTTTCAATCAGAACATCTTTAGCGTATTCGGGATCAATTCCATCATTATTATGGTTCAAAGATTTATAGCTGATTCCGCGAATTGTAATACTCTGTGATTTTAGAAGATGTAAACACCAAAAAGGCGAATTCTCTATACGTACATTCTCCACCAAAATGTTTTTACAATTTAGAAATTGAATCATCTGTGGTCTTAAAAAATAACCTTCACCGAATTTTCGATTTTGAACTGGAACACTGGTATGATTCATCTCGCGACTTAACTCCTTGCCTTTTCCTTCTTTTTCCTTAAAAGTTTTCCATGTTTTTCCTCCTTCTCCGTCAATTGTTCCCTCACCTGTTATCGCAATGTTTTCACAATCAGCTGCATAAATTAATGGACTATAATTGTACAACATTGTTCCTTCCCAACTGGTTAAAACCATTGGAAGATAATCTTTCGGATTGTCGCTGAATTTAATTTTCGCACCTTTTTCAATCTTCAAATTTACATTACTCACAAAATGAATTGGACCGTTTATTTTGTAAACTCCCTTCGGAACTATTATGGTTCCTCCTTTATTCTTTTTGCATAGTGCCATGGCTTTTTCAAAAACCTTTTTGTTGTCTGTAACAGAATCACCTTTGGCTCCTAGTGTAGCAACGCTTATCTGATAAGCAGGAATAACAGGAAGCTGAATTCTCTCTACAATAGTCGAAACTTCTTTCGACGGAAAATTATTCTGTGCAAATGAAGTACAACAAATCAGTAAAAAAATCAAATTTTTCATAATATATAATTTAAAAAAGAACCTATTTTGAATACCAATTTCCGCTTTTGTCGCTTAGAATTTTTTCTGTAGAATACTGCTCAGCCTGTTTTTTAGAAAGCTGATGAGACCATTTTACCCTATTAGCAGGCTGAAAACCTTCTCCTTTACAGTTGTATTCTGCATAAAAACTATTTTTCTCGGCTTCTGGTTTTGACCAGTTCTCCCAACCTTCTGCCTTAATCTGTTTTCCCATCTCGCAGTTGATATAGACCGTTTTAGCATAAATACGCCATGGTCTTCCGAGATATACAGCTTTGGCCTCTGGATTTGAGGTTAGCTTGCATTCTTTAAAAACAAATCCGTATGGAGTTCCTTGCGGTGTCGAGGCTGCTGTGATATACGAACTTTTAATACTGTGAATAATACAATCCTCAAATACGGCAGTAGCACTCCCAAATATAAAATCTGTAGTTCCCTCAATGTAACAATCCTTAAAATACTGTTTCGCATCTTTCCCAGACAAATACAACGTATCCTGATTCCCTAAAAGATTGCAATTTGAAACTTTTACACGATTTGCAACAACAGACAAAGCAATTGCCTGTCCGCGATCTCCCGAAGCATTTTTTATTGTTAAATTTAAAACCGCACAATCATCTCCCTCTACCAAAACAGTATAGGTATAAAAAGTACTGTTTCTGCCTAAGGCGATTTTTGAAAAATTATCATCGAAGGTTATTATAGTATTCTCTTTGCTTTCGCCTTTTAAAATGACGTTTGTATTCCATTCTGGAATTCGGACTTTTTCATTGTAAGTTCCATTTTTTACAAATATGGTTACTTTCTCATAAGGAAAAGCCGGACATGCATATATGGCGTCTTGAATTTTTGTAAAATCACCAGAACCATCCTGTGCAACGGTAATAAGAGTAACATTTTTTTTATCTGAAGTACTTACTTTTGTTCCGTTTTTTACAGCCCAGTCTGGAAATTTCTTTAAAACCTCTCTAGGAGCCTCAGAATACCAAGAATAACCGTTTCGTCTTTCAGAGCCAATTTCATCGATAGATTTTTTCCTGATTCCGTCGCGGTCGCAAAAGAAAGGCTCATTGCTCTCTAAATCCATAAATCTAGCCCAAATTGGAGCTCCATTTGTAACAGGAATCATCTTTTTGTCGATGATTTTTCCTGCGTCATTCAATACTTTCTTTTCTTCTAAATTGGTGATTTTTGTTTTTTCGAACCAAGCTACCGCACTTTTTACGGCTGTAATCACTTCAGGCGAAGGTTTATCGATAGACATCAAAAGCAGCGTAATTCTTGCCGATTCGTGGCCACTCAAAGATACCAGTTCAAAAGCTCTGGCTTTTGCCGGCAATAATGTTACTTCGTCATGTTGCGCACACCAAGCTGTTAAAACACCATTTTGTTTGTATTGCGTTTTTAAGATACAATCGATGCCTTTATCAAAGGCTTTTTTACATTTGTCAATCACCTCTTGAGACGGCTTTACACTGTAATAATTTGTCTCTTGTGCAATGTTCTTAATGACATTCAGAATGCTTACCATAGAATCGTCATTATAGGTAATATGCGTATAATATCCTTTTTTAAGAGGATAAAACTGTGGCCACCCTCCATTTGCATATTGGGCTTCGAGTAAATAGTTCAGCCCTTTTAAAAATGACTCTTTATAGCGCTCGTCTTTTGTTTGCTCATACATTTTAGACATAAAAAGCATTTCCTGAGTTGTTGCACTATTGTCTGTTGTAGTTTCAACCGCAGTGTTTTTAAGAGCCAGTAAATCTTTCTGTTGCTTTTCGGAAAGCTCCTGTTGCATCTGAATGTTTTTTGGCCATCCGCCGATATCTCTTTGATATAGCAAAACATTTTCTGCTATTTTTTTTGCTTCGTCAGTACCAAACCAAGCTGATTCATTCTTGCGAATAATTTCTGACCAGCTTTTATACTTATTTTGTGCCTTTAAGCCTAAACTTAAGCAACATACCAGTACTAAAATACTTTTCTTAATCATTTTCATTAGCTTGTTATTTTGTAACTCTAAACCAGTCGACGGCAACATTTCCTGAATCGTTGGTGACCTTTTCTCCTAATGCAAAAAGACCAACTTTAGCGCCGATCCATTTTCCTTCTACAGCAGTAAAATCATTTCCAAGTTTCTCGTAATTTTTGTCGTCAAAACTGTAATAAAAGCTACAGATTGCACCTTTTTTGACTTTTACTCTTAAGTAAATTGTGTTTTCTGTTATTGAAATTGGTTTAGATTCTGATTCTGAAACGGTCTTATTAAAAGTTCCTGTTTTTTGACTTAGATACAATTTTCCATCATTATTTTTTAAAGATAAATAACTGTAGTCCAATCCCATTATAATCAAACCTGTAGATTCACCATTTATTCTTGAGTTAAATGTTAATTTTGTTGTAGCTGTAAATTCTTCTGCGGGAAATTTTTGCAACAACAGATTTGGCGCATTAAAAATATTTTTACTGTTGACCGTAGGCTGGCAATACAAATTCAAATACCCTAGACTTGTCGTCATTCCCCAATTGATTTGCTTATTGGCCTGCCACTGCCATTGCAGACCTAATTCAGGAGTATTGAATTCATCTGATTCGGCAGGTGTTTCTATGCTATACTTTTTTCCTACGTTAGGTTTTTTAAAAGTCGTAACAGGCTCTCCAATTCCGTTTTTATCGAAATCCTGCCCCATTACAGGCCAATCATTTACCCATTTCATTGGTTGCAAATGAACGATACGTCCATAAGCGCCTTTATCTTGAAAATGAAAAAACCAATCTTCACCTGTCTGAGTTGTAACCCACGCCCCCTGATGCGGGCCATTTACATTTGTTGAACCTTGTTCTAAAACTTTTTTCTTTTCATAAGGACCAAAAACATTTTTTGATCTTAAAACTGTCTGCCAACCAGTAGGAACACCTCCTGCTGGAGCAAAAATGTAATAATAATTATTCCTCTTATAGAATTTTGGACCTTCAATTGTTCCTTCTCCCTCATGACCGTCAATAACCATCACTTCATCATTATTTACTTTAGTTCCATCCGGACTCATAGTACAGACAACCAGCAAACTTTTAATCTGTGCACGGCTACCTGCAAAGGCGTGTACCAAATAGGCTTTACCATCATTATCCCAAAGCGGACTCGGGTCTATCAGCCCAGTTCCGGCTTTAACCAGAAGAGGTTCAGACCAAGGGCCTGACGCTTTTTTGGCTTTAATCATATAAATTCCAAAATCTGGATCAGGATAATAGATATAAAATTCATTGTTATGATAAGTGATACATGGCGCCCAGACTCCGTTGCCATGCTGAACTTTATCATAGGTTTGGAAAGGCGGCTGTTTGGTGAGTGCATGGCCTATTATTTTCCAATTTACCAAATCTTTAGAATGTAAAATAGGAAGTCCCGGAATACAATTAAAAGAAGAAGCTGTCATATAATAATCATCGCCTACACGTACCACATCTGGATCGGAGTAATCTGCGTGGAGAATCGGATTTGTATATGTTCCGTCTCCATTATCTGAAACCCAAACTTGAGCGTTGTTCTTCTGAAAAGACAAAAAATAAAGAAGAAAAAAGATGATTTGAATGTTTTTCATTTTAAAATGTTTGGCTTAATAAACTAAATCCCGACAGGTGTAAAAAACTTGACGGGATTAAGCTTATAGATAATTCACAATACTCTTTTATCTGTTCAATTCTAAAGCAGCCAAAATAAACGGACCTGTTGCTTTAGGATCATTGTCTTTTTTTCTCTCGTTTACATAATATTCGTAAGAACCATCACGATATGGAGTTCCTCCTAAACCAGCAACCTGACAGCAATTGGTTAAAGTTATTCCGCCATCTTCGTCTACTTTTTTAATCAATACTTTTGTAAGTCCGTCAAAAGCTTTATTAGCCAGTTTTTTATATTTTGCTGGTAAATATCCTTTGTTTGCTCCTTTGGCAAAAGCATACGAAAACATTGCAGAACCTGAAGCCTCTAAATAGTTGTCTTTTCCTCCTGCTCTGTCTGTAACCTGATACCACAATCCTGATTTATCTTGATATTTAGCCAAAGCTTCTGATGCGTTGTTTAAGTACTTAACCAACTCTTTTTGTTTTGGATGATCTTTTGGAAAATAATCAAGAACATCGACTAAAGCCATAACATACCAACCTAGAGCTCTAGACCAAAAATTTGGAGAATTACCTGTTTCTTTATTAGCCCACGGCATCTGCTTGCTTTCGTCCCAACCGTGGTACAATAATCCTGTTTTAGGATCTGTGGCATGAAGCTGAATCAATTCGAACTGTTTCGCAATATCATCTAAACTTTTACCATTTTCAAAAGTAACAGTATACTGAGCATAAAATGGTTCTCCCATATACAATCCGTCAAGCCACATCTGGTTTGGATAAATCTGTTTATGCCAAAATCCGCCGCTAGCTGTTCTTGGCTGTTCTTGCAATTGCTGACGTATCTGTTGCAACGCTTTTAAATATTTATCCTGTTTTGTTTCTGCGTAGATATCAAAAAGCAGACGCCCTGGTACAACTAAATCGATATTAAACTTGTCAAATTCGTATGTTTTGATAGAACCGTCTTCTTGCACCAATTCATCTACATAACCTCTCACATAAGCTTTGTATCTCGGATCTGGATTTTTTTTGTATAATTCTTCGATAGAATGCAAAACCAAAGCATGTACATAGTCCCATTTTGGTTTTTTCGCATCATCTAGCATATAAGATTGTGGATGGCGTTTCATTAAAGTCAAAGCCATTTTATCAGACCATTTCAAATTCTTTCCAATTACAATCTCCTTGTTTGCTGGTTGTTGTGATGTTACTTTACAACTTGTAATGGTCATAACGCAAATCATTAAAACCGACATAAAATAACGATTCTTTCTACTGTTCTTCATTTCAAAATATATTTAAATTCTACTATTTTTCTAATTCTAATGCGGCTAAAATAAATGGTCCCAAGCCATGCGAATTGTCCACTTTAATTTTTTCGCCTATATAATATTCATACGAACCATCTCGATACGGATTCCCCCCCAATCCTGCACTGGCACATACTTGAGTAATGTGTATTTCTCCGTCGGAATCTAGCGTAATTAATTCCTTTATAATTCCGTTAAAACCTTTTAAGGCTGCTTTTTTATAATTTTCTGGTAAATATCCCTTATTATATCCTTTTGCAAAAGCATAAACAAACATTTCTGATCCCGAAGCTTCAAGATAGTTCCCTTTTTTATTTCCTGCATCTGTAACTTGATACCACAAGCCCGATTTGTCCTGATATTTTAAAACCGCCTTGGAAATATCGTTTAAATACCGAATCAGCTCTTTTCTTTTCGGATGATCTTTCGGCATATAATCCAATACATCGGTCAAAGCCATCATATACCAGCCGATAGAACGTGACCAAAAATTCGGTGAAGTTCCAGTTTCCTTGTTTGCCCAGCCCATTTGTTTGCTTTCATCCCACGCATGAAAAAGAAGTCCTGTCTTTGGATCTAACGTATGTTTGTGAATTTCTTCAAACTGTTTTGCGATATCATCAAATGCCGTTCCATTTTCAAATACAGTAGTATAACGAGCGTAAAATGGCGCTCCCATATACAAACCATCAAGCCACATCTGGTACGGATAAATCTTTTTGTGCCAAAATCCGCCAGAATTTGTTCTCGGATGCGTGTCCAGCTGTTTTCTTAAAGTCTGCATCGCAATAAGATAGCGCTGTTCCTTTGTAGAATCGTAAAGGTCAAAAAGAATTTTGCCCGCATTAATATTGTCAATATTGTAATCCTCTAACTTGTAATTCAGTATTTCTCCTTTTTCATTTATAGCAGAATCAGCATAATCCTTTGCATATTCCAAATAAATCGGATTTTTTGTCTTCTTATACAATTGTTCAAAAGACATCATCGCTAGACCTAACTTATAGTCCCATTTAGGTTTTTCATTATTATCAATTTGCCATGCTTTTGGGGCTCGTTTCATGATAGAAAGAGCCATTCTTTCCGACCATTTCAATTGGTTAGAAATTACATTTTTGCTTTCCAGATTTTGAGCAGTGATTTTGCCATTCAAAATGAATAGAAAAGCAATAATACATTTTGTAAAATTGACTTTTATTATAACGGCTTTAGTCATATGTTTTACGAATTTTCGAGTATTCTAATTATTTAAAAATTCTATCTAAAAATTGTGTTGTGTACGAAACTGTTTGACTAAACCATGGCTCAAAAAACCAAAAAGAATGAGGTGAATCGGGAATAGTTTCTACCTTATTATAGATTTTATTGTTATTCAAAATCTTAATCATATCGTCTCTCCCTGCATGGAATCTCGGAATACTACTGCAAATAAATAATGTTGGAGGAGTATTTTTATCTGTATGTGTTAATGCAGAAGCCACTTTCCAAGTTTCTGGATTCTCATCTGATTTTCCTCCCAGCCAAAAAGCTGCCATATCTCCCTCTGATGATTCCGGATGCTTAAATGCCAAAACACCATCTACATCTATAATTGCATGCACTTTTGAAGAAGATTTACTCTTAAAAGATTTATCCTCAAAAATAGGATTGTTGTTTGTTGTACCAATCAAAGCTGCCATTTGGCCTCCTGAAGAACAGCCTAAAACCGCAATTTTGTCTGGGTCAACATTAAACTTTCCAGCATTCTTCTTTATAAATTTTATAGCATTTTTTACATCTATAACTCCTGTCGGATATTTGGCTTCTAGTGATAATCTGTACTCGATTGGAAAGCACGAATATCCTTTTGCTGCAATTTCTTTTGCTAAAAACTGCATCTGACTTTTATTTCCTGATCTCCAGCCTCCGCCGTGTATCATAATCAGACCTGGATTTTTCCTGTTCTTTTTATTTATGAAAGCATCAAAATGCAAAATTCGGCCTTGCTCCTGATTATAAATTATATCCAATTTCTCCTGAATATCAGGATTAGATTTTATTTGGGGAATTGTAATGAAGGGATACTTTTTTTGTAATTTATCATACGTGCTTTTAACTGTGTAAGACGTATCTACCTTATACTGCTGGCTGTTTGCTTTAAAAGCGATAAAAAGCACCAATAAAATTACTCTAATATTTTTCATTTTAAATTTTCAATTGTAGTTAAGAAAGGAGTTCGACAAAAGTCAAACTCCTTTTTAACTCTTCAAAAAACAAATAGTCTCAAAAAACTAACAAATTACTAATAACCAGGATTTTGAGGAAAATCTTTGTTTTGGTTTAGATCCAAAACAGATTGTGGTATAGGTCTTAATATTTTAAGTGCACCTCCAATACCAACAAAATTTGATGCCTTAATTTTATAATTATGAGCAGATGCTCTTGCAACAAGAGTTCCGGTACGTTTTAAATCAAACCAACGTTTATATTCTCCTAATAACTCTCTTCCTCTTTCATCTAAGATATAATCGATATTAAATTGTCCGATAGTTGCATTAGCCACTCCTGCTCTTCTTCTTACTTCATTCAAACGATCTAATCCTGTTGAAGGGACTCCAGCTTTTAAATAAGCTTCTGCAGCAATTAAATACGTTTCACCTAGTCTTGCTACAATAACATCTCTTGTACTAACTGGTCCCGTACTAGAAGGGGTAGTAGGGTCTGGATCATCAAATTTTTTAACTGGAATCGTGTAGCAATCTAAGTTTTTAATCAAAGTGTGAGCCGCAGAATATTCTCCCCAAGGATGGTATACAAACGTAGCTGCTAATCGGGAAGCATTGGTTGTCATCCATGCTGTTCTATCGGCCGGAGTAAACCATTTCGGCTCATAAAAATGTCTTACTTTTAAGGATGCCGGATTTGAACTTCTATAATACGGATAATATAAAACTGTTTTAGTTACTCCATTTGTAGTTTCAGGTCCTTCTAGAATTTCAGTCATAAAAGTAGCATCCCATCTCTTATCTCCTTTTTCATATAACCCCAATGCATAATCTGTTGGACATAAGTTGTAACTTCTTAAAGGAGCACCTGTTTCTGCTCCTCCTAAATATGAACTAAAATAGTAAAACTGATTATTTCCAAGTTTTGTTGGATCTGTGCTAGTAGAAGCTTTATCGTATTGGACAGAAAAAATAGTTTCTGCATTTAAATCGTTTCCTGGTTTAAACAATTGGTCCCAAGCAACATTCAATGCTTGTCCCGCTATTGCGGCATCAGCATAAGCAGCGGCTTTAGCGAAATCATCTGGTTTACCAAAGGTTTCATATCCTCTAGTTAGATAAACTTTAGCCAATAAATCGTTAACGGCTCTTTTATTTACTTTTCCTGCTGTACTGTAGGCAGCAGTTCCTGCATTTGCTAAAGCAAAATCAAGATCAGAAATTATCTGGGTATAAACTTCTTCAGCGGTGTTTCTTGTAAAAGAGAGAACTGGTGTGGTAATATGCTCATTTACAACGGGAACACCTCCATAAGTCTGTACTAATAAAAAATAAGCCTGAGCTCTTAAAAATCTTGCTTCACCCACCAAAGTGTTCAAGTTCGCTGTTTGTTCCGTTATAGTTGAGTAATAAATCGTTTTATTGACTGACTGAATCAATTGATAACAAGGAGTATACAAATCGGCCACATTCTCCGAAGAAGGGATCAAAAGCGTATACTGGCTTAAACCTGCAGGTTCTGGGCCTCTTCCTTCGGCATACATATCTGTTCCTGCTTCAAAAAGCCATGGATTTCCGCCATAAATACTTTTTAGCCAAGCATAATTAGTATTTATTAATAATTGAAATCCTGAAGCTGTCTTATAAGTTGCGTCTGCAGGTACATAAGAGCGGCTATCTTCTTCAATATAATCGCTGCATGAACTTACAGAAACAGCAATTATCCCTAGCATTATTATGATTTTTTTCATTAGATATCTTTATTAAAATTTAACACTTAACCCTAATTGCGTAGTAACTGATGCCGGACGGTTTACACCAAATGGTGAACTTGCCCACTCTGGATCGTAACCATCAAATTTAGTAAATACAAATGGGTCTAAAACATTCACATAAACTCTTAAATTACTCATTTTCAACCTCTTTAATAATTCTGAGTCGAATGTGTATCCTAAAGATATATTTTTGATTTTTACGTATGAAGCATCTCTATAATACCCGAACAAAGAGGTCCAATATGCACCTGCACCAGTTGCGACCGGTCCTGGTCTTGGATTAGTGTTGTTAGCATTTGCCTCAATACCCGTACCGTTTGTTGGAATAAAATAATCCATTGCCAATTTCTGACGTCCTCTGTCACTTACATCGGCAAAGTTTTGGTGGAACGTACTTAAAACTGTTTGCCCTTGACTTGTTATAACAGAAAAATTAAAATCAAACTGACCCACGGTTAACTTAGAATATAAACTTCCCTGCCATTCTGGATTTGGATTTCCGATTACAGTTCTATCATCTTGATTAAATTTTCCGTCTCCATTTAAATCTTTTGGTCTTGCCTGTCCAGGAGCCATTCCGTAAGATGCAGCCTGAGCTGCTTCGCTTTCTTGCCAAACTCCATCATAGACATAATTGTAATTTGGATTAAGAGGTGCTCCAAGTATTAATTTGTTACCAATATCACTTACTTTATCCTGATTGTATATTGACTCTAATTTATTTACGTTCTTAGTAAAAGTAAAGGTGGTTTCCCAATTTACTTTCGCACTTTTTATATTTTTTGTAGTCAATAATATTTCAATACCTTTATTACTAACCGAGCCAACGTTAGCAAAAGTATTTTTCCATCCTGATTCAGCTGGTAATTGTTGTTTATAAATCAAATCTTCAGATAATCTGTCATAAACGTCAATTGTACCAGAAATTCTGTTTTTTAAGAATCCAAAATCAAGACCTAAATTGTATTCTCTTGTTTTTTCCCATGTTAAATCAGGATTTGCTAAATTTTCTGACTGCCATCCAGAAACCACATTAGCGCCTGCTGCATAAAATGTCTGCTGGTTTAATAATGCCTGAGAAGTATAAGGAGCCACGTTATCATTTCCGGTATAACCTAAGCTGGCACGTAGTTTTAAATCAGAAACCACTGAACTATTCTGCAGGAAAGATTCTTTACTGATTTTCCAACCTAAAGCTACAGAAGGGAAACTCTGCCATTTATTTCCTTTTGATAACACTGAAGAGCCATCCCATCGTGTAGACGCTGTAACCAAGTATTTATCTTTATATCCATAGTTTAAACGAACTGCATACGAATTTAAAGTGTTTTTTGCATAAGATGATTTAACAACATAACTTGTTTGTACACCAGATCCCATATTATCAGTTCCTACATCAAAAGGCTGATTATTAGAATACAATGAAGAAAATTCATCTACATTTGAATACAAACTTTGTAATAACAACAAACTGAAATCATGCACTTCATTAAAAGTATGTTTTATGTCAACTTGATTGTCCCATGTGTAATTAAAGTTATTGAAATTTTCAAGTGTTGCAGAGTTTTTTCCATTTAGGGTTACACCTGCATTCGTTTGTGCAGTGTAGGCTTTAGAGTTTTTTGTATCCATAATTCCTGCTGCAAAAGTGGTCTTAAATGAAAGCCATTTTAAAGCCTGATATTGGAAGTAAGCATTCCCAACGGTCTGCCATGTTTTTTCTGTTTGAGAAGAATTAGCAATTTCCATTAAAGGGTTTACAGTTGATGTCTTATTAATTGCCCATGAGCCATCAGGATAAGTTAATTTTCCAGGAAGGAAAAATAATGTTCCCACTCTTTCATTTCCCGCTGCATCTACTGCCCATGGTGACATTAACGGACTCAATCTAAAAGCATCCTGCATGGCAAGATCACTACCTAGCTGGTTGTCTAATCTTGTAATTGTTACATTAACACCTGTCGAAAATTTATCGTTTATTTTATGATTTAGTCCTAACTTAAAAGAATATTTATCTACTGCATCATTCTCAATTAGACCTCTATCGCTTTGAATACCGAAACCTAAGTTATAGCTCAAACCAGATTCTGAACGTCCTGTAATGTTTAAATAATTATTTTCTGTCATTCCTGTTTTTAGCACGGCATCATACCAATCAAAATTGTAACCGCTATTAGCACGTGAAACCAATAAAGGACTTTGATTACCTGCCAATGACGCAAGTTGTGCCGGAGTCTGGGTCGCAGGTGTAGCGCTCATATAAGCTACTTGATGGAATTTCCACCACTCTTCTCCCGTCATCATTTTTGGTAATCTTGTTGCACTCTTATTTCCGTAAGAAGTATCGAATGTAACACTAATACCTGCCTTTGCACTTGTACCACTTTTTGTAGTTACTATGATAACCCCATTTGAACCTCTTGAACCGTAGATAGCCGCAGAAGAAGCATCTTTTAAAACGTCCATTCTGGCAATGTCCTGTGGGTTTAAGAAATCAATTCCATCCATAGGAACTCCGTCTACTACATATAATGGTGAAGATCCTACCATACTAGGATTGCTTGAATCTGCAATTAAGGAATTATTTCCACGAATAACTACCTTAAAACCGTCACCGGCACGACCTGATGAAGAAGATATCTGAACCCCCGGCGTGCTTCCTTGAATCGCCTCAAGCGGATTTACTGTATTTCTTTCTGTAATAGTTGCGGCACTAATTGTACTTACAGAACCTGTTAGATCTGTTTTCTTCACAGAACCATATCCAACAACAACTACCTCGCTTAATGCATTGGACTGCTCGGCAAGACTTACATTGATTTTTGATTTTCCAGCAACACTTACTTCCTGTGTCTGAAATCCTAAATAACTAATCACTAAAACCGCTCTAGGATTTGTGACATTAATTTTAAAACTTCCTTCAAAATCTGTCGAAGTTCCGTTTTTCGTTCCTTTTTCCTGAATGTTAACCCCCGGTAATGATAGTCCCGAAGCGTCTGTAATTTTTCCTTCGATTGTATTTGACTGCGCACTTGTATTATTACAGAACAGCAAATTCAGGAAAAATAAAAATGCGATCCTGCATTTTATATTTTTCTTTAATAATTGTTTAATACTCATAATGTGGTTACTTGTTTAGTTAAATTGATAGTTGTTTAGTTAATGGTTTCTACTTTTTTCTCATTGATATAGGTATTTATAAAATTTATATTTTTCACATTTTTTAATAAATAGACAGAATCTACTTTTTGTATTTTGACATTTTTGAGCGTAATGTTTTCTACTGGAGATTCTTTGTATCCCTCTGCCCAAACACTGTATTTACCTCCATTTTTAACATTGACATTTTCTAGACTAACATTCCTGATAACTGGAATGTAATTTCCGGTCTGTGAACCGTATACATTGTAAAACATGTTTAATTTTAAAACACATTCTTTTACAGTTCCAACTTCCAAATTTCTCACATAAATATTTTCGATAATTCCGCCTCTTCTTGAATTGGTTTTGATTCGGATGGCACGGTCTAGATTTGGACTGTCCATTACACAGTTTTCTACAAAAACATTATTTACTCCTGCTGATATTTCGCTTCCGATTACCACACCTCCGTGTCCATCAATCATTTTGCAGTTCTGCACGATAATATTTTTGCTCGGAATCGCTACTCTTCTGCCGTCAGCATCACGACCAGCCTTGATTGCAATACAATCATCTCCTGTATTAAAAGTGCAATTCTTGATTAAAATATTTTGTGAATATTCAGGATCGCATCCGTCGTTATTAGGACCATGGCTGTTTACTGTCACGCCGTCAATAATCATGTTGTTGGTTCTGATAGGATGCAGAATCCAAAAAGGAGAATTTATGACCGTGATATCTTTTACCAAAACCGTATTACAATCCATAAATTCAATAAAATTCGGACGAAGATATCTTCCTTCTCCAAAAACTCTTTCTGATACCGGAATCCCTTTCTCAGCCATATCTACCAAAACCTCGCGATTTGTTGGGTCATTTTGAGATGGAATTCCTTTTTTCCATCCATAATCTTTTCCTCCGGACCAGATCCACCAATTCGTACTATTTGCCTGGCCATTTAAAATTCCTTTTCCAGTAACCGCCACATTGGTTTTGTTTTTAGCATAAATCAATGGTGAATAATTCATCAATTCCGTTCCCTCCCATGAGGTATGAACAATTGGGTAATCTTTAGGATTAAGACTGAAAAGAATTTCTGCGTTATCTTCTAAATGAAGATTAACGTTACTTTCTAAATGTATAGGTCCCGTTGCATATTTTCCATTAGGAACAATTACTTTTCCTCCTCCATTAGACGCACATTCTTTTATAGCTTTTTGAAATGCTAATGTATTCAAGGTTTTTCCGTCGGCAACAGCTCCAAAATCGTTGATGTTGTAATTTTTATCCTGAAAATGAGTCTTTGGAAGAGTCTTAGCAACCAACTCCATTTCTTTCCATGGATCATTCGAAGAAAGCGAACCATTTTTTTGAGCGCAGGACACAAGTATTAAGGCAATAGCAGTTAATGAAACAATACCTTTTAATCTAACAAGCTTGTTCTGAATCATTGGGAAGTTTTTTTAGTATTTTATAACACAAAGCGTTATAAATCATGTAATCGATTACACGAAAATAGCAAATTTGTTCTCACTCACCAAATTTATTTAGAAAAAAAATGTATATTTAATTTTTATTACAAAAAATAATTACATTTAATGCAAAAAAACATATAATTTATTATCATTGTAAGACTGAAATCGTTTTAGCAAAAGCCTTTGGTAATCGATAACAATTTATATTGAGTTATGAAAAAAAATGTATTTTTGTCTAAAAATAATCTGAAAAACCTTTTTTAATGAGCGAAAAAGTAACCATTTACGATATTGCCGAAAAATTGAATATCACTGCTGCTACTGTTTCCAGAGCATTAAATAACAATCCTAAGATAAAAGAGAGCACTCGTGATCTAGTGTTAAAGACCGCTGCTTCTATGAACTACAAGCAAAACAAGTTAGCTCTAGCACTTAAAAGCGGCAGAAGCAATAATATCGGGGTTATAGTGCCTCGTGTAGACAGCAACTTTTTCGCATCGGTTATCAGGGGAATAGAAGAAGAACTTTATCCTCATGGTTATCAGGTAATTATTTGCCAAACTCACGAAAGTACGAAAAGAGAAAACGAAAACCTTCATACTCTCGTAGATGCTCAGGTTGACGGAATAATGATGTCGGTAACTGATGTATCTAATGAAAATGACAGTGCTTTTAGAAATGTTCTCGAAAAAAATGTACCTCTAATTTTCTTTGACCGAAGCAAGCATATCGAAGGGGTCAGTTCTGTAACAATAAACGACTTTAAAGGTGGTTACATGACTACCAAACATTTAATAGACGAAGGATGCAAATGCATTGCTCATTTATCGGGAGATCAATCACTTGAAATTTTTAAGAATCGTTTTTTGGGATACAAACAAGCTTTGTTGGATAACGGAATCCCATTTAGGGAAGAATATGTTATTTACGCAAAAAGTTCTGTAGATGCAGGAAAAAAAGCCGTCGATATATTATTAGGCTTAGAAACACCACCTGATGCCATTTTTTCTTCGAGTGATTTCGCAGCTCTAGGCGCTATTCAAGAGCTACGATCAAGAAACATAAGTATTCCGAAAGAATTTTGTGTAGCAGGATTTAGTAATGAGCCTTTTACCAAATTTATGGAACTCTCTATTACTTCTGTTGACCAATCTCCTCTTGAGATGGGAAGAATGTCTGCCCGTGTTTTCTTAGAGCAAGTGGACAAAACCGATACTATTAAAATCGAAAAAAAGGTAGTGCTTGCACCCGAATTACATATTCGCAAATCTTCTACACGAACTAACTTTTAATTTTTAGTGACCATATAAGTTGTTAAGCTCATTTTATAATGGGCTTTTTTTATGCAAGATTCGAAGATCGAAAGATTTATAGCGAAAGATAAATAGCTCTCTAAATATATGTCGCTCCGCCGGAGCTTTTGTTTGCCTGTCGTATCGCAATTCTATAGACATTTTGCTTCTCCTAAGCTTTCTCTAAAAAAAAGAGACGCACTACTGTACGCCTCTTAATACAAACCTTTGTTACTTTATATCTTTGTAACTTTGAATCTAAAATTTTAAAGCGAAACCCCTCTTTTCCAAGGAATAAAATCGTTCTGATTTAAAACAGCCGCTTTTGTTTTGATGTTTCCACTAGCAACATTAATAATGAACTCTAACATTTCATCTGCCATTTCGTCAATAGATTTTTCACCAGTGATAATTCCACCCGTATCAATATCAATAATATCAGACATTTTGTTTGCTAACTGAGTATTTGATGAAATCTTAACAACAGGAGCAATCGGGTTTCCTGTAGGAGTTCCTAAGCCTGTTGTAAACAGTACCATATTTGCTCCAGAACCTACCATTGCAGTTGTACATTCAACGTCATTACCTGGTGTACATAACAATGTAAAGCCTGGTTCGTTGATATATTCTCCATAGTCATAAACACCTGTAATTGGCGATGTTCCACCTTTTTTAGCAGCACCAGCCGATTTCATAGCATCTGTGATCAAACCATCTTTAATGTTACCTGGAGAAGGATTCATATCGAAACCTGAACCTGCATCAACAACTGTTTTTTCGTACCATTTCATCAAGTCCAAGAAACGTTTTCCATCCTTATCATCTATACAACGATTTACTAATTCCTGTTCTACTCCACATAATTCAGGAAATTCAGAAAGAATTGTAGTTCCTCCTAATGCAACTAAATGATCCGATAACACTCCCAATGTTGGATTTGCAGAAATTCCAGAAAAACCGTCAGATCCACCGCACTCTAAACCAATTCTTAATTTAGACAATGGAGCAGGCTCCCTCTTAATTTCGTTTGCTTTCTTAATAGCTTCGAAAGTATCTTTTACCACACTATTCAACATGGTCTCAATTGTTCCGATAGATTGCTGATCATAAATCAAAACAGGTTTCTTACTGTTCGGATTGATAGCATCTAAAGCTTCTTTGAAAATTGAAATCTGAAGATTTTGGCATCCTAAACTCAACACAGTAGCACCTGCAACGTTTGGATTGTTTACGTATCCAGCCAAAAGCTTAGCCAAACTGTGCGAATCTTGACGAATTCCACCACATCCACCTTGGTGTGTGATGAATTTAACTTCGATATTATTGAATAAATTAGCATCGTTTGAAGCCTCTTGATTTCCTGCTCCACCCGTTTCTGACTTTACCAAAGAACGCAATAGCAATTGATAATCGTTTTCTTTTGGCTTCATCAATTCTTTCTCAAAAATATCTTTTAAGATTTCGATGTTTCTGTTTTCACAAAAAACTAATGGAAAAAATAACCACACATTTTCGGTTCCAACCTGCCCATCTTCTCTGTGATAGCCCTGCCACGTTCTGTCTTTCCACTTGTCTACATTAGGAGCTGTCCAGCCGATAGTTTCAGTTTTACCTGTAACTTTATCACTTTCGTGTTTTACGTTTGCTGTAGAAAGTAAACCGCCTTTTTCGATTCTGGCACTTGCTTTCCCTACCAAAACACCATACATAATGATTCTGTCTCCTACATTAAAAGGAACCATTGCAATCTTATGTTTCATTTTTACATCAGACTCTACTGTGATTGATTGTCCTTCAAAATCAATCACTTCGCCTGCAGTAAGATCCACCAAAGCAACCGCAACATTATCGGTTGGGTGAACTTTTATTAATTTTTTCTGCGTTGCCATAATTAACCTTTGCTTTGTTCTTTGTTTTTTTGTGTCTTTTTTTATTTTATTCTTTCTTGGAATTTAGCAAAACCAGCTTCAACCCCATTTGAATCTATTTCTTCCAAAGCAATAGTGATTGCTCTTGTTAATCCAGGAATTTCCGTTAAATCCTCATCCCAGAAACCTTTGTTTTGTAAAGTCAAACGAGCGATTTTCTCGTAATCATCAGACTTCCAAAGCCCGTTAAAGAATGTTGTAATATCCTCGCTGTCATTAACTGGTAAATTTTGCCCGTTCCAAGTTCCTTTGTAAAAACGGATTAACGCCGCAAAAGCGAAAGTCAAAAGAACTGGTAGTTTTCCATGAATATCAACATATCCTGTTAAACTTGGAAGAACGCGCACTTTAAACTTAGATATCGAGTTTAAAGCAATTGACGACAATAAATGCTTGATAAACGGATTTCTGAAACGGTCTAAAATCTCTTCAGAGAAACTAGCCAATTCTGCTTTATCCATGTTCAAAGTTTCATTGATTTCATCAAACAATGCTTTATTAATAAAATCTCCCGTAAACGGATTATCTACAGTTTCTTTTACAGTCTCATTTCCGTAAAGCAATGAAAATGGCACCATAGCAGTATGAGCCCCGTTAAGGATTCTCACTTTACGAGTTCTGTACGGTTGCATGTCAGAAATGATTTTCACATCAAGATCTGTTTTATCAAACGGAAGTTTTGCTTTCAATTTATCATCACCCTCAATAACCCATAAAAAGAAAGTTTCGGCACTTACAATCAAATCATCTTTGTAATCAAGCTGCGCATTGTACTCTTCGATTTGATCTTTTGGATAACCCGGCACAATTCTGTCAACCAATGTATTATGCCAAGAACAGCTGTTTGTTAACCAAGCCTCAAATTCTGCTCCTAATTTCCAGTCAGCACTATATTTGAATACAATCTCTTTTAATGTATCTGAATTGTAGTTAATCAACTCGCAAGGAATTATTGTCAACCCTTTATCAGCTGCACCATTAAAATGTTTAAATCTTTCATTTAAAAGCACAGTTAGTTTCGCTGGAAAAGAAACTGGAGGTGTCATGGTCGGCAAATCAGAAGCTATGTACTCAATACCTGCTTCTGTAGTATTAGAGATAATAAATGCTAATTCTTCCTCTTTAGCCAAAGCTAAATATTCCTGAAAAGAAGCATAAGGGTCAATTGCTTTAACAATATTGGTAATCAATTCTTTCTCTTGGATTTCCTCACCTTTTTTGACACCTTTCATAAACAAGGTGTACAATCCGTCCTGTGCATTGATCATGTTTACCAAACCTTTATCAATTGGCTGCACCACTGCAATACCTGCATTAAAATCAGCTTTCTGATTTAATTTCTGAATTGCAAATTCAACAAAAGCTCTTAAGAAGTTTCCTTCTCCAAATTGTACTATTTTAATCGGAAGTTTTTCTGTAAGTCCCGCGTTTGATCTGTTTATTTTTTCCATTTTAATTTACTTCTTTTAAAGCGTTATAAATAACCACTATAAACCTTATTTTTACTTTGCTTTTTAAATTGTAAAAGAAACATCACACTTAAAACAAAACCTGCTGTGAGGAGTGACAAGCTTAATTACTCAAGCGCAATGTTCAATTACAATCTCTAAAATCTAAAAAAAACGTATGTAAATAAGGAGTTGGCATGATTACTCCTTATTTATTTTTTTCTAATGTCCTTAATTATGTCAAGAACTTGGCTTACTTTTTTCGTTAATCCGTCAAAATCTCTGCTGTCCAAAAGATCTTTAGAAATAAGCTGCGAACCTAAGCCAACACAGGTAGCTCCTGCATTAAGCCATGAACTTAAACTTTCAACAGTTGGATAAACACCTCCCGTAGGCATGATGTTTGTCCATGGGCAAGGTCCTTTTATTGCCTTAATAAATTCAGGACCATAAATATCGGCTGGAAATAATTTTACAATTTCGCATCCTAGCTCTTCTGCTCTTGCGATTTCTGTTAAAGTACCGCAACCCGGAGACCACAATACTTTTCTACGGTTGCAAGCAATCGCAATATCTTCTCTAAAAACAGGTGTTACAATAAAATTTGCTCCTAAACTCATATACAAAGAAGCCGAAGCGGCATCTGTAACAGACCCTACACCCAACATCATTCCTGGCAGTTCTGCTAAAGCATATTTATTTAGGGCTCCAAAAACTTCATGAGCAAAATCACCTCTGCTTGTAAATTCCATTAATCTGGAACCTCCGTCATAACATGCTTTTAAAACTTTCTTGCTGACTTCAATATCTGAATGAAAAAACAACGGAACCATCCCGTTTTCCTTCATTTGAGCAGCTACTTCTATTCTTGAATATTTTGCCATTTTTTTCTATTTATCTTGATACTAATGCAGAGCCATCACCATCAATCATATTTTCTACTTCTTTTAATGTAACTAAATTATAATCTCCTGCAATAGTATGTTTTAAGCAACAAGCCGCTACAGCAAAATCTAAAGCTCTCTGATTATTATTCTGATATTCCAGCAGACCGTAAATTAATCCGCCCATAAAAGCGTCACCGCTTCCAACTCTATCAACAACCGGCGTTACTTCTTTAACAGCTGCACTATAAATCGCCTTTCCGTCATATAAGATCCCACCAATTCTTTGATGAGAAGCGCTTACAGAGTAACGAAGTGTTGTTGCTGCGATTTTAAGATTCGGAATTAATTCAAACAATTTATCATAAACTGCCGGAAGCGTTTTCTCATCCTGATAATTTGGATTCACTTTCGGAATTCCTAACATAAAATAAGCTGTATCAATATCTCCTAAAATCACATTGCTGTATTTAAGCATTTCTGGCATTACTTCGCTTGGAGTCTTGCCATATTGCCAAAGCTTTGATCTATAGTTTAAATCGCATGAAATTTTAATTCCCAATTTATGAGCTGTCTGAATAGCCTCTAAACAAGCTTCTGCCGCACTTTGAGAAATTGCAGGCGTAATACCGCTCCAGTGGAACCACTCAGCACCTTCCAAAACTTTTTCCCAATCAACCTGACCTTTTTGAATGGTTGACATAGCACTGTGCGCACGATCATAAACAACATTACTGCCACGTGTTCCCGCACCTGTTTCCAAGAAATAAATCCCTAAACGTTCTCCACCGTAAACAATGTTTTTAGATTCAACATTCATTTTTCGCATTTCTCTTAATGCAGAAAAACCTATTTCATTTTCAGGCAATCTCGTAACAAATTCAGCATTTACACCGTAATTCGCTAATGAAACACATACATTAAATTCTCCACCTCCATACGTAGCACCAAATGCCGTAGATTGTGAAAAACGCAAATGCCTCTCTGTCGAAAGACGAAGCATGATTTCTCCAAATGCAACTACTCTACTCATTTCTTTTATTTTTAATTTCACCATTAAGGCATTAAGAAAATTAAGCTTTACTTTATATTCTCTTTGCTATAAAGGTTAAGTTTATTAAGCCTACTCGCTTAATTATCTTTTTATTATTAAGTAATTATTTAAAACCAAAACTTAATTTTCTTAATGCCTTAATGGTTAAAAAAATTAGAATTTGAAATATTCTTTTGCGTTGTTGTACGAAATGTCAGAAACTAATTTTCCAATCCATTCCATATCATTTGGAAGCTCTCCTCTTTTGATTTCATCTCCAAGAAGATTACATAAAATACGTCTAAAATATTCATGTCTTGGGAATGACAAGAAACTTCTAGAATCTGTCAACATTCCAACAAAACAGCTGATTAAGCCCATATTTGAAAGCGCATTCAATTGTTTTGTCATTCCGTCTTTCTGATCCAAGAACCACCATCCTGAACCGAATTGTACTTTTCCGCGAACACTACCGTCGTTGAAGTTTCCAATCATAGTTGCCATAACTTCGTTATCAGCAGGATTTAGGTTATAGATAATAGTTTTGCTTAATTTATCTTTACTGTCTAAAGCATTTAAAAACCCTGACAATTTTTGAGCCTGAGGATAGTCTCCAATAGAATCCCATCCGGTATCAGGACCTAATATTCTGTGCATACGAGCATTGTTGTTACGTAATGCTCCTAAGTGAAACTGCTGTACCCAGCCAAACTCATGATACGTTTCGCATAAGAAAATCAACACGGCACTTTGGAATTTTAACGCCTCTTCTGGAGATAATGCTCCGTTTTCTCTTTTCTTTTTGAAAATTGCATTGATTTCGCTTTCTGTAAAGTTTTCGAAGTATATCTGATCTAAACCGTGATCACTTAATTTACATCCGTTTGCATTAAAGAATTCGATTCTTTTTCTTAATGCTGCCAATAAATCAGCATAAGTGTTAATTGCAACTCCGGACACATCCCCTAATGTGTCCAGATATGCATTATAACCATCATTAGAAATTAAGATGGCTTTATCAGGTCTGAAGGCCGTACTCATCTTGATTCCCGTTGAGTTGTTCGCGAATTTTTGGTGAAATTCTAACGAATCGATTGGATCTTCTGTAGTACAAACCAATTCAGCATTTACTTTTTTAAGAAGGTTTTGAGTGCTGTAGGCAGCAGAATTTACTTTTTCTGAAGTCTCGATATAAATTTTCTCAGCTGATTTCTCATTCAATAAATCATAAATATCAAAGTAACGAGCTAATTCCAAATGTGTCCAATGATACAACGGATTACGCATTGTGTACGGAACTGTTTTTGCCCAGTTTAAGAATTTATCTTTATCTGAACCATTTCCTGTCACAAACTTCTCGTTGATTCCCAAAGTACGCATTGCACGCCATTTGTAGTGGTCACCATTGATCCAAACCTGGGTAATATTGTCAAAGATTTTATCTTCGGCAATAAACTGCGGATTCAAATGGTTGTGGTAATCAATAATTGGCTGATTTTTAGAGTAATTGTGATACAACTCTTCAGCATATTTATTTTCTAATAAAAAATTATCGTTTATGAATGTCTGGCTCATGTCTTTTTAAAATATAATTTGAAAATTATTCTTCGTTTGAAGGTTTACCAATTGTAGCAAGGATTCCACCGTCAACATACAAAATATGACCGTTTACAAAATCACTAGCTTTTGAAGATAAAAATATTGCCGCTCCTGCCAAATCGCTTGGATCTCCCCATTTTGCAGCTGGCGTTCTGCTAATGATAAAATCATTAAAAGGATGGCCATCAACTCTAATTGGTTTTGTCTGCTCTGTAGCGAAATATCCAGGACCGATTCCGTTGATCTGAACATTGTATTTTGCCCATTCTGTCGCCATGTTTTTAGTCAGCATTTTTAAGCCTCCTTTTGCAGCAGCATAAGCAGAAACAGTATTTCTTCCTAGCTCACTCATCATAGAGCAAATGTTAATGATTTTTCCTTGTCTCCTTTCAATCATTCCTTTTGCGACATGTTTAGAAACGATAAACGGACTTACTAGATCAATATCAACAACTTCTCTGAAATCTGAAACTTCCATATCTAGCAACGGAATTCTTTTGATGATTCCAGCATTATTGATTAAGATATCAATTGGTCCGACTTCAGCTTGAATTTTAGCTACGGCGTCTTTTACTTCCTGTTCTTCCGTTACATTAAATTTGTAACCCACCGCGTTAATACCGTCGCTTTTTAATTCTGCTACCGCATTATCAATTTTTTCTTGAGAAGAATTTCCATTTACAACAATAGTTGCACCCGCTTGACCTAATCCTTTTGCCATTGCCATTCCAAGTCCGTGTGTACTTCCGGTAATAAGGGCAATTTTTCCTTTTATATCGAATAAATTTGTCATTTTCTTATCTTAAATCAGTGATTTTACAAACATCCATATCTCCGTAATCTAGGTTTTCACCCGCCATTCCCCAGATAAAAGTATAATTACTAGTTCCTGAACCTGAGTGAATTGACCAAGGTGGAGAAATTACTGCCTGATGATTGTTCATCCAGATATGTCTTGTTTCTTGTGGTTGTCCCATGAAATGACAGACTGCTTGGTTTTCTGGAATATCTAAGTAAAAATAAACTTCCATTCTACGATCATGAACGTGAGCTGGCATTGTATTCCAAACACTTCCCGGTTTTAATTCTGTCATTCCCATTTGCAATTGGCAGGTAGTAACCACACTGCCAATAATCATCTGATTAACTGTACGGTGGTTTGCTGTTTCCATTGCTCCTAAATGCAATTTATTTGCTTCTTCCAAACTTACTTTTACCGTTGGATAGGTTGTATGAGCGGGAGCAGAATTGATATAAAATTTAGCAGGATTAGTACTGTCATTACTTTTGAAAATCACTTCTTTATTTCCACTTCCAATATATAAAGCATCTTTAAAACCTAGTTCATAAGATGTTCCATCAACAACAACCGAACCGCTTCCGCCTACATTGATGATCCCTAATTCTCTTCTTTCTAAAAAATAAGGAGCTTTAAGAGGATCGATAGTTTCCAGAATCAAATCGCCTTTTACAGGAACTGCAGAACCTGCAATGTATCGATCGTAGTGTGAGTAAACCAAAACCACTTCATCCTCTTGCATTAAGTCATCAATTAAGAATTCATCTCTCAATTGTTGTGTGTCGTATTTCTTAACTGCTTCTGGGCTTGACGCGTATCTTGAACTATATTTTGTCATAATTTTTTATTTAATGTAATCGATTGCACAAAATTATATTTTTATATTTAAAAACCATAATTCAAACAAAAATTTATTTCAATCTTTATTCAAATTTACAATTCTGTTTTTTTCATTTCTTGGAAACAGCCTTCTACTAGGCTATCCGGTAAATTTAGGAATTGGCTGGTTCAAATTATGATTAAAGGTCCGTAATCGGTCTGTACTTCGGAACTAAAGTTTTCATAACAATCCATCCCGTTAAATAACACACAGCACAGATAGAAAAAATAATCATGTATCCAGTGTTTATTCCGTTTACAACATTTTCTCCAGCCGTTGTAAGCGACTTTAAGAACTCTTCAAGATTTCCTACTCCTCTTTCAGCCAGAAAAGCTTTTTCTGTTACTGCATCTTGAAACTGTGGATATTTTTCTAATAATGGCTGACCGTTTACAGTACTCCAATTTCTCTGTGTAAAATCAAACAACACACCAGAACCTTTGTTTATTAATGTAGAACCAATTCCACCAGCTAATCCTCCGATACCTGTAATTGTCGCAATTGCTTTCTTTGGAAACATATCTCCTACTGTAGTAAAAATATTTGCTGACCAAGATTGGTGAGCTGCGCCCGCGATTCCGATAATGATAACCGGCACCCAGTAACTAATGTAACCTAAAGGCTGTGCAGCTAAGGCCAATAAAGGGAAAAATGCAAAAATAAGCATCGCTCTCATTCTTCCTTCGTACGGATTCATACCTTTCTTCTCTACAAAATAAGTTGGCAGCCATCCTCCGATTATTGACAATAAGGTAATCATATAAAGCACAAACAACGGAAAGGCGGCTTGCGTAGAATCCATTCCGTATACAGAACTTAAATAGGCTGGTGTCCAGAACAAAAAGAACCACCAAACACCGTCTGTCATAAATTTACCAAATGCAAAAGCCCAAGTTTGTTTGTACTTAAAGCAATCTGCAAGCGAAACTTTAGAAGCTGTTTCTGGAACAAAACCTTCTAATTTACTATCTGCGATATCATCTTGCTGAATATAAGCTAATTCTTCTGGGCTTACTTTTGAATGTTTTTCTGGCTTATCATACATAAACATCCAAAATCCCATCCAGATAAATCCCAAGGCTCCGATGATGATAAAAGACATTTCCCAGCCAAAAGATTTAGCAATAAACGGAATGGTAACTGGCGCTGCTAGAGCCCCAACTGTTGCACCTGCATTGAAAATACTTGTTGCGAAAGCCCTGTCTTTTTTAGGAAAATATTCTGCCGTAGTTTTAATGGCGGCCGGAAAGTTTCCTGCCTCACCCACAGCTAAAACAAAACGTGCAAAAATGAATAAAGCAACGCTCACATTGATTACCAAGGCAGTATCTTGAACGGTGCTTATTATTTCTTTTGAACCATGAAAGCCCACAAACCAATCTCCAGTTATGATTCCAGAAGTTGCAATACCACAAAAAGCGTGAAGACAAGCTCCTACAGACCAAATTCCGATTGCCCACAGAAATCCTTTTTTGGTATCCAACCAATCTACAAATCGACCAGCAAACAACAAGGAAACAGCATAAAATATAGAAAACAAAGCTGTGATATCTCCATAATCGCTATTGGTCCAGTGAAATTCTGGAGCAATAAAATCTTTCCATGTCAAAGAAAGTACTTGTCTGTCTAAGTAATTGATGGTCGTTGCAAAAAATAATAACGCGCAAATACTCCAACGGTATTTTCCTGCAGATTTAATGGTGTTGTTCGTAGAAACAGGATCGGTTTGATTCATGATAGTCAGTAGTGTAAAAATTTATAATTCCAGACGATTTGAGTTCGATTTCACAACTTCGTTAAATTAATTAAAAATCAAATCTTTAAGCAATTCAAAACAAAACAATGTAATCGATTGCACAAATATAGTTTTTAATCTCTATATTCCAAATTAATTGTATAAAAAATTATTTTAACGCCTAAAATAAACATATCATTTAAAAATAGGCTTACAAAATTACACATTAAATAATATATTTGTTAAAAGTTTTACTTCAAAATCCATGCGCTTTTTGGATGTAAAATTGCCCCATTAAAGGGTTCCCAAATACTATTTTTTTTGAAATTTACTTTTTAATTCATTTCAAACTAAACATTAAAATACCAGATTTAAACATTTATGAAACAACAGATTAAACTACAAACCAAGAGAAGAAAAATGTTGCTACAACACAAACAAATTTTGAGTTTCATTTTTATATTGACCATTACGTTTTATGCAACAGCACAAAATCAGGTTGTCAATTTGTGGGAGCAGATTCCTGGGGAAATAGAAAACAATTCTTATAAAGAAAAAGAGGTTATAAAGCAAGGAAAAGCACAGAGCACAAGTCAGGTTTCTGTGCCTACTTTAAGCATTTTTGTTCCGCAGACAAAAGCAAATCAAACTGCTGTCATTATCTGTCCCGGCGGGGGTTATTCGCATTTATCAATCGATAAAGAGGGGACTAAAGTTGCGCAATGGCTGAACAGTTTAGGAATTACAGCTTTTGTTTTAAAATACAGACTTCCGAACGATTTAATCATGAAAAACAAGAATATCGGACCTCTTCAGGATGCTCAGGAAGCTTTGCGCTATGTGCGCCATAATGCATCGAAATGGAATTTAGATATTCATAAAATCGGAATTATGGGTTTCTCCGCAGGTGGGCACTTAGCTGCTAGCCTGTCAACACATTATGATGACAACATTTACACGAGTCGTTTTAGCAAAAGCGCCAGACCTGATTTTTCACTACTGATTTATCCTGTAATTTCTATGCAAAAAGACCTTACTCACAAAGGTTCACGTACTAATCTTTTGGGAGAAAACCCTTCTCAAGATTTGATTGATTCTTTTTCGAATGAAAAAAAAGTAACACCTCAGACTCCTCCCGCATTTTTGATTCATGCTACAGATGATAGCGCAGTTTATCCAGAAAACAGCATTGCTTATTATTTGGCTTTGAAAAAAAATGGTGTTGCAGCCGAAATGCATATTTATGAAAAAGGTGGCCACGGATTTGGTTTAGGCGTAAAAGACACCAGCTTATATTGGACAAAAGACTGCACAGAATGGCTTAAAAGCAATAACTATTGTAATTAATTACATTCGAACCCCAGAAAACACCAGATTCTAAGGCATAATAATAAAAAAAGGGTTTTTAGAAAAATCTAAAAACCCCTCAAATAAAAATTAAGACAGATTGATTATTGTAAAATTCATACAAAGACCACGATCAATGGTATCTAACTGTCATTCTAAAAAAAAAATAAAAACGTTTCTCCAAAAACAGTTTTAGAGTAAAAACTTGATAGGATATCTAAAAGGTAAAAAAATATCACAATCATTAATTTTTACATTCCAAAATTATAATGCCGATTTCTGATAACCTTACGGGTTTCCACATTCTACACAAAATTTAACCTATTCATAAAAAAAGACACAATCAATTAATTGTTTTTCAATAAATTACAAATAAAAGATTACCATATTTTTTTTTAAAAAACTTAAGTCCGTAAAGAGTTCCAGTACTATATTACGAACGAAATATCTTAAAATCTTTAGTAATAAATCTAGAACTTATCCTAGATTAAGTTGGACTTATTTTTTAAACCCTACTTTTGTAAAGCTGATACAGGAGCAATTAAAATACAATTAACTGTAAAATTTTCTATCACTAAAATTGACCTACCATGAAAAAGCTGGAATTTTTGTTACTTGGAAAAAACGAGGCAATATTAGCTATCCTACTCCGACTTGTAAATGCTGATGAAAATTGGAATGCAGTTGCTTTTGACAACGAAAAGGATGCGGAAGAATATTTTCACAATCATAAGATTGATATTGTATTGCTAAGTTCTGGAATCGAAGATCATGTTGAGAAAGAATTTACGTTATTCTGTCTTGAAAAACAACCTGATGTTGAAGTAATTGAACATTTTGGAGGCGGCAGCGGCTTGCTGAAATCAGAAATACTGCATAGGTTGCATCTGAAAGGAAAACTTTAGCTTTGCAATTACAAAACCTTAAAAATGGATAAAACGTATTCTATAGTGTTCTACTCGAAATCAGTTGTGGAGACTGTCAAAAAAATGAAAGATTTTCTTAAAAGCAAAATCGAATGGTACAACAGCTGTAACTCTGAAGCCCATATTACGATCTGCGAATTCACAATTGACGAATATCAAATAGATTTCATTAAGCAAAAGCTAATTAAGATCTGCAATACTTTTACACCATGTCAGGTACATTTAGATCATTTTGATTCTTATGAAAACGTAGGAGCTTTTTTTATTGCCCCAAATGCCGAATCTAAAAACAATCTAAAACCTATAATGAAAAAGATTCACGATACTCTAAAATCTTTAAAACTCAAAAAAAGCGAAGATCCGCATATGTCAATCGGACGACGATTAAATCCTGAAAATCTAAAAATAGCCTCACAGCTTTTTACCACTATTAATATTGATTTTCTTTGCAATGAAATTGTTTTACGAGAGTTTGACCCTCTAAAAAAACAGTTTTTTGTAATTGATTCGATTGAATTTGGAAATAATCCTGAACCTCAGTTTGTTCAGGGAAGCTTGTTTTGATTTGTTTTTTCCACAAAGGCGCAAAGACTCGAAGTTTTATTAATGGCAAAACAATGCAAAAAGCTTCGTGCCCTAGAGCCTTCCTGACAAAAAACATTTTTTCATATATTTGAATTTTACAATTCACTGTTACATGAAATCGCTTGACTCCTTTTACAAAGACATAACCGAAGGCTCAACTGTTGAACCGAAATCTTTACTTCCGAATGACATTCAGAAAGAAATCGGGCATTTTAATGTTTTTGACATAAAAGAACTACTCGAGCGCCTTCAAGGAAAGTCGGTTATGCCTTATGACAGGAGAGCTTACTACAAAATCAGCTTGATAAAAGGACACAACAGAGCCGAATATGCCGACAAAGTAATCGAAATCGAAAAACAAGGATTGTTATTTGCAACACCGAAAATTCCGTACAATTATTTGCCTCAGGATACCAATCAAGGCGGACAATTTTGTGTTTTTACAAGTGAGTTTTTATCTAAAAACAAAAGCGGAATTGATTTGGACGAACTGCCTATTTTTGCCGCAGACGGCTATCCTATTTTTCAATTATCTGATGAAGAGGTACAAGAAGTGGCTTTGATTTTCAATAAAATACAGAAAGAAATCAATTCGGATTACCTCTACAAATACGATTTAATTAGAAATTATGTTGCTGAGTTGATTCACTTCGGACAAAAGTTACAGCCAATAAGCGCCTTATATTCCAAACACAATTCTGCTGCAAGAGTTTCCTCTCTATTTGCTGAATTGCTGGAAAGGCAATTCCCAATCGAATCGCCTCGTCAGCGTTTAGAATTAAGGACTGCAAAAGATTTTGCAGCACGATTGTCTGTACACGTCAACCATTTAAATAAAGTATTAAAAGAAAACACCGGAAAAACCACCACCGAATTAATAAGCAACCGACTGACAAACGAAGCCAAAATACTTTTAAGACAAACCGATTGGAACATTTCTGAAATTGCGTATTCACTCGGTTTTGAAGAACTAGCGCATTTCTCTAATTTCTTTAAAAAGCAAACCTCTTTTACGCCTTTGGCTTTTAGGAGTTAGTTTTTTTTTTGTTTCAAGTTTCAAGTTTCAAGTTTCAGGTTTCAAGTTTCAGGTTTCAAGTTTCATGTTTCATGTTTCAGGTTTCAGGTTCCGTAAACTTTGTCAAAGTTTGGAATTTGGAATTTAAAAATTGGCATTTCTCAACTGTGAATTTCGTAACTGATTTGAATTTCGCAAACATCGATTTGATATTTACAATTCCCAGTCCCTCTTTGCTCCTACCTTTGTCTTACTAAAAAGGGAACGAAAAAAATTCCACTCTACATTTCACTTTTTACAGATAACATTTTACAAATTACAAACAACAAAAACAATTACTAAAATGGCAGTAAACACAAAAATAGCTTTAGTTACCGGAGGTAGCAGAGGTTTAGGGAAAAACATGGCGATTGCAATTGCAAAAAAAGGACTTGATGTAATCATCACGTATAACAGTAAAAAAGAAGAAGCCGACGCTGTAGTTTCAGAAATTGAAAGTTTAGGTCAAAAAGCAGTGGCGCTTCAATTAAATGTCGCTGCATCAGGAACTTTTGACTCTTTTTTTGAAACCGTAAAAACAGTTTTAAAGGACAGTTTTAAAACAGATAAATTCGACTTTTTGGTAAACAATGCAGGAATCGGAATTCATAATTCTTTTATAGGAACAACAGAAGCCGAATTTGACCAATTGACTAATATTCAATTCAAAGGACCGTTTTTCTTGACACAAAAAGGATTAAACGTAATGAATGACGGAGGCGGAATTGTAAACATTTCTACAGGTTTAGCGAGATTTTCATTCCCAGGCTACGCTGCGTATGCTTCTATGAAAGGCGCAATTGAAACTTTGACGAAATATCAGGCCAAAGAATTGGGCGCACGAAAAATTAGAGCAAACGTAGTGGCGCCCGGCGCAATCGAAACAGATTTTGGCGGCGGTGTTGTGCGCGATAACGAACAAATGAACCAGCAAATTGCTTCTGTGACCGCTTTAGGAAGAGTGGGTTTGCCAGATGATATTGGTGGCGTTGTTGCCTTCTTATGCACGGAAGACGCAAGATGGATAAACGCCCAAAGAATTGAAGCTTCTGGTGGAATGATGCTTTAATTTGTTTCAGGTTTAACCGCAACGAACGCTAAGGTTTACGCAATGTTCGCAAAGTTTTCGCCACAGATTATAAAGATTAAAAGGATTATAAAAAAATCTGCCAAATCTGCGTGAAAAAACTAGCGTCCCTAACGTAAACCTTTGCGCCCCTTGCGGTTAAAAAAACTTGGAAAGTTTAGCCACAGATTATAAAGATTAAAAGGATTCTAAAAAAATCTGCCAAATCTGCGTGAAAAAACTTAGCGCTCCTAGCGTAAACCTTAGCGCCCCTTGCGGTTAAAAACAAAAAGAATAGAAACCTGAAACGAAGAAAACTCTAAAAACAAAACCCGATAAGCCATAAAAACTTATCGGGTTTGTCGTTTCAAATAAAATTTGAATTAGTAAGCAATCTTAATTTTTTTCGATGATTACATCAAAACCACCATTTTTATCAAACACTACATCGTAAAATCTGGAATCTTTTTCTATTCCAACTTCGTACGTAGTTTTGTTTTTATCGTTTACAACTACGGCGATTTCTTTAATTGCTTTGGCTGTATAATTTTTCTTTAAATAACTTTGTGCTTTTAGTGGCAATTGACTTAAAGGAATTTGCAGTTCATAAGCTTTCAAATTACCTAGATTGTCATACACAGCCAACGCTTTAGTTGTATTATTTACATTGTATTTTGCTTCGTATCGAATTTCATCATTGTCGTCTCCTACATATTCTTCAGACCAAACCGGTGTTTTGCCGGGATATTCTTTTTCAAAATTCATTCTCACTTTCTCGGGAGGCGTGACCACATTATTTTGTGCTGCTGAAAAGGCAGAGAAGCATAAAATCAATATCTGAAAAATATTTTTCATAACCGAAATTTCAAATTCCAAAAAGCATATTAAAAGTACAGTTTCTAAGTAAATAAAAAAATATTTTATAAGATTATTTTTACTCAAAAAATATTAAAAAAAATAATAGCCAATTCAGTAACAGGAATAAATAACGAACGTCTAAGAAAAAAGTAAAAAACCAAAAACATGAATCGCAACCAGACAAAATTTGAAAATTCACCACAATTCTATGCTCGCCTTGGAGGGGTGCTCTACCTGTTAATCATTATAGCTGGATTTTTTTCTGAGACATTTGTACGAAATAAATTAGTTGTTTCTGGAGATGTTGCCGCAACTGCATCAAACATTGTAGACAATCAACTTTTATGGAATATCGGAATTTCAGCCGATTTGATTATGCAAATCCTTGATTTGCCTGTCATGATTATTCTTTATTTTCTGTTGAGACCTGTAAGCAAAAAACTCGCTTTATTAAATTTGTCATTCAACCTTATACAGACAGCTGTTTTAGTTGCCAATAAACTTAATCTTTTTGCCGCTTTATTTTTTCTAGGAGATACAGAATACTTAAAATCTTTTAGTCAAGAACAGCTTCAAACCTTATCTTATCTTTCTATCAAATTACACAATATCGGATTTGGAGTTGGTCTTATCTTTTTTGGATTTGTCTGCTTGATTGAAGGTTATCTCATTTTTAAATCGGGTTATTTACCCAAAATACTTGCCTTGTTAATGAGTATCGCAGGGTTCTGTTATCTAATCAATAGTTTTGCCTTGATTTTGGCGCCTCAGTTTTCGCACATTGTGTTATTGTTGCCCTGTTTAATCGCAGAACTGGCATTGAGTTTGTGGCTAATCTGCAAAGGTGTGAATTTGAAAATCTGGAAAAAAAAACAGCAATAGAATCTCTAAAAAATAAAAGCCTGACAATTATCTGTCAGGCTTTCTACTGAAATAATGAATTAGTAAGCACTCTTTAGTTTCCAGTTTACTTTTTCAACCTATCGGTTAATTCTCTTTTATAAGTAATTCCGATTGGAAGTTTTTCGTTCTTAATTACCAGAAAATCTTTCTCCGTCAAATCAATTTTATCCAAAGCGACAATATAAGATTTATGAATTCGGACAAAATTCTTTTCAGGAAGGCATTTTTCTAATTCTGTTGTTGTAATTGAGGCAAGATAGGTTCGTTTTAAAGTATGCAGTTTTACGTAATTTCCGAAACTCTGTGCATACAAAAGCTGATCGAGTTCGATATCCATTACATAACCGTCTACTTTCACAGAAATTGTATTTACTTCTTCTTCAATTTTGACTTTTGTGGCTTCTGAGGCAAAAAAGCGGTCGATTGCTTTTAAGAATCTCGGAAAATAGATGGGTTTCAGCAAATAATCTATCACGCCATAATCGTAACTCTCCAAAGCAAATTCGGAGTAGGCCGTTGTTAAGACCGTTTTCGGGTGATTCGGAATAATCTTTAGCAGTTCCATTCCTGAAATCTCTGGCATATTAATATCCAAAAACATCAAATCGACAGTGTTTTCGCGAAGATAATTCATCGCTTCAATTCCGTTATAACCTTGAAAAACCAATTCCAATTGCGGATTCTGCTTGATGTAATTGGCTAATACATAATGCGCTGCCGGTTCGTCGTCTACTATAATGCATTTTTTGGTTTCTCTCATCCTACAAACTTTTTAAGCTGTATTTCTAAATCGACCACATACGTTTGCTTATCATCCTGAATGTCTAATTTATAGTCTTTTCCATAAATTAAATTCAGACGTTCAATGGTGTTTTTTAAACCTATTTTTGTAGAAATCACATCAGTTTTCTTCGGAATAGAATTTTCTGCATGAAGATGCAACAATCCGTTTTCGACTGTAATATTGATTTTCACAAAACATTTTTCGATTGCACAAGTTCCGTGTTTAAAAGCATTCTCAATAAATGCAATTAAAAGCATTGGCGAAATTTTGTAGGTGTAATCTTTGTCTACTGTATTTTCAAATGTAATTTCGCAGCGATAGCCAACACGCTCCTTCTCAAGCTGTACATAACTGTTTATGAACTCTAATTCGTCTTCTAAAGATACAAATTGCTTGGCGTTGCTTTCTAATTGGTAACGCATTAACTGCGAAACTTTCATAATCAAATCGGGCGTTCTGTCCGGAAATTCCAAACTAATTCCGTAAAGCGTATTAAAGGTATTAAACAAAAAATGCGGATTTAATTGTCCTCTCAAAGAATTCAACTGCATTTGATTGAACAATAAAGCCGCATCAGTCTGTTTTCGGTGAATGCGATAAAACTTAAACACAATAATCGGACTCAAAATGCAGACCAACGTTCCTAACACGCTCGCCAACTGGTAGGCATAACTCCTTTGATGCGAGTTTTGGTACAGATGACATTTCGCAAACATATCCATCATTGTAATTTCGTACAGCAATACAGAAAAAACAAAAACTCCGAAAAGCGTCAGAACAAGGTATGTGAAAGGTTTATTGGATTTGAATAATATCGGAAGCAGGAAAAAACGATTGAACTGCGCGTGCATATACAAAATGCAGTAAAAAAATACCCCCATCAATATTGATGTGAATGAACTGATCAGCATCCAATCATTTTTTAAGGTATATATGGTAAAGGAGAAAAGGATAACCGCCACTTCTTGCCACCATTTGTTATCCAGTATGTTATCAATTCTTTTGTTCATTCTTAATTCTGAAATAGTTTACAAAGTACGAACAAATATTTAATTAATTTTTTCAAAAAATGACCAATTCAATTCGTCATTTACTAGTGCAGTACATCACTAAAGATGACTTTTATCAGCGTAAGAGAAATAAATTTGTTTCATCAAAAACTATTTTATATCACACCTTGAGTTTATGTATTTCAAAAAAATTACCATTTTATTTTTATTGATTTTCGCCTCAACCGGTTATGCTCAAACCCTGTCTCTTAAAGAAGCCATAAAGATAGGTCTTGAAAACTACGGTTCTATTCGGGCAAAAAACAATTACACCAATGCATCCAAAGAAACTCTAAAACAATCTCGCCGTGATTACTTGCCAAACCTGAATTTATCGGCACAGCAGGATTACGGAACTGTAAACGGACAAAACGGGCCACTTTACGGATTTGGAGGTTTAGGAGTTGCTTCGTCTGGACTGCCGCTTCCCGATCAAAACTGGAATTCTGCATTTGGAGCGCTTTATTTAGTCAACATGAACTGGGATTTTTTCACTTTCGGAAAGGCAAAGGAAAAAATCAATTTATCTAAAATTGACGTTCAGGCCAAAGAAAAAGATTTGCAACAAGAGAAATTCCAGCAAGAAATCAAAATTTCGGCCGCTTATCTGAATTTATTGGCCAGCCAGAGATTACTGATTTCGCAGCAAAAAAACCTAGACCGCGCCGAAGTTTTCAAAAAAACCGCTGCGGCAAGAGTTAAAAACGGGTTATTGGCTGGTGTCGATTCGACATTGGCTACTGCAGAAGTTTCTAAAGCCAAAATCGCATTAAATCTTGCTAAAAACTTCGTTAAGGAACAAAACAACAAATTGGTCGATTTAATGGGCGTTGCACCACAGGATTTTGTTGCCGACACACTTTTTGTTACTCAGATTCCGAAAGAATTGATTACAAAAGAAACTGCAACAGACAGTCTTCACCCTTTATTACAATTATATAAAACCCGAATCGATTACAGCAATCAGCAAGTTAAATTGTATAAGAGATTTTATTACCCAACGATGAGCGCTTTTGGAGTTTTGCAAACCAGAGCTTCAGGGTTTGATTCTTCGTACGCCACCAATCAAAATGCTTTTACGAGAAATTATTGGGACGGTGTAAATCCCGATCGTACCAACTACTTGATTGGAGTCGGAATTACGTGGAATCTGACCACACCTTTTCGTTCAAGCAAACAAGTTAGCGCTCAAAAATTTGTTTCTCAAGCCATCCAAGAAGAATACAATCAGGCAGATAGAGAATTGAAATCGCAGCTCAATTTTGCCGAAGATAAAATCAGAATTACTTTGGAGAACTACGCCGAAGCGCCAATTCAGGTCGAAGCCGCGAAAAGAGCTTATATTCAAAAATCGACCTTATACAAAAACGGCTTAACCGATTTGACCGACTTAACACAAACGATGTATGTATTAAATCGTGCTGAAATCGACCGAGATATTGTCAATAATAATGTGTGGCAGTCCTATTTATTGAAAGTCGCTGCAACAGGAAATTTTGACTTATTTATAAATGAATTTTAATTATAAATCCTAATGAATTTAATACGTTTTGCACTCCGCAAACCCATTTCCATTTTAGTACTGGTTGCGGGTCTATTTTTCTTCGGAATCGGTGCCATCAAAGACATTAAGGTAGACATTTTACCCAAAATGAATTTGCCGGTTATCTATATCGCGCACCCGTTTGGAGGTTATACGCCAGACCAGATGGAAGCCTATTTTGCCAAAAACTACGTAAACGTTTTGCCTTTCTCAAACGGTATCAAATCGGTAGAAACCAAAAATATTCAGGGGTTAATGATTATGAAATTAACCTATTACGAAGGAACTAATATGGCGCAAGCTGCAGCCGAGTTAAGTGCGCTTTCCAACAGAATCCAAGCGGTTTTCCCCCCGGGAACGCAACCGCCGTTTATCATTCGTTTTGATGCTTCTTCGCTGCCGATCGGACAATTGGTTTTGAGCAGTAAAATACGTTCCAATAATGAATTGCAGGATTTAGCCAACGTTTATGTTCGTGCTTCGTTTACTTCGATTCCTGGTTTATTGTCTCCGGCGCCCTTCGGCGGAAGCCCAAGAACAATCGAGATCAACGTAGATCCAGACTTGTTGCGTTCGCACAATATGACACCAGACCAAATCGTAGAAGCGATTCGTTTGAACAACCAAACGGCTCCGTCTGGAAACGTTCGTATGGGCGACAAAAACTATATTACGCCAACCAACAACACGATTAAAGAAATTAAAGACTTTGAACAGATTCCGATTTTCAAAGGCGGTGTTCAGAACTTAAAACTAGGCGATGTTGCGTCTGTAAAAGACGGTGCCGATATTACGGCAGGTTATGCTTTGGTAAACGGAAAACGTTCGGTTTACATCAGTATTGCAAAAGCGGGAGATGCTTCGACTTGGGATGTGGTTCAGAAATTGAAGAAAGAATTGCCTAAAATTCAAAGCACGCTTCCAGAAGACGTAAACATTACGTACGAATTTGATCAATCGGTTTATGTAACCAACTCGGTTAAAAGTTTGATTACTGAGGGAATTATCGGTGCGGTTTTGACCGGATTAATGGTAATGCTTTTCCTTGGGGACCGTCGTGCGGCTTTGATTGTGATCATGACGATTCCGATTTCGATCATTTCAGGAGTTTTATTCCTGAAATTATTCGGCCAAACAATCAACTTGATGTCTTTATCAGGATTGGCACTTGCGATTGGTATTTTGGTGGACGAAAGTACCGTAACCATCGAGAATATCCACCAGCATCTCGATATGGGAAAACCAAAAGCACTCGCCATTTGGGATGCCTGTCAAGAAATCGCTTTGCCTAAATTATTGATCTTGCTTTGTATTTTGGCCGTATTCGCACCAGCGTTTACTATGGTTGGTATTCCAGGAGCGTTGTTTTTGCCGTTGGCATTAGCAATTGGATTCTCAATGGTGATTTCATTCTTGCTTTCGCAGACATTTGTACCCGTAATGGCCAACTGGATGATGAAAGGACATGACAAACACGAACATGGTCCAGAAATTACAGACGATGAAGCCGAATTTAACGATTGTGGCCTAACACCTGAATCTGAGCAAAATCTGATTAGTCAGAAAAAGGAAATGGTTGAAAGAGAAGATTTTAACAACGACGGAAAAATAAGTGCTTTTGAGCGATTCAGAAATCGTTTCATGCGAACTTTAGACCGATTGTTTGTGCATAAAAAAGCGACGAGTATTGTTTATTTGGTTTGCGCCACTGTTTTGGCGGTAGTCTTGATTACGTTTATCGGAAAAGACGTTTTCCCAAAAACCAACTCGAGTCAGTTTCAATTGAGAATGCGTGCTGTTGAAGGAACTCGTTTGGAAAGAACAGAAGAACAAGCCCGAATTGTTTTAAAAGAAATTGAGAAAAAAGTCGGAAAAGAGCATATCGGAATTTCGTCTGTATATGTGGGACAACACCCTTCTCTATTCTCAATCAACCCGATTTACTTGTTTATGGCAGGTTCTCACGAGGCTGTTTTTCAGGTAAGTTTGAAAGATTATCACGCCGATATGGACGAGTTTAAAGATGACTTACGTGCGAGAATCAAAAAGGTATTGCCAGACACTAAAGTTTCTTTTGAGCCAATCGAATTGACAGATAAAGTGTTAAGCCAAGGTTCTCCTACTCCAATCGAAATTCGAGTGGCCGGAAAAGACAAAAAACGAAATGAATTGTACGCAACTCAAATCGTAGAAAAACTAAAAGCGATTTCGTATTTCAGAGATGTGCAGATTGGGCAGCCAATTCATTATCCGGCTATGAACATTGATATCGACAGAACACGAGCGGCCGAATTGGGAGTTGATATGAATGATATTTCGCGTTCGCTTGTAGCTTCAACCTCATCTTCTCGTTATACCGAAAAAAATAACTGGGTTGATGAAAAAGCAGGATTATCGTATTCCGTTCAAGTTCAAGTGCCGTTGAACAAAATGAAAAGCAAAACCGATATCGGAGAAATTCCGGTATTAAAAAACTCCCTTCGTCCTGTATTGAGCGACGTTGCCAAAATTACACCAGGTTTTGTAAGCGGTGAAAATGACAATTTAGGGGCCATGCCGTACATTACCGTTACTGCCAACATCAACCAGACCGATTTAGGAACGGCTTCAAAAGATGTGAGCAAAACAATTAGTTCTCTTGGCGAATTGCCTCGTGGTTTGTTTATCACGCCAATCGGACTAAGTACTGTACTGACAGAAACATTAAGCAGTTTACAAACGGGGTTATTGGTTGCCGTCTTCGTAATCTTCTTAATGTTGGCCGCTAATTTCCAATCGTTCAAAGTTTCGTTGGTGATTTTAACGACAGTTCCTGCGGTAGTTTTAGGCGCTTTATTAATGCTGACGATTACGGGTTCAACGCTGAATCTGCAATCGTATATGGGAATCATCATGTCGGTTGGGGTTTCTATCGCCAATGCGGTACTTTTGGTGACCAATGCCGAGCAATTGCGCAAAATAAACGGAAATGCCTTAGAATCGGCTCGTGAAGCGGCTGCGCTACGTCTTCGTCCAATTATCATGACTTCGGTTGCGATGATTGCAGGTATGTTGCCAATGGCAATCGGGCACGGCGAAGGAGGCGATCAGGTTTCTCCGTTAGGAAGAGCGGTTATCGGAGGATTATTATTTTCTACTTTTGCCGTATTATTGATCCTTCCGCAGATATTTGCCTGGGCACAAGAAAAAACAACGACACAATCGGTTTCTTTAGACCCTGAAGACGAAGAAAGTATCCATTATATTTCATCAATAAGTAAGTCGAAAGTTGGAAAGTCATAAAATCGAAAGTCATAACGCGTTGAGTGTAATTATTTTTTAAACACATAGAAACATAGATTTTAGTTTTAAATAAAAAAGGTAAAAGAAAAAACTAGTTTTCACACATAGTCCCGATAGCTATCGGGATGCATTGAAACAAGTGAAACGCCTTTTATGCACAAAGAAAAGCTATGTTTCTATGTGTTAAAATAATTACTCGCAAAGAGTTAAAAACATATTCATTATATAAAACCAAAAAATGAAAAGTAACATTATAAAATCTACAGCAATATTATTTACGGCCTTAGCTGTACTAAGCTGTGAAAAGAAAAAAGAAGAAACTGCGAAACCAGAAATCGAACCAAAAGTAGAAACTTTCCTTTTAGCGAAAGAAAAACTGACTACCGAATTGCGCTTGCCTGCCGAATTAACCGGTTTTCAACAAGTTGATTTGTATGCCAAAGTGAGCAGTTTCGTAAAAACATTAAAAGTAGATATTGGTTCTAAAGTAAAAAAAGGACAACTTTTGATTGTTTTAGAAGCACCAGAAATCAGTTCGCAATTGGCGGCGGCCGAGTCGAGATTAAAATCGATGGAAGCGATTTACGCAACCAGCAAAAGCACGTACAACCGTTTGTACGAAACCAGCAAGGTGGAAGGAACGATTTCTAAAAACGACTTAGAAATGGCAAGCGGCAAAAAGAATTCTGATTACGCTCAATATCAGGCGGCGATTGCAGCGCACAAAGAAATCTCTATCATGAGAGGTTATCTTGAAATTCGTGCTCCTTTTGACGGTGTTGTAGCCGCCAGAAACGTCAATTTAGGAACCTTTGTTGGCCCAGCAGGAAAAGGCTCAGACTTGCCGTTGTTGACGATTCAGGAGCAAAGCAAACTGCGTTTGGCGGTTTCTGTACCAGAATTGTACACAGGATATTTACATGTAGGCGACGAAATGAGTTTTAATGTAAAATCGTTGCCCGAAACATTTACCGCTAAAATTACCAGAATGTCTGGCGCTCTAGATTTAAAATTGCGCTCTGAAAGAGTCGAAATGGACGTTCACAACACCAAAGGAAATCTATTGCCTGGAATGGTTGCCGAAGTTTTGTTACCGCTTAACGCAAAAGACAGCACGTTTGTAGTACCAAAATCGGCGGTGGTGAATTCTGCAGAAGGTTTATATGTGGTGAAAGTAGTAAACCATAAAGCCACAAGAGTAGAAATTAAAAAAGGAAGAGAAATCGACGACAAAATCGAAATATTTGGTGATTTAAACCCACAAGATAAACTAGTTAAAATTGCCAGCGAAGAAACTAAGGAAGGCGATATCATAAACGAATAACCTGCGTTTGTCTTCATTTTAGTGATTACCAATTACTGTACGCATTCTTAGGAGTGCAAATTTTTAAATTTGCTTGAAAGGGCAGTTCTTCTTTAACTGGAGGGACTGTCCTTTTTTTTGATTGATAAAACAGGTAAAAATACTTGGTTGATAAGATTTGTAAATTGATATTTTTGATAAAGAATAATACCAAACAAACATTCTTGACAAAACTTAATTTTTATAAATCATTGCTACTTTGTAGCAAGTATAAAAAATTAGTCGCAACTATTAATTCTAAAAAAGGCAGATAAAAGAGTAATAAACTAAAATTACACACTGAACATAAATGCTAAAAGTAATAGAAATTGAAAATATCAAAGGAATTAGACATCGAAAATTCGAACTAAACATAACTCCCAACAAACCAAGTATTTTGGTAGCACCAAACGGTTTTGGCAAAAGTTCATTTGCTACGGCTTTTAAATCTATGAACAATAATAGAATTAAATTACATGATGACGACTTATATTCAGAAAACGCAGCTAATCTTCCTAAAATATCTATCGAATACGAAAAGACAGATGGAACAACTGCAAATTTTGAAGCTACAAACTCCACAAATACAATAAGTGGGGAAATAGATTATTTCGTAATAAACAACCAAACCACACCAAAAGGAATTGGCTCACAGTATGGTACAGCAACGGCAACATTAGAAATAAAGGATGTTGTGTTAGTAGACAGAATACCTACAAATGTTGCTTTTGCTTATTCAAATACAAATGCAAGAAGTAAATTTGGACAAAATTCAAAAGTTATTCCAAACATAAATACAATTCTATCCAATTTAAAATTAGTTGAAAAACTAAGTGAAAATTATCAAACATTACAAAGAGCAAATGGAACAACGATTCAAAGACGAATTAATACTATTATTTCCAATATAAATACACAAAATGGTACAGCAGAAATTTTGCTTACTTGGATAGAAGCAAATGAATTAAATAGTTTTAAACAAATTGAATATTTAAACACAATAGGAAATCTCATCAATGAGTTCGATACTAATTTTACAGAGACACAAAGCTTTTTAGCAGCAATTCAGCTAATTTGGTTATACAATCAAGACATGAATGCTTTTAAAAATGCTTGTGTTTTTAGTAATTATCGTTTAGACAAACAAAAATTTGACGATAATCTTGCAACATTCAACTGCACTTGGAAAAGTATTCGTTCAAGTGAGACCCACGGTAAATTAGTTGTAAAATTTCCAAAAGCAATTTCTATTTCAAATGGACAAAGGGATATCTTATCATTTATTTCTCTATTATTTCGAGCAAAACGTCATTTAAAAAAGAGTGCAAATATATTAATAATCGATGAAGTTTTTGACTATTTAGATGATGCAAATTTGACTGCTGCTCAGTTTTACATAACCACTTTGATTGATGAATTTAAGGAGAACAACAAAAGAATATACCCGCTTATTCTGACACACTTAAATCCTAATTATTTCAAAAATTTTGCCTTTAACAATCAAAAGGTTTATTATCTGGATAAGTCCAATATACAAGTAAATCCACACATAGCAAGAATGTTAAGAGTTAGGGCAGATAAAACGGTAGATGAATTATTAAGAAATGATATATCAAAACATTTAGTTCACTATGAACCTACACATATAAACAGACGTAATGAGTTTAGAAATTTAAATATACCTCAATTGTGGGGAGAAGCAGAAAACTTCTATCAATTTTTATTTGATGAAGTTGACAACTACTTGAATGGACGTGCATTCTGTCCGTTTGCTGTTTGTGGTGGAGTAAGAGTAAAAATTGAAAAGGTTGCATATGATAAACTGCAAGATCCAATGAATCAAAATATATTTTTAACAACAAAAATGACTCGACCAAAATTAGAAAAAGCAGAAGAGTTTGGAGTTATATCGCAAGAAAGCCATTTTTTACTTGGAATTATTTACAATGAGGGAATGCATTGGAAAGAAAACCAAGATAATGTTTCTCCGATAGCATCTAAATTAGAGAACCTAGTAATTAAAAAATTAATAAAAGATATTTTTGTATAACTACTGAAAAAAAACGCTAGCGCGAGCGTCTCGCTCGTGAACGCAAAGCTAAAGGGCACGAGCGAGACGCTCGCGCCAGCAAAGGGAAAATCGATTACATTATTTATTGTCAGAAATAAATTAAAATGTATAGTTACGGAAAACCATAATAGGCAAACAGTAGAAGATATTAAATTTCCATAAATTTTAAATATTAAATATTATGGGAACAACAGTTGCAAACGTCTTAATATCTTATGATATTGACAAATTACATTCATCAGTTAAGGCTGAATTAGAAAAAATAGGTTATTTGGATCGCTTTAAAAATCCTAATGACCCAAAAACTTATTTACTACCAAATACAACAATGTGGCATCCAAAAAAATCTTCAAATCAAGCTATGGATGACCTAAAAGCTGTTTGTAGAAACTTGCAAGTTAAGCTTGAAAAAGCTGTTACAGTTAATGCCTCTGAATTTGTTGGACTTTAATTAAATTAAAAAACCTCGATACTAAAAAAATCGAGGTTTTCCCATTTCATAAACCTTACTCCTCACTCAAATAAGGATTCAAAATCTCCGCCAATTCATTGAGCCAATAATAATTGTCTTCAAAATTGGTTAGTCCGATTTGGAGGGTTTCGTGTTGTCGCATTACGCCGAGCGCTAAAATGCAATTTACTTGAGTTTACAGTATAAGGCGCAGTTTGTCATTTCGACCGAAGGGAGAAATCGCACTAGAAATTCCGCAAAGTATATCGCCAATCTTTGTGGTTACGAGTGTGATTTGCTTCGCCTATTCGCTATCGCTCGAGTCTCGTTCCTCGAAATGACATACTGGACGAACTGACGGAATTTTGTCATTTCGACCGAAGGGAGAAATCACACTAGAAACTCCGCAAAGTATGTTACCAATCTTTGGCGATTCTCGAGTGTGATTTCTCCTTACGTCGAAATGACATATTGCACAAACTTACGTAACTTCTACCGAAGGGAGAAATCACACTAGAAACTCCGCAAAGTATATCGCCAATCTTTGGCGATTCTCGAGTGCGATTTCTCCTTACGTCGAAATGACATATTGCACGAACTGACGTAGTTTCGACCGAAGGGAGAAATCACACTAGAAACTCCACAAAGTACGTCGCCAATCTTTTTGGTTACGAGTGTGATTTGCTTCGCCTATTCGCTATCGCTCGAGTCTCGTTCCTCGAAATGACATACTGGACGAACTGATGGAATTTTGTCAATTCGACGTAAGGAGAAATCACACTAGAAATTCCGCAAAGCATGTCGCCAATCTTTGTCGATATGCGCGTGCGATTTCTCCCTTCGGTCGAAATGACAAACTATAAAGAAATATGTATATTCGTACAAAAAAAAGAAAATGCTAAATCCACAAATTGGCTTTCATAGCTATTATGTTTACATTATAACAAATGAACATCGCTCTTCCTTTTATATTGGAGTTACTAATAATTTAAAAAAAAGACTTGCAAAACATCAGGAAAACATCGACTTAAATATTAGCAGTTTTGCTGCAAAATATAATATTCGGTTTTTAGTTTATTACGAAAAATTCACATGGATACAGGAAGCGATTGCACGAGAAAAAGAATTGAAAAAATGGCGAAGAGATAAAAAAATTGAATTGATCAGAAGTTTTAATGAAAATTTTGAGTTTCTAAACTTTCATTTTGAATGAGTTTTTTGTCAAATCTTTGTCGATTCCCGAGTGTGATTTGCTTCGCCTATTCGCTATCGCTCGAGTTTAGTTCCTCCGAAATGACAGACTGGGCGAACTGACGGAGTTTTGTCATTTCGACGTAAGGAGAAATCACACTAGAAATTCCGCAAAGTATATCGCCAATCTTTGTCGATATACGCATGTGATTTGCTTCGCCTATTCGCTATCGCTCGGGTCTCCCTTCGGTCGAAATGACAAACTGCGCGGAAAAACATGAAAAACTGCTCGACAATGATCTTTAAAACATAGCCTCTGGTTTCAACCAGAGAAACGCAAGATGTATCCTCATTTTAGTTTAAAAAATTCAATTGCCTCCAGCTTTAGCTGGAGATCCGCTTGATTTATATAAAAATGGCTTTAGCCAAAATGCGCATTTTGGCTAAAGCCTTGTTTTTATGAACATCTTTAATCCCCTAGCTAAAACTAAGGGCTATTCATTGCCAAGCTTTGTCGAGCTACTGATGACGATTTACTTTGTCTTTTCACTATCAATCGGATTTCTTGCTTGAAATGACAAACTCAAGATACTCTTTCTCCGTCAAATGTTCCCACGAAACGTCGCGCAATGTCTTTTACTTTGCGCTTTTTTTGCGTCTTAGAAATTGTAAATATGAAAGTCTTACCGTCTTTTTATTATTAGTCTTGTATTAACTTGATTTATTGAAACCAGAAAAACATTACAATAAAAATGGTTTTAAAGTCATAGACATTATGAATGTGCGATTTTTCAATTATATTTGTTTTAAAATGTCGCAAATCAGACATTTGCGCAGCGCTTGGTACTCTTGTCTCAACCTTTAATCATACTATTAATAAGTTATTTTAAGAATTAGCAATGTTTAATAAATAGCAAACAACATGAAAATTACTTTTTCTTTTATGCTACTATTTTTGACGCTTTACATAAATGGACAGCAAACTCCCACACTATTTGAACCGAATACTATTTCTAATGATGGCGAATTTGGTTTAACAATTTCACCTGACTCTAAAATAGCGTTATGGGTCTTGTCTAAAGGAAAAAGAGATACATTGAAAATAATGGAATCTAGAAAACAAAATGGAAAATGGACTAAACCGATTATTGCTTCTTTTTCGTCATCAAAAGGTGAATGGAAAGATATCGACCCTATGTTTTCTCCCGATGGTAAAACGGTTCTTTTTCAATCAAACAGAAATACAAACAGGTCGTCCGACAGGAAAGATTTTGATATTTGGGCGGTGAACCTTACCGAAACAGGCTGGGCAAAACCTTATAGACTCGAAGGCAGTATAAATTCAGAAGCTTCTGAGTCATATGCCTCAATTACGAATGAGGGCACTATTTATTTTATGAAAGAGAACGAGAACAAGACAGGATTGTCTGATATCTATTATTCAATATTAAAGGATGGAAAATATCAGGAACCTCAAAATATTGGGTTACCTATTAATACAAACGAAAGAGAATCAAACCCGTATATTTCTCCAAACGGAAAATATATGATCTATTTCTCATCAGATAAATCCGGATTGGGAGAAGTTGACTTGTACATTACTTTTAAAAGAAAAAATAAATGGACTGCTCCAAAAAACTTAGGAAGTCCAATTAACTCAAATCTTTCAGAATTTTGCCCGTTTGTTCACGAAAAAGAGAAAAGACTTTATTTTTCGAGACAAGAAAAAGATGGCGACCGATTTAAGGAAAATCTATATTTCATTGATTTCGATATCAACAAATATAAATAATAAGATACGAAGGATTCCTGCCTCGGCGCGAACGTCCGGCATGTTTATAAATCTATAAATATTTCATTCCTCCGGATTTTTTAAATTACGAGCAATTAAACTATTCACAAAACAAAAAATGCAAGACCAAAATTGATCTTGCATTTTTATAATTTGATAAATCTAAAAAGAAAACAATTTACGCTCTCTGACGCTCATGTATTCCTTCTTTGATTTCTTCTACCATTTTTTTATTAAAAGCTGGTAAATCATCTGGTTTTCTGCTGGTTACTAATCCGTTGTCTACCACTACTTCTGAGTCTTCCCATTGTGCTCCAGCGTTTTTCAAATCGTTTTTAACAGAGAAAAATGAAGTTACTTTTCGACCTTCTAAAACATCCGCATCTACCAGAATCTGAGGACCGTGACAAATAGCGGCAACTGGTTTTTTACTTTCAAAAAAGGAACGCACAAAATCTACTGCGGCCTCTTCTCTTCTTAACGAATCTGGATTTAAAACTCCTCCCGGCAGAACCAATGCATCATAATCGGCTTCATTTGCCTGATCCAATACTACGTCAACGTTATATTCGTTGCTCCAATTTCCGTCTTTCCAAGCTTTAATCGTTCCAGATTTCAAACTAATGATATCTGCATTCCATCCCTGCTCTTCTAAGTAAGCTTTAGGAGAGGCTAACTCTGATTCTTCAAAACCGTTTGTGGCTAATATGGCTATATTCTTTTTCATGATTTTAATTTTTTAAAACGTTATTAAATTTGATTTACCTAAAATTAGTTATTTCAAATAGCCAGAGAAAACAGTCGATGTTAAAGCTTTCTTTAATAAAAGTTAATTAATTGAAACATAGTTTTTTATTAAAAAATTAAACTAAAATTATATAAAATACACGTAAGTCCAGTTTGTTATTTTATAACGGACGAAAAGCTGAGAGAATATTTATTGAATATAGAGATTTAGTTGTATGGCAATGATTGGCACCATTCGGCATAAAGCTTCTAGGAGAAATGCAATGCCAGACGCAACCTTTTAGCAAAAAACTTATCTATTTAGTAAAAACCGTAAGATATGAGCAAAATTTTAAGCTTAAGCCTTATAGCATTTCTGCTATTTAGCTGTTCATCTGACAATTCAGAGATTCAAAAAGATGAGAAATTAGATATTGAACTTTCTAAAGGTCCTAATTCTTCGAAAATAAATTTCGCTATTGGAATTAAAAACAACGCTGACTTAAGCTTTGTTTTTAAAACCATTAATGAGCTGAATTTTGACATAAGACAAATGAACGGTTTTGTTTATCTTTCTAACACTCCTAAGAGTGATATCCCTGATTTATAGATTTACTAAATACGAAATCATACATAAACACAGGCGCTTGGAAGGCAACACCCGGCAGTGTTTTTTACTATGAACCAGAAAACAAAACCTATATTGTGAACAGTTTTTTTGAAATGAATGAAAGCAATCAAAAAGATTTGTTAGATTTAATTTCGTCCTTAAAATTAAACCAAAAGAAAAAAGGTAATCTCGTATTAAGTATTCCCGAAGGAACACAAACTTATTGGAAAACAGAAATGAAAAAGTACTCCTTTGTTGAATGGATTGAAACATTTGATCAGGTCTGTATACGATATGAACAACCAAGGATAATTTCTGCCAATGTTCCAGACAAAGGGAATATCAATCAATCAATTCCAATTAAAATTAAGTTTGAAGTTTTAAATGGATGTGGTGGTTTTGGCACTCTATCCGAAGTAAATTCTGGGAACACAAAAACCATTGAAATCAAGGCTAAATATGAAGGATGCTATTGCAACCAAAGTATCGAAAATATTGAAACAACCTATAATTTTATTCCTTCGAAAGCCGGAACTCATATCATAAAACTTCTACAGCCAACTGGAGATTTCTTAACTTATTCGATAAATATTCAATAAGAAAATCTATTAAAAAAAAATTATTTTACCTCAAATACTTTTTAATCACTAAGTACTTCAAATCGGTGTTTCCCACATTTTTGATTCCGTGCTCCATGTTAGACGGGCAGTAAAAACTGGTGTTTGGACCGGCGATTTTGGTTTTTCCGTCTAGATAGAATTCGGCTGTGCCCTCCAGAATATAGAAAAATTCCTCTTCCACGTGTCGGTGTGGCGCATGAGTCGATTTCCCAGGCTCGACAATACTCATCTTCAAGGTATTTTCCTGAGTGAAGTTTTTGTCGCCAAACCAATATTGATACCCGACTTTGGTTTTGGTGGCTTTATCTATTTCGAAATGATTGACACAGTTTTCGATTGTGTATTGTGGCGCTGCAGTTTCTTTTTTGGTTTCTTGTGCAAAAGCAATTTGTTGAAAAAACAAAATGGCAAATGTGGTTTTGATGGTAGTTAGTGCGTTCATTTTTTTTCTTGTAATGTTACGAAAAATTGAAGTTCATAAATTAGGTTTTATAAAATAATTATAATCATTAACATGAAGATTAGACTTTTGTCTTAACTTTGTTTATCAAATTTAGTAAACTTTAGACACCATGAAAGCAATTAATATCACAGCGTATACAGAAGATGCTTCGCAAATTGAAGCTGTAAAAGCTTTTATGAAAGCACTAAAGATAAAATTTGAAATTGCAAATGTAAAACCTTACGAATTAACTTCTGAACAACAAGAAATTCTAGACTGTCAGCTTAATTCGGACAAAAGCAATTACAAAGATGCAGAAGCGATTTATACTGAATTAAAAAAGAAGTATGAATTATAAGATTATTGTTTCGCCAATTGCATTAAAAAACATCGAAGAGGCAATTGAATATTACATCTTGAAGGTCAGTAAAAAAGTAGCCTTAGACTTTCTTAACGATTATAAAAAAGTGTATAAAGCGCTGCAAATAAATCCATTTTATCAATTTCACGATAACAACTACCGCTATCTTCCTTTTAAAAAGTTTCCATATATCGCATTTTTCATCGTTGATGAATTATCGAAGACAGTGTTTTTAAATGCTGTTTTTCATACTTCACAGAATCCCGAAAAATATCCAGAGAAATAAACATTATCAAAATTTAAAACTGACAAAGTTCTTTAGAAAAAGATACCTTCTCTCCTAGCCCTGATCGAAACGGCATCTTTTTGTGACGGGGTTCGGCACAAAAAATACAGTGAAGAGCAGGACAAAACGTTCTTAAAAAACCAAAAATGTGCTGCTCCTGAAATTATTTAAAAATCAAAACTTCAATAAAATCAAGCCTTTTCAATCAATCTATGGCACGATAAGAAAATATTATGATAAAAATATTTTGAAATTCGAAAATCCACCATACATTTGCCTAACAGTGTTAAACGATTTAATACTTGAATACAATGGCTAGCAAAGATCGAATTTTAAGACAAAAAGAAGAGACAAGAAATAATATTCTTGGCGCTGCTTATGATATCGTAAAAGATGAAGGCTGGAATGGTTTGAGTATGCGTAAAATTGCCGACAGAATCGAATATACTGCTCCTATTATTTATGAATATTTCTCGAATAAAGAAGCAATACTTGAAGAACTGACTGGCAAAGGCTTTATAAAACTGGCAAAGGAATTACAGACTGCAAAAGACAAGTTTGAAAAACCAGAAGAACAGTTAGAAGCCATGTGGATGACCTATTGGGATTTTGCTTTTACTAATACTGAAATGTATCAACTGATGTTTGGTGTTCAAATGACTTGCTGCGCACAGCGATGTTCGGCTCAAGAGGCGCCTTACAAATTATTTACTGGTGTTATTGCTGCAATTATGAAGGACAGCAACCCTAGTGAAGATATCATAAAACAAAAATATTTTACTTTCTTTTCTGTTATTCATGGCTTAATCGCCATCAACATCATTAACAAAAGTGATATTTTAGAAACCATAAATGCTCAGATTTTGAAGGATGCCATTACTGGTATCATCAAATCTATACAATAAAAAAATTTTCAATTTTACTTAACGGTGTAAAATGATTTAAACGGGATAACATAAAATCCTTTTTTTTGCAACTTTCACTTAACACTGTTAGAAAATTTAATAAAGGTAATAACGAGTTTTTTTTACTCAATTACTTAACATCGTTAGATAATTTAATACCGATTTTTAAAATAGAATTGGAATAGCTTGCTGTATAGAAATTTGCGCACATTTACTTAACAACGTTAGATAATTTAATTCAATTAAATATGAATCCCGAGAATGCCAGAATACCAAAGAATTTTACCCGAGAAAATGTTCAACCAATTAAAACCACACTGAAAATGAAAAATGTAATTATAACCAGTTTTATTCTGGCCTTAGTTTTAAGCAGCTGTGCTGACAAGAATCAGGCTCCTACAGCTCCGCCTCCACCGGTTTTACCAGTATTGGCTATCACAAGTGCAAACACCATCACTGACTCAGAATATCCTGCTGCTATACAAGGAACTGTCGATGTTGAAATTCGCCCACAGGTAAGCGGCAACCTTGACAGAATTTATGTAGACGAAGGTGCTTATGTAAACAAAGGACAAACTTTATTCAAAATTAATGAGCGTCCGTTTCGTGAGCAGTTAAACAATGCTTTGGCAAGCCTTCATGCAGCAGAAGCGGCCTTAATCAACGCCAACTTAGAAGTTGATAAATTGACGCCGTTAGTGCAGAACAAAGTAGTTTCTGATTATCAATTAAAAACGGCTAAAGCAACTCAAAAAATTGCAGCCGCAAATATCGAACAAGCAAAGGCTATGGTTGGTTCTGCTAAAATCAATTTAGGCTATACCAATGTAACAGCTCCCGTAAGCGGCTATATTGGAAGATTACCAAAAAAACAAGGAAGTTTAGTTTCTGCTACAGATGTTGAGCCTTTAACTACTTTATCAGACGTTCACGAAGTATTTGCTTATTTCTCTTTGGGCGAAACAGACTTCATTCACTTTAAAGAGCAATATGCTGGAAATTCTTTAGGCGATAAAATCAAAAAGCTACCTCCAGTTACTTTGATTTTGGCAGATAATAATGCTTATCCGCAAACTGGAAAAATCGACATGGTCGACGGTCAGTTTGATAAAACGACAGGTGCAATCACCATTAGAGCAACTTTCCCTAATAAAGGAGGTGTATTACGTTCTGGAAATACAGGAAGAATCCGTTTAGGACTACAGCACGACGATGCTATTTTGGTTCCGCAAGCCGCTACTGTCGAAATGCAGGATAAAGTATTTGTTTTCACAGTTGGCAAAGACAACAAAGTAACCAAAATGCCTATTACTATCGTTGGTAAAAGCGGTACCAATTATTTAATTAAAGACGGCGTAAAAACAGGCGACCAAATCGTATTAAGCGGTATTGATAAATTGCAGGACGGACAGGCTATACAGCCAGAGAAATCTACCAAAGTTGCCCAAGTAACTAACAAAAAATAATTCTAAAACACAATGTTCAAAATATTTATACAAAGACCAGTACTGGCAACTGTAATTTCCATCTTATTGGTAATTCTGGGGGTATTGGGTTTAACCAAACTGCCTTTACAACAGTTTCCTGATATTGCACCTCCATCGGTTTTGGTAACGGCGGTATATCCAGGAGCCAACGCAGAAACGGTTTTGCGTTCTGTGGCGCCTTCTCTAGAAGAGTCGATAAATGGAGTAGAAAACATGACCTATATGAGTTCTACTGCTAGTAATGATGGTAGCTTAGCCATTACCGTTTTCTTTAAGTTAGGAACAAATGCCGACCAAGCAGCGGTAAACGTACAGAATCGTGTAGCGCAGGCAACAAGCCAGCTTCCTGCCGAGGTTGTGCAACAAGGTATTATTACTGCTAAACAGCAAAACAGTTTCATCATGGCGATTGGTATGTACACCGAAGATGAAGCAAAATACGACCAAACTTTTATTGCCAACTATGCGCAGATTAATATTATTCCGGAATTAAAACGTATTCCTGGTGTGGGTTCTGCTAGTATTTTTGGAGGTGTAAAAGACTATTCTATGCGTGTTTGGTTGAATCCGACACAGATGTCTGCTTACAAAGTAACGCCAAATGAAGTTATGGCAGCGATTCAGGACAAAAGTTTGGAAGCTGCGCCGGGTAAATTTGGAGAAAGAAGTACCGAAGTTTTTGAATACGTAATTAAATACAAAGGAAAACTAACCAAACCTGAAGATTACCAAAATATTGCAATTCGTTCTAATCCTGATGGTTCGGTTCTTCGTCTGAAAGACGTTGCCCGAGTAGAATTAGGTGCTTATTCGTATACCAGTTTAACTCGCTTAAATGGAAAAAAAGGAATCGTGATCGGGGTTATCCAATTAGCGGGTTCTAACTCGAATGATATTCAGATTGCCATTAACAAAATGATGGAAAAGGCTTCTAAAGATTTTCCGACAGGCATTAAACACAATATTTTTTATAGTACAAAAGTATCTCTAGACCAATCTATCGAACAGGTTGAACATACTTTGATTGAAGCTTTTATTTTAGTTTTCATCGTGGTATTCATCTTCCTTCAAGATTTTAGATCAACATTAATTCCGGCTATTGCTGTACCTGTAGCAATCTTAGGAACGTTCTTCTTCATGCAGTTATTCGGATTTTCAATCAACCTTTTAACGCTTTTTGCCTTAATTCTGGCGATTGGTATTGTGGTCGATGATGCCATTGTGGTAGTCGAAGCGGTGCACGCGAAAATGGAGCACAAACGTTTGTCTCCAAAAATCGCAACCCATGAAGCAATGCACGAAATAACGGGTGCTATTATCTCGATTACGCTGGTAATGGCTGCTGTATTCCTGCCGGTTGGTTTTATGGAAGGCTCTACGGGAGTTTTCTATCGTCAGTTTGCCTTTACTATGGCAATTGCAATTGTAATTTCGGCTGTTAATGCCTTGACTTTAAGTCCAGCTCTTGCTGCTTTATTCTTAAAAGACAATCACAGTGCTCACGATCACGATGCGCCTTATGAGAAAAAAGGATTTAAAGAAAAGTTCTTTACCGCTTTTAACAGCAGTTTTGAATCGCTTACAAATCGTTATGTGGGCGGACTTAAATTCTTAATCAGAAGAAAATGGTTGAGTTTAGGAGGTTTGGCTTTAATTACTGCCGCAACTATTTTGATGGTTAAAACAACGCCATCTGGATTTATTCCGACAGAAGATCAAGGATTTATAGCGATTTCAGTAAATACGCCTTCGGGAACATCTTTGGACGGAACTCAAAAAGTAATGACAGATGCCGAAAACACTTTAAGAGGTTTAGAAGCTTCTCGTTTTGTAACTGCGGTTTCCGGTTTCAACTTATTGACAAATTCTACTAGCCCGTCTGCTGCCGTAGTTTTCGTATTGCTGAAACCAAATGAAGAACGTGGTTCTGTTAAAAACATTGACGAAATCATGAATCAGGTTCGCGGTAAACTGGGCGAGATTTCTGGAGGAAGTTTCTTCGTATTCAGTTTCCCAACGGTTCCTGGATTTAGTAACGTTGAGGCTTTGGATTTGGTTCTTCAAGATAAAACAGGAGGAAAACTGGATAAGTTCAGTGGAATTTCTCAGAATTTTATTGGCGAATTAATGAAACGCCCAGAAATTGCAGTTGCCTTTACTTCTTTTAAAGCCGATTATCCGCAATTGCAATTGGAGGTTAACGACGAAAAAGCAAATCAATTAGGCGTAAACGTAAAAGACATTTTACAAACGATGCAGGCTTATTTTGGTAGCGCACAGGCATCAGACTTTAACCGATTTGGTAAATATTACCGTGTAGTGGTTCAGGCTGATATTGAAGACAGAGCCGATCCAACTGCCATTGACAGAGTTTTTGTTAAAAACAAAACTGGCGAAATGGTGCCAATCAATACTTTAGTAAAACTGACTCGTATTTACGGTTCTGAAACGGCTTCACGATACAATTTGTTTAACTCAATTTCTATTAATGCGATTCCAAAACCTGGATTTAGTTCGGGAGATGCCATTAAAGCCATTGAAGAAGTAGCAGCACAACAATTGCCTGCAGGTTACGGGTTTGAATTCTCGGGCCAAACGCGTGAGGAGATTTCGTCAGGAGGACAATCTGCAACTATATTTTTACTGTGTCTGATATTCATTTATTTCCTACTTGCCGCACAGTACGAAAGTTACATTTTGCCTTTGGCAGTAATCTTGTCAATTCCTGCAGGTATTTTTGGAGTATTTGTAGCTATTGGTTTAACTGGAATTGAAAACAATATCTATGTACAAGTTGCACTGGTCATGCTGATTGGTCTTCTCGCTAAAAATGCCATCTTGATTGTAGAATTTGCCGCGCAAAGAAGAAGATCAGGGCAAGGGCTGATTGCAGCTTCAATTAGTGCAGCAAAATTACGTCTGCGACCAATTATCATGACGTCTCTTGCTTTTGTGGTTGGATTGGTACCAATGATGAGCGCCAAAGGACCATCGGCCCAAGGTAACCACTCGATCAGTATCGGAGCAGCAGGCGGAATGCTTTCTGGAGTAATTCTAGGATTATTTATCATCCCAGTTTTATTTATTGTATTCCAGCACTTACAAGAAAAATTCAGCGGTAAACCAATTGCCGTAATTCACAACGAAGAAAAATAATAAATGGAAAACTATATAACGACTATTCTCGGAGCCATTTTATTTGGCATCGGATATATATCATACAGAATCTCAAGAGATCTTGAAAACAGAAAAGATACTTGCACAGAAATTTAAGCCTCTGAGATGAAAAAATATTTTAACACATAGGTACATAGAATTTTTTATACTGAAAAAAAGAGATTAGAAGAAACTAGTTTCCAAACATAGCACTATGTGTATTTATGCAAGTGAAACGCATTTTCTAAAGCCTCTACAAACTATGTCTCTATGTGTTTCAAAAAAAATTACACCCAAAAGGGTTAAAGGAATTTTAATAAAAAGACTAATGAAAAATTATATAACCAAAATCGTGACCTTCGCCATTCTGATCACGACTATAATATCCTGTAAAGTCTCTAAGGATATTGAAACTCCAAAAGATGCATTTCCTGAAAATTTCAGGAATGCATCGGTTTCGAGTGATACAACTAGTATTGCCGATATCGAGTGGAAAAATTTCTTTACAGAAAAGGATATTGTTCAGTTGATTGACAGCGCGGTTGCCAGAAATAACGATCTGTTAATTGCACAAAAAAATATTGAGATTGCGCAATACAGATTTACACAATCGAAATGGGGAAATATTCCTCAAGTCAATTTATTTGTAAACGCCAGCACCAGCAATCCTTCAGACAATAGTTTTACAGGAATGAACCTGAATCAGGCTTTAGGTGCTAAACATATTGATGATTATTCTGCCGGAGCTTCACTTTCTTGGGAGGCTGATATTTGGGGAAAGATTAGAAACCAAAAGAAAGGAGCTTACGCAGGATATCTTCAATCTGAAGAAGTAAAAAAAGCTTTGCAGACCAATATTGTGGCTAATGTTTCTAGAGGGTATTACAACCTTTTGATGCTTGATGCTCAGTTGAAAATTGCACAGCAAAACCTCAAATTAAATGACAGTACGACCAACATCATCAAGTTAAAATATGATGCAGGTCAGGTCACTACTTTGGCAATTCAGCAATCTGAGGCACAAAAATTAAACTCGGAGCAACTGATTCCGTTATTGGAACAAAATATTGCTATTCAGGAAAATGCTTTAAGTGTTTTGACCGGTTCATTCCCGAATTCAAAACAGAGAACCATTCTTTTAAATTCAATTGAAATTAAAAGCAATCCAGCGGTTGGAATTCCGTCTACATTAGTGAGCAGAAGACCAGATGTAAAAAGCGCTGAATTGGCACTTAAAGCAGCCAACGCCAATGTCGGTATCACGAAAGCGGATTTATACCCAGCTCTCAGAATTACGGCTCAAGGCGGTTTGAACTCTTTCGAAACGAGCAGCTGGTTCAATATTCCGGCTTCTCTTTTCGGAACTGTTGCAGGAGGTTTAACACAGCCGATCTTAAACAATAAAAGAGTTAGAACACAATACAATATCGCTGTCGCAGAAAGAGAAAAAGCGGTTTTAGCTTTTAGACAATCTGTCTTGGTTGCGGTAAGCGAAGTTTCTGATGCCTTGGTAAAAGTGGAAAAACTACAGCAACAGGAAACTTTCTTAAAAGAAAAAGTGAAGACATTACAGCTGGCAATCAAAAATTCGAATCTGCTGTTCAAAAACGGATTAGCAGAATATCTTGAAGTTCTTACTGCACAGGCAAATCTATTGCAAAGCGAATTGGAACTTGCCGATTTAAAAAGACAACAACTTACAGCCAATACCGATTTGTACCGCGCTCTCGGCGGAGGCTGGAAATAATAGCTAATACAATACCCGTTAATTATTTATTTTTTGAGAGGAAAACGCTGTGAGACTTAGGTTTCATGGCGTTTTTTAGTTTTTGCCACGAAGGCGCTAGGGCGCAAAGTTTTTTTTTTTTGCCACGAATTGCACTAATTTCCACTAATTTCTTTTTCTCCCTAATTGTAAAATAATTCGTGAAAATTAGCGCAATTCGTGGCAATAAACTTTATACCTTCGCGGTAAAACCATCATTACGTATAAATCAAAATTCATGAAAAAAATTGCAACCATTGCGTTTTTAGCTTTACTACTTACAAACTGCAAACAAAACAACTCAAATGAAGAATTAAAACCAATAGAAAAAAATACAGACACAATTACGGCTGTAAAAACAGAACTAAAAGAAAAAGAAGCAGAACTAAAAGAAGACTGTAAAGATATCGAAGTAGAAATGGGTTCTGGAAGAGAATGTATAGTACAAGAGAAGGATCTTGCTAAAGTTTATCAAAATATCATTAAGAATAAAGAGGTTGAAGAATCGGAGTATTTTTTAAGTGTTATTCCAAACGAAGATAAATCTGTTGAAGTTAATCAAAAAGGATTAATGACAATTGATTATCTAATTACAAAAGATAAAGTAGCGATTTCTATGAATTATGCCGGCGGCGTTACAGAAGTAACTCTCGAAAAAATAAACAATACCGTTAAAAAAAGCATTTATCATTATGCTGATTAAACTAAAAAAGTATACTATACTTTGAATCAAACCGCTAAAAGCTCTGAGTTTTTGGCGGTTTTTATTTGCCCCAAAGACTTTTTTGTTTGCCACAACCCGAGCGATAGCGAACAGGCGAAGCAATTTCACGAATTTTCACTAATTTCTTTTCTCTCCAATTATAAAAATAATTCGCGAAAATTCGTGAAATTCGTGGTAGTGAACTTTGTGTCTTAGTGCCTTCGTGGCAAAACCAAAACAATCTATGAATTTCAATCCAGAAATATACCTCAACAATCTAAAACAAACCATAGAAAGTTACTACCCGCTTTCTGAGCAATCTTGGAAACAGATTGAAAGCACTACGCATTTTCAAACGCTTAAAAAAGGAGAAACGCTTTTACAAAACGGAGAAATAGCCAAAAATCTACATTTTATTGCAAAAGGCGTCTTAAGGGCTTTTATCGCAGACGAAGAAGGAAATTTCTACAACAAAAATCTTTTTCTTGAAAATTATTTTGCGGGTTCTAAAGTTTCGTTGATGCTCCAAACCCCTTCCAGTTTTACTATCGAAGCTTTAGAAGATTCTATTGTAATCAACATCAATTATAAAAAATATATGGAGTTGATTTATCAAAACGACGACCTCAAAAACTTTTATATTGCTCATTTGGAGAAAAATTGGATTATCGAAAAAGAACAAAGAGAGGTGGCTTTGGTAATGCAGAATGCAACAGAAAGATATCTGAGCCTTCTAGAAAAACATCCCACTATTGCAGAGCGTGTTCCGTTATTGCATATTGCCTCACATTTGGGAATTACGCCAACCCAATTAAGCCGAATCCGAAAAAGTCTGGAAAAAGATTTGTAAATCAACATATGTAAAGGTTTTCTAGCAGATCCAATTTTATCTTTGCTGTAGATTTAAAATCGATATCAAAAATGAAAAACAGCAACCTCATCAAAGACAATATTGACAACCTTACAGCCCTTTGGAAAACCGTTGCCACTCCCCTTTTGGCTAACTATGAAAATAATCCATTTGAATACATTCAGATAAATAATTCTGGCTGGCCAAACAGATTATGGTTTCGAAAAGATATTACAGCAGAAAATCTACCACAGATTCGTGAAATCTTAGAAAAAAATCCCAATCTAATAATTCCGTATTGGGATATTTTTGGAAGCAATTCAAAAGAAATTTTTGAGAAAAACGAATTTAAAATCCGAATCGAACTCGTGGCAATGGCTTTAAAATTGGGAAAAAAATTCCCTCGTCAAAACAATCTTATCATAAAGAGAGTTTTAAACGATGAAGATGCTACAATCTGGTCAAATATTTATCCGTTGTCTTTTAGTTATGTAATCAGCAAAGAAATTGTAGTTCACAATTACAAAAATGTCAAGTTTTATCTGGTTCATTTTGATGGCAAACCAATAGGAACGCTTACGCTCTTTCAAACTGGAAAAACTATGGGAATTCACGGTGTCGGTGTTATTCCAGAAATGCGAAAAAGAGGTTTTGCAGAAGAAATCATGAAGTTCGCCATTAACGAAGCTATTGATACTGGTTGCGAATATGCGCAATTACAGGCTTCGCCTTGGGGCAAAGGCATTTATACAAGATTAGGTTTTGAAGATTTGTTTACGATTACGAATTACCAGCTAGCATAAAATCTAAATTTAAAAGTCTCAAATCCCAATTAATAAAGTGTTTAAATCTCTCGCAAAGACGCGAAGTCGCAAAGTTTTTTTCCCCTCGCAGATTTTGCAGATTGAGCAGATAAGATTTCTAAATAATTAATTAGGGAAAAAATCCCTTCACCTATTAATCTGTGGCTTAAAAATAAATCCTTCAAGCCTATGTCACTTTGTAACTTTGCCACTTTGAACCTAAAAAAATTTCTAAGTAATAAATTAAATAATCTGCTTAATCTGCAAAATCTGCGAGAAAAAAATCCTTTAATCTTCTTAATCTGTGGCTAAAAAAAATACCCCCCCTGAACCTTCGTCACTTTGCATCTTTGAACCTCTCAAAAAACAATCTTGTCCAAAATGCCCCTAAAATAGTCGTAAATAAGTATTTGTAACCAAGAGAACATTAGTAGATTTGTAATACATTAACTAATAATCATTTAAACAAATACCCAATGAAAACAACCAAAATCATTTTCTGGACGACTACTATCCTTATCTTTTTATTTGAAGGCGTTATGCCAGCATTAACTTCTCAGACCGAATTGGCAAAAGAAGGAATCAGACACCTTGGTTATCCTGAATATTTCGGAAATGCCTTAGTTGTTTTTAAAATCCTCGGTGTTTTGGCCCTAATCATTCCGCAGGTTCCAGCGAGAGTAAAAGAATGGGCCTATGCAGGATTTGCATTTGATTTTATTTTTGCTTCTATAAGCCACTTTGCCGTAGACGGATTTGATTTTCAGACTATATTTCCTTTGATTGTCTTAGGAATCCTGATTGTATCTTATGTTACCTATCATAAAATAGAGCGTTATAAAAATATCGCTCTTTAAAACTCAAACTTTATGATTGAAGTTTTTAAAACCAATGTCCAAGAAGAATCTCAATGCAAAATTATCATTGAGAAACTTCTTGAACATTTCCCGAACAGTTCAATTAATTTTGATTTAGAAGATTGCGACAAAATCCTTCGCATACATGCAGCTTCGATTTCTAACCAAAAAATTATCGAGCTTCTTAGCGCTTTTGGTTATTCCTGTGAAGTTTTAGAATAAAACAAAGCTTTAACCTTTTGATTTATAAAGTTTTAAAAAAAATATTGTACATTTGAGTACCTATCATCCAAAAAATCAAATGTATGAACTTACCATCAGGACATCAGAGCATTATGCCGTATCTCATTTTACAAGGGGCTGCAAAATTTATCGACTTTACGAAAAATGTATTTGACGCAACAGAAATCAACACCAAATCGCTTCGTACAGACGGCAGCATCATGCACGCCGAAATCAATCTAAACGGCAGCACTATAATGGTAACTGATGAGATAACCGATTGGGGAAAACAAACGGCTAATTTGTTTGTTTATGTCCCAAATGCAGATGAAACTTATCAAAAAGCCATTGAGAACGGAGCTTCAAGCCTTATGGAACTTGTAGATAAGGATTACGGAAGAACCTGCGGCATAACCGATCCTTTTGGAAACGTATGGTGGATTACATCAGTGTAACTTAATACAATTCAATTTATGAAATCAAAAGTAAAAACTGTTGTTTCATCTGGCCTAACTGCAGGTATACTGGATATTACAGCCGCAATTTTGGTGTATGCAGTAATCCTTCACAAAACAACAGCCGAAAAAATTCTACAGTCTATTGCTAGTGGTATTTTCAAAAAAGAAGCTTACACAGGCGGTCCAGAAATGGCGGTTTACGGCCTCTTACTTCATTTCTTAATTGCATTTGTTTTTGCGTGGTTTTATTTTAAGATATTTCCCTACATTCCATTTTTTAAAATAAATACTGTTCTTTCTGGAGTATCTTATGGCATTTTTGTATGGTCTATTATGAACCTTATCGTACTTCCGCTTGCTTTCCCGGTATTGCCAGAAAAAAAATTAGATTTCCCACTTCTACTATCTATACTTATTATTATTTGTTGTGTCGGAATGCCGATCGCTTTTATAACGAAGAAATACTACGCAAAGTGGTATTAACTCATAACATAAATCTTAAAATTAATCCTACTCGCTAACCGTCACCTGTTAAACCTTTTACAATTCATTTTTACGCCTTACACAATTCCCATGTTTATGCTTTTGAGTTAATTTTTTGATTGATTGGATCAATTATCGCTCCAGTCCTAAAGTAATTTTAGATAAAAATTAAACCGAAGGATGCTTAAAGCCGTAAAACATGGTGTTATTTTAGAAAAAACAGAACGAGCTTTTGAAGAATTGGGAGTTCTGAATCCTGCCATTTATCAGGATGGAAATAACGTTCATATGTTTTACAGAGCAGCCAAAAAAGGTAATTTTTCAACTATTGGATATTGTCGATTTGAAGGTCCTTTAACATTAGTCGAAAGACACAATGAGCCTATATTTATTCCGGAATATATTTATGAGATTCATGGTGTTGAAGACCCGAGAATTACTAAAATCGACGATAAATTTTATATGACATATGTTACCTACGACGGTATAAATGCCTGCGGCGCACTGGCAACATCAAAAGACTTGCTGAGTTTTAAGAAAAAAGGGATTATGACCCCTAAATTTATCCTCAACGAGTTTACAAACCTGATTAGAAAACATTTGCATAATCCTAGTGTAGCCAGAATTTTGGCTTTTAATACACACAGAAATTATCCGCTAACGGAGACAATTAAGGACAATTTGTTTGTTTGGGACAAAAATGTGGTGCTTTTTCCAAAAAAAATAAACGGAAAATTTGTAGCGCTGCACCGATTGTTTCCTTCGATCCAAATTTTTTCTTTTGAAAAAAAGGCGGATTTGACCACGGATTTTTGGAAAGATTATATGAAAAACCTTCCAGACTATATTATTCTGGAGCCAAAATATGATCACGAGACAAGTCATATCGGACCGGGCGCTCCACCGATTGAAACCCCAGACGGTTGGCTGTTGATTTATCACTCAGCAGAACACAGAGAAAAAGGATTGGTTTATCACGCATCTGCAGTGCTATTGGATTTGGAGGATCCGACAAAAATTATTGCACGACTGCCAGAGCCTATTCTGACTCCTGCAGAATATTATGAAAGACATGGTTATGTCAACTACGTGGTTTTCCCGACAGGTACAGCCCTCTTTGACGACCAATTATATATTTATTATGGTGCAGCCGACAATAAAATTGCTGTTGCATCTTTGAGCCTTAACGAGTTATTAACCGAACTAAAAATGAATCCCCATGAAGACGATAGCAAATAAATCGAAAATAGTTTTTTTATCCACTTTCCCGCCGACACAATGCGGCATTGCAACATATACACAAGACACTATCAAAGGAATAACAGATGTTTATGGAAAATCAATTACTTGCGAAATCTGTGAATTGGTAAAAGAACCAAAGGCAGAACCAACTCAGGCATTTACTTTAAACACAAAAAATAGAGAAGAATACGCCAAAGTTGCCGAAGAAATCAATAATGATAAAGCAGTAAAACTGGTACATATACAACATGAATTTGGTTTGTTTGAAGGAAACTACGGAGATCATCTTTTAGATTTTTTGAATACCATAAAAAAACCTGTAACCTATACTTTTCACAGTGTAATTCCGAACCCTAACAATGAGCTTAAAACATTTGTAAAGCTTTTATTGAGCTATAGCAATTCTGTTTTTGTCATGACCAATCAGTCGAAAGAAATTCTGATCAAAGATTATGATGTCGACGAAAAAATCATCAGCTGCGTTCCACACGGAACTCATATCGTAGTATACGAAACTCCAGAAAACGCTAAAGAAAAATTCAATATCCAGGATAGATTTGTCTTATCTACTTTCGGTCTTTTGGGCGAAGGAAAAAATATCGAAACCGGACTGCAGGCGCTTCCAAAAATTATCGAAAAAGCTCCTAACGCACTATACTTAATTATTGGCAAAACACATCCAAATTTAATTAAAGACGGTGTAGACACTTATCGCGACAAACTGGAAGCGATGGTTGAAGAACTTAATTTGAAAAATAATGTTCGCTTTATAAATCAATATCTTGAAACTGAGGAACTTTTAGAATATTTAAAAGCAACCGACGTTTATTTATTTACATCGAAAGACCCTAATCAGGCGGTAAGCGGCACTTTTGCTTATGCTATGAGCTGTGCTTGCCCGATTGTGGCTTCTAAAATTCCGCACACAAGAGAGGTCTTAACTGCTGATTCAGGAATATTGGTCGATATCGGAAATGTAGATCAGTTCGCAGAAGCTGCTATCAAGTTAATTGCCGATGACAACCTTCGAAACGAAATGGGCATCAACGCTTTTACAAAAATGCGTGCCTCATCATGGGAAAATGCTGCAATCAAGCATATGAATACCTATAAAAAACTAATCGAAAATCCGTCTGAAATTAAGTTTAGCTATCCTGACATCCAACTTAAGCATGTCAAAAAACTTACTACAGATCTAGGAATAATCCAATTCAGCAAAATATCAATTCCAGATTTAGACTCTGGATATACGTTAGACGATAATGCTAGAGCGCTGATTGCTTTCTGTATGCATTACAAACTTACGCAAGACAAAGAAGATTTGGCTTACATTCTGATTTACCTAGATTTCATTCTACGTTGTCAAAAACCAAAAGGAGACTTCATTAATTACGTAGACCAAGAAAACAGAGAACATATAGAGCAAAATGCCGAAGTCAATCTAGAAGACTCTAATGCAAGAGCCATATGGGCATTGGGAACAGTTGTTTCTATAGGCGACATTCTTCCGGAAGCTATTACCAAAAAAGCTGCGAAATGTTTATTGCACTCTCTTAAATGGGCAGAAAACATTCAGTCACCACGTTCAATCGGATTCGCAACAAAAGGACTTTATCTGTACCATACAGCCGTTCCGAATTTATACGTTGCTGCAATCATAAACAAATTGAATGCTAAATTGCTGGCTAACTACGAACATTATGCATCAGACGATTGGCAATGGTTCGAAAACTATTTAACATACGGAAATGGTGTTTTACCAGAGTCTATGTTGTATGCTTATTTGGTTACCAATAAGCCGGTTTATAAAAAAGTAGCAATGGACTCTTTGGATTTCCTAATGTCTAAAACATTTGTAAACAAAACTTTCAGAGTTATTTCAAATAACGGATGGCTGCATAAGGATTCTGAACCGCATCCATACGGAGAACAGCCGATTGACGTGTCGTACACTATCCAGACTTTGAATTCATTCTACAAAGCTTTTGGAAATCCGGAGTACAAACATAAAATGAAAAAAGCCTTTGACTGGTTTTTAGGAAAAAATCATTTAGGGCAGATTATGTACAATCCGGTAAGCGGTGGCGGTTACGACGGTCTTGAAAAAGAAAATGTCAATCTAAACCAAGGTGCCGAATCGACTGTATGTTATTTAACTGCAAGACTGATTATGGAAAATCTTAAAATGTCTGATACGAAAGTAATTCCCTTAATGAAAAACAGAGCAGGAATTGCTATGAATTCATAAGGAATCAATCACATAGATGAAGCTAACCAAATACTTCATTTTGACCCAGAAAATCCCTCTCCGCAAGAGGGATTTTTTGTTTATAGAAGTTCTTGCAAACGCAGCTTTCTAATCTTTATTGTGTGCCTACGATGAAAATTATATAAAGTTGTAAAAAAGTTGTGTAAGGTTTTTTACCTATAATGAAAGTAAATTTAATATAGCAAAATCAGCATTTTAGAATCTGATTGGCTGTTTTTTATATCATTCACCATTAAAACATTAACATTTTGATTCTCAGCCTAAAAAATATATTTACAGAAATTGGAGAAACCTCTTTGTTTGCTAAGAAGTTTTTTAAGGAGGTTTTTGTTCCGCCTTACGAGACCAAAGAGTTTCTAAGACAATGTTATGTTATCGGTTATAAATCGTTGCCACTTGTAGCGATTACAGGTTTTATTATGGGATTGGTTCTTACGCTGCAGTCGCGACCTACGTTGGTTAAGTTTGGAGCAGAATCGTGGCTTCCTGGCATGGTAGCTTTATCCTTGATACGAGAAATCGCACCTGTCATCACAGCGTTGATATGTGCAGGGAAAATTTCTTCGGGAATTGGTGCCGAATTGGGTTCTATGAAAGTAACCGAACAGATAGACGCCATGGAAGTCGCAGCAATCAATCCGTACAATTATTTAGTGGTAACTAGAGTCCTGGCTTGCACGCTCATGGTGCCAATTTTGGTATTTTTTGCCGATGCTATCGGAATCATAGGAGGATATGTCGGAATAAACATCCACGGAGATGTAAACTTTTATAGGTACCTCACACAAATCATTCAATCTTTAGAATTCTTAGACCTCTTTCCTGCAACAATCAAAACGTTCTTTTTTGGTTTTTGCATTGGAATCATAGGATGTTTTAAAGGTTTTAATGCCTCTAACGGAACCGAAAGTGTTGGTCAAGCAGCAAACTCTGCTGTTGTAACGGCATCACTAAGCATTTTTATAATTGATATGGTAGCAGTTCAAATAACCGATTTATTCTTTTAAAAAATGATTAAAGAAAAATTACATAAAGAGCCAAAAGCAAAATCAGAAGATAAAAAGCCTATCATCGAGATTAGGAATTTGCATAAAACTTTCGGAAAAGACAATACGGTTCTGAAAGGCGTAAACCTAGATCTCAACAAAGGCGAAGATCTAGTGGTTTTAGGACGTTCTGGTTCTGGAAAATCAGTCACTATAAAGTGCGTAGTTGGATTGATAGAACCCGATCAAGGCGAAATAAAAGTCTTTGGCGAGAATGTACTAAACCTGAAAAAAAGCGAACTCAACGAAATCAGAGTCAGAATAGGCTTTTTATTTCAGAGTGGTGCCTTGTACGACTCGATGTCTGTTCGCGAAAACCTTGCTTTTACGCTTACCAAACACAAGCGAGATCTAAGCGCCGAAGAAATAGAAAATGAAGTTATGGAAGCGCTAGAAAATGTTGGCCTAGCAGATGCTATTGATAAGATGCCGTCAGAACTTTCGGGTGGTATGAGAAAAAGAATCGGACTTGCGCGAACCTTAATCTTGAAGCCTGAAATCATCTTGTACGATGAACCAACCACAGGACTGGATACCATAACATCAAGAGAAATCAGTGAATTGATTTTAGACATTAAACACAAGCAAAAAACATCTTCTATAATCATTACGCACGATATGGCCTGCGCGAAACTGACGGCAGACCGAATCGTAGTTTTAAAAGATGGTGTAATACATGCTGAAGGAACATACGAAGAACTTGAAAAAGACGAAGACGAATGGGTACGCTCATTTTTTGAATAAAGCAAAATAAAATACTAGAAATCATGGAAAAGCAATCGGGATATACTTGGAAATTAGGAATGTTTGTAACAATAGGTTTACTGCTTTTTATAATGGCTGTATATTTTATAGGAAAACAACAGAATTTATTTGGTTCAACCTTTCACATCACTTCACAATTTAAAAATGTGAGCGGACTAGAAGTCGGCAATAATGTACGTTTTTCTGGAATAAACGTAGGAACTGTCGAAGAAATCAAATTGATTAATGACTCTTCTGTCGTGGTGGTTCTGGTGATGAAAGAAGACGTCCGAAAATTTATCAAAACTGATGCACGCGCTAGTATCGGTTCAGACGGATTGATGGGAGACAAAGTGCTTACCATTTCTCCTGGCCTTAAGTCACAGAAAATTATTGAAGATAACGGACAATTGGCCTCTATAGACGGAATCGAAATGGCCGATCTTATGAAAAGCGTTAAGAAAAGTGTTGATAATGTCGGCGTCATCTCTGAGGAATTAGCCATTTTCAGCCATAGCATGAACAACGGAAATGGAGCTCTGGCCAGATTGGTGCGCGATGATAAAATGGCAAACAGCGTTTCGAACACACTTTCGAACCTAGAATCAGGAACAAAAGGATTTAGCGATAATATGGAAGCCGCCAAAAGCAATTTCCTTTTTAGAGGCTACTTCAAGAAAAAAGAGAAGGAAAAAGAAAAGAAAAAAGAAGAGCTGAAAGAAAAAAAGGAAGAACAGCAAGAAAAAGCAGCTAAAGAAAAAGAGCAGAAAGAGAAAGAATTAAAAGAACAAAAAGAGAAAGAGGAAAAGGAAAAACAAAAACAGGAAGAGGCAAAAAAAGCTGAAGCTGAAAAGAAAAAATCCGGTCAAAAGTAATTTATCATTTATAACTCTTAATCATAATTTATAACTTTTAAACACCGTCTGCCCGCATTTTTACATCTATTTTTAACCGCTGCCACGAAACAGCAAAATACTTATTTATATGCCTTTCACAATCAAACATACCGCCTTAAAAGTTTTAAAAATCACTGGAATTTCAATCGCAGTGATTTTGTTTTTGTTATTTATTATTCCGCTGCTGTTTCCTGGAAAAATTGCTTCAGAAGTAAAAAAGATTGCCAACGAACGTTTAGACACCAAATTAGATTTTTCAAAATCAAAACTGTCCTTTTTTACTCATTTTCCCTCGCTAACTGTTTCACTCGATGATTTGTCGCTTACCGGCTCCGCTCCTTTCAGCAATGATACATTACTAAAAGCAGAGGAAGTAGCTTTCGGAATAAACTTAAAAAGGCTTTTGTTTGATAATGAAGTAAAAATCAACAAACTCTATGTTTCTGATGCCTTGATCAATGTAATGGTTAATGAGAAAGGTCAGGCTAATTATAATATCTATGTAGCGCCAGAAGACCGAAAAGAGGATAAAAAAGATAAAGATGCTCCAGAAGAAGGAACTGCGATTCGTTTAGAACGAATTGATTTGAAAAACTGTCATGTAAAATACAACGATCGTTCTGCCAAAATTCTGGTAGATGCAAAAGGATTTAACTACGTTGGAAAAGGAAATCTTAGCGAAGATATTTTTGACTTAGCCACCAACGCAAAAATCGACAATCTGGATTTCTATTACGACAGAACTGGCTATTTAAGAAAAAAAGAAGTTTCTGCGGACTTGATTACTCGAATCAACACGCATGCCCTTTCGTTTATTTTACAGAAAAACGAACTCCATATCAATAAACTGCCTTTAAAATTTACAGGTCTGTTTACCATTTTAAGAGACGGATACAAAATAAATATCAAAGCCGCTTCAGAAGATACTACGGTTAAGGATTTATTGTCTGTAATGCCTCCAGAATATTTAACCTGGCTTGAGAAAACAGAAATATCTGGCAGAAGCGATTTGCTGCTTACTTTTAAGGGAGATTATAATGTTTCTAAAAAGCAGAAACCCAATTTAGCTTTCAACCTAAAAATAGATAAAGGTGCCGTAAATTATCAAAGCGCTCCAGTGCCGCTAACCGATTTTCAAATGGATCTAAATGCGATTCTTCCGTCGCTTGATACCGAACAGTTACTGGTAAACCTAAGAAAATTAAGTTTTAAAGTCGGCGAAAAAGATTATTTCAATGCGTATCTGCACAGCAAAGGCCTAAGCGAAATGAAGATTGACGCAAGTGTTAAAGGCGCACTAGACCTTGCTGTTGTCGATGCGGCATTGGGATTAAACAGCATCGATTTAAAAGGAATTTTAAAGACCGATATCAAGGCAAAAGGTGATTTCAGTACATCCAAAAAATTGTTTCCAAAAACTATCGGAGGTATATCACTGCGAAACGGATGGCTGAAAACAGAATATTACCCGAATCCGATTACCAACATCACTTTTGTCGCCAATGTTTTGAACAAAGCCGGAACGTTTAAAGATTTGATTGTTGCGATAGCACCTGCCTCTTTTGTTTTCGAACGAAATCCGATGTATGTAAATGCCGCGCTATCAGATTTTAGCGATTTGTCTTATAATGCTAAAATTAAGGGAGAATTAAATGTGGGTAGAATTTATCAGGTGTTTTCTCAAAAAGGCCTTGACTTGACGGGCTACGCAAAAGCTGACCTTTCGCTGAAAGGAAAGCAAAGTTATGCGACAAACGGACAATATGATAAATTAGACAATAAAGGAACGGTTGTTCTTAAAAACATAAAAGCCACTTCTGAACTTTTCCCAAAAGCCTTTTTTATCAAACAGGGAAATTTCCGCTTTCAAAACGAAAAAATGTGGTTTGAGAAATTTAATGCTTTTTATGGCAAATCAGATTTTGATATCAATGGTTATCTGCTCAATACCATAAATTATTTCTTGGAATCTCACGGAACATTAAGCGGTAATTTTAATTTGAAATCGAAATTAATTAATGTAGACGAATTTATGGCGCTCGAACAAGGCGAAAATAAAGAGCGAAGCGTGGCCGTAGAATATGCCAAGGAAGATCATCCAAAAATGAGTGGTGTAGTCATAATTCCGAAAAATCTAAATGTAAGCTTAAATGCAAATGCAGACAAAGTAGAATATAACGGATTGATATTCAATAAACTTTCTGGAAAAACTGGAATAAAAAAAGGTGGATTTTATTTAGAAAACACTACCTTTAGTATCATCGACTGTATTTTAGGAATTGATGCTGCTTATAGAGACGAATCCCCAACGTCTGCACATTTTGATGCACATTTCCGCGCCAAGGATTTTGATGTTCAACGAGCTTATAAAGAAATACCGATGTTTCATGATATGGTGACGGCTGCAGAAAAAGCCCACGGAATAATCTCTGTAGATTATGCTATTAAAGGAGATTTGGACGGAAACATGAGTCCGATTTATCCTTCTCTTGAAGGTGGAGGAACGATAAATCTGCGCGATGTAAAAATTAAAGGATTAAAGCTGTTTGACGGAATCAGTTCTAAAACCGGACAAAACGGTTTGAATAATCCTGATATGAAAGGAATCGAGATCAAGTCAAATATTGATAATAATCTTATTCATATTGAGCCTTTTACATTTACCGTTGCCAGTTTTAAACCTACTATAAAAGGAACAACCAGTTTTGACGGTCTTTTGGATTTAAGAATGCGTTTAGGGCTTCCGCTGTTTGGCATAATCGGCTTTCCGATTGTAATTACGGGTACGCACGAAGATCCGAAGATAAAAATCTTTAGCAAAACCGGCCAAAAGATAGAAGATGCCGTTTATGATGAAAAAAACAACAAAGTAATCCGAAAAGAGAAGGTGAGTAAATCTAAATAAACTCAAATGAAAAATGAAAAACAAAACAGTAGTGCTTTTGAAAAATTTGCTTCAAAAGTTTCAAAAGCAGCCGGCAGCACAACTGCTTTCATAAGTGCGTTTGCCCTTGTAATTTTATGGGCGGCATCGGGACCGGTTTTTGGCTATTCAGAAACCTGGCAACTGGTAATTAATACCGGAACTACGATAATCACTTTTCTGATGGTTTTCCTGATTCAGAAGGCACAAAATAAAGATTCTCTTGCTATACAACTCAAATTGAACGAATTGGTAGCTTCTAACGAATCTGCGAGCAACAGTCTGGTAGATATAGAAAGCATGACCGAAGAAGAAATGCTAATTGTGCAAAAATACTACCACCGTCTGAGCGAGCTGTCAAAAAAAGAGCAAGGCATCAGAACGTCTCATTCTATTGCAGAAGCGCACGAATTACACAAACGTAAACACCAAAAAAAGACCAAACAAACTCCCAAGAACACTACCGAAAATACCTCTAAAAACAAAACCAAAACATGAAACTACGCTCAATTGAGACTTTATGGCCTATACGAAATGCCATGAAAACAAGTTACCCTTCTCTGGATTCTGATTTAAGCACATCGATCCTAATTATTGGCGGCGGCATAACAGGCGCCTTAATTGCTTACAAACTGATCAGTGAAGGAAAAAAAATTATATTAGTCGACCGGCGGGATGTCTGTGGCGGAAGCACGGCAGGAAGCACCGCCTTGCTGCAGTACGAAATCGATGTTCCGTTGCACCAGCTGATCAAGCTAAGAGGAACAAAATGCGCTGTCGATAGCTACAACAACGGAAAAAAAGCAATTTTTGACCTTAGGCAGATTATTGACGAAATCGGATCTGACTGCGACTTTGAATTCAAAAAAAGTATTTATTTCACTTCATTCAAAAAGGATATTCCGTATTTGAAGAATGAATTCAAAACCAGAAAACAGCATGGTTTTGATATCAGCTGGCTTAATAAATACGAACTCAACAAAATGGGACTCAATGCAATGGCAGCACTCGAATCTAAAACCGCGGCTGTTCTAGATCCGTACCGACTTGCAAGCGACCTTTTGTACCACTGCCAGCAGAACGGAATGCAGATTTTTGATCGTACGAACATTGCTTCAATTCAGCATCAAAAAGGAAAATGCATTGCTGTAACCGACGAAAAGTTTACCATTACCGCCGACCATGTAATTCATTGCACGGGTTACGAGAGCACTGAGACACTAAGCGAAAAAGTAGTCAATTTAAAAAGCACTTATGCGGTGGCTACAGAAAGCGTGGTAGAAGTTCCTCAGGTCTTAAAAAATGCTGTTTTGTGGGATACTGCTTCTCCATACAATTATTTTAGAGCTACAGCAGATAACCGAATTATTTTTGGCGGAGGCGATGAAGATTTTAAAGACCCGAAAAAAAGAGATAAGCTCATTTCTAAAAAAGAGGTTTATCTTATGAAGCAATTTCAACGAAGATTTCCAGACCTAAATGTAAAAATTGACTATTCTTGGGCGGGAACTTTTGGAGAAACAAAAGACGGGCTTCCTTATTTTGGAAAACCAAATCCTAAAAAAAATGAACATTATGTAATGGGCTTCGGAGGAAACGGAATCACTTTCAGCGTAATCGGAATGAATTCTATAATGGATTCCATTAATAACAAAAAGAATACTGACTTAGAATATTACAGGTTTGGAAGGTAATTTTTTAGTTGTTAAGTTACTGAGAAACGTGTATTTGTTTTAGTGAAGCGCAACTCAATCTATGTGATGGAAAGTTGCAAGTAGATTTTTAGCATAAAAAAACTAAGATTCTAACTTGTATTTTAAGTTTTCATTTAAACTTAAATCAAATTAGAATCTTAGCATTTTAGTATATATCTTGCTTAAAGCTAGCGACATTAATTGATAAACCTTTGCAACTTTACTTTACATCTCATTTATGCAGTAATAGCCATTGGGCTCAAGTTGAATTTATATTCTTTTGGACTGCAGTTGAATTTCTGTTTGAAGATTTTAGAGAAATAACTTCTACTGGTGAAACCAATGCAGTAAACGATTTCTGAAATATTTAAATCTGATGTTCGAATCAGGGTTTCGGCTTTTAAGACTCGCATATGGGTAATGTAGTCGTTTACAGTTCGGTTGTGAATCATTTTAAAGCCTTCCTGTAACTTATTTGGCGACAATCCAGATTTTTTGCTCAATGATTTGATAGTGAAATTTTCTTCTGGGCAAGATTTGATAAATTCTGAAAGTTCTTTGATTTCTTCCATTTCTTTCAATGTCAGTCCGTTGGATTCGTTTGCAAAAGCATGAAGATCATCAGAATGTTGTTGAATTTCCATAGCCAGGATGATTCTTAAAATGCCTTCTTTCAGAAGATTTCTAACGATTCCTGTTTGTGTAACTGAGTTTAACTGCTCGATTTTTTCGGCAATTTTAAGATTGTAAGAACCAACATAGAAGAAATCGCGTACAAGGTTGTTCTCAAAAAAAGTATCTTTAACTTTTTGATTTAAAGAGTTGCTTTGTGTTTCATTTTGTGTTCCGACAATGATAAGGGTAAATTTTGTGTTTTTTCCTTTTTCAAAAGACAAAACATTGTCTTGTTTTTGCGTAGAACTTACAATAGCGGTCTGAAAGGTTTTTAGTTTTCTTTCTTCGCCACTTAATCCGAAACTATGTGATAAACTTCCTTTTGAGCAATATGCAAAATAAATAGGAGAAGATTTAAGATTTAAAATATCCATTCGTACATCGGCCTTAAAAGTCATGTCGAACTGTACATACGAAATATTATCATTAAATGAAGCACCGATTATAGAGCCAGAAGCAAAACTATTTTCTACTTCTAGCATATATTCGTCAAGATCAAAAGTTACTTTGCCTCCGAAATTTGCATTCAACTCATCAAATATGTTTTGAGTTTTCTCTGTGTTTATGGTAACTATTTTCATTGGAAATCGATTTAAAATTCAAAAATTGCAAATCAGATTTATTGTTATTGTATCTTTAAATCTGAAGTTCAAAGTTCCTTAATCGTTCGTCAGAAATGTTATATAATTTTCTGGTTTTGTTTTATAATTACTTATCAGATTATTTTAACTCAATAAAATTATTTCTTAATTCAAATAACATGAAAAGTTTTTCATTCCCTCCCATTTCCAATTCAAACTCAAAAATCCTCATACTAGGAACCATGCCTGGAACCAAGTCTCTCGAAATCAACCAATACTACGGCCATAGCCAAAACAATTTCTGGAAATTTATGTTTACCTTATTAAATGAAGAATTTTCTACAAATTATGAAACACGAAAAAAACTCCTCGATAAAAACAAAATAGCACTTTGGGATGTATTGCAGTTCTGCGACCGGGTAGGAAGCCTCGACAGCGCCATTAAAAACGAAATAGCAAATGATTTTGAAGACTTTCTCGAATCGCATCCTAATATTGAGGCTCTTTTTTTTAACGGACAAAAAGCTGCCGCCTTCTTCAAAAAATATGTAAAACTCAAAAAAGAGTACAAAATGTACACACTACCTTCTACAAGCCCCGCCAATGCTGGAAAAACGTACGAATCTAAGTTAGAGGAATGGAAAATTATAAAAACGTATCTGTAGAAAAGGCACAAATAAAATCGAAAAAAAATACCAAATATTGGAATCATGTAACTTTTTCGAATTAAAATATAACAAAAAATTCTGACAACCGAGGTAATTTTACATCAACGAAATTAAGCCAATAGAAATTGATTTTTAAATGAAACAGAACGGCTTTCTTGAACTATAGATATTACTAAGACAAACCGTAACAGGTTTAGATTATAAAGAGAACATTGGTTATGTTAGTTTATTTTTGGGAAAAAGCTGCTCTATCTTTTTAGGGCAGCTTTGTTTTTTATACCATAGCAAAACCGCAATAAAGAAAAAAATATGAAGATTCAAACCTACAATAATCATATACGATTTTATACCCCACATCATTTTGTTTATTATCCTATCCTGACTCTTTTTTTAGGGAGCAGTATTTATTTTGCCGCCACGACAGACGATTGCTTAATCTGGTCTTTTATCAGCGTGGTTTTCATTTTTTTATTTTGTCTTGCTTTCATGTTGCGCCAGCATTACGCGCTAACGCTGCAAAACAGAATCGTACGTCTCGAAATGCGTTATCGTTATTTCTCGCTCACAGGCAAAAGATTAGAAGAATTTGAATACAAACTCACAGACGATCAAATATTTGCATTGCGATTTGCGCCAGACAACGAATTGGAGCCTCTTGTTCAAGATGTTCTGAAAAACAACCTCAGCGCAAACGCCATAAAAAAAGCAATCGTACACTGGAAAGCCGATTATCACAGAGTGTAAGACGCTATCTCTTTTTAAAATTAAAGGCAATGTAAATCAAAAACAGAAAGAGCCAAACCGAGATAATAACGGCAAAGAAAATTTCAATAATATTCGGATGCAGGAATTTAGGTTCATAAAACAACCGTTCTAAAACTGCAAATTTTTCAGTCAAAGCCTTTCTGTCAAAATTATTTCTGATTCCGTTTAAAGGCTCTCCATTATTGTCTCTGTAATGATAAACATCTTGCGTTAATTCTTTCGGAATCAAATCAGTTTCAATATTATACTTTTTTAGCATAGTATTGAGCTTCTGAAACGCATATGTCAAAGAATCTTTTTTGGCCTTGTATAATAATTTATATCTCTCTACTGCCGATTGGTATTGCTGTTTAGCGACAGAATCGCCCTTAACAGGTTTAAACAATGATTTATTCTGCAAAAAAATACAAATATCTTGATCGTGTTCGGGATGTACGGGAACACTTTTAAAAACAATTTCTATACTGTCTTTTATCGTTTTTTTAGAAATAATTCTTTTCTGCAACTCTTTTTTATCAAAACCCAGCAGATTCAGAATACTATCGGCTTTACTAGAGTTTTTTTCAAATGTACTTGCCAGAATCTTAAGGGTATCAATACTGTAATAGCTCGTTTCGGTTATCGGGTATTCGCCCCCAGAAATCGTATCTTCCTGCTTAATTACCGGATAGGGTTTTGGATACAAAATATTCTCATAATTAAACAGCTTTTGAGAACTGTAAGAAGTGAAGCCATACAAAAACGGATTAAGAACATTGAGCAGTTTTTTATCCTCATTTAATTTTTTTTCAGGCAGCTCAGAACGCATTTTCGCATTCATTCCAAAACTGTAACTGATAAAAAACGAAAAGCTTAAAAAAGAAACCAGAAGGAGCAATAACCCTATTTTCAAAAGATTACCGATTTTATATCTTTCTTTAGAGTGATTTCGAATCAAAAAAATAAGGAAGAAAAACAAAAACAAACCACTCACAAAAAAGTGCGAAATCGAAACATCATCATAAAACTTAAAACGGTAAAATTCAGTATAGCTATTTATTGCTTTAATCCCCTTAAAAGTAAAAAAACCGTACAGAAAATAGCAAAGGTGCACTAGTACTAAAACAACAAAAGACTTTACAAAAAAACGTTTTAAATTTTTATTCATATTTAAGAATTTACTTCCAAATATAAATAAACAGCTTTAATTGTTGGGCATTTCAATTCTAAAAAATGCAAAAAATAATTTGGGCGTGCCACCATCCCGATAAGAGGGCCAAATTACTTTACGCTTATACGCCCTCTTATCAGGATGCTGTCAGGCTGTCCGGGCTGCTTCGGCAGCTTCCTCCCATCCTTCACGCAAACTCGTATCCAAAACTTCTTTTCTGTGATTTCTGTTTTCAAAATAATTTGAAAAGGGTCAAAACTATTTTTAGTTGAGCACATCAAACATACATTATTGATTAGCAACATCTTAAATCCCACAAATTAGATTAAAAACATAAAATGAAAGATAATTTTTACTAACTTTAATTAGAAAAAAATCCAGACAAGCTAAAATCCAAGCTCATGAAAAAATCACTATACTTTTTGATAATCACCCTTTATTGGATTCCGTTAAAGGCGCAAACTACAGCTGAAAACATTTCCGAGGAAAGCATAATCAACATTCAAACAGAACAATTTGATCTTCAGGACGAAGTAGAATTTCCTTGGCACGCACGAAGATTCAAAGTTACTGCCGGGGCGTTTTTCCCTGTAAACAATACCGAAATACGAGTAGACGGCAACAACGGAAACATAGGCACCAACATAGATCTAGAAGACGATTTAGGTTTTAACAAATCTAGTTCTTCTTTTATGGGAACTTTTGATTGGCGAATTTCAAGAAGATCGCGACTAGGTTTCGAATACTTCCTGTTGAATAGAAATTCGGTCAAAACACTTGAACGAACTATTAATTTTGGAGAGGAAACTTATGATGTAAATGCACGTATTGCTGCCTTTTTTGATATTCAGATTGCCAGAATTGCTTACGGTTATTCTATTATATCAAAACCAAAATATGAAGTTGGCTTATTGATTGGTACACATATTCTTTTTGGAGAATTGGGCATTCGGCTAGATGTCAATCAAGTCGGCGGAGAACGCAGAGAAAATTTCAATTTTACGGCACCACTTCCAGATTTAGGTATTTGGGGAGAGTTTGTTTTAGGAAAACGTTTCGGTCTCTACGCAAATGCCAATTATTTCGCAGCAAAAATTGACAACATAGACGGCCGAATAATAAGCTACGGACTTTCTGTTTTATACAATGTACATCAGAATTTTAGCCTCACCGCAGGTTATACCGGCTTGAATTTTAAATTAAACGCTGTAGAAAAACGTTTAAACGGCGACCTGAAATGGGGCTACAACGGCCCGACAATTGGCGCAACCTACACTTTCGGAAATCATGTGAAACTTTATAAACATTAGTTTTTTTTAAGTTGCTAAGGTTCTGAGAGGCTAAGTTTCTAAGGGGCTAAGGTTCTAAGAGGCTAAGACGCTGAGTTTTTTTATACTTTGATTTTTACCAGGAAGTCCTAAAAAAAATAAAATGCGGTTAAACATATGCTCAAAGCTAAGAAACCTGAAACTTGAAACTTGAAACTTGAAACCTAAAAAAGCAAACCCGATAACTTTTCAGCTATCGGGTTTGGCTCCAAACTTAAACTTAATGGCTCAAATAAATTATTTTTCGATTGGAGTGAATTTTATTGCTGTTCCTCCTCCAGCTGCCAATTTTAGATTTAGTATCGTTTTGCTATTGACCTTTTGTTTAGAGATGGTAACCGGATACGGATTGGTTTTGTAATTTGCTCCTGCTCCATCGGCATAGATTTCGGCTTCATAATCTTTTCCAGAATCCAAAAAAGAAAGTGCAATCTTTAAATCACGTGCATTTCTGTTGGTAATCGACCCTAGATACCAGTTTTTTTCGCTCCAATCTTTACGCACGATTGTAGTGTATTCTCCGATTTTTGAATCCAATACTTTGGTATCTGACCAATTGCACGGAACATCTTTGATGAATTGAAACTCTGGTTTTCCCTCGTAATTTTCAGGAAGATCCGAAGCCATTTGCAACGGACTGAAGATAATCAGATACAAGGCCAATTGATTTGCCAAAGTAGTCTTCACCCTTGCTCCAGAAGGTGTTTTATAATCAAAATTGAAATTTCCAGGCGTATAGTCAAATGGACCTGAAAGCATTCTGGTAAAAGGAAGTGTCGTTAAATGCTCTGGTGTATTGCCTCCGTCGACAGACCATGCATTGTATTCCTGCCCTCGTCCGCCTTCCTGAGTCATCAAATTAGGATAAGTACGCTGTAAACCAGTTCCTTTCATCGGTTCATGATTGTCGATCATGATATGATATTTCGCAGCCGTTTCGATTACTTTTCGGTAATGGCGCGCACCATACTGACTGTCGTGCCATTCTTTTTTATCCAGATACTTGTTTACATAACCCGTTTTAACCGAGTTAACTCCCATTTTCTGATACAATTTAAAAGCATCTTCTAACTGTTTTTCATAACTTTTTGTTGCTCCGGCAGTTTCATGATGTCCAATCAAGCGAACGTTTTTCATGGCTGCATATTTGGTTATTTCTTCCAGATTAAAATCAGGATAAGCTTTTGTAAAGCTAAACGCAGAACCGTCTGCTGTCCAGTCGCCGTCCCAGCCTTCGTTCCAGCCTTCTACCAAAACTCCATCAAAATTATTCTTTGCCGCAAAATCAATGTACTCTTTGGTGTTTTTTGTGGTTGCACCGTGTTTTGGACCTTGTCCCCAAGTGAATTTCTCTAAATGCATTCCCCACCAAATTCCGATGTATTTTGATGGCGTGATCCAAGAAAGATCTTCAATCTTAGAAGGCTCGTTTAAATTCAGCATAATGGTAGATGTTGCCACTTCTCCTGGATTTTTTCCCACAATAATGGTTCTCCAAGGTGTTACAAAAGGCGTTTCGGCGTAAACCTTTACACCATCTGCCCACGGAACAAGATCACTTTTGTATTGTTTATCAGTAGTTTTTAATAACGTCATTGAGGCAAAATCGGTTAAATTGGCTTCGTGAATGGCGACATACAATTTGTCTTTTGTTTCAAAAGTCGCTGGCGTGTTGATAGTATCCGTTTTGCTCATCAGCGTTTTACGGTATTCACTTTCGTAATAACTGTTTTCGCGGTGTACAGGAATCCACCAGACTTCATTATTGTCTTTGAAAGTAAACTGTGTGATTTCATTCGAAATTTTCACCTTCTTCAAATGAGGCTGTTTTGGAAAAGAATACCTAAAACCGATTCCATCATCAAAAACTCGAAAAATAATATCGACCAAACGCTCTTCTCCTTTTGCTTCTTTTAAATGCACAATCAGTTCTTTATGATGATCGCGCACTTTTTTGAATTCGCCCCAAGGCTGTTCCCAAGTTTCATCTGCCGATTTTTCTTCGGTGGAAACGACTTCAAAACCATCGGTCATTTTTGCGGCACCCTGAAATTCAAATCCCATCAAAGAAGGTTCAATAACCGATTTTCCGTTAGACGAAAAGCTGTATTGAGGTTGCCCAGAAGGCGTTAATTCAAAAGTAAGTTCAGAAGCTTTGTCAGGCGAGCTGATTTTGTACGTTTTTTTTGTACTGCAGGCAAAAATAAGCGTAGAAGCTAGTGCCAGTAGACAGTATCTATAGTTTTTGTTTCTCATTATTTAATTGTATTAATTACGTCTCCTATTTAATTTCGCTCATTAATTGTTTTGCTTTTGCAGGTTGCATTGAAACAAAATAATTAAAAGCCTGATCCAGTTTTTTCTGGATTTCTATATTTCCTTTTTTCTGTATACGTAACTCATACAATCTGCTGATGTCTGGAAAAGTATTTTCCGTATTTTTTACACCTGCAAAAGTTTTTACTTTTTCGATATACGAATAACCAAATTCAACAGTTGGCTCAAACATTGTCCCTTCACCGAAATCGTTCCATGTAATCAATTGAAGATAGTTTACAGCTGCATTTTTAGCCAAAGAAAGCGTCTCGTCTAAAGTTTCTCCATTATTGTGTTCTATAGTCCATCCAATTGCCGCACCACCTCCGCCTTCGGCATAAAAATCCTTAAAACCAGGATATGCTGCTCCCATAGCTACGCTTAATTTGGGTTTGGTATTGGTGTAGAAATTAGTTAAGTAAGTGCTGTTTTTGTACACCCACGCATATTCGCCAGAAGCATTTGCTCCAGCTTCTACAGACTGATCCCATAACGTCAAAAAAGTTGGTTTTTCTGTCAGCGTATTAAAGACACTTGTCCATTCTGCAGGTGTCTGCAATACAATTGGCCCGAAATTCATTAACAAAGGCTTTCCGTTAATTTTGATATAATTGGCATCCGAAAAATAGTTTTTCTGTACATAAGCCAAATCTGTTTTGGCGGCGCTGGTTACCGAGATTGCTTTTCCGGCATTTACGATATTGGTCAAAAACCGATCTTCGTAAACAATCGCATATTCTAAACCAACCTCATCAAGCATATCAATAAGCTGTTCGGTATTTTCCTTGACCATTCTATAATCGTTGACATCATAAGTGCCGTACCAGTCAATTAAAACACCGTCTATACCTGCATATTTCATGAGCAATAAATGATTTTCGATTACATTTTTATCTCCTGAATGGTACGGTCCAATCAGCGGATAATAATAGGATGCGATTTCTCTTCGTCCATTTGCCCCTACATTGTCTGGGTTTTTATTTGCCATTGTCCAATGATATCCCCATTTTTTATCGGCACTGCTTTCTTTGGTTTCAAACCAAGGCATGTAGTGCATATAAATTTTGGTGCTGTTGGTTTTCTCGACCGAAACAGGTTCTGTTTTTTCTGGTACTATTGAATTGTCTGAACCTTTGTCATCGTTGCTGCATCCGGCAACTGTGACAATATTCATTAAACCAAAAACCAATAATTTGATATATCTTTTCATACTGATGTACTGTTTAATATTTTATTTTTTGCCACAGATTAAAAGATTAAAAAGGATTTTATTCTGATTCATTTATTTCACGCAGATTTAAAAAGATTTAAGCAGATATACGCAGATTATTTCTTTTACATTTAAAACCAAATCTGCTTTAATCTGCAGAATCTGCGTGAAACAAAATCTTTTTTAATCCCCTAATTCAGTTTCTAATCTTTAGAATCTTTTTACTAAAAAAATTAAAAACATATCAGCCTTCCACGACTAACCAACATGGAAGACTGACATTCCAGTAACCTAATTTGGATAGCCCGGATTTTGTTTTAGGTTTTTATTGGTAGTCAAAACGGTACTCGGAATAGGGAAAATTCCTCTGTAAGCTTCTGTCGCTCCTTTTTCCCACCAAGGCTGAAAGAATGTTCCAAAACGTATGTTGTCTGTTCTTCTTCTTCCCTCAAACGTAAACTCTTTCAGAAGTTCTTGGTCTATAAAAGCCAAATCTATAACTGCTGGCATTTCTTCTCCAGCGCGTGCAGTAACCTGCTGCAAAAATGGTCTAGCCAAGTCTGGCGAACCCAAACGCACATAACATTCTGCCTGCATCATCAAAATTTCTGAATAACGTATTAGCACAAAATCATGATCACGTTCCCAGTTTTCTCCTGCTTTCATTTCATATTTTGCCAAACGAACACCTTCATTTTCTTTTGCATCTGTCAAGCTTGTTAAATTCTCAGTATAAGTAAGTGGTTCTCCGTTGTCCATAATAATTACAGAACCTGTTGCCAGATTGATCTGATCTCCCTGAAGCATGCATTTTTTTCTTTTATCGGTATCTGCAAAAGCAGAATAAACTCCAGGCTGTGCACACATTCCGTTTGCGCTCCAAGGATAATTTCCGATCGGAGAAATAGCCAGTTTTTGATTGTAGTGCGCCGACATTGAATTCATATAATTCCCCACCGTTCCTGCTTTTGAATCGTAAGGAATGGCAAATATAATTTCGCTTGACGTCTGATTTTCGGTCGCAAAGTTGGTAAAGAAATCAGGCGTTAAGGTATAACCTGTAACTTTCTGGCACATATTGATGCAGTCTTCCCAACGCGCTGTTCCGATATAAACTTGTGAGTTTAAGTACAGTCTAGCTAAAATGGAATAAGCAACATTTCTTGTTAACTTAGAATACACCACATTTGGATTCAGATACGGAATTGCGTCTGTCAGTTCTTTTTCGACAAAATCATATACCTGTTTTCTGGTGGAATTAGACGGAAGATCCGTATCTTCAAAATTTGTTACGATAGGTACATTTCCGAACAAATCTAAAAGATTGTAGTAATAATAAGCTCTTAGCGCTTTTAACTCGGCAAAAATCGGAGCTTTTGCAGTTTCAGACAAAGACGATTTGTTTATCTGGTAAATAATTGCGTTGATTTTTGCAATCCCCGTATAGTTATAACGCCAAGCCGAAAGAATCATTCTATTATCTGCCTTCCAGGTATGTCTCTGAGCGTCTTGATATTGTCCGCCGTCGTACCAGTTGGTTCCTCTTGTCGGAATTGTCGCTTCATCTGAAACTACTTCATTCAAAAAGAAAACATATTCGCAGGTTGGAAAATTGTTTGATATGGCATCAGAGAATCCTCTTAGCGAAGAATAAGCTCCTCCGACTAGCGCATCGACTTCTTTAGTGGTGTTTCCAAAATTTCCGTCTTCTACCTGATCATAAAGCTGTTCGTCCAAATCAGTACAGGATACCGTAAAAAGCATGCTTAAAAAAAGTGCTGTTATTTTGATTTTCATTGTTACTATTTTATGTTATCAATTCGCTTAATTATTCAGCGTAAAATTTAGTCCAACAGAAATTGTAGTTGGTCTTGGATAATTATTGTATCTATCAATTCCAGGAGCAGCAAGACCGGTTTGATCCATTACTCCAGTTTGGTTTATTCCGTCCTGAGCATTTAAGCCGATTTCTGGATCTACACCTTTATAACTCGTAAATACAAACAGGTTTTCGCCCATTACATACATTCTCACTTTAGAGTTTTTGTATTTTAATGGTAAAGTATAACCAAGCGATACTGTCTGCAATCTAAAGAAAGAAGCATCTTCAATCCAGTAATCAGAATATTTCGGAGCTGATGTGATACCACTGTTCAAGAAATCATCGGGAACATTAAATGCAGGTAATCTGTTGGGGTCGTTCAACATCATGTTGGTTGCATTAAGCGCTTTTTGTCCAAACATTCCATATCCAGAAATTCCTAAATCAAAATTTTTGTAGGCGAAATTCATTCCGATTCCCAAAGTCAGTTCCGGCTGAATATTTCCTAAAGCTCTTTTGTCTGCGTCGACTAAAGCACTTTCAGCTACTACTTCATTGGCGGCATTATAGTACTGAATTTTTCCATCAGCATCTAAACCTGCATTTTTGAATCCCCAGAAAGTTCCAACAGGATAACCTTCTGCAATAATCTGCGAATATTGTCCAGACATACCCGCCAATCCGTGCAGCGAACCACTATAAATAACATCTGTTTTGTAAGTCGGATTTGAAAGTTTTTCGATTTTCTGAACGTTGTGTCCCAGTGTCAAATTAGCATCCCACGTAAATTTATCTCCCTTCACAATTTCTGCATTCAGCGTCAATTCGACTCCTTTATTAGACATTTCGCCAACGTTTGCCAACATTGTTCCAACCAAATACGGAGGCTGAGGCACTTCATAAGTGTATAATAAATCTTTTGTGGTTTTAGAATAATATTCGAAAGAGCCCGTAATTCTGTTGAAAAGACCAAAATCAAAACCAACGTTGATTTGTTCTGTCGACTCCCATTTTAAATCAGGATTCGGATTTTGTTTTGGTGAATAAGCCAAACTCCATGTTTTAGTAACGGGATCGTAATAACTGTCATTTCCAACTCCGAGGATTGAAAGCGATTTGTATTCTCCAATTCCGTCTTGGTTTCCCGTAACTCCGTAACCTACTCTCAATTTCAAATTATCTAGCCATCCTTTTGTAGATGACATAAATTCTTCGTTAGACACTCTCCAAGCCGCAGAAGCAGACGGGAAAGTTCCCCATTTGTTATTTTCACCAAAACGGCTTGATCCGTCGCGTCTTACGGTTGCTGTCAATAAATATTTCCCATCATAACCATAGTTTGCACGAGCATAAAATGACACAAGATTTGATTTTCCCTTATAGGAATACACATCTCCTAAACGATAATTGTAACCTGCCCCGAGATTATTATAACTAAAAGCATCTGTTACAAAACCGCCTCTTTGTGCGCCAAAACCTTCGTAGATATTTTCCAGATAAGAATATCCAGCCAAAGCGCTAATACTGTGCTTATCAATTGTTTTATTATAGTTTATATACAATTCGCCTTGAGCGTTTGTAAATTCGCCGTAGTTTCTTTGGGCATATCCTCCTTCATTCTGACCTTCCATAACAGCATAAGACGGCTTGTAAGATCCTCCTTTGACAGCATTATGCTCCAGCGAAATATTGGCTGTTGCCATAAAATCGCGCAAGAACTTAACTTCGGTTTTAAAATAACCCAAAAGCCTGTGTCTTTCATTATCAATAGTTCTATTGGTTAAAATCTCTACAGGATTCTGATAGATATTTCCGGTTACCACACTAAACTCTCCATTTGAATCGTAAACCGGAATTGTTGGATTTAAGTTATAAGCTCTTTCAAAAATTCTGTAATCAATCGGGTGCCATTTGTCGATGTTTGCAAATAATCCCATGTCGAATTTTACATCTTTATTATCGCCCAGAAACTGATAACCACTTACATTACCACTCAATCTTTCTAAACCGGATCTTTTTATAACTCCTTCATTTTTCAAATAAGAAATCGAAGTTCTGAAACCACTGTCTGCTTTTCCAGAGTTGATGCTCAAAGTATGCGACTGCGAAATGGCTGTCTGCTCAATAGCTTTCTGCCAATTTGTATTTCCGCCGTAGTCAACAGCGTCAAGGTTACTGGTTTGGCGAACATAAGCTCTCCACTGATTGGCAGACAAAAGATCTAAATTGTCGGCCACATAGCCAACGCTTGATAACCCACTATAAGTTACAGAAACTCCTTTGGTTCCTGATTTAGTAGTAATCATAATTACCCCATTTGCTCCTCTTGAACCATAAATTGCAGTTGCCGAAGCATCTTTTAGCACGTCTACCGATTTAATATCTGACGGCTGTACCACATTGATATCGACTCCTGCAATACCGTCAACCACAATTAACGGACTGTTGCTTGCGGTCAGCGAAGTTCCTCCACGTAAACGAATAGTAGAACCCGCCGAAGGATCTCCCGAAGGACGGATAATATTTAATCCTGCAACTTTTCCTTGCAAAACTTGTTCTGTAGACGAAATCGTTCCTTTTACTAAATCATTTGCTCCAACGGTGGAAATAGCTCCCGTCAAATCTGATTTTTTTACTTTTCCGTAACCTACAGAAACAACCTGAACTTCTGCCAAAGCATAACCGTCATTCTGCAGACGGACTTCGATAGTATTGCTGTTTGCCGTAATTTGAATCTTTTGTGTAGTCGAACCGATAAAAGACACTTCTATAGTACCTCCTACGGCTACCTGAAGACTGAATTTACCGTCAAAATCTGTTGTAGTTCCGTTTTTTGTACCCACTTCGATTATAGAAGCTCCTGGCAAGACACTGCCCGTATTATCGTAAACGGTACCCGATATCTGCTTTTTTCCCTGGGCCCATACACCGGCAGAAAGAAAAAGCATCAATATTAGCAATACCGCCTCCTTGGCATTCCACATTTGATGCAGAACGCTTGTTTTATTTTTACTATGCATTAGAATTGGTGTTTTAATTTAATAGTGATTATTTATCTAAAGTCTTAAGCGGAATAGTCGTGTCTGAAATGGTCTTGTCTTTGTTGTCTTTAACTAAAACATGAATTTCGCTTAAATTTGGAAGCCCGTTGAGCTCCGAAACCAAATTGACAAATCCCTTAATTTCTGCTGTTCCTCCCGAAAACTCACCAGAAATTGTCTTGCTTCCTGCCGTAATTGTATAAAGCAGTTTGTTTACGCCAGCTTCATTATTTTTTCTCGACATTCCTAAAAAATCTTTTTGGCTGATCTGCAAAGGAAAAAAAGCAAAAACTGGTGGCGGAGGCGGTATAAATTCACCAGCATAAATAATCTGGTCGCCCGAATTGGTTGTCCAATCTTTTGCAACCATCAAAAAAGTAATATTTTGCATTACAAATCCCGGTTCGGTATTGTAATATTGCTGCGGAATAAGGTCCATTCTGTAAAAACCATTTCCAAGATCTTTTAGCTTTGTCTTTTCAGAAACTTCTGGAATCCAAGCCTGATATTCTTGCAATACAGCCCAATCGTTTAGACCGCTATGAAAATGAACACTAGGCACACCTGCAAAACCATCTTTTAGATTAGCATTGAACAAAATACTGACCGGCTTATCCACCAATGGTTTTGAAGGATAAGACCTAATCACTTCATTTGCAGTATAAAAAGATGAAAAATCAGTATAAGCCATATTGGCGACATCGCTTTGTTTAGATCCATTTTTGTTTTTCAAACGAAACCAGAACCCAGCGCTTGCTGCAATTTCGTCGGGTGTTTTAGAAAAATAAAGCGTTGGAGTTAGAGTGAAGCTCCAGATTTTATTTCCTTCATATTTGAGTTTGGCAAAATCAGAAGAATTTTCCCAGTTTCCAGCATCTGGTTCAGATGGAGACCATATCCAGAGGTATAAATCTTCTGTTTCGGCAAATGTAGTTCCTGATAAATCAAAATACCAGGTTACTTTTTCGTCGTATTTGTACACCACCGGAAACGAAGACATCGGTCCAACGGCTCCAGCGTTTTCTTGTGCCTTAACAAAATTTGGCGCCATTAAAAAGGCAAGCAGAATGGTATAGATAAACTTTTTCATATTACTCTTTAGTTAATAGCATTTAATTTGAATATATAAGACACAAATGGTGTTCCTCCAGAAGAACGCACTAATTGCAGCTGCATTTCTTCATTTTTTCCCGGAACAGAAATTAATCGTAGTTCATCTGTTTTCTGGGTTTTCTGCTCGTCGCTGTACAAATAGATTTTGGTTGCTCCGGCATTGGTCGGCTGAAAATCTGAACTCAGTTCCCAATAGCCTTTTGGAGCAAATAAAGGAGGTACATTTCCTGTTACCTGATAACTTGTGGGTTTGTTTTTTTCGTCTACGCTGAAGTTGATCTTAAAATCTTCGTAGTTAAAATAAATACTCAGGTTTTCTTCGCTTGGTTCGATCTTGTTTGCTTTCGCAGCCTCATCAACCATTTTTAAGTTTGTTAAGCCCCAATTGCCATTTACTTTCTCATAAATAGTAATTGGATCTACGTAGCTTCCGTCTTCTGTGTTATCACAGCCTATGGCAGAAAAACACAACATAAAAGCTAGCCAGTAAATACTTTTACATCTCATAAATTTTTGGTTTTCGTTAGTTTGTTACCCCTTCAAAAGGTTAGAGCGAAGCTAGACGTTTAATAATTCCAAAAAAAAATATCTGAGAAAAATCAAGATTAAATTCAGAGAATATTAAAACCAAACCACTAATAATCAGTTTATTAGTTTTATTTTTATAACAAAAAAATCAAGATGCTGTTTAGACCAAAAATGATGGTTTTTAAATGGTAAAAATGACAATATGAAAAATATTAAGGGTATTTTTTTGAGCATGCATATATATCAGTTCTTTTTATTGTATAATTGCAAATAATTTTCTTGTTTTTAACATTTAATGCTTGTTTTCATTTGAAATCGAGGTTTTAGAACGATGTTAACTAACCAATTTCACCCAAATATCAGAATCACATTTTTAATTGATTTGAACCGATTTCAATTTCAAAATAACACTAACCTAACTCTATCAAAAAACCACTTTATCCTAAACCAAACCAAATCATGCAAAAAATATTGATGTTATTTTTCTTCATAATCGGACTCTCTTTGAAGGCAAAAGAGGCAAATCCGGTGCTGGAAGAATTAGATCAGGCACTTCAGAAAAAAGAAGTGTACCTGAAAAATAAATATCGAAAAATAGAAGCTTTAAAGAAAAACATATCGAAGTTTAAACTCAATCAGAATAACGAAGCGTTGTACAATTGTTATATGTCGCTTTTTGATGAATACAAATCATTTAAGTACGACTCGGCTTATTATTATTTAGAAGAAGCAAAAATTAAAGCACTAGCCTTAAAAAATCCGAAACTTCTATCGCAAAGTCGTATTAAGGAAGGTTTTGTACTGCTTTCGTCTGGATTATTTAAAGAAGCTATCGATACATTAAATGTTATTGATGACGCAAAACTTGATCTTAAAAACAAAATTGAATATTACAACATAAAAGCCCGTGCTTACTATGATTTGGCCGATTATAACAGTGATATGCGGTTTAAGATTCATTATGTGCAAAAGGGAAATCATTTTCTAAAAAAAGCTTTAGAAATAATTGGACCCAATACCAATGAATACTGGTCAGCAGAAAGTTTAAAACGTTTAAAACAACAAGACTGGCGTGGAGCTGAATTTGCTTTCAGTTATTGGATCAACAATTATAATTTGCCACCAGATTATTACGGAATTGCGGCTTCAAGTCTTGGCTATATTTATTCGGAACGGGGTTACACCAAAAAAGCGATTCAGTATCTTGCCTTGGCTGCTATTTCGGATGTTAAAAATGCGACCAAGGAAACTGTTGCATTGCGAAATCTCGCCAACGAGCTTTTTAAAATGGGAAATCTGGACAAAGCCAATGAATACATTAATATCGCAATGGATGATGCCACTTTTTATAATGCCAGACACCGAAAAATCGAAATTTCGTCTATTCTCCCGATTATCGAAAAAGCGCAACTGAATAATGTAAAAGACAAAAACGATAAACTCGAAAAAATCATCATTTTACTGACGATACTCACAATAATCATTTTTATTTTCCTCGGAATAATTTTCAAACAATTAAAAGAAAAAAACAAAGCCCGAAAAATAATGGCAGACTCGTATCTGAAATTACAGGAAATGAACGTGAGCCTAAGCGAAGCCAATGCAATTAAGGAAGAATATATTACTTATTTTATCAAGGCCACTTCTGCTTTCATTAATAAAATTGATCATATCCAGAAAAGTACACTTCATAAAATCATAACCAAAAAGACAGATGAAGTTATCGCAAGCCTGAAGCGTTATAATGTGAAAGAAGAACGAGAAAGCCTCTTTCATCAGTTCGATGAGATTTTCCTGAAACTGTTTCCGACTTTTGTTACCGAATTCAATAAATTGTTTCCAAACGATCATAAAAGCATTGTAAAAAAAGGGGAATTGCTCAATACAGAACTTCGAATTTTTGCGCTCTATCGTTTAGGCATTCAAGACAGTGGCCAGATGGCCGAATTTCTGGAACTTTCGGTAGCTACCATTTATACCTACAAAACCAGAATCAAAAGCAAATCTGATTTTAAGGATACTTTTGAACAAAAAATTATGGAGATAAAGACTATCTAAGGTACTGAGGTACTGAGATGCTAAGGTTCTAAGTTTTCTTTAGCCACGAATTCACGAATTTTTTTTTCAATCAATTCGTGTAATTATCCAGCACAAATTTCCCGTATGATTTTAAATAAAAATTCGTGAATTCGTGGCTGAAAAAATATTTCGCTCCGCTGGAGCTCTTTTGTACAACAAATATCTTTTCTATAAATATTTCGTCCCTCTGGGACTTAAGTTTTTCCGCCACGAATTCACAAATTTTCTTTTTCCAATAAATTCGCATAATTATCGAACACAAATTTCCATATCATTTTAAATAAAAATTCGTGAATTCGTGGCTGAAAAAAAACTACTCAGCAGGTTCCAACTGTAAAATCGTATTCTGGTAGATTTTGCTTAATGAAAATAATTGTTCTGCAAAAATCATTATTGCAATTGGCACAAAGAAAAATGCCAGTAAATCTTCTTCATACAAAAAGTAAGTTGAAATCATGCCAAGGCGGGTATATTCTAAATAATAAATCCATTTTCGCTGTTCTAATAAAGCGCCGCAATTTATTAAAGTGATAATCACTAAAGAAAGTACAAACACTTTATCGTACAATTCTAAATACTCAAAATAATAGGTAAAAATTGTTAGAATCAAAGTGCAGATTCCTAATTGTATATAAAGGTAATTTTTAAAACGAAGCCGTTGATGCGGATTGCTTTTGTCTTGCAGAAAACGTTTTTCGAGAATCGGTCGAATATCTTGGTCCATATCGGCTGGGCTTCCAAAAATGGCTTTCCATTTCGCTTTAAATCCGCTCGAGCGTTTCCATAATTCGTAGATTTCAAAATAATAATGAAAGTGCTGCCATAAAAAACTATAGCTTTTCAGCGGATGTGTTAATCCGTATTTTGGTTTTTCTTCTTCGGTTTGAAAAGTGCCGAAAAGACGATCCCAAAAAGTAAACATATCGCCGTAATTCTTGTCAAGGTATTTTTCGTCAGAAGCATGATGAACGCCATGGACAGAAGGCGTAACAAAAACATATTCTAACCACTTTATTTTGCCAATAAGCTGTGTATGGGTAAAAAAGGAATAAGCGCCGTGCACAATAAGCATTGTAATAACCATTGTAGGGTGAAAACCAATTAAGGGCAGAATGCACCAAAATCCGGTTCTGATAATGGCTTGAAAAGTCGTAATTCTGGCTGCGGCGGTAAAATTAAATTCCTCACTATGATGATGCACAATATGCGCGGCCCAGAAAAAGTTGACCTCGTGCCCTAATCTGTGGTACCAATACCAAACAAAATCGGTTGCAAGAATAAGAGCAAACCAAACCAAAGCATTGGCCGGAATATCAAAAATTCTGTAATCATCGTAAATAAAGTAATACAACTGATAAAAACTTGCCGCAACGAACAAATTAATCAAACGTTCCGCAATTCCAATACTGATATTCGAGACAGAACTTTCATAATTAAAAATTTCAGGTCTTTTTTTGCGTTTTGCAAGTTTATATTCTATAAATAAAAAAAGGAAAAAGGCCGGCATGGCAAACGCCAGAAAATTTATATTTTTCATCTTTTCAATACTTTACGATTCTAAATTTTGTATTCATTAAATAAAACGAAAAAGACATTTCCATTAATTGCATTGTTTTTGGAGAGAAAAAAATACAATCAATGAAAATGATCTTTTACAAATAAACCTGATTCTAATTCTGTTTATATTGTGGTGCCTCTAGTGCAAACTCTTTTACAGACTGCGTTTCGGCCACTTTTTTCAAAGCAATAATATAAGCAGCTATACGAGGCGTTACATTGTATTTTACTGCAACTCTAAAAACAGTATCAAAACCTTTTTCGAGAATATCCTCCAGACGGGTATTGATCTGGTGGATCCTCCAAGACTCCAAAAGCGAATTTTGAAGCCATTCGAAATAAGAAACTGTAACACCTCCTGCATTGGCTAAAATATCAGGAACAACTAATATGTTTTTTTCGTGCAGAATCTGGTCGGCATCTGAAGAAACTGGACCATTGGCTCCTTCGACAATAATTTTTGCCTGAATTTGACCTGCATTTTTCTGCGTAATCACATCTTCTTTTGCTGCGGGAATCAATAAATCGACTTCTAGCAAGAGTAGGTCTTCGTGTTTTATGGCAACCGAATTTGGATATCCCTTTATGGTTTTGTTATTAAGATTGTAATACAAAATCAATTCAGGAATGTTGAGACCATCAGGATTGTAAAACGCTTCTGAGACGTCGCTTACAGCAACAATTTTTACTCCTTTTCCGTAAAGAAATAATGCAGAATGAAGTCCTACATTTCCAAAACCCTGGATTGCGGCTGTTGCTTTTGCCGGCCTTATCTTTAGTTTCTCAAGCGCCAAAAGGCTAATAATGCTCACCCCTCTTCCGGTCGCTTCTACTCTTCCGAGAGAGCCGCCAGAATGCAAATGTTTTCCGGTTACTACAGCATGAATCGGTTTTCCGTGCAATAAAGAAAACTCATCCATCAGCCAGCCCATTTCGTCAGGACCCGTGCCCATGTCGGGTGCAGGAACATCTTTTTCTGGTCCGAAAATATCAGATAGCGCTTTTGTATAAGCTCTTGTAATCTTTTCCAATTCGGTTTTAGAATGCTTTCTAGGGTCACAGATAATGCCGCCTTTTGCGCCTCCAAACGGAATTCCGGTTACAGCAGATTTCCAAGTCATCCAGGCGGCAAGTGCTTTTACTTCATCAATATTTACCGCTGTATCATAACGAATGCCTCCTTTTGATGGCCCTAATGCAGTATTATGAATAACACGGTAGCCTTCAAAATTCTGTACATTTCCGTTGTCTAAAACAATAGAAAAATTTACTGTGATTTGTTTTTCAGGACGCTGCAGTTTCTGTCTGATCGAATCGTCTAAATTTAGAATATCTGCTGCAATATTAAACCTATCAATCATAGACTGAAAAGGATTATGTTTTATAATTTCTGAACTCATATTATATAGTTTTAGGTTTGGGTTATTTTTTTATCATCGAATAATTCTTGCATTTACTTCAAAGTGCAACACGGAATTTTTCTAAGACAGCAGCGCATCAAAATATTGACATTTCTATTGGTTCTCATTTTTTAATTTTTAATGAATTCAAAAAAAAGCCTTTCACGGTGCAATGAAAGGCTAAAAAAAAAAATAACTAACAAGTACTTTCTCTATTAACGCCATTTCAGAGCACGATCCATCATACAGCACATCGCAAAGCTGCATGTAAAAGACGTCATGATATTTCGGCTATAGTTTTTCATTGTTGAAGCAAATCTACAAAATAAATTTATAAATTCTATAGAATTAGTAGAGTTTATTTTAAATAATTAAATTCTTACCATTTAAAACACTGTAAACAAAAGCATTAGACTTTTAAAAATTTACTGCAATTGCGAAAAAAAGATGAAAATAATCGCTATTAATGCCAAAACCAGTCCTAAAACATTGGTTTTAGAAAGTTTTTCTTTGAAGAAAAAGGCTCCAATAAGTGTCCCTAGGATAATGACTCCCATATTCATTCCGGCAAAAACCGTAGAAGGATTTTCAGCGAAAGCTTTATGAGCCTTTAGATAAAACAAAATATTGCCGAAATTAAACACACCCACTAATGCTCCAAAAAGAAGATTTCGAAGATTGAATTTTTCCTTGGCAACAAATAATTTATAGAAAACAATTAAAACCGAAACTGCTAATGCAATTATGAAAACAAAAAACAAAGAAGTCGTATACGGAACTACAGTATACAAGGCAATTTTTTTGAAAAGAATGTCGATAATTCCGAAACCAAACAAAACCAAAGCTGGATAAATCCATTTGTTTTCCTTATTGTCGGGCCGCTTTCTCAATATGAACAAAAGCGCTGTAAAACCAATTAAAACCCCGATTATTTTATATGTATTGAAATTTTCATTGAATAACAGCCAAGCCGCCAAGATGGGAATAAAAAGAGACAAACGCTGCGCGACATCAGTTTTGGCAATTCCCATGAATTTTATAGAAAAGGCTAAAAACAAGAAAACAATAGGCAGCAAGACTCCAACAGCTGTATAAATATTCCATGGCGCCGATTCATCCAACGTACGCAAATCTGGATTAAAAGTAAAATAACAAAGTGCAATTGCAACCACATAATTAAAAGAAATAATTTGTGTGGCATTGCTATTATATTTTCTGCTTATTTTGAAAATAACGCCAACTGTTACACTGCATAAAATGCTTAGAATAAGAAATAACATAGATTTATATTAAGACTGCAAAAGTAAAATATTGTAAAAGAAAATGGTCTAACCGGTTTAAAAAAACCGGCTAGACCATGTTTATTTTTTGCCACAAATTACACAAATTTTCACAAATTGATATTGCTAAATAGTTTGTGCAATTAGTTTGATTACAATCAATTCATGTAATTTGTGCTTTACTTCAAGTAATTTCCCCGACATCGTATGGTTATCGGCAATGTTTTATGTGTAAAAAATTCCTTTAACAGTCTTAAAATTTACTGATATAACTTCCGTAAATATCTCTAAACTGATTTCCTTTTTCAAATCGGTCTTTGCTCAGTTTTTTATATTCGACCAATCCCCACAAAATAAACTCTTTTAAAAAGTAAACATCATCTTTAGGGGTTTCTGGTTGGTATTTTTTAAGCAAATTATCCAAAGGCGCAACTTCGTCTAAAATAGTTTTATATTCTTCATCAGAAGCATCGTCTAATAATTCGAAACCACTTTCAGCAAAAAACCATTCTACTACATCTGAATATGGTGTTTTTTCGTCTGGTTTTTCTAATTTTTCGATTTTCGGAAAATAAAGGGGAAACAAAGTTCGAATCGCGGCACCAATCAGAGTTTCAGCCACAACATCGGCTCCCTCCTGCTCCCCTTCATAAACCAATTCGACTTTTCCTGTAATAGCTGGAATAATTCCGATAAAGTCAGACAAACGTAACGTTGTTTTCTCCGCTCCTGAAATTAAAGCACGACGTTCTGCCGTACTGATTAAATTTTCAAAGGCAGTAATACTCATTCTGGCGCTTACACCACTTTTATTGTCAATATATTCGCTTTCACGAGCTTCAAAACTAATCTGCTCCAAGATATCTCTTGCCAAACTTGGCACATAAACAATATCGGTCTGATTTTTATCTAATTTAGATTCTTGTTCCGTAATAGTTCTCGCAATAGCAATACTTTCAGGATAATGTGTTAGAATCTGAGATCCAATTCTATCTTTTAAAGGCGTAACAATACTTCCTCGATTCGTGTAATCTTCCGGATTTGCCGTAAAAACAAACTGCATATCCAAAGGCATTCTCAATTTAAATCCTCTAATTTGAATATCACCTTCTTGCAGAATATTAAACAATGCTACTTGAATTCTAGCTTGTAAATCGGGTAATTCGTTAATTACAAAAATGCAACGATTGGCTCTCGGAATCATTCCGAAATGAATTACTCGATCGTCTGCATAAGACAATTTCAAGTTTGCTGCTTTAATCGGGTCAACATCTCCAATCAAATCCGCGACGGTTACATCTGGAGTTGCCAGTTTTTCGAAGAAACGTTCACTTCTATGCAACCACGAAATTGGTGTCTCCTCTCCTTTTTCTGCAATTAAATCTTTAGCAAAACGCGAAATTGGATTTAGCGGATCATCATTAATTTCTGAACCTTCCACAAACGGAATGTACTCATCTAACAGTTCTATCATTTTACGAGCCAAACGTGTTTTAGCCTGCCCGCGAAGTCCCAATAAATTGATATTATGACGAGACAAAATAGCTCTTTCTAATTCTGGAATTACTGTATTTTCGAAACCATGCACACCTTCAAAAACAGGTTTTCCAGATTTTATTTTTTCACGAAGATTATTTCGCAATTCATCTTTTATGCTTGTACTCTTATATCCAGCGGCTTTTAATTGACCTAATGTCTTTATAGTATTTATTTCCATTGTATTGAAATATAGATTGTTTTATTTGTTGATTTGGATTGTGTTAGACGCACTGCGGTGCGTCTCTACAGTATGCGTTATATTTTCATCTGCAAAGAAACCTTAGCATCTTAGAACCTCAGAATCTTAGCAACTCTATTTAATCCGTTTCTTCCTATTCGCTTCATAATCTTCAAAAATCATTTCGCCCAAACCTTTAATTCCAGTATAAAATGCTTTTCCCTGATTGGCTTCTGTAAACTGATTTACGAAACGTTGCAAGTACGGATCCCTAGCAATCATAAATGTCGTAATCGGAATATGAAGTTTTCTTGCCTGTTGTGCCTGTGTGTAGCATTTGTCTACAATATATTCGTCCAGACCGTTGCTGTTCATATAATAAGAACCATCGCGTTCGCGAACGCAGCTTGGTTTTCCGTCGGTAATCATGAAAATCTGTTTGTTGGTATTTCGTTTTCTGCGTAGAATATCCATGGCCAATTGCAAACCGGCAACTGTATTGGTATGATACGGCCCAACTTGCAAATAAGGCAAATCTTTAATTGGAATAGTCCAGGCATCATTACCAAAAACCAAAATATCTAACGTATCTTTAGGATATCTTGTCGTTATTAATTCAGCCAAAGCCATTGCAACTTTTTTAGCCGGCGTAATTCGGTCTTCTCCATACAAAATCATACTGTGACTGATGTCAATCATGAGAACAGTACTCATTTGCGCTTTGTATTGTGCATCTTCAACAACCAAATCGTTTTCGGTTAGCATAAAACTTTCTACGCCGTTATTAACCTGAGCGTTGCGCAGACTTTCGGTTAGCGAAATTCTTTCTAAGCTGTCACCAAAATTATATTCACGGAACTCGCCAGTATGTTCATCACCGCTTCCTGCATATTTTGTTTTATGATTTCCGTTTCCAGAGCGTTTGAGGTTTCCAAAAATCTGATCTAAAGCCTGTTGTCTGATCGCCCTTTCGGTTTTTGCTGTAATTCCGAAACCAGAAGAGCCATCGTCTTTTACTTCATCTTTAATGTAGCCTTTCTTTTTTAGGTCTTCGATAAAATCGTCTATGGTGTAGTTCTCGTCGGTAAGTTTGTATTCTTGATCCAGTTCCCGAAGCCAGCTGATGGCTTCATCAAAATCGCCCGAAGTATGGGTAATCAACTCTTTAAAAATCGTAAAAAGTTTGTCAAACGGAGACTGAAAAGGAGCTTCGTAAGTCTTAAAATAAAAGCCTTTTTTAAATTCGTTTTTCATAAATCTAAAATTACACCTTTTTAGATTTATGAAAAACGAATCGTTTATTAATTTTTAGTTAAAATATTCAATCAAAAATCTCAACTAACAGTGTTAGATGTAATAATTATTCAAACTTTCCATCCAAATAATACCACGCATTATTTTCAAATTTAAAAGTTGAAAATTCGTAATGTACTTGAGGTTTATTATTTGAATCTAAAAAGTATGCTTTGAATTCGACAGTATTTTCAGTAAAACTCAAAATTTCGAGTTTCTGCCATTTATTGGAGACCGCCCATCTTAAAATTTCGGGTTTTGAATAATATTTCCTTTCTGAAACATAAGTGGTTTCCATTAGATAATCGGCATTATGAGTTGCATAAGCAGAATATCTGGAACGCATTAAGGCTAAGGCCGATGGGGCTTTTTTATCATTATTCAGATACAATCCACAGCAGTTCTCAAAAAGCAGTCCCGTGTCGCAGAAACATTTATGACTCTCCATCAACTGGCTCTTCTCCATTAATCTTTACATGAAGCTGGTTCAATAAAACCTGATAACGGGTAATTTCTCTCACTTCTTCATCTTCTTCAGCAAAATCAATCATCTCGTCTAATGTTTCGCTTACTTCTAATAATTTATTATTGGCTTCTCTATCATTCTTCGCAGCAATTAAATCAATGATTTCTTGTACGCTTGCTTTTAGGGTTTCGAATTTTGAATTCATATGGTTTTGTTTTTTTTTCGCCACGAATTACACCAATTTTCACTAATTTTTAATCTGGATTGAATACAAATTTCAAATAAAATTCGTGCTAATTCTTGAATTTGTGGCAACTTATATTTACTCTTTAGTTTCGTTATATTTTTTAACGATTTCTTTTAATTTTTCTTTTCTTGCAATTTCGGCTTGTTTGGCTTTTGCCTGGGCTTTGTGCAATTTATCGTTATGTTTTTTGATGTTTTTTTCGTTATTGCGTCCCATTATACTTCTCTTTTTATTTGTTCTAACGTTTTTTCTGTAAAAATCAATTCGGTGATAATTTGTTTTCTTAAATCATCGATATCCTCATAATCAAAATGTTTCGCCCAATTGGTCAGCTGTTGCAGGTTTCTTATTTGTTTCAATCTTTTAGTAGTTTCCGAACTTGTTCTTAAAACCGCTTTCCCATCGTATTCTGGATTATTTTTATGCTGATAGCTGGCTAAATTCTTTTCAAAGTCTGCTTCTATGTAATACAGTTTATCTGTTGCATTGTCTGGGTAAAATTCACTCCATTTAGCAAAACCAATTTTGGTTTTCGATTCTGTTTCTGGATCACGGGCAACTAATCGCCATTTACTGTTTGCAAGTCTTCCCCAATGATTTGAAACCCGGTACATTCCTTCTTCAGTGTAATAATAAGCGCTTCCTGCTTTGCTTTCAAATTGTTTCTTTAATCCCTGAATCGCTTCCGGAAGGACTTCGTGAAATGCGCAAAAGGTATTTTTAAAAGAATTTGGATGTGGCTTAAAGTTTTTTTGCATGTTGCAAATATACTCAGTTTGCAGCGAACTCCGAAAAACAATCCTTAATTGCTTACCTTTGCTTTTTAATTTAAATATAAAAATCATGTCTAAGGATTCAGAACAAAAAATGCCGCAAAAAGGAGTTTTTACCGGCATTATCGAAAAAGATGAAAATAACAATTATTTCTGCGGTGAATATCTTTTAGACTATAAAATGGTTCAGTCGAAATTTAATGTTGGTGATTGGATTACTATAAAATCGGTTATAGAAAACCCAAGCGACATGAGCTACGACAAATACCCAAAGAAATCTCGTAACTTCGATAAGGCTAATCATAAGCCGGAATAGTTTTTTGTTTCAGGTTTCAGGTTCTAAGTTTTAAGTTTTGTTGGAACGTAGAATTTTACCGCAAAGTTCGCAAAGGTTATTTATAGTAGGCTTATAGATTGAGATATTAAGTTCGCAAAGCTTTGTGTTGACATAGCTTTGCGAACTTTATGTTTATAAACATTACTCAGAAAAAATCTTAGCGTACTTTGCGTAAATCTTTGTGTACTTTGCGGTAGAAAAAAATCTTAGCGTACTTTGCAGTTAAATTAAACTTACGGTTAACTTTTTTTAATATTTTTTCCTTCAAAACTAAAAAGTTAAAAAAAAGTGTACCTTTGCAAAAAATTTGTCGATTTGAACTAAAACAAAACGATTTCAAACTAATAGACAAGTAGTTACCTTTTATTTATGAAAAAAATAGTTGAATACCGCAAGTTACTAAACGTAGACAAAACTGCAGAATTAAAAGATTTAAAAACAATTTATCGTAATGCGATGAAAGAATCTCATCCTGATAAATTTGTTGGAGATGAGGCCGGATTAAAAGCTGCAGAAGAAAAAAGTAAAACGATTATCGAAGCTTACCACTTTTTAGTAAGCATTCACCCTGATACTATCAAACTTAATTTACCAGAGTACACCGAAACGATTTCAACTTGCTCTATCACAGATTTCAAATTTGTTGAAGGTCGTTTAATCATTGATTTTTCTAACGGAAGTGTTTACGAATACATCAGTGTTCCAAAAGCAACTTACGTGAAAATGGTAAATGCTGATTCTCCTGCAAGATTTGCAAAAAGACATATTTTAAATGCTTTTACTTGGAGAAAGAAAACAAACCAAGAATAGTTTTACGTTAAAACATCAATAGAAGCACTCTTATTAAAGGGTGCTTTTTTTATGTGTAAAAATTACAAATTTGAACTACTAAGTTTTCAAATAAATTCAAAACCGTGAGTTTTAAATCAAATCGAACAGGCAAACACACTGATTTATTGAATATTAGACTCAAAAAAACTATAACAAAATTTTAGGTTGCAAAATTCTGTATGTTTTATATTTTTAGATACTTTTGTTGCACAAATCATTTAACTAATTAATTTTTTATAATGAAAAAAATACTTTTTTTACTTACGGCATCTGCAGCTATCATTTCATGCAGCAAAGTTAAAGACGGAGAATATCTAATTACGGGTACTGCAAAAGGAATTGAAAACGGAAAAACAATCATCTTACAAGGAATGGATCCGGCTACAAGAATGACAGTTGCTCTTGACACAGTAAAAGTTGCAGACGGAAAATTTGAAATAAAAGGTAAAGTTACTGAGCCTGCTTTTCATACATTAATTCTTCAGGATGCAAACGCTCCGATTCCTTTTATCTTAGAAACAGGAGAAATCAAAATTGACATCGACAAGGATAGCATCCAAAGAACTAAAGTTTCTGGAACATACAACAATGATGAGTATGTGAAATTTGACGAAGATTTAAGAAAAACTCAAAAAAGCTTAATTGATTTTCAAAAAAACAACAATGAGAAAATGAAGCAAGCGCAACAAGCACAAGATACAGCTACTATCAACAGCTTGATGAAACAATATATGACTATCCAGACAGAAGTTCAGGAAAACAGCAAAAAGAAGTATTTAGCTTATGCTGAAGGTCATCCAAAATCTTACATCTCTGCATTGATCATCCAAAGCATGATTAATGACCCAAGCGCAGACATTAAAAAAGCAGAAAGCTTATACAATTCTTTAGACGAATCTGTTAAAAACACAACACCAGGTAAAGAAATCAAAACTAGACTTGGACAAGCAAAATTACCTGCAGTAGGTGCATCCGCAGCTCCTGTTGGTAGCGCTAAATGAAGAGCAGATTTTTCGGCTCCAAATCCAGACGGAAAAGTAGTTTCGCTTAAGGAAAGCCTAGGAAAAGTTACTATCGTTGATTTCTGGGCTTCATGGTGCGGACCATGCCGAAAAGAAAATCCGAATATCGTAGCCCTTTATAAAGAACTTCATTCAAAAGGTCTAAACATCATTGGTGTTTCCTTGGATAAGGATGCTGCAAAATGGAAAGAAGCGATTGCAAAAGATGGTTTAACCTGGACGCATGTTTCGAATCTAAAATTTTGGGACGAACCAATTGCAAAACAATATCAAGTTGAAGCAATTCCAGCGACTTTTATTCTTGATGCATCAGGAAAAGTGGTAGCTCAAGATTTAAGAGGGCCAGAATTGAAGGCTAAAGTTTTAGAGCTTTTAGCTAAATAGCACTAAATATCAAAACAAAGAAATCTCCCTTAGTGGAGATTTTTTTATTTTAATAATTCATCATTGGAAAGTATTAAAAAAGAATATTATCAATTCAACTCGTTGGGTGAAATTATTTTCAACACATAGAAACATAGTTTAACTAAACTTAAAAAAGGCGTTTCACTAGTCTAAATGCACATAGTTTAGCTATGTGTGGAAACTTGTTTGTTCCATTTTCTTTTTTCGGCACAAAAAACCATCCTTCTATGTGTTAAAATGCTTTTATTTTTTAATTACACCCAACGGGTTATCAATTCAATATTTATTTACAAAAAAAGCAGCAATAGCAGAGCCTAACGACTTTTGAGGCTTAAAAACGATTTGACAAATTCTATAAAAAACCAAAAGAATAATCTTACTTTTAAAAATAAACAAAAAAAAAATTCGGGACAAGCGTTTTTTATTCTGTTCAATTCCAAGCGATTAAAAAATATCTTTAAAATAACTTAAAATTAAGTCGTTTTTTTGTTTGGAAATGTAGAAAGAGTTCCTATCTTTGCAACCGCTTAGAACAACAAAGCACAACGCTAGAGATTCGGGGAGATACTCAAGCGGCCAACGAGGGCAGACTGTAAATCTGCTGTGAAAACTTCGCAGGTTCGAATCCTGCTCTCCCCACAAAACCTGTAAATCTTTTGATTTACAGGTTTTTTAATTTTACCCTGTTTTTCAGATTTTTTAAAACTAATCAATCGCAAAAGTGGATCAATCGCAAAAATTCAGAAGTTGGAAAAAATTAAGCATACATAAACAAGCAACATGCAAAACAATTCTTTCCCGTTGCATTTGAATTCGTATATTCGGCCTTTATTTTGAAAAAAGAGAATGATTGCTAAATTGAATGAAAAAAAATCCTATCCGTGGATTGTTGTTGGCCTGCTTTGGTTTGTTGCTTTATTGAATTATTTAGACCGACAAATGCTCTCTACAATGAAATCAGCGATGATGGATGACATTCCTGAATTGGCTAAAGCTGAAAATTTTGGCTTTTTGATGGCTATCTTTCTTTGGATTTATGCACTTATGAGCCCTGTGTCCGGAATTATCGCTGATCGGTTTAACCGAAAAAGAATTATTATAGGTAGTCTTTTTATCTGGTCAGGGGTGACTATGGCGATGGGCTATGCCACAACTTTCAATCAGATTTATATTTTGCGAGGCATTATGGGTTTTAGTGAAGCTTTTTATATTCCAGCCGCATTATCCTTAATTGCAGATTACCATCAGGAAAAAACACGTTCATTTGCAATTGCGATTCATACCACCGGAATTTATTTAGGTCAGGCGCTGGGGGGGTTTGGAGCTACTATTTCTAAGCATTTTTCCTGGCATTTCAGCTTTCACTCCGTAGGTTTACTTGGTGTAGTTTATAGTTTAGTACTTATATTTTTATTACGAGAAAAGAAAGCATACTTTTTTGATTCTTCAAAAATATCATCTGTCACGTTTGAGTTTAGGCAAATGTTCAAAGGATTAGGAATATTATTCGGCAATATCTCCTTTTGGGTGTTACTTTTCTATTTCGCTGCCCCAAGTTTACCAGGCTGGGCTGCCAAAAACTGGTTGCCTACCTTGTTTACCGAAACTTTACATTTAGATATGTCTCTCGCAGGACCAATGGCAACAGTAACCATTTCGATGGCTTCTTTTTTTGGTGTTTTAATTGGCGGCGCGATTTCTGATAAATGGGTGATGAAACATCTTAAAGGACGTATTTATACAAGCACTATCGGATTGTTTCTTACCATTCCTGCATTGTTCCTATTTGGATACTGCTGCAATATTGAAGCTATTATTTTTGGCGCGATTCTTTTTGGACTTGGATTTGGAATGTACGACACCAACAACATGCCGATTCTCTGCCAGTTTGTTGCACCTCGCTATAGGGCTACAGGATATGGAATCATGAATTTTGTAGGTATTTCAGCTGGCGCCGTTATCACCGAGTTTTTAGGAAAAGCAGCCGATAATGGAGGAATGAGACAAGTATTTGTACTACTCTTATTTGTCGTGATTACTGCCATTGTCTTACAACTGATGACGCTGAATCCAAAAACTATAGATATGACCGAGGAGAAATGAGGTTAAGGTGTACTTCTTTCTGAAAAACTTCCAATGACAACATTATTTAAATTAATGCAGCTGTAGCCGATTACAATTGCTTTCTCTCTCATGAAGCGAAATATAATATGCTGCAGTGAAGCCTTAAGTTTAAATTCAGCCCCACCCATGAAACCTGCAAATCGAATTTGCAGGTTTTTTTTGGCACTTTTTAAGAGTAGTACGCAATGTAAACAACACATAAACTAAAATGTTGAACATTATTCCTATATAAAGTGTAAAACTGAAACACAATAATTTTAAATTTTCTTTTATTTTCTTTTATTTATCTTTGTTTTTCTTTTATTTTTATTTAAGTTTGTTTTTATATTGTTTTTTAGCCTTTTAATTTATTTTATATTTGTTATTCATAACTGAAACAAATAAATATGTTAGCAAATCAAAGAAGAGAAAAAATTCTAGATCTTTTAAAAGAGGATGGCTTTGCCAAAGTAAATGATCTAGCGCGATTATTTAAAGTTACAGAAGTAACTATACGTCAAGACCTTGAGAAACTAGAAAGTGAAGGATTGATCCTCAAAGAACATGGCGGCGCAAGCATTAAAAACGTAGAAGATCAAGTTAAGAGTTTTTCTCTACAACGTCAGGAAAATCTTGAACAGAAATCGGCTATTGCACAAAAATGCCTTGAATTCATAGAAAATGGAGACACGATTATTCTCGATTCGGGGTCGACAACAACAGAAATTGCAAAAAAACTAAAGGGTTTAAAACAATTAACAGTAATTACTAATGCCTTAAACATAGCATTATTGTTGGGAGCTGATCCTGACATAGAGGTCATTATGACGGGAGGCGAATTCAAACCGCCGACATTGTCATTGACAGGACAAAAGGCTGCTGACTTTTTTAAAGGACTGAATGTGCAGAAATTATTTTTAGCGACAGCTGGAATCTCATTAAAAGCCGGCCTTACCTATCCTAGCATTAGTGACTTGGTCGTAAAAAAAGCGATGATCGAGGCCGCAGATGTCACCTATCTTGTAGCGGACAGCACTAAAATGGGCAAAAGCGCATTAGCCAGCCTAGGGGCTTTGTCGTTAATAGATTATATAATTACTGATGACAATATTGAAGAAAAACACAAACAAGTATTTAGAGACAACGAAATCGAAGTAATAGTAGCATAAAAAAACTTAATTAATAATACATGGTAATATCAACACTAGGGGTAATAATTGGAAATAGAGATTTTTTTCCGGACAGTTTGGTTGAAAAAGCTAGACTTGAAATTATTGACGTTTTTGCCCAATTAAACATCAAACCTATTCTATTAGACAACACCGATACAAAACTTGGCGGCGTAGAAACGTATAAAGAAGCGCAGAAGTGTGCTGAATTATTCAAAAGACACCAGGATGAGATTATGGGAGTACTGGTGTTGCTGCCCAATTTTGGTGATGAAAAAGGCGTGGCCGACACTTTAAAACTTGCTAACCTAAATGTTCCGGTTCTCATACAGGCCTATCCTGACGAACTAACCAAATTAAACGTGGCTAATAGACGTGATTCTTGGTGCGGCAAAATTTCAGTCTGCAATAATCTATATCAGTATGGCATAAAATATTCTTTGACAAGCCAGCACGTTATGAGTCCGTCTGACCCTGTTTTCCAAAAAGACTTGTTAGACTTCATTGCTGTCTGCCGAGTAGTCAAAGGTATGCGCAATGTACGTATTGGAGCTATCGGAGCTAGACCTGGAGCATTTAATACTGTTCGTTATTCTGAAAAGATTCTGCAAAGAAACGGCATTACGGTAACTACAGCAGATTTGTCTGAAATTTTAGGAAAAGCAAATAAGTTAACCGCAGAAGACGAATCAGTAAAACAACATCTACAGTCCATAAACGCTTATGTTGCTCAAGGTAAAACACCTAACGAGGCCATGCTCCAAATAGCAAAATTAGATGTTGTCCTAAAAGAGTTTATGGAAGAACACGCTCTCGATGCTACTGCCATTCAATGCTGGACTTCATTACAGCAAAATTACGGTTGCAATGTGTGCACAAGCATGAGTATCATGAGTGAAAACATGCTTCCGAGCGCCTGCGAAGTAGACGTTACCGGAACGTTGAGTATGTACGCCATGCAGCTGGCTTCGGGTTCTCCAAGTGCGTTGGTTGATTGGAATAACAACTATGCCGATGATCCTGAAAAATGTGTTTTATTTCACTGCGGGAACTGGGCTAAATCATTTATTCCAGACATTCAGTTAAGCACTGCTCCTATTTTAGGAACTACCGTAGGAGTTGAAAATACGTATGGCGCATTAGACGGAAGAACACCTGCCATGCCGCTTACTTACGGCAGAATCAGTACCGATGATCCAAAAGGGATCATTAAAGTCTACATTGGTGAAGGCGAACTTACAGATGACGCATTAAATACATTTGGCAATAGAGCTGTCGCTCAAATACCTGACCTTCAAGGGTTGATGCAGTACATCTGCAAAAACGGATTTGAGCACCACGTTGTAATGAACGCCTCAAAAACAGCCGCAATCTTAGAAGAAGCTCTAGGAAATTATATGGGCTGGGAAGTTTATAAACACTAAATGAATCAAGATGCACATTGCAGAATTAAAACGAAAATCAATAGAGAGTAGGAAAAAAATACTCAAATATATCTACAATGCCAAAGCAGGACATACTGGAGGAAGCCTCTCTATTGTGGATATTCTGAATGTATTGTACAATGATGTCATGAACATTTCTCCGGAAAACTTCAATTCTAAGAACAAGGATGTCTTTATTCAGAGCAAAGGACACTCTGTTGAAGCTTTGTATGTAGTTTTAGCAGACAAGGGCTTTTTTCCCGAAGAAGATTTATTATCGCTTTGCCAATACAACTCTCCGTACATTGGGCATCCTACTAAAAGCATTCCTGGAATCGAACAAAATACAGGCGGCCTAGGGCACGGATTGCCGATTTGCGCCGGAGCGGCTTTGGCGGCGAAAAAAGACAACTCGGATGCAAAAGTGTTTACAATTCTTGGTGACGGCGAAATGGCAGAAGGCTCAAACTGGGAGGCTATGATGTTTGCCTCGCATTACAAACTAGATAATCTGTGTGCTATCTTAGACTATAACAAACTCCAAATTACGGCCTCAAACGCTGACGTTATGGGACTAGAACCTATAGATAAAAAACTGGAGGCTTTTGGCTGGGCGGTAACCCATGTGGACGGGCATGATTTGGATGAACTTTCTAAAACGCTAAATAGTTTACCATTAGAAAACGGCAAGCCTTCCTTTATCATTGCCCACACAACTAAAGGAAAAGGTGTCAGCTATATGGAAAATGTCCTGAAATGGCATCATGGCGTTCCTACAGAAGAACAATACAATTTGGCTATAGCAGAATTAGACCTGCAATTACAAGAACTTGAAACTGTCTTAAAATAATGGTAGAAATAAAAACAATTGACGCCGCTAATCTAGAAGTCTTTTCTGAAGTCCTTCAATCGTTGGCCGCTACAGATAGAGACATTACGGTGGTTACGAGCGACTCTCGCGGATCAGGAAAGTTAGTGCCGTTTGGACAGAAATATCCAGACCAGATTGTCGAAGTTGGTATTGCCGAACAGAATCTTGTTGGCGTTGCCACCGGACTGGCGAGCATGGGCAAGAAAGCATTTGCCGTCTCCCCTGCCTGTTTCCTTACGGCAAGAGCATTAGAACAGATTAAAAATGATGTCGCTTATTCTGACAATCCTGTAAAATTAATCGGTATTAGTGCTGGCGTAAGTTATGGTGCTTTAGGAACAACACACCACAGTTTGCATGATTTTGCAGTGCTGAGGGCAATTAACAACATCACGATTGTAGCCCCTGCAGACAATTACGAGACAGCAGAAGCCATTAAGCAGGTGGCTGAAATGCATAGCCCTGTTTACCTCCGCTTCGGCAAAAAAACGATGCCGGCAAACCTGAATGCAACTGGTTCAGATTTCAAGATTGGAAAAGGTCGTGTTGTTCAGGAAGGAAGCGATTTGACTTTTATTGCTACTGGCGAGGCTGTGCTTCCTTGTGTAGAAGCGGCAAAACTTCTAGAAAAAGAACATAATATCAGTTGTAAAATCATCAGTATTCATACTATCAAACCTTTGGATTCTGAATTATTATTGGCTGTTGCCGAAAATAAAAAACCGATTATTACCGTTGAAGAACATTCCATCAATGGTGGACTAGGTGAAGCTGTTGCGTCTTTATTATTTCAAAACGGAAATACGAACAAATTCAAAATTGTAGGATTGCCGGATGACCATACCGTTTCTGGTTCGCAGACCGAAATTTTCAATCATTATGGCATATCGGCCGACGGACTAAAAAATACTGCCTTAAATCTTTTAAGCTTATGAAAATAAGACATCTTTCCTTGGTACTTGCAATGATGGTTTTAATTTTGGGCTGCTCTTCAAAAGAAAAGGCTGAAAAACCAAAAATTGCAGTTGTGGTTTCGACATTAAACAATCCATGGTTCGTAATGCTGGCGGAATCAGCAGCCGAGAATTCCCGAAAATTAGGATACGAAGCCAAAATATTTGATTCACAGAATAATCCGGCCATTGAATCGGATAACTTTGAGAATCTTATTTCTTCGGGTTACGACGCTATCCTTTTGAACCCAACCGATTCTGACGGTTCTATTTCGAGCATATTGAAAGCAAAAACTGCCGGAATTCCTGTGTTTTGTATGGACAGGGAAGTCAATACTGATGATGCGGCTACAAGCCAGATCCTATCAGACAACTATTCTGGCTGTGTTTCTATCGGAATTGAATTTGTAAAGGAACTAAAAGAAAAAGGAAAGTATGTCGAAATTTTAGGACTTGTCGGCGACAATAATACGTGGGCACGATCAAAGGGATTCCATTCTGTTGTAGATCATTTTCCTAATCTGAAAATGGTGGCACAGCAAAGCGGTAATTTCGACCGTACCAAAGCTATGGAAGTTTTAGAAACCATTATGCAGGCAAATCCGGATATTGACGCTGTTTTTTGCGGTAACGATGCCATGGCGATGGGCGCTTTTCAGGCCTTACAAGCAGCAGGAAAAGAATACAATGTCAAGATTTTTGGATTTGACGGAGCCTCAGATGTAATCGAAAAAATCAGAGAAAAAAAAATTGTGGCTACAGGCATGCAGTTTCCGAAAGTAATGGCCCAGACCGCAGCGCAGTTTGCTGACGAATATTTCAAGGGAAGAAAAACATTTCCTCAAAGAGTTCCCGTAGAAGTTGAACTGATCAATGCATCGAACATAAAAGACTATTAAGATGAAAAGAAAGTATTTGTATATTTTAGCCCTTCTCGCAATAGCTCTTTTAGGATATAACTCGGTTTATTTCAAAAAGCTGAGCGATGTCAAAAAAGCACAAAAGGAATCTTTTGACTTTAAAGCCTATGCCGATTCTCTTTATTATAAAGGTATTTTAAAAAGCAAAAAGACTGTTGATCTTACCAACTTGATTTCTTCCCTGAAATCCGACCCAAGTGCGGCTTTTGAAAAATTCGGAAACAGGTTAGGCATCGGAAATTCGGCCTATTTTATGATTAAAAGCACGGGAAAAATCATTGATATAAAAGATGGCATCTATACCGTTGCAGACGAACATAATGGTGTTGTATTTATTGATACAAAATACATTTTCGGAAATGATTTAAGAGATGCTTCGGGACTGGTAAAACTAACCGATTTTAAGACCAACGCACAATTCAACAAAGTATCTGAAAGCTTAAATGATATTGTTCGAAATGAAGTGATTCCGAAAGAAATCAAAACTGTAAAATTAGGGGACAGCATTTCATTTTCGGGAGCTGTCAAATTAAGCAAAAAACAGACCTTGTTTACGGACCTTTTAATTATTCCTTCACAAATTAAACTTCAGTAAATTGTTACAGGCAATAAACATATCGAAAGAATTTCCAGGGGTAAAAGCACTCAATCAGGTTAATTTCACATTTTATCCTGGAAGAGTCAATGCCATACTCGGAGAAAATGGCGCAGGAAAATCTACGTTATTAAAAATTTTGACGGGCGTTTACACTGAATATGATGGCGAAATTAAACTAAACGGGGAAACTGTCTCGTTTTCGAATATAAAAGAAGCCCAGAATGCAGGCATCGCCATTATTCATCAGGAATTAAATTTGATTCCGGAACTCAGCGTAACCCAAAATTTATTTTTAGGACGAGAAATTTTAACGCCGCTTGGAATTTTAGATGCCACAAAAATGGAAATAGAAGCCAAACGCATTTTTGAAAAAATCCAATTAAACGTTTCTCCAAAAACGTTGGTACAGCAGCTAAAAGTAGGAGAACAGCAATTAGTTGAAATTGCAAAAGCACTTCTCTGCAATGCCAATGTCATTTTAATGGACGAACCGACCTCTGCCTTAAGCGACAAGGAAATAGACAATCTTCATCGTATAATTTTTGAATTAAAAAAAGAAGGAAAAACGATTGTCTACATTTCGCACAAAATGGATGAATTGTTTAAAATCGCCGAAAATTATACTGTTTTAAGAGACGGAAACAGCATCGATGAGGGAGAAATGAAGGATACGACCGAAAACGATTTGATTCGAAAAATGGTTGGACGTGATGTTCTTATTGACAAAAAATGCACTCAGAGCCAATTTGAAAATACCATTTTAAAAGTAGGAAACCTGAACTTAATTCATCCAAATGATAAAAAAAGAAAGCTTCTTCATGATATTTCTTTTGAACTGAAAAAAGGAGAAATTTTGGGGATATTCGGTCTGATGGGTGCCGGAAGGACTGAACTTTTGGAAACCTTGTTTGGCATGCATCCCGCAAACAGCACCTATAGCTTAGAAATCAATCAAAAAAATGTTCTTCACAAAAAACCAAAAGAAGCCATTGAAAATGGATTAGCATTTGTAACCGAAGACCGTAAAACAGAAGGACTCGTTTTAGGAATGGACATTTCGTCTAATATCAGTTTAACAAACTTACCTGTCTCTGGTTTTTTAGAACCCTCAAAAGAAAAAAACGCTTCCAAAAACTATATTGAAAAGTTACGCATCAAAACCCCGTCAGAAATGCAATTGTGCCAAAATCTAAGCGGCGGCAATCAACAAAAAGTAGTTCTGGCAAAATGGCTCGCGACCAATCCTCAGATTTTAATGATGGATGAGCCAACACGTGGAATTGATATTAACGCCAAAAGCGAAATTTACAACCTAATAAAAGAACTTGCTGCTGACCACATGAGTATTTTATTAGTTTCGTCTGAAATTCCCGAAATACTTGCTCTTTCGGATAGGATTTTGGTAATGGCGGAAGGAAAAATAAAAGCTTGCTATTTAGCAGCCGAAGCTAATGAAGATAAACTATTGAAATCGGCTTTACCAGACTAACACTTACTACTACTATGACTATCTCCTTAAACCACCCACTTATCAAAAAATCGCAGTCGTTGATTGCACTCTTTCTCTTGTGTCTGCTTTTCAGCCTATTATCGGACAAATTCATGACCAGCGCCAATCTTTGGAATGTATTAAGGCAAATATCTGTAAATGTATGTATTTCTGTCGGAATGACTTTAGTAGTCTTGATGGCAGGAATTGATCTTTCCGTAGGTTCTGTACTAGGTTTTACCGCAGCAGTTTGTGCAGGTTTATTGAAAAACGGACTCGCCTTTGAGTCTCTGGATTTATTTGTCGGCTTTTCCGTTTTAGGAGCCATTTTGGTTTCCATTCTTATTGGTTTGGCCTTGGGGCTTTTCAACGGCTGGGTGATCACCAAATTCTCCATTCCGCCCTTTGTAGCCACGCTTGCCATGCTCACCATTGCGCGAGGATTGACCATGCTTTACACAGAAGGTATTCCTATTTCTAATTTAGGTGCCGAATTTGAATTCATAGGTTCTGGTTGGATTTTAGGGATTCCCGCTCCTGTGTGGATTTCTATACTTATGGTGCTGATTGTGCTCTTTTTAACCAAAAAAACAACTTTTGGAAGATATATTTATGCCATTGGCGGTAATGAGCGAGCTGCATTTTTATCCGGAATCAACATCAATAAAATAAAATTGGCAGTTTACGGAATCGCCGGAATGATGGCCGCTGTTGGTGGTGTTCTGGTAACTTCGAGGCTCAACTCAGCGCAGCCAAATGCCGGTATAAGTTACGAACTGGATTCAATTGCAGCCGTAGTTATTGGCGGAACATCTCTTTCTGGCGGTATTGGTACGGTGGCAGGTACAGTAATCGGTGCCGTAATTATCGGAGTTTTAAACAACGGTTTGGTTTTACTGGATGTTTCTCCTTTTTGGCAACAGGTCGTAAAAGGCTTCGTAATTCTACTAGCGGTTATCATTGATAAAATGAATCAGAAAAAATAACCTATCAGACCACTCCTCTCTTAAACAACTGACCAAATAAAAAACAAAAAATGAAAAAGCTTATTTTCTCAATTCTATTTTGTGCTATTTCTACAGCTACTATAGCCCAAAAGCCCGTGCCTGTTAAGCCAAGAGTCTTAGTAAGCACCGATATTGGCGGTACCGACCCAGACGACAATCAATCTATGATCCATCTGCTGATGTACAGTGAGAAATTTGATTTGGAAGGATTGGTTTCTTCTCCTTCGTATGGCGAAGGTAATAAGGAAGAAATACTGCGAACTATCGATTTGTATGAAAAGGATCTTCCAAAACTACAAAAGCACGTTAAAGGTTTAGCTACGCCAAAATACCTTCGTTCCATAACAAAACAAGGGAGAAAAGGTCCTGCACCCTATGACGGATTTAAAACTTCAACAGAAGGTTCTGACTGGATTATAAAATGTGCACAAAAAAAAAGCAAACAACCACTTTGGATATTGGTTTGGGGAGGTCTTGACGATTTAGCACAGGCATTGCACGATAAGCCAGAAATACAAAAAAATATCAAAGTATTCTTTATAGGCGGACCCAACAAAAAATGGAGTGCAAACAGTTACGCTTATATAGCGGAGAATTTCCCAAATCTTTGGTTCATAGAATCCAATTCGTCTTATTACGGATTTTTCTCAGATGATGTAGCCGAAAATTTAAATGGGAAAAATTATTATAAAAACTATATCAAACAAGCCGGCTTTTTAGGCAAGGACTACGAAAATAACCGTTACAAAGGAAGACTGAAAATGGGCGATACGCCGTCATTATTATACATGATGGACGGAGACCCTAACGATCCAACTAAAGAAAGCTGGGGAGGAAGTTACGTAAAGTTTCAGCACAGTCCGAGAATTGTATTTGAAAGAAATACGTCAATTCAGGATACTGTACCGGTTTTCTCTGTAATGGAATTCCGTTTTAAAGGTCCAGTAGTGAGTATGCCGAAAGATTCTGTCTGTCTTACAATGACGGTTCAGGCAGAAATTGGAGAACAAAAATGGGACGGATTTTATCAAGGTAACGGAAATTATGTGGTGCGATATTCTCCTAAACGTACTGAAAAACTAACTTATAAAATAACTTCGAGCATTCCCGGATTCGAAACACAAGACGGCACTTTTTTCGTAAGCAATCTTTGGCCAGGGAAACACAATCCAACTGATTATAATTTGGGCAAAAATTGGTATACCGATAGACAGAATCCTGAGCTTTTTGACGGTATTTGGCAAGGCGGCAAAACGGTTCTAAAATGGAGAAGCGATGTTTTGCTGGATTGGGCTAAACGTTGGGAATGGCTGCAATAATTCACTATGTTCCTTAACCAAAATTATTAATTATTGCCAAATCATTTTTAGTATTACAATAATGAAAAAATATATTCTAGCTATTGACCAAGGTACAAGCAGTACTAAAACCATAATTTTTGACGAATTAGGACAAGCTGTTTGCAAAGGAAGCGTAGACCTAAAAACAAATTATTTCGACAATGGTTTTGTAGAACAAAATCCCGAAGATATTTACCAGAATGTTCTTGATTCTGTCCGTCTTTGCCTGAACAATTTCAGCAATCAGGGGTTTAAACTTGATGATATAGCTTCCTGCGGCATCAGCAATCAAAGGGAGACATTTGTTCTTTGGGACAAAGATGGAAAAACGCTTGCTCCCGCAGTAGTCTGGGCTTGTAAACGTTCCATTGCTATTTGTACTGACTTAATTGAAAAAGGGCAGAATGATTTTATCAAACAAAAAACAGGATTGTTATTAGATCCTTATTTTTCGGGTACTAAATTGCTTTGGCTGCTGCAAAATGATGCTGCATTAAAAGAAAAGGTCGAAAAGGGAGAAGTTTACTTCGGAACAGTAGATTGCTGGCTTTTATATAAATTAAGCAACGGAAAACATTTCAAAACCGATTATACCAATGCTTCCAGAACCTTGCTTTTTAATATTCATTCATTAGAATGGGATGCCGAAATTCTTGGAAAATGGGGATTGAGCAACCTAAAACTGCCTCTTGCCTGCCCTTCTTCGTATGACTTCGGAGAATTTGATTTAAAACAGATTTTAAACGACAATAGCGTTACTTCAATTCCGATTACAGCTTTAATTGGAGATTCTCATGCGGCTACTTTTGGAGAAGGCTGTTTTGAAAAAGGTACCGCAAAAGTCACTTTGGGAACAGGAAGCTCTATCATGATGAATATTGGCGGTGAAGCCGTTTTATCAGATTCAGGAATGCTTACTACTATTTGTTGGAGTACCAAAGACCGCGTTGATTATGCTCTAGAAGGCGCAATCGTTTCTTGCGGTTCTACGATTGAATGGCTGAAAAATGAATTGCAATTATTCTCTGATGTACGTGAAACTGCAGCAATGGCAACAGCAATTGCCGACAATGCAGGTGTGTATTTAATTCCTGCTTTTAGCGGATTAGGCGCTCCGCATTGGCAGATGAGCCGAAAAGCTTCTATTGAAGGCATGACCTTTGGAACAACTAAAAATCACATTGTAAGAGCAGCTCTAGAAAGCATTCCTTATCAAATCAAAGATGTGGTTGAAGCCATGGCGAAAGATATGAAAGCGCCTTTGAAATCTATTTCTGTAAACGGAGGCATGACTCAGAATAAATTTGTGATTCATTTTTTAGCTGATTTATTAGGAATTCCGCTGAACAAACAGCAAAATTCCGATGTTTCTGCTTTAGGAGCCGCTTATTTATCCGGACTGAAAAGTGGTGTTTATAAAGATATTGAACAGCTCTCTGGTCTTGTTAAAAGTCAAACAGAACAGGTTTTAAGTGATTCTAATAATGAGCTGCCTGCAAATGGATATCTTGGCTGGAAGGAAAAAATAAATAAGGAAATAGTTTAAAATTAAAATCTGTTAAAAACTAAAAAAGCTTCAGGGATATATGAAGCTTTTTTAGTTTTTTATTAACTCGTTGGGTGAAATTATTTTCAACACATATAAACATAGTTTAACTAAATTTAAAAAAGGCGTTTCACTAGTCTAAATGCACATAGTTTAGCTATGTGTGGAAACTTGTTTCTTCCATTTTCTTTTTTCGGCACAAAAAACTATGCTTCTATGTGTTAAAATGCTTTTATTTTTTTATTACACCCAACGGGTTTATTATTACATAAATTATAAAAGACCTAAATTAGGCAGCACAAAAGATTTAGTATTTGGATGCAATCTTATCCATAACCCTGGATTTGCGTTTAATTGTTGTACTAATTGATCTGTATCTGAACTCAGCTGTGTATTAATTACGTTTGCGTAAGTTTGAACTTTAGCAGGGGCTGAATCAGCATCTACTACAGACTGAACGACCTTCTTGGCTTGTAATATGGCTGCTGGACCTAAAGTGAGAATATATTTCGCAGATCGGCATTCTTTTTCATCATTTTCATTTATAAGGCTTCCGCCAGCTTTAAACTTACTAATATGATGCTCCAGAATGCTATTAGATATTGGAATTATCCCTGCAATATGTTCACTTTTTGCCCCAGAAAAAGGTTTAATGTAAGCCAAATGTGATGCATGGTCTTCTTCAGGACCATGACCTATAAAAAAGATGTCTAAACCCCCTAATTCTTCCAATTTTGTCAAATACTGTACAAGTGCGGACTCTAAATCTTCTGTATCTGTTTGAATTGGTGTAAAACTTTTGATCTTTGTAAAAAAGGCATCACCTAAAATACGCTCAAAATCTCTAACAAAACTTAAACCATTATTCATACTCAATGGAGCAAGTGCATCCTGAGTAAATACATTCAGTCTTGCAAGTAAACGGTCTTGCTCTGTCGATTTAGCTAAGTCTCCAAGCAAACGATGCAATTCCTGAGCTCCTCTACCACCAAGAAGAGCAATATTAATATCACCCTCTTTTGAGGCTGCAGTATTGTAAAGTTCCTTTAACATTGCCTGACCTACCTCTGCTTCACTTCCAAGAACAGTAGGAACTATGCCATAATCAGTAAAATTAAATTCCTCGCCGCTCTTTTGAGACAACCACACATTATTATTCTCTTCGTATCTTGTAAATTGTGAATTAGGCATATTCATTATGATTATTTATTTTATTTTAATTGGTTAGCATTATCTCGTATCCTTGATAAGAACTTTTTATCTGAGCAGTTTCTCCAAAATCAGGTTACTTTTAAAATTTTAAAATTAAAAAAACATTCCATTTAAACAAAATGAGCCCTATATATAGGACTCATTCTATCAAACTAATTATAAACCTAATGCAACTTTTTGAACTCGTGGCCTACCAGTGTCCTGAAATACTCCACAATTCTATCAAGCGAGCATTAAACTCAAACGCTCATTTTATTTATAAGCTTCATTTTGGGTAATAACACCCGGATTTTGATTAATTACCAAAAACGGAATAGGCAATAATAAATCCTTTTCTGTAATGGTAATGTTTTTACTGCTGTTTTTAATTACCGGAATAGCTCTTCCTGTTCTTATTAAATCAAACCAGCGATGGAATTCGCATGCAAATTCTACTTGGGCTTCATGCTCTAAAGCTAGAGCTACCGTATTGTACTGAGTCGGATAACCTGCAGTTCCATAAGCTGGCAAACCAACACGGGCACGAACTTCGTTCATATATTTTGGATCTGAAGTCGCTTCAGTCAGCATAAGAAGAACATCTGCATAACGAAGAATAATAAAGTTATTATCCGAAGCTTCCCTTAAGCCGTTAAGTGGAGCTTTAGCATCTTTCCATTTGATTGTAAACTTCACATTAACCGTTGAACCGTTAGCCGTTTTATATCCATTTTGAATAGAAATATCTCTCCTTGGGTCATTGGCCTCATAGGCATTCCATAAATCATTTGTAACCTGATTAAATCCGCCTCCCCAAGCAGTAACAATACGATTGTCAACTGGTGTGAACATAGCCCAATATAAACTGTATGGATTGGATATACCTCCTTTATATTGAATCTCAAAAATAGATGATGCACCGTTCTTCTTGGTTAAATCCCATAAATCGGCATACGGTACCAGACTAAACTTGCCATAAACTTTCAATAAAGCTTCGGTCGCTTTTGCCTTATTGCCCAAAGTGAGATAAACCTTGCCCAGCAAAGTATTAGCCGCTTCTTGACTCGCAGCTCCTACGAAACGCTGACTTGTTTTTATTGGTAATTTAGCTGCTGCAAAATCAAGATCTTTAATGATTTGCTCATAAACTTGATCTTTTGGCGTGCGTCCTTGCTCATAAGCTTGAGCAATACTGATTGGAGTTGTAACCAATGGAACATCTCCCCAAGCACGAACCATATCAAAATAATACAACGAACGTAAAAACTTTGCTTCTCCAATCAAGGCATCACGATTTGGAAAATCAAGTTTTTCGGCACTGGTAATGATATTGTTTACAATGTAGATTGACTTATAGTAATTGTTCCAGAAATTATACACTAACTCATTATCAATCTTCATGGTGTGCAATTCGAAGCTTTCATAGTCTTGTACTCTTCCCGCAGCATTATCGCTATAAGCATTATCAGACATTAACTCTCCATAAAAAGATGGGAGACTTTCAGGACCATACAATAGATAAAGCGAATTATAGGCTGACCAAAGAGCTGTTTCAATATCTTTTTGAGATTTATAGAAATTCTCTTCATTAGCATTTGAAATAGGGGCCTTATCTAAAAAATCTGAACTACATCCTAACAGGAATAAGCCACAAAAAAGCATTGTTATTATTTTTTTCATCTTTTTAAGTATTAAATGATTTTTTTCGATTTTTAAAAACTAACATTCAGTCCCATAGTAGCCGTAAACGGATTTGGATATGCTCCATAATCAAAGCCCACCATTGAGCCAGATTGATACGTACTGCCCTCTGGATCATAACCTAAATATTTTGAGAACACATGCACATTTTCCATATTTACATATAACTTTATGTTGGTTAACTTAACTTTTTCAATTAAGCTTTTTGGTAAATTATACCCAAGACGAATATTTTGGATACGAACAAAAGACCCATCTTCTACCCAGTAGCTTGATCCAAAATCCTGCACAGTATTTGGTGTCATGCGAGGTTTCGGAATCATTCCGTTTCCTGGATCAGCATCAGATTTCCAGTAATTATTGACAACAGAATACATGTTACGGTTTCCTCCTCCTACACCAGATTTTAAATATCGAGCACTATGGTTAAGGATTTCACCTCCTTGTGAACCGCGCAATAAAACAGAAAGCTCAAATCCTGAGTAAGAAAAATTATTAGTTAATCCCCATTGAAAATCAGGTTGGTAGTTTCCTAAATAAGTTCTGTCGTCAGAATTAATTTTACCATCGTTGTTGACGTCTCTTACTCTTGGATCCCCTGCTTCACTACCTGGCCATACAGGATATGCTTTGCTATCTAACTCCGCTTGCGACATAATTACGCCATCAATAATATAACCATAATACATTCCTATAGGCTGTCCCACAGCTGTGCGTGATGTCATACTGCTCACATTAATATCTATTGGAGCATTGTTTGCACCAAGTTTCAGTACTTTATTTCGGTTGGCGAAAATATTGAAATCAGTACTCCACTTGAATTTGCTGTCTATATTGATTGTACTAAGACTTACTTCAAATCCTTTGTTTTCTAGCTCACCTATATTGGTCAAGGTAGAAGAGAAACCAGAAATAATCGGAATCGGAACATTCAGCAGCAAATCCTTAGTTTTTGAATAATAAATGTCGCCCGTAAATTTCACACGTCCATTAAAAACACTTACATCAAGTCCAAAATTGGTTTGGCCTGTTTTTTCCCATTTCAGATTTTTATCAGCAAAATTTGTTGTATAAATACCTTGATTTACCGTACCTGAACTTACATAAGGACTATAACCTAAAACACCAATCGATCCATAGTTCGGAATCGAATTGTTACCCGTTTCTCCATAACTCAACCTAACTTTCAAATTAGTTAACCAGGAAGATTCCTTTAGAAAAGGTTCTTCTGAAATACGCCAAGCAACTGATCCTGATGGGAAATAGCCCCACTTATTGTTTGCTCCAAAACGAGAAGACCCATCAGCTCGAATTGCTCCTGTTAAGAGATATTTGCCTTTATATGAATAATTAGCGCGAGCCAAATAAGATAGTAGCGACCACTCTTCTGAAGTAGTATAACCCGCATTAACAACACCGGCATTCAAAGTATGCACTAAGTCATTCGGGAAACTGCCAGCCGACATACTACTCATATCTGTACGTTGTTCTTGAGCAGAAAAACCAGCCAAAACATTCAAATTATGATTTTCGTTAAACTTCTTGTTGTAATTCAGCGTACTTTCTGAAATCCAATTATTGGATTGCAACGTTTTGAAATCAGCCTGAGCTGGAACCCATCCTGAGTATCCCCAGTTCTGGCCTGCATTCCAATAAAAATTATGAACTGTGTTTTCAATATTTGAACTTACTGAAGTTTTAAAAGTCAAATCTTTTATAACATCCCATTCCAGAAAAGAAGTGATTATGGATACATTTGTTCTTTTTTTGGCAATAGCCTCTCTTGTTAACGAATAAGGATGCCATAATTGGAAACCGTATTTAGCAAATGTGTTCCAAATCGACGCAGGATCCTTAAAACCAAGGCTTCCCGTTTCAACATAAAGCGGGAAAAATGGATCACTTTGCAAAGCCAAGCCCACTACATCACTCTTTCCCCCTGTACCGTATGGAGCTTCTTTTATCTGGCTAAGACCGATATTCATGCCCATACGAACTTTATCATTAAACTTATGTTTGAGGTTTGACCTAACATTGATTCTTTCGAAGGTATTACTATCTACAACACCCTCTGAATTTATATATCCTAATGATGTCATAAATTGTGTCTTCTCGGTTCCACCAGAAGCCGACAACTGAAAATTCATGTTAGTTGCAGTTCTCAATGCCACATCCTGCCAGTCAGTTCCGTTTCCGATGCGGGCAATCCACTCTGGATCAGAGAATTCTACAGGAACAGTTACACCAAGCCCTCTTGTAGCTGATGGATTTGCAGCAACAGTTGTCGCCCATGTATTATTTCTTGCGGCCGTATTGTAGGCAATAAATTCTGATGCATTCATCATATCAACTTTACGGTTGACTTTAGAAATTCCAGACTCAAAAATTGCGTCAATCTTTGTTTTACCTGCTTTTCCTTGCTTGGTCGTAATGATCACCACACCATTAGCACCCCTAGAACCATAAATGGCTGCCGAAGATGCATCTTTCAACACATCAATTGACTCAATATCGTTGGGATTAATTGAATTTAACGGATTTCGATTGTAACTCAAATTACTACCGCCGCTAATTCCTGCATCGGTTGAATTAGTCGTATTATCTTCAAGCGGAATACCATCTATAACATACAGCGGTGTCGTTCCTGCATTTATAGAAGAAGCTCCACGAATTTTTACGGTTGGAGCAAGACCTGGCGCACCTTGAGACTGTATAATTTGGACACCCGAAGCTTGTCCTCCAAGTGATTGAAGCGCATTAAAATTTGACCTGCCTTCCAATTTGTCTGCCCCTACAGAAATCACAGATCCGGTTAAATCTTTTTTCTTTACAGAACCGTAACCGACAACAACAACTTCATCTAATTTAGAAGATTCCTCTTCTAATTTAATCGAAATATTGGTTTGCCCGTTTAACGAAACCTCTTTTGTTTTGAAACCAACATAAGTAGCCACTAACACTGCTTTTTCACTTTTTACCTTAAGTGAAAATTTTCCATCTAAATCACTTTGAACTCCGTTTGTGGTTCCCTTTTCAATAATGTTTACTCCTGGCACAGGTAATCCCAAGCCATCTGTAATTTTTCCTTTAATATCTTTTTGTTGTTGCCCGTAAATTGGCACGAATAATAAAAGTCCTAGAAAAAATATATAATATTTTACTTTCATCGTTTTTTGGTTTATTGGCTGTTATAAAATTTTTTCTTTCACATTTAGTGAAATCGAATTGCATTTAATTTCAATAGACCGTTTTAGATTAAGAATCTCAAACTAAACAGGTTCGTTACTGTAGAAATTCATCGCTTTCAAAACAATTGCCTGTTTTGACGCCAATATTCTCCACCAAATGAATAGCTGTGTAGAATTAGTCTATCTATTTTGATTGCTTTTGCTTTACTTTCACATCATAAATCTTCCGTGTAAAACGATTTTGTTCTGAAGGTCGAACAAAAGATCAGAGTAGTCTATTCAGAATTTTGAAGGTCTATTCTCTAATTTTTTCCATATAATCATCTTTTAGTTATTTATATTTTTTATATACTTGGCATCATCGTTTCCCATAAATTAAAAGATATTTTATCCAAATATAAATAAACAACTACAAAAAAACGCTAAAAAGAATAATAAAAAGAAAGCAAAAGAAAATAAAAGAAATAAAAAAGCAAAATAAAAACGTTAAAAAACAATAAGAAAAATCGCATATACAAAAAATATTTTGCTATAATGCTAAAAAAAGCTAATTCGTAAGAAAAATTTTGAGAAAAGTGGAAATTTTACAGATTGTGTTAAAATTTTAAATGACGAAACCACTAAAAACAAAATTGCACCAAAATTTTGTTTTTTTTTGGTCCTTAGGAAAAACGATATTGTCAAGAATAGGTTTTAAAAAATGATGGAATTTCTTCAAAACTTGAAAAATTGAGTGATACTATGTGAATCTATTTTTTGAAAAGACCGGATTTTAATTCTATAAACCATTGTAATATTCTTTCATAAAAAAAGTCAGCATATTTTAGTAAGCTGACTTTTTTTAATTGATTCAATAAACGTTTTAATTTACGAGCAACACTCCTCCGTTTTTTGGTATTTTTATTTCGACTTCTTTTGTTTTACTGATTTTCAATGTAGTAAGTCTTCCTTTTAATTGATCATCGTCACTATAGTAATTTAATGCTACATCAGCATTGAGCATATCCAATCTTAATTTTGTCTTCAATGTTTTATTTTCAGCATTAATTCCTGCGATAAACCATTTTGTTCCTTTTCTTCTGGCTAGTACTACATATTTTCCTGGATATCCTTCCAGAAAACGAACCTCATCCCATGTTGTTGGCACATCCTTCATAAATTTTATGGCCCAATCTGGAGCATCTGACAAATTATTTGGTGCTAATGCAAAATGCTGTACGCCACTTTGAAAAAGCACTGAAGTGGCTAAAGCAAACACATCAGAAGTCATTCTTTTCGAACCTTTGTTTGTGATATTATCGCTATTATAGAATTTGTTTAATGCGCTTCCTCCAAAATCCATGCTGCCGACCGTGTTTCTGATAAAAACATGTGTTGCCGCATTCATGGCTTCGTTATCACAGCTTTTTTGCCCAAAATGCAAATTTTCACTTGCTAAAACAGCTTCGCTGGATGCGAAATTGGGATACATACGTTCCCAGCCGCGTGGTAAAGTACAACCATGAAAAATAACCATAATTCCATATTCATTGGCATCGGTTAAAATATCTTCATACAATTTCATGGTTACCTGTTTATCGCCTCCAAAAAAGTCAACTTTAATTCCTTTGATTCCAATGCTCTTCATCCACGCCATTTCTTTGCGTCGTATAGTTGCATTATGCATCAATCCTTTTGGACTTTGGGGCGCATCATTCCAGTATCCATTAGAATTGTACCATAAATACAGTCCAACACCTTTTTTGGCACCATAAGCAGCCAACTCTGCTATCTTATCCCTTCCTATTTGTGTATCCCAAAGCGCATCAACTAGTACGGTTTCATATCCCAGTGTGGCGCTAAAATCGATGTACTGCTTTTGTACAGGAAAAGTCGTGTTATCATCCATTTTTATAATCCAGCTCCACGTTCCTTTTGTATATTGGTATTCTGTGGAAGCTTCGTATTTTGGTTTAACCAAATCAAAAGGAATAGTGGTCTCAACTATTGGAGCGAGCGTTTCTCCAATTGTAATCGTGCGCCATGGTGTTTCGCCCGTAAGTGCGATTCCTGGTGCAGTTGTTCCGTTTCCGTTATTTTCTCCCGGCATCGGAAAACCAATTGTATACAATCCGTTTTCATTCCCCATTAATCTGCTTGCACAATAACCACTATCTACTCCAGTTTCCGAAATTAAAATCCAACCGTTGCTGCCTGCTTTAAATAAACATGGAAATGTATATCCATTTCCCAAACCATTTTTCCCGACAACATCATCCCATGTATATGAGGTTTCATAACTAGGAGCCGTTCTCGCAAAACCTGTCATCGGATTACTTTGTGGACAAAGGAATGTAGTGGTTCCTTGCGGCAGTAAAAATCCCGAAGCTTCTTCTTGTACCACACAAGAAAGAGTTTCTTTCTGCGGATGTAATTTATATTTGAATGCTAGATTGTTGTTGCTTACTCTGAAAATGACGTCTAATGCTGGTTTTCCATCTTTTGTAAATGAAAAAACAGCTTCGTTTGCACGATAATGTACACTGCTCGTTTTTATATTACGCAACTGATAGGATTCGTCTATTTTACTGTGGCCGCTATTTTGTTCTAATGTTAATCCTGAACTGAAATCTCCTGCATTTGTTTTTAAACCGAGAGGAGATTTTTCGATAAACGTCTTTTCGTTGTATTTTACACTATACTGAGGTTTTCCGTTGTTACTAAAAACCGATACCGCCAGTTTGCCGTCTGGGCTTTTTACTACAGACTGCGCGCTCACCGCACAGGAATAAATAAGAACAAGAATAAAAGTCAGTTTAGATTGCATACCGAAATGTTTATAGCGTTTTTTATTGTACAAATATCTTAAGTTTTTTAAGATCTTTGACGGCTGAACTGGTCCCGTAGTAAATTTCATATTCTCCAGCTGTTACTTTGACTGTCCTAGATGCAGCGTCATAAAATTCAAATGAAGAAGCTGGCAAATCTATAACTACATTTTCTTTATTTCCAGCTTTTACAGCCACGCGTTTAAAGGCTTTTAATGTTTTTAAAGGACCGTCAATATCATCTATTTTTTTTACATATACCTGAATAATCTCGGTTCCGTCACGTTTACTTACATTTTGCAACGAAATATTCAATTGAATGTTTTCATTTGGTTTTATGCTATTCTTGTTCAATTTACCAACACCGACAATAAATTTAGAATAGCTTAATCCAAAACCAAAAGGAAACAATACGTCTGTAGTATATCGGTAAGTGCGTCCTTTCATGGAATAATCTTCGAAATCGCCCAATATTTCGGAGTTCTTGTAGAAAGAAACTGGCAATTTCCCGGCAGGATTGTAATCTCCAAAAAGCACGTCGGCAACAGCCTTACCTCCAGACTCTCCCGGATACCACGCCTGCAAAATAGCATCGCAGCTTGACGTTTCTGGCGTTAAGGCAATAGCAGAGCCAGAACAGTTTACAAAAACTACTTTTTTTCCTGCTTCTTTTAATTCTTTTAGACATTTTCTCTGTACGGCTGGCAATTCTATATGGGTTCTGTCGCCTCCTTTAAAACCGGGATAAGAAACTGGCATTTCTTCTCCTTCCAGCAAAGTAGAAAGACCTCCTACAAAAACTACTGTCTCAATTCCTTTTAGTTTTTGGATTAATGAGTTGAAATTGACATCAAATTCTTTTCCGAAATCAAATTCAAGATTCGCCTGCCAGTTGTTTGATTGCGCAAAATGAATCTCAATTTTATACGTTTTACCAGCTTCTACAGGAAACGGAATATTGGCAGGAACTGTTCTCCAATTTGTATATTTTGCGATAGATTTTCCATCAACCAATAACTCAAAAAATCCTGTGGCACCTGTTTTAAAAACGAGCGTATCTGTTTCTTTGGCTGTAAAATCTGTTTCGTATTTTGCAGAAAAGCCTTCCAGTTTAACTCCAGATGCAAACTCTTGTTGTCCGGCGGTTGTCATTTTTATCGGATTGGTAATCTGAGTCGGGATAACGCTGTTTCCTTCTCTGTTTGGATTGTTCCAATAAGTGGCTTTCATTCCTTTTTTTCCTTCAAAAGAAATCTGATCAAAATACGTTTGATTGACTTTATCTTCTACCAAGTCACAAGCTTTATCATAAAAGATTTTATCAGCTTCTGTTTTAGACTCTATTCCTTGTTTGATTGTAATTGTTCTAACTGGAATTCCGTTATAATTTCCCCATAACATAGGTTCGTTTGCTGCATTTGGTCCAATAACAGCAATTTTTTTCGCTGTTTTAGCTAATGGAAGAATGTTGTTTTTATTTTGCAATAATGTCATTGATTTCTGTGCCATTTCTAATGCCAGCTGCTGATGTTCTGGACTGTTAAGAACTGATGGCGGAATCTGTGCCCATGGTACGATAGCATCATCATCCATTTCTCCCAACTCAAAACGGCCTTCTAACACACGCTGCAAACTTTTATTGATAGCAGCTTCTTTGATTAAATCTTTTTCAACCGCTTCTGGCAGATTTTTAAAAGGATAATTTTCCCAGACACACTCTACATCTGTTCCTGCAAGTACTGCTCTAGAAGCAGCACGAACCGCATCTGATGACACTTTGTGAGTGGTGTAAAAATCGGTTATGGCGCCACAGTCTGATACTACCATATATTTGTATCCCCATTCATCTCTAAGAATGCGTTGCAATAATCTAGTGTTGCTGCAACAAGGTTCATCATCCAGACGTTGGTAGGCGCACATGACTTGGCGAACGTCTGATTCCTGTACCAATGCCTTAAAAGCAGGCAGATACGTTTCGTAAAGTTCACGTGGATTTACATTATTTAAATTCAGTTCGTGCCTGCTCCATTCAGGACCAGAATGCACAGCAAAATGTTTGGCACATGCTAAAAGTTTACGGTATTTAGCATCTGCCGGGCCTTGCAATCCTTTTACAACCGAAACTCCCATTCTAGAAGTCAGATAAGGGTCTTCTCCATAAGTTTCCTGTCCGCGTCCCCATCTTGGATCCCTGAAAATATTGACATTTGGTGTCCATACTGATAGACTTAAAAAGCGTTTATTTTCATTTCCGTCCTTAATCCACTGGTTGTATTTGGCTCTGGCTTCGTCAGATACAGCATTAAAGACTCGATAAAGCAATTGGTCATCAAATGAGGCAGCCATTCCGATAGGCTCAGGAAAAACAGTCACATTGTCATTGTTTGCATAACCATGCAAAGCTTCGCTCCACCAATTAAATTTTTTAATTCCAAGTCTTGGAACCGCATCCGACTGATCGCACATTAATGCCGCTTTCTCTTCAAGCGTTAATCTTGAAATTAAGTCTTTTGCTCTATCAGCAGCACTTAAAGCAGGATTTTTATAGGGCAACAATTGTGCATAGGTGCCAACTGCTGCAAATAAATTTATAATAAACCAATGTCGTACTTTCATTGTTTCTGTCTTTTAAATTGCATTCGAGATTTTCTAGAAATTACTTCGTTTCTGAAATCTTTTCTTCGATACGGAAATAATCAAAATCAGCGAAACCTCCCGTAATTTTGGTAGCATAATTAAACAATCCGAATCGGTAGCCCATAAAATGCGGAATGGTATAGGGCATCTTGATGGGGTTTCCTATACTGATCCATTTTTTCCCATCGAGACTGTAATAAAACCTTCCCTGATCTGCTTGGTTCCTAAAATCGCATTCGGCTTTAAAATATATTTTGTCCTGATGTAATAAAACGCTATCTGCTTCTTTCGGATTTCCCTTTTCAGTCTCTATCATGACAATGCTTTTTGTTCCACTATTTACTTTTACGCCAACAAGACCAAAATCTTTTTGCAAGAGCGAAAGACCAGCAAAATCTCCATCTTTCATGTTGGAAAGCTCCAGCACCGTCGTGGCCGAACATATCGGGCCAAAAGTTCTCTGTGTCAAAGTATTTTTTGCCTGCGTAAAACTGCTGTCTATTCGTGATGTCTTTAATCTCAAATAACCTTTTCTCTCTTTTACTGACCAACTCGTATTATCCGGATTATGATTCCATTGCCAAACCAAAGGCAGGTCATTTTCTCCGTTTTTACGATTAAATTCGTCTGAGTTTACAATTCCAGGAATAAGGCTTCTATTGGCCGGAAGATTAAGACTTTGAGGTACTTTATCATTTTCTCCCAATATTGGCCAGCCGTTTTCCCACTTAACAGGAACTAGGTACGGAATACGTCCTACGCCACCTGCATCTCTAAATAGATACGAAAACCATCTGCCGTCTGGAGTGTCTACAAGTCCGCCTTGTGCCACGCCTAAATTCTGTAGCCCGATTTTTCCTTCCCATGGACCAGAAATAGTATTTGCTCTGTGTATGATCACAGTGCGCATACCATTTTTGGGCCAGCAGATATTAAACAAATAATATTTTCCGTTAATCTTAAAAAGCTGTGATCCTTCTGCTGGCAACATGATGTCGCTCTTGGCAGGAGCATTCGCATTTTCTATCAAAACTCTTTTTGTCTCTTCTTTAACTTCTGACAGATTTTCTTTTAATTCCACAATCTGAAGTTTTCCGCCTCCCCAAACCAGATAAACTTTTCCATCATCATCAAAAAAAAGCGAATGGTCATGATAGGAGTTGTTCAAAACAATTCGCTTCCAAGGGCCTTTTTCAATATCTTTTGTAGAAAAAATATAAGTTTTGCCTGTTGCTCCTGAAAAAGTGCTCACATAATACACGCCATGATGATAACGCAGACTGCTCGCCCACGAACCTCTACCGTAGTCATTTTTGCCATGGTCTAAATTGAGTCGGTCATCCTTATCTTCTAAAATATCATAGGCATAGTTAACCAGATGCCAATTCACCAAATCTTTAGATTTCATAATCGGCACACCCGGATTCATATGCATTGTAGTGCTGCTCATATAATAAACATCGTTTACCCTTATTAGAGATAAATCAGGAACGTCTGCGAAAATAATGGGATTCTGAGCCTGAACTTTCTGCGCCTGACTTGTAAAAACACTCAATACAATCGCAAAAACAGTGTATATAATAGCTTTTGTTTTCATCAAATTTTCTATTTAGGAATTTCTAATACTATCTTAGAGAACTAATTATGCCTTAATTCGCTACAATTGAAGCTGATTGAACTTTGGACTGATTTTGCTAAAATTTTAATATCCAACAAAAGAGACTTTTGAAATTTATTCGACTATTCTATCACTTTCTGGGGCTCCCAAATACGAAGGCTTCAAACCACCGGTATCAATTAATATTTTCTGAAGTACAATCCCTGGATCTAAAACCCTGAAACGAAGTGTATGTTTTCCTGATTTCTGAATATTATGCTTTGTTACAGAATGAATCATGTGTTCTGCCTGCCATTTACCTAATTCTCCTTTATAATGACCATTAAAATTTACAAGCTGTCGTTTTTCTCCATCGAAAGATATTTCGTAGCGAAGGCCTTTGTTGCTGTTAAAATTCAGTGTTGGCGCCAATAAAAGTTCTACCTTAAATTCTCCCGTTGAAGCAAAATTAATTTCATACTCTACAAAGACATTTTCTTCTGCTGTTGGATAAATATTTTGCGGAAATGTTGTAATGCCACTCAGTGTTTTTCCGAAATCCGGAATTATTTCCCAATGTGTTTTTTTCGAATTATTCATTTTAGAAAAATGAGCTGCATGAATTGATACATAACCGTCTTTTTCTACAAAAACGTTCGGTACAACAATTTCGCTCTCAGAAAGATATTTTACCTCTGGAAGAATATTTTTTGGGCCATCGTGCCAAGCTTTATAACCAATACGCATCTGATCCATCATATGAGGCCATTTGCCGTTTGCGATTTCATTATTGTATTTATTTTGAAGAATAGAATCGCGCTCAAATTTTGCTTTAACCTCATCTGCATAATAATTCGCAAGACCGTTTTTTTCTGCTGCCAGTTTTTTATTTTTTGCTTGTGCAAAATACATTTCATAAAGATTGCAGCAGGCATCTATAGGATATAAAACCAGCTGAAAATAGGCGTCTTTATATTCATTAGGAAGTTCATTGTAAACTCTGTAAGCATCCAGTGCCAAATTTTTATAGTCATTTACGACATTTTCAAATTCATTATAATTTTCTAAAGAATAGGTTTTGCTGTCCAGCATTTCTGGAGTAACACGGCGATTAAATTTTGGATAAGTATTTAAGAGTCTAGCTATTTCTTTAGCATATTTTTTTCCAAACTGCGCTGTTGACCAGTTTTCTGTATATTCAAATAAATTCTGAGAATTGAAATTTTTAGGATTCCAAGCCATGTCTAAAAAGAAACTGATTGGAAATTCCATTGGTTTTAAGTCTCCCACATTAACAATCCAAACCTTATCTACACCGTTTTCATAACTAAGGCTCATTTGTTCCCAAACCCTTTGTATCGGACTAATATTAATCCATTTTGAGTTTCTTGGACCTCCTACATAATCAAAATGATAATACATTCCGTAACCACCTTTATGCAAAGGCTTGGAAAGATCAGGAAGTTTGCGGACATTTCCCCAATTATCATCACAAAACAAAAGAATGACATCATCGGGAACACGCATTCCTTGATCGTAATACTCTTGAACCTCTTTGTACAAAGCCCAGACTTGAGGAGTTTTATTGGCTTTTTGACCCGTTTCTTTCTCAATAATTCGACGCTGCTCTTTCACGATATTTTCTAGCAAGCTTATATTCGTGCTTTCGCTCATTGCTTCGTCACCATCGCCTCGCATTCCAATAGTTACCAGTTTTTCCCAATTTTTGCTTCGCTGAATTCCCGTTTTCCAGAATTCGTCCAAAACCGTCTTGTTTTTGGAGTAATCCCAGATATTCGGCAGATTATTTTTTTTAATATAGCGACGCCAATCTGTCTGCGCCAAAGCCATTGGCTCATGGTGTGAAGTTCCCATAACGATTCCCATTTCATTTGCCAAAGGACCGCTGGCCGCATCATCATCATAAAAAGCATTTCCCCACATGGCTGGCCACATATAATTGCCTTTTAATCGCAGCACTAATTCAAAAACTTTGTCGTAAAAACGACTGTTAAAACCACCAAAAGTAGCCTTTGACCAACCGCTCAAAGCCGGGGCTTCATCGTTAAGAAAAATCCCTCGGTATTTTACCGCTGGTTCTCCATCTGTATAGATTCCTTTAACAAAATATATATTTTCTTTGTGTTTTACCGGTACATCTGCCCAGTAATACCACGGAGAAACACCAATCTGCCTAGACAACTCGTAAACGCCGTAAATCGTGCCCCGTATGTCGCTTCCTGCAATTACAAGCGCTTCATCTACACCTTTAAAAGGATTTTTAATCTGTTGGATGATAAACTTCTCATTTTTGCCTTTGAGTTCTTTTCCGTCTATTTTTTTTTGTTTGATCAAATCATCGATAACCGAATTAGACCCCACCATTCCGATAATAATGAGAGGAGAAGAAGTGTTTGGATTCTGATTTAAAATAGTAGGACGCTGTCCCGTAACTTTTTCAAAATCGGACTGAAGATTGGTAACTGCGCGCAAAATTCCTGCATCCAAAGTTGAATTTACAAAAAAAGAAAGTGACAGTGACTTTTCTTTCAGTATCATAACATTCTCGCTTCTATCTTCTGTTATAAAAGGCTGAGAGGCTTTTGTTATAGTGCATAGAAAAGCCATAACTAGCGTGCTTATAAATTTCAAATAGTTTTTCATCAGGTGTTATTTTTATCAATTCATTCCAGATTCAGCTTATTTTAAATCAAAATCTCTCAATGTTGCTTTTTGTTATTTGAATAATAATTGCGAGTACAAAAACAAATCGTGCCTCCATACTGGCCACGTATGACCTCCCGGATATTCACTGTATTTGTATTTAGTTCCAAATTGATCCAATTTCTGCATCATGATTTTACAATTCTCGTAGGCGATATCTTCTTTTCCTCCCATAGAAATCCATAAATCTTTTAAATTGGAATTAATAGTCTGTACATTATTTTTCATAAACTCATATTGAGGATCTGATAATTTCGGATTGTTTGCCCACCAGCCTGAACTAAAAACACCCAGACTCGAAAACATAGCCGAGTTTTTTATTCCTGCATAAAGTGTCTGCAATCCGCCCATAGACAAGCCTGCTAAAGCTCTATTTTTACTGTCAGTTGCAACTTTAAAATTACTTTCGACAAAAGGCATTGCTCCGTTTTTCAATTCGTTTTCAAAAGCTTTTAACGTTTCTTCTCCAAAACCTGCAATGCCACCAGTGTTTCCCATATTTCCGTCAAGCATCGCAATAATCATTTTTTTCGCTTTGTTTTCGGCGATTAAATTATCTAAAATCAAATTTGCTTTTCCCTGCGCGCTCCATCCTCTTTGGTCTTCACCACCGCCATGCAGTAGATATAAAACTGGGAATTTTTCAGTCGAAGTCTCATATCCCGGCGGTGTATATACATACATTTCACGCCATGAATTAGTTCCTTTCGAAAAATATTTCATTATTCTAACCTCGCCGTGCGGAACATTTTTCAATTCATAAAAATCACCATCTCTTTTCGGAATTTCTATTCCGCTGGCCATACGCCCCATTCCATAAAAAGTCTCACTTGAAGGATCTGCAACTGACACACCATCAATCAAAAGGGAGTAATAATTAAATCCTCCGTTTATCACATCGGTCGTAAGATTCCAAACTCCCTGACCGTCTTTCTGCATATCGTACTTTCGTCCAAGATCTATCTGCACTTTCGATGCCTCAGGAGCGTTGACTTTAAAAATCACTCTATTATCAGGCAGAATTTGGGGATATTTAGCATTTCGTATGTTGGTTTGAGCCACGGTTCCTATAACAGTATAATTTGGAAATCTTGATTCGTCAACGGGTTTGAACAATAATTGCGAGAACATGTACAGGCTGTTTTTCCATACTTTGAAATCATGAACTCCAGGTTCCAGATAATAGATGTGGGGAACATTGTTTTTAAATAAATAATCGTGTGTTCGTTTGCTGTTTTCCAGTAGCCAATCGTTATCTCCGCAAGAAATCCACAGCAGTTTCAGTTTCTTTTTGGCTTCTTCAGGATTTGGCACCAATTCTTCTGTTTTCTTGGTATTTGGAGCCGAAGAAAAACCTCCTATCCAGGCAAATTTATCTAAGTTTGTTAATCCGAAATTCAGAGACTGTCCGCCTCCCATAGATAATCCTGCAATGGCACGATGCTCTCTATCTTTATAAACATTATATTTTTTTTCAATAAAAGGAATCAAATCCTTCAATAAATCTTTTTCAAAATCTGCAAATGCCTGCACTTTGTCTGGCGCCATTATATTTCCGGTAGCGCTGTCATCTTTCATGGCCCTTCCGTTTGGCATTACCACGATCATTGGTTCTAATTTTCCTTCTGCATACAGATTGTCCAATATAATCTGAGGACTTCCACCATTAAGCCATTCTTTTTCATCTCCGCCAATTCCGTGTAAAAGGTATAAAACTGGATATTTTTTGTTTTTGCTAAATCCGGGTGGTGTATAAATAGTCGCTTTTCTGACTGTCCCGACTGTTTTCGAATCATAACTTACCGTTTCTACTTTTCCTGCTGGAATTGCTGGATTTAACTGGTCAAAACCGACTGGCGCTTGAACTATAAAAGGCTCATTTGTATTATTTGTTTTATACTCTAATAATGAAAGCATTTTTTCTGCGTAACGCTTTCCTAAATCTCTATATCCTGCCGCACTAAAGTGAAGGAAATCTGGAGCTACTGCGCAGCCTTTTGATGAAATTATATAAGAGGTTGGAATGGTCTGAGGCAGCGTTGCGATGATTTTATTCATGCTCGCGCATTTTCCTTTTTGTTCTTCATGAACGGTTTCTCCCGAAAGTAACGGCACTTTTTTAGGATCTAGGTTAAGATCTTTCATTAAGTTATCGTATACTATTTTAACCTTTTTCGGCCATAGCGTATCGCCTGTATTAGATTCTCCCTGATGCAACAGAATACCTTTTATAACTCCTGACTTTTGTGCAATCTTTGCCATTTCAACGAGTCTTGTATACGGACTGCCGTTATATTCTTTGATCATACCCAGCATCCAATCCGGCGCTGTTTTCATGTAATTCTCAAAGTTATCTTTATCAAAAAGTTCTATTTTACATCCTCCGACAGCTACATTTACTACTCCTACTTTTATGTTCTTAGGAAGATTTGCCACCATGGTTCTTCCAAAATTGTCTGTTAATGTCAATCCTGTTTTACATCGGCATAATGGCGGTATTGCGGTATACCATTTTCCCATTTCTCGATTCAAATCTGGACAGTTTACTGCTTCCAGAACCTGAAATCGCGGGTCGACATTTATTCTGTCTTCAGCTTCTATCGGGGCAGCGCCTTCCATATTGGACTGTCCAAAACTTAAATACACATGAAAATTTGGGTCCTGAGAATACCCATTCTGCCCTGCAAAAAAAAGAATTGCTATTGCGAAAAATCTGACTACTGATTTCATGATATCTTGTTAAAATTGTTTTTTGTACTAAATGGAATTTCACTTAAATAAATTCAAGTCTATTACTTCTCCCATTCTCTGATATCCTAATTCATTAGGATGCAAAAAATCGCCATCATGCATATTTGACAAAATAGTTTTTGGATCCGTTTCCGAGGACATTTCTTTATCAAAATCTATTACAGCATCAAAATGGTTATTTCGAATCCATGCATTTACGATATCTCGTGCTTCTTGTTTAAAAGGTGCATCATAAAATGATTTCTGAAAAGGCAGAATTGTACACCCATACACTTTTATTCCTCTGACGTGTGCCTTTTCTATCATAATTTTGTAGGAATCAATAATTTCCTGTGCTTTTACAGGAGCATCTTCTGCGCGTTTAATTCCTCCTATATCATTTATTCCTTCTAATATCACGAGCCATTTCGTACCCGATTGAGAAAGTACATCACGGTCAAAGCGATCTAGAGCTGTTGGCCCCAGCCCTCCTTTTACCACGCAATTCCCTCCTATTCCTAAATTTAAAACTCCAATATTTTGAGTTGCTTTATTTGCTGCCAGTCTAGCTGCCAGAATATCTGTCCAGCGATTCTGTTTGTTTGTTCCTGATCCGCGACCATCTGTAATAGAGTTTCCTAGGCAAACAATATTCGATGTGTTTTTTGATGCCATAACATCGACGCCAACAATAGAATACCAATGATCTGTTTTTACTGCATCGGAGAAAATGGCGTTGCTTAAATTGTCACCTTGCAAAATGTAGGAAGTTGTTCTTGACCCAGGATGTCCTGTCGTTTTTTCTGATGTTGTGCCATAAAAAATAGTTATTGCAAGCAACTGACCTGGTTTTAATGAAAAGTTAAGCTGATCTGAAAACACTTCCTGTCCCGGATTTAACGTCACCTCTTGATTCCCGTTAAAGCTGAGAGTTTTCTGAGTGTCTTTGTCGATTGACGGAGCTTCCAGCACATTGGCTATACTGACCTTTTTTAAAACAGTTGCTTGGTCGCTAAATAAATTTGAAAAACGAAGCCTAAGACGTTCTCCTCCAATCGAAACTTTTATAATCTGACGAAGTGTATTTTCGGCCAAACCTGGGGCTGGTGGCATGTTGTTTGGTTCTACAAGCATTGGTGCGCAAGCCCACGATCCTACCCAATTTTCAGCTTTCGTCTTTTCAGAAGAATGTGCTAAAGGCTGATTGGTTTTACATCCAATTATTAAAGTGAAAAGCTGTAAAAGCAATATATTTTTTAAATATCTTTTTATCATTTCTACTAAAATTTGATGGTGGCTGTAATTAAAAAAACAACTCCCATAAATCATTTTTTAAATTAAAATAAATGGGAGTTTTAACTTTTATTTCGGATGTGAATTATTCGATGAAGTGGCATATAATCCTACCAAAGCTCCTGTAAATCCGCCAGCGACATTTGTTGAAAGAATATCTCCTGAAACTGGACTTCCCAGATTTTGAAAATCACCACCGCTCAAGGCATAACTAAACTGATAATTGTCTCCATCAGCTTTGACTTGCAGACGCAATACTCCCTTACTATCGATTTTTGCGCTTGAGATAATTTCTGATTTGCCTTCTGTAGTTTTTTCCAGTACAATGTAAGCATCTTTTCCTTTCTTAGTTACACCAAAAACATAATTAAAACGCTCATTCTGCAGACATACAATTCCTGCCAAATCTTTTTCAGATTTCGGTTTGTATTCCATAGTTGTTGCAAAAGAAAAAGTATTGTGTTGCTGTCTATAAAATAGTGTAGAAGTTGGTTTTAATTCCTTGATATTTACTGGAAATGGCTCTATCTGTAATCCTTTTTTAACGATAGAAACAAAATGTTCTCGAGGTCCTCGCAATCCAATCCATCTGTAATCTAACTTTGGTGAGGTAAAGTTCTCCGTAAATGTAAAATTACCATTAGGAAGAAAACCATCCTTGCCCGTTTTGTTTAAGACGCCGTTTGGCATTTTTAATTTAGACCCCATTGGGACTAACCCGTTCTCAAAAACCGGAAAAGTACCTGACCAGTCTACCGGAAGCATAAATGTTTCTCGACCAGTATTTACTCTGTCTTTTTCATTTGGACGAATTCCTAAAAATACGCCATAGTATTTGTTGTCTGGTCCGAGGACTAAATCGGCATGCCCTGTCCAATCTACTTTATTGGCTCTGTTTTGAGGAAAATATCTTTGAGTAAGAATCGGATTATTAGAGGCAGGCTTGAAAGGTCCTTTTGGATTATCACTAATAAAAACCACCTCACTGTGATTTCCTCCTGTACCACCTTCGGCGCACATCAGATAATAATGATTATCCTTTTTATATAAATGAGGAGCTTCTATCCATATTGGCTTCTTCGAAAGATCGACTCCGCCATCAACTATAATTTTATCCGTACCTGGAATTACCTGATCTTTTTCTAAATCGTATTCCCATACTTTAATTACACGATGTCCATTGTACAATTCTTTTCCATTATCTGGAGCATCATTATGTACTACATAACCTTTTCCATCATCATCAAAAAAAATAGAAGGATCTATTCCGTTAAAAGCTAGTTTGATCGGACTTCCCCATTCTTTTTTAGGATCTTTTGTTTTTACAATTATATTTCCTAGACCGCCTGTAAATGCGGTAACAATCATATAAAAAGTATCATTATGAGGGTTATAAGTAATTCCTGGCGCATAAACCCCGGCACTGATGCCTGTATCGTGAGGATTAAATTCTGAAACATTATTTAATACTCCTCCCAAATCTGTCCAGTTGACTAAATCTTTTGAATGAAAAATCGGCACTCCCGGAAACATCGCAAATGAGGAGCATACCATATAATAATCGTCGCCCTTTCTTGTTATGGCAGGATCAGGATAACATCCCTGAAGAATAGGGGAATAAAATTCATCTTCTTTTAAGGGATTTTTTTTATAGATTTCATCGTCTCCCTGATAGACAACATTCGAAAACACTGGAGCCTCTTTGCTTACTTTTTTCTTTGCATTTTTCTCCTGAGCTGTCACTGAAAAAAAATATAAAAATCCAACTGTGCATAAAAAAAATACCTTTCTTGTAATCATTGTTTATTATTTAAATTGATAGAAGAATTATTAAAAAGCCGAGAGAATCACTCTCGGCTTAACTAACACAAACCTAAGAACCAAACACTTAGATAAGATTATAAAATCAAACTATAAAAACAACCTAGTTCTAAATTAGTAACCAGGGTTTTGGTATGCAGCTTTTTCGGCGGCCGACATTTCCATTCCATCAATCTGTCCTTGCGGAATCGGTCTTAGGTAATGATGCGCATCAATTGTTCTGGTTATTACTTCAGGAGTGTGTTGTCCATAGTTAGACCCTCCGATAGAATATTTACCAGCAATTTCATTCCATTTTTGCGTTCTCACCAAGTCATACCAGCGATAGCCTTCACCAAAAAATTCTCTAGAACGCTCTGCCAATATATAATTAATATCGATTATAGCCGGAGTTGCACTTGTCATTGCCACACTATTGTCTTGTATTTTGGCTGTATTTCCATTATTGTCCCATCTCCATTTTCCTGCTCTGGCTCTTAGAACGTTTACAAGCGATCTTGCAGTTAAAGATCCTGTAGCCCCTTTGACCGCTGCTTCTGCCGCAACTAGGTACAATTCTGAAAATTTTGCTACAGGAAACGGTCTGGTGCTTCCTGCATTAGGTTGCCCTAGTCCTCCAGCATTATCAGTTCTGTAAGGTCCTAGTTTCCAAAAACCTGGGTATACAATTCTGCTAATACCTCTTGGAGAAATTACATAATCGGCTCTTCCTGGCAGGGTTCCCGCTCCAACACCGCTGTCACCTTGTCCTGAAGGGTAAGTAATCGGAGTTAACGGTTCGTCATTAAGAAACGTTAAAACAGCATCTCCCGGTCTAATGGTAAGACCATTTGCATTGGTTAGGGTTGCCACTCCGGTAAGACCTGTCCCTTGAAGGTTCCAGTTACCTCTAAAAGATGTCGTAAACGTTCCGTCGTATCTAGAATCATTTATTTTATCTGCAAATGTGTTGGTAAAAACTTCAATAGGCGGAGCCATCCTTGTCCATGGACGTCCCAAAAACTGATTCGCCTCTCTTTGAACTGATGAAACTGATGCGGTCCCGTTTTTACTTCTAACAGCAGTGTAGTTCCAAGTCACCATCCAGCCTGCAAAATTATCTGGAGCCCCACCACTACCAAATGTAAGGCTACCACCATTGTAATATTCACTTTCTTGCGTATGATCTGCATAAAGCATTACTTCCTTATTTCTGTCATTTGATCCCAAATTAACATCATAATAAGAATCAAGTAACCCGTAAGCTCCTGGATTATTAATTCCTTCTACAGCTATATCGTAAGCTTTTTGAAAGTACCATTGTGCATTATGCCCATCAGGATCTGTTCTTGGAGCATCTGGATAGGTCGGAATATTGTTAGGATTCTCTAGCCACCATGCATAAGTAAGATAAGCTTTCGCTAAGAATAATCTCGCCACCGTTTTAGTAGCCGTTCCCGTCAATCTAGGTGTATCTGGAAGATCGTTAACAGCCGCAATCAAATCGGGAAAAATTGCTTTTGTATAGACTTCAGGAACTGTGTTACGCTTAGAGTATCTCGAAGGCTTACTGTTAAATCTTAACTCTCCAGCACCCAAATCTAGCGGAATTCCACCAAATGTCTGCACTAACAAAAAGTAATCAAACCCTCTAAAAAATTTAGACTCTGCAATTAAACTGCTGGCAACGCCTACTGCTGCTCCGTTTTCTATAATACCGCTTGCAGTGTTGATATCGTAATAAGAGTTATTCCATAAAACATCTGAACGGCTTGAATTAGGATTAATGATGCCGACACCAGATAGGTCATGGTCTTTAAAGTTTCCATCGGCACTTTGTGCATAAGTAGCTTCGTCTGTTCCGGTCTGACAGGCATTGTAAAAATAAGCCTGACCGTAGATCCATCGTAAATGCGCATAATGAGACGTTAATCCTTGCTTAACTCCTTGCTCAGTTTTAAAATACCCAGGCTCATAAAAATCATGAGGTTTTTCCTCTAATATATCTGTACAGCTGCTTGATAAAAGTAAAATAGCAGACCCTATAATCAAATTTTTAAATATATATCGTTTCATATCTATATGATTAGAATGTTAAATTAAGTCCAAATAAATAATTTCTGGTTGTCGGTGTATTGGTACCAATAACAGAGAATCTTCTTTGATAAGATGCCACTGCCTGATTCTCATCTCCCAGCGAGTTGGTCTCAGGATCCATTCCAGATTTATCATGATATGGAGAAAACAAAACAAATGGATTCTGTGCCGTAAAATATAGTCTCAGTTTATCAATTCCTAACCTTCTTGTAAAGTCTTGATCGATAGTATATCCTAAAGTCAATGCTCTAATTTTTACGTAAGATGCATCAAAATACCCCATTGTTGACATGTATTTAGGATTATCTCCACTTCTAATACCACGTGGATTAGGGAATTCAGCATCTCTGTTATCTGGAGTCCAGTAATCAACATCCACATTACTTCTACGGCCATTTAATAAGTTCATATAACTTGCACCTCCGTAAAGCGTGCTGATCAGTACTCCACCACTTTTAAATGCGCCCACTGCAGTAAAATCAAATCCTTTGTAAGTTACATTCGTATTAAAACCTCCTTGAAAATCGGGATCCGTCTCTATAATCTGGCGGTCACTTGCATTAATAGCACGAGTAGGTGAACCGTCAGGATTATATTCTCCTGTATATTTTACTTTAATCGAACCCACTACTGTTCCTTGCTGATTGATTCCTGTTGGTCCTGGTTCTAGAATTGACATATAAGGATCTCCTTCCTGCCAGATTCCAACCTTCTGATAATCATAAATCGAATTGATGTTATAACCCACAAACCAGTTATTTGCTTCATCACGGCTAGCACCAGAAGCCAATGCTACTAACTTGTTCTCATTTTTGTAGAAGTTAACTCCTACTGTCCATGTCACTCCTTTAGGGTTATCAAGAATAACTCCGTTTAGAGAAATTTCATAACCTTTGTTTTCGGTTTCACCCACATTAGCCACATAGCTGCTTACCCCAGAAGTTGCAGGTAATCCTACACGCTGTAATAGATTTTTTGTATTTGTTTTATAATACTCAATTGTACCTGATAAGCGGTTATTAAAGAATCCGAAATCCAGACCATAATTCCATGTAGTAGAAAACTCCCATCCTAAGTTTGGGTTCGGCAGTTCTGTTACATAAACCCCTGTTGAATTTGTACTTCCAAAATTATAAGGCCTTGTGCTTAGAGCTCCAAGAGTTGCATAAGGAGATACCGCTTGATTTGAAGTTTCTCCATAACCTGCTCTCAGTTTTAAAAGGTTGATCTGTGTCTTGTCTTTTAGGAATGATTCATTCGAAATCGTCCATCCAGCTGAAACCGCAGGATAAGTCACCCATTTATTACCCGGCGAAAGCCTTGATGAACCGTCGGAACGTATTGTGCCCGAGATAAAATAGCGATTGTCGTATGAATACATTAGCCTAGCCATGTAAGATGTAAGTCCCCATTGCGTGTAATCCTGGTCCGCAGGGTTAATTACAGCTTCCTCCTCGCTTTGTCCTAGATTATAAAATTGGAAGGCATCAGACGTAATTCCATTTCGAGTCACTCTAGAACTCTGTCCCGTATATTGTTCGTTTGAATACAATCCTACGAAATTGACTGTATGTTTCTGTGCAAAAGTTTTATCGTAAGTCAATAAGTTTTCTAGAAGCCACTGAGTAGACCATCCATTGGTGATTGCCGCATTTGATAGTGTTGCCGGATTAACATCAAAAACTCCCTGTCCTTCGTAATATCCTGCATTAGAGGTACGGAAATTCAAACCTGTATTGAGTCTGTACTTTAATCCGTCGATTCCTGGTATCTTAACCTCGGCAAAAATGTTATTATAAGAACTAAATGCTCTGCTCAAATTAACATACGAATCTCCAAGATTTCTGATAGATTGTCTAGTATAAACCCATTGATCATCTGCCGCCATACTAACTGTTCTTTTTAGAGAACCATCTGCATTATAAGGATTAGCCAGTGGTGAAGTCGCTAAAATATTCCCTGTACCAATATTATCTCCATTGGTTATGCTGTAGTTGCTGTTTGTATTAAACCCAAGACGTATCGATTTACTAACCTGTTGGTCTAATCCTGCTCTAAGACTAAAACGCTCGAATCTTTGTCCTGGCAAAACCGACTCTTCTTTGTAATAGCCCAAACCAGCATTGTAAGCTCCATTTTCGCTTCCGCCAGAAACTCCTACATCATGGCTGATCATTTCACCTGAGCCATATAATAAATCCTGCCAATCTGTATTTACATTTCTTGACTCACCGACTCCATCCACATACAGGCCAGTATAATCACGCAATGCTCCAAATCGAGCAGCATCCATCATTGGATATTTTGAAAAAACCTGCTTAACGCCGCTAAAGCCATTATACGAAAATGTAGCTTTTTGATTTTTTTTACCCTTCAAAGTAGTTACCAAAATTACCCCGTTGGCTCCACGAGAACCATAGATTGCAGTAGCCGAAGCATCTTTCAAAATATCAACCGACTTGATATCTGCCGGATTAATATCTCCTATCGAACCTGCAAACGGAACTCCATCCAATACCACCAAAGGATCATTACTACCTGTTAAAGATCTGGTTCCTCTTATTCTTATCTGCATGGCCGCACCAGGCTTAGACGAAGTCTGTGTCATCTCAACCCCCGCAAGCCTTCCTTGTAAAGCCTGTGTTATATTTGCAGCAGGCACTTCATTCAATTCTTTTCCTCCTAATGAAGCAACCGAACCTGTTACAGCCTCCTTAATTTGAGTACCGTACCCAATTACCACTACTTCTTTTAAGTTATTTGAGTCTTCAACTAAGAGAACATTAATTTTAGTCTGACCACTAACATTGATTTCCTGGCTTTTAAATCCTATAAAACTAAAAACAAGCACACCATTTGACGGCGCATTTATGACATAATTACCGTCAAAACCAGTACTTACGCCTGTTTTTGTTCCCTTTAGAGTTACATTAACTCCCGGAATCGGACCACTTGCATCTGAAACTGTTCCCGTAACTGCTGTTTGCGCCTTCATTTGAGTTGAGAGCAAAAACAATAGGATCAAAAAACCGAGACTCTTTAGATGCCCCAATTTGCTTGTAATAAAAAAATTATTCATAAAAATTGATTTAATTATTAAAATTTGTTTTTGTTAGTTAGGTTTTTCTTAACACACTATAAAGTTTAAATGTGTGTTTTTTATAAGTGTATCTTTCACAAATGTAGAAAAATAAATTACAAACACAATCGGTTGTGTAAAATATTTTTAGAAAGTACAAAAAAAATAGCCTTATAAAAAACTATTATCTTATTAATACTCCAAAAATAATGGCAATTACACAAAATAAACTACATCGTTATAGTTTAATTTGACAAAAATATTGCGTTTAAACAATATTCTTAAATAAAACACAAAAAGACTCAAAACGATCTTTTTTCATAATATGTAGTAGTGCCAAAAACAATTTAAATAAGGTAATTACTACTTCTAAACAATACAACAAACCGTTTGCAGCAAGCAAATAACTGATATTGTATACATTATAAAACAAAAAAAGCAATCTAAAACAATCGATTGCCATAAAAAAACCTTTCGCACACAAACGAAAGGCTTTATCTGGTAAATTGATTCTTTTAACAAATCTCTTTAATTATAGTATTACTAAAATAATCTGAGCATCATTTTTAAAGTCATTTTAAGTTCATCATTGTTTAACTTCAAACAAAAAACTTCACAAACGTTTTACGGCTATCAATCCTTAATTTTTAATGCCATTAAATGGGAATCTAGAAATTAGATACAAAAGCTGCTATCACAGATATGCAATCGCAGTTCTTAATTTGGCACAAAAGATTATTTCTTTTTCGATGACTCCCTGATAAGCACTTCTGTATTCAGAAAAGTTATCTCCTTGGCTTCCTCTTCTTTGTGAGATTCAATAGTATCAATTATAATATTTGCCGCTGCCTTTCCCATTTTCTCTGCTGGATGCGTAATTGTAGATATATTTGGCTCAATGATTTCAGAAATAGGGTCATTATTAAAACCAATCACAGCAAAGTCCTGAGGCACTCTAACACCTCTTTTTTTAGCGGTTTGCACGGCACTTACGGCAAGAATATCACCTGGAGCAAAAAGTCCGTCAGGCGGTGTTTTTAATCCCAGAAGCTTATCACAAGCTTTTACGCCAGCGTCGTAGGTCATTGTTTTAAGATTTACGATTAATTCTTCTTTCAATGGAATACCATGATCAGCTAGCGCGTCGACATAACCTCTTTTTCTTTCATTATAAAGATTGCCGAATTCTGCACCAGCAGTCAAATGCGCAATTCTTTTGCAACCTTGATCAATCAGATGTTTTGTGGCCTTATAACCTGCTGTATAATTATCAATTACAACCCTGAAAGTATTATAGCCTTTAGGAACACGATCGACAAAGACCAAAGGAATATTATTACTCGAAAACTGCTGAAAGTGTGAAGTGTCTTTTGTCTCCATTGCAAGCGAACAAATCACACCGCTTACTCTGCTGCTGTATAGCGATTTAGTCATATTAACTTCTTCCTCATACGAATCATGCGACTGCATAATGATAACCGAGTAATCTGATTTCCGCGCAGTTACTTCAATACCACTAATTAATGACGACAAAAAGGGCTGTGTGATGGTCGGAATCAAAACCCCTATCGTTTTGGTTTTGTTGCCTCTTAATCCGGCTGCCAAAGTATTTGGAACAAATCCCATTTCTTCGGCAGTTTTTTTGACTTTTTTAATAGTCTTATCACTTATCGTATGATGATCTTTTAAAGCTCGTGAAATTGTAGATGTGGCCAAATTAAGCCTTTCGGCGATATCGTAAATCGTTACATGTCTGTGCTCTTCCATTACTTCATAATTAGCAGTAAATATATTCAACCCAAAAAAGAAATAGTATAAACAAACAACACCTGCTTTTCCATTTTATATCTCAAATTTACTCATAAATAATGCAAAAGATAATATTTATCACAAAAAAATAGGAATAAAATAATACTGAAGCATTTTTTACAGCGTAATGCTTCAAAATTATCTTTATTTTCCCTTACTTTACGCAATCGGTTGTAATTAAAATTTCTATTAATCCAAATTGCTGACATTACTTACTAAAATATCTTTTTTATGAAAACAAAAAATATAATACACCAGTTATTGCTCATTGTTTCACTTTGGTGTTCTGCCCAGCAAAAAAAATCAGAGTATCCGTTTCAGAACACCGATTTGACTTTTGAAGAACGAGTAGAAAACTTAGTGGGTCAACTTACATTAGAAGAGAAAGTAGCCCAGATGTTGAATGCTGCTCCAGCAATACCGCGGCTAGGAATTCCGGCCTATGACTGGTGGAATGAGACCCTGCACGGTGTGGCACGAACGCCATTCAAAACAACCGTTTTTCCGCAGGCTATTGCAATGGCCGCTACTTTCGACAAAAATTCGCTTTTTAAAATGGCCGATTATTCGGCTCTAGAAGGCAGAGCTGTATACAACAAAGCGATTGAGCTTAATAGAACAAATGAGCGCTATCTTGGATTAACCTACTGGACTCCTAATATTAATATTTTCAGAGACCCAAGATGGGGACGCGGACAGGAAACTTACGGCGAAGATCCTTATCTTACAGCTGTGCTAGGAGATGCTTTCGTAAAAGGACTTCAGGGCGACGACCCTAAATATCTAAAAGCAGCAGCCTGTGCGAAACACTATGCCGTACACAGTGGTCCCGAGTCATTAAGGCATACTTTTGATGTCGACGTAACCTCTTATGATCTTTGGGACACTTATCTTCCTGCATTCCGAAAACTTGTAACAGAATCAAATGTCGCTGGGGTTATGTGTGCGTACAACGCCTTTAGAACCCAGCCATGTTGCGCCAGCGACATTCTAATGAACGATATCTTGAGGAAAGAATGGAAATTTGACGGTTATGTAACATCTGACTGTTGGGCGATAGATGATTTTTTCAAAAATCACAAGACACATCCTGACGCTGCAGCTGCTGCAGCCGATGCTGTACTTCATGGAACAGATATTGACTGCGGCACAGACGCTTACAAGTCACTTGTACAAGCCGTTAAAAATGGACAAATCACCGAAAAACAAATCGATGTTTCTGTAAAGCGCTTATTTATGATCCGCTTTAGATTGGGAATGTTTGACCCCATAAACATGGTGAAATACGCCCAAACTCCTGCCTCTGTCCTAGAAAGTCCAGAGCACCAATTGCATGCGCTAAAAATGGCCAGACAATCTATTGTTTTGCTTAAAAACGAAAAAAACATTCTTCCTCTAAATAAAAGCCTGAAAAAAATTGTAGTCCTAGGACCAAATGCTGAGAATTCAATCTCTATTCTCGGAAATTATAACGGAACTCCATCTAAACTGACCACGGTGCTACAAGGAATCAAAGAAAAGACAAGTCCAGCAACCGAAGTAGTTTATGAAAAAGCGGTCAACTTTACAAATGATACGCTGCTGGTTTATAAAAATCTCAAAAAACGTTATTCCTATGAAGGAAAACTGGGCTTTAAAGCAGAGTACTTTAGCAACAGTAAATTATCCGGCAAACCTGAAACTACGAGAACAGAATCTGAAATAAATAATTTTTGGCAAGAAGGAGAAATGGTTACCAAAAACATTAAAGCAAATCATTTCTCGGCACGCTACAAGACCAATTTTAAAGCAGAAGAAAATGGCTCTGTCACTTTTGAAGTTGCTGCAGATGACGGTTACAGATTTAGTATTGATGGAAAGGAAGTTATAAATGCATGGGAGAAAAATAGATGGGGAGCAAAAACCTATAAATTGCAAACCCAGAAAGACAAAGTGTATAAACTAGTGCTGGAGTACTGGCAAGGTGAAGGAAAAGCCGAAGTGTCTCTGCAAACGGGAAATTTCATAAAAACCGATTTTAACAACCTTATCGAGCGTCATAAAGATGCGGACGTCTTCATTTTCGCAGGCGGCATTTCTCCACAGCTTGAAGGAGAAGAAATGCCGGTGAACATTCCTGGCTTTAAAGGTGGCGATCGTACTTCTATCCTACTTCCTGAGGTGCAGACAAAACTACTACAGACGCTTCAATCATCTGGCAAACCAGTCATTTTTCTAATGATGACCGGCAGCGCAATAGCCGTTCCGCGGGAAAAAGAAAACATTCCGGCAATACTGAACATCTGGTATGGCGGACAAGCAGCAGGAAAGGCAGCGGCCGACGTTCTTTTTGGAGACTATAATCCAGCAGGAAGGCTTCCTGTAACTTTTTATAAAAACGACTCAGATTTATCTTCTTTTATTGATTACAAAATGGATAATAAAACCTATCGCTATTTTAGAGGAACACCTTTATATGGATTTGGTTATGGATTAAGTTATACCGATTTCAAATACAGCGCTCTTAGTGCTCCGTCTAAAATTAAAAAGGGACAAAAAATCACGATTTCGGTAAAAGTAACCAACTCAGGAAAAATGGAAGGAGAAGAAGTTTCTCAACTCTATTTAGTTAATCAAAATCCATCAATAAAAGCACCTTTAAAAAGTCTGAAAGGATTTGAACGATTCAACTTGAAACCCGGTGAAAGCACAATCATCAACTTTAATCTTTCTCCTGAAGACCTCTCGTATGTAACAGAAAACGGAAACCTACAGCAATATGAGGGGAAAATTCAAATCACGGTTGGTGGCTGTCAGCCGGATGAACAAAATCCTGTCAAAAATAATATACTAACGCAAATTCTAGAAATCGAAAAATAATTAATCTCAGCGACCATTAAAAGTTAATAGTACCGCCATAATTTCTGAAGGGATTTTCAAACTGGTTTATACGAGGCTACGTTGTGTTTTAGTGCAAAATAAAAATCCTTAAATAAAAGTTATAATTTGCGTAAAAACACTTAACTGAATATTTTTTCATTTAACTTTACTATATGAGACCTATAGATCCTGAAAAAAGAGAGAAAATTTTAAAGTCTGTATATACCCTAACAGGAAAACGCGGGTTGGCAAGCGTTAACATTTCAGACCTTTGCAAAACAGCGGGAATTGCGGCGGGAACTCTGTATATCTACTTCAAAAACAAGGAAGAGGTTGTGCAGCTTGCTTATGCTGCAGTGGAGGATAAAATGACGCAAGCCATGTATAGCGGATTTGACATTAACGCACCTATCCGCCAGTCTCTTAAGCAGATTTATGTCAATATGCTTAATTACAGGCTGGAGCATTATGATGAAACGGTCTTTATAGACCAATATGTGCAATCGGGTTATATACAGATAAATTTCTCAAAACAGCTAGCAGAGTACGAAGTACAGAACAAACCTCTGTATGATTTAATAGAAAAAGGGCAACAGGAAGGCATCATAAAAACAGTGGATGCAATTATACTCATCAGCTTTTTTGACGGCGCAGTACGCTCTTGCTCTACAGGTATTATCCAAAAGCTGTTCCCTTTAAGCCAGAAGCTCATTGATGACTGTTTCGATATGGCTTGGAGAGGTATCATCTAATAGGTTAAGATTAAATGAATAAATTTTCAATTAATATATTTAATACTATAAATTATGAGCATTTTTAAAGACAAAACAATTATAATTACTGGAGCCGCTATGGGGCTCGGACTAGCAGCAAGTAAAGCCGTAGCGCAAAAAGGAGCCAATCTTTCTTTGGTTGATTACAATCAAGAAGCTCTTGAAAAAGCAAAAGCAGAAATTCAGTCTGCTGTGCCGAATGCAAATATCATAACCATAGTTGCCGACGTTTCAGATGAACAAGCCGTCAAAAATTATGTAGACAAAACGGTTTCCGAATTTGGCCGCATCGATGGATTCTACAACAATGCAGGTATTGAGGGAAAGCAAGCCTCAATAGTTGATTATGACATCAATATATTTAAAAAAGTAATTGACATTAATCTAATGGGGGTATATTACGGTTTGAAATACGTGATACCAGTAATGCAGAAACAAGGAGGCGGAAAAATCGTAAACGTAGCTTCTGTGGGCGGAATAAGAGGCGTTATTAACCAAATGCCTTATGTGGCAAGTAAACATGCTGTTTCGGGTATGACAAAAAATGCTGCAATAGAATATGGGAAAGACGGCATATTTACCAATGCAATTGCGCCCGGAGCAATCCTGACGCCAATGGTCGCTGAAGCTTTTAAACAGGTAAATCCGGAAGATCCTAAAGCGGCAGAAACCACATATGCGCAAAGAAACCCTACAAGAAAATTAGGCAAGCCCGAAGATGTCGGCAGTCTAGTGGCCTTTCTGCTCAGTGACGAATGCCAGTATGTAAACGGACAGACCATTGCAATTGACGGTGGTGAATCTAACCTATATGGTAATTCATAATTCCAAAAAAAACTTTGCTTAGAAACGGATTTATAGTGCATTCTATTATCCGTTTTTTTTGTTTTTGCATGTGGCGCAAAGACGACTCCTTATCAGTATTCGCATTGACTAGGAATATGTTTGCATCCTAAGTTCAAAACTTAATGCTAAATCTAAATGTTAATTTTATTTTTCTAATGAAAACTATATCGTAATATTGCAATATAAAAATAAATAAATGGGAGCAACAAAAACAGATCATTTTTCAGAAACCCAGAACGAACTGGCAGTTTTAGCCAAGGCTTTAGGGCATCCTGCACGAATTGCCATTATGGAGCATTTATTAAAGGTAAATGCCTGCATCTGTGGAGATATCGTAAATGAACTTCCTTTATCACAACCTACAGTTTCACAACATTTGAAAGAGCTAAAAAATGCCGGACTAATCAAAGGAAGCATTGAAGGAAACTCTATCTGCTACTGTATCAACGAAGCTGGATTTGAAAAAATCAAAGTCTTTTTTGATCATATAAGCAGTCATCTTGCGAAAAAAAGAAATGAATGCTGTTAATCCAACAAATCGTAATGTCGTTAAGTAACCAAATAAACCCGTTCGGTGAAATAGAATAAAATAACCTGTTGGGTGTAATTAAAAAAAAAAGCATTTTAACACATAGAAGCATAGTTTTTTGTGCCGAAAAAAGAAAATGGAAGAAACAAGTTTCCACACATAGCTAAACTATGTGCATTTAAACTAGTGAAACGCCTTTTTTAAGTTTAGTTAAACTATGTTTCTATGTGTTGAAAATAATTTCACCCAACGAGTTAAAATAGCTTCATTCAAGAATTAAAATCTAATTTAATCTGCTTGAAATCCTTTTGCTTACAAATTTTTCACGCAGATGCAAACAGATTACAGCAGATTTAGACAGATGTACATCTAAGCTGATTTAGTAGAATTGAAAAAAAATAAAAAACATGAAACTTTCAGAAATTAAGGAAATACTTAAAACAGTAGAAGCTGTAAATTTTGAGCTTCCAGACGGCGCATTGGTACCAGAATATTTTCACGTAACAGAAGTAGGTTTAGTAACCAAAACCTTTATTGACTGTGGCGGAACAGTCAGAAAAGAAACGGTTGTAAATTTTCAGCTGTGGAATGCCAACGATTATGATCACAGGCTCAAACCTCAGAAGCTGATTCAAATTATCGAACTTTCTGAAAAAGTGCTCGGAATTGAAAACCATGACATTGAAGTAGAATATCAGAACACTACTATCGGCAAATATGCTTTAGATTTTAATGGCAAGAATTTTATTTTATTGAACAAACAGACAGCCTGTTTAGCGCAAGACCAATGTGGGGTTCCGTCGGATAAGCCTAAAATAAAATTGTCTCAATTTCAATCTGACAATGCGAACTCTTGCACGCCAGGCGGAAGTTGTTGTTGATTAATAAATGATTACACAAAATGTTATATCAAGAAATCGAGAATACGGTTAAAACATTTGATTTTACAAAGATAACTCTAGAGCGCAAAAATGTGCTGCAACCTTTAATCGACTACATTCAGACTAAAGTGGATTGTAAACTGGAAATCAGATTAAACTTAATCTGCACCCACAATTCTAGAAGAAGTCATTTATCACAGGTTTGGGCACAGACAGCGGCATTTTACTATGATTTAAAAAATGTTTTCTGCTACTCAGGCGGAACCGAAGCAACTGCACTATTTCCGATGGTCGTCCAGACCTTAGAAGATTCAGGATTTATGATTACAGCTCTATCCCAAAACACAAACCCTGTTTATGCCATAAAATATGCCGAAAATGAACATCCTGTAATTGGTTTTTCAAAAACCTATGATAATGATTTCAACCCAAAAAATAGATTTGCCTCAATAATGACCTGCTCGCAAGCCGACAGCGGATGCCCGCTTATTGCTGGCGCAGAGAAAAGAATTCCGATTACTTTTGAAGACCCCAAAATTGCTGACGGCACAGCACAACAGAAAGAAATATATCGAGAAAGAAGCCTGCAGATCGGCACTGAAATGTTTTATGTCTTCTCCCAAATAAAAAACAAACATTAACCAGAAAACAACATTTAGAAAATGCCTTTTACCAAGAATAACAAACATTTTTATTGAAATCTTTTAAAACAAAAAAATCCTTGTAAGTTGAATTGCCTCAAAATAGTATATAACATTTGGGGCGTATCCTAAATACCTACAGGGATTTTCCTGATATGGACTAACTTTTACGAACTAAATAAAAAAGTATTTCTTCTTCCAGCTCTTTAGATAAGTTTTCGCATTGCTGCTCTTTAGAAAAATTCTTTTCTCTTTTCTTTCTATACTTTTCCACATCGGCAATATTACTGCAGTAATTGTCGCAAATCTCTTTGAATTTGTCATCTTGCAAATACATCTTTCGCATCGAATCAAAATATTCGGCAAATTTCATATTGTATAATCTATCCGGTAAAGACATCTTTTTAAAGTTTAGATAATTTCATATTAGTTAGATTCTTTTAAATCAACAAAATTGCAAGTTGTTTTTATTATTTTACAGTCGAAGACTTTCAAAACAGAAAAAAACTTTACTATAATCTTTTTCATTGAATGCTGTTTTTAAGGTTTAACTCTAAAACGATATCAAATGTATTAACAGCAAATAATTTTTCACTGATACTGTCTTCTCAAACAGGTTGCATCTTATAAAATGCAACGAAGTTTTTATTGAATACGGAAATTCAATCATTTACAAGAATCTGGTCCTTTTATCGTTGTGAAAAATCTTCTTAAGTATAATCCTTTTGATGAAATAGAATAAAATAGCTTTATTCAAGGATTAAAATCTAATTTGATTTGCTAAAATCTATGTGGAAATCCTTTTGCTTATAAATTTTTCACGCAGATTAAAACAGATTAAAGCAGATTTAGACAGATTTATATAGTTAAGCATAAAACAGAAAGAGCCGCCAATAATCTGACGACTCAATCTCAACAAATGCAAACGTTTTTAGTTTATTCTACCAATTCAAAATCTCCCTGGTCTATATATTTGAGGGTTGCTGTATAATTGGTTCCTATTATTTGTGCGGCATTTTCGCCGTTGATCAAGGTAATCGGATTGACTTGCGAAGTATTAATCGTAAAAGTCATCGTGTACACAACTCCATTTACAGAATAATCTACTCTAAAAGGCCTGTTTACATCGACAAAATTAGTTTCGACTTTTATCCCGTATTTCAAATTCGGATTGATGCATTCGTTTTCGGCTATTTTTGAACCGTCAGCATGAACAAAAGAAATCTTTTGGGGATAAATTTCCGTTTCCTCATGTTCTGAACAACCAAAGAAAATGAACAGGACTAAAATCAAAATATAGTATGGCTTACTTTTCATTATTGTTGTTTTAGATTTATAACTATTTCTTTACTAGTGCCGCCTACACTAACATTATATTTTCCGGCTTCCAAATTGTTAAAAATTGCCTGGCCATTCTGAATGTTCTGAGTTAGAATCTTAACTCCGTCTTTAGTAAGGTCTGCGGCTACTTCGTTCTCATCGTATAAAACTTTGATAACACCGCCAGCATAACATACTGCGTCTTTTTTATAAAATAAGGCGTTGCCCAATTTTACGGTTACCGTCCATTGTTTTACGACTGATTGGTCTTGTGAAAGGACTTGGAACTGAACCGGACTTGTAAAATCGATACTGTTTGAGCCAGAAACTTTGTTTGATGTTCCGATAAACAATTTGGCACCCGGACTTAATTCGAACAAAGCATTTAATGTCGTAACATTTGTCCCTTTGCCTGCATAAAGTGTTATTTGCGATCCTTGAACCACTTTGGCTATGTTCAAATCCTTAAATCTAAAATCTACAATTTCGGCTTCGCTTTTTAGAGCAGGACTTGCAAAACTATACGATTGGAACAAATCTCCATAGTGCTTGTTGTTTTCGAATACTTTTGTCTTTTCTACATTTTTAATAACATTGTTTGCCGAATCATAGATTTTGAAACTCACCACTTCATTGTCTGTATTAGAAAAAACAGTCAAATAAACCATGTATTTTTTTTCTGTCTGCACATAAATGGGGCTTGCGATTCCGCGGCATTCTCCGTTTACAAAAGCCGCTACCTTGTCTTTAGAATCTATTAAATCTTTTCCATCAACATTGAGGAAGCCTTCGAATGACATCGTATATTGAAATTTATTTTCATTTACTGACCAGTCTGGCGATTGGCCAAATACCCTATTGCTGATTATAAATAGCAATAGTGTTATATGGATATAATTTCTCATTTTTAATTGATTAGAAACTCCTAAAACAAGCTTGTACAGCTGTCTTAGGAGCTCAATTATTTATTTTTAGTTTTTGATAACTTTAGTTCTTACCAATTTTCCGTCAACTGCAACCTCAACAATATAGACACCTTCTGCTATATTTGGAGAAATTGAAATCACGTTGTAGCCGCTTTCAACAATAGTTTTTTGGCTGAATACCAACTGACCGTTTACCGAATAAAGCTGAACGTTTACTTCCTGCTTTTTGGTGGCATTCAGTTCTATGTTTAAAATTGATGCAAACGGGTTTGGATAAATACTGTTTTCGGTTTTTGAAACTTCTTCTAAAATAACCGGATCAGCAATTGTTCCTAGCACCTCATTTCCTTTAAAAGTGAATGATTTTGAAGTCGTTTTTGTAGCGAATCCGTCTCCTAAAGCAAATGAAAGATTTTCTGCCTCATCTCCAAAAATGGTGATAAAACTCAATTCTTTTCCGTTAATCATTTGATTTCTTGCTTTACCTTTCAGTACACCTTTTGAATCGTAGACAAATAACTCGTCAAATCCTTGTGGAAGTAAAACTACTGCATTCATGTTTTGTGAATACGTTGTAAACTCAGAGTCGATTTCATCCTGGTTATTATTAGAGGCCGATTTTCCGGTTTTGCTTCTCTCCAAATTATCAGGATATTTGAAAGTCTGCTGCTTACTTGACTTAATCATGTAACCTTTACCGGCTTCTAAATACTTTAAAGTTCCGTTCCATCCGATGATTGGATCATAAATCGCAAACAAATTTTGAGATTTAATGACATCGCCATCAGCCGCATCAAAATAAGCCAAAGCTTCATTTGTGGTTTGGTTTGAAGCCAAAGGATAAGCAAGCCAGTTCCACTCTTCTTTTATTGGGAAGCTCCAAGTTGCAACATCTACATTTTTTCCTTTAATTTTTAAGATCTGTTCTTCTGTGACATTTACTTTGTACATTTTAGCAGAAGAAAGTCCGCCGTTTACACTTATCGTACCAGACCATCCGCTGTTTGCAGGATTTGATTTGTCTTTAAAATACGTATCCAGCAATGCAGGAGAATGACTCAAAATACGGTTTGAAGTTTCTAAATTCAATCCCTTAGTCAATGCATTCAAATCTGAGAAATTGGCGTCATTAGTATTTAAAGAAATCCATGTCCATCCTTTGTTCAGTTTAATTTCTTGCTCGACTAAACCTGAGTTCACAAAAATATAAGGCTTGCTCAAAGTTCCTAACACCTCATTATTCCTGAACACAATAGATGCATTTGTTTCTACAGAAGCTTCTAAGATTTTGCCCTGAGAGGCATCCCAGATTTTAAACTTCAGATTTTCTCCTGAATTTGCGTTGCTATAAACCGTTAAAAAGGCGAAATATTCCTTATAAGCCTCATTGTAAACCAATTTGGCAGATCCTCGTACTTCGTCATTATAAAAAGCAGCGATCTTATCGTAAGAATCAGCAGACAGTACACCGTCTACTTTTACTTTTCCGATGATGTTCATACTGTAATCAAAACGAGTTGGATCAATATTCCAGTCTGGTTCTGGAGCTAAAACTCTTAATTTTACCTGCAATTTTTGGTCGTAGCCAAAATCGGTCTGCAAGTATAAATTCTCCAGATACTCTCCTACTGCTACATTTTCATCGATAGTAGCCTTAATCGTGGTCCTGCTGTTTGGATCTAAAGTTCCCGATGTTCTGCTTAAAGTTAACCAGCTTGGCGCATTGCTTATGTTGTAAGGCTGTTGTTTTCCGCCTTTGTTCACCAATGTAATTTCGAAAGTTTTAGTTTCGCTGCTATTCTTAGTAAGGTCTACGATTTCGTTGTAACCTTCGGCGAACCAGCTTACTTCGTTACGGTTAACATAAGCCGTCCAAGTCACTGGAGATTCTTGCATATTGTTGGCGCTGTCAAACATTCTGTGAACCGTAATATCAAGGATCTGTCCTTCTAATGATGCCCAATCTGTAATAACTGGCGCAATAATCATTTCGCCATCTTTAATAACATTCGTAGTTACAAATTTGACCAACTGACGTTCTGGTTTTATTGCCGGTGTATCATTAGAATAATTCACGGTTCCGCCACTTAAAACTGCGTTGTTTACCACCACAGTCTGATTAGCGTCTGCATGATAATATCTCGGACCGTTTGCTGTAACCGGATCCGGAACATTCATCCTAGAGTATAACAACAAACCAATGCTTTCTACATCAACTTCATTATAACTGTCTCTTGTTATCTGCTCCACATTACGAAGTGTATTCCACAAACGGAATTCATCAATCTTACCTGTAAAAACTCGGTCGACAGTTTCTTTGCCGGCAAGGTCACGAGAACCTCTAGCTCCCAGCCAAATTTTATTTCCAGAGAAACCTCCAATAGAAGTCATCTGATTTGAAGATACTAATTTGGCATCTACATAAGTTCTCAGCGATCCCGCTCTACTAAACAATAACGTTACATGATGCCAAGCGTTGTCTGAAAGTCCTTTTGTGGTTAAAACATAAGATTGTCCTTCACTTTTCAATAAAAGATTACCTGAATTATTCATATCAACCGACCATTTATTCGATAATCCGTTGCTTTGAATTACATCTGAACCGTCACCTTTTCCGTTTGAGAAAATAGTAGCTTCCTGCGAAGTGCCGGTTTTGACCCAAAACTCCATGGTCGCATCCATCTCTTTAGTTACCTGAACAAAATTCACATTGTCCATAACCAAATACTGACCGTTGTTAAAATCGTATGAAGTACCTTTAGGTTTGATATCCCAAGATGTATTTACGGTCGCATGCTTAAATCTAGCTAAATCTTTGGCTAAGGCATCTCTACCTTCGTTCATCGGCCAGTAGCCAACCAGATTAGCTTCATTGCCTATCATTTTAGAATACATTTTAGCATAAGCATCTTCTCTGCTTAATGTTTTATTCCATAAACGAAGATCATGTAGGTTTCCGACAAAAGTGTTGCCTCCAACTACTAAGGCGTTGTTGTTGGCAAACTGCGTGTTGGCTTTGCCACTTTTTGAACCGATTTCGACATCATCTTCAAAAATTCTGTAATCACCATTACTGCTGTTGTATGTAAAGGCATAATGGTGGAATAGATTATCATTTTTTAATCCTCCCTGAACCGTAATATCGCCTAATGTGAAAGAAATATTTCCATTATTCAATCCGATGTTCAAACCGCCGTCTTGCGAAACTATTGAAGCACTAGACGTTTTGGTTTCATTGTTAAGCCAGAATTCAAGACTTAAATTGCCCGAACTGATTCTAGGACTGTTGATCACGGCAGTATTGTTGTTTCCTTCAAAACGCAGACTTACGTTATGATCGATTTTTAACTGATTTGTTTGTCCTTTAATTTCGATTGTACTAACTGCAGAATTGTAGAAAATATTTTCGTTAAAACTTATTTTCAAATCTTCGCCAGCGCTTAAAATACCGTTTGTCGGCAGCGGTGTACCAAATAACTGAGGCGCACTTAAATCGACTGATCCAGATACAACATCTGCAATGAACTCTGTACCATTGCTGCAAGTGCTTCTCGCTCTGATTTGATATTTCCCGTCTGCTAATTTTAAAGCAGCTATATCAAAATTGTATGTTAGGCTAGTTGCCGCGCCAATAGACGAAATCTCTGTTTCATTGTTTTTAACCGCTTCATCGTAAAATTCAGTACTACCGTAATAGGTATGAAGGCGAATCCAATTTGGACTTGTAGCTAGTTTATACTCCAAATCAATTTTCTTGAAGCTTTTAAACTTGGTGTTGTATCCATTCAAGTTTATTGCCAAGGGTTTGGTTGTTCCATCTGTATTAAAAGCTTTTTCTCGGTTGTATACCCAGTTATTCAACGGAGCATTTACCGATACAGTTGAACATGACGGAACAAAACTTGCTGAAATCAATACTTCTGAGCTCACATCAGAGCCATCGCATAATGACTGCAATCTGACCTTTATATCCTTATATTCATAAATATCTGAAATAGATTTTCCTAATGTCAGTTTATAAATTACTTCTCTTCCGTAAGGCACGTGAACGATTGTACCGTTTGGTTCAATGTTGATCAAGGCATTATTCGGATTAGTAGTATTGTCTACCACTAATAAGAAATCGGCATCAGAACCCGAAACGCTGTTATTTTGAAGTTTTAATTCAAACTCCGCATTTTTGGTTTCCACCACATTCGTAACATCACTGTCTGTCACTGTCAGCACCGGAACTTCTACTTTTTGGGTAGCAAAACTTAACTTTTCACGTTTGTTTTCTGGCAGTTCATTAATTACGGTCGCAGTATCGCTGTACTCGCTTTTGTTATAAAAATGAGTCTGTTCTGCATCTTCGTAAGGGCAAGAAGTTCTTCCTCCTTGGGTAATGAAAACTGGACCGTTTCCGTCAAAAGAGTTGACAACATCTACGCTTAAAAAGTTGGCTTTATCATTATCTTTAAAAGTATAGCTTATGTTGGTCGTTGTGGCGTTTTCTTTAGACAATGATGAATTGATATCCTGCTGAAAGAAAGCTTTTGTGTTTGCTTCCATCCCTACCTTGTTCACTTCAAAACCAATTATTGCGGCCACCGACTGATCTATAACCAAATTGTATGAAGTAGTATTCGCAGTTACCACGCTGGTCTCTACACTACGAGAATACGATCCTAAACCTGCATCAAATGAAACGTTTTTCTCGAATTCTGATCCAAGCATATTTTTAATTTCATTAGAAGATGTAAGCTGATTATTCAATCTTGCTTTTGCTGCAGGATCACTAATACCGTCATAAGCTCCTTTTACTTCGTTATTAAAGTTTGTTACGACAGCTGTTAAACCAGTTTTATAAGCCGCACGATCATTTTTAGCGGCGTATTTCACTTTTTCGTTATCCAAAATAACTTTTCTCCATAAGCGAATCTTCTCCTCGTATTCTTCTCTTTTTTGCTTGTTGGCTGCATTATTAGGATCTGGTCCATTCAAAATATTCGTAATAAACGATTCATACTCTGGAATCAAAGTCGTTAAGATGTGTTTTTGAGAATAGATAAAGAAAGTCTCAGTTGGTTTATCTACAAAACTAAGCGCTTTTTGTTTGCTTATGTAAACTGGAGCACTTGCAGTTCCTAAGTTGATATATTCGCTTGGATCTAAAGGCATAGACTGACCGTTTACAAACTTTTGAGGGATTGTTTTAGAGGTCTCAACATTATCATACGAACCGTAAAATATGTTTTTCGAGTTTCCGATATATAAATCTCCATCTGAACCTACATAATCTGTTGCATCGCTGGTTGAAATCGCTTTACTAAAAGTATAAGTACTCGTAACCGACTTACCATCTTGAGAAGTATTAGAAAGCGACATACCTGTAACTGCCGAGTTTTGCTGTTCTATTGTTACTCTTGGCGTAGGAACCAGTCCACCCTGAAGTTCAAAATACATACCTCCTGCAATCGTAAGTTCTTCCTCTACTCCTTCTTGATGTGCAAAAGAAGCTTCAGATGTAAACGAAATACTTTCTCCTGCTTCAATCGAAGCAAAACTATTAGAACCTGGTGGATCTCTTAAAATAATTGCAGGAATATCTGGTGCTGCAGTTACAAAAGTCTGGCTTCCGTCTGCTTTTCCACCTAAAATAATTCCGGTATCATTAAAATTCTCAACCGGATAATCTACTTCGTTTAAGCGGTATTTTAATGTGCTTTTTACTTCAAACGGCGGCGTGATTGAAGGAATACCTCCTTTAAAGGCATAGATCAATGTACTGCCATCTGCTGTAATCGTTTCAGAATCTGGCAAGGCCAAATTGTTTGTTTTTACCAGCTCACCATCTGTTACAGGAACCTTTACTTCTACTGGAGTTCCAGAATCATTATTGGTATAACGTTCAAAACGATTCATGACAATTTTATACGCCATAAATTGTGTATAAACTGGTTTTGCAAAGTTTTCTGTAGACACCTTTGTTCCAGCAACATCAATGGTTTTATCAGAGGTCTGTTCTGTAACCTGCAGTACAGGAGTTGATCTGTACGTAAAACTTTTCTCGTAATGATACGGTGTTCCAGTTACTGTTTTCTCTACATTGTTTTCTTTATACTTAAATTCAGGTGTTTTAGTAACCGGAATTTCAGAAAAATCGAATGTTTCGGTGGTTCCTGCTTTCAATAAAGAAATAGCCGAATTGCTTCTTACCACCAAATCATTTGCTTCCAAATTATATTTTAGAGGCATTACCGCAACTCTATATTCTCCAGAAGCTGTATTGGTCGTATAACTAAATTTGGTATAGTTGGTTACGTTGGCTCCAACGGGTGCATATCCTAAAGTAAAATCGGCTTTACCAATGTTGTTTTTAGCACTGACTTCCAGATTTTTGGTAATTCCAGAATCGACAATCGTTTTGGTTACCATGCCTTGACCTCCAAAACCAATTGATTTTTCAGCTTCGACAGAACCTCCGACAACTTTACCAACAACAGTAACTTTAGTATTATCTACAAAATAAACGGGTTCATTAGCATCTTCGAAAAACTCTTTAAACTCAGTTGTAGAGGCAGGAAAACGTCCATTATACACAAACTGGTGTCCGTCTTTTTTGATTGTGATGTAATGTTTTCCAATAGGAACACTAACATCAAAATAACCGTTATCATCTGTAACTACAGGAAGATTATTGGCATCTAATACTATATTTCCGTCAATATATACATTTGCACCCGCTAAATAGATTGAAGCATAACGATCTAAATAATCATCTGACTTATCTGTTGGAGTTCCGTTGTCATTTTTCCAATACTTCCCTTTTGGGAATTTTTCACCGTTGATTTCATAGTAGTTGTATCCCTCGTCAAGAATATTGGCTCCTCCGTCAATCCAGACATCATTTTTATTGTCGGCTTTTTTGCCATCTACTGATACATAAGACGGAAAAACACCTCGAGTATCGTAAGCAACTACACCCTTAAAGCTAAATGAAGACTGATCGACAAAATCGATTTTATTAACCACTTCTGAACCCAAACCTAAATAAACCAATTGCTGGTTAGGCTCAAACTTGTGCTGGCCGTACATTGGAGTAATGTTATAAGATTCTCCTGTACCCGAATACTGAATAGCACTGATTTGATAATTTCCTTTCGCATCAGTTACCCCAAGAACTCCTAATTGAGAGGTAGTCGGATAATTATCGGCTTCTGTTGCCCACAATACTTTACCCCCTGTAGCTGTATTAGCATCCCAGAGTTTACCGTGATTTTCATTGTAGTTAAAACCGTTTCGAGACAAATCATAAGCAAATCTTCCTGCTTTTTCATTGGCTCTAAGGTAAGTTACCAGTCGAGAATCGTTTCCGCTTATAAATCTTGAATAATCTGTTCTGATGACAGATGATTCTAATGCCGCTTTCCAAATTCTGATTTCGTCGATATAACTTGATTTTCCTCCACCCACTTTAGCATTATCCCAAGTCACACCAGAAAGTTTTACGGTGCCAGTTGGAATTACTGCGCTGAAATAAGGAGCGGTATAAGACGCATCTACACCCTTTAATTTACTGTCGGCTTCAGTTACATACGCTTGCGTAATCTGTCTTCCGTTAATGTATAAAAGCGGCACCTGGTTATCATTGATTACCACAGAAAAGTGAACAAATGATTTATTGAATTCCGAAACAGGTACCAGTAAATCATTTCCTCTTGAGTTTAAATTACCCGAAGGGAAATAATTTCTTAATGTATATTTATTGCCACCGATAGCAACATCTAGTGACTTCGCAACGGGATTCAATTTTACAATAACATCAAGATTATCTGTACTTTTTGAACTTGAAATGGTAAACAATCGAATCGACGCTTCTGAATCGCTGGCATAAGCACCATTTGGTTTTAGCCAAGCTTCAAAAGTTGCTGCATTTGAAATGGTCGTACTTAACTCGCTTAAATCTACAAAACCCGCTGCAGGAACATTTAGCGCGCTTCCTTTGGCAATAGCGCTGCCACTTGGAGTTGCTGTAACCACAACATCCTTAACAGGATTTCCTCCTTTGTAGCTAATGTTTCCTGTAACTACGGCGGTTGGATTTCTATATCCTATTCCAGTAATATAGGTTTGGTAAAGAATTGGAGTTGCAGCAATTCCTTGTGCTTCTACCTTGTATTCGTATAAAACTCCTCCTTCTACATATTTATCTTCATAAGTAGTTTCTGTAGGCGAAAGACCAACTACTAAGCTGTAAGGAAGATTTCCACCCTCTGTATAGACTCTTCTGTAGATTTTGATGCTTTTTACCAGATTTTCATTGGCTCTTAAATTCCAAGCAATTAAGACCTTATCTCCGTAGAAACCTTTTGAAACACTAAAAGATTCTTCTGCAAATGTCTCATACAAATAAAGGATATTCCACGGAAAGCGGATATCAGCTGGATTTGTACGTCTTGGCACCGTTTTATTTTGTCCTAAAAATGGTAATCCGACCTGTATGTTGAAGCCATTTTTTTGAATTGCCTGCGAAACGGGCACCACTTTAGCTCCATTATTATTTTGAGCATAAAGTCCCGCTCCCAGAACAAACATTCCGAGAACTGCAATTATTTTCTTCATAATTACAGTTTTATAATTTGATGATGTAGTTTACACCGTAGTTTATTGGGCGTGATTCTGTTGCGCCTGTAGCATCAGTTGTAAAGGTATGGCTATGATTACCGCTTAAAGCAGTTTGTACAGTTCTTCTGCCTATGGCATGGCCTCCTCCATCAAAACCTCCATCTGCATTACCCTGATCATAAATAAAAGTAGCTGACTCTGAATGGGTATGTTCGCCATTTGTGCTTGTAGTTCCTGTATGCGTATGGCTCTTATTGGCAGACAACTGAGTACCATTTAAAGTATTAGGTGCTATTTCTGCGGCATTAGCAGTATTCGAGTTTTGTCCCGCACCTCTCAAAAACATTCCGCGTAAATCTGGTGCATTGTTGCCAACCATAGCAATCAAAGCTTTTGCAGTTGTCGGAAGAGCCGCTCCATTACAAAGTACCCAGCCTTCTGGAGCAACAGTACCTACAAAAGGCATAATTGAACCTGTCGGAACACCATTATTAGCAGCAATAGCGTAAGGTACGTGGCGCAGTTTCTCATCAGAAATCACCTCCGAACCTTTTTCAATTCTAAGGTAAGCTGCATTATTAGCAAACAAACTATTATTAACCGCTGTTGGATCTATTACATCTGAAAAAACACCAAACGCATCTGTTGTTAAGTTTCTGCTTACTTTATAAATTGTCTGCTCAATGCTTGAAGCATCCAAATAATAAAGCGTAAACGTAAGATTAATTGTCTGATTCGTTAAAGCCGTATTGTTTGCATCCCTAGCAATACCCTGCACTGCTATTCCCGATTGGGTAGCTGAACTTTGAGCATAATTGGAAATTGCTGCAAAAAAAAGACATAACATTAAGAGTAATTTTGTTTTCATAGATATCATTTAAATTTATAATTCAGAGTAATTAAGATCTTCTGCATCTTACTAAACGCCGAAATTATCTTAAAAAAAATGATTAACTAAATAATAAGCAGGGACAAAAGAAGGACAAATTAAAACGCATAAAAAACACAATACGCTAATTTATAAGCACTTATAAAAACAATCTATCAAGGACTATTATTCAAACCTCGCAGGAATGCGAATTTTATAGTTTTGAAGACAGTCCACAACATTATTTTCTTCAAATTCGAAGACATCGAAATCTTTTCTACGAAAGTAAATTGATGCCAATACTATTTATTTAGAAATTCATCCGTTGGGTGTAATTAAAAAATAAAAGCATTTTAACACATAGAAGCATAGTTTTTTGTACCGAAAAAAGAAAATGGAAGAAACAAGTTTCCACACATAGCTAAACTATGTGCATTTAGACTAGTGAAACGCCTTTTTTAAGTTTAGTTAAACTATGTTTCTATGTGTTGAAAATAATTTTCACCCAACGAGTTAGAAATTCATGAGAACAAGCTTTATTTAGCGTGAGAAATCTTCTACTTTAAAAAAACTTTATGTTTATCAATTAAAATAATTTAAAGTGCCAGCTGATTTTTCTAAATAAAAAAATTATTTTTTGTTAGTTTAGCTGCCTCAAAAGCCCCAAATTCAAATGATTTCTTGCGCAAAAAAAATTAGATTCTTTTTTGTTTTATCTGCCATTGTTTTTTTTGTTCCGTTGCGTGCTCAAAATGTATCCGTCGCTTCGACTGCTACGATTAAAGATATCGAATCTCTAATCATCAAAGAGAGCGGCGCTAAAAAAGATACAGTCGAACTCAAAAAACGTTTGTCGTATTTAGAAAAATCGTCCTCCAAGAAATCACAAATTTTATACGCTGCATTGCTTGCAAATGGCTACGCTGCATTCTTTGACAAAATAAATAGCCAAAGTGAGTATTATTATCTTAAATCTATTGAAGAAGCCAAAAAACTAAACGATACCGCTCTCATTATCTGGACTCAACTCAATTATTGCAAATACTTATATTTCTATTGCCAGATTGATAGACTTATTCCGATTGTGCTCAAAACAATGGACCAAAGCAATCAGATAAATGCATTAGAAATGATTCTACCCGACGAAACTTTTAAGTTCTTCGGATGGATTATGTCTACGGTCGAAGACGATTCTGCTATCAGTTATTATAAAAAATCGATGCAGTACATGGAAAAAACCTCTTCTGAATCTGCTGGTGTTTTAAATGCGATCGGAAACTGTTATTTCAGAAATGACAATTTACCAAATGCCCTTCATTATTTTAATCAATCTGAAGCCATCGCGCTAAAAATAGGCGACACTGTACGATATGCAAAAATACTGGGAGACAAGGCATTGGTTTACGAAAAGAGAGGAAACTTAAAAGATGCCGTACGCTTTTTAAAACAAGATATTTTGTATTCTCAAAAATTTAAGATTGAGAAGAATGAAATGTACGCATCTATTTTGCTGGCTAAAATTCTTTTAAAGTTAAAATACACCATTCAAACTGAAAAAGTTTTAGAAAGAGCTGGACAAATTGCGAGTTCAAAATCTTATTACAGAAGTTCATTAAAAGAAGTAATTGAACTAAAACTTAGTGTTTTAAATGGCAAAAATCCGACGAAAGAGTTGCTTTTGAGACGCCAGCTCAAACAAATTGAAGAATATCTTCTCAACACCAACGGGAATACTGTACTACAAAAATCCCATTGGCTTATCCAGAAAAAGAAATATGAAAATGATACTGAAAAAATTCGTCTAAAACTCGAGGAACAAGAAAGAACGGAGAAAATTTATATTCTAATAGTTGTTTTTACTATCTCAGTCAGCTTTATTCTTTATTATATTTTAAATAAAAAACTGAAGCACAAAAGAATAAAAATTCAAAATGACCGAATGTTATTTGAGCAAAAGCTTAACGATGCTAGCTCTGATCTAAATCACTATGCTGAAAATCTCAAAAACAAAAACAGGCAAATCTCAATTTTAGAAAATAAGCTTGAAGAAATAAAAAATGCTGCTTCGACACCATCTGAAGAAGAAAAAACAAGGCTTCGGGAACTACTGAACTCGCACTTGATGACAGACGAAAACTGGAATGCGTTTAAGCGAGAATTCATAAGACAGCACGGCTATTTTTATACAACCTTAATCGAAAATTTCCCCGAATTAAAAGAATCGAATCTCAAGATAATAATGCTTCAAAAGCTAGACCTTAGCAATTACGAAATGTCTAACTTATTGGGAGTTACAGTCGACGCCATCAAAAAAAACAAGCAAAGGCTAAAGAAAAAATTAGGAGAGCGATATGATTTATTGTTTGAAATTATAGATAAATAATTCATTTGCAAGCATCTGACCAAGAAAAACGTCGAGATTCTAGCGAAAGCTGTAACATTCTGCTTATATTATGTAACACATTTGCTGTAGTGTAACATAATTTTGAGTGTCACTAAACATACAGCTATGAAATTCTTTTTTACACTTTTAATACTTATTCTTTCGTGCTCTTGCCAACAGAAGAAAAATGAGAGCAGCAACAATAGAATCTCAACTCCCCATTCTGCGGAAATCAAGAAAGACAAGCAGATAGGCGATACACTCTTTTTAGATTTTAAAAATCAGAAAAATAAATCCATAACAGAAGGTTTTATTGATTCCCTTCAAACTAGGATATATATCAAATTTCAAAATGAATATTCCAGTCATTTAATTGGAAAGATTATCACTCCTGAAGAAAAAGCCAATATTCGTTTTAACCAGATTATTTTTCCGGATAAAACTTCAGACGGCCCCTTTGGAAAAGACCTCAACATAGATGCTACACAAAAAGGCAGTTATGTTTTAGTAGTCGGACCTTCGCAGATGGCCGAAAATCCATATTGGGGAAAATTTCAAGTACAACTAGAAAGTTCAAAAATCGATTAATCGACTCCATTTTGGGCAACGGTTAGTAAAATTATATTCAACTTAAATATCTTCCAAATGAACGATTTATTACTTCAATTTGAATCTGAACTAAGAGCCTTTATGGAGTTTCGTTACAATGCTTCAGGCGAACAGGATACCGTAAAAAGATTTAACGAAACCGAAAAAGCAGTCTTCGAATTTGTAGACAACTATCTGCTGAATTCCCCAGATCTGATTGCGGCAGATGTAGAACGCTCTACCCAAAATATTATTAATGAGTTTATAGATTCGAAAATCAAATAATTATCGGGTAGAAAACAAGGTGGGAATTGTGTAACGATTTGATGAAATCTTGTAAAACACAAATTTTCTTAATTAACAATTTTGAAGAAATTTTTTACATCATTAAAAATGAAAAGAATTGCCCTAATCTTATATTTCATTTTTCCAACGCTCAGCTTCTCGCAGGAACAAATTAATGATCCAAAAGTTGCATTTGCGATTGAGACCTATGCTTTCTTAAAAGGGCAAAATGCCGCTCTAGAAAAGGTAGCGGTGCAATTTCCGCAACTAAAACCCAACGTTGTTGCTACAGAAAAAAACTTAAAATCTGCATTTGGAGAGGCAGAAAACAACATTCAGGAGTTTTTGCAGGAAGAACTCAATAACATGCAGCTAGATGCTCTTCATAATCATATTAATTTACTCTTAGAGCAACAATTCTCAAATCCGATTGAGAAAGAAAAATACGCTCATGATTTGCTTTTGACGCTAAAAGAGCGATCCAATTATATCAATAATGAATCGGTATCTAAAGGAATTTTGTCTTTTAAATATGACGATGCACCGCATGAAGAAATTACAGATGGTCACGTAGATTTTTTTACGACTAAAAACCATCCCAAAGCAGAACAAGTTTCCTTAAGAATTCCGGTACCCAAAAGCTGGCTTGCCGAAGAAGCCGAGATGCCAGAAACGATTCAGCAGTTTACCAGTTTTTATGGAAACGGAATAGAAAAAATACTCATTTTGGTCTATGACTTGCCAAAAGAACTGCAAGACATGAAACTCACTGAAAAATCAATCTCGTCACTCCTACCTCCAGAAACTAATGTGATACGCACCGAACCACTTCGTATAGACGATGTGCCAGGATTCATGATCGAAGTTGAGGAATCGATAAAACATCGAAATGAAAATATGAAAATCAGAATGCTGCAGTTCATGTTTATACAAGATCAGAAACTGTATTGTCTTCAAGGAAGTATTGGCCCTGCCGAACCAGAAGAAGACCTCGGATTTCAGATTAAAAAATACGAACCTTTATTTCGCCTTATTGCTTCAAGGACAGAAATTGAGTAAGCAATATTATTTGTTTCCTTTTTTCTTTCTTTTCTTATATTCTTTCATTCTCTCATCTGCCCCATCATCTATACCTCTGCCCTCTGCAGTTGGCTCGTAAAGCGAACCTTGCGTATTGGGAGCTTCAGGTCCCATTTCAATTTGGTATTTATGAGACATATTGCCTCCAAACCATTCTGAAAATCGAGGAAACACATTAGCGCTAAAAGAAGCAACCTGCGCTTTTCCTCCCACTGGCACAATTTTCTTTGGTCGTAAAGATTTTCGCAGAACAGCATTTACCACTTTTTCGGGCTCGTCCATCATGCCCATTTTTGGCTCGACACCGGTATAATTTGCGGCATGGCGCCAGATAGGCGTATCTACTGCCCAAGGCTCGATGGTAACCACTTTTATTTTATCATAGCCGTTTAGACGTAATTCCTGAGACAATGAAAGACTCAAACTGCGAACACCCGCTTTGGTCGCTGCATAACTGGTTTGATATGCTAGAGGAACTTCGCTCATTACAGACCCGACATTAATCAGCACTCCTTCTCCTTGCAGTATAAATTGTTCTACGGCAGTCCTGCTTCCATAGAAAAAACCTTTTAGATTAACGTCTATTATACGCATCTGATCTTCCATCGGAATTTCCCAAAAGCGTCCCATGGCAGTCACTCCAGCCATATTAATCCATACATCTATTTTAGAATATTCTCTTAATGCGGCATCTCTAACTCGCTGCACATCTTCTTGCTTGCTGATATCCATTGTAACCACAACAGCATTACCGCCAGATTTACGAATTATGTTGGCTACTTCTTCTAATAAATCGGTCCTGCGCGCCGCCAATACCACATTGGCCTTATATTTTCCAAGCTGTTCTGCAATGCCGCGTCCCATACCGCTTGATGCTCCAATAATTACGTAGGTTTTAGACGAAATTTTCTTTTGTCCGGCCGAGCCAACTTTCCATGTTGAACAGCTTGACGTTAGAATAGAAAAGAACAATAAAACGGCAAATGATTTAAAAATCCCTAAAATATATTTTATTCCCATGAGGTTAAAGTGTTATCTGATACTGAAAATACGAGTAATCTGATTTTTCAGCTTATATCATTTTGAAGTTCGATTTCAAAATTTCAATTTTTGAAAAGCTAATTATTATCCTCTGATAATGAATACCTTATAAATACTGTGCGTAATAATATAAAACTGCATCAATGTGGCTCCTTACTTTTATTGATGATTAATACACTGAAATACAGCAACAAATTTCAAATATTATTACTATGGATAATAAAAATAGCATTTCCCGACGCTCGGCAATTACCGGTATGGGAGCCATCTGTCTTACTACTGCATTTACTCCAGTACTAGGAGCCGATTTTAATATCGATGAGACCTCAACAGCTTCATATCCAGAAGATCCAAAAACAAAATATCCGCGTCCTCCTTTTAAAGAACAAAAACAGCCTTGGCCAGGCTTGGTCAGCAAAATGGACCCGCGTCCTGATCATGGAGAAAAAAGCTACAAAGGTTCTGGCAGGCTTAAAGGACGAAAAGCACTTATAACTGGCGGAGACTCTGGTATGGGAAGAGCAGCGGCAATTGCTTATGCCAGAGAAGGTGCCGATGTAGCCATCAACTATTACCCAACAGAAGAAGAAGATGCAAAAGAAGTTATCCAGCTGATAAAGGCCGAAGGAAGAAAAGCCGTTGCGATTCCCGGAGATCTAAGAGATGAAAGCTTCTGCAAATCTTTGGTTGATCAAGCGGTAAAGGCTCTTGGAGGTCTTGATATTGTGATAAATAATGCGGCTAGACAACAGACCCACGAATCGATTCTCGATATTTCGACCGAAGATTTTGATGCGACCATGAAAACAAACATTTATGCTCCATTTTGGATTATAAAAGCAGCGCTTCCTCATTTAAAGCCAGGCTCTTCTATAATAGGAACAAGTTCTGTGCAGGCATATGCGCCCACAGAAGATTTATACGATTATGCACAAACAAAAGCGGCAACAACAAATTATATTAAATCTCTTGCTAAGCAACTTGCCCCCAAAGGCATCAGGGTAAATGGCGTTGCGCCGGGACCAGTTTGGACGGCTCTACAGGTAAGCGGTGGTGCTACTATGGAAAAACTCAAAAATTTCGGATCTCAGACTCCGATGGGAAGACCCGGCCAGCCTGTAGAATTAGCCTCAATCTATGTACAGCTTGCTGCAGAGGATGCAAGTTATGCGACTGGACAAATCTATGGCTCAAGCGGTGGAGAAGGAAACCCGTAAATTTATAAACACTAACTAAACAACTCAAAGTATGCCTTGGTATAACGGAGATTATCCTCCATCCTATAAAAACCAGCCCAAAGAAACAAGGGAAAAAGCTGTGGAAATAGCCAATGCCTTGCTTCTTGATGGTGCTGAAGAAGGAGTCGCAATTGCAACAGGACTAAAACAAGCACGTGAACTTTTGAAAAATCATAAAGAACAAAATCATAAAACTGATAATTATGGAAACGAATAAAGATAAAAACGAAAATCAGCAAGACGACACCAATCAAAATGCAAACAGTGCCTACAGCGGTTCTGGCAGTATGCAACCCGGAGGAGGCCAAGGAGAAGCCGGTCGCCTGAACGATTATCCGGAAGAGGAAGCAACTGACGAAACAAAAAATCCAGAAGGAAAAAGTATTGAAGAGGCAACAGATCCATCAAAATTGGATAAACTCTGAATTTGCTGAGCTGATTTCAAGCGAAATTTAAACTTTACAAAGGTCCTAATCTAAGATTAGGCCTTTTTTTATGCTTTTATTTTAAATGAATCGTACAGTAGGTTTCTGAAGCGTAATGCAGATTATTCTGTAAAGAAATGTTAAAAAAGTGTCTAAAAAGATTTCAATACTTTGAAGCCTCGTGATATTTTAATAACTTGAAGTATAAATCCAAATACTATGTCTATTACAAGAACTATACTACTATTAACAATATTACTGATAGCCTCCTGCACCGGCAGAAAAGAAAAAGACCTTGAAGCCCGAGAACAACAGCTTCTTTCACGAGAAAAGGAATTTTCTGCCAAAGAAGAAGATTACAAAAATCTGCTTAAATTCCGCGACAGCGTGCTTTTAGAAGACTCTATAAAATCGGATACCGCTTACTCTAGAGTTTGGCCAGACAGCCTTAAGGGAAGCTGGAACGGAAGATTAATTTGCAGAGAATCTTCTTGCAGCACCTACGTAATTGGCGATCAGCGCACCGAAAAATGGATTTTTGAAAATGACAGCCTCGGCCCCCTCGTAAAAATTTTGGACAACAACAAACTGAAACGAATTCTTCGTGCCGAATATATTTCGGACAAGGCAGAATTAAGCTTTACGCCAGACAGTATGGCTTCGGGCAACGTTAAAATCAATGCGGTTCTGGACAACTTCAGCAGCAAAGTGATCAAAGGCACCCAAACTCTTACTGGACGAGACGGCTGTCTCGTAAAATTTTCAATCGAACTTTCTTCTGCTTCAAAAAAATAAATCATGTTTCTTAGCATACAGCATATTTCATTTCCTCTCGAAGATCCTTTATTAAAGTTTCTTCTTGAGCTTATCATCATCCTCTGCATACCTTTGCTTCTCAATAAAATCAAAGTACCGCATCTCTTGGGGCTTTTGATTGCAGGCGCCGCAGTGGGGCCAAATGGTTTTAACATTTTAGCACGAGACAGCAGTATTGTAGTAACCGGAACTACAGGACTGCTTTATATCATGTTTCTGGCTGGGCTAGAAATTAATATGGGCGACTTTAAAAAGAATAAATGGAAAAGCATCACTTTTTCATTATACACCTTTGCAGTACCATTTATTTTAGGATTGGTCGGAGGTTATTATATCTTAGGATTCAGCATGCTGAGTTCGGTGCTTTTTGCCAGCCTTTTTTCATCCCATACGCTAATTGTCTACCCTATGATAAGTGCGCTCGGAATATCACGTAATCTGGCTGTAAATATAACAGTTGGTGGAACCATGATTACAGATGTACTTTCGCTTGTGGTTTTGGCTGTTGTCGTTGGTATGTCGCAAGGAGATGTCGGAACCGCTTTTTGGGTAAAACTTTCTATGTCAATGATTCTTTTTGTATTGATTGTGCTGCTTGTTTTTCCAATCATCGGACGATGGTTTTTTAAAAATGTGCAGGACAAGATTTCGCAATATATTTTTGTGTTGGTAATGATTTACATGGCCTCTCTACTTGCTGAACTCGCAGGAGTTGAAGCTATTATTGGAGCCTTTTTTGCCGGTTTGGCGCTCAACAAGCTGATTCCTCATACCTCTTCACTAATGAACAGGGTCGAGTTTGTTGGTAATGCCATTTTTATACCTTTCTTCCTGATCAGTGTTGGTATGCTTATTGACTTTAAGGCATTCTTTAAAAGCTATGAAACACTCGGTGTTGCCTCTATTATGCTGATTGCTTCTATTGGCGGTAAATATCTGGCCGCAATAGCGACACAAAAGACCTTTAAATTTACTAAAGACGAGGGACGAATAATATTCGGCATGAGCGCGGCATCGGCAGCGGCAACTCTTGCCTCTGTGATGGTCGGGTACAACATCATTCTGAGTGAAAACGAAGCGGGAGAACCAGTTAGATTATTGAATGAACATGTTCTTAACGGGAGCATCTTACTGATTCTCATTTCGTGTACGATATCCTCATTTATATCTATGGCTTCTGCCCAAAAGATAGCAGAAAAGGAAAAGGAAAGTACAGTATCGGGAGAAAGTGAAGAAAATAATCGCATTTTATTGACACTCAGCAACGAAAATACTGTCGAAAAAATGATAAACCTCGGACTTCTCATCAAAACAAAAACCAGTAAATCTGATATTGCGGCGGTCAATGTTATTAATGAGGAAATAAACGAGTCTTCTTCTAAAAATGCAGAAATGCTATTGGATTCGGCAGTCAAAATGGGAGCCGCCGCAGACAGCAAAATTATTCCGATTATAAGGCATGATAACGATGTGGTAAAAGGGATCAGCAATGTTATAAAAGAACAAAACATCTCAGACCTTGTCATTGGACTAGAAAACGAAAAAGGCTTTTCTGCTTCTTTTATTTACAATCTTCATAAAGGTTATCTGCAAAACAAGAAAAGCAATGTCATCATTTATCATGCTGCACAACCAATAGCAACTGTAAAAAGTTATACTGTCCTGATACCATCTGATGCCGAAAAAGAACCGGGTTTCTTTCATTCGTTGCTTAGAGTATGGAATATCAGTAAGAATTCGGGCGCCGAAATGTTTTTTTACGCAACTGCTAATACAATAAAGATTTTGGAGCGCATTGTTAAAAAGGATCCTATCGAAGCGCATTTCAATATTATTAATTATTGGAGAGAAGCAGAAAAAGCCGCAATGTCTATCAGCAGTAATGAAGGACTTATTATCGTAATGGCCGACAGAGGAATGAAATCGTATTTTGACCAAATGAGAGAAGTTCCGGAACTGCTTAACGCTAATTTCAGCTCCAATAATTATTTGTTGATTTATCCTTATACAGCTGTAAATGAAACCGAAATAGAAAAACGCTCAGTCAGCAATCATGATGATTTTGTTGAAATCGGAAAAATGATCAGCCGTGTTTTCAAATGATTTAAAACATTAAAACAGCTTTTTAGAATAAAATTCTAAATTATTTTCCCGTATAAAAATCACTATAAATGATGATTTTTAAAAATCCGATAAATTGTAAAATTGCGGTGCTTTAAAAATCAATCATTTATGAAAACTAAATTGCTATTACTCATATTCCTTTCGCTAGGATTGAATGCTTTTGCGCAATATACCAGTATTCCCGATACCAAATTTGAAGAAAAGCTGATCAGTTTGGGAATTGATGATGTTGCCGATGGAAGAGTATTGACCTCAAAAATCAATACGCTTAAAATATTAAATCTTCGAAGCAGTTCTATTAAAAATTTAACTGGAATTCAAGATTTCATTGCTTTGACTGATCTGCGTTGTGATTCTAACATTCTAACCACTGTAGATTTCAGTAAAAATACAGCTTTGACCAGTCTGAATTGCGACAACAACCAATTGACGGCTTTGGATTTGACCAAAAACACGGCTTTAAAAGATCTTAGTTTTTCCGTTAATAAAATTACCTCAATAGATTTAAGCAAAAATACGGCCTTAACTAGTATAACAGTTTATAACAATCCGCTTGCCGCATTAGACCTCAGTAATAATACGGCTTTGACATATTTGAGTTGCTGGAATAATAAACTAACTAATCTTGACGTCAGCAAAAATGTTGCTCTACGGAATATCAGATGTGATTATAATCCGTTGACTAAACTAAATCTCAAAAATGGTAAAAACACGCTTTTAACCTCCGTAAATTTCGCTTACAATAGAGATCTTTCTTGCATCATTGTTGACGATGTAGCTTATGCACAATCTAAATGGGGCAATCAGGATGATGTATATGCTTTGTTTACACCTTATGATTGTTCGCTTATCACTCCCATTCCCGATGCTGCATTTGAAGACAAGCTGATCGCTCTTGGAATCGATACCGATGGTAAAAACGGTGTGGTATTAAATTCTAGTATTACCTCTATAACAGCATTAAATGTTTCTAACAGTGCAATTGCGGACCTTACTGGTCTTGAAGGATTTACTGGTCTAGTTTCCTTAGACTGTTCCAATAATTCACTGAAAAGCATCAATCTTTCTAATGCAAAATCTTTTACTACTTTAGACTGTACAGGAAATGCCTCTCTTACTTGTATTCAGGTTGCTAATATCGCTCAGTCATCGACTAATTGGAGCGTAAAAAAAGATGCCGCAGCCAATTTCAGCTTAGATTGTAATGCATATACCTTAATTCCTGATCCTAAATTTGAAGACGAATTAGTACAACAAAAATTTGACGATGTTGTAGATGGAAAAGTACTGACTTCAAAAATAAATAAAATAAAGTCTATTTATATTTCTAGCAACAGCGTTCAAGATTTAACTGGAATTCAAGACTTCACAGCACTAACAAGTCTCGAATGCGGCTTTAATCGATTGAGCAGTTTAGATTTAAGCAAAAATAAAGAGCTCACAGTTTTGAGATGCGATAATAATTCACTTAAGAGCTTGGATTTAAGTAATAATACTAAATTGAACACGCTGAGCTGTAGATCAAATCAGCTAACGATACTCGATATAAGCAAAAACCCAAATATATCGTTTTTGGATCTCGCTTACAATCAGCTTAGCAGTTTTGACGTAAGCAAAAATGCGAATTTAAGTTACCTTAATTGCAACGGTAATAAATTGAAAAATTTAGATCTTAGCAAAAACATCGAAGTTTACTTCTTTGATGGTACTGGCAATAGACTCGAAAGTTTAGATTTAAGTAAAAATACAAAGTTGCGTTCACTTTTTTTTACGAACAATAAATTGACAACTCTAAACCTAAAAAACGGTAATAATAGCAAGTTAAACGCCTTAGATTTTTCTGAAAATCCTTTCCTTGGCTGTGTCAGTGTCGATGATGTGACCTATGCCAACGCCAACTGGTCAGAAAAAAAGCAGACTCATAATTATTTCACTGCTACTGAATGCTCGATGACAACCCAAATTCCGAACAATGCTTTTGAGGACAAACTTATTGCACTTGGTATCGATACCGATGGCAAAAACGGATTTGTTTTAAATTCCAGCATTAATACCATTTCAACATTAGATATCTCCAATAGTTCGCTTACCGATGTTCGAGGTTTAGAAGGATTTACAGCATTAAAAACTTTAAATGTTTCAAACAATGCACTGGCTACTATTGATCTTTCAAAAAATAATGCATTAACTACATTAAATTGTGCAAACAACGCAACACTAACCTGTATTATGGTTGCTGATATTGCTGCTGCTAAAAAGTGGGCAACAACCAAAGATGCCAAGGCCGATTTTAGTCTAGATTGCAGAAATTATACACTTATCCCAGACGAAAATTTCGAGGCAAAATTAATCTCTCTAGAATTAGATGATGTAAAAGATGGAAAAGTATTGACTTCGAACATTAATGCTGTAAAATATTTAACAATCTACTCTAGCTCCATCAAGGACTTAACCGGTATTCAAGATTTTGCGGCTCTGGTTAGCCTTACATGTAATGATAATGAAATCACTAAATTAGATGTAAGCCAAAATAAGAACCTAAATTATCTCTACTGTCCGAACAATCAAATTACTTCTTTTGATTCCAGCAAAAACTCATTACTAGAAACATTATACATCAACAGCAACGCTCTGACTAAACTGGAGGTTAATCCAGAAATAAAAGAAATAAGATGTCAGAACAATCAAATAACAAGTCTGGATCTAAGTAAAACCACGCAACTAAACAGCATTTACTGCAGCAATAATAAACTTACGAGTTTGAATTTGAAAAACGGCAAAAACAATCTGCTCTCGTTTCATAATTTTACCAATAATCCAGACCTTTCTTGTATTATTGTCGATGACCCTGTTTATTCTTATAATAGATGGAGAAGTTCTAAGGATGCTAATGCTTTTTTTACAAATTTAGGATGCTCAGATGTAACTGGAATATACGATTCTTTGTTTGAGGACAAACTAATTGCGCTTGGTATCGATACCGATGGCAAAAACGGGACTGTTCTAAATTCCAGCATTCAAAAAATCACCACTTTAGATGTTTCTAATACCTCAATTACAAATCTGTCAGGAATACAAGGTTTTACAACACTAACAACTTTAGAATGCGGTAAAAACAAATTAAAAACATTAGATGTTAGCAAGAATACGGCACTGACTTCTCTAAACTGCAACGAAAACCAATTAACGCAGCTAGATATTAGTAACAATGTGTCTTTAACCAACCTTAAGACATCTTCTAATCAGCTGACTAGTTTAGATGTAAGCAAGAATACCGCATTAACGCATTTAGATTTCAGTACCAATAAAGTAAAAGCTATAGATTTGACAAAGAACAAAGCCTTGATTCAGGTAATCTGCAATGCAAACCAATTGACATCGCTTAACGTTAGCGAAAACAAAACCCTGACGGCTTTAAATTGTTCTTCTAATGTATTAGAAAGCCTGAATTTAAAAAACGGAAACAATAAGAACTTTACAGTAGCTGCCATAAATTTTACAGGCAATCCAAGTTTGAGTTGCATCAGAGTTGATGATAAAGCATATTCAGACACTAACTGGCTTGCTGCAAAAGATGCATCGGCTGCTTACAACACTAGTTGCGGATTAAGTCTTCCGCCAAATAATTTTACAGTTCAGACAAAAGGAGAATCGTGCCTCGGACAAAACAATGGTGAAATAAACATAAAAGCTCTAGAAACATTGGCCTACACGGCAAGCATAAACGGACAAACGAAATCTTTTACCAACAATACATTAAATGTTGCAGGATTAACACCTGGTAATTACACCGTAACGATTACCATTCCTGGAGAAATTTTTGAACAAAGCTTTAATTTGGTTATCCCTAAAGGAATCACCATCACCGGAAAGTCTAGTATTTCATCAAAAAAAGTAAATGTCGAAATTACAGACGGAACAGCTCCCTATACGGTTTTTGTAGACGGCGTCGAACAATTCCAAACCGATGATTCGAGCTTTTCGCTCACAGCAAAAAATGGCAGTCTATTGGAAGTAAAAACTGCAAAAGCTTGTGAAGGAAGTTACACAGAAGATATTTATGGTTTGGATTTGGTTGTGGCAGCTTATCCGAATCCAACATCTGGAGCTTTCGAAATAGACTTGCCTTCTTCTAAAAAAGAGGTGGTGATAGAAATAATTGCTTTAGACGGTCGAGCGGTTTCAAACCAAAAATACAGTTTAGAAAACGGAACAGTTCAGTTAACGCTAGAAAATCAGCCAAGCGGTATTTACGTTGCGAAAATTCATCTAGGCTCTGTTAAAAATGTCAAAATCATAAAAAAATAAAAATGAAAAAAATTATATATCTATCCATCATTGCTCTGTTGGTTTCTTGTGGAGATGATTCTGATTCAGAAGTTAAAAATGAAGCACCATCGATTCCGCAATTAACATCGCCTGCAGACAACAAGCTATGCAACGACAATAATGTTGTTTTTGAATGGAAAAAATCTACCGACAAAAATAATGATGAAATTGTTTATTTGATTGAAATAGCAACCGACAATCAATTTACAGAAATCGTTCAGTCTATCGAAAGTGCCTTAAATTCTGAAAGTATAGAATTGGATAAAAACACAGCTTACTACTGGAGAATTAAAGCTACAGATACAGGTGGACTATCAAGCGAATACTCAAAAATTTATAAATTCTACACAACAGGAGAAGCGGTTATTAATCATTTGCCGTTTTTACCCGAATTAGTCGCGCCTGCATTAAACTCTTTGCAGAATACTACGTCGGTATCTTTAAGATGGAATGCCGAAGATTCCGACCCTTCTGATTATGTAAGCTATGACGTATATTTCGGAACTGTAAATCCGCCGGTAACAAAATTGAGAGCAAACACAATATCAAGAAGCACCTCTGTAATGGTAGAACCTGCAAAAGAATACTTTTGGAGAGTTGTAGCAAAAGATAACAATGGCGGTGAAACCGTTGGGCAAGTTTGGAGATTTAAAACCAACTAAAGAAAGTGTAAATCATAAAAAAAACCATTTTTAATCTCTTTAAAAATGGTTTTTACTTTTTTTATGCGTTAGCATTTATAAACTAAGCGTAACTGTCTCCGATTTAAACGACTCAAAAAAAGTGTAAGCTCTTTTCTCGGCATAGGAATAGGTTGAATTTCGGAGCGGGAAAGCACAATGTCCGCCGTATTTTGGCGTTTCAAGATAAACATATGCGCTGTCCTTGGCAATAGCTCTAGGATAACATCTCTCGCCTAAAAAAGGATCGTCGAGCGAATTAATGATTAGAACTGGTATTGCAATATTTTTTAGTGAGAATTCTGGAGAAACCTGCTGATAGTAATCGTCTCGGCTTGCAAAACCATGCAGCGGTGCTGTAAAATATTGGTCGACTTCATCAAAAGAAGAAATTTTGTCGATCTGATCACGATTTACAAAATCAGGAAACTGGGCCGCTTTGTGCTTCAGTTTTCTTTTAATGTCAATTGTAAAATTCTTTAGATATACTCTATTAAAACCTTTTTTGAGCACTTCTGCACTTGTAGCGATATGCGTAGGAACCGAAATCGAAACAGCAGCTTTTATGCGTTCATCGACTTTTGTCCACCCTAAATAATTCAGCAACTGCACACCGCCCATTGAATATCCGATAAGGTAAACATCCTCAAATCCTTTTCGCAAAACAAATTGAACCACCTCATCTAGATCATCTACTGCGCCATGATGGTAAAGTCTCGGAAGGCGATTCATCTCGCCCCCACAGGTACGATTGTTCCAAGCAAAAACCGAAAATCCTTTCTGTTCAAAATAAGACGCACAACTGTTGTTATAAGTCCTTCGCGAATCACCCTCCAAACCATGACATAAAATGACGGCTTTTTTAGAATCGTTGATGATAAAATCGATATTGATAAAATCTCCGTCACTTAACTCATGCTTTTCTCTAGTATATTCCGGAACATCAAATTTCTTTATCAAAGCAGCATAGATTGTAGAAATGTGCCTGTTTCGATGAATAATAGAAGGAAAATTATATTCTGATTGTTCAATTATTGGCATAATAAAAAATTTTATGGTGCTTACTACAAATCTAAGAAATCAATCAATATGTAACTTAATACTGTCATTTTTATTTTTGCTTTTTTGCATATTTTAAACAAAAAATGACGCCAGCAAAGGTTGCCAGCGTCATTCAAACAAAAAAAAAAATAACTTATATTACAGTCTTAACGAATATTGCTTACTTCACATCAAACCATAATTTGGTAGTCAAGAGGTCTCTTCCCTGTACTGCTACTGCTGCTTGGTAGCTATTGCCGTTTAAAGACTGTTCTGTCCCTGGATAGAAGAAACGTGACGGAATCTGTCCGTCTAAAACGGCATCGGCTCCAGCCTTCAATACTGGATAATCAAGTCTTCTCCACTCTGTAAAAGCATCTAGCCCTTGTCCGAAGAAAGCAATCCATTTTTGCGTACCAATAGATTTTGCATAATTAGACGCATCGTATTTTACAACTGCTTGATTCAAGTAATTAGAAATAACTGTTGCATCGGTAATTCCAAATTGATTAAAAGAAGCTGTTATCGCATTTTTATAATACTGTTCTGGATCTCCAGAAATATAACCTCTCGCGGCAGCTTCAGCAAGATTAAACAAGGTTTCTGAATAAGAAACAATAACCGCTGGCGATGTTGATGTTAGAAAATAAGTTCCTGGTTTTGATGTCTTTGCAAAACCTTGGCTGTTAGCATTACTATTAGACAATCCGTTTCCTCCGCCAACATATTTACCCACACTTGCATCTGATGGCAATTGTGCATACACCGGCAAGCGCGGATCTGAAAACTCATAAAGCTTATCTACCAAAGTTTTTGAAATACGAAAATCGTCACGAGTTTCAAACCAAGCAGAAGCCGGATTTTGCTGTGGTGAACTGATATACGTAAATTTGAATGTATCATTATTGCTAGCTAGAACACCAGCAGCATCGCTTGTCGCATCGATTGCAGCTTGTTTAGCCAATACTGGCTCTCTGTCTGAGATTCTTAGTGCGATTCGCAAACGAAGTGAATTAACGAGTTTTTTCCATTTAGAAATATCACCCTTATAAGCCAAATCGCCTGTTACACTTCCGCTTGCAGTATTTAATAGAGACTGCGCGCGTGCCAAATCTTCTAATAATCCTGTATAAACTTCCTTTTGCGTATCGTACGCTGGCGTTATTTTCTGACCTGCTTCTTTATAAGGAATGCTGCCATAAGCATCTGTCAGCAGTAAAAAGGTCCAAGAACGCAAAGTCAATGCAATTCCTTTGTAATTTGAATTTGCCTGTGATTCTGGAAAATTAAGAATTGTGTTCAAATCTGTAATAAGAGTCGAATAGCCTGTATTCCATAATGAGGTAAAAGAAGTATTAGAAACATCGTATCGGTCTGGTTCTGTATACTGAATTTTCGCCCAATGTTGAACAAATAACAGAGACGAGTTAAAATTGCTTGCGTCTCCCCAATATAAATCGGCACCCTGTTTTAGTGTTCCTGTTAACAGATAAGGTGCCAATGGAGTTTCTGTTGCATTTGGATTTTTGTTAACATCATCCAAGCTGTCGCTGCAAGAGCTGAGTGTCAATGCAAATAGTGACGTATATAATAGTTTTTTGAGCATGATTTCGAGTTTTTAAAATTTAAGATTAAGATTAAGGCTGTAGCTTCTCGTTGTTGGCAGCGCTAAACTTTCCAATCCTTGTGCATTCCCGGTGTTAAAAGCCGTTTCTGGATCAATGTTTGGTGCATCTTTGTAGATAAACAATAAGTTACGCCCAACAGCAGTTAAACTCGCTCCTTCTAGTCCGAATTTCTTAACCAATTTTTTATTGAAATTGTAGGCAAGCTTTATTTCTCTAAGTTTCACAAAAGTCGAACTGTAGATATAAGCCTCGCTGATATTGTATGATCCTTTGTAATATTCTTGTGCGCTCACTATTTTGGTATTAGGAGTTCCGTCTGCTAAGACGCCGTTAAAAATCATTCCGTCATCATAAACCGTAGCGCCTCCTGGTGCAGTTGTTCCTGTTAACTGTGTTTTTACATCGCCAACATAATAGTAATTCAATCCTCCGTGCGCCGCATCACGACCTGGCATTGTTTGAGCCAAAACTCCTGTATAAGTACCTGTTCTGTTGGTTCCTGAGAAAATTTCTCCACCTACGCTTGCATCAACAAGAAACGATAATTCTAAATTTTTGTACGACAAGGTGTTGGTAACACCTGCTAAAAAATCGGGAGTATAATGCCCTAGAACTCTTTTTGTTGGATCGGCTTTTGGCAATCCGTTAGTTCCCACAACGATATTTCCGTCTGCATCGCGCTCATAAGCTGTCCCATAAAGTGCTCCATAGGCCTGTCCTACAGATGCCAATACCTCTACACCTCCAGAAGAACCGATTGTATAATTCTTAATCAATCCGTCATAATCCAGAACTTCTACTTTACTGATATTCTTAGAGTAGTTCACACCAATATTCCATTTGAAGTTTTCGGTCTGTACTGGAGTTCCATCCAATTGGACTTCAAAACCTCTATTATTTATTTTTCCTGCATTGATCAATTGAGAATCATAACCGCTAGAAGTACTTGTTTTAATTTCTAAAATCTGATCAAAACTATTGGTGTTATAATATGCTACATCAAAATGAAGTCTGTTTTTCCAGAAAGAAGATTCAATACCAAACTCAGTAGAACGTGTTGTTTCTGGTTTTAGATTCTCATTTAATTTCTTCTTAGAAGAAGTCTGAATCGGATTTCCGTCAAATGCAGTCTGGAAATTGTAAACTGTAGACAATTGGTAAGGATCGGCATCATTCCCGACTTCAGACCATCCTCCACGTATTTTTAGGAAATCCAAAGTGCTGCTTTTGATATTCAACGCATCTGTCAACACTACACTACCATTCACAGAAGGATAAAAATAAGAACGGTTGCTGCTTGGCAATGTAGATGACCAATCATTACGTGCTGTCACGTTTAAGAAAGCATAATTTCTAAATCCAAACTGCGCTGAAGCATAAGCACTATACACTTTTAGTCTTGAAAGCGAATTTGATGAAGTCAAAGGATCTCTCGAATTGGTCAGTGTGTATAAATCTGGCACAGCCAAACGAGGTGCTTTCTGATAATTGTTTGCATCATTTCGGCTTCTAACGTTGAATCCTGCAAGAGCATCTAAACTAAAATCATCGCTAAGTTTTTTAGTATACTGAAAAATCCCTTCTGTATTTCTCTCATTTACAGTATAAGCATCTTCAGCATACGATCCAAATGGTGTTCCGTTTGTACCGTATTTAATGGTGTATTTTCTTCTATCATTGTAATAATCAACCCCTGTGCGGAATTTAAAATTAAGTCCTTCGGCAAGTTTTGCATCCAAATGAATGTCTCCGATTAAACGATTACGTTGCTGACTTGTAGTATTGTAATAAGCTGTCCAGTACGGATTGCTGTAATAACTGTTGTTCCAGTTTACATTTCTATTGTTTTTAAGTTCATTGATGTCTACCTGACGTCCGAACCAAAGAAACTGCAACATTACGCCCGCAGCACGACCTCCCGAAGGTCCGCCTGGCAAAGCAGGAGCATCAGTCACGATATAGTTTGCGTTTACCCCTACTTTTATGTTTTCAGAAACCTGATAGTTAGTGTTAAGCGAAAAATTTGTTTTGTTTACTTCACTATTAGGCACAATTCCCAGTTGTTTTTGGTTGTTTACTCCTAAACGAAAATCTGATTTTTCGTTTGCTTTGGCAATAGAAATACTGTTGTCATAAGTAACACCAGTATTAAAGTAGTCTTTTACATTATTTGGATGCGCCACAAAAGGAACCGCAACACCATTTGAGTAAAATTGCGGAATTAGACGGCCGTCTAGTTTTGGTCCCCAGCTTTCATCAACCCCATCATTGATACCGCCTCCTTTACCATCGACATAACTGAATCTTCCGTTTGATCCTTGTCCGAACGAATTTTGGAAAGATGGTAAAATGTTTACTTCAGAAATTGTTAAACCTGAATTTATTGTTATCCCAAGTCCTTTCTGTCCTTTTCCAGATTTTGTCGTAATCAAAACAACTCCGTGTGCCGCACGAGATCCGTAAAGTGCTGCCGCATTCGGACCTTTTAATACCGTTAATGTCTCAATATCTTGCGGATTTAAATCGGCAATCGCATTTTTGAAATCACGGGTTGCCCCGCCAACGCTTCCTAATTGTGAGTTATCTACCGGAACTCCGTCAACCACAAATAAAGGCTGATTGTTTCCAGCGATAGAGGTTTCACCACGAATGATGATACGAGAAGACCCCATGTCTCCTTGAGAATTTGTAATTCGAACACCGGCTAATTTCCCGCTAAGGCTGTTTAAGAAGTTAGTTTCCTTAGTTTCTGCCAGCTGATTTCCTTTAAGCGCCTGAGTAGTGTAACCCAACGATTTTTTCTCTTTCGAAATTCCAAGTGCCGTTACAACAACTTCTGATAAAGCATTTTGTTCCTGAGTAAGATCGATAACCACAGCATTTTTATCTACTACAACTTCTGCTTTTTTATATCCTAAATAGCTAACTACAAGGGTGTACGGAAATTTTTGTCCTGTCTGGAAAAAAAACTTTCCGTCTAAATCGGTTACAACACCGTGCGTGGTGCCTTTAATATTTACCGAAGCTCCAATTACAGGCTCTTTTGTAACGGCATCTACAACCGTACCTTCCAGTTTGCTCTGAATTAATGGTTTTGTCTCCTGTGCTTTTACTGCATTAGAAATCAACAAAATACATAACCCAATATATATACTTAATTTTCTTTTCATTACTTGTTTTAGTTTATGGATAAGGCGAACCGCAAACGCATTTATCGTTTTTGCTTTCCTTACAATGATGTTCAATTTTATTAAGCTCCTACATTTCTGTTCTTGCAGAAATGCTTTTATCTGCAGCACATTCGTTTTTTCATTTTATATTTTTTTGATTATTACTATTTGAATTGTCGTTGCAAGGAACATTATCCTTGACACAAGATTTTATTAAAACTGGGATAAATCAGAGGTGAAGAATTTTAGCAACAGCTGCACATCAGACAAAAATTGCCTAATGCTGCTTGTGTATACAAATTTGAAGTGTATGGGAAGAGGTGAAATTTCTGTTGCATTATTTTTAAATTCTACTAATTTGATAGAACAAAAGTATATTAAAAATTTTAATGTGAAAATTTTAATTGTTTTTTTTGATAAAAAAATGTTAACTGATATTCACAATAACAATCAAATATCTGAATTTCAAAAACTTATAGTACACACATCTGTTTCAAGACGTGTAAGATTTTTATTAAGCCAAATTGAAACAAAAGCAAAAGAAAGTATTTTTAGAGGCATGTAATTGCAGAGTAATTAAAGTTTGAAGCAAAAAAAAATCCAAATTCCTTATTCGGAATTTGGATTTAAATAGTTGTTATTTTGAGTTTTTAGTCTAAAACAAAACTTACGCTTACATTGGCAACAATTTCGATTTCACCGATGGCAAGTGTCTGGTTCGAAGCTCCAGCGTCCATCATTTCAGTTTTCATGGCGGCATACATCGGTCTTGGATGATACACTTGCGAGTTGTCTGAAATTGTAAAAGCCTTACCCACTTTTTGTCCTAGAACAGACACATACTCTTCTGCTTTTACTTTAGCATCTTTCATTGCCAATTTGCGAGCTTCTGACTGATGTTGCGCTAGTTTAGAAGATTCGAAAGAAACATTATCGATTCTGTTGATTCCTTGTTGTACTAAACCTTCCATCAATTCGTCGTACTTCGATAAATCTTTTACTAGAATTTCTACAGACTGCACTGCATTATAACTCGTTTTCTTTTTCTCATAATCGTACTGCGGATTTAATGCTACTTGTTTTGTTCTAAAATCTGCTGTCGGTATATTCATTTTTTTGATGAATTTTAAAACAGCGTCCATTTTTTCGTCGTTTTGTTTTTTGACGTCTTTAGCATTATTTCCTTTTGTTTCAACCGTAGCTGAAATGCTGACTTGATCTGGTGTTACTTTTACTTTTCCTTCACCGTTAACATTGATCAAAGGAATTTGTTTGATTTCCTGGCCATAAGACATAGTCATAAACGTGATTGTTAAAAATAATACTAGTTTTTTCATTTTTGTTAAATTTTAATTACTACTAAAGGCTTTTCAAAAGTTATGCCAGCATTATAATTTTCCGGTTTTTGCCATTCCAAAAAGAATAATAATAGGTACTAAAAGCAATACAACAATAAAAGTATGGTCTGCAATCAGCGAAGGCTGTTTGATCAATGTGATTAAATAACCGCCTATGGCACCGCCAAAGTGCGCTGTGTGTCCAATATTGTCATTTTTTGCCTTCATTCCGTAAATCGAATACAGTAGATATAAAATTGCAAAAATGTAACCCGGTATGCCGATAAAGAAGTACAAATAAATGTTTTGTTCTGGCTGGAGCAAAATAGCGGCGTATAAAACTCCGGTTACTGCACCCGATGCTCCAACTGCACGATAACTGTAATCATTTTTATGAAAAATCATGGTAAGCAGACTTCCAAAAATCAAGCTTCCAAAATAAATAAGGATAAATGAAAAATTTCCTAGATACCCTAAAACTACTGGTGCAAAAAAATACAATGTGAGCATATTAAACAATAAATGCATCATATCTACATGCAGAAATCCAGAAGAAAGCATTCTGATTTGTTCACCCGAACGTATGCTCCCTATATGAAATTCATATCTCCTGAAAAAAGACAGGTCATTAAAACCTTTATAACTAATAAGAACGTTGGCAATTATAATTCCAATTAAAATGCTATTCATAAATTATATTTAATGTGAATGGTAAAGATAAGCATTCTGACAGAATGGTTAGAGAATTACTAAAATTTAAAGCTTACATTTATTTTCTGTTATCTTTGTAAAAAAAATGTAAATGCAGTTTCTTGTTTATATACTAGCCTATCCTTTTTTGTGGCTTATTTCTATTCTACCTTTCCGAATATTTTACTGGTTTTCAGATTTTGTTTATTTTTTGGTTTACAGGATTATCGGCTACCGTAAAAAAGTAGTGCGCGAAAATTTGGCTCTTACCTTACCCCATTTAACCGATTCAGAAAGAAAAGAAATAGAAAAAAAATTCTACAAACATATGTGTGATATGTTTCTGGAAATGATTAAAACTATGAGCATTTCTCCAGAAGAAATGGAAAAAAGATTTCATGTAACCAACATCGAACTAGTGCAGGATTATGCGAAAAAAGGCAAAAGCATTATTCTTGTAGCTTCGCATTATGCGAGTTATGAATGGCTATTGACTATAAATCCGAAACTAGGTTTTCAGGGGGTTGCTGTTTATAAAAGACTTGCCAATCGTTATTTTGATGAACTTATTAGAAAAATCAGAACCAAGTACAATACAGAAATGATTGAGACCAGAAAAGCAATTCCAACAATGGCACAAAACCAACGCGACGGAAAATTATGTCTTTACGGTTTAGCAAGTGATCAGTCGCCAAAAGTTGATCGAATTTTTCATACAATGAAGTTTATGGGAATCGAAGTTCCTGTTCATACGGGTGCTGAAATGCTGGCCAAAAAATACGATTTAAGCGTAATTTCTGTAGAAGTACGTAAAGTAAAAAGAGGTTTTTATGAAGCTACTTTTGTCCCGATTGCAGATAATCCGAAAGATTATCCAGATTTTGAAATAACAGCTAAGTATCTAAAAGATGTTGAAAAACAAATTTATGAAGCTCCCGAATTTTACTTATGGACACATAAAAGATGGAAACATCGAGTTCAGTAAAGTATTTTTAAAATGCCAAAACCTAAAAAGCCTCTTTTGAAATTTCAAAAGAGGCTTTTTTTATCATTTAAAATTCTAAAATCTTAGATGCCTGCGATTACTTTAATCTCGTCTATAATACGAAGCGCCAATTTATCTGCAGCTTCTTGCGAAGGAGCTTCGGTATAAATACGGATAATTGGTTCTGTATTTGATTTTCTGAGGTGAACCCATTCTGTAGCCAAATCAATTTTTACACCGTCAATTGTCGAAATATCTTCGTTTTTATACTTTTCTGTCATCTGAGTCAAAATGGCATCAACATCAATCAGTGGTGTCAATTCAATTTTGTTTTTACTCATATAATATTCCGGATAAGAAGCTCGCAATGCAGCCACCGTCATCTTTTTATTGGCCAAATGTGTCAAGAACAAAGCAACTCCAACCAGACTGTCACGACCGTAATGAAGTTCAGGATAGATAATTCCACCATTTCCTTCTCCACCGATAACAGCATTGTTTTTCTTCATCAACTCCACTACATTTACCTCTCCTACTGCACTTGCTTCGTAATTTCCGCCATGCGAATTGGTCACATCTCGTAAAGCTCGCGAAGAAGACATATTAGAAACGGTATTTCCTGGAGTTTTGCTTAAAACATAATCTGCAACAGCAACCAAAGTATATTCTTCTCCAAACATCTCTCCATCATCAGAGATAAAAGCAAGACGGTCAACATCGGGATCAACTACGATTCCGAAATCTGCTTTTTCTTTTACAACCAGTTCCGAAATATCAGTCAAATGCTCTTTTAAAGGTTCAGGATTATGAGGGAAATGCCCGTTTGGTTCACAGTATAATTCTACTACTTCCACTCCCATTTGCTTAAGCAGTTTCGGAATGATGATTCCTCCTGATGAATTTACACCATCAACAACCACTTTAAATTTGGCAGCTTTTACAGCCTCAATATCAACCAAAGGCAAATTTAAAACTTCGTCTATATGAATATCCATGTATGCATCATTCGAAATAATTTCGCCCAAGCTATCCACATCAGAAAAATCGAAAGCTTCTGCTTCAGCAATTTCTAGGATTTTTGCTCCTTCTGCACCGCTTAAAAATTCGCCTTTAGCATTCAGCAATTTTAAGGCATTCCATTGTTTCGGATTATGAGAAGCTGTCAGAATGATTCCTCCATCGGCTTTTTCCAAAGGAACAGCCACTTCGACGGTTGGCGTCGTAGAAAGGCCAAGGTCAATCACATTGATTCCTAAACCAATTAAAGTATTTACGACTAAATTGTGAATCATCGGACCCGAAATTCTGGCATCACGACCAATAACTACGGTTAATTTATCTTTAGAAATATTGTTTTTTAAGAATGTTCCGTAAGCCGATGCAAATTTCACAGCATCAACCGGAGTTAGGTTATCTCCTACTTTTCCTCCGATAGTTCCACGGATACCTGAGATCGATTTTATTAATGTCATCTTTGTGAGTTAGGGTTATTTTTTACAAATATAAAAAAGTTACTGAGTTACTAAGGTGTTAAGTTTCTAAGATTTCAACACTAATCTGTAAGAAACTACCCAAGATAAGCTTTTTTTATAACAAAATGATTTAAAAAAGTTTTTATACATTTACTAAAACAACTTAGAAACTTAGTCTCTAAGTATCTCAGAAACTTACAAAAAAATGAATTTCTTAGCCCATATATACCTTTCTGGCGATAACGATTTGATTAAAATCGGAAACTTTATGGCCGACGGAATTCGAGGAAAACAATTTGAACATTTTCCCGAAGATGTACAGAAAGGAATTTTGCTGCACCGGTTTATTGACACTTATACCGATTCGCACGACATATTCAGACAAAGCACAAAACGCTTACACGAAAAATACCATCATTATTCTGGCGTGATCGTCGATATTGTCTACGACCATTTTTTAGCCAAAAACTGGAGTATTTACTCTGATGAAAAACTAGAGGATTTCATTTCTAGATTTTACAATTCTTTGCATCAGAATTATGACATTTTAACCGAAAAAACGCAAGGCTTAATGCCTTATATGATTGAAAGAAACTGGCTTTTGAGCTATAGGACGGTTGAAGGCATTCATCAGATTTTAACCCAAATGGACCGAAGGTCTAAAAATACTTCAAGAATGCAGTTTGCAGTTGCAGAACTAAAAGAATATTATACGGAGTTTGAACAGGAATTTACGCTGTTTTTTGAAGAAATCAGAAAACAAGCGCAAAACAAATTGATTTCTCTTTAGTATTCAAAACCTTATTGTTTTAAAATTGTCCAGCGATGAAAAAAATAACTTTTTTAGCATTTCTGTTTTACTTAGGCACCAATGCGCAACAAAATACGACTAATTCTACTGGTCTCGTTACAACAAAAGCTATGGTTGTTTCGGCTCGCGAAGAAGCTTCAAAAATTGGAGCAGACATCATGAAAAGAGGCGGCAATGCGTTTGACGCAATGGTCGGCACCGAATTAGCGCTGGCTGTCGCCTTTCCGTTTGCCGGAAATATCGGTGGCGGCGGTTTTATGGTGTATCGAAAAGCGAATGGTGAAACCGGTTCTCTTGATTATCGAGAAAAAGCGCCTTTAGCCGCCACAAAAGATATGTTTTTGGATAAAGACGGCAACGTCATTAAGGGAAAAAGCACCGAAACAGCTCTGGCAATTGGTGTTCCGGGAACTATTGCTGGTGTTTTTGCCGTTCATAAAAAATACGGCAGCATGAAAATGGAAGAAATACTAAAACCAGTAATTGCATTGGCTGAACGAGGTGTTAGAGTAACCAAAAAACAAGAAAAAAGCCTAAAAGATTACCACGAAAGCATTCTAAAAATAAATGGCGAAAACTCACTGCTGTCTGGAAATTTCAAAGAAAATGACACTATAAAATATCCTGCTTTAGCCAAAACTCTTAAAAGAATCCAGAAAAAAGGCAGAAATGAGTTTTATAAAGGCGAAACGGCCAAAATATTGGTAAACTATCTTAAACAAAAAGGCGGCATTATCACCATGGAAGATTTGGCTAAGTACGAAGCCAAATGGAGAAAACCTCTAGAATTTACCTATAAAGATTTAAAAATAACGTCAATGTCACCGCCAAGCAGTGGCGGTATTTGTTTGGCGCAGATTTTAAAAATGCTTGAGCCCTACGATTTGGCTAAAATGGGACATAATTCAGAACAATCCATCCAACTTATTGTAGAAGCCGAAAGAAGAGCCTATGCCGACAGAAGTTACTATTTAGGAGACCCTGATTTTGTCAAAATTCCGCTAAAAGAACTACTTGATACCGATTATTTACGGGAAAGAATGTCTTCTTTTAATCCTGAAAAAGCAAGTCTTTCTTCTGAAATAAAAGAGGGAAAAGTAACGTATAATGAAAGTACTGAAACTACTCATTATTCAATAGTTGATCAGTTTGGAAATGCAATTGCGGCCACGACAACTTTAAACGATGGCTACGGATCAAAATATTATTGTGATGAGTTAGGTTTCTTTTTAAACAACGAAATGGATGATTTCAGTGCAAAACCAGGCTCTCCCAATATGTTTGGACTGGTTGGAAATGAAGCCAACAGTATCGCGCCACAAAAACGAATGCTGAGCTCCATGACTCCGACAATTGTAGAAAAAAACGGAAAATTGTTTATGGTGGTCGGAACTCCCGGCGGTTCTACCATTATAACTTCTGTTTTGCAGACTATTTTGAATGTTTACGAATACAATCTAAGCATGCAGCAAGCTGTAAATGCACCGCGTTTTCATCATCAGTGGCTGCCCGATTTAATAACTTTCGAACCCAATGCCTTTGAAGCTAAAACCATCAACAACCTGAAAGCAAAAAAATATCTCATAAACGAAAAAACCACTCCGATAATCGGAAAGGTCGACGCCATTTTGGTCTTACCAGACAATAAATTAGAAGGAGGAGCCGATTTTAGAGGCGATGATACAGCAATTGGGTTTTAATAGTGCTACTTTTATTTTTTTATACTACAGTTATAAGCTAATTTTGTAAATCCATAAAATTTTAAAACAGAATGCTGAAAAAATATTTTCGACGACTAGAAAGCATAATTGCTTTGGCACAATCTTTAATGACTCCAAAGCAGTTCATTTTTTTATCAAGTGTCTTAATCGGAATATCTTGTTCGCTTGCCGTTATTGTTTTAAAAACATTCGCACACAGCGTCTTTTCGTTTGCCACCTATATCAACGGAATTTTAAAATTGAGTTTTATCAACAGTATTCTGCCGATTGTCGGAATTCTGTTGACGGTTTTTGTGGTAAAAAAAGTCCTAAACGGAACAATTCAGAAAGGAACTTCTCAAATACTTTATGCTGTTGCTAAAAAAGCCAGTATCATACCTCGAAAACAAATGTATGCACAAATCGTAACAAGCTCTCTTACGGTTGGCTTGGGAGGTTCTGCAGGTTTAGAAAGTCCGATTGTAATAACTGGTGCAGCTTTTGGTTCTAATTTTGCTCAAAATTACAAAATGTCTTATAAGGACAGGACTTTAATGATTGGTTGCGGAGTCGCTGCCGGAATTGCCGCTGCCTTTAATGCTCCCATCGCCGGAGTTTTGTTTGCAATTGAGGTTTTATTAGTAGATGTAAGCATTTCGGCCTTTACGCCAATTATGATTTCTGCAGCAACCGGAGCTTTGGTTTCTGCCATTGTTCTGGATGAAAGCATTCTTTTAAGCTTCAAAAAACAAGAAACTTTTGATTACCATAATATTCCTTTTTATGTAATTTTAGGCGTTCTCACTGGACTTGTGGCAATTTATTATTCTCGTAATTTTCAAAGAGTTGAACATTATTTTGCCAAACAGCAGATTGGTCCCTACAAAAAAGCTTTAATCGGTTCTTCGATGCTGGCGTTGCTCATTTTTATATTTCCAACTTTGTTTGGTGAAGGTTACGAAAGCATCAAAACTTTATCTGAAACTGATCCTGGAAAACTTCTAGACAATACTCTTTTTGCCGACTTTAGAAACAATAATTGGGTTTTGCTCTTGTTTGTTGGCGCAACCATGATGGTCAAAGTATTTGCTTCTGGATTGACTATTGGAAGCGGTGGAAATGGCGGAAACTTTGCTCCTTCTTTATTTCTAGGTTCTTACTTAGGGTACTTTTTTTCAAAATTGGTAACTCTTATTGGCCTGTCTAAACTACCTATCAGCAACTTTACAATGGTCGGAATGGCCGGAATTCTGAGCGGTCTATTTCACGCACCATTAACTGCAATATTCTTAATCGCAGAAATAACAGGAGGTTACGGATTAATGATTCCGCTTATGATGGTTTCATCCATTAGCTTTGCTATTTCTAAACGTTATGAAAAATATTCGCTTGACGTAAAAGGATTAGCCAAAAAAGGACACGCTTTTACGAGCAACAAAGATTCTAATATTTTATCTACTCTGGATATTGACAGCATTATTCAATGCGATTACTTAACTGTTCATCCTGATGAAAATTTAAGCAAATTGGTAGATTTGATTTCTCATTCCAATCAAGTTGTTTTTGCGGTTGTAGATAATGAAAAAGATTTGTTGGGCGTAGTGCATTTTAATGATATCCGTGAAATTATCTTTAATGCATATAGGGTTAAATACACGCAGATCAAAGATGTAATGAAAATTCCTGCTGCTACAATTTCGTCTTACGATAGCATGGAAATCGTCATGAAAAAATTTGAAACTACGAAATCGGCTTTTCTTCCTGTGATCCGAAATGAAAAATACTACGGATTCATTTCCAAATCTATCGCTCTTGAAGCTTACCGAACAAAACTTCGCTCTATGACAATTGAATAGCCTTACTATCGGATAAGTTAAAAATTTTTATTATCCGATATTAAGAAGTATTTTTGTAGGATTATGTGGAATATAGACCTAACATACAGAGAAGAATTTCAATCAACCTTTGACAGATTGTACCAAAAAAGGCAGGAACTGCAAACCAGCAGACCATTGCCTAATATTGCTTTGAATAAAATTCGTGAAAGCTTATCTCTGGAATGGACATACAATTCAAATAGTATTGAAGGAAATACAATGAGTTTACGTGAAACCCAAATGGTAATTCAAGAAGGTATTACCATTAAGGGAAAATCGCTTCGTGAACATTTTGAGACACATAATCATGATAAAGCAATTGATTATTTATATTCGATTGTTGATGAAAATTACAAACTTAGAAGTATTGATATACTCTCTATTCATGGCTTAGTCTTACGTTCTATTGAAGATGATTTTGCAGGACGTATTCGAAATGGCGGTGTTAGAATTTCAGGAGCTAATTTTTTACCTCCAAATGCTAATAAAGTCTCCGATTATCTTGATGAATTAATCGACTTTATCAATACAAATCCATTGGGTCTAAATGATATTGAGCTTGCTACTATTTACCATCATAAACTAGTATGGATTCATCCTTTTTTTGATGGCAACGGCCGAACTGTTCGTTTGAGTATGAATCTGCTCTTGATGCGTCGTGGTTTTCCTCCTGCAATCATTCTTAAGAATGATAGAAAAAAATATTACGAGGCACTAAATCAAGCCAACAATGGTAATTATCAAAAGCTAACACTCTTGATGTGTCAGGCATTAGAAAGAACCTTAAATATTTATCTGAACGCAATGCCGGGAAGTACTTATGATTATCAGCCAATATCAGACATTGTGAGTGAACCTGAAACTCCTTACGGACAGGAATATGTTAGTTTACTTGCCAGAACAGGAAAAATAGATGCTTATAAAGAAGGCCGAAACTGGTACACAACCAAAGAAGCCATCGAAGAATATATGGCAACCCGAAAGAGAAAACGCTAGCTCAAACTAGCGTTTTTTGTTACTATTTGTAACATAAAGTTTTGCTATTGAGTACTAAAAGAACAAATCAAAGTGGTAACTTTGCGTTTTGCTCAAAATTATGTTAGAAAAAGACAATACTATTGAAGTTCTTGGTGCAAGAGTTCATAATCTTAAAAATATAGACATTTCTATTCCGCGTGAAAAACTGGTTGTCATTACCGGTTTATCAGGCTCTGGAAAATCATCTTTGGCATTTGATACTATTTATGCTGAAGGTCAGCGTCGTTATGTTGAAACTTTCTCTGCCTATGCAAGGCAATTCCTTGGCGGACTGGAACGTCCTGATGTCGATAAAATTGACGGACTTTCACCAGTTATTGCTATTGAACAAAAAACAACCAGCAAAAGTCCGCGTTCTACTGTGGGAACCATTACAGAAATTTACGATTTCCTCAGGCTTTTATATGCTCGTGGCGCCGATGCCTACAGTTACAACACAGGCGAAAAAATGGTTTCATATTCTGATGAACAAATCAAAGATTTGATTATTCAGGATTATAACGGAAAACGAATCAACATTTTGGCTCCAGTCATTAAGGCTAGAAAAGGACATTATGCCGAATTATTTCAGCAAATCACCAAACAAGGCTTTTTAAAAGTCCGCGTAAATGGTGAAGTTCAGGATTTGGTCTCAGGCATGAAACTGGATCGCTACAAAACGCACGATATTGAAATTGTGGTTGACAGAATGGTGATCGAAGATAATCCTGACACTCAAAAAAGGCTTTCTGAAAGCATCAATACAGCAATGCATCATGGTGAAGATGTTTTGATGATTTTAGATCAAGATTCTAATGAAGTACGCTATTTCAGTAGAAATTTAATGTGTCCTTCAACCGGGATTTCGTATCAAAATCCGGAACCGAATTTGTTTTCTTTCAACTCTCCAAAGGGAGCTTGTCCGCATTGCAACGGATTGGGAACTGTACATGAAATCAATGTTAAGAAAATTATCCCAAATCCGAAATTGTCTATTAAAAGCGGTGGTTTTGCTCCGCTTGGAGAATACAAATCGTCTTGGATTTTCAAACAATTAGAAACCATTGGAGAAAAATTCGGATTTAAAATTACTGATCCAATCGAAAAGATTCCGGAAGAAGCCATGACGATGATTTTGTATGGCGGAAAAGATAAATTTGCCATCAATTCTAAAGATCTTGGCGTAACCAGAGAATATAAAATTGATTTTGAAGGAATTTCTAATTTCATCAAAAATCAATATGACGAAAGTGCCACAACAAGTATAAAGCGTTGGGCAAAAGATTTTATGGACGAAATTCCATGCCCGGTTTGCGAAGGTTCTCGTCTTAAAAAAGAAGCTTTATTTTTTAGAGTGAATGAAAAAAATATCACCGAATTGTGTGATATGGATATTTCAGATTTGACAGCCTGGTTTTTGGATTTAGAAAATCATTTGACCGACAAACAGCTTCTGATTGCTTCTGAAGTTGTCAAAGAAATCAAAGACCGTTTGAATTTCTTAATGAATGTTGGTTTGAATTATTTGGCTTTAAGCCGAAGTTCAAAATCACTTTCTGGTGGAGAGGCACAACGTATCAGATTAGCAACACAAATTGGATCTCAGTTAGTTGGAGTTTTATACATTTTGGATGAGCCGAGTATTGGTTTACACCAAAGAGACAACGAAAAACTGATTCAGTCTTTAGAACAGTTACGTGATATTGGAAACTCAGTTATTGTAGTAGAACACGATAAAGACATGATTGAAACCGCTGATTACGTAATTGATATTGGTCCGAAAGCCGGAAAATACGGTGGGCAAATAATCAGCACTGGAACTCCTAAAGAAACTTTGGCTTCAAACACCATTACCGCTCAATATCTGAACGGCAAAATGAAATTTGATATTCCGAAAAAGCGTCGAAAAGGAAATGGAAAATTCTTAAAACTTACTGGAGCAACGGGAAACAACTTGAAAAATGTGTCTATTGAGATTCCACTAGGCCAACTGATCTGCGTTACAGGAGTTTCTGGAAGCGGCAAATCGACTTTAATAAACGAAACGCTCTACCCTATTCTTAATGCTTATTATTTTAACGGTGTAAAAAAACCGCAACCTTATAAAAAGATTGAAGGTCTAGAACATATAGACAAAGTTATTGATATCGATCAAAGTCCGATTGGCCGTACGCCACGTTCGAATCCAGCCACTTATACCGAAGTTTTTACAGAAATCAGAAATCTTTTTACGATGACTTCCGAAAGCATGATTCGCGGTTACAAAGCGGGGCGTTTCAGTTTTAACGTAAAAGGCGGACGATGCGAAACCTGCGAAGGTTCTGGAGTAAGAACAATCGAAATGAACTTTTTACCAGATGTTTATGTAGAATGCGAAACCTGTCAGGGAAAACGTTTTAATAGAGAAACTCTGGAAATTCGTTATAAAGGAAAATCTATTTCGGATGTTTTGGATATGACGGTTGACGAAGCAGTTCCGTTTTTTGAAAATATTCCTAAGATTCACAGAAAAATCAAAACCATTCAGGATGTTGGATTAGGATATATTACCCTTGGTCAACAAAGTACAACACTTTCTGGTGGTGAGGCACAGCGTATAAAACTGGCAGGAGAATTGTCTAAAAAAGACACAGGAAACACATTTTATATTCTCGATGAGCCAACTACAGGATTACATTTTGAAGATATTCGTGTCCTAATGGAAGTCATCAATAAACTGGTTGACAAAGGAAATACGATTTTGGTAATCGAACATAACATGGATGTTATCAAACTTGCCGATTATATTATCGATATTGGTCCGGAAGGCGGAAAAGGCGGCGGACAGCTAGTTGCTAAAGGAACTCCTGAACAAGTCGCTGAGAATAAAAAAAGCTATACGGCTAAGTTTTTGAAGAAGGAATTGGAGTAAAAGAATCATATTGGGATGGATAAACTCCATCCCAACAACATAGGCCGATCCTATGGATCTCTTTTAGGTTCGCATTTATTACCAACGGATTGAAATCCGTCGCTACAATATAAATCGAGCCGATGGCTCTTTTTAGCAAAATTGCTTTTTTAATGATAATTCCTTAGGAATTAAACATCTTGGTGTAATCCCGATACCTACCGTGAGTTAATTCGTTGACAATTTTTAATAAACTTTCAATTAAGTTCCGAAGGAACGATTCATAATGTAGCAACGGATTTTAATCCGTTGAAGATTTTGAGGATCTTTGTAATTGAGTTCCGTAGGAACGGTACATTTTAAATCATAGACAATTCATAATCCATTGATAATGAAATAAAAACCAAAAATCAATCATTATCTCAACATTAGATTTAGATTATAATTCTCGTTTTCCGTAACAATTCTGGAAAAAAGTGTTAATTTAGTATCCGCTTTTTTTGAAAAATTCAGGCTTTTAAAGGAAAATTGTTTCGATTAAACCAATTGTTTATTTAAAACCAACTGCCCTAGCCCTGATGGGAGGGAAAATCCTTTTGTGCCGGGGTTCGGCACAAAAGATTGGAAGGAACAGCAGGAATAAGCTCCTTCCTTCGACTACACTAGATGACATGAAGGAATAAAACAGAATAACATAATAAATTAAAATACCTAAAATGAGATTAGAAGATTTTGATAATGATGAAGATAAAGTAATTCAGGACCGTTTGAAACAAAAAACGTGGAATGAAATTAGAACCAATGACAGCTGGGCGATTTTTAAAATTATGTCTGAGTTTGTAAACGGTTACGAAGCCATGGGAAGAATTGGTCCGTGCGTCTCTATATTTGGATCGGCAAGAACTAAACCAGAAGATAAATATTATGAATTGGCCGAAAAAATTGCTTATAAAATCAGCAAAGCAGGTTATGGCGTAATTACAGGCGGCGGTCCCGGAATTATGGAAGCCGGAAACAAGGGTGCGCATCTAGGCGGCGGAACTTCGGTTGGTTTAAATATCGAGTTGCCATTTGAACAGCATTTTAATCCGTACATCGATCACGATAAAAACCTGAATTTCGACTATTTCTTTGTGAGAAAAGTAATGTTCGTAAAATATTCTCAAGGTTTTGTGGTAATGCCGGGTGGTTTTGGAACTTTAGATGAAATGTTTGAAGCAATCACCTTAATTCAGACCAAGAAGATTGGAAAATTCCCAATAATTCTGGTTGGGGTTGAATTCTGGTCTGGTTTGATTGAATGGGTCAAAACGGTTTTGGTTGAAAAAATGCATACCGTAAGTCCAGAAGATTTGAATTTATTCAAGATTGTAGATACAGAGGATGAAGTTGTAGATGTTTTAGATAAATTCTACAAGAAATACGATTTGAGTCCGAATTTCTAATTTTTGTTGAATCACATAAGACATATTAGAAATTGTAAATTTTACTGTAGAAGTACCTTAAATCAAATGTACTTGTATCAATTGTATAGTTACAAATTTCATCAAATATTGTAAAAATCGAAAGCTGTTTTTTTAAACAGCTTTTTTTATGCTATTTTTACAAAAATCCGAAAGTCGAAGCCATTCTTGAAAGCATTTTATAAAGTCAAACTCACAATTCTAGTTTTATTGTTTTCAGTAAAACTTTGCGCACAACATCAGTCAAAGATGGAAGTGTCGGTAAATCTCGAACTTAAAACACTCAATATAAGACAAGACATAACCTTTTACAACAATTCAAATGACACCTTAAGCAGTATTGTTCTCAATGATTGGAACAATGCTTTCTCTGATAAGAATACACCCCTAGCCAAACGTTTTTCTGATGAGTTTTATCGAGGTTTTCATTTAGCGAAAGCTACAGATAGAGGAAATACAACCATTTTAAGTTTGACTGATGCAAGCCAAACTGCCTTTGAATGGGAAAGAACCGAAAAAAATCCGGATTTTATCGTGGTGCGTTTAAATCAGAAACTGCTTCCAAACGAAAAAGTCGATCTGCACCTTACTTATATCGCAAAAATTCCGAACGAGAAATTTACGCATTTCGGTTTTGATTCAAATGGCATGAAACTGAAAAACTGGTTTCTGAGTCCGGCGCGTTACGAAAATCATGCTTTTGTAAAAAACAACAATTTCAATCTAGATGATATTGCCAATGCCAGCAGCGACTATGATATTGAAATCAAAATCCCGAATCAATATGCTATCACTACCGACCTGAATTCGGTTTCTAAGAATCTCACCAATGCAGATTATACCGTTTATTCCTTTACAGGAAAAAGCCGAACCGATTTCAGTTTTTTTATTGAAAAACAGCCTCACTTTAAAAGTTACAACAACGGATTGATAGAAATCCTGACAGACCTGAAAAACAAGAAAACTGATGAGTTTCAAAAAGCAATAATCATCAGCCGCGTGGCTTCTTTTGCTGAAAATTTTATCGGGAAATATCCGCATGAAAAAATTACGGTTTCGCAGGTAGATTATGACCGAAATCCGTTTTACGGCTTAAATCAGCTGCCTTCGTTTATAAGTCCGTTTTCAGACGATTTTATTTTCGAAATCACATTCCTAAAAACGTATTTGAGCACTTATCTCAAAAACAGCCTAAAACTGGATCCACGCAAAGACAATTGGATTTATGACGGAATCCAGATTTATGCCATGATGCAATATATTGAAGAACATCATCCAGACCAAAAAATGCTCGGAAGGCTTTCGAATATGAAACTTTTCAAAAGTTACAATATTACAGGACTGACCTTCAACGAACAATACAGCTATTATTATATGCTCATGGCGCGAAAAAATCTTGATCAGCCGTTGGGAGACCCGAAAAATACCTTGATAAAATTTAACGAACAAATTGCAAGCAAATATCGCGCTGGCTTAAGCTTAAGTTATTTAGATGATTACCTCAATCATGATATTGTGCCTAAAAGTGTTCAGCAGTTTTTTCTTCTCAATACATATGAGCAAACAAACCGATCTGATTTTGAGGAGATACTAACCAAAAACAGCCCAAAGAACATTGATTGGTTTTTTAAAACCATTATTGACTCACGAGATATAATCGACTATAAATTTTCAGGTGTTTCTAAAACTAAAGAAACTGTTTCATTTTCTATTAAAAACAAAACCGGAATCTATGCTCCTATTCCTGTTTACGGACTTAAGAAAAATGAAGTTGTTTTTAAAGAATGGATTGAACCTAAAAAATCTGATACTGTTTATCATTTTGACCGAAAAAATGCCGACAAAATCGTACTGAATTACGATAATGAAGTTCCTGAGTTCAACCAGAGAAATAATTGGAAATCACTGAAAAGCCTCGTAGTTACCAATCGTCCGATAAAATTTAATTTTGCCAAAGATTTAGAAGATCCTTTTTACAATCAGATTTTGTACATCCCGACGCTTACTTATAATTATTACGACGGATTTACTCCCGGTATCAGGCTTCACAATAAAACCATATTAGATAAACCTTTTAATTTTGATATTAATCCGGCGTATTCGCTTAAAGCGGCAACATTATCGGGTTCTTCTGCATTTTCTTGGAGCCAGTATTACAGAAATAGCACTTTGTATAATGTACGTTATTCAATAAGTCAGAATTACTACCATTATGCGCCAGACGCCACGTATCTGCGACTCAATCCGATGGTTCAGTTTCGCATTCGCGAAGAAAACTTTAGAGACAACAGGAAACAGCTGTTTTTGCTTCGACAAGTAATCGTAAATCGCGAAGAAAGCGCCTATATCACAGACAATTCAAAACCAAATTATTCGGTTTTCAATGTCCGGTACATGAATACCAAAACAGAATTGGTAGACCATTTTAATCTGATGACAGATGTACAGTTTTCGAGTCAATTTAGCAAAGTATCCGGAGAAATAGAATATCGAAGATTGTTTGAGAATAACAGAAAATTAAACCTGCGCTTTTATGCCGGAACTTTTTTGTCTAATAAAACCAATTCAGATTATTTCAGTTTTGGTTTAGATCGTCCGACCGATTATTTATTTGATTATAATCTGTTAGGAAGATCAGAAAGTAGTGGTCTTTTCAGCCAGCAGTATGTAATTGCCGAAGGAGGTTTTAAATCGGAAATTGCTCCCAGATATGCCAATCAATGGATGACAACACTGAATGCGAGTTATGCATTGTGGAATTGGATAGAAGTTTATGGCGACGTCGGATTTCTAAAAAGCAAGCACTTAAAAGCTGATTTTGCTTATGATAGCGGCATTCGCTTAAATCTCGTTCCAGACTATTTTGAGCTATATTTTCCCGTTTATTCTAACAATGGCTGGGAAATTTCACAAAACAAATACAACGAAAAAATAAGATTTGTAATCACTTTTGCTCCTAAAACATTAGTTACACTTTTTACCCGAAAATGGTTTTAATTGAATAAAAATCAATCAAAACATTAAATAATTATCATAAAAACAAGAAAAAAATTAAATACTACATAAATAAAATACGTAGTTTTTTCGTTTTAAATAGAAATAATTAAATTATATTTAGTTTAAAGAATTATGATTATTGATTGTTTTTAAGTAATTTCGCAGTCTCAACATGACCCCTACATTATTATGATAACAGAAAAAAGCAATACTACATTAACCTTTGAAGATTTCAGAACGGAGGTTCTGAATGACTATAGAATAGCTGTAATAAGCCGTGAATGTAGTCTTTTAGGTCGTAAAGAAGTATTGACAGGAAAGGCTAAATTCGGAATTTTTGGCGACGGAAAAGAAGTACCGCAGCTGGCAATGGCCAAAGCTTTTAAAGATGGGGATTTCCGTTCGGGATACTATCGCGATCAGACATTTATGATGGCAATAGGAGAACTTACCGCCAAACAATTTTTTGCAGGTCTTTATGGTCATACCGATTTAGAATTTGACCCCATGTCTGCGGGCAGACAGATGGGTGGACATTTTGTAACACACAGCTTAAATGAAGACGGCTCTTGGAAGGATTTAACAAAACAAAAGAACTCAAGCTCAGACATATCGCCTACTGCTGGTCAGATGCCAAGATTATTGGGATTGGCACAGGCTTCTAAGATTTATAGAAATGTTGACGGAATCACTATTAAGGATAAATTTTCTGTTAACGGAGATGAAGTGGCTTGGGGAACTATAGGAAATGCAAGCACCTCTGAAGGTTTGTTTTTTGAAACTATAAATGCAGCGGGAGTTTTGCAAGTTCCAATGGTTATGAGTGTTTGGGATGATGAGTACGGAATTTCTGTTCATGCAAAACATCAGACAACCAAAGAAAATATTTCTGAGATCCTAAAAGGATATCAGCGCGATGAAGACTCTAAAGGTTATGATATTTTGCGTGTAAAAGGTTGGGATTACGCAGAATTGGTTTCAACCTACGAAAGAGCTGGTGCTATCGCGCGCGAAGAACACGTACCGGTCTTAATTCATGTTAACGAATTAACACAACCTCAAGGACATTCTACATCTGGATCTCACGAACGTTACAAAAGTGCTGAAAGACTTGCGTGGGAAAGAGAATTTGACTGTATCAGACAAATGAGATTGTGGATGATTGCCATCAATATCGCATCTCCTGAAGAATTGGCAGAACTTGATTTTCAGTTGAAAAAAGAAGTTCTTGAAGCCAAAAAAGAAGCTTGGAACGAATTTATCAATCCGATTATTGAAGAACAAAAAAATCTTTTAGCATTGCTGGAGCAGATTGCCGAAGCGAGCATTAACCATAAAGAAAGAATTAAAAAATTAATTTCGGAACTGAGCGCTATTAAAGCTCCTTTAAAAAAGGAAATTTTAGTATATGCTCGAAAAATACTTCGTTTTATAGAAGTTCCGAACAGCAGAACGCTTTTATCGAATTGGATTACAAGATTTCTGAACGAAACTCAAGAGAAGTTCAGTAGTAATCAGCATTCTGAGTCGGCTCAAAATGTATTTTCCGTACAAAAAGTACTACCTAAATATGCAGAGAACGCAAAACCGGATTTAGACGGACGCATGATTCTTCGCGACAACTTTGACGCTTTATTCAGCAAATATCCAGAAACCCTGATTTTTGGTGAAGATGTTGGAAACATTGGCGATGTTAACCAAGGGCTTGAAGGAATGCAGGAAAAATATGGAGAACTTCGTGTTGCCGATGTCGGAATTCGTGAAGCTACCATTATTGGTCAAGGAATCGGAATGGCATTGAGAGGCCTTAGACCGATTGCCGAAATTCAGTATCTCGATTATTTGTTGTACGCTATTCAGATCATGAGTGATGATTTAGCTACTTTACAATATAGAACTGTTGGAAAACAAAAGGCTCCGTTGATCATCAGAACTCGTGGCCACCGTTTAGAAGGCATCTGGCATTCTGGTTCTCCGATGGGTATGATCATCAATGCAATTCGCGGCATCCACGTTTTAGTTCCGAGAGACATGACTCAGGCCGCAGGATTCTACAACACTCTTTTAGAATGCGACGAACCTGCTTTGGTTATCGAATGTCTGAACGGTTATCGCTTAAAAGAAAAAACACCTCTTAATTTTGGTGAATTCAAAACGCCGATTGGAGTTGTCGAAACTTTAAGAGAAGGTACCAATATTACTTTGGTTTCTTACGGATCGACATTAAGACTAGTGCAACAAGCGGCAAACGAGCTTTCTGAGTTAGGAATTGATTGCGAAGTTATCGACATTCAGTCTTTGCTGCCATTTGATGTAAACAAAGATATTGTCAAAAGTATTGCAAAGACCAATCGTCTTTTGGTTATTGATGAAGATGTGCCAGGCGGTGCTTCTGCTTTCATTTTACAGCAGATTTTAGAAGAACAGGACGCTTATAAATATTTAGACAGCAAACCGCAAACGCTAACTGCAAAAGCGCACAGACCCGCATACGGAACAGACGGCGATTATTTCTCTAAACCTTCTGCAGAAGATATTTTTGAGAAAGTCCACAGTATGATGAATGAGGTTAATCCTTCTAAGTTCCCTAGTTTATATTAAGATTTTAGCATGTTTTAGATAGTAAAAAAGCTCCAAGATTTTTGGAGCTTTTTTTGTTATTTAACCTTTCAACTTTGTCAAAGTTTTAAACTTTGACAAAGTTCTTTACGCAATCTTTGTCGAGCTACTTACGAAGATTTCTACTTCGTTGGAATGACAAGATTGTGAATATTGATTACACAATTAACAATTATTAATTAAAGATCTTTCAACATCGCTCTAGCTCGCTCTAAATCTTCAACGGTATCGATTCCAATTCCGACATGGTTTGTTTCTACCATTTTGATGCGTTTTCCAAACTCTAGATATCGTAATTGCTCTAACTTTTCAGAAGCTTCCAAAGTTTTCATCGGAAGGCTGTAAAAATCCAACAAAGCTTCTTTTCTAAAGGCATAAATACCGATGTGCTGAAAATATCTCACTCCGACATTTTTCTCTCTTGGATACGGAATTACAGAACGCGAAAAATACAACGCAAATTGCGACTGATTTACGACAACTTTCACATTATTCGGATTATTGATTTCATCTTCATTTGTGATTTCACGCATGAGCGAAGCCAAATCAATTTTCTTTTCGGGGTCATTTTTAAATACCGACAAAACCTGTTCTAGCGGTCCAGCTTCTGTAAAAGGTTCGTCTCCTTGCACATTTACCACGATATCAACATCCAGATCAGCAACAGCTTCGGCAATTCGGTCGCTGCCCGATTCATGTTCTTTGATGCTCATAATTGCTTTTCCGCCATTTGAAACGATTTCATCAAAAATCAAATCAGAATCGGTTACTACAAACACATCATCGAAGAGTTTTGTCGAGACCGCTGCTTCGTAGGTTCTTAAAATTATTGTTTTGCCTCCCAGATCCTGCATCAATTTTGCAGGAAATCTTGTTGATGCGTATCGTGCCGGAATAACCGCTATTATTTTCATTTTATAGTTCAATTTTAAATCCTAACAAATATACTATTCAGAAAGAGCTTTCTAAAATATATTTTTTAAGATATCAATTTTATGAGTTTTGGATAGAATTGCTGTGTTTTGTCGTACTTTGTTTTTATTGCAGAGACCACCGCTAAAATTATATTCAGAATATACAACGCGATAAAAACATACACCGAAATATGATTTTCATCGAAGTGCATTATTTTAGATAAAGAATAAATTATTATCGAAATGAAAGCAAAGAATGTCCAAATTATTTGAAAATTAAGAAGGTTCGCTCCCGTTTCTTTTAAGCCGATTATTTTATCTTTTTTTGTCAACCATAATATCAAAGGCAAAACAATGTTTCCAATCGGAATGACTAAAAACGCCAGCACCGAAAGGTGAAATATTACTAAGTAATTTTGATCTTCTTGTTTTCCATAATCTAAAATATCCTCCGCATTTAGATCCAATACTTCGCAAATGAGGTTTAGAGTTTTTCCGCGTGGTTCGCTTTCGTCGTTTTCAATTCTTTGAATTGTTCTTAAATTCACTTTAGAGAATTCAGCCAATTCTTCTTGAGACATGCCTTTTTTCTTTCTTACTTCTTTAATTTTTTTTCCAATTTCGTTCATAATCAATTTTGATTTATTGTTTGCGCAAAACTACTTTTGAAATGTTCGATTTTATAACGGTTTATTTACGGCATTTTTACGACATTCTTGTCAATACTTTGATTTTATTGATTTTACGATTTACAATTACATAATTTTTACCGAAGTCATACTCAACGAACCCGCGAGCAATTTATCATTAAACAAAGTTAAATCGTCTGTTTTATCTTTTAAGCCCAAAGTATACAACAACGGAAGATAATGTTCTGGCGTTGGCACTGCCAATTGAACCGCTTTACTTAATTTTTCAAAATTAATCAACGGCTGAAAATCACCATTCAACAAATAATCATTTACCGTTTGTCGCGCCTCTATTGCCCAGTCGTAACCGTAATTGTCTTTATCAAAATTTCTGAAATCGACCAATCTCAAATTGTGCACAATATTTCCGCTTCCGATAATCAAAACTCCTTTGTAACGAAGTGCTTGCAGTTTCTGAGCGAGTTCAAAATGATATTGGCCCGATTTTGTATAATCTATACTGAGCTGAATTACAGGAACATCAGCATTTAGATACAAATGTTTGATTACGCTCCAAGCTCCGTGATCCAGTCCCCAATGCTCGTCTAGTTCGACCGCAACAGGATCTAAAATCTTTTTCGTTTCAACAGCCAATTCCGGACTTCCTTTTGCAGGATATTGTACATCAAAAAGCGCTTGCGGAAAACCTCCAAAATCATGAATTGTTCTCGGCATTTGCATTGATGTCACTTTTGTTCCGTTTGTAAACCAATGCGCCGAAATACACAAAATGGCATTTGGCTGCGGTAGCGTTTTCGCCAAATCACGAAAGCCAGCCACAAACTGATTTTCTTCTATGGCATTCATCGGGCTTCCATGTCCTAAAAACAAAACCGGCATTTTATCGGTATTCGAAAACGTTGAAGAAATCGAATGTAAGTCGTTTAGTGTTGTCATTTTATAAAAGTTTTTCTTGCCACAGATTAAAAAGGATTAAAAGATTTTTTAGCTGCGTTTAAATTTCTCTTGGAGATTTTGCGACTTAAACTGATTAATCAATTTAAAAATGAATAAATCTGTGAAAATCCTTATAATCTGTAACTAAAGTTTACTCTTCGAAACTATCGTCTTTAAAGCCTATCAAATATAACTTATTTTTGGCTCGTGTCATTGCGGTATAAAGCCATCTGATGTAGTCTCGATCTATTCCGTCTGGCAAATACGGTTGTTCGATAAAAACTGTATTCCACTGGCCTCCCTGCGATTTATGGCACGTTATGGCATAGGAAAATTTAACCTGAAGTCCGTTGAAATATTCATTATCTTTTACCTTTTGAAATCTTTTATATTTCGTTGGTTCGTCTTCATAATCCTTCATCACTTCTTCGTACAAACGATTTGATTCTTCATATGTCAAAGAAGGCGATTCACTCTTCAGCGTATCCAAAATCAAAACCGTTTCAAAAGGTTTTTGATCAGGATAATCGACCATTCTAATTTTTACTTTGGCAAATGTAAATCCGTATAATTCTTTAATTCCGAAAAGCTCTAGGACTTCAATAATATCTCCGTTGGCAATAAATCCGGCCTCATCGGTTTCTTTCAGCCAGAAATAATTATTCTTTACTACCATCAAAAAATCACCTACCGAAAGTTCACTTTCCTTAAACAAAATTCGGCTTCTAATCTGTTCGTTGTACTGATTCGCTCTTTTGTTTGAACGTACGATAAAAGCCGTATCTTCGATACTGTAATTACTGTAGGCCATATTGATTGCATCCTGAATATCATAACCGTCTGTTAAACGAACAATATCCTTAAACTTCTTGACATTGAATCTGAATTCGGTCAAAAAACTCTCTTTCAGCAATTCACGCAGTTCAGTAGCATTGTATAAAATCCCTGAACTTTCTTCCTGACGCATAACTTCGTCGAGTTCGATATGCTCAATTTCTTTGCTGTAATGAAAACCCAAAGTTTCAATATCTAAAGCCGGACTAACATCTAAGTTGACAGGCGGAAGCTGAGCCGTATCTCCCAAAAGAATCATTTTGCAGTTTTGCCCAGAATACACATAATTAATCAAATCATCTAAAAGGGAACCGCTGTCTAAAGTACTGTCTGAAATCATCGAAGCCTCATCGACAATAAAAATGGTGTTTTTATGTTTGTTTGCTTGTTTTGTAAAAGCTATTCCGCCACCAGAAGATTTTTTGGGAAAATATATTTTTTTATGAATAGTAAAAGCGGGATTGTTCGAATAATTGGCAATTACCTTAGCCGCACGTCCTGTTGGCGCCAGCAATACATACTTTTTATTGATTTCGCTTAAATTATTTACAATGGTCGAAATAACGGTAGTTTTTCCTGTTCCCGCATATCCCTTTAAAACGAAAATAGTGTCATTTTGTGGTTCGGTTAAAAAAATGGCGATTTTTTGAAAAAAGATATCCTGTTTGTAAGTCGGTGGAAAAGGAAATCTTTTTTGTAAAATACCGTAAAAAAGTGCTGAATTCATAAGGAAAATTTGAAATACAAAGTTCGCTTTTTTTAATGAGAAGAACAATTAGAATGTAAATAGCAAAAATAAAATCAAACCATATAAGTAATATAAGTTCATTTAAAAACAAACAACTTAAATTGACTCACATTCCTTATATGGTTCATAAAAATTATTGGTAATGTAACGTCTTCCTAACTTTACTTCAGAATTGTTTTTTGAAATTGCAATTATTATTGTTCCTTTTTAATTTGTAAGTTTGTGACGCCTAAAATTCTTTCTTGATTTAAAACAGGTAACGAATTGTAAATCAACTATGTCATTACACAATACTAACATTACTTCAAAAAATTACAAAAAGCTTTCTATTCAGGTTTCACTGACAGGATTTACATTCTGCTGTTTTGATACTTTAAATAATATCATAACCACTTTTAGAGAAGTTCTGTTTGACACTTCAAACAAAACAACAAAAATAGAAGATTTGTATGCTCAGGCATTTAAAAATCATCCTCAATTAAAAGACACTTATGACGAAGTAATGGTGATTCACAGCAATAATCTTTCAACTTTTGTACCTGCTGCATTATTTGACGAAAATTATCTAGGAAGTTATCTCCAATATACCACCAAAGTATTCGAGACCGACTTTTTTACCTTTGATTATATTGCAAATTATCAGATGAATTCGGTTTATATTCCGTATATCAACATAAATAATTTCCTGATTGACAACGTGGGATCTTTTGACTATAAACATGCCAATAGCATTTTGGTCGAAAAAATTCTGGACAATTCGCGAAATAATGATGATAAAAAAATGGTTGTTAATTTCAATCCCGGAAATTTTGAAATTATTGTCGTGCAGAATCAAAAGTTGCTGTTATTTAATTCTTTTGAATACCATAATCCTGAAGATTTTATTTATTATATCTTGTTTACAGCAGAACAATTGAGCCTGAATCCCGAAAGTTTCCAGCTTGAATTATTAGGAACAATTACAGAAAATGACCCATTCTATGCGATTGCTTACAAATACATCCGTCATATTTCGTTTATGGATGTCAGTGCATTGCAGGAAAGAAACAGTTTTACAACCGCTCAAAATCAAAAACATTATATCTTATTTCAATCATGAGAATTATTTCAGGAAAATACAAAGGGCGCCGCATTTTTCCGCCAAAAAACTTGCCTGTTAGACCAACGACTGATATGAGCAAAGAAGCATTGTTTAATGTTTTGAACAACCATTTTAACTTTGACAGCTTAAAGGTTTTGGATTTATTTTCTGGAACCGGCAATATCAGCTACGAATTTGCTTCTCGCGGCAGCGCGCCAATAACTTGCGTTGATGGTGATTTCGGGTGCGTAAAATTCATCAAACAGGTTTCATCAGAATTTGATTTTGATATTGCGGCAACTAAAAGCGACGTTTTTAAATTTCTAGACAACTGCAAAACAACTTACGATATTATTTTTGCTGATCCTCCGTACGGACTTGATCAAGCTACTTTTGAAAAAATCGTTTTAACGGTTTTTGAAAGAGAATTGCTAGAAGACGACGGGATGATGATTATCGAACATTCTAAATACACCAAACTTGAACATATGAGTAATTTTTCTTTTCAAAGAAGTTACGGCGGTTCGTATTTTAGTTTCTTTGAACTGAACTCTACCGATGACGATGAAGAATTACCGCATGATATTTCAAAGAAAGATTCTGAAGAAGACGAAGGTTAATCTATATTAATTCTCAAATTTTAAAATCCCAAACTCCAATTTTCCCGAAGCTCGGGATGGAATTTGGGATTTTAAAGTTTTAGAGTTTAAACTCGTTGGTGAAATTATTTTCAACACATAGAAACATAGTTTAACTAAACTTAAAAAAGGCGTTTCACTAGTCTAAATGCACATAGTTTAGGTATGTGTGGAAACTTGTTTCTTCCATTTTCTTTTTTCGGCACAAAAAACTATGCCTCTATGTGTTAAAATGCTTTTATTTTTTAATTAACCCAACGGGTTAGAGTTTAAATCTTATTTGATTCTGTTTTCATTTTCATCGACTTTCTTTTCTTTGAATTCACTTTCTTTTATTTTTCCAAACGTATAACGAACGGCAATCGAAAATTCTCGCGCATCTACCAAGTATTCTGACTTTGAATTGACATCGTTTATTGCCAATTCTTCCTTATAAATTGTACTTCTAAAAATATCGTTAAAGCTCAAAGTGCAATTCCAATTTTTAAATGTCTTGGCCAAAGACATATCCATTATAAAATTTGCGCCGTGTTGGTAAATTCCCTTGTATTGTTTTGTTGCTCCCCACCAGCCTAATACAAAACGATAGCCATTGGTTAAATCAAATTCGTTGTTGGAATAATAATAAATGTATGGTTTCGAAGCCATAAAAACGGCTGCCTTATCTTCTACTTTTTCTGCAAAAAAGACCAATGAGTTTGCTGTAGTCCAGAATTTATATTTGAAAGGAAGTTCAAAATCAAGACTAATTCCGCTTTCTCGATTAAAATTAACTTCAGAAATAGTCAAAATATTGGTTTTTGCATCAAAGATAAAACTAGAATACATCGGATTTTTAACCTGATAGCAACTCAGTTTAACCGTTTTGTCATGATATTGAAAAGTGCTCGAGATTTCGTTTACAAAAGCAGGCCCCAGGTTTATGCTGTTTCCGTACACAAAATAAGGATTTATATAAGTTGAAATTTTGTTTAGAGAAGAGTAATTTGGGCGTACAATATACTTGGCATAATTTAAACTAACATTTTTGGTACTGTCAACAGGAAATGTAAACTGTGCTTTCGGAAATAGGTTGGTATAATTTCGATCAACAGAAGGTGTTGCATCGTACTGAAATCTGCCGATAACAGAAGTATTTTCTAGTCGCAGTCCAACAGAAAAATCAATCTTTTTTATCTTTCCTGAAAGCTGCGTGTAAAAAGCTGTGTTTTTTTCTTTAAAATGATACTGCATCAGTCCGTTTTGATTTTCATGATAATCAAAAATAGAAGCGTCTGATTTAGAAACCGCCTGCGAAAACAACCCTCCATATTCCCAATTCATTTCGTTTTTAAACTTCTTTTCTAAATCGGCTCTGCCTGAAAAAACATCGACATTAAATTTCTGATTACGGTTTTGTGCTAATTGAAATTCGGTTTGGTTAAAATTGTTTGCAACCAAACTCCACAAATACTGATTCAGATTAGAATACTGAAAACCAGCAAACAACTTTGTGTCTATAGCTTTTATTTTTTTTGAATAATTCAGAAAAGAATTCACAAAATTCTTTTTACTGGAATTGTCAATTGATGTCAAAACATCGTTTTCATCTTCCTTAGTTTTATTATAGGTAGATGTCGTAATCGGAAAAGTATCGTCTTGAAGTCTACCATTTACATTGAATGAAAAATAATCGTCTTCGTTTATTTTATAAAACAATCCCGCTCCGAAAACATATTTATGCCTTTTGGTAGCAGCAAAAACATTATAATTGGAAACAATAGAAGCTTGTGGAATTTCATAATCAATGCCGTGACTTTCCCAAGGATTCAAGCGATTGTAATTGAAATTGGTTTTAAATTCTAATTTATTCTTTTTAAAGTTCGAATTGAAACCTAAAAAATTATTGTAGTTCTTTCTAAACGAAGCCACTTCGGAAATCTCGGTTCTAAAACTATCTTTTTTACTCAATTTTCTTGTAATCAAGATAACTGCACGACCAGCCGCTTCATATTTTGAAGAGGGGTTCTGAATGATTTCGATTGTTTTAATGTCTGCAACTGATAAAGCATTCAAATCGTTCATTTCTGCTTTTTGATTGTCAATATAAATTAGCGGATTTCCTTTTCCTACGAGTGTAATATTTTCGCGATCAGAACTTATCTGTACTAAAGGCAGTTTCGCCAGCAAATCTAACGGATTCGGGATTGCGCTGTAAACAGAATTCGCAACATCAACCTTTATATTTCCGTTAGTATTAGTAAATATTTTTTTGTCCTGCTTAATCACAACTTCCTGCAGTTTGTTTGAAATACTGTCTCGTGGAGTTTCGTTTTGTGCATTTCCGATTAAGGAAAATAAAAATGTGTAAACAATAATTAAAATTTTCAACAGATAGATCTTCATTTTTAGATGTTTTAATAGCGTACGCAAAAATGAAACAGAAACGGCTGTTTGAAAGTTAATTGAAGGTTAATCGGGAGTTAATCTGATTTTTGTGTTTGAAAAGCTTTATTTTTGAAGTACAAAATTTACACAAGAATTTTATGAATTAAAATGGCTTAGAATCTCGCATAGATTTAGCAAATTTTTGACTGCTAAATTTGCGAGAAAAAAACATCTATAATTAATGAAGCAAAGAATCAATTTATTAATCTCGTTTTCTGTAATCGCACTAATTGTGTTGATGACAGTACAATGTTATTTGGTAAAAACGGCTTATGAATACAAAGTGGCACAGTTTCATACCGAAATCAAAAACGAAATTGCTTCAATCACCAATAATTATAGCGATATCGATTCGGTTTTTATTTCCCGTAAAGAAGCGCTTTATAAAAAATTGTCTGAAACCTATTTAAAAGAAAACAAGGACAAATCTCAAATTCGAAAAAGTATTGTCGAGAATCAATTTCGTAATGACGTTACCCAAAAAATCAAACTGAAATTTGAACGCGAACTCCCAAACCTGAAAATCGATTTTGCGATTGTGCTCAATAAATTCATTTTATATAAAAACGCACAGCAGTCAGATACTATTTTTTCTGAAAAACCCTTTATTCAAAACAAATTATACGGCAATCTTTCTTCGTTGAACCAGGCATTTTTAGTTCGCAATTATGTCGGGACAACCAATGCAAAGCTGGCCGGACAAGATTATAGATTATTGACAGAAGATTCTATGTACGTTTCGGTTGTCGATTGGGAGATGATTATTTTAAGGCGAATGACATTTATTCTTATCCTGTCCTTATTGTCAATACTGACTTTAATTAGCCTTTTTGTAATTGCAATCAAAGCGCTTATCAAACAGAAAAAAGTAAATGAAGTCAAAACCGATTTCATCAACAATATTACGCACGAACTCAAAACACCTTTGACGACTTTAGGGATTTCTACTAAAATCCTAGAGCGAAAAGACATTCGTGAAAACGAAGAGAATTTCAATGCTGTTGTCAAGACTATTTCGCGCCAAAACAGTCGTTTACAGAGTTTAATCGATCAGGTTATGGCAAACTCCCTTGCCGAAAACCAAATCGAATTGCACAAAGAAAAAGTCAATGCCACAACTTTCTTGTCGCAGATTATAGAAGATTTTAAGGTCGCGTATCCCAATATTGCAATTGAGACAGATTTTGGAACTCAAAATACGTCTTTGACATTAGATCAGTTTCATCTCACCACTGCGCTTTTAAATGTATTGGAAAATGCTGTGAAATACGGTTCAGATAAAATTACCATTAAAACCAGACTGCATCAGAATCAGTTTTCTGTAAGCATAGAGGATAACGGAATCGGAATTGCAAAAAACAAACAAGCTTTGCTTTTCGAAAAATTTTATCGTGTAGAACAAGGCAATCTTCACAATACCAAAGGACTTGGTTTAGGGTTGTATTATGTAAATCAAATTATTAAGGCACATCAAGGTTCTATTGCTGTAATAAGCGATTTAGGAAAAGGCGCTGCATTTACTATTGTATTAAACGTTTAATTAGAAGATTTTGAAAAGATTACTATTAGCCGAAGACGATTTTGATTTTGCTACGATACTAAAACAATATCTAGAACTGCATCAGTATGAGGTAATCTGGGCGGAAAATGGAGAAAAAGCCTTGGAATTATTCAAAGATCAAACTTTTGATATTTGTGTTTTTGATGTAATGATGCCAAAACTCGACGGATTTTCTTTGGCAGAAAAAGTAATCAAAATCAATCCCGAAATTCCATTTGTTTTTCTCACCGCAAGAAAACTAAAAGAAGATAAAATCATCGGTCTCAAACTTGGCGCCGACGATTACATCATAAAACCATTTGAAGCCGACGAACTGATTTTGAGACTTCAGAATATCTTAAAAAGAATTGAACAAAAGAGAATCTTAAACGGAAACAATATCATTGAAATCGGTTCGTATATTTTTGACAATGAGCGTTTGACTCTCCATCATAAAAATCATACACAACAGCTTACAGAAAAAGAAGCTGCTCTTATTGAGTATTTGTATCTTAATCATAATCAGTTATTAAAAAAAGATCAGATTCTTATGTCTGTCTGGAAAAAAGACGATTATTTTTCGGGACGAAGCATGGATGTTTTTATCAGCAGACTTAGAAAATATTTCAATTCTGATCCAAAAATCAGTATCGAAACTACTCGTAATATTGGTTTAGAATTTAGAATAAAGTCTACTTAAGTCTTTTTACACCAAAGTAATATTTAATTTCTATTCCGTAAACACCAAGATTGTCAGTTGGTTCGCTGCTTGGATTTAATTTGTCAAAAGCTTGAGAAACCCGAATCGAATTATAACATAGATTAAATGCCATCGCATTGGAATACCAAGTGTTAAAATTAAGAACAATTCCGATTCCGATTCCAAAATTATGCTGAGACATTGATGTGCTTCTTTCTGTTGTGCGAGAACCCAATTGCCCAGTTGTATTTATTTTTTCTGTCGCATTAACTAACGAAAAAGTATATTTTGGCATAATCTGCAGGTATGCACTTTCACTCTGTTCGCCTAGTGCAATTTTAGGCGTAAAACTAAAGTTTACGGTAGAAAAAGTTTTATCGGGATTATCTGCTGTATTAGAATAAACATTGTTTTTAAACTTTCCGAACATATAATTGGCTTCTACTTCTGGAAGCAAAAAATCGAAAAGTTTATATTCTGCACCTGCAGAAAAGCTCATTGCGGGCGACGATTGCAAATCTTTTTCAAAAGAATACAAATGCAAAAAACCTCCTAATCCTACAAACGGTCGTCGTTCTTGAGCGTTACTATTAACTGTAGTAAATAGAAAAACAAAAAGTAAAATAATTTTTCGCAATGTAAGAATCAAATTGTTTGTGGCAAAAATAGCGTTTTAGCGATACGCAAAACATTTCTTGCAAAAAAAATTTTAAAAAAAAGGAGTGCAAAAAATATAATTTTAGGAATCAATTCTATAATACATTAGAAATAAATTGATTATAAATTTGAGTAATTTTAAAACTAAAAGTCATGAATCTAAAACGCTTTTTTGGAGGCTTATTGACAATCCTCGGAATTGTCGGCCTTATCTATACCGCCGTTATTTTTGCCGGCACATCTGGAGAAACCAGAGATATCAAATCACTTATCATATACGGAATATTAGGAATTGTCTTTTTCATGTCGGGAATCAGCCTGGTTCGAACTACAAAAGACGAATCTTAGTTTTTCTTTCTACTGCAAAGGCACTAAGATATAAAGTTTTTTCTCTCACAGATTTAGCAGATTTGGCAGATACGAAATCTAATACATCTGCTAAATCTGCTGGAAAAACTAAAATACAATCAAATTTATTCTTCAGAATTATTTAAATCAAGTTCTGTAAAATCTCTTTCTGTTTTGGATATTATGATGGTTGCGACTGTATTTCCTATTAAATTAGTTATCGCTCTAGCTTCGCTCATAAATTTGTCGACACCCAATAAAAATGCTAGACCTTCAACCGGAATTTTATGTAAGGCTGTTAAAGTCGACGCCAAAACAATAAAACCGCTTCCGGTTACTCCCGCTGCGCCTTTAGAAGTAATCATCAGGATTCCGATAACGGTGAGTATTTCAAAAAAACTCAAATGCACATCATACAACTGGGCTATAAAAAGCACCGACATCGAAAGATAAATCGAAGTTCCGTCGAGATTAAAAGAATATCCGGTCGGAATTACCAATCCCACAACCGATTTACTGCATCCCATTTTTTCCAATTTTACCATGATACTGGGCAGAGCAGCCTCAGAAGATGAAGTCCCGAGAACGAGCAAAAGTTCTTCTTTGATGTATTTTAAAACAGATAAAATACTGATTTTATAATATTTCAAGATACTTCCTAAAATCAAGAAAACAAAAAGAGCCATTGTCAAATAAACGCACAACATCAGTTTTCCTAACGGAATTAATGTTGCCAAACCAAATTTCCCAATTGTATATGCCATGCCGCCAAATGCACCAATTGGCGCTAGATACATCACGTATTTTAAGCCAAAGAAAACAACCTTAGAAAAACGCTCTAAAACCAAAATAGTCTGTTCTCGTTTCTTATAAAAGTTCAAAGCAATTCCGCAGACAATCGCTGCCAACAAAACCTGAAGCGTAAAATTGGATAAGAAAAATTCCAACCACGAAAAATGTTCTGAAGCTCCTTTTGTATATTGGCTCGCATCGCCAAAAGTCAGACTCGATTTATCAATTTTTCCAGGTTTAAATAAATACGCCACAGCAACTCCTATTGCTAGAGCAACGGTCGAAACTATTTCGAAATAGGTTAATGCTTTTACGCCAATTCGTCCTACTTTTTTTAGGTTGCCCATTCCAGAAATCCCTAAAACGATTGTCAGGAAAATAATCGGGCCTATAAAAAGTGAAATCAGTTGAATAAATTTCTTTCCTAGAAATTCCATTTTTAACACCGTTTGCAGGCGAAAAATGACCAAGCAAAACTCCCGCAATAATGGCCACCAAAACCCAAAAAGTAAGATTGGTCACTATAGCATGAAAAACGCTTTTATTGGCTTTTGGAGAAGAATTTGAATTGGAAATATTCATGAAAATGGGTTAAGATAGTTTCACAAATATATAAAAAATGCAGACCTATAAGCCGGATTCTGTCCCCGATAAATCGGGGCCTTATCATTTATCTAGATCCCGAATTACTTCGGGACTCAATCTACCTACCCTTCGGCAACGGACGAGAAGCCCTTAAATGCCGATATACTTGGTATTTCACCGCATAGAGTTTACCTGGTTTCACTACAGCCTTACCTGTACATACTTTCTGCTGCACTTGTCCTAATCCCGATAACAAGTTATCGAGACCGACGGGCGTTACCCGCTATGCTTCTCTGTGGTGTCCGGACTTTCCTCCCTTCCGATGAATCGGAACGACGATAAGGCGGTCTGCTCGGCAAAAGTACAATTTTATCGCTTAACTATATTGGTTTTAAATTTCTGTTTTTAGTGAATTTATTCTAACATTTTAATTTTAAATTGGTTATCTTTAAGATTCTATAATTTTTAAATTCAGTTATCATGAAAAGAATGTATCATTACGCAACTGTTTCAAAGGCTTTAGATCAATTGAATGAAAAAGGATTTACATGCGATTTCAATCGAAATGCAGACATGATCAAAAAAAATCCTGAGAAATTTGAAATTGTTCATGTGTATCGATACGAGGGGGAATCGGACCCGGCGGATGAGGCAGTTGTTTACGGAATTAGGTCAGTCAATGGCAAAAAAGGGGTTTATGTCGCTGGTTTTTCAGCCGATTCAGATCAGGAAACCGCAAAATTTTTATTTGATTTAAGCATTAGAGGAAGATAGTTTAGTACTCCTCAGTTCTATCATTTCGACGAAAAAACAAATTGCTTTCGTCGAAATGATAAAACTAAAATTTATCCCTCAAACCTTCCCTCTGAAAGGCTAAATTCAATACAATTTTAAAAATTCCTAGCGATATTGAAGTATTTCTTCCCATAACATCTTCAAATTTTGTATAAAAAAAGCCCTACTTTTAAGAGGGCTTTGAAATAATAACTTATAATGTTCTGGGTATTTTCAGCTTCCATCCCGGCTGAATCAAATCGGGATTGGAAATAATATCTTTATTGGCTTCAAAAATATCCTGCCAAGAAACCCCATAAGCTTTTCCTATTTTTGAAAGAGAATCTCCAACTTCAACAGTATATTCGCTTGTTGCTCCTTTTCCAACCTCGATATTCATAACCAAATCTGCCGATCTATAATCTGGATCTATCTTATTGTACAAATCCCAAAGTTTGTCTTTGTCAGCAGCCACTTTTGCTGTACCGTCAATATACAGTACACTATTTTCTTCACGAACCTGCAAATCTGTTATCCCTAGTTCTGCAGCCAAGTCTGTTACTTCTCTATATTTATCCTGTAAACCCATACCACCTTATTTTACAATTAATTTGTTATCAACTTTCTGAGGGCGCAGTTCCTGTAAGCTCTGCATTAACGGCTGTAGTTTTTCCCTTTTAATTTCACCCGAAAGCGTTACTACGCCGCCAACAACAGTCGCACTAACACCATCATACGCATCTACAACTTTGTGAACAGCTTTATCTAATTCATTATCCGGATTGACAACCACTGCTGCAGCAGCTGGCTCTTGATTGGCTCTTGCTAGCTCACAGGTATTTACAACCGATTTTACCCCTTTTGTTCTTCTAACACTTTTTTCTATATTTTTTTTGAAGGCTTCGTCTTCGCAAGTTCCTGTTATCGTGGCAACTCCATCGTGTACAGTAACCTGCACTTCTGGAGTATCGGCTAATTTCTCATTGATTTCTTTCTGTATATCTGCATCTTTAGGACTACAAGCAACAAGCGAAATCGCAAGGGCCATGCTCAATAAAATTGATTTCATTTTCATAATACTATTTTTTAATAATTAACAATTCTAAAATTAAATCAATTAAGTATCAAAAGATTATATGATCCTGATGCGGTTTTACAAGGTTTCCAGTAGATTTAAAAAAAGAATAGAAAAAAAAGAGTATCATTGTAAGTCTTTTTTATAAATACTATGAAATTCAGATACGCTTTACTTTTCACATTTCTTTTAATCTTTAATTACTCTTATTCTTGTGAATGCAAGCCAATCGAGAGAGAAAACATGGCGGAAGTAGGATTAAAGTACGAAATTGCATTTTACGGAGAAGTCATAAAAGTAGATTCAATTAAAAGAATATATACATTTAGAATCATAGAACTCTTTAAAGGAAATTACAATTCTCGCTTTATTACCCAAAAGTATTCTGGTAATTGTTCTGTTACTCCATCTCTAAAAGAACTATGGATTGTTTATGCTAAATTTAATGACGATAAAACTATCGAAGTGAGCGGTTGTTCTCCAAGTGCTGGATTGAAACTTTATGGGAGCAATTCCATACCACCTCCGCCAGAAATCAAAAACTCTCAAAAGATAGAGGATCAAATAAGAACATTGTCTTTTTATGCTTGGGATCTCAAACTTGAAAATCGAAATTTACAGGATTGGATCTACCAATTAGAGAAGTTAAGAATCTATAAAAAAGCGCAAAAAGAAAATTCTGATAAAGAAAAAACAGAAACAAAACTAGAAACTTACAGCCAATACATCATCATTTCTTTGATAGTCAACATCGTATTATTTCTAAGTTTACTCTTAGTTCTGTTAAAGAAAAAGAAATTCTCCAAATAACTGAAATCGGTTTTAAACAACGAAACAAAAGTCATATATTTGCTATCGAATTAAAAGAATATGGAACAATTTGTAGTATCGGCTCGTAAATATCGTCCACAGACATTTAAGGATGTTGTGGGGCAGAAAGCCATTACCAACACTTTGCTGAATGCCATAGAAACCAATCACTTGGCTTCTGCTCTTTTATTTACAGGACCACGTGGAGTTGGAAAAACTACTTGCGCGCGTATTTTGGCAAGAAAGATAAATCAGCCTGGATATGATGATCCTACCGAAGATTTCGCATTTAACGTTTTTGAGCTAGATGCTGCTTCCAACAACTCGGTCGATGATATCCGTAACCTTATCGATCAGGTTCGAATCCCGCCACAGACCGGACAATACAAAGTATATATTATTGACGAGGTTCATATGTTGTCTTCGGCTGCTTTTAATGCTTTCCTAAAAACATTAGAAGAACCACCAAAACACGCTATTTTTATCTTAGCGACAACAGAAAAACATAAAATACTACCAACGATTTTGTCTCGCTGTCAGATTTTTGATTTCAAAAGAATTACGGTAAAAGATGCCAAAGAACATTTGGCAGATGTTGCCGAAAGCCAAGGAATCAATTTTGAGGATGATGCGTTGCACATTATTGCTCAGAAAGCAGACGGAGCCATGCGTGATGCTTTGTCTATTTTTGACCGTGTAGTTTCGTATTGCGGCACGAATTTAACTCGTCAGGCTGTAACCGAAAACCTCAATGTTTTAGATTACGAAACCTATATTTCTGTTACGGATTTGATTCTGGAAAATAAAATTCCGGAACTGTTGATTGCATACAACGATATTCTCGCAAAGGGTTTTGACGGGCATCATTTTATTGCTGGTCTCGCTTCTCACTTTAGAGATTTGTTGGTAAGCAAAACGCCTTCTACAATCGCATTGTTAGAGGTGGGCGAACAAGCACAGCAAATGTATGCTGTTCAGTCTCAAAAATGCTCTCAGGAATTTTTACTAAAAGGAATCGACATTGCGAACGACTGCGATTTAAAATATAAACTAAGTCAGAATCAGCGACTTTTGGTTGAATTATGTTTGATGCAATTGGCCTCTATCAGCTTTGATGGAGAAAAAAAAAAGCTGAGCAATTCATAATTCCGCCGACTTATTATAAAAATGGAAGTTTTTCGATTACCGAAGTTCCAAATTTAAAATCTCAAAATCAGAATACCGAAGTCCGAAATCCAAATTCTGAACAGGAAAATTCAAATTCAGAAACCCCGACTTCAGCTGCAGAAAATAAGGTAACTGCCGAACAGAACAGTGTGGAGAATACAGCATCCGAAACTAAACCGAATGCAATTCAAAACGAGCAGCCTGCGGTTCAAAATTCAGACAATACACCAAAAGTTTCCGCTTTTTCGCTTGCAAGTATACGCAAGAAAAAGGAAATGCTTGAAAGCAGCAAATCGTATGTTAAGCCATCTTCTGTTTTACCGACCGAGGAATTTAATGAAACCGATATGCGTCTTCACTGGAATAAATATGCAGAACGTTTGGGGCAAAAAGGGTTTAAGATCATGGAATCTATCCTACTGATAAATGACCCCGTTTTGGACGGAACCCGAATTACGTATGAATTGCCAAATGAGGGTTCTAAACTGGAGTTTGAAAGCCAGATGAATGGTCTTCTAGGACATTTAAAAGGACATCTTCATAATCATGACATTACGATCGAAGTAATCGTAAACGAAAAGGCCGAAACCAAAAGAAGTTACAACAATCAAGATCGTTATAATCGTTTCTTAGAAATAAATCCAAACATTGAACTTTTACGCTCAACATTTGGATTGGAATTAAAAGAATAGATTTTTAGCATCGTTATGTCTTGCAGATTTTCGTATGCAGTGAAAAACTATTCGTTTTTAAGTCCAAAATTATGGACTTTTTCAAGCCATTTTTTTCTTTGCTCTTCGGTCGAGTTTTTCACAATTCCGATATAACTTACTTTTACGGGTTTTATTCCGCAAAATTCTAAAGTTGATTTTTTGAGCTGATTGACGCTTGGCCTTCCAAAAAACAATCTATAATACCAGCCTGGTTGATCTAAAGTCGTGATAATGTGTGCTGATTTTCCTTTTAGTAATTTATCCCACCAAACAGAATTTTCTCTGTACTGAAAAGCCATTCCCGGCAAAAACAATCTATCTATAAATCCTTTTGTAATTGCTGGCAATCCTCCCCACCAAACAGGATGTATCCAAACTAAATGGTCTGCTCTTTTTATTTTTTCCCACGATTCCAATAAGTCTGGCTCCAATTCGGTTCTTTTTTGATAACCAAATTTGAGATTTGGATTAAAATTTAAATCAGCAATTGCGATTGTTTCAACTTGCGTTCCAGAAGCAATTGCACCGTTTTTATAAGCTTCAGCAAGTCCGAAATTGAAACTTTGAGGATTTGGGTGTCCGTTTATAATCAGTATTTTTTTCATATTCATGTTTATCCAAAAATACCTTTCTTTTGATTTTTTTTACTGGACAAATGTCCTGAAAATTGTTGATTTTTTTTATCGAAGCTTCTTCAATTAACTTAAAATCATTGCGCAAATCAGTCTAAATCTTTGTTGATTTTTAGCTCTCGCAGATGCTGCAGATTGGGCAGATTTTTTGAATTAACTTAAAATCTCTATACTTATCTGTCTAAATTCTCACGAATTTTTATCTCTCGCAGATTGTGCAGATTCTGGAGATTTTGTCATACTATAAAATCAAGCAGATTTCTAAATTTAGTAAATTTTGAATAAAAAATCTGCACAAACCAGCATAAATCCTTAAAATCTGCGTGAAATGACATTAGGCAATTGGTGAATTATTTTGCCTGCTGTTGCCGTTAATTTTTGCGATTAAAAAGATAAAAAATTAAATCTTACCGTAATACATTGCCTTTACGATACCATCTGAAAGTCCGATTTTTGGAACGTAGATTTGGCGCGCGCCGCTCCATTTCATTGCGTTCAGATATATGCGTGTTGCGTGAATGATAACGTCGGCACGGTCGGAATTAAGTCCTAATTCGGCAATTCTTTGTTCGTAAGTCAATGAATTTAAGAATGCGTACTGTGAATTGATATAAATGTACGAAAGCGGTTTTTCCTGCTGTTTGCCCGACATTTTAAACAATTTATTGATATTTCCTCCAGAACCAATCAATGTAACTTCGTCAAAATCTTTGGTGTTTGTTTTTATCCACTTTTCAATTTCATCCCAAACCACATCGTGAACCATATTATTCAGCAAACGAACAGTTCCAGCCTTAAAAGACCTGGAAGTAATCATTTTTCCGTCAGAGAATAAAGTAAATTCTGTGCTTCCCCCTCCAACATCTACAAATAGATACGTTTCGTCTGTTTTTAGCAAATGGTGCAAATCGGTAGAAGCAATAATGGCCGCTTCTTTTTTTCCATCGATTATTTCGATTTTTATATCGGCTTTTTTCTTAATTAAAGCAACAACTTCTTTTGCATTATAAGCTTCGCGCATTGCCGAAGTCGCAAAAGCCATATATCGTTCTACTTTATGAACTTTCATTAAAAGGTTGAATGCTTTCATCGCATCAACCATTCTATCTATATTTTCTTCTGATATTTCTCCTACCGTAAAAGCGTCCTGACCCAGACGAATCGGCACACGCACAAGGGAACTTTTATTGAATTGAGGTTCCTTGCCCGGCTGTTCTACAACATTCGATATCAGAAGCCTCATGGCGTTTGAACCAATATCTATTGCTGCATATTTTTTAATCGTAATCATGCTCACTTATGATTTATTTTACTGTTTTTAAATTTGCGCGCTCAGCAACTTCTTCGATCAGCTGAATCTTTTTTTCGTAATATTTATAGGTTTCTAGCTGTGCCCTAAAAGGTGCATGATGGTTTCTAGGCTTGTATTTATTATCTAATTTATAAGAATGATATCTGACTTTAACATTTCCTTTCCAAGCAATATTAAAATTATCAATCAGTTCCTTTTTAATTTCCAAATCATAAATCGGACATGTTACTTCTACTCTTCCATCTAGATTTCTGGTCATAAAATCAGCAGACGAGATATAGACTTCTGTTAATCCAGCATTTCCAAAAATATAAACGCGCGAATGTTCCAGATAGTTGTCTACAATACTTATAGCTTCTATATTCTCACTCATACCCGGAATTCCGGGAATAAGCGAACAAATTCCCCTAACCTGAAGCTGGATTTTTACTCCCGCATTACTCGCTTCGTAAAGCTTATCAATCATTTTAAAGTCTGATAAACTATTCATTTTTAACTTGATATGTGTTTTTCTTCCTGCCAAAGCATGAAGAATTTCACGATCAATTAATTTTATAAATTTTGTTCTTGTATAATGTGGCGACACAATCAAATGCTTGTATCGGTGAACTCTATAATTGATATCGAAAAATTCAAATATTTTGGATGTATCTTTCAAAATACCCTGATGACAAGTAAGAAGCGTTACATCTGTATAAATCTTAGCCGTAGATTCGTTGAAGTTTCCTGTTGATATAAATCCGTAACGACGATTTTTTCCGTCTTCAAGCCTTTCGATGACACAAATTTTACTATGAACTTTAAGGCCTTTTATCCCAAAAATCAGCTCAATCCCTTCAGTTTGCATTTGTTCGGCATACGAAATATTCGAAGCTTCGTCAAAACGCGCCTGAAGCTCGATTTGCACTACTACTCTCTTCCCATTTTTTGCAGCATTGATCAACGAACTGATAATCTGCGAATTCTTAGCCAGACGATACAGCGTAATCTTGATGCTGGTTACTTTTGGGTCTAATGCTGCTTCACGCAAAAATTTTGTCAAATAAGAAAATGACTGATATGGAGCGTGTACAAGATAATCTTTTTTGGAGATTTTTTCTAGAATACTCCCGTCCAGACTTAAGCCTGGAACCGGCAGCGGTTCATTTGGCTTGTATAATAAATCGTAGCGCCCTAGATTAGGAAAACTCATGTAATCACGTCGATTATGATACCTTCCACCTGGAATTATACTATCCGTTTCAACGATTTTCATTTTCTCCAAGAAAAAATGCAGTGTATCGTCTTCGATTTGACTGTCATAAATAAAACGAACGGGCTCTCCAATTCGGCGGTCTTTTACAGATGAAGCAATTTTTTCGAGCATACTTTTACTCAAATCGCTATCTATATCCAATTGTGCGTCGCGGGTAATTTTAATCATGTGTGCCGAAACGCTCTTAAAATCAAATATATTGAAGATGCTTTTTAATTTATATCGTATTACATCATCAATTAGGATCACGTATTGTTTTTCATCTTCTGACGGAAGAACGACAAATCGGTTAATGTTTTTCGGAATTTCGATTAAAGCGTAACGTATCTCTTCATTAGCCAATTCCAAACGAACTGCTAAATAACCAAGCGTATCCTTTAGAACAGGAAAAACAGCCAAATCGTTCAAGATAATTGTCACTAGCTCAGGACTTAGCTTTTGCATATAAAAATCCTTCAGGAACAATTCTTGTTTTTGCGTAATCTGAGTTTCGTTTATGATGAAGATATTTTCGGATTCCAGTTCAGATTCGATATTTCCTAAAATTCGAAGGCTTTCGGACTGTTGCTGAATTACGATTTCAGTAATATCCTTAATTAATTGATGCGCAGAAATACCACCTAAATATTTTTCGCCCGAAATTCCAGAAAGACTTAATCTTCGAATAGCAGCATATCGAACTCTAAAAAACTCATCTAAATTGTTTGAAAAAATTCCAACAAAACGAAGTCGGTCCAAAAGAGGAACGGTATTATCTGCCGCTTCCTGAAGCACTCTTGCATTAAACGCTAACCAGCTTTTTTCTCTATCGATATATTTCTGTTCGTACACTGTATTTATTTTAAGTCTTTGGGGAATATAGTTTTATTGGTTTTGCCTTTATCGATTGAGTCCCAACTGTCCGAGTCGAATTGCAATGATACAAAGCCAGAAGTTGGTACATTATCGATAAAAACATCTCCAAATTTATTAACAAAATTTGTAATAGCCTCGTTATGCCCGAAAAGAATAACGCTTTCTAAACTATTATCACACGATTTAATAACCTTTTCGAGTTGCCTCTCATCAAAAGTATATAAATCGTCTCTGAAAACTATGCTTTCAAGAGGATAAGAAATGTTTTGTGCAAAAATTAAAGCGGTTTCGGATGCTCTTGCCGCAGAACTGCTCCAAATTATGTAGGTTTTTGGGAGAAATTTAGAAATATGTAAAGAAACAGTATGTGCATCGAGAATCCCTCTTTTCATTAATGGTCTGTCAAAATCTTTTAAAGGTGCTTCCCAGCTTGATTTCGCGTGACGTATCAAAATTAAATTTTTCATAAGCAGAAGGTTTAGAACCTCAAAGACGAAGCTCACATTTTATTAAGTTTCTAATTTACAAAAGTTATTTTAATACCTGCTGATTTTTTATTTCTGTTAACAATTGTCACAAATTTAACAAGAATAAAGAAATCTTAAAATATTAACATTTTGAAAATAAATTCTTCCTTTTTTTTAAGTTAAAGTTTTTCATCTATTAAATCAGACATTTAGTCGATAGTGTAAAACAAATTTATAACACGACATAAAATAATGATTTACAGTAATTTAATTTAAAATAAATTTGAAAATCCGATTTTTTTAGAAGTTAAATTTTAGGATTAAAAGAGTTAAAAAAAAGTTTTATTGAGGTAACATTTTACTAAAAAAATGTCGTTGAACGAGTTTTTATGTTAGTTACAGATAAAAAAATACAATCTGAAAATTAAGTATATACCTTTAATTATGTTAAAATATTAAAGATACCACAAACAGAGGAATAAATTACAACAATCAAATAGCAACAAATCCGGAAGCTGCTAACTACTTGAAAATTGTAAGATTAATTTCTTTTGTACGCAACGCAGATGTGCAACTAAAACACATCTTAAAAAGGATTATCACTGTAACTTAAAAACAAATCCTAAAGAAAAACTCCAAGCTAATTTAAAAGCTTGCACCAAAAATTAACTACAATACTTAATTCAAGTATCAGTGCAAAAAATTATATCAGTCAAGCTGATTATAAACTCAGGAATCTCAAAATAAAATTATTAAAGTTTAAAAAGTAGAGATTATGAAAAACATTACTTCTTTAAAAAATATTAGTTTCAGATACGTATTTACAACATTTATTCTAATATTCAATATTCATTTATCGTTTTCACAAATAGATTTAAGAACCTGTGGTTACAGCTGTACGTCAAACAACTACACACTTACAGATGTATATCTAAGTTTATCAAATGTCAACGGAACTCCAATCACTAATACTACTTGTACAATTGGGCAAGTACAGCAGGTCTATATTTATCTTAATTACACTTCCAACTCTAATTCGTCTATTCATTATACAAGAATGAATTCAGACCTAAAAATAAATGGAACTACTACATTCTTAAATGTTCTTTTAGGAGATATTGCTCCTGGCAGCAACAAAAAGTTAATTTATGGGCCATTTAACTGGACTTGCGGAGATGAATTAAGCCTAAGCAATACCATAATTGCTTGGAAAACAAACAGCAATAGCAATCCTGGCCCAAATTACAACTGCGGTTCTTATACCAACTCGCAATGTGATTTTACCAATAGTTTTACAATTTCTAAGCCTTTGGCCGTTCAGTTTACCTACAAAGCCTGTAAAGTGGGTACCAGTACAACAGTGAGTTTTACCTCAACAACAAATGGAGGCAAAACACCTTATACATATGCTTGGGATTTTAAAAATGATGGAGGAGCACCAGATTCTACTTTACCCAATCCAACTTATACGTACACCACATCTAACAACACAGCAAAATTAACGGTTACCGATTCACAAAACATATCGAATACTTATATTCTGCCCATAGTCGAGCCAACTGAATTAATGTTAAGCGAAACACATTCGGCTGTAAGTTGCAATGGTGGAACTTCTAATATAACATTGACTGTGACTGGTGGAACTCCCAACTACACTTATTCATGGAGCAACGGTGCAGTCACCAAAGACCTAACCAATGTTGGTCCTGGAAGTTACACGGTTACCGTAACTGACAGCAACAACTGTTCTAAACAATTGACGGTAGTAATATCTGGTGGAGATACCATTAAACCGATTATTGATCCTCTACCTGCAACAAGTACAATTGATTGTCCATCTCTTCCAGTTTTTGCTCAAGCTACAGCAACGGACAATAGCGGAACTGTGACTTCTTTGACTTATGTTGACCAAAATACTCCTGGATCTTGTGCTGGTACCTACTCGATAACGAGAACATGGACTGCAAAAGATGCTTGCAACAACACTTCACTTCCTGTAAGTCAAACCATAAATGTGGTAGATGTTACTGCTCCAACTTGGACGACTGCAGCTAATTCTTTGAATGTTACTTTGGAATGTAGCAACGCTTCCGGACTTGCAAATGCTCAGGCGACGTTTCCGACCGCTTCTGACATGTGCGATGCCGATGTTGCAGACATCACCAAAACAAGCGGACAGTTCGTAGCAACTCAGGGATGCGGAAATTCCGGAACTTATACCAACACTTGGACTGCTAAAGACGACTGCGGCAACATTTCTGATGTTTTCACTCAGGTAATAACGATTCAGGATACGGCTGCGCCGACTTGGACGACTGCAGCAACAGCCCTGAATGTGACTCTGGAATGCAGCGATGCCGCTGGTCTGGCTTCAGCGCAAGCGATGATTCCGACTGCTGCCGACTTGTGCGATGCTGATGTTGCAGACATCATAAAAACAAACGGACAGTTCGTAGTAACTGAGGGATGCGGAAATTCTGGAACTTATACCAACACTTGGACTGTGAAAGACGACTGCGGCAACATCTCTGATGTCTTCACTCAGGTAATCACGATTCAGGATACGGCTGCTCCGACTTGGACGACTGCAGCAACAGCCCTGAATGTGACTCTGGAATGCAGCGATGCCGCTGGTCTGGCTTCAGCGCAAGCGATGATTCCGACCGCTTCTGACTTATGCGATGCTGATGTTGCAGACATCATAAAAACAAACGGACAGTTCATTGCTTCTCAAAATTGCGGAAATTCCGGAACTTATACCAACACTTGGACCGTGAAGGACGACTGCGGGAATATTTCCGATGTCTTCACTCAGGTAATCACGATTCAGGATACGGCAGCGCCGACTTGGACGACTGCACCTACAGCCTTGAATGTGACATTGGAATGCAGCGACGCTTCAGGACTTGCAAACGCTCAGGCGATGATTCCGACCGCTTCTGACATGTGCGATGCCGATGTTGCAGACATCATAAAAACAAGCGGACAGTTCGTGGCAACTCTGGGATGCGGAAATTCTGGAACGTACACCAACACTTGGACTGTAAAGGACAACTGCGGGAATACTTCCGACGTTTTCACTCAGGTAATCACGATTCAGGATACGGCTGCGCCGACTTGGACGACTGCACCAACAGCCCTGAATGTGACTTTGGAATGCAGCGACGCTTCCGGACTTGCAAACGCTCAGGCGATGATTCCGACCGCTTCTGACATGTGCGATGCCGATGTTGCAGACATCATAAAAACAAGCGGACAGTTCGTAGCAACTCAGGGATGCGGAAATTCCGGAACTTATACCAACTCTTGGACCGTGAAGGACGACTGCGGCAACATTTCTGATGTCTTCACTCAGGTAATCACCATTCAGGATACGGCTGCGCCGACTTGGACGACTGCACCTACAGCCCTGAATGTGACATTGGAATGCAGCGATGCTTCAGGACTTGCGAACGCTCAGGCGATGATTCCGACTGCTGCCGACTTATGCGATGCTGATGTTGCAGACATCATAAAAACAAGCGGACAGTTCGTAGTAACTGAGGGATGCGGAAATTCCGGAACTTATACCAACACTTGGACTGTGAAAGACGACTGCGGCAACATTTCTGATGTTTTCACTCAGGTAATAACGATTCAGGATACGGCTGCGCCGACTTGGACGACAACCCCAACAGCCCTGAATGTGACTCTGGAATGCAGCGACGCTTCCGGACTTGCAAATGCGCAAGCGATGATTCCGGTCGCTTCTGACTTGTGCGATGCTGATGTTGCAGACATCACCAAAACAAGCGGACAGTTCGTAGCAACTCAGGGATGCGGAAATTCCGGAACTTATACCAACACTTGGACTGTGAAAGACGACTGCGGCAACATCTCTGATGTCTTCACTCAGGTAATCACGATTCAGGATACGGCTGCGCCGACTTGGAAGACTGCACCAACAGCCTTGAATGTGACATTGGAATGCAGCGATGCTTCAGGACTTGCGGATGCTCAGGCGATGACTCCGACCGCTTCTGACTTGTGCGATGCTGATGTTGCAGACATCACCAAAACAAACGGACAGTTCGTGGCTGCTGCAGGTTGCGGAAATTCCGGAACCTATACCAACACTTGGACTGCGAAAGACGACTGCGGGAATATTTCCGATGTCTTCACTCAGGTAATCACGATTCAGGATACGGCAGCTCCGACTTGGACGACTGCCCCAACAGCTTTGGATGTGACTTTGGAATGCAGCGATGCTTCAGGACTTGCAAACGCTCAGGCAATGTTTCCGGCCGCTTCAGACTTATGCGATGCTGATGTTGCAGACATCACCAAAACAAGCGGACAGTTCGTAGCAACTCAGGGATGCGGAAATTCTGGAACTTATACCAACACTTGGACTGTGAAAGACGACTGCGGCAACATCTCTGATGTCTTCACTCAGGTAATCACGATTCAGGATACGGCTGCGCCGACTTGGACGACTGCACCTACAGCCCTGAATGTGACATTGGAATGCAGCGATGCTTCCGGACTTGCGAACGCTCAGGCGATGTTTCCGGCCTCTTCTGACTTGTGCGATGCTGATGTTGCAGACATCACCAAAACAAGCGGACAGTTCGTGGCTTCTCAAAATTGCGGTAATGCGGGAACCTATACCAACACTTGGACTGCAAAAGACGACTGCGGGAATATTTCTGATGTCTTCACTCAGATAATTACGATTCAGGATACGGCAGCTCCGGTTTGGACCACTGCATCAACAGCCCTGAATGTGACATTGGAATGCAGCGATGATTCAGGACTTGCCAGTGCTCAGGCGATGACTCCGACCGCTTCTGACTTATGCGATGCTGATGTTGCAGACATCACCAAAACAAACGGACAGTTTGTGGCTGCTGCAGGTTGCGGAAATTCCGGAACCTATACCAACACTTGGACTGCGAAAGACGACTGCGGGAATATTTCTGATGTCTTCACTCAGATAATCACGATTCAGGATACGACTGCGCCGACTTGGACGACTGCACCAACAGCTCTGAATGTGACATTGGAATGCAGCGATGCTGCTGGTTTGACAACAGCATTCAATCAAGCGCCAATCGCAACCGATGTTTGCAGTTCGGAAATTATTTATACTAAATCAACTGGCATATTTAAAGTATCCGAATCTTGTTCTAATGCAGGTACGTACACCAATACATGGATTGCCAAAGACAATTGTGGCAACTTATCTAGTACTTTCACTCAAGTGATTACAATTCAAGATACAAAAGCGCCTGTTTTTACTAGTACTCTTCCAGCAAATATTACAGTTTCCTGTGATGCCGTGCCAGTGCCAGCAGAAATGATTGCCTTTGACGGTTGTAATGAAAATTTACCAGTTGTTTTTACCGAAACAAAAGCAATCAGCGAAAATGGATGTGCTTCTAATTATACTTTGACCCGCAATTGGAAAACAAGTGACTGTAGCGGCAATATCGTTTCTCACACTCAGATTGTCACTGTTCGAGACACTACTCCTCCAACAGGAACTGCACCAGCAAATGTAGTGGGCTTAAGAGACCGAGCTGAAATTCCAGCTCCAAATCCACAGGCTATTACAGATGCAAAAGATAATTGCAGTCCGAATGTTACTATCTCTATTACAGATACCAGCAATGAGGGAACTGGATGCGCTGGCAACATTTACATTCTGACGAGAAGCTACACTTTATCTGATTGTGCTGGAAACAAAACCGTATTGGTTCAGACCTTCACTGTTGAAAGCGTTACCAACATAACAAGTGAAGCATGTACTGACGATTCGACTTTGATTAATCTTTCAACTCTACTTCCTAGCGGCACTCTTACTACAGGAACCTGGACAGACACAAGCGGTTCTAATGCTTTACAAGGAAACATTTTAAATCCGTTTGGTCTGACATTAGGAAATTACACTTTCGAATATCAGATAGCCAATGAAAACTGCACCAAAAAAATCGTTTTAAACATGCTGATAAATGATGATTGCAAAGTCTTGGCTTGCGGAAACATTTTGGTGCACAATGCTTTTTCTCCAAATGGTGATGGAATAAACGATGTATTCGAAATCGACGGCATTAATGATCTGACTTGTTATCCTGGAAATACAGTAGAAATTTATAACCGCTGGGGAATATTGGTTTTTGAAACTACCAATTATAATAATTCCACCAACGCCTTTGATGGCAATTCCAGAGGAAGAACAACGGTTAAACAATCTGAAGGATTACCAACCGGAACCTACTTCTATATCCTAAACTACCAGTCAGTAGATGGAAATAATAGGATTCAGAACAATAAAAAAGATGGTTTTTTATATCTGTCCAGATAAAGTAAAAAAGTAATGCATTATAAACACCACAATTTATAATGCATTACCTACTAATCAATAACAACATCTATTATGAGAACAAAATTATTTTTTTTCGTGATTATGTTCGCAACCTTTTGCGGTTACGCACAGCAAGATGCACAATATACTCAGTATATGTACAATACTATCAATATAAATCCGGCTTATGCAGGATCACGCGGAGCTTTAAGCATTTTTGGATTATACAGAACGCAATGGGTAGGTCTTGATGGAGCGCCCGAAACCTCTACAGTATCGGTTAACTCTCCAATCAATAACAGCAATGTCGGCATTGGACTCTCAATTGTGAATGATAAAATTGGTCCCACAAACGAAACCAGCATATCTGCCGATATTTCTTACACAATTCAAACTTCTGCAGACTTTAAACTGTCATTCGGTATCAAAGGAACAGCCAATTTGTTCAATCTTGACATTAACAAATTGAATCCAGCGAATCAGAATGATCCACAGTTTCAGGATTTCGACAACAAATTCTCTCCAAATGTCGGAGCCGGAATCTATTATCATTCAGACAAAGCTTACATAGGCCTATCTGTTCCTAATTTTATTGAAACCAACAAATACAATGATAATGATATTGCGATTTACAAAAGCAAAATGAACTATTACCTAATGGGAGGTTATGTATTTAATCTGGACCAATATGAATATTACAAATTTAAACCTGCCATATTGGCCAAAATGGTAGAAGGCGCGCCTCTTCAGGTAGACATATCAGCCAATTTTATGCTTATCGATCGGATCGTTTTAGGAGTTGCCTACAGATGGAGCGCTTCATTGAGTGCAATGGCAGGTTTTCAAATTACAGACGGACTTTACATAGGTTATGGATACGATCATGAAACTACAAATCTCCAAAATTATAACTCAGGTTCGCATGAAATATTCCTGCGTTATGAATTCTTCAAAAACAATGGAAAAATGACCACTCCACGTTTCTTCTAAAAACTAAGTATCATGAAAAATTTTACACTTCTTTTAATCACTTTTAATCTTTTTTTCTGTTTCTCACAGGAGAAAAAGATGAATTCAGGAGATAAAAAATTTGATGGTTATGCTTATATAGACGCCATTAAAACCTATGAAAGAGTTGCTAATAAAGGCTATAAATCGGAAAGCCTGTTTAAAAAACTAGGAGACTCTTATTATTTCAATTCAGAATTTGAAGGTGCCGCAAAATGGTATGGAGAATTGTTTGCTATGAATCCGTCACCAGAAGCTGAATATTTTTATCGTTACGCACAATCGTTGAAATCAATTGGACAAATCGACAAAGCCAATAAAATTTTAGATGAATTTAATGCCAAAAACAAAAACGACTCAAGAGGCATTCTGTATAAAAAAGACCAAAATTATCTCGATCAGATAAAAGCCAATTCAGGACGATACAAAATCGAAGATGCCGGCATTAATTCAAAATACTCAGACTATGGGAGTTTTCTGCACGACAACAAAATCTATTTTGCATCGGCGAGAGATACAGGTAATTTCAGCAAAAGAAAGCACAAATGGACCGGAGAATACTTCACCAATATCTACAATTCCGATTTAGACAAAAACGGTTTGCCTTCTAAGGTAAATAAAATTAAATCGGACCTCAACAGTAGGTTTCATGAATCTTCTCCTGTTTTTACCAAAGACGGCAAAACAGTATACTTTACCAGAAACAATTTTATTGATGGAAAAAAAGGAAAAGATGCCAACCAAGTCACACTGGTAAAAATCTACAAAGCAACACTAGAAAACGGAAAATGGACTCATATTACTCCTCTTCCTTTTACCAGCAACAATTACAGTACAGCTCATCCGGCACTTAGCCCCGATGACAAAACAATGTATTTTGCATCTGATATGCCGGGTTCTGTCGGGCAATCTGATATTTATAAAGTAAGCGTAAACGGTGAAAATTTTGGACCGCCGCAAAATTTGGGAAAGGCAATTAATACGGAAGGTAAAGAAACGTTTCCGTATGTAACAAATGAAAATGAAATCTATTTTTCATCAGATGGTCATCCTGGACTTGGAGGGTTGGACGTTTTTGTGGGGCAGATTGACAATAATGGCGCTATTAGCGATATTCAAAATCTGGGAAACGACATCAATTCTCCCCAGGATGATTTTGCTTACATCATTGATCCTATTAGCAGAAAAGGATATTTCAGTTCCAACAAAGACGGCGGTTTAGGCTCTGATGATATTTACAGTTTTTTGGAAACTAGAAGATTAAAGTGTCTGCAAGAACTAGAAGGCATTATTACAGACGCTCAGACTGGTGAGACACTTCCCGATTCTAAAGTGACTTTATATGAAAACATGGAAATTAAAAATTCGGTAACCGCAGATTTTCAAGGAAAATACAGTTTTTCGGTCGAATGTGGCAAAACCTATTATGTGAGAGCTGAAAAACCCGAATATTCAACGAAAGAAGTCAGCATTACTATTCCGAAAACAACCGGAAAAACAAATTTGCCAATCGCACTCGAAAGATCGATTTGCAAGGTTGCTGTCGGAGACGATTTAGGAAAATGCTTCGGAATTAAAATGATTTATTTTGATTTGGATAAATCGAATATCAGAACTGAAGCCGCAATTGATCTCGAAAAAATACTGGTTGTCCTGAACGATTATCCGAAAATGAAACTCGATATACGTTCGCATACAGACAGCAGGGCTAGCCAACAATACAACGAAGCCTTATCTGACAGACGAGCTAAATCTACCATACAATGGTTAATAAAAAATGGCGTAGATAAAAACCGTTTGACCGGAAGAGGATATGGCGAAACGGAACTCGTGAATGGCTGTTCAGACGGAGTGAATTGTACTGAAGAGGAACACCAAGCAAATAGGAGAAGTGAATTTATAATTACAAAACTGTAAAACGAGTAAAATAACCCGTTGGACGAAATAGAATAAAATAGCTTCATTCATAATTAAAATCTAATTTGATTGGCTAAAATCCTTTAATTCAGATAGCTATTGCGAGCGTGAAATCCTTTTGCTTATAAATTTTTCACGCAGATTCAAACAGATTAAAGCAGATTTAAACAGATTTATATCTAAGCTGATTTAATAGAATTGAAAAAAAATTCACCCAACGGGTTAAAATAAAAAGTATCGTTCGCAAAGTTTTGCTAAACTTTGCGAACTTCTATAATGCAAAAAGTCGTCGCAACTCAAAGAATTGCAACGACCTCTAAAAAACCAACCTGTTCAATTAATCGTTTATATTTTTGCAAATATGTTTGTATAATATTTTTTACCCGCACTATCGGTAGTAACTGCCAATCCGAAGTGTGTATAATCTCCTTCGATATTTGCCTTATGTCCCGGACTTTCGAGCCACGCTTTTACTGCAGCTTCTGGGGTTTTATAATTGTAAGCCACATTTTCGCCTACCTTTTTAGCTCCTAGAACTTCTTGAATATTAGCCGATCTTTCTGTAAAACCATTGTGATTAAGAGCCTTATTAGCAATCATATACTTATTATGCTCTTCACATTTGTTAGAAATATGGCTTACAGACTCTAAAGCTTTTAAACCAATACTTTTACGGTATTCGTTTATCAACCTCATCGTTTCAAGTTCTGTATCGTTGTATGTATAATTGGTAATAAGCGTTTCGCTACCCGGCGCATTTACGCTCGCTTCGACAGTATCGGCAGAACATGAGTTCATTGCGAAGAGAATCGCAATGAACAGCATGGCTCGCATTATCTTTTTCATAATCAACAGCATTTTAGCGGTTTAAAGTAAATGTTGGGGCAAATCCTTTAAATTTATTTTTAATAATTTTTTCTCTTTATTTCTGAGTCAAACATATTTATTTTACCGTTAAACAGCAAAAATAATCGATGAAATGCATGTTTTTTATAATTTTTGATATAAAAATCCTACGTATAAATACGCTTAAGAAGACAACCTTTCTATCTTCCAAGAAAAATCTGACTGGCTAGTATAACGAATCCTGTCATGAAGTCTGTTTGGTCTGCCCTGCCAAAATTCTACCTGTAACGGCGTAACGAGATAGCCGCCCCAATTTTCAGGTCTAAGGATAGGTTTTCCTGTGTATGCAGCTTCCAATTCTTTGAGCTTTTCTTCCAAAAAAGCACGTGACGGAATTACTGCACTTTGATCCGAAACAATCGCACCAAGCTTGCTTCCGTCTGGTCTTGATTCAAAATAATTATCTGAAAGAATTTCTGAAGTTTTTTGTGCAATTCCCTTTATAATTACTTGACGTTCCATTTCTTGCCAAAAAAAAGACAGACAGACATTTGGGTTTGCTTCTATAGACTTTCCTTTTTCAGAATTATAATTGGTGTAAAAGATAAATCCTTCCTCGGAGAATTTCTTCAGTAAAACCAACCGTGATTTCGGAAAACCATCTAGTCCGATAGTAGAAACCGTCATGGCATTTACTTCGCCGCTTCCGCCAAAATCTTCCACTTCATGAAACCATCGATTAAAAAGATTAATAGGATCTTCTGGAATATTCGCTTCCAGCAATTCACTTTTCTCGTAAGATTTTCTATAATTGCTTAAATCACTCATGATTTATTATTTTAGATTGTTGATTTTAGATTTTAGATTTTTTTTGTTTCAGGTTTCAAGTTTCAAGTTTAAGGTTTCAAGTTTGAGGTTTCAAGTTTCAAGTTTCAGGTTTCAAGTTTCAAGTTTCAGGTTTCAAGTTTCAGGTTCAGACTTAAAGGTCGAACAAATCCTCTGCATCTTTGTCACTTAACACCTCAGAAACCTAGTACCTCAGCAGCTTAGAAGCTTAGCACCTCAGAGGCTCAGAAGCTCAAAAGCTCTAAAAATCAAACGATACTCCATCATCTCCCAAAAGCACATTTGGAAATACTTCTTCTGCTTCTTTTCTAAATGACTCCAAACCATCATAACGTGTAGAATAATGCCCTAAAATTAAATGTTTGACATTTGCTTTTAAAGCAATGGTCGCTGCTTCTTTTGCAGTTGAATGAAGCGTTTTTTCTGCCAGTCTTGCTTCTGAGTCTAAAAAAGTAGACTCATGATACAAAACATCTGTATTTGCGATAATCGGAATTACTTCTTCATTATAAACAGTATCAGAACAAAACGCATAACTTTTTGCAGGTTCTGGATCAAAAGTCAGTTTTTCATTTTCGATAACGCTTCCGTCATCCAGAGTAACATTACCGCCGTTTTTTATTTTTTGATAATAGGCCACATGGATATTATAATGTTGAACCGCCTCTACATTCAGTTTTCGCTCAGCAGGTTTTTCTTGAAATAAATATCCATTTGTGTACACACGATGTTTTAATGGAATCGTTTTGACAATGACTTTCGCATCTTCAAAAATCACTTCGCTTTCCTTCGATTCCAATTCATGAAAAAACAAATTATAAGTCGTCCATGATTCTGTCAATTTTAATTGAAGCAGAATCAATTCCTTAATTCCCTTAGGACCATAAACATGCAAATCGGTTGTTCTTCCCAAAAGGGAAAAAGTCGAAATCGTTCCGATCAATCCGTAAAGATGATCCCCATGAAGATGTGAAATAAAAATATGGTTGATCTTCGAGAACTTAATTTTATTCTTTCGAAGCTGCACCTGAGTTCCTTCTCCGCAGTCAATTAAAAATAATCTGTTTCTAATTTCTAAAACCTGTGAAGTTGGATTAGTAAGTGTTCTAGGAGTTGCGGCATAACAGCCAAGTATGGTAATCCTCATTTTAGATTGTTGATTTTAGATTTTAGATTGATACAATAGTTTGAATAGATAAAAACATTTTAGATTTAGTTATAATCTAAAATCTAAAGTCTAAAATCCGAAATTTAAAAACCTAAGTCTCTTTCAATTTCTTCCATTTCGATAATATCATGCGCTTCCAAAAGTGACGGAACAACCACTAATTTATCTGAAATAGCGTTAAAATCAAGATCTGTCGCCACAATTACAAACGACTTTTTTGCTTTTTTATGCAGCTTTGAAAGCGGTAAAAAAGCTTTTAAATCGTTTTCCGTCAATTCAGAATCTGAAGACAAATCGATTATAATATTGTGCTTTTCAAAGGTTTTAAACTGCTGCGTTACTTTTTCCACAAAGCTGTTATAATCTCCTTGTGTGTCTTTTATCGTTACGGTATGTCCTTTTTGATCTACTTTCATTTTATAATTTGTGGGGCTTATATTTTATGATGCTAATTTACTAAGTTTTTTTGTTGTTTCAGATTTCAGGTTTCAAGTTAAGAAAACTTTGTAGGCTGAACCGCAAAGTTCGCAAGGTTTTTTCGCAAAGTAAACAAGAAAAAACCTTGAGAACTTTGCGGTTAGATTTTAACCTGAAACTAAATTATTGCTGAATCTTAGAAGCCAGCAAATAAATAACCGCCATTCTAATCGCAACACCATTCTCCACCTGATTCAAGATTACCGAATGATCAGAATCGGCAACCTCAGAAGTAATCTCTACTCCTCTGTTGATTGGTCCTGGGTGCATGATTACGATTTCTTTGTTGAGCGAATCCAAAAGCGGCTTGTCTACTCCGTATTGCTGTGCGTACTCGCGTGTTGATGGAAAGAAATTCACATCCATACGTTCGTTTTGCACTCGAAGCATATTTGCAACATCACACCATTCAAGAGCCTTACGCAAATTCGGTTCAACCGTAACACCAAGTGATTCGATGTATCTCGGAATCAAAGTTTTTGGACCGCAAACTTTTACTTCTGCACCTTGCATCTGCAAGGCATATATGTTGGATAAAGCAACTCTCGAATGCAGAATATCACCCACGATAACTACTTTTTTTCCAGCAACATCGCCTAGTTTTTCTCTGATTGAATAACTGTCTAATAAAGCCTGAGTTGGATGTTCGTGCGCGCCGTCTCCAGCATTTACGATGCTTGCTTTGACATTTTTAGATAAAAAATAAGCCGCTCCGGGATTGGAGTGGCGCATTACAACCATATCTACTTTCATCGAAAGGATATTATTTACAGTATCAATTAGGGTCTCTCCTTTTTTAACCGATGATTGAGCTGCAGAAAAACTGATCACGTCAGCAGAAAGACGTTTCTGCGCTAATTCAAAGGAAAGTTTGGTTCTGGTACTGTTTTCGAAGAAAATATTGGCAATGGTAATATCTCGCAATGAAGGAACTTTTTTAATCGGTCGGTTAATGACTTCTTTAAAATGATCTGCCGTTTCAAAAATCAGGTTAATATCATTCTCATTGATATATTTTATTCCTAATAAATGATCTACGCTTAATTCTTTCATTTTTGTTTCTTTAATATTATTGGTCAAATTCTGAATGACGAAATATTCGCATTCAATGCTTTTTAAGAGATGCCACTCTATCGAATCATTCTTTCTGCAACTTCGCCGTAATCTTGCAAATCTCTTCCCTCTTCATCATAAAGGTGTTGCCATCTGAAATTCGGAATTTCGATTTTCTTTTTAGCCGATCCGTCCCAATTTACCTCAAGTCCGTTATTTTTTAGCACTTCTGCTACTTTATTTCCGACTTTTAAAGTTGTTTCTTCATCTGAATTATCTACTTTTTGAAAAGCAATATACAAACTCGGATTATCTGGAATTACGGCTCTAGCCAAATCTTGTTCGTGATAAAAGCAGTAACCATCAGATACGATTCCGTTTTCCTGAAGCTCTCTTTCAACCTCCACCACTTCGTATTCGCCGTCACTTGTAGTATATCCTGCATTGTGAAGCGCAATGATGTTCTGATCACATAAATCATCAAACGCTTTTATTAGCTTTTCAGTATCTGTCGGGCTTTTCCATTTTTTACTTTCCTCAAGTAACTTTTGGTATTCTTGGTCGATTTTTTCAAAAGCCCAAGCTTCTGAGATTTCATCTTCAAATTCGTTGTCTTCAATTTCTTCCATGATGTTTTCTTTGATATCATCAATAGAAAGAAATCCCATTCTTACCTGATTAAAAATTGATTCATAAATAAACTCTTCGTTCTCTGTCATGATTGTTTTTTCAATTTTTAACGATTAATAAATTAATTGGTAACCAAATGAACAACATCTTCGCCGTCGTTTTCTTTCCAGCTTACAATAACTTTTTCGCCATTAATAGCATCTACCTGACGACCGCGATAATCGGGCTGAATTGGCAAATGACGACTGAAACGTCTGTCTATTAAAACCAATAATTCGATTTCTGAAGGCCTTCCGAAAGACTGAACAGCGGTTAATGCAGAACGAATGCTGCGACCGGTAAACAATACATCATCTATAAAAATGACTTTTTTGTTTTCGACGATAAAATTAATTTGAGTTTTATTCGCTTCGAGCGGTTTTTCGGTTCTACGGAAATCGTCTCTAAAGAAAGTGATATCCAGATAACCCAAGGAAATCTCGGGAGTTTTATATTCGTTTTCTAAAAGTTGCTTTAAACGTTCAGCCAAAAAAACACCTCTCGGCTGAATACCGATTAAAATAGTATCTGAAAAATCAAGATGTTTTTCGATTAACTGACAAGCCAAACGGTGAAGTATAATAGTAACTTCTTTTGAATTAAGTAATACTTTCTGGCTCATAATTAATTGTAATGATTGGTCGCGCAAATATACGGAATCTGATTTTATTTGTTGGGGTGTTGAGAGGGGAAATATTTTTTTTGACTCAAACACGGCTTTTGTTTAAAAATACTATTTTTAACAATAAAAAAGATTTGAATCCTTACATTCAAACTAACAAGAGATTTAAAATGATTTACATTAACAAAAATACATTTCCATTTTGCTATATAGAAGAGAAAAAATTTGAATGGGGAGAACCATACGAAGTTGCAACACCTATTTTCGATTTATCAATTGATACTAAACTATCTGATCTTGAATACACCATAGAAGTTCTGGGTAAAAATAATTTTAAAAATAATCTTCTAAAACTTCATAACATATTAGTTAATAGAGAAGAAAATGTACGTATAGAAAATTTTAATGATTTAATTACTAATAGAGAAATTTTGCTAAACAGAATTAAATGCTATTTAGACTCTAATGCAAACAAAATCTCTCCTTGGGATTTGCATTATTATGTCAGCTTTAATGAAAACGATTATTTAGAATCAATTGAGGATGAAACGAATAGAATTCTATTATTGGAAAGAAAAGAATATCATTAAAAAAAAACTCATGAAAGAGTTTATCAAAATACCAAAAATATATTTTTGGCCGATAGCTTAGGGCTTTTACTGATAACTTATCGCTTTTTTTCATTTTAAAAACTTTCAATCATCAGAATTCCGTAGGAATGAATTATTTTGTAGCAACGGATTTCAATCCGTTGAATAAGCGCCACACAAACCAGTAGTTCCGCAGGAACGACTCCTATTATTACCTATAAAATGTGCCGAACCTACGGCTCTTCTTCTCTATCACATATTTCATAAACCGGATTAAAATCCGGCCCTACAATATTTAGCCGAGCCGATGGCTCTTTTCTATCTGCATCTCTCCGCAAAACAGGAGTAAATATAAAACTCAACAATATTGCACTTTGTTCGAAATCTAATTATCTCCAAATCCTAAAACATTTCCAAAAAATTCTATAACACAATTTCGTGATTGTTGAAGTAATTTTAAGTATCAATTTAAAATATCAGAATCATGCAAAATAAAATACTAAGATTGTTAATGGTATTTGTAATACTGTTTTCATTTACAAGCTGTGAAGTTATTGGAGACATTTTTAAAGCCGGAATGGGATTCGGAATCTTTATCGTAATTTTTATAATTGCGATTGTTATCTGGATTTTCGCAAGGTTTTTTAGAAAATAAAACATAAAAAAATCCCAAATTCATTTACGATTGGGATTTTTTTTATCGATTTAGAACAAAGTCCAATCTTTGTAGAGCTTCTTGCGAAGATTTCTCCTTCGTCGAAATGACAAAAATGCGCAAATCAGCTTTATGATTTATCTTTTATCAAAGCTTCCAAGTTCAAAATTTAGAATTTGGAATTTGGAATTTTTAAATCGGAATTTAAAAATTAAAGATTGTACATCTTCTTTCTTTGCTCCTGAATCTTTTCGTCATCAAGATATTCGTCAAATGTCATGTAACGGTCGATAACTCCGTTTGGTGTCAATTCTACGATTCTGTTACCAACTGTTTGCGCGAACTCGTGGTCATGCGTTGTGAAGATTACAGAACCTTTAAAGTTTTTCAATGAATTGTTGAAAGCTGTAATAGACTCCAAATCTAAGTGGTTTGTTGGCTCATCAAGCATTAAAACGTTTGCACGCTCCATCATCATTCTAGACAACATACAACGTACTTTTTCTCCTCCAGATAAAACTCTTGACGTTTTAAGAGCTTCTTCTCCAGAGAAAATCATTTTTCCTAAAAAACCTCTAATAAATACCTCATCACGCTCTTCTTCAGTTTTTGCGTACTGACGTAACCAGTCTACTAAAGTCAAATCGTTTTCGAAATATTTGTGGTTTTCTGCTGGTAAATACGCTTGGTTGGTAGTAATTCCCCAGTCAAAAGTTCCAGAATCTGCTTTTTGTTCACCGTTTAAGATTTCGTAGAAAGCAGTTGTAGCACGTGAATCTTTAGAGAAAAGAACAATTTTATCGCCTTTTGCCATATTCAAATCAACATCTTTAAACAGAACTTCACCATCTACAGAAGCAGAAAGGTTTTCAACATTCAAAATCTGATCTCCTGCTTCACGATCCTGATCGAAGATAATCGCAGGATAACGACGGCTTGAAGGTTTGATTTCGGCAATATTCAGTTTCGAAATCATTTTTTTACGAGAAGTTGCTTGTTTCGATTTCGCTACGTTTGCACTAAAACGACGAATAAATTCTTCAAGTTCTTGTTTCTTCTCTTCTGCTTTTTTGTTTTGCTGTGCACGCTGTTTTGCCGCTAATTGGCTAGACTCGTACCAGAAAGTATAGTTTCCTGAGTAGTGATTGATTTTTCCGAAATCAATATCAGAAATATGAGTACAAACCGCATCTAAAAAGTGACGGTCGTGAGATACCACAATTACAGTGTTCTCGTAGTTTGCCAAGAAATTTTCTAACCAAGCGATTGTCTCGAAATCCAAATCGTTGGTAGGCTCATCCATAATCAGCAAGTCAGGATTTCCAAAAAGTGCTTGTGCCAAAAGCACACGTACTTTCATTTTTCCTTCCATGTCGCTCATTAAAGTATAATGATCTGCCTCTGTGATTCCTAAGTTAGACAACATGGCTGCAGCATCAGAATCGGCGTTCCATCCGTTCATTTCTTCAAACTGAACTTGAAGCTCCCCTATTCTGTCTGCATTGGCATCATTGTAATCTAAATAAAGTTCATCCATTTCTTTTTTAACAGCATACAACACTTTATTTCCCATTAAAACGGTTTCCAAAACGGTATGTTCATCAAACATGTTGTGGTTCTGGTTTAAAACCGACATACGCTTGCCTGGCTCTAAATGAATGTGACCAGAAGTTGGATCAATGTCACCTGAAATAACTTTTAAGAAAGTAGATTTTCCCGCACCATTTGCTCCAATAACTCCGTAAATGTTTCCATGAGTGAAAGTTGTATTTACTTCATCAAATAAAACCCTTTTACCAAATTGAACTGATAAATTATTGACTGTTAACATGAATGTCTTTTTAATTAATTTGGTGCAAAAGTAGTGAAAAAGGTTCTAAGTTGCAAAGATGCTAAGGTGCTAAGGTTTTTATTTTAACCATATAAGTAATATAAGTTCATTTAAAACTAAACTTACAATTTGAATATGCACTTATATGGTTTAAAAATCTGGAAGACTTTTGAATTAACCATATAAGTAATGTAAGTTCATTTAAAACTGAACTTAGAATTTGAATGCTCTTAAAA
>NZ_SJTF01000006.1 GCF_004634245.1 Flavobacterium foetidum
ATCCCATCTTTCTTTCACGTCTTTTATACGCATTAGACGCACTGCGGTGCGTATCTGCCGAAAAATTGGAATTACACCATTATATATGTATAAAAAAAACAAACCCGACAGTTTTGGAAAACTGTCGGGTTATTCAGATGAGATCTACTCTTAATATTATATAGTATACTTATATATGTATACTTTCATTTAAAATATCAATAACTTCTTTTGTTATTTGAATGCTTTTTACTTTTGCCTGATGATCATAGATTGGACTTGTTACCATTAGTTCGTCAATTCTGGCGTAGTCAATAAACTTTTTTAAATCGGTTACTAATTGTTCTTTATTTCCCGTAAAAGTTCCTGCTGTCATTTGATTTACATGGAAACGCTCTGCTTCATTCATAATATCATCTAATGAAGGAACGGGTGGTTGCAACCCTTTTCGATCGTTTCTAATTAGATTTAAGAACATTTGATACAAACTTGTTGATAGCAATTCGGCTTCTTCATTGGTATCTGCGGCTATAATATTCAGACAAGCCATTGTTTTGGGTTTGTCTAAATATTCGGAAGGTTGGAAATTTTCTCTGTAAAATTCAAATGCCTGAATCATCATCTTTGGAGCAAAGTGTCCTGCGAATGCATAAGGCAATCCATAAGCTGCGGCTAAAGCTGCACTTTCCATGCTCGAACCTAGAATCCAAATTGGCACATTTAATCCTTCAGCTGGAAATGCCCTAACTTTTCCATTTTCGTTTTGTGACGAAAAATACTCTTGAAGTTTTGACACGTTTTGAGGAAATCGCTGTGCCTGTTCGAAAAAGTCTTTTCGGATTGCCTCGGCTGTCGGCTGATCGGTTCCCGGAGCGCGCCCTAAACCAAGATCGATTCGGTTTGGGTAAAGTGTTTCTAATGTTCCGAATTGCTCGGCTACTACCAACGGAGAATGGTTTGGCAGCATGATGCCACCCGACCCTACTCTTATATCTTTTGTGTTTTCTGCAATATAGCCAATTAAAACTACAGTAGCAGTACTGGCAACGTGAGCCATATTATGATGCTCTGCTAGCCAAATACGTTTGTATCCTAATTGATCTGCTGTTTGGGCAATGTCTTTTGTTTTCTGAAATGTTTCGGCCGCATTACTATCCTGAGTGATAATCGCCAGCTCTAATATGGATACTGAAATTGTTTTTTTCATATAAAATTAAGCTAAAGTGCAAAATTAACTCATTTATATGAATGCCTTTTCTTTTCGAATGTTAATTGAATTATAATATTTGTAGCTACAAATATTGTAGAGGATTTATTCTTTTAAAAGCTATTTGGAAATGATATTTCACTAAATATTTTTCTTGTTTAACGAAATATAATAATTCTAGCAAATCCTAAATCTCACAAAGCCCATTTTTAAAGAATTAAACATACAGGCATGTCATTTGTTTACTAAAATCAGTAACAAGCAAAATCATTAACTATGTATTCATCAAATGCCAAAACAATTTTATTTATAACGGGAGCATTTGTGAGTCATTCCTGTTGGGAAGAATGGATTGTTTTTTTTGAAAACAGAGGTTACAAAACCACTGCTCCGCCTTGGCCGTACAGAAATGAAACTGCGGCTATCCTCCAAAATGAAAAGCAAACAAAAACGGCAGCAATTCGTTTAAAAGATTTGTTGGATTATTATACCGGAATAATTGAGAAATTATCTGAAAAACCTATTTTAATTGGTCATTCTTATGGCGGCCTTCTAGTGCAACTGCTTGTTCAAAAAGATTTGGCTGTGTGTGGCGTGTGTATTCATTCTTTTGCGCCTAAAAACATTTGGGACGGAAAGTTTGATTTTTACAAAAAAATGTGGAACGTTTTTAGCATATTTAAATCATCTCAAAAAAACTATCTTATTACTTTTAAGGAGTGGCAAGAACTTTTTACCAACTGCCTACTAATGGAGAATCAAAAAAGTTCGTATAAAAAATTTGTGGTTCCTGAATCAAAAGCATTAATAAGTGATTTACATTCGGCTCAGGCCATAATTAATTTTAGGAAACAACATGTGCCTCTTTTGTTTTTGGCTGGTTCTGATGACCGATTGATTCCTCAAAAACTGGCGTATTCCAATTTTAAAAAATATAGAAATCTTTACTCCATTACTTGTTATAAAGAATGCAAAAACACCAATCATTTTGTTCTGATCCAGTCCAACTGGAAAGAAATTGCTGATTGTGCTGCCAACTGGATCAGTAAAATTGTTTAGTTGATTTCTCGTTTTATTTCGAGTTTTTTGATTTTTGAATTCAAAGTCGAAGGATGAATATCTAAAATTTCGGCTGCACCGCCTGCTCCAGATATTTTTCCGTTGCATTTTTTTAGGATATACAAAATATAATCCCGTTCGTTTTCGAGTATTGTTTTGATTGAAAATGATTCACTTGTTTGTTCAGGATGCATTTTGGCAGACATTGAAAGCTCAATATTTTTTATTGTATTTCCATCAGTCAACAAAAGAGCACGCTGTATTACATGTTCTAATTCTCTAATATTTCCAGGCCAATGGTAATCTAAAATAGTTTGAAGCGCGTTTTCTGAAAGTACAGGAGCTTTTCTGCTCATTTTTTCGCTATACAAATTTACAAAATGCTCTGCCAAAAGCGGAATATCCTCTTTTCTCTTTCTTAATGGCGGTACCATGATCGGAAAAACATGGAGACGATAGTACAAATCCATTCTGAATCTGCCTGCCGCAACCTCTTCTTCAAGATTTTTGTTGGTGGCTGCAATAATCCTCACGTCGATTTTTATGGGAGAACGACCGCCGATTCGCTCAATTTCTCTTTCTTGAAGCACCCTAAGCAATTTTACCTGAAGCTCCATTGGCATTTCTCCTATTTCATCCAAAAAAATAGTTCCGCCATCAGCCAATTCAAATTTACCAATACGTTTGTCTAATGCTCCTGTAAAAGCACCTTTTTCGTGGCCAAACAGTAAAGATTCTGCAAGATTTTCGGGAATCGCTCCACAATTTATAATGACCAACGGCTGTTCTTTTCTAGGCGATAATGCATGAATATTTTGTGCTATCTTTTCTTTTCCTGTTCCGCTTTCGCCTAAAACCAAAACTGAAGTATCTGAAGGAGCAACTTTTCGAATGTAATTAAAAACCGTCATCATATGTGTGCTGTTTCCAATAATTCCTTCACAATTTAAAACTGTCTTCTCAGATTTTACACTTTTAGTAATGGCTGGCGCTGTATTTTTTTCATCTGATTTTAATAGCTCGCCTGAATATAATTTGGCAACAAACTGCGTTAGACTATTTTCGAGACCTGATAAAAGTTTTAGGCTCTCATCAGAATACATATTAAAATTCCGACTATAAAACGTAAAATAAAATCTTTGGATTGAAGCAATAGTAATCGGAAAAACGAGATACGATTTGATTCCGAAGTTATGGGCAATAATGCTTTTAATTGGTGCCTTTTGGAAATTGTTAATGAGATTTTCTTCACTGTATATAATAGGTATAAGATCTATTTCTGATTTCTTATAAACCTCATCAAGTTCTTTTTGTGGAACATCGGCAATTTTTGAAAGCTTGTCTGTGCTGATAATTTGATAATCATCTCTGTTTCTACGCATAATACCGAGATTATCATAATGAGTTGTATTTGCGAAACCAACTTCTAAATAATCAAAAGGTATAAAAGTCTGTATTTTTTTGGCAAACAACAAAAGAGCTTCCTCCCATTTTATCCCCAAACTTATTATTTCTGCAATCTCATTTTGCAGTAGTTGCTGTTGTCGTAACTGAGATTCTAAACTATACTGTTGGCGATAAAATGCAATTTCGAGCGTAGTCAGCACGTCTTGCTCGCGAAAAGGTTTCACAATAAACCCGTATGGTTCTGTAGTTTTGGCCTGGTCTAGGATTTTTTTACTCGAATTAGCCGACACGAAAATAAAAGCTATATGTTTTTCGCGCAAAATATGCGCCAAATCAATTCCGTTTCCTGCACCACGAAGCATAATGTCTAAAAAGACCAAATCGGGTTTTTCTGTTTCTAACTGTTCTAAAGCCTGATCTAAGGACCGCGCAATTCCGGTTACTTCATAATTTGCCTTTTCGAGAATAAGCTGCAAATCATGCGCTTCTATAAATTGATCTTCGACAATCAAAATTCGTTTTTTAGATTTAGATTCAGGTGAGTTATCACCGTAAGCAGAAGCCGTTCTCATGTTTGTGGTATTTTTATTGTTAGAGCAACTGTAAAATATTGATATAAAATTACTTAATAAAACGTACGAAATTAACTTTTTCCCCAAATATAAATCATAAAAAACAGATTTAATGTGAATTTTCTTGATATTTTTTCAAGCAATCAGTTGCGTTTATTTTTATATTTGTTTGTCCAAAAACTAATCTTTACCTAATATGAAACGAATCATTTTCTATTTGATTTTGCTTGTAAGTTATGCTTCATTTGGCCAGTTAGCCCCAAGCGTTGCCAAGTATAATCTTACCAAAAAAAGATTGCTTATTCAAGCTTGCTCCATGTATTTATTTAACGCCAACCAAGGCGCTATCGATGCAGACAGTTCGGTTGTTGTGGCCTGCAAAGCTTACAAACTTCCTGTTGCCCTCGCTTACGACGAAGGTTTTAATGACGGCTCTTATCTTATTGGAAAAGATTTGATAGAAAAAGGAGATATAAACTCGGTCAAAAAACTGCTGACAAAAACCAAAGCAGAAGAAAGAATCAAGCTATTGCTTCAGTTAGGAAATTTTTATCTTTTTAAACCTGGAACAAAACCAGAAGACCTTCAAAACGCCAAAACCTATATTGACGATGCTGTGCGTACTAGCAATCAGTTTAAAAATAAAAAATGGCATCAACAAAGCTTACTGCTTTTGGGCAAATATAATTTTCAGGCCAATAATCAGCCTGAAGCGAAAAAAATATTTTTAAAGCTAATAGCCGAATGCCGAAAACAAAATGACAAAAAAGCTCTTGCTGAAGCTTTGGATGCTTATGGAACACTCCTATTCAATTTAGACCCCGAAAAAGAAAAGATTCTTCAGGAGGCAGTTTCGCTATTTGCTTCTTTGGGAATGGAAGAAAAAAGAATAGAGAACTACATGAAAATTACGACCATTTATTTTTGGGGCGGAAAAATAAATGATGCCAAAAAAAGACTGTATCAAAATCTGGCCGACTTACGAAAAATCAATTTTAAGCATCAGCAGTTTGCTGAAACCACGATTACATTTATAGAAATTGCGCAGCACAACTTAGAGACAGCTTTATATTATGCGCTAAAAAGCGTAAAAAGAATGGAAGCCGAAAAAGACTTTACGTTTGGTGATATTTTTTATATGCGTTTGGGCGATGTTTACAATAATATTGGTCATTATCAAGAGGCGCTTGAAATGTATCAAAGGAGTATTGAAATTGGACGAAGCACTATCGATTCTGGCACTTGGTATAAAAGCTTTTTTAGCGCCGTTGCCTCATTATCTTTAAAAGGAAAAAATCAGCAAGCTATTGATTATATTAATTCTGTAACTACAAAATATCCGCCTAAAAATGATTTCGATAAAATGTCTGTAGCCTACATCAGGGCCAATTGTTATGAAGCCTTGAAAAATTATACTTTGGCCGAAAAGTATTTTAAAGAAATGGACTTTTATGCGCAAAAAATAACGAGTCCAGAAACTTTTAGGGAAATTGTTCACGAATATACATTGATGGCCTTGTTTTATGCGAATCAAAAACAACCTGAAAAAGCACAGTTTTACACTGACAAGGTTACGGCGCTCTGTAAAAAATACGGAAAAAAATACAATTCCGAGGTTCTTCAGATTTTACTTTTTAGAATGGATTCCATAAAAGGAAATTATAAAGGTGCGTTGAGACATTTTCAAAACTATAAAATAATAAGTGATTCTACGATTAAAAACACCAAAAGAAAAGAAATTGAAGAACTTAAAATTGATTACGAAACCAAAAATAAAGAACAGAAAATCAAACTTTTAAATCAGGAATCTAATTTAAAGGAAGTGGCTTTAAGGAAATCTAAAATGCTGAACAGCGTTTCTATTTGGAGTTTGGTTCTGCTTTTAATTACCATTGGCTTGTTGTACAACCGATATCGTTTAAAACAGCGTAATCATGCCAAACTTGAAATCAAGGAAAAGGAAATCAATCAGAAAAACATCAATCTTAAACATCTTTTAGACGAAAAAGAATGGCTGTTGAAAGAAATTCATCATCGTGTAAAAAACAATTTGCAGACCGTAATCAGTCTTTTGAACTCGCAATCGGCTTATTTGGACAACGATATGGCTTTGTCCGCCATCAAAAACAGCCAGCACAGGATTCATTCGATGTCGCTGATTCATCAAAAATTGTATAATTCTGAAAATATTTCGACCATTAATATGCCGAATTATATTAGAGAATTGGCTGAATATTTACGAGAATCTTTTTCGCTTGGGCAACGAATTCGTTTTGAAATAAAAGTCGACCCAATAGAATTGGATGTGGCGCAGGCCGTTCCGCTTGGATTGATTTTAAATGAAGCGATTACCAATTCTATCAAATATGCTTTTCCAGACGACCGAACGGGTATGATTTATATTACGCTTGAAGCGAAAGGCGAAAAACAATATGAATTGACGATTTCTGATAACGGAACTGGCTTTAATCTAAATGGGAGCGATAAAAAAGCAAACTCCTTCGGAATGAGTTTAATAAGAGGTTTAAGCGATGATATTGAAGGAAAACTAACTATAGAAAACAATAACGGAACGGTTCTGAAAATTGAATTTGCTCAAGAATTTCCGCTGAATCCAAAAAGGAAATCGATTTAAACCTAAATTTGTGCATCAAAACACCAATTCGGTTTTATCTTATCTGCAAAATGACACACAAAATTTTAATTATAGACGACGAAGAAAAACTGAGAAGTCTGCTGGCGCGAATTATAAAATCGGAGGGATTTGAAGTTATCGAAGCCAAAGATTTAAAATCGGGATTCAAAAAACTGGAACAAAACGAAATTGATGTTGTTTTGTGTGATGTAAAACTGCCTGACGGAAATGGCGTTGATTTTCTTCAAAACATAAAAAACAGTTTTCCTTTAACAGAAGTGATTTTGCTGACGGCTTTCGGGAATATTCCCGATGGTGTTCAAGCAATGAAAAACGGTGCTTTCGATTATATTGTAAAAGGCGACGACAACGATAAAATTATTCCGCTTCTGTATAAGGCGGTCGAAAAAGTGCATTTGCAGAAAAAAGTCCAACAGTTAGAAAAACGCATTAACGATAAATATTCGTTCAATACTATTATAGGTAAATCAAAAGGAATCGAACAAGTAATTGACCTTGCCCAAAAAGTAGCGAAAACCGATTCGACTGTTTTATTAACTGGCGAAACTGGAACCGGAAAAGAAGTTTTTGCACAGGCCATTCATGAAAACAGCAACCGTGCAGGAAAATCTTTTGTCGCTTTGAACTGCAGTACTTTCACTAAAGAAATTTTAGAAAGCGAACTTTTCGGACATAAACAAGGAGCTTTTACAGGAGCTGTAAAAGATAAAAAAGGTTTTATTGAAGAAGCAAATGGCGGAACATTATTTCTGGATGAAATTGGTGAAATGCCAATTGACCTGCAAGCCAAATTATTACGTGTTTTGGAAACTTCCGAATATATTCCCGTTGGTGACACGACTCCCAAAAAATCAAATTTCAGATTAATTGCCGCGACAAACCGAGATTTAAAAACAGAAAGCGACGAACATCGTTTCCGCTCTGATTTGTATTTCCGTTTGAATATCTTCGAAATCAAATTGCCTTCTTTACGAGAAAGAGTGAAAGATATTCCGCTTTTGGCGAATTATTACGTGAAACAATTTTCAGAAAAAACAAATAAAAAAGCCTTGCAGATTGGTGATGATTTTCTTCAGAAATTAGAAAATTATTCTTGGCCAGGAAATATCCGTGAACTTAAAAATGTTATCGAAAGGTCGGTTATTTTAAATAGTGGGGATATTTTAACTGCGGATGTTCTTCCTTATGAATTACAGCATCAAACTGAAAATAATTCGAAACCAATGTCGGCTTTCTCCATGCAGAGTGTTGAGAAACTGCATATTCAAAAGGTTTTAAATTATACGAAAGGTAATAAAGCGGAAACGGCTAGATTGTTGGAAATTGGGATTGCGACTTTGTATCGAAAAATTGAAGAATATGGAATAGAAAATTCCAAAAATTAAATTCCAAATTCCAATGGCAATATCAATGACAAATTTCAAATTTCAAATTCAATTATAAAATTTCACAGAAGCGTTACATTTATTCATTGACATAAAAAGCTTCGGAGAAGCGATATATCTATAGAATAATTTAATCCTATTGATAAAAAGCTCCAGAGGAGCGACACCTACACAATCTAAAAAAATATGTCACCCCGCTGGGGTTCTGATAAATGTGCATGCACTATTTTCTATAAATATATCGCTTCTCTGAAGCTTTGAAATAACATATCAAAACGAGAAAAGCTTATCATTTTGATAGGCTTTTTTTATGCCTAATTTTTGGCACAAAAACATATTTCTTTTATTTACAACACTTTACATTCAACTCGACTTTTTCGGAACATCTTTTGGCATAAAGAGGATGAACATTAAAAATTCATTCCAAATGAAAAATCAAGTTACCTCAATCTATAAACAAGCAGAACGTTTTGCTGAGATTACTAAAAAATCAATTATCTGTGGCAATATCGTTCGGGCAAAAAAATGTTTAGCTCTTGCTGAACGGTTATTTATTACTGGAAGCATCGAAACTAAAAATGCTATTTCAAATGTATACGTTTTCTCAGTTTCGTCTTTCATGGAAATGCGTCACTGCAATATTTCACATCTTTTTCCACAGACACTTAAAGCAGAATATATCAAACAGGTTAATGCTTCGGGTGTTTAATCTAAAATCTATCCCGAGGCTTCGGGACTAAAATCTAAAATTATGATTACCATTCTTCTTCTCGCTTTGGCAGTTTTACTGTTTGCGATTTGTTATTTGTCAGTTGAATTTTTTGAAAAAATCTAAATCATGACTGCACTATTTATTATTTCAATCGCCGTTTTCGTGTATTTGGTTTACGTATTAATCAAACCTGAAAAATTCTAAATGAGAGGTTAAGGGTTATAAGTTAGAGGTTAAACGTTTCTTCTTTAACCATATCAATTTTCAATCTCATTCAAATCTTAAAAAAAATAATCTCAAAATTATGAATACAGAACTAATAGGCGTCGTAGGTATTTTTATCCTCATTATTATTTTAGCCATTCCGATAGGAAAATATATTGCTAAAGTATTTTTAGGAAATAAAACGCTTCTTGACCCGATTTTCAATCCAATTGAAAAACTTATTTTTAAAATCAGCGGAATCAATCCAGCTGAAGAAATGAACTGGAAACAACATCTAAAAGCGCTTTTGAGCATCAATATGGTTTGGTTCTTTCTCTGCTTTTTTGTTTTACTGTTTCAGGGTTCTTTACCGCTAAATCCAGATAACAACCCATCCATGACTCCCGATTTGGCTTTTAATACTGCCATTTCATTTTTAGTCAATTGCGATTTACAGCATTATTCAGGCGAAAGCGGTGTTTCTTATTTGTCACAGCTCGTTTTAATGTTCCTGCAATTCGTTTCGGCTGGTGTTGGAATCGCTGCAGCTTTAATGGTTTTTACCGCTATGCGCGAAAGAACCACAGACAAATTGGGGAATTTCTATAACTATTTCGTGAAAAGCTGTACACGTATTTTATTACCACTTTCAGTAATCGTAGCTATTGCCTTAGTTTTCAGTGGAACTCCTATGACTTTTGAAGGAAAAGATGCCATCACAACTTTACAAGGCGATAATGTTGAAGTTTCTCGCGGGCCTGCTGCTGCCTTTATTGCGATTAAACATATTGGTACAAACGGAGGCGGATTCTTTGGAGCGAACTCAGCGCATCCGTTAGAAAATCCAACTTATTTTACCAATGCAGTTGAGCTTTGGGCGCAAATGATTGTTCCGTTTGCGATGATTTTTGCACTTGGTTTTTTCTTAAACAAAAGAAAGTTATCTTATATCATTTTTGGTGTGATGACTGTTGGATTCTTACTGTTGGTAATTCCGACAATCTCAAGCGAAATCAACGGAAATCCTGCTATTGCAAAAATGGGAATCGCTCAGACGACTGGAGCGATGGAAGGAAAAGAAGTTCGGTTTGGTCCAGCTATTTCAGGTTTCTGGAGTATTGCTACAACGGTAATTTCTACAGGGTCTGTAAATAGTATGCACGATAGTTCAATGCCAGTTTCTGGAGCGATGCAGTTATTAGCCATGATGGTCAATGCCTTTTATGGCGGATGCGGTGTGGGTTACCTCAACTTTTACATCTTTATTATTCTGGCCGTGTTTATTTCTGGTTTAATGGTGGGCCGAACTCCTGAATTTTTAGGAAAGAAAATCGAAGCTCGGGAAGTTAAGATTGCTGCTTTTATTGCCATCATTCACCCATTATTGATTTTAGCAGGAACTGCTTTAGCTTCTTATTTTGCTGCTCATGATACCGAAATGGGTTATTGGTTTAGCGGAAATGCCACAGGATGGTTGAATAATCCAGGAAATCACGGATTCTCTGAAATGTTATATGAATATACTTCGAGTGCTGCCAACAATGGTTCTGGTTTTGAAGGTTTGGGAGATAATAATCCGTTTTGGAATATCACAACTGGAATTGTTTTATTGTTGAGTCGTTTCATTCCTATTATCGGGCCTCTTGCAATTGCAGGTTTGTTAGCTAATAAAAAATACATTCCTGAAAGTGCCGGAACTTTAAAAACCGATACTTCAATTTTTGGAATTATGATTTTTGCTGTCATTGCGATTATTGCTGCCTTATCGTTCTTTCCTGCATTGGCACTTGGGCCTTTGGCTGAATACTTTACACTAAAATAATAACTCATTTTCCAATGCTTAAAATATTTTAAACACATAGAAACATAGATTTTTTCTTTCTCTAAAAAAGATGAATGAAAGAAACTAGTTTCTAACACATAGCTGGAATAAAGATTTTAACATTCGTATTTCAATATAGCCCGTGGTTTCAACCACGGGGAACGGATTGTGAGGACGCCGATTACGAGACACAGATTGTGATATACGTTGCGTTCCAGTGGTTGAAACCACTGGCTATGTTTACAATTTGATGAATTATTCCACATAACCTATAACAAATAACATTTAACTTTTTACAAGAAAATGACAACTAATAAATCCACATCATTATTTGAGAGCCAGCAGGTAAAAGAAGCCTTAGTGCAGTCTTTTGTGAAGCTGAATCCAAAAATGATGGTTAAAAATCCGGTAATGTTTACCGTAGAAATCGGAACTGCAATTATGTTTGTCGTTTGCATTTCGATATTAATGGGCGCAAATGACCAAGGAAGTTTTGCTTACAATTTGATTGTTTTCCTAATATTACTGGCAACACTTTTATTTGCCAATTTCGCCGAAGCTATTGCCGAAGCCCGAGGAAAAGCACAAGCCGACAGTTTAAGAAAAACCCGCGAGGAAACTCCTGCAAGACAGATTCTGCCAAACGGAGAAATTAAAAACGTAAGTTCTTCAACATTAAAAAAAGACGATATTTTCATTTGCGAAACAGGCGATTTAATTGCTGCCGATGGTGAAATTATCGAAGGACTGGCAACAATCGACGAAAGTGCCATTACTGGAGAAAGTGCTCCCGTGATTCGTGAAGCTGGAGGAGATAAATCTTCGGTTACGGGAGGTACAAAAGTTTTGTCTGACAAAATTAAAGTAAAGGTAACTTCTGAACCTGGTGAAAGTTTCTTAGATAAAATGATTGCTTTGGTTGAAGGTGCGAGCCGTCAGAAAACACCAAACGAAATTGCTTTGACTATTTTATTGGCCGCTTTTACCTTAATATTTATCATTGTCTGCGTAACCTTAAAACCTTTTGCAGATTATGCCAATGCTCCTATTACTATTGCTGCTTTTATTTCGCTTTTTGTTTGTTTAATTCCAACTACAATTGGAGGTTTATTATCAGCTATCGGAATTGCGGGAATGGACAGGGCTTTGCGTGCCAACGTAATTACAAAATCGGGTAAAGCGGTTGAAACTGCTGGAGATATTGACGTATTGCTTTTGGATAAAACGGGAACAATCACAATCGGAAACCGAAAAGCAACAAATTTTTATCCAACAAAAGGAATTTCTTTTGATGATTTTGTGAAATCGGCTCTTTTGAGTTCGCTTGCAGATGATACGCCTGAAGGGAAGAGTATTCTCGAATTAAGTGAAGCAATTGATGTAAAAAATGAGACGAAAGCCAGTGCTTTAAAAAACACCTCTGAAATTTCACATACCATCAAATTTACTGCTGAAACCAGAACATCAGGAGTGATTTTGAAAGATGGAACGAACATTAGAAAAGGTGCGCAGGACGCAGCTAAGAAAATCGCAGAACAAGCCGGAAATGCTTTTCCTGATGATACTGCGCAACAAGTAATTTCTATTTCTTCTAACGGAGGAACGCCTTTGGTAGTAATTAAAAACAACGAAATTCAAGGTGTAATCGAACTTCAGGATATTATTAAAACCGGAATGAAAGAACGTTTTGAACGCTTACGCCGAATGGGAATCAAAACGGTTATGGTTACAGGAGATAATCCGCTTACGGCTAAGTTTATTGCCGAAAAAGCGGGTGTTGATGATTTTATCGCTGAGGCAAAACCTGAGGATAAAATGAACTATATCCGAAAAGAACAAGCTGAAGGTCGCCTGGTTGCCATGATGGGTGACGGAACAAACGATGCCCCTGCCCTTGCCCAAGCCAACGTTGGTGTTGCGATGAACAGCGGAACTCAGGCTGCTAAAGAAGCCGGAAATATGGTCGATTTAGACAATGACCCAACCAAATTAATCGAGATTGTTGAAATTGGAAAACAGCTTTTAATGACTCGAGGAACGCTGACTACTTTCTCCATTGCGAATGACGTTGCCAAATATTTCGCTATTGTTCCCGCTTTGTTTATTACAGCAATTCCGGCGCTTCAAGGTTTAAATATTATGCATTTGCACAGTCCTGAAAGCGCTATTTTATCAGCAGTAATTTTCAATGCGATTATCATTCCGATATTGATTCCGCTTGCGCTGAAAGGTGTTGAATACCGTCCGATTGGTGCTAGTGCCATTTTAAAACGAAATCTTATGATTTATGGTTTGGGTGGAATTATTGTTCCTTTTATTGGGATAAAAATCATTGACGTGATTGTTGCACTATTTATGTAAAAAAAAAGGTGCTAAGATTCTGAGATGCTAAGGCGCTAAGTTTTTCTTAGTCCCTCAGAACCTTAGTCCCTTAGAACCTCTAAAATAAAAAAAAATGAAAAACATATTCTCACTCTTAAAACTTACAGTAGTTCTTATCGTACTATTCATAGTTATTTATCCTTTAGCGATTTACGGAATCGCACAAATGGCTCCCAATCAAGGAAAAGGAGAAACTATTTCGGTTAACGGAAAAGTAGTTGGTTATCAAAAAATCGGGCAAAAGTTCGACAAATCAAATTATTTCTGGGGAAGACCTTCGGCTGTTGATTACAACGCTTCGGGAAGTGCCGGAAGCAATAAAGGTCCAAGTAATGCTGATTATTTAACTCTAGTTCAAAAAAGAATTGATACACTTTTACTGGTTCATCCGTACTTGAAAAAATCTGATATTCCGTCAGATATGGTTACGGCTTCGGGAAGCGGTTTAGACCCGAATATTTCTCCACAAGGCGCTTTGATTCAGGTGAAACGTGTGGCTAAAGAGCGACATTTAGCTGAAGCTAAAGTAAAAGCTTTGGTGGAATCTAAAATTAATACGGCTGTCGTTGGCCCTGAAACGGTGAATGTTTTGGAGTTGAATGTGGCGCTTGATGCTTTGAAATAAGGTTCAAAGATTCAAAGTAACAAAGGTTCAGAGGTTTTACTCGCGTATTCTTGTCATTTCGACGGAGGAGAAATCACACAAGAAACTCGACAAAGATTACTGACTTACTGGACGGAAATACTAGTGTGATTTCTCCTTTCAGTCGAAATGACAAACTTGGTCGAGAATTGGAATCGAAAAACTTAAACTTAAAATAAATACCTAACAGGTTTTTAAAACCTGTTAGGATATGAACCTATTAAAATACAAAAACGCCTTTTTACCCCAAATGCCCTAGCCCCGATAGTAGTGAAAATCCTTTTGTGCCGGGGTTCGGCACAAAAGATTACTTCGTCAGTTCGCTGTCGCTCGTGTGAAACGGATAGCTGGATTAGCTCCTAAAAAATCTACTAAATAAATAATTGAATACCACAAAATGAAAAAATTAATACTTACCGCTTTAATCGCTTTTGGTTATGGCAATTTACATGCACAGTCAGCATCTAAAAGTCCGTTTACCTTTTCTGGATATGTAGACGTTTATTACAGTTATGATTTTGGGAAACCGGAGAATCATACTCGGCCAAACTTTTTTTACAGTTATAATAAAAGCAATGAAGTGAACCTGAATTTGGGAATAGCAAAAGTAAATTATTCGACAGAAAATGTCCGTGGAAATTTTGCCTTGATGGCAGGAACTTATGCACAATATAATATGTCGGCTGAGCAGGATTTACTGCAGAATGTTTATGAAGCGAATGTTGGAGTTAAAATCTCCAAAAACCATAATTTATGGATTGATGCGGGAATTATGCCTTCGCACATTGGTTTTGAAAGTGCGATTGGAAAAGACTGTGCCAATTTAACCCGAAGCATTCTGGCGGAAAATTCTCCTTATTATGAAGCAGGAGTGAAAATTGGTTACACTTCTGAATCTGGAAAATGGTATTTGGCCGGAATGTATTTAAACGGCTGGCAGAGAATTCAGAAAATAGAGGGCAACCAAACGCCTGCTTTTGGAACGCAGGTTACTTTTAAACCATCAAATAATGTGACTTTGAACTGGAGTACTTATGTTGGAAACGAACAGCCGGATATTGATAAAAAATGGCGTTATTTCAATAACTTTTACGGACAATTTAAAGTGGCTGAAAAAGTAAACTTAACGACTGGTTTTGATATTGGTTCACAGCAATCGGCTAAAGGAAGCGACAAATATGATGTTTGGTTTTCGCCTGTTGTAATTCTGCAATACAAACCTGCGGATAAAATTCAGTTATCGGCAAGAGGAGAATATTACAGCGACGAAAAAGGCGTAATTATCGCAACTGAAACTCCAAACGGTTTTAAAACGTACGGATTTTCAGCTAACTTTGATTACTTAATTACTGATAATGTTATGTTTAGAATTGAAGCGAGAAATCTTTCGAGCAAAGACGAAATTTTTACCAAAAACAATCAGCCAACGGATACAAATACGTTTGTAACAACTTCGTTGGCGATTAGTTTCTAGAACAGTTTTCGCCACAGATTTGCTTCGCCTATTCGCTATCGCTCGGGTCACAGATTAAAATGATTTTTTTTCGCCACAAATTGCACTAATTTTCACTAATTTTTATTCAATAGAATTCGTGGAGATTTGTGTAATTCGTGGCAAATAAATCAGCACAAAACAATTTAATAATTCTTTTAATCCTTTTAATCTGTGGCGAAAAAAAACAAAACCTTAGCGTCTTAGAGCCTTCGTGGCAAAACAAAAAACATGGAAAACGAAAATAACGCACAGCATTTTCTGGATTTGATTCAGAAATCACGGAAAGGAAAGTTTAAAATCTACATTGGGATGAGCGCCGGTGTGGGGAAAACTTTTCGTATGCTTCAGGAAGCGCATTCGTTATTGAAAAACGGAATTGATGTAAAAATCGGCTACATCGAAACGCATATGCGGAAGGAAACGCATGAACTTTTGGCTGGTCTTCCTATTATTCCTAGACGGACCATTTTTTATAAAGGAAAACAGCTTGAAGAACTCGATGTTCAAGCAATCATCAACCTTAGACCAGAAGTTGTTATTGTAGATGAATTGGCGCATACAAACGTTGAAGGAAGCAAAAACGAGAAACGCTGGCAGGATGTTTTGGAGATTTTGGATGCGGGAATTAATGTGATTTCAGCCGTAAATATTCAGCATATTGAAAGCTTAAATGAAGACGTAAAACGAATTACGAATATCGATGTTCAGGAACGGATTCCCGACAATGTTTTACGATTGGCAGACGAAGTCGTGAATATCGATTTGACTTCGGAAGATTTGATTGCGCGATTGAAAGAAGGAAAAATTTATACGCCAGATAAAATTCAGACTGCTTTAGCGAACTTTTTTAAATCGGAACAAATTCTGCAATTGCGTGAATTGGCTTTGAAAGAAGTGGCAAGTCAGGTGGTTCGAAAAGTTGAAAATGAAGTTCCGAATCTTCATGCTTTACGACATGAAAAATTACTGGCGTGTATTAGCAGTAATGAAAAAACGGCTAAAATTATAATTAGAAAAGCCGCTCGATTAGCAAGCTATTACAACGGATCGTGGTATGTTTTATATGTCGAAACACCAAAAGAAAGTAGCACAAGAATTGCACTCGACAAACAACGACATTTAATTAATAACTTTAAACTCGCTGTGCAATTGGGTGCAGAAGTTATTAAACTGGAAAATTCAAATATTACGGATGCTATTTTGAAAACAGTAGAAGAAAAACAAATTACAACGGTATGCATCGGAAAACCGCATTTGAATTTATTTAAAGTAATTTTGTCTACAACAATTTTCAGACGTTTGCTAAACAAATTGTCTTTATCAAATGTCGACCTTGTTATTCTGTCGTGAAAAATTTTTTAAACCATGTAAGTTATATAAGCTCATTTTAATTCGGGACGTTGAAATTTAACCGCAGAGAGCGCAAAGTTTTACGCAAAGGTCGCTAGAGTTTTTGCTCGCAAAGTTTTTAATCTAAGCTTTGCGCTCATTGCGGTTAAAAAAACTTCTAATATTTCCTTATATCACTTATATGGTTTAAAAAAAAATTAAATGTTTTATAAAATGAGAATTAAAACCAAATTGAATCTGGGTGTTGGATTGTTATTTTTAATGATTATCATTCTCTCGTTAGTGAGTGCTTATTCTGTTTTTCTGATTAAGCAGGACACCGAGAATATTCTGAAATCCAATTACAATACGCTGGAATATTCGCGAAATATGATTTTTGCTTTGGATGGAATGAAATCGGGTTCGAAGGAAACGATTCAGAATTTTGAGGAAAATCTCGAAAAGCAAACTCGCAATATTACAGAACCAGGCGAAAAACAAGCTACTGAAAAACTGAAAGAAAGTTTCGCTCTTTTAGCCAAAAATAATAATGATGAAAGTGTAAAAGCACAAATCCGTCAGGACATTTTTGCGATTATGAAACTGAATCTCGATGCCATAAAACAGAAAAGCGACATTGCCAAACATTCAGCTGAAACGGCTAATCTGTCAATTGCCATTGTTGGGACTTTGTGTTTTCTGATTGCTTTTAATTTATTGGTTAATCTTCCGAACAATATTGCGAATCCAATTAGAGAACTAACCCTGAGCATTAAGGAAATTGCGAATAAAAATTATTCCGAACGTGTTCATTTTACGAGTCATAGCGAATTTGGAGATTTGGCAAAATCTTTCAATACAATGGCGCAAAAACTCGAAGAATATCATGACAGCAATGTTTATAAACTTCTCTTTGAGAAAAAAAGACTGGAAACACTCATCAATAATATGAACGACCCGATTATTGGTTTGGATAATGAAGGAATTGTTCTGTTTGTCAATGATGAAGCGCTGAAAATTATCGGTCTGAAATCGGAAGATATTATTGGAAAAACCGCATCTGAATTAGCAGTTTCAAATGATTTAATTCGTTCTTTGATTTTAAAAGAAAGTGAAACTCCCAAAAAACAGCCACTCAAAATTTTCGCTCACGGAAAAGAAAGTTATTTCGAAAAAGAAATTCACAGCATAACCATAACGCCAACCGGCGAAGAAAAAGAAATCAATATTGGCGATGTGATTATTCTGCGAAATATTACGCTTTTTAAAGAGCTTGATTTTGCTAAAACGAATTTTATTGCCACCGTTTCACACGAATTAAAAACGCCTATTGCTTCTATAAAATTAAGTCTCCAATTACTTGAAAATGAAAAAACGGGCGATATGAATGACGACCAGAAACAATTGGTTGAAAGCATAAAAGATGATAGTCAGCGGTTACTGAAAATTACCGGAGAATTACTCAATTTATCGCAATTGGAAACCGGAAACATTCAGCTGAATATCGGAAAAAGCAATCCGCACGAAATTGTACAATATGCTGTAGAAGCCGTAAAAGTTCAAGCTGACCAAAAACAGATTCAGTTGGTTATTGATGCCGATGAAAATCTCAAAAGTGTAAAAGCCGATGCCGAAAAAACAGGTTGGGTTTTGATTAATTATTTATCGAATGCCATCAGATATTCGTCTGAAAAAAGTACGATTCTCATTAAATTAAAAGAGGAAAACAATCAGATGGTTTTTCAGGTTATCGATACTGGAAAAGGAATTGATACCAGATACAAAGACCGGGTTTTTGATAAATATTTCCAAGTTCCAGGAAGTCAGAAATCTGGCACGGGACTGGGTTTAGCCATTAGTAAAGAGTTTATTGAAGCGCAGAACGGAACTGTTGGTGTAGAGAGTAATTTAGGATTGGGAAGTACATTTTGGTTTTCGTTGAAAGCTTAGATTTTTTGCTTTGCCACGAAGGCACTAAGACGCTAAGTTTTATTTTTTTAGCCACAGATTAAAAGGATTAAACAGATTTTGAATGACTTTGTGTTTTTTTCGCCACAACCCGAGCTAAAGCGAACAGGTGAAGCAATTACACAAATTATATTTTAATAAAATTTATCAAAAGAGCCGTAGGCTCGGTACATTTGTAGGGCCGGATTTCAATCCGATTGACAAAGAAATTCCGCAATACAAAAGAGCCGTAGGTTCGGCACATTTAGCGCGAATATGAATCGTCCCTATGGGACTTTTAGCTATCTACATCTAATTTTTCAATGGATTGAAATCCGTTGCTACAAATATCCATTCCTACGAATTTTTATTAAATATAATTTGTGGAAATTTGTGTAATTGCTTCGTCTATTCCCTATCGCTCGGGTTGTGGTAAATAAATCAAAACAAAGCCATTCAAAATCTTTTTAATCCGTGAAATCTGTGGCTATAAACTACGTATTCGAAGTATTATTCTTAATCTCTCGAACTTCACGCTTTAATTCTAAAAGTAAATCTTTCATTGCTCCGGTTTCTGTAGTTTCTTGCTTTTTATCAGATCGGCCGATGTTACATTCGTATTCCCAAATCTCTAAAATTTCAGAAGCCTTCACTTCATAATTAGGATAAAAACTGTTATCAGATTCCAAAACCAAAGCGTTCTTTTTGTTTTTGTTGAGTCGCTTATATACTATTCCTTCATTCTTAGTAATCAAAATATAAGTTTTTCCGTCCATCACCTCTCCCAGCTTTTCCACATAACGGCCAATAATAATAGAACCGTCTTCATGTGGAGGCATTGAATCGCCTTCAACGGGAAATCCGCGATGTTTTCCAGGTCCTAAAAACGGAAGCGTAATCTGTTGCAAACTTTCAATATATTCTGGATCCGCATATCCGTTTAAATACCCTGCTTTTGCTTTTTGAGAAACAATTTCAATAAAATTTTCTCCAAAACTATCTACTTGAATGGGTAAAATAAGTCGGTTGCCTTCTAATTTTATCAAATTTTGCACATCAATTTTGCGTATATCGACAGATAATATCAAGTCAATACTCATATGAAAATATAATGCAATCTTCTTTAAAATGTCATACGGTGCTTCCGAAGTTCCGTCTTCGTATTTCACGTATCTTCCTCTGGTAATGCTAAGGTTTTCAGCTAATTTCTCCTGTGATATTTTATGCTTCACCCTTAATGCTCTGATGTTGTCTGAAAATAAGGACATAATTAATTTGTTATAATTTGGAACAGCAAATATATAAAAAATGTTATTATCTGTACTAATTTTGTCCGTACAAAAAACAAAAAAAGGCAAATGGCAAGGGCAATTGTACATATGGATTTGGATACTTTTTTTGTATCCTGCGAGCGACTCACCAATTCTGAACTCAATGATATTCCGCTTATTATAGGCGGAGGAGAACGAGGCGTGGTGGCATCTTGTTCGTATGAAGCCCGTAAATATGGAGTCCGTTCTGCCATGCCAATCGCAATGGCGATGAAACTTTGCCCGCAAGCGAAAATCATGAAAGGCGACATGGAATTGTATTCACGATTATCGCATGACGTGACCGAAATTCTTCAGGAAAAAGCACCGGTTTTAGAAAAAGCCAGTGTCGACGAATTTTATCTTGATATTACCGGAATGGATAAATTTCACGGAAGTTATAAATGGACAAACGAACTGGCGCAAAAAGTAATTAAGGAAACCGGACTACCAATCAGTTTTTCGTTATCCATCAATAAAACGGTTTCTAAAATCGCTACAGGAGAAGGCAAGCCTGTAGGAAATCTTGAAATTCCAGAACAAGGCGTACAAGCCTTTTTAAATCCGCTTTCGATTCAGAAAATTCCAATGGTCGGAACGGTGACTTTTCAGCTTTTGTCTCGAATCGGCGTTCGTAAAATTCAGACTTTGGCCGAAATGCCTGCCGAGGTTTTGCAACAGATGATCGGCAAAAACGGCCTAGAACTCTGGAAAAAAGCCAACGGAATCGATCATACGCCCGTAGAACCTTATAGCGAAAGAAAATCAATTTCGACCGAACATACTTTTTCCCAAGATACTATTGATATTGCGAAACTCAAAAGAGTTCTTTTGGGAATGGTCGAAAAACTGGCTTTTCAATTACGTTCAGAACAATGGCTGACTTCTACCGTTACGGTTAAAATTCGTTACGCCAATTTTGATACCGAAACCAAACAATGTCGTGTAGCCTACACCTCTGCCGATCATGTTTTGACCAAAAACGTAATAGAACTTTTTGAAAAATTGTATCAGCGTCGCATGCGCCTACGTTTGATTGGTGTTCGCTTCAGCGGATTGGTACGCGGAACCTATCAAATTGACCTTTTTGAAGATACTCAGGAAATGCTGGCGCTTTATGCCGCTATGGATAAAATGAAAAGCCGTTATGGTTTTGATGCCGTAATGCGTTGTGCTGGAGCTAAATTCAAACCCAATACTAAAGATGAGATTTTAAAACGAAATAAATAAATCATGTATCTCAATTGTCATTCTTATCATTCGTTACGTTACGGCACAATTCCGCTTAAGGGATTGATAGGTCAAGCTGTTTTGCATAATATTAAAGCAATGGCATTAACAGATATTAATACCGTTACTGGAATTTATGATTTTATAAAAGCGTGTCAGGAAAAAGAAATAAAACCTTTGGTGGGAATGGAATTTCGCTGCAAGCACAAATTCCGATATATTGGCCTGGCAAAGAATGCAGAAGGTTTGGCAGAAATGAATCGTTTTTTAACGAAATATAATTTCAGCGGAGAAGCTTTGCCTTTGCAAGCACCCGAATTTAAATCGGCTTTTGTGATTTATACTTTAAAAAATGCTCCAGAAACGCTTTATGAAAATGAATTTATCGGAGTTCGTCCAGAAGAAGTTTCGAGTCTTCTGACATCCAAACATAAAAATAAAATGGCTAAAATGGTGGTTTTACAGCCGGTGACTTTTAGCTGTAAAAAAGAATACAATCTGCATAAAGTGCTTCGTGCAATTGACACCAATGTCATTTTATCAAAACTTACCGAAGCAGATTATTGCAAAACTTCTGATTTCATAAAACCATTAGAAGCACTTTTGCCTTTTTATGAAAAATATCCTGAAATTTTGTTGAATACAGAACGAATCATTGACGAATGCAATTTTCAATATGATTTTTCATCTAAAAAAAATAAAAAATTCTTTACTGGAAGTCGTGAAGAAGATATAAAGATGCTTACTGTCTTAGCGATGGAAGGTTTTGAACGTCGTTATGAAAAAGATAATATAATAGCGAAAAAACGTGTTGAAAAGGAACTAAAAGTTGTTCATGAATTAAAATTTAGTGCCTATTTTTTAATTACTTGGGATATTGTTCAATACAGCAACAGTCAAGGATTTATGCACATCGGACGCGGAAGCGGTGCCAATAGTATTATCGCTTATTGTCTCGGAATTACGGATATCTGTCCAATCGAACTTGATTTGTATTTTGAACGTTTTTTAAATCTTAACCGCAAAAGCCCTCCTGATTTTGATATCGATTGGAGCTGGCAGGAACGGAATGTAATTTTAGAATATATTTTCGAAAAATATGGAAGCGACCATGTTGCTTTCTGTGGTACGAATGTCGAATTCAAATACCGTTCTATTTTCAGGGAAGTCGGAAAAGTTTTTGGTCTACCTAAAGAAGAATTGGATGTTTTAGCAAAGAATCCAGAAGAACTTCATCCGACAAACAAAATTGTGAGATTGGTTCAGGAATACGGACAAATGATGGAAAAATATCCCAATCAGCGTAGTATGCATGCCTGTGGAATTTTGATTTCTGAAGAACCTATTACCAATTACACACCGCTCGAAATGCCTCCAAAAGGTTTTCCTATCGTGCTTTTTGATATGCACATTGCCGAAGAAATTGGTTTTGACAAATTTGATATCCTAAGCCAGCGCGGTATCGGTCATATTGACGACAGCGTAAAACTGATTGCCAAAAATCGAGGCATAAAAGTCAACATTCGCGATACTTCTATTTCTAAAGACGAAGCAGTTTGCAATTCTTATTTAGCAAAAGGAGACACGATTGGCTGTTTTTATATCGAAAGTCCAGCCATGCGCGGCTTATTACGCCGACTGAAATGTGACAATTACAAAATTCTTGTCGCCGCTTCGTCTATTATTCGTCCAGGCGTTGCCCAATCGGGAATGATGAAAGAGTATATTTTTCGTCATAACAATCCAAACCAGTTCGAATATTTTCATGAGGTTTTCAAGGAACATCTTGGAGAAACTTACGGCATCATGGTATATCAGGAAGATGTGATTAAAATCGCCCAACATTACGGCGGACTTCCCGCGCCAGACGGAGATATTCTGCGTCGTGCCATGTCGGGAAAAGGACGTTCGCTCGAAGCTTTGCAGAAAGTAAAAGACAACTTTTTTGCAAGCTGCGCTCAAAAAGGACATCCGTTGGCATTGAGTCAGGAAATTTACCGCCAGATTGAGTCGTTTGCGGGCTATTCTTTCTGTAAAGCGCATTCGGCTTCGTATGCGGTTGAAAGTTATCAGAGCTTGTATCTGAAAGTCAATTATCCTGTCGAATTCATGACGGCCGTAATCAACAATCAAGGTGGTTTTTACAGAACTGAGGTTTATGTGCACGAAGCCAGAATGTCGGGCGGAACCGTTCATAATCCGTGTGTGAATAAAAGCGAATATCAAACAACTTTATACGGAACTGATATTTACTTAGGCTTTATGCATTTGCAGAGTCTGGAATCTAAAATTGCTAATTTAATTGTATCTGAAAGAGAGCAAAATGGCGAATATCTTTCTTTAGAAGATTTCATCAATCGGATTCCAATCGGAATTGAAGGCATCAAAATTCTGATTTTCATTGGAGCTTTTCGTTTTACAGGAAAAACAAAAAATCAGCTCTTGGTTGTCGCTAGCTTGCTTTTAAACAATTATAAACCAGAAAATAGGAATTTGAAATTATTACAAGAACCTGCAAAAGAATTTAAACTGCCCGTTTTGGAGCGTTCTGTTTTTGAAGATGCTTTTGATGAAATCGAATTACTGAGCTTTCCTGTTTCCTGTACCGTTTTCGATATTTTACAGACTAAATATCGTGGTAATGTAATGGCAAAAGATTTAGTAAAACATCATAAAAAACAAGTAAAAATGCTGGCGTATCTGATTTCCAGAAAACACGTTCCGACCAAAAAAGGCGCAATGTATTTTGGAACTTGGATAGATCATGAAGGGGCTTATTTTGATACAGCGCACTTTCCTGATAGCCTAGCACAAAATCCTTTTCAGGGCGGAGGCTGTTATTTATTGCTAGGAAATGTCGAAGTCGATTATCATTTCCCGACCATTACGATTCTCAGAATGGCAAAAATGCCTTTTATTCCGGATCCAAGATATATGGATGCCAAAGACCAGTACAAAACACAAAGCCAGATTAAAGAAGATGTGAGTATGACCAACAGAAAACCATATCCGCAGGAACATGAGATTAATATGCCGAGACATCGCATGAAGTTTAATTGACAGGAATTATTTTGCAAGACAGAATAGAAACACATCAAAAACACTATATAACAATACCTTACAACCAACAATTGTGATTTTGTTTGGAGATAAAATTTTTAAAAAGCTGTAAATTTAATATTAGAACTAATTAAATCTACTATGAAAATAGCTACCTATAACGTAAACGGAGTCAACGGACGATTGAATGTTTTATTACAATGGCTTGAAGAAGCCGCACCAGACGTTGTCTGCCTTCAGGAATTAAAAGCCCCTCAGGAAAAATTTCCTGTCAAAGCAATTAACGATGCTGGATACAATGTTATCTGGCACGGCCAAAAACAATGGAATGGCGTTGCAATACTGGCTAAAAACATGCAGATTGAAGAAATAACTCGCTCGCTTCCAGGAGACGAAGATGATGTGCAGAGCCGCTATGTAGAAGCTTTGATTAACGGAATTGTAATTGCCTGTCTTTATCTCCCAAATGGGAATCCTGCTCCGGGGCCAAAATTTGAGTATAAACTAAAATGGTTTGAGCGGTTGGCAGATCGTGCAGAAACATTATTAGACTTAAAAGTTCCTGTAATACTCATTGGCGATTTTAATGTTATGCCAACTGAATTAGATGTTTACAAACCTGAAAAATGGGTAAACGACGCGCTTTTTAGACCCGAAGTTCGAGAAGCCTTCAAGAATCTTGTCGCTCAAGGATGGACAGATGCGATTCGTAAATTACATCCCGGCGAAAAAATCTACACTTTTTGGGATTATTTCCGAAATGCTTATCAGCGAAATGCAGGACTGCGAATTGACCATTTTTTACTGAGTCCGCAAATTGCTAAAGTTTTACGCTCTGGCGGTGTTGACCGTCATGTACGAGGCTGGGAAAAAACAAGCGACCACGCTCCTGTATGGATTGAAATTGACACAATATAACTGGAAAAAATGACACTATTTAACGACACCGAATTATTTACTGCAGGTTTGGGAGGAAAAAAAGTATTTGACATTCCTGATTCTGAATTGGTTTTGATCGACAATTTCTTCACTAAAGAAGAATCTGATTGTTTTTATGAAAGGCTACTCCGTAAAACCAAATGGAGAGAGCATCAAATGGAAATTTACGATAAAACCTATACCGTTCCGAGAATGATTGCTTGGTATGAAGATAAAGATAATGCAGGAGCAGATCCGAAAGGACCAGACTGGACATATGAATTACTAAAAATCAGAGGGCGTGTTGAAAAAGAAACGCAGCTAGACTTTAATACCGTACTGCTTAATTTGTACCGAGACGGAAATGATGGCGTAGGCTGGCATAGCGACAAAGAGCATAACACGGGGCCGAATCCGATTATTGCTTCGGTTACTTTTGGAGAAACCAGAATGTTCAGGCTTCGTCATAAATACAGCAAGGAAATTCCGCAAGTCGAGATTCCGCTGCACCATGGATCGTTTCTGTTGATGGCTGGAACAACCAATAGTTTTTGGCAACATCAGGTTCCGAAAACGGCGCGAGATGTTTTGCCGAGAATCAATCTTACCTTTAGAAGAACCAATCGAAATCTTTGATTTTTATCGAATTAAAGAGCTAAAAAATGCTTTTTTTCTTTAAAAAAAACATAAGATATTCCTTCTTTAAAAAGTTAAAACCTGCACGGTATGAACCTTTTACTAGGTAAAACCGTTTTTTTTACTAATTTTGCAACCCTTTTTTTATATATAATACCAATGGCTTATTCAAACAATGATTTAATGCGTTTTTTAGATGCACAGAACAAACTTTATCTTACGGCTCTTTCTGAAATTGGAAAAGGGAAGAAAGAAACACACTGGATGTGGTTCATTTTTCCGCAGATAAAAGGATTAGGAAAAAGCGATACAGCAAATTTGTATGCCATTAACGATTTAAGAGAAGCAGCCGATTTTCTAGAACATCCAATCCTCGGAAAACATCTTGTTGAAATTTCGGAGCTTTTATTAACCTTCAGAATGAAATCTGCCGACGGAATTTTTGGTGATTTAGATGCCCGAAAACTTCGTTCGAGCATGACTTTATTTTCTATGGTCGAAAATGCGAATCCGGTATTCCAAGAAGTATTAAATGCATTTTTCTCTGGAGAAACAGATCCGCTTACTTTGTCTATTATTAATTCAACAATAAAATCTTCTGTTGAACCAGAGGTGATTTAAGCTTCATTTTCAATAGAAAAACATAAGACACTTTCGGGTGTCTTTTTTTATTGTTTTTATTGAGATTAGAAATTCTGCTGCTCACAAATTAATTTTTTGTAAGGATAATAGTCCTATATTAGTATCCACAAAAAAAACCTCAAACTAAAACTAAACAAAATGACCGAAAAAATCAAAACCCTTAAAATTATTCATCTTGCTGTCTGTGCTGGTGTATTGCTAGTTTATTTTATGGTGGGAAATATTTCAATAGAACATTTGAAAAAAATTCCGGCCATTAATTCTTCATCAGTTGTCTATGTGCTGATTCCAATTTTAGCCGTAGTTCTTGGCAATTTTTTATTTAAGTCACAACTGAGGCAGATTGACAAAAAAAAGAGCCTCGAAGCTCAACTTCCCATTTACCAAAGCGCTTCGATTATGCGATGGGCAGTTTTAGAAGGCGCTGCTTTTCTGATTTTGTTTTTAAAACCAGATTTTGTATTATTCGGTCTTCTTATCATTATTTACATTATTGTCCTGAGACCTACCGAAGAACGAGTCAAAAGCGATCTTCAGGATTTATAATCTTTAGTATCAATATATATTAAAAAACATATTCTTTTATTTTGATTTGCCGTATCTAAGGAGAAAAACCGACCCGAAGATAGGGCAAATTGTTTTTTAAATCTTAGCGAAATTTCACTAAACAAAATTCAATTAGCGATATATAATATTGAAAATTGGAGCAAACAGACCTAAATCAAGTATTTTAGGCTGTGGCATATATATTGGTTTCTAAGGGAGGATTAACCCTTAAAAAACCATTTATTATGAAAAAATCAATAATTTTTCTGCTGATCATTTTCTTCAACCATGCTGTTTCTATTGCCTGCGATAAATGCGGGAATTATAATAACAGTGATTTCAAAATAAAATCGGCATCAATCACACACAATGATGATTTAGGCATTACAGTCTGGTCTATAAAAGTTGAAGGAACTGCAGGAAAAACGATGCCTAAACCTGTGGGACAACTCAATGGCGCCCCAGTTTTAGGTTATGTTTTTCCGACTACTTTAAAAGCTGCCGATATTGGTTTCGGTCAAGCCGAAGGAATTGTGGCTCTTGCGCTTACCTCGCATCCTGATTTTGAAGATACTCCACTATGGGATGAAAATCTGGATGGCAATTATCTTAACGATGGTTTGATCTGGCATGCCCACTGGGTCCTTTTGGTTGAAGACAAACGTGTTGGCGGCGGACTTTCGGTTAGAGAATTTAAAAAAGGGGATCCTAATGTTGTCCTGCCTCCTACCAATCCCGGTATGGCGATGTATATGGACAGTCCTGGTTTTAATATCGTGACCAAAGGAAATTTGATAAAAGTGATTGTTCCAGATTTCAGGATCAACAATAAAACCAATTTCAAATTTGATGCTGTGAGCTGCTACATGGAGGTGAGCACTGGAGCAGGCGGCTCTCATGACGGCGAAGGAACCAAACCTATGCTGGGGGTTTACAAAGTGTATGACGTTGCCAGCGGAAACCTGTCTCTACCTTATTCTGTAAAATAATTTTAAAATGATCCTAATGAAAAAATTACATTATCTTAAAAAGACCGCTTTTTTATTCATCTTATTACAAATTGTTGTTATGAAAAGTTACGCACAAATAGATTATGCTGCTGATCCTCACTTGACCCCAGCGGTAAAAGAATTTTTGAAACCTTTAAATTCGGGAGGAGCACCTCTTGAATCGTTGCCTGTTAATGATGCTCGAAATGTATTGGTTGGCGCACAAAATGCTTTTAAAGTTGATTTATCTGGAATTGAAGAATCTGAAAAAGAAATTACTGCTGATGGCTATAAAATTAAATTGAATATCGTGCGTCCAAAAGGCGCTAAAGGCAATTTGCCTGTGTTTATGTTCATTCATGGCGGAGGCTGGGTTTTAGGAGATTATCCTACCCATAAACGAATGGTTCGCGATTTAAGCGTACTGACTGGTTTTGCTGGTGTGTTTGTGAATTACTCGCTTTCTCCTGAACACAAATATCCGCAACCTGTAAATGAAGTTTACGCCGCCGCGAAATGGATAGCCGCGCACGGAAACGAAATTAATGTTGACGGAAGCAAACTCGGAATTGTAGGCAACAGCGCAGGCGGAAATCTCGCCACTGCGAGTGCACTGATGGCTAAAGAAAAAGGAACTCCATTGTATAAAGTACAAATCTTGTTCTGGCCGGTTACCAATGCCGACTTTGAAACCGAATCTTATAAATTATATGGCAAACAAAGGTTTTTGACCTCGTCCTTAATGCAGTGGATGTGGGATCAATATGTTGAACCTTCTAAGCGAAAAGAGATGTATGCATCTCCGCTTCAAGCAAGTTTGTCACAGCTAAAAGGCCTACCGCCAACTTTGATTCAGGTGGCAGAAAACGATATTCTGAGAGATGAAGGAGAAGCCTACGGCAGAAAATTAAGTGATGCCGGAGTTGTAGTAACCACTGTTCGTTACAATGATGTTATTCACGATTTTGGTTTGTTGAACGGGTTGGCCGAGATTCCGCAGACAAAGGCATTGTTTCTTCAGGCAGCCGCCGAACTGAAAAAATATCTGAAATAATAAAAGTTAATTTTAGCAGGTTATTTTGTTGGTAAAGACGCTAAGACACAAAGTGGCACTCTTTGTGAATCGGCGTCTTTGCTTCTTATTCTTTCTCAGAAACTTGATCAATACATCAAAACAATATCGATTCTAGCTTTCTTTTGGTTTTGTCAGGTAATAAACCGGAATACCACTTAGCATTATTAAAACTCCCCAGCCGCAAGTTGATAACTTTGTAATTAATAAGGAAATACAAATCGCTGATGCAATAATGATATACAACAAAGGCAGAAACGGGTATCCAAATGCTTTATAAGGTCGATCTGCATTTGGCATTTTTTTTCTTAAAATAAAAATTCCGCAAATCGTCAGGATATAAAAAATCAAGACTATGATCATTACAAAGTCAAGCAAGGCATTATACTTTCCTGTAAGACATAAAGCAGAAGCCCAAATGCACTGCGCCCACAATGCCCAAGCCGGAACGCTGAATTTATTTAAAGCCGTTGCTTTCTTAAAAAACAAACCGTCATTTGCCATGGTATAATAGACTCTGGCACCCGCCATAATCAATCCGTTATTGCAGGCAAAAGTCGAAATCATGATCATAATCGCAATAATTATGGCACCATAATCTCCAAAAATGTACTGCGAAGCCACCACAGCCACACGATCAGATTTTGCTGTTGCAATTTCGTTTAACGGAATAACAGCCAAATACATTAAATTGGTCAATACATAAATAAAGGTCACAATAGAAGTTCCAAGAAACAAACTAAGGCCTACATTTCTTTTTGGATTTTTTATTTCTCCTGCAATAAAAGTAACTCCGTTCCAAGCATCGCTCGAAAACAAAGACCCTACCATTGCAGCTGCTATTCCGGCAATTAAAGCCGATCCACCGATGGGAGCCCAACCAGTTTCTTTAACATAAGCAGAGGTTTCCCATGCATTTGCCCAGTTATCATTCCAAACTGAAGCTTTTGCCGCCAATGTCAATCCAAAAACAATAAGACCTAATAAAGACAATATTTTAATAATAGTAAGGACTGTTTGGAGGATTTTTCCGTTTTTCACTCCTCGACTATTTATGAAGGTCAGCAATATGATGGTGAAAATAGAAACAATTTGAGCAGCGTTTAACTGAAAGAATCCAATCTCGAATAATATGTTTTCGTCGCTGAAAGGTTCGTAGAGATAAGCCGCAAATTTTGAGAAGGCGACCCCGACAGCCGCAATTGTTCCGGTCTGGATAACAGCAAAAAAACTCCAGCCATACAAAAAGGCAATCAGTTTATTATACGATTCTTTTAAATAAACATACTGACCTCCTGCTTTTGGAAACATTGCACTTAATTCTCCGTAACTTACAGCGGCAATAATTGTAATTAATCCTGAAATAAGCCAGATTAGTGTGAGCCAGCCAGCAGAGCCTACCTGCCTGGCGATATCGGCACTTACAATAAATATTCCGGATCCAATCATAGAACCGACCACAAGCATCGTTCCGTCTAATAATCCGAGCTCTCTTTTAAAATTTTCCTGGTTTTCGTGCATTTTTCTGGTTTTGGTTTTTAGGGTTGGTTAAAGATATAGTTTTTTTGGAGATTTTAGACTTTTACATTTTAGATCATAATTTAACTTGGTAACAACAGTTTAAATTAATACTACAAAAAATTTTGCAGTTCTTGATTACAAATCACAAATCCTACTATCAAATACCACTGTTTTTTATTCTTAGCCATTAAAAAATTAAACAAAAACAACAAATTTGAATCAAAAGCAACAGGCTACAAGTAAGTAATATTAAAGCAAAAGAAATATAACCTCAAGACTCAAATACAAAAATAAAATATTGAAAATCAGAATAATAAATAAAATACACAAACAAAAAATAATTTTAAGACAACCATGTTTAAGGTATTATTTTTTTATTTAAATTTGATTCAAATGTCAATTAATCTTAAAATTTCTATTTTTTTCATTAACAATTGTTCATCAAAAACTTAAAAAAAATCTTCCCCAAAGATTATAAAAATTCATTTCGAACTATCAAGCATAAGACAGAAACCGATCATTAACCTACAAATTTGAACTATGCGTGTATTGCAAGCTTTAAAAAAATTTCGCTTTCCAAATGTTTTCGTTCTTATCTTAATCGTTTTTATTTCGTGCGCGTTACTAATCTGCATCAATTTTTTCACAATCAAAATTCTATCTGCTACGCGGGCTTATGTGAACGGTGAATCACATTATTCAAAAGGACAAAAAGACGCTTCACGCCATCTGATAAGCTATTTGTACACTAAAGATCCTAAGCAGTGGAAATTGTATCTTGAGGAAATCAAAGTTCCGCAAGGAGACGGAATTGCAAGAATCACGCTTTTAAAAGCCGGAGACAATCAAATTGCACGAAAAGGTTTTCTGACTGGACGAAATCATGAAGAAGATCTCGATGATGTTATTTGGGTATTTGAAAATTTTAAAAATGTCTCTTTTTTATCTAAAGCAATTGATGAATGGGGACAAGGAGACGTTCTTATTTTTAAATTGTTCATAATAGGCCAACAAATTGACGCCAAGATAAAGCACAATCTCTTGACAACTTCCGATCAGCATAAATACCTAAAAGAAATCAGCTCTATAAGCGATTTGCTGACAATAAAAGAACGGAATTTTTCGAATACATTAGGAGAAGGAACCAGAAAAATAAAAGATTTGCTGATCATCACAAATGTTGTTTTCATTTTAATCATCATTTGCAGTGTCTGCCTCTATTATTCAATTATGGTAAAAAGACTTTTGATTTCTAAAAAAGAAACCGAAGTCAAAAATGAAAATCTAGCTTTGGCAAATCGCGAACTCGACCGCTTTGTTTACAGCGCATCTCATGATTTACGATCACCGATTACCTCGCTTCAGGGACTCATTGAATTAACTGCGCTCGAAGACGATGTTGACCAAGTACGCAGTTATTTAAAATTAATGCATCAAAGCCTTGCCAGACAAGACCAGTTTATAAGCGATATTATTGACTATTCTAAAAACAAACGCAAACAAATTGTTATAGAACCTGTTAGCTTAAAAGAGCTTTTCAACGAAGCAATTTTACAATTGATGCATATTGAAAATGCCAGTAAAATTAAATTTACGCAAGAGCTTTTAATTGACAAGATCGAAAGCGACGGATTTCGCCTTCAAATAATCATCAATAATCTGCTTTCAAACGCAATAAAATATGCCGACAACAGCAAACAGGAAATGATTATTTCTATTAAAAGCTACAAAAACGAAGATGCCAATCAAATTGAAATATCAGATAACGGAATCGGAATTAACGATGAATATAAAGATAATATTTTTGAGATGTATTTCGGCACCAACAAAAACAAAGGTTCCGGACTTGGACTTTATATCGTAAAAGAAGCTGTTGAAAATATTAAAGGAAACATTTCTGTAATTTCTGAAAGCAAAATCGGAAGCCGGTTTATCGTAACTATACCTAATCCAAATGGAATCTAACCCTGATTTTTTATTAGTAGAAGACAATCTTATCGATCAAATTGTGGCTCAAAAGCTTTTAAAAAAAGTGTTTGACAAGAATCCTCTTTTTATCGCAAACAATGGAAGAGAAGCACTGGATTGGCTTTTGAATCATTTAACTTCCGACTCATTGATTGTCCTTTTAGACATTCAGATGCCAATAATGAACGGATTTGATTTTCTGACCGAGTTTGACAAAATAACAGAAGAGATAAAAAAGAAAATCAAAATTTATATTCTGTCGTCAACCCTTGATTGTGACGAAATAAAAAAACTTGCAGAAGACAAAAACGTCACTAAGTTTCTGCATAAACCTTTTCCTGCAGCGTTACTCAAAAATGAGTTTTTACAAAGCTGATTAATTCAATACTCTATTGACTTGCGAAAAAGCTCTTGTATAATAAGGCTCTTTTGTAGAAGAAATAATAACCCCGCCGTGCGTGGAAGAATGCACAAATTTGATTTCGCCATCTGAAACCTCCACAATCATACCTACATGGTTTATATGACGTCTTCCGTTGGTTTTAAAGAAAATTAGATCTCCCTTCTGAGCTTCTTCGGTGGCCACTTTTGTTCCTATTCTTGACTGCTCAATTGAGCTTCTTGGAAGTTTTATGTCAAAATTACCAAAAGTGCAGTACATTAGTCCCGAACAGTCAAAACCAGCTTTTGTGGTTCCGCCCGATCGGTAACGTGTTCCGATATTTCCTGTAGCGTTTAAAATCAGCTGATCTATCAATTCTGTTTGATTACTGAAACGAACTGTGGAAGTGTCTATCTGCGCTGAAGAACTAGTAGCCACTTGTACGTTTTCTTCAATTTCAGGCTTTGCCTCGCTAGCTTGAGGGGAAGTATTTAACGTCGCAACCGCATCTGCTTTTTCTTTTGTTGTTTTTATTTTGAGAATGTGGCCTATTGGAAGTTTTGCTTTGGCCGACGGATTCTGACGCTCCAGCTCTGCAACAGTAATACCGTATCTTTTGGCTATAGCATATTTTGTTTCTTTTGGCTGTACTTGCACATCGACCTCAACTTCATTTGCTATTGCATTTTTATCCTTTTCTGTGGTATCTTTCGACGAATCGACCAGCTGCATTTCATTATTTGATGGAATAGCTAGACTTTGGTCAATTTTCAATCCCTCCGTTTCGAGTATCGGATTAGCTTTTTTTAAATCATCTACAGAGATATTGTATTTTTTCGAAATTCCCCAAAGTGTTTCTTTTGCCGCAACTTCATGTGAGCCAGGAGTTGCCTTTAATGGTTTTTCGGTAATTTGAGGAGAACTGCTTTTTTTATTTTTATTCGGAATTAGAAGAACAGAATTAAGTTTTAAAACTTTTGGAGCATTTGGATTCGCATCTGCAATATCTTTTGCTTTTACTCCGTACTTTTTTGCAATAACAGTAAGGTTTTCTCCTTTTGAAATTTTGTGCTTGATATAGTTTTCCTGAGAAAAAGCGCCAACACTAAAAAAAAACAATACTATTATTATCCTATAAACCATACATCTTTATTTTACTTTAAGAGTTCAAAAAATTATATTTTAAACTCAAAAAAATTAATTTTATTACCTGCATGGCGAATTTAACTTTTTAAAGTAAAAAAAACACACTTTTTAACAACTATTTTTTACAATTTAAGAATTTACGGCATAAAATTTGTGCAAATATTTTGAAAAGCAGTTTATTACCTTAAATACCTGTTTTTAGAAATCAATACCATCTTAAACAAACCAAACCCTATTCTGTGTGAAAAGATTTCTATTAATAATATTTTTAATTCCATTTCTCTCAGAATCGCAAACAATAAACGGAATTGTCAGATCCAAAGCCAACAATTCTTCAATTGAAAATGCAAATCTGCTTGCAATTCAAAATCAAATCAGAACTTTAACTAATGCTAACGGAGCGTTTGTTTTAAACCTAGATGAAAAAACAAACGACAGTCTCCAAGTTTCTCATATCGGCTACATCACGACAAAAATTGCCGTTAAGGATTTAAAAAAATCAAATTACATAATTTTTCTTCATGAGGAAATTGAAAATCTTAACGAGGTAGAAATTAAATTCCATCGAAAATTAAAACCAAAAATTCATTTTGAGAAACTTGCCCCACTAAAAGATGCTGTTTTTTCTTTTGCTTCGTTGTTGCATGACGGGAAAATTTATATTGCAGGAGGCGAGACATCCTTTAAATCTGATGCTTTTGAAATAGCAAAGACAAAAACGATTTCTAACGATTCAGAAGTTTTTATGTCTGTTTACTTTCAAGAATTGCGCCGTCAAGAAGGCAGTACGAGTTATAGTGGCAATCTTTCGATTTATGACATCAAAACCAATACTTGGGAAACCTCGAAAACAAAATTCATCAAAAGAGCCTATCATAACCTACATTTTTACGACAACTCACTGTATATATTGGGAGGCAAAAGAATTTCTGCAAATGAAAAATTTGAATACTTAGAAAATCAAATTGAAATTCTTGATATCGTTAAAAATGAAGTTGTAACAGATAAGACCAATCCACATCAAGCAATAAATTCCCTATCATTTTTATACAAGGACAATATAATTATAATGGGAGGAGCCATTAAAACAAACACTAAAGGCAAAAAGACTTTTACAAATAAAATCCATTTTTACAATATAACTTCAGGCTTATGGTATGAATTATCAGAAATGCCTATTGCTCAGGAAGCAAGCGGAATTTTAATACAAGACAAAATTTATCTAATTGGAGGAAACAACGGAAAAGCAATGTCTGAAATTCAAAACTTTGATTTGACAAACGCCAAATGGCTCAACGAAGGGGAATTATTTTCTGGATTGGAGAGACCCGCAATCGCCTCACAAAATAATCTTATCTATATTTTTGACAGCCGAAAATTGTACTTATACAACATTACTACTAAAGTACTAAAAGAATTTCTTGTCGATATAGACACTACATACGCAGCAATGCACTTATTTCAAAATAAGTTATACATAGTTGGAGGAATATCACAAAACGAACTGGGCAGCAAACCAACCGGCGACCTCTACAGTATTGCTGTGGACGAATTTGAGAACACCCAACCAAGCAGAATCAAAACTTTAATCCAAAAGCCCCAGAACGTAAAGGATAATTAATATTTCAGATTTGCTTTTTTGCAATAAAAAATGCCCCGCAGAGACAGGGCATTTTCTTTCAATATAAATTTTTAAAAAATTAAGCTTTTCCAGCAGCAATCAAGTTTAAGGCAGAACCAGCGACAAACCAGCCAATCTGACCTTCATTATAAGTATGATTTGCTAGGATGATATCTTTTGTACCGTTTGCATGGACAAATTCTAATGTCAATGGTTTGCCTGGGGCGAATTCTGTCAAATCTAAGAAATTGATGGTATCATCTTCCTGAATTTTATCATAATCAGCCTCATTAGCAAAAGTCAATCCCAACAGACCTTGTTTTTTAAGGTTAGTTTCATGGATACGAGCAAAAGATTTTACCAATACGGCTTTAACCCCCAAGAAACGCGGCTCCATTGCGGCATGTTCGCGAGATGAACCTTCACCATAGTTGTGATCTCCAACAACAATAGAAGGAACTCCTGCCGCTTTGTATGCACGTGCAACTGCAGGAACAGCATCATATTGCCCTGTCAATTGGTTTTTAACAGAATTCGTTTTTTGGTTGTAAGCATTTACAGCTCCAATTAGCATATTGTTTGAGATGTTATCTAAATGTCCGCGGAAACGCAGCCACGGTCCAGCCATAGATATATGGTCGGTTGTACATTTTCCGAATGCTTTGATCAATAATTTGGCACCCGTAATATTTTTACCGTCCCAAGCATCAAAAGGAGCCAGCAATTGCAAACGATCAGAAGTCGGGTTTACCACAACCTGAACTGACGAACCGTCTTCTGCAGGAGCTTGGAATCCTGGATCTTCAGCATAGAAGCCTCTAGCTGGCAATTCGTCTCCTGTCGGCTCGTCAAGCATTACTTCTTCTCCGTCTTCGTTGATCAATTTATCGGTTAAGGGATTAAATCCTAAATCACCTGCAATTGCCAATGCTGTTACCAATTCTGGAGAACCAACGAAAGCCAAAGTATTTGGATTACCGTCTGCACGTTTTGAGAAGTTACGATTAAAAGAGTGCACAATAGTGTTTCTTTCTTCTTTTTCCGCTCCTTCTCTATCCCACATACCGATGCATGGCCCGCAGGCGTTAGCAAATACGGTAGCGTTGATTTTATTAAAAGTTTCAATAAATCCGTCTCTCTCAATTGTCGAACGTACAACCTCTGAACCTGGAGTAATGGTAAATTCTGCTTTTGTTTTTAAGTTTTTCGCCGCAACCTGTTTTGCCAACGAAGCTGCACGAGAAATATCCTCGTACGAAGAGTTGGTACAAGAACCAATCAATCCCACTTGCACTTGCAAAGGCCAGTTATTTTTAATCGCTTCCTCCTTCATTTTAGAAATAGGAGTTGCCAAATCTGGTGTAAAAGGACCGTTTAAATGCGGCTCTAATTCAGATAAATTAATTTCGATAACCTGATCAAAGTAAGTATGAGGATCAGCATAAACTTCTGGGTCTCCTGTTAAGTAAGAAGCGATTTTATCTGCTGCATCGGCAACATCTGCCCTGTTTGTAGAACGAAGGTAGCGGCTCATAGAATCGTCATAACCGAAAGTTGAAGTTGTCGCTCCAATTTCAGCTCCCATATTACAGATAGTTCCTTTACCAGTACAAGACATCGCAATTGCTCCTTCTCCAAAATACTCAACAATAGCTCCAGTACCTCCTTTTACCGTAAGAATACCAGCAACTTTAAGGATAACATCTTTTGGAGCCGTCCATCCCGAAAGTTTCCCAGTCAATTTAACCCCAATCAATTTAGGAAATTTAAGTTCCCAAGCCATACCCGACATTACGTCTACAGCATCTGCTCCGCCGACACCAATGGCTACCATTCCTAAACCACCAGCGTTTACTGTGTGAGAATCGGTACCAATCATCATTCCGCCAGGAAATGCATAATTTTCAAGTACCACTTGGTGAATAATTCCAGCTCCTGGTTTCCAGAAACCTATTCCGTATTTATTAGAAACCGAAGACAAGAAGTCGAAAACCTCATTACTTTGTGTTTTTGCTCTCGCCAAATCGGTTGCCGCATCTACTTTTGCCTGAATCAGGTGGTCACAGTGAACTGTTGTAGGCACTGCTACCTTTGATTTACCGGCGTGCATAAATTGCAATAATGCCATTTGCGCTGTTGCATCCTGACAAGCCACACGATCTGGTGCAAAGTCAACATAATCTATTCCTCTTCCAAATGCCTTTGTCGGATTTCCGTCCCAAAGGTGGTTGTATAAAATCTTTTCCGTTAAAGTAAGTGGACGACCAACAATTTCGCGCGCTTTATCAACACGGGCAGGCATGTTTTCGTACACTTTTTTTATCATTTCAATATCAAAAGCCATAAGTTTATAATTGTTTTTTATTATTTTATTTTCCTCACAAGATACAAAAAATACGGCAGTAATTAAAGAAAAAGCCCGAGTTTTACGACTCGGGCTTCTGATTTATTAGTAATCGTTGGATTACATCACTAACTGTTTGTTTGAAGGCGCAAACTTAGTTAAGTTTATACCGTCTACAGCAGCTGTATATTCATCTATAGTTGGTGTTCTTCCTAAAATCGTAGATAGCACAACGACTGGCGTAGAAGAAAGCAGTGATTCTCCTTTTTTGCCTTCCTTATCTTCTACAACTCTTCCTTGGAACAAACGAGTCGAAGTTGCCATTACGGTATCTCCTTTAGCCGCTTTTTCTTGGTTACCCATACAAAGGTTACAACCTGGGCGCTCTAAATACAACATGTTTTCATATTCAGTACGTGCCGCAGATTTTGGAGCATTATCATCAAATTCGAATCCAGAATATCTTTGTAAAACTTCCCAGTCTCCTTCAGCCTTAAGCTCATCTACAATGTTGTAAGTTGGAGGTGCAACTACAAGAGGAGCGTTAAATTCAACTTTTCCATTTTGCGCCTCTACATTTTTCAACATTTGAGCTAGGATTTTCATATCTCCTTTATGAACCATACATGATCCGATAAATCCAAGATCTACTTTTTTCACGCCACCATAGTAAGACAAAGGTCTAATAGTATCGTGAGTATAACGCTTAGAAACATCAGCATTGTTTACGTCTGGATCGGCAATCATTGGCTCAGCAATTTCATCAAGATCAACTACAACTTCTGCATAATATTTAGCATTTGCATCTGGAGTCAACGCTGGTTTTTCGCCAGATTTAATTTCTGTAATTCTCTTATCTGCTTTATTGATTAACCCTTGAAGAACTTGTCTTTCGTTATCCATTCCTTTGTCGATCATGATCTGGATTCTGCCCTTTGCAATTTCCAATGATTCGATTAAGGTATCATCTTCTGAGATACAGATTGAAGCTTTTGCTTTCATCTCTGCAGTCCAGTCTGTAAATGTAAACGCTTGGTCAGCAGTAAGTGTTCCGATATGAACCTCGATAATTCTACCTTGGAATACGTTCTCGCCGTTGAATTTTTTTAGCATTTGCGCTTGTGTAGCATGAACCACATCACGGAAATCCATATATCCTTTCATATCTCCTTTGAAAGTTACTTTTACTGATTCCGGAATTGGCATAGAAGCCTCTCCAGTAGCCAGTGCAAGCGCAACAGTTCCTGAGTCAGCACCAAAAGCAACACCTTTTGACATTCTTGTATGAGAATCACCACCAATAATGATTGCCCACTCATCGATAGTGATATCATTAAGCACTTTGTGGATAACGTCTGTCATTGAATGGTAAACCCCTTTAGGATCGCGAGCCGTAATCAAACCGAAGTTGTTCATGAATTTCATCAATTTAGGAATGTTTGCTTGCGCTTTTTTATCCCAAACAGAAGCAGTGTGACAACCCGATTGGTACGCACCATCAACAATTGGAGAAATAACCGTAGCCGCCATAGATTCTAATTCCTGAGCAGTCATAAGCCCTGTAGTATCCTGAGAACCTACGATGTTTACTTCTACACGAACGTCAGATCCAGCGTGCAATACTTTTCCTGGAGCAATTCCGACAGCATTTCTATTGAAGATTTTCTCAACGGCCGTCAAACCTTGTCCTTCATTAGAAATTTCTTTAGATGGAGCAAAGACAGCAGGAGCTTCAATATCTAAAACTTTAGCCGCAAAAGTCTGAAGTTTTTTACCGAATACAATTGCATAAGAACCTCCAGCTCTAATGAACTCTTTTTTCTGAGGAGTAAATGATCTAGAAATATCGATTAATTCCTGATCACCGTTATATAATTTTTTAGTCTGTGTATTAATAGTAAGAACAGTTCCTGTAGCAACAGAATACGCTTGCTCAAGAATTGGTTCATTATTTTCGTTCAATACCGGTTTTCCGTCTGCGTCTAATTTTTTAACCCAGTTTTTAAGGTCAATTCCGATGCCTCCAGTTACGTCAACTGTAGTAAGGAAAATTGGAGAAATACCATTTGTTCCTCCAACAATTGGAGCAATATTTACGAATGGAACGTATGGACTAGCTTGTTTTCCTGTCCAAAGCGCCACGTTGTTTACACCTGACATCCTAGAAGAACCCACTCCCATTGTTCCTTTTTCGGCAATTAACATCACACTTGCATCAGGGTGTTTCGCTTGAAGCGCTTGAATTTCTGCTTGCGCCTGAGGTGTAATCATACATTTACCGTGAAGCTCACGATCTGAACGTGAGTGAGCTTGGTTTCCTGGAGAAAGTAAATCTGTAGAGATATCTCCTTCACCAGCGATATAAGTAACCACCTTAATTTCCTCAGCAATTTCAGGTAATTTAGTGAAGAATTCAGCTTTTGCATAGCTTTCAATAATCTCTTTGGCAACTGTATTACCATTTTTGAAAGCTTCTTTTAAGCGATCTGTATCAGCATCATATAGGAAAACTTGTGTTTTAAGCACTTCTCCTGCTTGTTTTGCTATAGCGGCATCATTTCCTAAAGCCAAATCTAACAATACTTCGATTGAAGGCCCACCTTTCATATGAGACAATAACTCAAAAGCAAAAGCAGGTGTAATTTCTTTTACAACAGATTCTCCAAGAATGATTTCTTTTAAAAACTTAGCTTTTTCACCAGCAGCACTTGTTGTTCCTGGCAACGTATTGTAAATAAAAAACTTAAGAGAATCTTCGCGATACTCATTATCTAAATCTTTAATTTGTGCGATGATTTCGCTTGCTAATAATGCGTCATCGATTGGCTTCGGGTGAAGGCCTTGGCTTTTTCTTTCTTCAATTTCTTGAATGTAGTCCTTATAAGTGTTCATAATTAGAGGTCTTTTCTTGTAAAAGGTATTTTTTTATTTTTTTGTACGCAAATTTATGAATTAATGCCGAAAACTAAAAGAAATATAATAGAAGGCGCCTTTTCAAAAATTATTATTGCTAAAAAACGATTTTCGATGCGAGTTTTTGTCAAAAAAATAATTTTATATTAAAAAAATGAATTATTGATATTTTAGATTCTTTTCTTTAACAAAGTCGAAATTTATTGTTATGACAGAAGTGAGATTTTACTTCTATTTTAGACAAGAACCATTCTAAATAATAATTTACAACGTTATAGTTGTCGATTTTTCTACCGCAGTTGCCGTATTTCAATCTTTTGAATTTTTCAAAACTTTACTCTCAAAAATAAAATCTGAAATGATTGCTGTTTCAATAATTCTTATAACTTTGCAATTCAAAGTACTTTTATTTAAAAACAACTTTATATGAAAACAAAACCTATTTATGCTTTTTGGAATAGCAAGATTGGAGTAAGCCTGGCTATATCTCTTTTTACTATCGTGATATTGATTTCGTCCTTAATAGGAAGCAATTTCGATAATGAAAATTTTGAAAAACTTTCTTTTCTAAATATTCTGATCCAAATTCCTTATGGCCTTATAACCGCTTATTTAGTTTTACGAAATAGAAAAAAGTACCAGTATTTACTGGCTTTCTTATTTCTTAACTGGTTTATCGGCTGTTTTTCTTTGAACATGGGAATGAATGTTTTTGAAAATCTCCCAATCTGGGTTTATTGCACCACTTTTCTATTCTGTTTGTCTAATTTTGCTATCTATAACGAATTCGACAACAAACACTTAAACACGATTTCCTATTTTGTAAACGGATGTTCTATTTTGCTGATTCTCTATTATGCTGTTTTTCTTATTCAGATTAGCATTATTTCATTTTTCGGAATCATTGTTTTAGGACTCGGCTTTTATGGTTTAGTTCCAGCGGTTGTCCTTACTATTCACTCTATAATACTCTCCAAAAAGCTTTTCTATTACAAAAGCAATCTCAAGGCTTTCTGTTCTGGAATAGCCACGGTACTGATCGGAATTGCTGTTTTTATTGTATTCTTAAATATCGAAAGCAAAAAAATCAGCCAAAACAGTGTTACCAAAACATTTGAAAACGACGAAGATCTTCCAGCTTACATCCGAATTTCACAGCATTTAAGTCCTAATTTTTTCAACGAAATTCTACTTAAAAAAGACATCGTTTATGTTGCAACCGAAGATTTTTTCAACTTGGATGGTTTTGGCGCATTTGGAAGAAATGTGCAGTATAACGAACGAAAAACACACAATCCGATATACAATGTGGCGTATAAATTTACTGATGACATCAATTTAAGTAATGACGACAAAATAAATATTTTAAAATCAAACTTTGACAAGAGGCTTGAAGCCGAGGAATATTTATGGAGCGGTAAAGATTTAATTACCAGAAACATTAAGGAAGATGTGAAAATTTATCCTAACGATAGATTGGCTTACACTGAGTTGACTATTGATGTTGCTTCTGAAGATAAAAGCTGGAGACAAAAAGAAGCAATCTATTCTTTTCAGCTTCCCGAAGGTGCTGTTGCAACTTCGCTTTCACTGTGGGTAAACGGCATAGAACGAAAAGGAGTTTTAACAACCAAGGAAAAAGCTAAAAAAGCCTACAATCAAGTAGTGGGCGTTGAAATGCGCGACCCTTCGCTGATGCAGTGGAAAGAAGGAAACAGAGTTACTGTACGGATTTTTCCGATCACGAGCGATTTGCCGCGTACTTTTAAATGCGGATTTACGACTCCTCTAAAAACAAAAAACAGCAAACTGGTTTACGAAAGCCTTAATATAAAAGGCCCAAACATAAACAATGCCGAAACTATTTCGAGAATTCAAGTCAGTGGCGGACAAAACTTTACAGCTTCAAAAGATTTTGATTTTGCGAATAATTATTATACAAATAAAGCTACGGGACTAGAAAAATGGCAAGCGTCATTAGAAGCAAATACAAAAAATACAAATAGCTTCTTTACCTGGAAGAACAAAAGCTACCAAACAAAACCGTTAATCAAAGAAAAAATCGTTTTTGTGCCAAACGAAATTGTCTTAGACCTTAGCTGCAACTGGAAACTGTCGGAGATTGAAACATTCTTAAACATCAAAAACAAAAAATACATGGTTGTTTTAAATGGCGAAAAACAAGAAATCAATGACACAAATTACAGGACAGTATTTCAAAACTTTAAAGAGCTGAATTACTCGCTTTTGCCATTATTCGATTTTAAGGAAAATACATTGATTATTACTAAATGTGGCGCTTTCTCTCCAAATTTTGAAGAGCTGGAATCATCAAATTATTTGAAAAAGATAAAAACAGAAGTTAAGTCAAAAAATATTAAGGTTATTAACATCGCAGAAAACACAAATCCGTTTTGGCAGACTGCAAAAGAACAGCGATATGTAAGTTATTTTCAAACCGATATCAACCAGTCTGCAAACCTTGTTGAAACTAATCGTTTTATACAATTTAAAACTTCCGTCAACAGAATCAACTTAGAAACCGCTGGAATTTCTATCGAGGAAAGCCCTGAAATAAAAAACACAAACCAAAAAGGTTCTAACCATTTGTACAGAATGTTTTGTTTTGGAAAGGTCTTGAATGATCAAGTTGAAATTCAAAACGATACATTGGCACAGAATCAATATGTCGAACTGGCAAAAGATGCCAATATAGTGACTCCTATTTCATCCTTAATCGTTCTGGAAACTGATCGCGACTATGAAGAAAATGGAATTGAGAAAAACATCGATACACTCGGAAATGCTTCTATAACAAATGATGGAGCTGTTCCTGAACCACACGAATGGGCAATGATTATTGCGGCTGGATTATTGGTTTTATTTTATTACAGAAAACAAAAGCTTGCCAGTTAATGAAAAATCTAATCTTGAAAAACAAACCAATTCTCGCTGTAATTCTTCTAATACTACCGCTTTTAATCCTTAACAGCGAAATATTGGCTATTGCTGTAAATAATGACTTTATTGGAATTATTGTTTCACTATTCTTATTTTTTGTTGGAGGCAGAAAAACAAATTTTAGAATCAATTACATTTTGTTTGCTTTAATTCTGGTTTTAGAATTCGTAAGTTATCGTCTCAATACCAAGTCGGTTCATTTTCTTGCTTTGGTTTTGTTATTGTGTTTGATTTTTCATTATTTCACTCAAAGATTTTCATTTATTGCTTTTATCTGCATCATTTTATTTTCAACAATTTTTAATACTTTTTTTATTCATCTGACCTCAGAAATCAAGCAGAATCTTTGTTACGCAGTTTATCTGACATTGAAAAACTTTATAAACATTGATAAAATCGAAGGGGTCAGTTTTTACATCAATCACTCCAAAATTACGATTGACACGGCTTGTATGGGATTATCGATGTTTAAAACTGGCTTGTTATCTTGTGCGGTTTTGATGACTTTGGAAGAGCAAAAACAGAAACATTATTACAGTATTTTGCAGATTATCTTACTGTGCGTACTGACAGTTGTTCTCAACATCTTGTCTAATTATTTCAGAATCATCACGCTTGTTTTATTGAATTGCACACAAGAAAACCTACTGCACCATTCAGTTGGTTTAGCGTGTTTCGTAATTTATCAGATAGTGCCTTTGCTGTTAATTGTAAGACATTTTAAACCAAAAATAACAAACAGCAATCGAAACGAAACTCATCCTAAGATATATTTCGCAGGATTATCATTTCTTCTTGTTTTGATAGTCAGTTTAAAAATTAGCCACCAAAAAACAACCGAACCCTTAATTAAAATTCCGCAAGAATACAAAAACGAAAAAGGGAGCTGGGTTAACAACGAAGTTTATAAAATTAATCCTAAAGATTATCTTATTTACATTAAAACTCCCGGTCATAACCCGCTGATATGCTGGACAGGCAACGGCTACAAAATACTTGAAACAAAGAAAGTGAGCATAAACAACGATGATATCTGGCTTAACAAAATGGAAAAAAACAACCAGATTTACTACTCCTATTGGTGGTACAAATGCGGTTCAAAAAAATATACTTCATTTGCAGAAGTTATGTTTATGAAGTTGCTTTACAACGAGCCAGTAATATTGATTAATCAAACTTCGAAATCACAATAATATGTTGCACCGCTGGAGTTTTTAGTTTGTCTGCCTAACTTTACAAATAGTATTCATTCTGTTTTACCATCAAGATTTACTTGTAATCAAAAAGGGCTGTCATTTTGAGACAGCCCTTCTAATTTTATAGTAATTTCTGAATTATCTTTTCTTCAGTTATCCCTTCTGCGTCAGCTTTATAGTTCTTAATAATTCTATGACGAAGAATTCCAGTCGCAACTGCTTTTACATCCTCAATATCTGGAGAAAATTTTCCGTTGAAAGCGGCGTGCGCTTTTGCGGCCAAAATCAAATTCTGCGAAGCTCTAGGCCCTGCTCCCCAATCCAGATAGTTTTTCACAAAATCATTTGTCAATTTATTATCCGGACGGGTTTTGCTAACTAGAGTTACCGCATATTCTATCACATTATCTGCTACAGGAATTCTGCGGATTAAATGCTGAAAATCTATAATTTCTTGTGCCGTAAATAATGGCGTGATATTAGTCTTAACATCCGAAGTCGTTCGTTTTACCACTTGAACTTCTTCTTCAAAAGTTGGATATTCTAATTTTATGGCAAACATAAATCGGTCTAACTGTGCTTCTGGAAGCGGATAAGTCCCCTCCTGCTCAATTGGGTTTTGTGTTGCCAGTACAAAATATGGCAAATCTAATTTATGATGCTGACCGGCGATAGTAACCGAACGTTCCTGCATCGCTTCCAATAAAGCGGCTTGAGTTTTAGGAGGCGTTCTGTTGATCTCATCGGCTAAAATAATGTTTGAGAAAATTGGGCCTTTAATGAATTTAAAATTTCGGTTTTCATCCAAAATTTCACTTCCTAAAATATCAGAAGGCATTAAATCTGGAGTAAACTGAATTCTTTTAAAATCAAGACCTAAAGCTTGAGACAGAGTATTAATCATTAAGGTTTTTGCTAAACCCGGAACCCCAATTAACAATGCATGTCCTCCGGAAAATATACAAAGCAAGATTTGATCTACAACGGCATCTTGGCCTACAATGATTTTTGCTATTTCGTTTTTTAATTCGCTTCGTTTCTGAACTAAATTGTGAATTGCTGTTACGTCAGACATTTATGAATGTATTTAAAATTAAAAAGAGTTAACTTTATGAATTCATAAAACTAACTCTTTTTCTTTATTTAATAAAAATTATTTTTTCAACCAGTTATTAGCAAAACTACAGTCTCTGTATTCTCCAATAATTTTGATGTGAGTATCTTTAATTTTAGTATCAAACCATTTTGCGATCGCATTGATTTGTTTTTCTTTTAATGCTAATTCCTTAATTTTTGTATAGTCTTTAGCATAATCCGCTACGTGCTCGTCAATTCTGTTGGTAACTGTGATTATTTTATAGGTCTTTTTTCCTTTATCATCAGTATTTAAAAGGGGCTGCGAAATTTCAGTATCTTTTAAATTTGAAACCTGGCTGTACAAAGTCGGATCCATTTTCGTCAACTCAAAACGAGTATCCTGAGTATTTGGATTTACCAATGTTCCACCGTTTGCTCTTGTTTCTTTTTCATCAGAATCTGACCTTGCTGCATCGGCAAAAGAAACTTCTTTATTTACAATCTTATTTCTGATGTTTGTAATTCTTTCTTTGGCTTCTTTCAAAGCATCTTCAGAAACAGTTGGCGATATCAAAATATGACGCAACTCAACTTCCTGTCCTTTGATTTTATCTATCATAATAATATGGAAACCAAAATTAGTTTCAAAGGGAGCAGAAATTTCGCCCTCCTGAAGACTGAATGCTACATCTTTAAACTCTTTTACGAAAGGAGTCTTTCTCGTCATTTTGTAGTATCCTCCATTTGTAGAAGAACCTGGATCCTGAGAATACAAAACCGCTTTTGTAGCAAAACTAGAACCGTCAAGCACATCTTGTCTAATAGAATTTAAACGGTCAATTACCTTTTGCTTATCTTCTTTAGAAACTTTTGGCTCAACAACAATTTGCGCCACTTCCATTTCGGCGCCAAAAGTTGGTAATTCATCCTTTGGAATTTTCTTAAAGAAATTACGAACCTCTTCTGGAGTAATTTCGACATCTTTAATAATCTTGTCTCTCATTTCTGAGGCAAGTTTCTGCTCTTTCAAAATGTCGGCAAAGTAAGTCTTAAACTCCTCAACAGAATTTTTTCTATAATACTGTACGACCTTATCTATATTTCCAACCTGTTGCACCATATAGTTCAGCCTTTCTTCCATCATGCTTCTTACTTCGGCATCACTTACGATAATACTATCCTGAATTGCCTGGTGAGCGTAAAGTTTATCTTCAAGCAGTTTTCCAAGCATCTGACATCTTGTAATGTCTTTTACAGAACCTCCTTGACTCGTGATTTCTAAAAATCCTTTATCAATATCAGAATCCAAAACAATATACTCTCCAACTGTAGCAATAATACCATCAATTTTAAGCTTTCCTCCTGTAGGCGCTTCAGCCGGCTTTAAGGCAACCGCATCAGGAATTATTTCCTGTGCAGAAACAATTGAAGTGAAAAAAAATGAAAAACAAAATACAAACATCAATTTGTATCCAATTGTTTTTAGCTGTAATTTTTTTAATAACATTATTTTAAATTTAATTTGAATGTAAAGGCCTGCTTTAAAACTTTTGTCAAAATTACTTCAATTTTATTTTTCAGATAAATCTAAAACATAAATAATTAAAGTCTAGTTCTTTTCTAACTTATAACGAACAAAAATAACAATTCAATTACATAATACAACTATCAGCTATAGTATTAACAAAAAATTATGCGAGAGCCTATTAAATTCGCCAGCAGTTAGTAGATTTTAAATAGCTGCTCTAGAAAAAGCAGCTTTTAAGTAAATTCTGCAAGCTAACCGAAAGAAAACCAAACCAAGAAATATTTTTATTACGCCGTAATTAATAGTACTTTTGCAACCTATTTATACGAAATATGAGTTTTTTAAAAGAAATACAACGCAGAAGAACATTCGGAATTATATCGCATCCCGATGCCGGTAAAACTACTTTAACTGAAAAACTATTACTTTTTGGAGGGGCTATTCAGGAAGCTGGAGCTGTAAAGAACAACAAAATAAAAAAAGGAGCAACGAGCGACTTTATGGAAATCGAACGCCAGAGAGGTATCTCGGTTTCAACTTCTGTGCTTGCTTTTAATTATAAAGACAAAAAAATCAATATTCTTGATACTCCTGGACACAAGGATTTTGCTGAAGATACTTTTAGAACCTTAACTGCCGTTGATAGCGTAATTGTTGTAATTGACGTTGCAAAAGGGGTTGAGGAACAAACAGAAAAATTGGTTGCTGTTTGTAGAATGCGTAACATTCCGATGATTGTTTTCATCAACAAATTGGATCGTGAAGGTAAAGATGCTTTCGATTTGATGGATGAAGTTGAACAAAAACTTGGTTTGAAAGTCACACCTTTAAGTTTCCCAATCGGTATGGGTTATGATTTTCAGGGAATTTATAATCTTTGGGAAGAAAACATCAACCTTTTTAGTGGAGACAGCCGTAAAAATATTGAAGAAACGATTGCTTTTTCTGACGTACAGAACAATCCAGAATTGGATAAAATTGTGGGAGAAAAAGCGGCAAACAAACTTCGTGAAGAATTAGAACTGATTGATGAAGTTTACCCGAAATTCGAACAGCAGGATTATTTGGATGGAAAAATTCAGCCAGTGTTCTTTGGTTCTGCTTTGAATAACTTTGGAGTTCGTGAATTATTAGACTGTTTTATTGCAATCGCGCCATCTCCAAGAGCAAAAGATTCTGAAACTAGAACAGTTGAACCGACAGAAGAAAAAATGTCTGGATTTGTTTTCAAAATCCACGCCAACATGGATCCGAAACACCGTGACCGTTTAGCATTCATCAAAATTGTTTCTGGAACTTTCGAAAGAAACAAACCTTATTATCATGTTCGTCAAAAGAAAAATCTAAAATTCTCTAGCCCTAACGCATTCTTTGCTGAGAAAAAAGAAATTGTAGATATTTCGTATCCTGGTGATATTGTGGGTCTTCATGATACTGGAAACTTTAAAATTGGTGATACTTTAACAGAAGGTGAAATCATGAGTTTCAAAGGAATTCCGAGTTTCTCTCCAGAACACTTTAGATACATCAACAATGCCGATCCGATGAAAGCGAAGCAATTAGAAAAAGGTGTTGATCAGTTGATGGATGAAGGTGTTGCCCAGTTGTTTACTCTAGAAATGAACAATCGTAAAGTTATTGGAACGGTTGGAGCCCTTCAGTATGAAGTTATTCAATATCGTTTAGAGCATGAATATGGAGCAAAATGTACTTACGAAAACTTCCCTGTACATAAAGCTTGCTGGGTAAAACCTGATGATGCTAAAAATGAGGAATTCAAAGAGTTTAAGCGTATCAAACAAAAATTCTTAGCTCATGATAAATACGGACAGTTAGTATTCTTAGCTGATTCTGATTTTACTATCCAAATGACGCAAAGTAAATATCCAACTGTGAAATTATTCTTTACCTCCGAATTTGATTAATTCTTTTAAATAAAAAAACAAAGGCTGTCCATTTTATTGCGACAGCCTTTTTTGTTTACATTCCCCAAAATGTAAATTTTATTATTATCGGGTATAATTAATTCCTAATCCTCCTGCGATATAAATTCTGTTAAGCTCTTCTGCATCAATAAGTATGTTTTTTACCAAAACATTATTTTTAGCTGATTTTACATCAAAAGCTATTTCTTTTGTCAGATAATAATCATTGGCTGTAATTGTAACCATTATCGTTTTACTATCCTTTAAAAGTTTGGCTTCTGTTGAAAATTCACCTGTTTTAGGATTTACTTTCACAGGATTTTGCGAGTTATCAAAAGCAATCATTAAATTCGAATATGCTTCTTTATCAAATGGTTTATTTGTTTTTGCTTCTAACAGTTTTCCTTTTATGATTACTGAAACTTCTTGATTTCGAGTTTGATGATAAGCTATTTTCCCTACTTTGTAAGGATTCGGTTTTGGGCAGTTTATTTCTGTTTTGGCAACTTCTTTTTCTTGAGCTGAAAGATTGGATGCCAGCAAAACCGATGCTGCGACAGCCGCATATCTTAGATTATTAATTTTTGAAGTTTCATTGTACACAAATTCTTCTTCCAGTTGAGTCGTTTTTAATCGAGCACATATGCTTTTATCCTTATTTTCTGCAATAAATTTGGCAACTTCGGCATTCGTTTTTTTGCTTAAATCAATTACATTCTTCATACACGAACTGCAAAACGACCCCTTAGCATTGGGAATCATTTTATCAAAATTTTCAGAACAAGGATCTGCTATTTCTAGGGTGAATTTCTTTTTCATAATTTCTATAATTTGAGTCGTACATTTAGTATAGAGAACATTTTTATACGAAAGGTTGGGAAGCCAAGAAACTTTTTTAAATTTTGACATAAAAAAAAGTGCCAAAACGAATCGGCACTTTCTAATATTTGAATTAATTCAACCTTACTAATCTATTAATTTATCCAACAAAAAACAAACCTGTTTTTTTAGTTTTCCAAATTAAGCAATTTCACAAATACAGCTAAATTTAGTCGATGAAAGTAAGATTAATCCGTTAAAATACATGTTTGTTGAAATTAAAAAAGCCCCATTTAAAAAAACGGGGCTTTAAAAATTTATGCTTGTCCCGCAGGACCAAAATTAAGCGGAATCGGCGCTTGCTCTGTCTCTTTGATTTCGCCATGAGCGGCTTCAAATCGATGGATATTTTCACCTATTGCTCTCAATAATCTTTTAGCATGTTGTGGTGTCAAAACAATTCTTGACTTTACCTTGGCTTTAGGAATACCTGGCATAATGCTCACAAAATCTAAAACAAACTCAGATGATGAGTGGTTGATAATCGCAAGATTAGAATAAATTCCTTCTGCGACAGTTTCGTCTAGCTCAATATTAATTTGCTCTTGTTGTTGTTTCGGATTACTCATAGTTTCCTAATTAATAAATGTATTCTTCTTTATTAGCCATCATTTCATTGTAATCGTCTTTAGAACCTACGATAGTGTTATCGTATTCTCTCATACCAGTTCCCGCAGGAATTCTGTGTCCAACAATTACGTTTTCTTTTAATCCTTCTAAGTCATCTACTTTACCAGCTACTGCAGCTTCGTTAAGTACTTTCGTTGTCTCCTGGAATGAAGCCGCAGAAATGAATGATTTAGTTTGTAACGAAGCTCTTGTAATACCTTGAAGAACTGGCGTTGCAGTTGCAGTAATTACGTCTCTTGCTACAACAAGATTTTTATCTGTACGTTTCAATAATGAATTTTCGTCACGTAGCTCACGAGGAGAAATAATCTGACCTGGTTTTAATACTGAAGAATCTCCAGCATCTTCAACCACTTTCATTCCGTATAACTTATCATTTTGAAGGATAAAGTCTTTAGTGTGGATCAATTGATCTTCTAAGAATAGCGTATCTCCTGGATCTTCAACTTTAACTTTACGCATCATTTGACGAATTACAACCTCAAAGTGCTTGTCATTGATTTTTACCCCTTGTAGACGGTAAACCTCTTGAATTTCATTTACCAAGTACTGTTGAACAGCAGCTGGTCCTTGAATTCTTAAGATATCATCTGGTGTAATTGCACCATCAGACAATGGAACTCCCGCTCTTACGAAGTCATTCTCTTGTACTAAGATTTGGCTTGAAAGTTTTACTAGATACTTTTTAACCTCGCCAAATTTAGATTCGATCACGATCTCGCGGTTACCTCTTTTGATTTTACCAAAAGATACAACACCATCAATTTCAGATACAACTGCTGGGTTTGAAGGGTTACGAGCCTCAAGCAGCTCAGTAATTCTTGGTAAACCTCCCGTGATATCGCCCGCTTTAGAAGAACGACGAGGGATTTTTACTAATACTTTACCTGCTTTAATTTTCTCACCGTTTTCAACCATTAAGTGTGCACCTACTGGTAAGTTGTAAGAACGAATCAATTCACCTTCTTTACCATAAACTAATAAAGTTGGGATTAATTTTTTGTTTCTAGCCTCAGAAATTACTTTTTCCTGGAAACCAGTCTGCTCATCGATTTCAACCATGAACGATTGTCCTTGCTCTAAATCTTCGTAAGCAATCTTACCAGTAAACTCAGAAACAATTACACCGTTATATGGATCCCATTTACAGATTACAGTTCCTTTAGTAACAACGTCACCATCATTTACAAAAATACTAGAACCGTAAGGAATGTTATGTGTATTTAAAACAATTCCGGTTTTTTCGTCAACTAATTTCAACTCAGTTGAACGTGAAACTACGATATCAACAGAATTTCCTTCTCCGTCTTCTCCTTTAACTGTTTTTAAATCTTCAATTTCAAGTCTACCTGCGAATCTTGTAACAATACTTGACTCTTCAGAAATACCTCCAGCAACCCCTCCAACGTGGAACGTACGAAGTGTTAACTGTGTACCTGGCTCTCCAATAGACTGAGCTGCAATAACTCCGACAGCTTCACCTCTTTGTGTCATCTTACCAGTAGCTAAGTTTCTACCGTAACATTTAGCACAAATACCTTTTAAAGCTTCACAAGTCAACGGAGATCTTACTTCTACTTTTTCAACAGGAGAAGCCTCGATAGTCTTCACAATTGATTCAGTAATTTGCTCACCTGATCTAACCATAATCTCGTTGGTAAGAGGATTAATTACGTCTTGTAATGCAACACGTCCTAAAATTCTCTCTCCTAAAGATTCTACGATTTCCTCATTTTTCTTCAAGGCAGCAACTTCAACACCTCTTAAAGTTCCACAATCCTCGATGTTAACAATTACATCTTGAGAAACGTCATGAAGCCTTCTTGTCAAGTAACCAGCATCGGCAGTTTTAAGAGCCGTATCCGCAAGACCTTTACGAGCACCGTGAGTAGAAATGAAGTACTCAAGAATCGAAAGACCTTCCTTAAAGTTAGAAAGAATCGGGTTTTCAATAATCTCACCACCACCAGCAGTAGATTTTTTAGGCTTAGCCATCAAACCACGCATACCAGTTAACTGACGAATCTGCTCCTTAGAACCCCTCGCCCCAGAGTCAAGCATCATATATACAGAGTTGAAACCTTGCTGGTCTTCTCTAATATTTTTCATTGCCAACTCTGTCAACTGAGCATTTGCTGAAGTCCATACGTCAATAACTTGGTTGTAACGCTCGTTATTGGTAATAAGACCCATGTTATAGTTAGTTGAGATACCTTCAACTTGCTCTCTGGCATCTGCAATTAACTTCGTTTTTTGTTCTGGAATTCTAATATCACCTAAAGAGAATGATAAACCTCCTCTAAATGCGAATTTATACCCCATATCTTTCATATTATCCAAGAAAGCTGCCGTTGTAGGTACATCAGTCACACTTAAAATGTGTCCGATAATATCTCTAAGGTTTTTCTTAGTCAATACATCGTTGATATATCCAGCTGCTTCCGGTACTACTTCGTTAAATAATACACGTCCAGCAGTTGTCTGGATGATTTTGTACACTAATTCTCCGTTCTCATTAAAATCTTTTGCTCTGATTTTCACACGAGCATTCAATTCTAATCTTCCTTCGTTTAATGCAATATTTACTTCTTCAGCAGAATAGAAAGTCAAATCCTGACCAATAATTTTGTGATCTTCTGTAGAAATACGCTCTTTGGTCATATAGTATAGACCCAAGACCATGTCCTGAGAAGGTACAGTAATTGGAGCACCATTTGCAGGGTTCAAGATATTGTGAGAAGCCAACATTAATAATTGTGCCTCTAAAATAGCCTCTGGCCCTAATGGTAAGTGAACCGCCATCTGGTCACCATCGAAATCGGCGTTGAATGCCGTACATACTAATGGGTGTAACTGGATCGCTTTTCCTTCAATTAATTTAGGTTGGAATGCCTGAATACCAAGTCTGTGCAAAGTAGGAGCACGGTTCAGTAATACTGGGTGTCCTTTAATTACATTTTCAAGGATATCCCAAACTACTGGCTCTTTCTTATCAATGATTTTCTTAGCAGATTTTACTGTTTTTACAATACCTCTTTCGATCAACTTACGAATAACGAATGGTTTGTATAACTCAGATGCCATATCTTTTGGCAATCCACACTCATATAATTTTAATTCAGGACCAACGACAATTACCGAACGAGCAGAATAATCCACACGTTTACCAAGTAAGTTTTGACGGAAACGTCCTTGTTTACCTTTTAATGAGTCAGATAATGATTTTAATGGTCTGTTTGATTCTGTTTTAACAGCAGAAGCTTTACGAGTGTTATCAAACAATGAATCTACAGATTCTTGCAACATACGTTTCTCGTTTCTTAAGATAACTTCTGGAGCTTTAATCTCCATTAATCTCTTCAAACGGTTGTTACGTATGATTACACGACGGTATAAGTCGTTCAAATCTGAAGTTGCAAAACGACCTCCATCAAGTGGCACAAGCGGACGTAACTCTGGTGGGATAACTGGAACCACTTTCATGATCATCCATTCTGGACGGTTTTCGCGGTTTTCGTTAGACTCACGGAAAGATTCCACAACTTGTAATCTTTTTAAAGCCTCAGTTTTTCTTTGTTTAGAAGTCTCATTGTTAGCGCTGTGTCTTAATTCATAAGATAAAGCATCTAGGTCAATACGAGCTAATAAATCCATAATACACTCTGCTCCCATTTTGGCAACAAATTTATTAGGATCTAAATCATCTAAATATTGGTTTTCTTGCGGAAGAGTATCTAAAATATTCAAATATTCTTCTTCAGTTAAGAAATCTAATCTTTGTAATGATTCTCCATCTGCATTTTTAGCAATACCAGCTTGGATTACTACGTATCTTTCATAGTAAATGATCATATCTAATTTCTTAGATGGAAGACCAAGGATATAACCAATTTTGTTTGGAAGAGAACGGAAATACCAGATATGAGCAATTGGCACAACAAGGTTGATGTGTCCTACTCTATCACGACGTACTTTTTTCTCAGTAACTTCAACACCACAACGGTCGCAAATGATACCTTTGTAACGAATTCTTTTATACTTACCACAAGCACATTCGAAATCTTTTACTGGTCCGAAGATTCTTTCGCAGAAAAGTCCGTCACGCTCTGGTTTGTGAGTTCTATAGTTGATTGTTTCTGGCTTTAAAACCTCTCCTCTTGATTCTTTTAGGATAGATTCTGGTGAAGCCAATCCAATAGAGATTTTGTTAAATCTTTTTACTGGATTCTTATCTTTATTGTTTCTATTATTCATCATAGTTTTTACTATTGATTTACTGCTGTTAAAAATTGATTTTAGATTTCATAATCCTCCTCTTTAAAATAAAGAGTTAATCATTGCGCTTACCTCGGGTTACTTCTCTAAACCTCAAACTCTTATCTGAAGTGCTAGTTATAAAATGCCCTGCATTATTATAAAAAATCGGAACGGGTTACGGGTATAAATCTTTAAAAACTTTTATAAAAAAAGTGTTCAGTATTCAGAATTTAGTGTTCAGTTTATCACTGATTACTAAATACTGAACACTGAATACTAAAACATTATTCTTCCAAACGAAGATCTAATCCTAGACCTTTCAATTCGTGCATTAATACATTGAATGATTCTGGCAAACCTGGTTCTGGCATAGTTTCACCCTTAACGATAGCCTCGTAAGTTTTAGCTCTACCAATAACGTCATCAGACTTAACAGTTAAGATTTCACGTAGCGTACTAGAAGCTCCATAAGCCTCAAGTGCCCAAACCTCCATCTCTCCAAAACGCTGACCTCCGAATTGAGCCTTACCTCCAAGTGGCTGCTGCGTAATCAACGAGTATGGTCCGATAGAACGTGCGTGCATCTTATCATCAACCATGTGTCCTAATTTAAGCATGTAAATTACACCCACAGTCGCTTTTTGTGCAAAACGCTCTCCAGTTCCACCATCATAAAGGTGAGTATGTCCGAAACGTGGCACTCCAGCTTCATCAGTCAAAGCATTGATTTCGTCTAGAGAAGCACCGTCGAAGATCGGAGTAGCAAATTTTCTACCCAAGTTCATACCTGCCCAACCTAATACAGTCTCATAAATCTGACCAATGTTCATACGTGAAGGTACCCCAAGTGGGTTCAATACGATATCAACCGGTGTTCCGTCTTCAAGGAAAGGCATATCTTCATGACGAACGATTCTAGCAACAATACCTTTGTTACCGTGACGACCCGCCATTTTATCACCTACTTTTAACTTACGCTTTTTAGCGATATAGATTTTAGCCAATTTCAATATTCCAGATGGTAATTCGTCTCCAACTGTAATAGTGAATTTCTCTCTTCTTAAAGATCCTTGCAAGTCGTTCAGCTTAATTTTATAGTTATGAATCAAATCATTAACCATTTTATTAGTAGCGTCATCAGCAACCCATTGACCTTTGCTTAAGTGAGCGAAATCTTCTACTGCGTAAAGCATTTTTTGAGTATATTTTTTACCTTTTGGTAAAACTTCTTCACCCAAATCATTCATTACACCTTGAGATGTTTTTCCGTTAACAATCAAGAATAATTTCTCAACCAATCTGTCTTTTAATTCAACAAATTTAGTTTCGAACTCCATTTCTAAAGCGCCTAAAGCATCTTTATCCTGAGTACGTTTACGCTTATCTTTTACGGCTCTTGCAAATAATTTTTTGTCAAGAACTACACCATGTAAAGATGGAGAAGCTTTTAATGAAGCATCTTTTACATCACCCGCTTTATCCCCGAAGATAGCACGAAGCAATTTCTCCTCTGGAGTAGGATCTGACTCTCCTTTTGGTGTAATTTTTCCGATCAAAATGTCGCCAGGCTTAACCTCTGCCCCAATTCTGATCATACCGTTTTCATCTAAGTCTTTAGTAGCTTCTTCAGAAACGTTAGGAATATCGTTTGTTAACTCTTCGTTTCCTAACTTAGTATCTCTAACCTCTAATGAATAATCATCAACGTGGATAGAAGTAAAAATATCATCGCGAACTACTTTTTCAGAAATTACAATCGCATCCTCGAAGTTGTAACCTTTCCATGGCATGAACGCAACTTTTAAGTTTCTACCTAAAGCTAATTCTCCATTTTGAGTAGCGTATCCTTCAGACAATACTTGTCCAGGAACAACTCTGTCACCTCTTCTTACGATTGGTTTCAAGTTGATACTTGTACCTTGATTGGTTTTTCTAAATTTAATTAAGTTATACGTTTTCTCATCAGCATCAAAACTTACCATTCTTTCTTCTTCCGTACGGTCGTATTTAATAGTAATGATGTTAGCATCTACATATTCAACAGTACCATGCCCTTCAGCATTGATCAATACTCTTGAATCTGAAGCTACCTGACGCTCTAAACCTGTACCAACAATTGGTGCTTCAGGACGGATCAAAGGAACTGCCTGACGCATCATGTTTGATCCCATCAATGCACGGTTCGCATCATCATGCTCCAAGAAAGGAATCAAAGATGCAGAAATCGATGCAATTTGGTTAGGAGCAACGTCTGTATAATGTACTGAACTTGGTTCAACAACTGGGAAGTCACCCTCTTCACGAGCAATAACGTTACTAGCTGTAATTTTACCAGAAGCATCCATATCAATGTTTGCCTGAGCAATCATTTTACCTTCTTCTTCTTCAGCACTTAAATAGATTGGCGCGCTTTCTAAATCAACAACACCATCTGTTACTTTACGGTATGGAGTTTCGATGAATCCCATTCCGTTAACTTTTGCATAAACACCAAGAGATGAAATCAAACCAATGTTTGGTCCCTCAGGAGTTTCAATCGGACATAAACGACCATAGTGAGTATAGTGAACGTCACGAACCTCGAAACCAGCTCTCTCTCTCGAAAGTCCACCTGGCCCAAGTGCAGAAAGTCTTCTTTTGTGTGTAATCTCCGCTAATGGATTCGTTTGATCCATAAATTGAGATAACTGGTTAGTACCAAAGAAAGAGTTGATAACTGATGATAATGTTTTAGCATTGATCAAATCAATTGGTGTAAACACCTCGTTATCTCTAACGTTCATTCTCTCACGAATAGTTCTAGCCATACGTGCTAAACCAACACCGAATTGTTGAGACAATTGTTCACCAACTGTTCTAACACGACGGTTTGATAAGTGGTCGATATCATCAATCTCTGCTTTAGAGTTGATCAACTCGATTAAATATTTTACGATTGTAATGATATCCTCTTTAGTAAGCACTTGCTTATCCATAGGGATATCTAAATCTAATTTTTTGTTCATTCTGTAACGACCAACTTCACCTAAGTTGTAACGTTGATCAGAGAAGAACAATTTATCTATAATACCACGAGCAGTTTCCTCATCAGGCGGTTCAGCGTTACGCAACTGACGGTAAATGTGCTCTACAGCTTCTTTTTCAGAGTTAGTTGGATCTTTTTGTAACGTGTTGTGGATAATAGCATAATCAGCTTGGTTATTATCCTCTTTGTGCAACAAAATAGATTTTACGTTAGAATCAATGATCTCTTCAACATTATCTTTGTCAATAATGGTATCACGATCAAGGATGATTTCGTTACGTTCGATAGAAACTACCTCTCCGGTATCCTCATCAACGAAATCCTCATGCCATGTGTTCAAAACACGCGCAGCAAGTCTTCTTCCAATATATTTCTTAATTCCTGTTTTAGAAACTTTGATTTCTTCAGCTAAGTCGAAAATTTCAAGGATATCCTTATCTCTTTCAAAACCAATAGCACGGAATAAAGTCGTTACAGGTAATTTTTTCTTTCTATCGATATACGCGTACATCACGCTGTTGATATCTGTAGAGAATTCTATCCAAGAACCTTTAAAAGGAATTACTCTGGCAGAATAAAGTTTAGTTCCATTTGCGTGGAATGACTGTCCAAAGAAAACCCCTGGAGAACGGTGTAATTGAGATACTACAACACGCTCGGCACCATTAATAACAAAAGTACCACTAGGAGTCATGTAAGGAATTGTTCCAAGATAAACATCTTGTACAATAGTTTCAAAATCTTCGTGTTCCGGATCTGTACAGTAAAGTTTTAACCTTGCTTTTAAAGGCACACTATACGTAAGACCTCTCTCTATACATTCTTGAATTGTATAACGTGGCGGATCAACAAAATAATCTAGGAATTCCAATACAAAGTTATTTCTTGTATCTGTAATTGGGAAGTTTTCCATGAAGGTGTTGTACAATCCTTCGTTGCCTCTTTCGTCAGATTTCGTTTCTAATTGAAAGAAATCCTTAAAAGATTTAACCTGAACATCTAAAAAATCCGGATAATCAGGGATATTTTTTGTAGAGGCAAAATTCAATCTTTCAGTCTGATTTGTTATCATCAATGGACAAAATTTTGATTAAAAAAAAGTAGATTTTTGTGTAAAAACACACTGTTTAATGTATACTTTCTTTTTGTAACCAATACATCTTTAAAAACAAAATCGATAAAATTCGATTTAAATTTTCTTTCTTCGTATTGATCAAAAACTTCTTTGTATTTTAAACTATTTGTAAATAAAATTTAATGTATTTTATTATACGAAAAATGGTTTAGGCCATTGAGCGTTAACTCAAGACCTAAACCTAGTTCTTAAACTTAGTTTAATTATTTAAGCTCAACTGAAGCTCCAGCCTCTTCTAAAGCTTTCTTAAGACCTTCAGCCTCTTCTTTAGAAACACCTTCTTTAACGTTTGCAGGAGCACCGTCAACTACATCTTTAGCTTCTTTAAGACCTAAACCAGTTAATTCTTTAACTAATTTTACAACAGCCAATTTAGAAGCTCCAGCATCTTTCAATACAACTGTAAATTCAGTTTGTGCTTCTTCAGCAGCACCTTCTCCACCACCAGCAGCAACTACTACAGCTGCAGCAGCAGGCTCGATACCATACTCGTCTTTTAATATTGTTGCTAATTCGTTAACTTCTTTAACTGTTAAGTTAACTAATTGTTCTGCGAATTGTTTCAAATCTGCCATTTTTTCTATCGTTTAAAATGATTTGTAAAAAATATAATTTATTTATTGTGCGCTAATTAAGCAGTAAGAAAGTATTCTCTCTTACGTTGATAATTACTCTGCTCCTTCTTCTTCGCTTCCTGCGAATTTGTTTTGTAAAGCAGAAATAATTCTTTGAGCTGGAGATTGTAATAATCCAATGATTTCTCCGATAAGCTCTTCTTTAGATTTAATAGTTGCTAATGTATCCAATTGGTTATCTCCAATATAGATTTCATTATTAATGAAAGCACCTTTTAAAACTGGTTTATCAGATTTCTTACGGAAATCTTTGATAATTTTTCCAGGAGCGTTAGCAACATCAGAAATAAATATAGCACTGTTACCTGTTAAAACTGTAGGTAAATCGCCATAATCATTAGAAGAAGCCTCCATTGCTTTTGCAAGCAAAGTGTTCTTTACAACTTCTAATTTGATACCTGCTTTAAAACAAGCTCTACGTAAGTTTGAAGTTGTCTCTGCGTTTAAACCAGAAATATCAGATACATAAATGATATTTGTACCAGCTAACTGCGCAGTTAAATTTTCAATCGCGATTGATTTTTCTTCTCTAGTCATACTAAAAATTTTTAACTACCAATTATACTGCTTTTGGGTCTAATGCAATAGCAGGACTCATTGTGCTTGTAAGGTGAATACCTTTGATGTATGTACCTTTAGCAGCAGTTGGCTTAAGTTTTATTAATGTTTGAATAATTTCGTGTGCGTTCTCAACGATTTGCTCAGCTCCGAAAGAAACTTTACCAATACCAGCGTGAACGATACCAGTTTTATCAACTTTAAAGTCAATTTTACCAGCTTTAACTTCTTGAACAGCTTTAGCAACATCCATAGTTACAGTACCTGTTTTAGGGTTTGGCATTAAACCTCTAGGTCCTAAAATACGACCTAACGGACCTAATTTACCCATAACAGCAGGCATAGTAATGATCACATCAACATCTGTCCAACCGTCTTTAATTTTTTGTAAGTAATCGTCAAGACCAACGTGATCTGCTCCAGCTTCTCTTGCTTCAGCTTCTTTATCTGGAGTAACCAATGCTAATACTTTAACGTCTTTTCCTGTTCCATGAGGTAAAGTAACTACACCTCTCACCATTTGATTCGCTTTTCTAGGATCTACTCCAAGACGAACTGCGATATCAACAGACTCATCAAATTTTGCAGAAGCAACAACTTTAATTAATGCAGCAGCATCTTTTAAAGTGTATAATTTGTTCTTTTCAATTTTTGAAGCAGCCTCTTTTTGCTTTTTTGTTAATTTTGCCATGTCTTTTTCTTAATTAAAAAGGAGCATCTCCTGATACAGTTATACCCATAGATCTAGCTGTTCCAGCAACCATACTCATAGCTTTCTCGATTGTGAAAGCATTTAAGTCTGGCATTTTGTCTTCAGCGATAGTTCTAATTTGTTCCCAAGTAACGCTAGCTACTTTTTTACGATTAGGCTCACCAGAACCAGATTTTAGCTTTGCAGCTTCCATTAACTGAACTGCTGCTGGAGGAGTCTTAACAACAAAATCAAATGATTTGTCTTTGTACACAGTGATTTGCACTGGACAAATTTTGCCAGGTTTATCCTGAGTTCTAGCATTAAATTGCTTACAAAACTCCATGATATTAACCCCAGCAGCTCCTAAAGCAGGTCCAACCGGTGGCGACGGATTCGCAGCACCTCCCTTAACTTGTAGTTTAACTACCTTACTAATTTCTTTAGCCATTTTTAAAAAATTTAACACCGCAATCAATGGAAGCGACTACGATGGTTTATTATAGTGTAACAAAATTATACTTTTTCAACTTGCATAAAACTTAGCTCTAATGGTGTTTTTCTTCCGAAAATCTTAACCATAACCTCAAGTTTACGCTTCTCTTCATTGATTTTCTCAACAGAACCATTAAATCCGTTGAAAGGTCCATCAATTACTTTTACAGTTTCTCCAACACTAAATGGTATAGAACGAGTATCTGTATTAACAGTAAGCTCGTCAACCTTACCTAGCATTCGATTAACCTCAGAAAGTCTCAAAGGAACAGGTTCTCCTCCCTTTGTTTCTCCTAAAAATCCAATAACACTTGTAATTGACTTAATAATATGAGGTATCTCACCAACTAAGTTAGCCTCGATCATAACATATCCAGGAAAATAAACTTTATCCTTAGATGATTTTTTCCCATCTTTTACAGTAACTACTTTTTCGGTAGGAACCAAAACCTGAGAAACATAATCTTCCATACCTAATCTCGCAATCTCAGTCTCGATATAAGCTTTTACCTTATTCTCTTGACCGCTAACCGCTCTAACTACGTACCATTTTTTCACATTATTATCTGCCATCACAAAAAATTACCCTTTTAACCATTTAAAAAATCCAGCTAAAGCTTTTGCAAAAAATTCGTCTACTCCCCAAGTTGCCAAAGCAAATAGAACCGAAAATACAGCTACAACAATTGTCAATTTCTGAACTTCAGCCCATGCAGGCCAAGTAACATTTGACTTTAACTCTTCGAAAGCCTCTGATAAATAATTAGTAACTTTTGTCATTTGATCTATTTTTTATTGCACGGGCGGAGGGATTCGAACCCCCATCAACGGTTTTGGAGACCGCTATTCTACCCTTGAACTACGCCCGTAATTAAAGCCAGTGATTTCTATTAAGAAAATCATCTGGCTTTTTTTTGTATTTATAGAAATTATTCTAAAATTTCAGTAACCTGACCAGCACCTACTGTTCTACCACCTTCACGGATAGCAAAACGTAAACCTACGTTCATCGCGATTGGGCTTAATAAAGCAACCTCGATAGTCAAGTTATCACCTGGCATTACCATCTCTACACCTGCTGGTAAAGAAATAACTCCAGTTACGTCAGTTGTACGTACGTAGAACTGTGGACGGTAGTTATTGTGGAATGGAGTGTGACGTCCACCTTCTTCTTTTTTCAAGATATAAACCTCAGCTTTGAATTTAGCGTGTGGTTTTACTGAACCTGGCTTAATAATAACCATACCTCTTTTGATATCAGCTTTATCAATACCTCTTAACAATAAACCTACGTTATCTCCAGCTTCTCCTCTGTCAAGGATTTTACGGAACATCTCAACTCCAGTGATAGTAGAAGTTAATTTCTCAGCTCCCATACCAATGATTTCAACAGGATCTCCTGTATTAGCAATACCAGTTTCGATACGACCTGTAGCAACAGTTCCACGACCTGTAATTGTAAATACGTCCTCAACTGGCATCAAGAATGGTTTAGCTACGTCACGAACTGGCTCTTCGATCCAGTTGTCAACAGCATCCATTAATTCTAAAATTTTAGGAACCCAAGCAGCATCATTATTTAATCCTCCTAAAGCAGATCCTTGGATAACTGGACCATTATCTCCATCATATTCGTAGAAAGATAATAAATCTCTAATTTCCATTTCAACAAGCTCTAATAACTCAGCATCATCAACCATATCCACTTTGTTCATGAAAACAACGATTCTTGGAATACCAACCTGACGTCCTAAAAGGATGTGCTCACGAGTTTGTGGCATTGGACCATCTGTAGCAGCAACTACTAAGATAGCTCCGTCCATTTGAGCAGCTCCAGTAACCATGTTCTTTACGTAATCCGCGTGACCTGGACAGTCAACGTGAGCGTAGTGACGGTTAGCTGTTTCATACTCTACGTGTGATGTATTAATAGTAATACCTCTTTCTTTCTCCTCTGGAGCGTTATCGATTTGATCAAACGATTTTGCTTGACAGTAACCTGCATCAGACAATACTTTTGTAATTGCAGCAGTTAATGTAGTTTTTCCGTGATCTACGTGTCCAATTGTACCTATGTTTAAGTGCGGTTTGGAACGATTAAAATTCTCCTTTGCCATTTTACTTAATTTTTAATCTTAGTTATATATTAATTTTCAATTTCCTACTTACTTGAGCCAATGTCGGGATTTGAACCCGAGACCTCTTCCTTACCAAGGAAGCACTCTACCCCTGAGCTACACCGGCAGAGTTTCGATTTTAGATTTTTGAATTTAGATTTCAGATTTTTAAAAATCTAAAAACTAAAACCTTACCTCTTCTTTTTTTGTGGGGAGAGCAGGATTCGAACCTGCGAAGTTCTCACAGCAGATTTACAGTCTGCCCTCGTTGGCCGCTTGAGTATCTCCCCCGATAATTTATGGTTTTAGATTTTAATTTTAAAAAACTCAATCCTTCCCTTAAATTATTATTTTTCAATATTTTAAAGAACAAATTCTAAATCAAATTCAGAACATTTCCTGAGCCGATAGAGGGACTCGAACCCACGACCTGCTGATTACAAATCAGCTGCTCTAGCCAGCTGAGCTACATCGGCGAATACATTAAAAAAGTCCGCTATTTCTAACGGACTGCAAATGTAGCTATTTTATCTTTTAATCAAAACATTTTTTGAAAAAAAATTTCAATTAAATATGTGCTCTTATTTTTTCTTTCCTTTTCACAAGTAAACGCTCTAAAGATTCTGCCGAAAGTTCAACCGCCTCCTCAAAAGTCTTGCATTGCTTTTTAACCAAAAAATCATCTCCAGGAACATTAATCTTTATCTCCACCATCTTATTCTCTTTATCACTGGTTCTTTCAACTTTCAGAAAAACATCAGACGAGACTACACGATCGTAGTATTTTTCTAATTTACCCATTCTCTCTTGGATAAAATCGACCAACTTTCTGTCAACAGTAAAGTTAACTGCATGAACATCTACCTTCATAATACTTATTTTAGGGTTAAACATTTAAGAATTACCGCTTATTCCTAGGATGCGCGTCACCGTATACCTTTTTTAATTCTGCCAAACTATTATGAGTATAAACCTGTGTCGAAGCAAGACTAGAATGCCCTAATAATTCTTTAACTGAATTTAAATCCGCTCCATTATTCAGCAAGTGAGTCGCAAAGGTATGCCTAAGCACATGCGGACTCTTTTTCACCTTTTCGGAAACCCTACTAAAGTAAGAATTTATTAATCGATACACAAAAGATTCACTCAATTTTAACCCTTTTTTCGAAAGAAAAAAATAATCCGAATCTATTACATTTTCCAACGATTGCCTCTCGCCTAAATACATCCTTACATTTTCTGCCACAACAGGAAGGACAGGAATAAGACGCTCTTTATTCCGCTTCCCTAAAACCTTAATCACATTTGAGGACAAATCCACATTATAAACCATCAAATGTATCAGTTCTGCCCTCCTCACGCCAGTAGTATAAAACAAATCGACTATAAGCCTATCTCTCACCTCTTCAAAGCCAGAAGCCTCACTTACCTCTTTCATCAAATCACCAAGTTCTTTTTCAGAAAAAGGAACCTGAACGATTTTCGGCGTTTTCAAAGCCTTATGCTTCACCATCGGATTCACGTCTATCTGTTTTGTTTTTAAAAGAAACTTAAAAAAAGCCTTCAGCGAAGCCATTTTCCTATTTATCGAAACATTAGAAACACCATCATCAACCAGCGAAACAATCCAGCTTCTTATTTGACCATAACTCACCTTATCAATACAATCTTGCTCGAAACGATCTTTATTAAAGGCCTCAAAAAACACAATGTCATTCAGATATGCCGCTACAGTATGAGGAGAATATTTCTTCTCCATTTCTAGATAATTTCGAAAAGCTTCCTTATTTGTTTTCATATCCACACTTACCTAACAATACGACATAAAAAAAACCGTCAGCATCAAAATTAACTCATTTTGACCACTAACGGTAATTTATTTTAAACTAAGCTGTATACTAACTTTCTAAGCTATCTTTCAAACCTTGAATATAAGCAGCTTTTTGAATTTGAGCTCTTTTGATAACAGAAGGCTTAATAAAAGCAGTACGTGCTCTTAATTGACGAACAGTTCCTGTTTTATCAAATTTTCTTTTATAGCGCTTTAATGCTCTATCGATATTTTCTCCGTCTTTAATTGGTATAATTAACATAATATAGACACCTCCTTTCGTTAAGGCTGCAAATGTAAAAATTAATTATGAAATACAATATCTTTTTGCTGCTTTTTTTCAAAGAGAATAGAAAACAGAAAAAAGAACATAGACCATCACTCAAATATATTCTATATTTACTCTTTAAGCAGATTTCTCGAAATTACAAGTTTCTGAATTTCTGTTGTCCCTTCTCCTATTGTACAAAGTTTTGCGTCTCTATAAAATTTCTCTACTGGATAATCTTTCGTAAATCCGTAGCCACCGTGAATTTGCACGGCATCATTTGCTATTTTAACACAAACTTCCGATGCATACATTTTTGCCATTGCGCCATTTACCGTCACAGGTTTGTGTTTTTCTTTTAAAAATGCCGCTTTATGCAATAACAGCTCAGAGGCTTCGATTTCTGTCGCCATATCTGCCAGCTTAAAAGCAATAGCCTGAAAATTACCGATTGCTTGACCAAACTGATGCCTCTCTTTTGAATATTTAAGAGCGGCTTTATAAGCCCCTTTCGAAATTCCAAGTGACAAAGCTCCTATCGATATCCTGCCTCCGTCTAAAATTTTCATAGCCTGCACAAAACCTTCTCCAACCTCTCCTAATCGGTTTTCGTCGGGAATTCGGCAGTTATCAAAAACCAATTCTGCAGTTTCGCTGGCGCGCATTCCGAGTTTATTTTCTTTTTTACCGGATGAAAATCCTTTCATGCCTTTTTCAAAAACAAAAGCTGTCATTCCTTTAGAATCCCCCTTTTCCCCCGTTCTTACCACCACCACGGCAATATCTCCCGAAATAGCGTGAGTAATAAAGTTCTTTGCTCCGTTTACTACCCAGTGGTCTCCGTCTTTCACAGCAGTAGTATTCATTCCGCCGGCATCAGAACCTGTATTGTGTTCTGTCAATCCCCAAGCGCCAATAAATTCTCCGGTAGCCAACTTAGGAAGCCATTTCTTTTTTTGCTCCTCGTTACCGAAAGTCAAAATATGGTTTGTACATAACGAATTATGTGCCGCGACAGACAGCCCGATTGACGGATCTACTTTTGAGATTTCTTCAATAACTGTAATATATTCATGATACCCTAAACCTGCACCTCCATATTCTTCTGGCACCAAAACGCCCATAAATCCCATTTCGCCAAGTTCCTTAAACAAAGGAACTGGAAAAATCTGCGCTTCATCCCACTCCATTATATTAGGTCTGATATTTTTTTCGGCAAAATCTTTTATTGACTGCTTAATCAGCAGTTGCGTTTCATTATATTCAAAATTCATAATAAACTTCTTTTTTAGAACTTCAAATATAAACTAATTATTTTTGCTTTTTCAACAGGAAAACCTTTAATTTTTGCTAAATCTTCAATATTATTAAAATTTCCGTTCATGCTGCGATATGTCACAATTTGTTTTGCAAGTCCGTAATTAAAATACGGAAACTGACTTATTTCTTTTAGTGATGCTTCATTAAGATCTATTTTCTTGATATTATCTGAAACCGTAATTTTAAAATGAGCATTTAATTCAGTGATTACTTCCGGCGAAAGCCCCCAAACATCATTAAGTTGTTCCATTGAAACAAAACAGCCTAAGCTTTCTTTTTGTTTCAAAATTCTTTTTGAAAGCGCTTCTCCGATTCCGTAAATCTTCATTAAATCGTCTTGACTGGCATCGTTAAGATTCATTATTGCGATTTTCTCTTTTTTGACACTATTATTATAGGTATAAATTTCCTTATTTTTTTCTGATGTTTTATGCTGTGTCCATTCCGGAAATTTAAACAAAGGCGAAATCACACGCAATAAAGAATCTGAGATTTTGGTAACCTGTTGAAACTCCTGAGCCGAATTGACAAACTTGTTTTGTTTTCTAAATGCCAAAAGCCGATCTATTTCTGCAACAGACATCCCTAATTTATAAGCTTTATAATCTGAAATAAAATTAGGATTAAACAAATACACTTTGGTCTCTGTTTTATATTTTTCAGATTTTAGACTGTCGACTTGAGATTGCAGACCGAGCCATTTTTCTTGTTCTGGAAATTTTTCCTCAGGATCATCAAAATCTAAATAGAAGTAAGCTAATTGCAGGATACATATAACTAGAAACAAAAACAACAATCCCTTTTTTTGCTGATTAGTATATTGAAAATAAGGCTTCAAAAAACGTAAACTCATCAATAACACGATTAACTATTAAATAAACATCAAAGCTTTGAAATATATTTAGTAAAATTATTAAGAAAAATAGTAATTTTTATGAGTTTAGTGAAATTATTTATTCCGTGTATAAATCAGAATTAAATTAATGAAATTCAACCATTAACCGATATATTCTGCATCTTCTGTAAAAAAAATAAACATTTTATAACTTAAAACATGATAATTGTTTTTATTTTTTATAAAAAACGATACATTTGGAGCTTAATAACAAATAAACCAATAAAATAGTATGTCAATCTGGAGAGTTAAACCAATATCTGCCTTTGAGGCTGATATGAAAAAAAGTGATTTAAAGAGAGTCCTCGGAAAATGGAGTCTTACTGCCATTGGAGTTGGTGCCATTATCGGTGGTGGAATTTTTGTACTTACTGGTACAGGGGCTTATTATCATGCGGGTCCAGCATTAGCGATTTCATTTATTATTGCAGGTATTGCCTGCGTTTTTGCAGCTCTATGCTATTCTGAATTTGCTTCAATTTTACCTGTAGAAGGGTCTGCTTATGCCTATGCATACGGTACAATCGGGGAAATTTTTGCCTGGATAATTGGCTGGGGTCTTATTCTCGAATACGCGATGGGATCCATGACGGTCGCCGTATCATGGTCAGGATATTTTAATAAATTACTCAAAATATTTCACATTCAACTTCCAGAATGGCTAACAACCGATCCAGCAAGTTATACTGGAGAAGGATTTTCGATGAATCTTCCAGCATTCTTGATTGTTATTTTAGTCATTTCATTACTTATTAAAGGAACAAAAAGTGCTGCAAAAGCAAACAATGCGATTGTAATTCTTAAAGTTTCTGCCGTAATTTTTGTAATTATAGCAGGTCTTTTCTACATCAATACAGCAAACTGGAGCCCATTTATTCCAGATGCTACTCAGATTGTTGAAAAAGAAACTACTCACAATGCTTACGGAATTGGAGGAATTATCTCTGGAGCCGCTGCAATTTTCTTTGCTTATGTTGGTTTTGATGCTGTTTCTACACAAGCTGGTGAAGCGATTAATCCTAAGAAGGATGTTCCGTTTGCAATCATCGCTTCTTTGCTAATCTGTACCTCTTTATATATTATGGTTTCTTTAGTATTAACCGGAATGATGAACTACCAAGATTTTAATCCACTTGGAAAATATCCTGAAGCTATTAAAGCTCCTGTTGCTTATGCTTTTGATATCGCTGGACAAGGTTGGGCAGGTTTTATCATCACTGTGGCCGCTACTATTGGTTTAGTTTCTGTATTAATGGTAATGATTATGGGACAATCGAGAATCTTCCTTGGGATGTCTAAAGACGGATTGATTCCATCTGTGTTCTCTAAAGTAAATCCTATTTCTGGAACACCAAAAACCAACTTAATGATTTTAGGAGGTATTATTGCAACTGTAGCAGCATTCACACCAATCAATAAATTAGCCGACATGACCAGTTTTGGTACTCTATTCGCTTTTACGATGGTCTGTATCGCAGTTTGGATCTTAAGAGTTAAGCAACCTGGATTAAACAGAACTTTTAAAGTGCCAGCTTTACCAGTTATTGCTGTTTTAGGAATTGCGATTAACACTTATCTTATCATCAATTTAAGTTTAGACGCACAATTATTATCTCTTGGGTGGCTAGCCATTGGTATCTTGGTTTACTTTGGATACAGCAAGAAAAGATCAAGACTTAATGATTCAAATCAAGAATAAATACTATTAAAAAAAACTCCAAATTTAAGTTTGGAGTTTTTTTTTACAAATCAAAAACCGAAGTTCTTTTAGAACGGATTAAATCTTTTAGTCTGATCCAAAAAGCAAGCGTTAGATAAACGCCAAAACCAAGACCTGCTGTAACAAATGAAATGTAAATAAAAAAGAGACGTACACTTGTTACACGCATTCCCAATTTATCGGCCAAACGAGATGAAACATGAAAACCATATTTCTCGAAAAAAAACTTAAGTTTTAAGATTGCTGACATTTTATTATAAACTTTAGATTGTAAAATTACAAATTATCCGATCATGACAATTTCTATTTTTCCATTTCTAATTATTCTTCAAAAGTTCTAATCCCAAAGCACATTTCAGACACGATTTCTTATTGCAGTATTCATTCTTAAGCTCTATCATAGACTGTGTTTCAAAAGCATTTTTAGATTTTATTCCAAATAAGGCAAATTTATCTATGATGGCATTTTTCTCTGGCGGAACTTCCATCAAAAAATCTACTAAGCGATCTGAAATTGATTCTCCCATAATAGAGGCGTATGCAAACTGAATCGGAATTATCGTATTTAAAATCAGTAAATCGATAAAAGAGTTAGATAAAAACTTTGCTTTCCATGAGCTTGCCTTGTCAAACAAGTAATGACTTTGCCAGTAGGGGCTTGGCGCAGCTTTAAGCAATCTGTATACTGATTCGGTTGACTTTAAATTAATTATTTCCGAAAACAGATTCTGATTTTTATTATACAAACCTGCAAGTTGCGCAAGTCTTATAGTTGGAAAATTATCTGGTCGATGTTTAAAAAACAGAACTTGTTCTACAGGATTTTTTTCAATTTGATATTTATTGATTAGATACAAATAACGAATCTTAAGATCCAAGAAATAAACATCTTCAAAATGCGAATCGAGCAATCCTGCAATGCCAAAAAGTAGTGCTTCTAGATTCTCGGCTTCAAAACCTTCTTTCCTAATTACAGAAAAAGGTATCGATTTTGCTATTTGCAAAAATGCCTGACCATTGGTATTTAAGCCAAAATTTTTAGCCAAAAGAATAAACAAAACCGCTTCCCAATCTTGATTGGTTTCTTTGAGTAGATCATAAATAAATTTCGACTTTCGTTCTAGTCGTTCAAAAAACAATCTTTCCTGCCAGTTTTTTAGAACGAAATCATCTAGCTGTGTCAGCTGTTTTTCGCAATAAATCCAAGATTTAGGCGCTGTCAATTGGTGATACATTTCCAAAGCATTTTCAGAAACATATTCTTTTAAAACTAAAACAGGAATTTCGGTATTGTTTTCTCTAAAAACTGCCATATCATTTTCCCATACTACATGCAGGATTACATTATCATAAGCTTTATCCCTTTCATGAAAATGATTATACCAATCAGACGATTTGAGATGAATCTCAACATTTCCAGCCCATTTCTGTCCTCCGATAATAATTTGAGCATTAAAAAAGTCCGGACCAGAATTTTCTAGATAATCGCCTGAATGCACTATAATCAGTTCTTCATTTTCAGCCGTTCTTAAATTTAGAGTTTCAAATTTTTTAAATCTCCACAAATAATGAAGAAAATCTTCTTTCATGTCAAAGGCTTTATAGAATTACAAAAACCAAATCTAATAAAATAATACTAATCTTACATTTTTTTTACACGAAATAAAAAACCTCAATTTCTGATTTCTAGAAATTGAGGTTTTTGTAAATATTTGCGAATATTATTTTATTGATCCAATAATATCGTATTTAGTAATAATGTGATGATGTCCGTTCTGCAAATCAACTAAAACGGCATCATTTTCTTTGGTAAAAAGTTTTGAAACTTCTTCAATCGGAGTACCTAATTTTACAATTGGAAACGGCTTGCCCATAACCTCTTTGATAGGTTTTTCGGCAACATTTTTGTCGGCAACATAACTTCTAAACAAATCTGTCTCGTCTACAGAACCAACAAAACCATTAATATCTACTACTGGAATTTGAGAAATTTTGTATTTTCTCATACGCTCAATAGCATGAGAAACCAATTCTTCGGTACGAACCACAATAAGTTCTTTATCAATATGGTCCTTAATAACATCTTCTGCTTTTGTCACGTTTTCTTCTAAGAATCCTCGTTCGCGCATCCAGTCGTCATTAAACATTTTTCCAACATAACGGCTTCCTGAATCGTGAAAAAGGACCACTACGACATCATCAGGCTTAAAATGTTCTTTTAACTGCAACAAACCTTTTATACAAGCTCCAGCAGAATTTCCAACAAAAATTGCCTCTTCCAAAGCTATTTTTCTGGTATAAACTGCGGCATCTTTATCAGTTACTTTTGTAAATCCATCAATAAGTGAGAAATCAACGTTTTTAGGAAGAATATCTTCTCCGATTCCTTCTGTTATATACGAATAGATTTCGTTCTCATCAAAAATTCCCGTTTCATGGTATTTTTTGAAAACAGAACCATAAGTGTCGATTCCCCAGATTTTAATATTCGGATTTTTCTCTTTCAAATATTTTCCAACCCCCGAAATTGTTCCACCAGTTCCAACTCCCACTACAAAATGTGTAATTTTGCCTTCTGTTTGTTTCCAGATTTCCGGTCCTGTTTGTTCGTAATGCGCCAATGAATTGGACAAATTATCATACTGATTTACATACCACGAATTTGGAGTTTCCTCGGCCAAACGTTTTGAAACAGAATAGTACGAACGTGGATCTGTAGGCTCTACATCTGTAGGGCACACAACTACTTTTGCTCCAACCGCTCTAAGAATATCCATTTTCTCTTTAGATTGCTTGTCAGAAATCACGCAAATCAGCTTATAACCTTTTACAATTGCAACAAGAGCAAGTCCCATACCAGTGTTTCCTGAAGTCCCTTCAATTATCGTTCCTCCCGGTTTTAGTCTTCCATCAGCTTCGGCGTCTTCAATCATTTTTACGGCCATTCTGTCTTTTACAGAATTTCCGGGATTAAAAGTTTCGACTTTTGCTAATACTAACGCATCAATTTCGGCAGTAACCTTATTGAGTTTTACCAACGGGGTGTTGCCTATTGTTTCTAAAATATTTTTTGAAAAGTCCATTTATTTAAATTATTAATTTGGTTTGAATGAATTGCCCGGTTTATTGGAAGAAATTCCAAACCAGACCAAATCGGATTACGAAATCGCGATACGGATAATTGGGTGCAGAAAAATAATTGCTTTTAGAAAAAGCGGCATTAAAATGTTCTGCTTTCAAATAAAATCTCGTTTGACGGATTCTTGCATTTATAAAGAAGTCAAATGCAGCGAAGCCTCCTATTTTCTTTTCCTGTTGTACAAAAAACTCAGCCACTACAGGATTATAACCATCGCCATAATATTTTGTAAAATAATTAAAGGTAAAACCACTCTGCATATAAAGTGCCTTTTTGAAAAAGTACCCAGAATAATACAATGTATTTCGAGTCACAAAATCAGGAACATTTAAAATAAGGTCAGACTGATCAACTTTTTGATATAAAAGAGTATTATCTAAAGCAAATTTTCCGAATTTAAATTCTCTATTGGCTTTTATTTCCAAATAATTAATCACATTTCCATACTGAAAAGGTTTCACAATCTGGATGAGACTGTCTTTTTGAGACTGAGTCGCCGCATCCTTAAAGTACAAATGATCTTTCAGAACTGTATACTGAACCTGCGCATTAAGCCACGGTGTTGTTATTTCTGCACTTAAAGAATTAATTTTTTCATTCTTAAAATTTTCTGACCAATTGTACTCTACCCAACTGCTTTGAAATAAATTGTAGTTATTGTTTGGCAACTTGTTTATATTGCGATACCTGAAATCAAACTTAATTTTTTCGTTCATATCGTATCGCAGTTTAGCATCTAAATCAGAAAGCGACTGATTTGTGATTGACCTTGAATACAAAAATCTCCCGTTCCATTTATTCTTCTGATACTCATACTGACCTCCAACATTGTTAATCTGCAAATACAAATTATCCGGAATGATATTGCCAGGCCTAATAATTACACGATTGTACTCATAATTAGACCTGTAGTCGTCTATAAAAAAATTAAATTTTCCCAGAAGCGAATTTTCATACGTAGCTCCCACTTTATTATAAAGTCTTTCGAATTTGGTGTGGTCGTTGATTCCGCTAGTCACATACGAATTTCCAAAACGCTGTATACGCAGTGCATCTGCTGCAGAGATAACTGTTGGCTGTCTGTACTCGTAAACCTTATTTTCGTAATTAAACTGATGCGTTACATACAAATTGTTGTTTGCGTTTCGTGGATTTATTCTAAAAGCATGGTCAATAAAAAATCGTCTCCCCTTTAAAAATGACTGTGCGTCGGTCAAGAAAACCTGAAGCCTTTGACGATTTTTGTAATCCTTATTATCACTTTCAAAGTCTGAAGGCGTAGTAATTCCGCCATTTTCCTCATTTAAAACATCCTGATAGGTGTAATGCGCATTAATTGCGTATCTCCTATCGGTGGTGGCATAACTAGTGGTGAACCTAAAATTTCCTGCACTTACAAGCTGATTGATATAATCTCCCTCAGATCGCAAACCTCTATATGCAATAGACAAATTAAGATTTTTTGAAATATTTAAAGTTAAAAAAGAATCAACATTCTGACCTTTATTAATGGTAGTATTGAAAAACAGTTCAGTTAATGGAGTCGGCGCAGAATAGTAACGAATCTGGTCGGCTTCGATATAATTAAAATGTTTTCCTTTAAAACCAATTTCTGGATATGGTGAAAAACTAGTGAGGCTGTATTGCAATGTATTATAGGGCTGCCCGATATTTGAAAAAGCCAAAAGCCCAAATTCATCTCTTCTTATATGATTTTGCTTGTAAGCACTTTTTATTGTTAATGAAGTATCTGCATGAATAGTATCATGTTCAAGTGTAATAATTTTATATTGATCAATTTTTGCCACAAGAGATTTTTTCTTTTTTACAGTATCTGTAATACTTGAATATTTCGTATTCATATCCAAATTATTTTTAGAGGTGTTTTTCTCTTGCGAAAACAATAAAGATGGGATAACTAGAAGATATAGAAAAATGAAAATTCTCATTTGATGGCTTTATATATAAATATTTTGATAAAATTTGTCAAGCAAAGGTAAAAGATAATCGCATATAAATAAAAATCTATAGGTAAGTATTAACTTTTTTTTCGAAACCTCTTTTTATATAATCAAAAAGTCCTCAATCTAGACGATTGAGGACTTTGAAAATAACTATGTAATCTTTATTTATTCCATCCTGGATTTTGACCTAATTCTGGGAATATGCTCAATTCGACCTGCGGAATCGGCCATAAAAATCTATAGTCGCTGCCAGGTATCGCAGCAACTCCTTTTGGCCCGCTATACGGTTTCCCGTCCAAAACAAATAAACTTCCATCAGGAGTGCCATTAGTAATCTTAGCTGGTATGCCATCGATTGGAGCAATGTCATCGCCTTGTAATCTGTGGATATCCGACCATCTTCTACCTTCAAAAACAAACTCAATTCTACGTTCTGCTAAAATTGCTTTTACCAAATTTGCAGATGTAGCAAAACTGCTAGCAGTGTAAGCTTGTGTTGATGGGTTGGCTAAAGATCTGTTTCTCACTTTATTTAGCAAATTCAACGATTCAGTTGTATTTGGGGTAGACAAACGTGCATAAGCTTCAGCCATATTTAACAATACTTCTGCATATCTAATAACTGGAGCGGCATCAGTGAAATTGGTCACATCAGTATACTTATTAGTATATTTTCTTCCGCTAACAGTAAAAACAAGTTTACCTTCTTCTCTTCTTTTATCATCAGCTAGCCAGTTCGGATCTTTCCAAATAATTGGACTTATCGTTACTAGAGTTCTTCCTTTTAAAATACTCGCCAAAGCAGCATTTGTATTAGGGTTAGCACTTGATGAATGCTGAATTGAAAAAATAGATTCGCTATTTGTCAAATTATTTGCCAAGATAAAAGGATCTCCTGGATTGGCTGTTAAAGAATAGGCTCCGTTTAGCTTAGTTCCTTCTTCTATAACTTTCGCCCAATCCCTCTTATGAAGATATACTCTTGTTTTAAAAGCGATCGCAGCATTTTTAGATGCTTTTGCTGTGTTTTTTGTAGTAATCATATTTTCAGCATCAGTCAAATCTGCTAAAACTTTTGTATAACATTCCGCAACTGTATTTCTTGGTTTTGGAGTTTCTGAAGCAATTTCTGCAGCTGTATTCACACCCACTTCTCTATACGGAATTCCAGGATGTGATGCCCCTGCTGTAAAATTATAAGGTCTGGCAAAATAAGTCAACAATTCAAAATGCGTAATAGCTCTTAAAAATTTAGCCTGACCGATATAGTCATTTGCTACAGACTGGTTTATAATTCCTTTGGCCAATGCTCCATTTACACCTTCAATCATTAAGTTACATCTATTAATCAGTCTGTAACCGTCAATCCAATAGTATACATTATTGGGTGTAGTAGCATCATAACTACCTTCATAAGTATACTGGTAAAAAGCGGCTGTATTTATAACATCTTCGCCTCGACAGTCACCTTGTTCAACAAAAGCCGCTCCCCAAACATAACCTCGACCTCCATTTGGAGAACCACTATTATAGGCTCCTATCGCTGCGGCGTTGTAAACCCCGTTCATAGAAGCTGCAATTAGTGAGGGAGTAGAAAAAGCCTCAGCTTCAGAAATACTGTTAATCGGGGTTAAATCCAATATTTTCTCTTCTGTACATGCATTCATCCCAAATACTATAACAGAAAGCAAAATTGTTTTTATTGTATTTTTCATATTTTTTGTATTATAAACTTACATTTATTCCCATCGACATCACTTTAGAACGCGGTGTTCCATTTACATCGACTCCGGCAGTTTCCATTTCTGGATTGACACCTTTATATTTGGTAATCATGAAGAAATTTTGCGCTTGAGCAAAAATCCTGAAACTGTCTACTCCAATTTTGTCCAATAGCCCTTTTGGTAATGAATATCCTAAAGTGATATTATCGAACGATATGAAATTTCCACTTTCAATAAAACGAGAAGTTGCATTACCATTAAGATTAGTTGTATTATTACTACCTGCATATAATCTTGGTGTCCATCCGTCTCCAGGATTGTCTACACTCTGCCATCTGCCTAAAATTTCAGTACTATTATTATTGAAGTTTTGGTTCATTAACTCTCTTCTGGTCGCATTAAAAATTTTATTACCACCACTGAATCTCACCATAAAACCTAAATCAATGTTTTTATATTTCATATTAGAACTAAATGAACCAAAATATTTAGGAAGCGTATTTCCTAAAACTACTTTGTCTGTTGAAGCCAAAGAAGATGATTTAGAAACATCTGTCGGTTTGGCTGGATCAAACTCAGAATAAGATGTACCTGGCAAATTTGCCTGTACTAGACTTCCGTTTGCTTTATAATAAACTGGATTACCATTGGCTTTGTTTACTCCCCAGTATTTGTATCCATATAATGAATTAATTGATTCTCCTTCTCTGATAATAATATTTGGTGCGATGTTTACATTGGAATCGCCAACATACGATCCTCCAATCATATCACCGCTTGGAAGAGAAGTTACCACGTTCTTAGAAAGCGTTAAATTAGAAGAAATGTCCCATGAAAAATTTCGTGTATTTATTGCCTTATATGTCAATGCAAACTCCAAACCTTCATTATACATATTTCCAACATTGCTGTTAATAATATTATCAGGAATTCCTAATGATGGAAGAACTGGTGCCTTTAACACTAAACCGTCTATATCATTTTTGTAATAATCAAAACCTAATGTTAAACGATTGTTGAAAAGTCCTAGATCAACTCCATAATCGATTTTCTTACTAGTCTCCCACTGCAAGACACTATTCCCAAATTGTGAGTAGCCTATACCATTTAAACTACCGTATGGAGAACTAATTGTCAATCCTTTTGAAGGATATTCAATTCCTCCTAAAACATCTACGTTTCCTACTTGAGAATATGACGCTCTTAATTTCAAATCAGAAAGCGTACCTTGAATTCCCTCCATAAATTTCTCTTTAGTCACAGTCCATCCGGCAGAAACTCCAGGGAAATTATTCCATCTTACATCTGATTCGAACTGAGAGATACCATCACGTCTTAACGATGCCTGAATAAAATATTTTTCTTTATAATTATAATTGAATCTTCCTAAATAAGAAATAATCCCTTTTTCACGAACAGAACCTCCTGAATCTTTAGTAGAATAAGAATTGGTCACAAGATTTTTATTGTAAAAATCACTCAACAAGTCGCTCCCTTGTCCCCAGAAATTCTGATATTTTTGTTTTTGATATTCTGAAACAAATGTCACTCCCAAATTGTGATTTTCGGCAAATGTTTTCTTGTAGTTCACTATATTCTGCCAATTCCATCTTGTATATTCAGTATTATCGTTATAAATAATTCCGTTTCTTGAACGTCCGTCACCATGAACCGGATTCCAATACTGCAATCCTCCTGTAATAGCATTATCTGCACTTACCTGCAATCTATAACTTAAGTCTGAAGTGATTTTAGCATTAGCAAAGACATTAGCCAATGTTCTGTTTACCTTTGAATAATATTTATTATTGTTTAAAATGTAAACGATATTAGTGATATTTTCTCCTACAACTTCTTTATTGTCCCACTTTCCAACTGTAGAGTTGTCACTAGAAAGATTATAACCCGTTGGATTGCTTGCGTCATAAATAGGTACATTTGGCTGTTGTCTTAGTGTATTAAAAATATTTCCAGAAAGTCCATTTGTATTGGTATTTAATCCGTTATATTCTGTTCTAGCAACGCTTAAATTTGTGCCTATACTAAGCCATCTGTTTATTTCTTGATCAATATTAGCTCTAATAGAATATCTATTCATCTCATTTGCCAAATTGATACCTTTTTGATCGGTAATTCCTAGAGATAAATAATATTTAGTTTTGTCTGTACCACCACTTATAGAAAGATTATTAGTAATTTGAGGAGCATTTCTGAAAACAGCACCTTGCCAATCTGTGTTATAAGTGGTTCCTGCTGCCCATGGAGAAGCATTAATATTTGCTCTTTTCTCATTAGAAATTGTAATGAAATCAGGGGTTTGTAACACATCGTACTTTTTAAAAACCGAAGCAACACCAAGAGTGCTTGAGAAATTAAGTTTCATTGTTCCTTTTTTACCGCTTTTAGTGGTAATCAAAATGACACCATTTGCGGCTCTTGAACCATAAATAGCAGTTGCGGCACCGTCTTTTAGAACTTCAAACGATTCTATGTCTGCAGGATTAATATCTGCAAGACCATTTGTGTTTGCGACACCTCCAATATCTCCGCTCACAATTGGCATTCCGTCTACTACGACTAAAGGTTCGGTTAATCCAGAAATAGATGCAATACCTCTAATTCTGATTTTAGGAGCTGCACCGATAATCCCTGAATTAGTCAAAACCTGAACTCCAGTTGCTCTACCTGCTAATACTCCTTCAAAACTGGGAGTAACTAAATTTGCTATATCAGTTCCTGAAATTTTAGAAATGGAGCCTGTCACCTCTCTTTTTTTCTGAACACCGTAACCCACAACAACAACTTCATCCATAAGTTGCGCTTCTGATTCTAAAACCACATTAATGGTATTTGACGCGCCAACAGTAACTTCTTTATTTGTCATTCCCACGTATGAGAAAACTAGAACATTCCCTGTTTTTACTTTTAAAGAATAACTTCCATCAAAATCAGTGTGCGTACTTGTCTTAGTCCCCTTAACAAGAACATTGACTCCCGGAATAGCTCCTGTCTTGTCAGTGACCTTACCAGTCACAGTTCGTTCCTGAGCAAAGGCGAACTGTAACCCTAACATTAAAAGCAATGTTAAAATAAATGTAAATTTAAATCTCATGTTAAATTATTTTGAGTTAATAATCGACAAAAATGAGTTATTTATCTTACATTAAAATATTTAAATGTTAAATTTTAACCTTTTTCTTACATATAAATAAATTAAAATTAAACCAAAGATTACAAATAGCAAAAGAACGCTCATAAACAAATAACAATCAGTCGTTTAATGTGCTTTAAAACAAAAAAGAATAATATTAAAATTTAGAACTTTAACATGCCTTAAAATTCCTAATTGTAGGTTAATATTAAAATAATTGTCATCTTGGGAAAATAGCTTGATATTTGCAGTACTAAAAAAAATATAATGCTGCAATTAAATTTTTCGGGATTTATTTTAGAATCTGGCACAGACGAAGCTGGAAGAGGCTGTCTTGCTGGACCAGTTACTGCTGCAGCCGTAATTTTACCTGCAGACTTCGAAAATCAATTACTAAATGATAGTAAGCAATTGTCTGAGAAAACCAGATTTCTTTTAAAGCCATTAATAGAAGAGCAAGCTCTAACATATGCGGTTACCCATCTTCATGCAGATGAAATTGATGAAATAAATATTCTAAATGCCTCTATGAAAGGAATGCAGGAATGCATTTTAAAACTGGCTCATACGCCAGAATTTATTATTGTCGACGGTAATCGCTCCTTAAATTCAAAACTCGGGATGAAAAATAATTGCGGGAAACAATTTTCGTTAGACGAAATAGCATTATTAAAATCAATTCCGCATCAAAGCATTATAAAAGGAGACTCAAAATTTCTGAGTATTGCCGCTGCTTCTATATTAGCAAAAACATATAGGGATGAATTTATGAATACAATTCATGAAGAATTTCCGATGTATAATTGGAAACAAAACAAAGGTTACCCGACAAAAGAGCATCGGGAGGCTATTAAAAAGTACGGAACTACAAAATATCATAGAATGAGTTTTAGATTACTACCAGAACAGTTACAGCTCGATTTTTTAGATTTATAATAATAAAAAAACTAACATAAAACTTCTAAAAACTAAAAGCCCTCAATCTAAAGATTGAGGGCTTTTTACAATAATTATTTTTAATCCTACCAGTCTGGGTTTTGACCTAAACCTGGATTAGTATTCATTTCTAACTGTGGTAATGGCCACAAGAATCTACGATCAGATGCAGGAATTGCCGCAATCGGAGTAGTAATCGTATAAGGAGTACTTAATACGAACGCAGCCGCAGGAACTGAACCGTTAGCAACTTTTGCAGGAATACCATTAGTAGCTACTGAAGTGATTGGATCATTAATCAATCTATGAATATCTGTCCATCTACGTCCTTCCTGTAAAAACTCAATTCTTCTTTCTTTAAGAATTAAAGCCACTAAATCAGCATTAGTTGCGTAAGAAGCAGTTGTATAAGATTGAGTTGCAGGATTAGCCAAAGATCGGTCTCTAACAGAGTTCAACAAAGTCAAAGCAGTTGCTAAATTTCCTAAACGAGCATTAGCCTCCGCCATATTCAACACAACTTCAGCATACCTGATAACTGGAGCTGCATCTGTTCTATTAGTAACATCAGTATATTTATTAGTATACTTAACACCTGAAGCAGTGTAAATAAACTTTCCATCTTCTCTACGCTTATCATCCGCAAGCCATTGTGCATCTCTCCAAAGAATTGGACTGATACATACTAAAGCTCTGTCTTTTAAGATAGGAGCCAAAGCACCATTAACAGTTGGATTAGAAATTGCTGAATGCTGAATAGAAAAAATAGATTCACTATTGCTTGGTGCGGTACCAGTAGTTCCTTGGAATGGAGCATAAGGGTCAACAGTTAAAGCAAAAGCGCCATTTAATTTAGCACCTTCAACCAATACATTTGGCCAATCTCTTTTTTGAAGATAAAGTCTCGTTTTGAACGCAATTGCAGCCCATTTAGAAGCTCTTCCTATAACTCTTGAAGAGAATGTAGCACTACTACCAGTAGTGATTAGAGCTTCAGCATCGTTTAAGTCTGCCAAAATTTTATCATAACATTCAGCAACTGTATTTCTTGGTTTTGCAGATTCTGAATTGATTTCTTCAAAGGTATTTACCCCTACTTCTCTGTAAGGCACACCAGGATGAGTTGCACCAGCTGTAAAGTGATATGGTCTTGCAAAATAAGTAAGAAGCTCTAAGTGTGTTATAGCTCTTAAAAATTTACACTGTCCGATGTAATTATCACCTATTGCTTTAGTAATCACACCTTTTGATACAGCTTCATTAGTACCTTCAATCATAAGATTACATCTGTTGATCAATCTGTAACCGTCAACCCAGTAGTAAACGTTATTAGCAGTAGTTGGATCATATGTACTTCTATATGTTAACTCATAAAAAGTTTGCATATTTACAACATCTTCTCCTCTAGTTTCTCCTTGCTCAACAAAGGCAGCTCCCCAGATATATCCACGTCCACCGTTTGGACTTGTTGGAACAGCATTGTACTGTCCAACTGCGGCTGCATTGTAAACACCATTCATGTATGTTGCTATCAACGTAGGAGTTGTAAAAGCATCAGGACTTAGAATATTGTTGATTGGTTTTAAATCCACTATTTTTTCTTCTGTACAAGCACTCATCCCAAGCACCGCTGCAGAAAGCAAAATTGTTTTTATTATATTTTTCATATGTCTTTATTATAAACTTACATTTAATCCTACAGATATTACTTTAGCACGTGGAGTACCATTAATATCTACTCCAGATGTTTCCATTTCAGGATTTAAACCTTTATAGTCTGAAATTAACCAGATATTTTGTCCCTGAACAAAAAGTCTGAAACTATCCACGCCTATTTTATCTAGTAACATTTTAGGCAATGTATACCCTAAACTAATGTTATCAAGTGAGATAAAATCACCTTTTTCTACGAAACGTGTACTAGCACTTCCAGAAAGGTTAGTAAATGTATTTGAACTTGCATATAATTTTGGTGTCCATCCGTCTCCAGGATTATCAGCACTTTGCCATCTTCCTAAAATCTCAGTTCCGTTGTTGTTAAAGTTTTGGTTCATTAACTCTCTTCTAGTTGAGTTGAAAATTTTGTTTCCACCACTAAATCTGAACATAAATCCAAGATCAAAGTTTTTGTATTTCATATTAGATGAAAATGAACCATAATATGTTGGCAATGTGTTTCCTAATATAGTTTTATCAGCAGTTGTTAAAGTTGCAGTTGTCCCCACATTAGCTGGATTAGCAGGGTCGTATACAGCATAAGTTTGCGTATTAATATTACCTTGTACTAAACTACCGTTTGCTTTGTAATAAACTGGGTTACCATTTGCAGGGTTAACTCCCCAATATCTGAAACCATATAAAGAATTGATCGATTCACCTTCAGCAATAATGATATTTGGAGCAATGTTTGTATCTGTAGAAGATCCACCTACGATAGCTTGTCCTTGATATAAAGTAGTAACTTTATTCTTAGTAAGCGTTAAGTTAGATGCAAGATCCCAAGAGAAGTTTGCGTTGTTGATTGCTTTAAAGCTAACTGCGAACTCATATCCTTGGTTATACATTTTACCAACGTTTTGGTTGATTGTATTGTTAGGAATACCAATAGAAGGAGGAGTTGGAGCAGCAAGAACTAAATTATCAATATCGTTTTTGAAATAGTCAAATGCTAAAGTCAAACGATTATTCAAGAATCCAAAATCCACACCAAAGTCAACTTTTGTAGAAGTTTCCCACTGCAATAACGGATTTGAGAACTGATAGTAACCAATACCGTTTGAAGTAGCATATGGAGAACCAATTGTAAGATCTTTTGAAGGATAAGCAGCTCCATTTAATACATCAACATTACCAACTTCTGAATAAGAACCTCTTAATTTGAAATCAGAAACTACGTTGCTGATTCCTTCCATGAAACTTTCTTTAGAAACTGTCCAACCTGCAGAAACTCCAGGGAAGTTATGGTATCTAACATCTTTCTCAAATTGAGAAATTCCGTCACGTCTAAGAGAAGCTTGTAAGAAATATTTCTCTTTAAAGTTATAAGTAAAACGCCCTAAGTAAGAGATAATACCTTTTTCAGAAATACCACCACCTGTATCTTTAGTATTAAAACTATTTGTTACAAGGTTTTCATCAAAGAAATCACTGATAATATCACTTCCTTGACCCCATAATAATTGGTCTCTAGATTTTTGATATTCCATAACTCCTGTTAAACCAATATTATGATCTTCAGCAAAAGTATGCTTGTAGTTCAAGATATTTTGCCAGTTCCATCTTAAAAGATTTCTGTTTTCTTGGTATGCGATACCGTTTGAAGTACGTCCATCTCCATGAACAGGATTCCAGTATTGGAAACCGTCTGTTGATGCATTATCAGCACTTACTTGTAATTTATAACTCAAATCAGAAGTAATTTTTGCATTTGCGTAAGCACTAGCAATAATTCTTGTTGTTTTTGATTTGTATTTGTTGTGATCAAGAGCGTAAATAATATTAGTAATATTATCTCCTGCTTCAGCTAAGTTGTCCCATCTACCAACTGTTGCGTTGTTAGGAGAAAGGTTATATCCAGTTGGATCTGCAGGATCATATATAGGGATATTTGGAAGCTGTCTGATTGTATTAAAGATGTTTCCAGAAAGACCACTAGCATTGCTGTTCAATCCGCTATATTCCGTTCTGCTTAGAGCTACGTTAGTACCAACACTTAACCATTTGTTGATATCTTGGTCAATGTTTGCTCTAATAGAATACTTTTTCATACTATTAGAAAGGTTGATCCCTTCCATATCAGAAAGACCTAAAGACAAATAGTATTTAGTTTTTTCTGAACCTCCGCTGAAATTAAGGTTGTGCGTCATTTGAGGAGCATTTCTTAAAACTGCAGACTGCCAGTCTGTATTGAAAGTACTACCTGCTGCCCACGGAGTAGCTCCAGCATTTGCTCTTTTCTCATTAGAGATTGTAATAAAGTCAGGAGTTTGTAACAAATCATATTTTTTAGCTGCACTAGCAACACCAAAAACACTTGAGTAAGCAACTTTCAAAGTACCTTTTTTACCGCTCTTAGTTGTAATCAAGATTACACCGTTTGCAGCTCTAGAACCATAAATAGCCGTTGCAGCTCCATCTTTTAATACATCAAAAGATTCGATGTCTTCTGGGTTAATATCAGCTAAACCGTTAGTTGCTGAAACCCCTCCAATATCACCAGAATAAATTGGAATACCATCTACTACAATTAATGGCTCTGTACTACCAGAAATAGACCCAATACCTCTAATTCTAATTTTTGGAGCAGCACCAAGAAGGCCCGTGTTAGTCAATACTTGAACCCCAGTCGCTCTACCTGCTAAAACACCCTCGAAAGATGGAGTTACCAAGTTAGAAATGTCTTTTCCTGCGATTTTAGCAATAGACCCTGTTACTTCTTTTCTTTTCTGAACACCGTAACCAACAACTACTACCTCATTCATTAACTGAGCTTCAGATTCTAAAACCACATTAACAGAATTTGAAGTTCCAACAGTTACTTGTTTGTTTGACATACCAACGTATGAGAAAACTAAAACATCTCCTGTTTTTGCTTTAATAGAGTAACTACCATCAAAATCTGTATGAGTAGTCGTTTTTGTTCCTTTTACCAGAACGTTCACACCTGGAATAGCACCTGTCTTATCAGATACCGTACCAGTTACAGTTCTCTCTTGAGCGAAAGAAAACTGCATAGATAACGCCATAAATAGCGTAAAAATCCATTTAAATTTTAATTTCATTTTAATTTATTTTGAATTAGTAGATGGCAAACATCTTAATTATTTCTTAAAATAACAAACATTTTTGAAGATAAAAGTTGTAATTCTTTAATAACACTTTAACAGTTGATTACTAAATCGTAATTTTTAAAGCCTAAAAAAACATATTTCATAAAAATAAGCCGTTATTTCTATTATATCGTAATTTCGTGCTTTAACAGGCTTTTAGACCACTTTTGCAACAAATTGAGGACTAATTAAAAAGTTGTCGTAGAATTTAACAAAACCATAAAATATATTTTAATTTTTGAATTATTCGTAAAATTTAAGTGATTTCGAAAAAGAAAAATGCTTTTAAAATTAATCTTAAACGAGAAAACGAAAAAATCTTCAAAAATTTATCAAAATTAGACAAAAGTATTATTTTCACTAGTATTTACCTACTAAAACCAAACTTAATCTTGGCTATTTTATACAGTATTTTATGAATAAAAAAATATTTAAGCCTAATAAAAACGCCAGTTGAGCAAAAAAATTAACCTAAACGCAATAATTTTATAATTTAAACGTTAACTAGAATTCTCAAAATACCTCTTTTAAAATTTTTTATCTATTAATAAATAGCAAAAAAAACCGGAAAAGTTATTAGGACTAACTTTTCCGGCATGATAACCTTTCTAATTTCTTTTAAACAAAATCTGCTTCAAACAAGTTTGAAAGATGTTTCAAGATTTTTTCTTTTACCTCAGATTCGTTTACCTTTTCAACACCAATTTCTACATTTAGAGAAGTAACTCCCTTTCCGCGGATTCCACACGGAATAATGTTGTCAAAATATCCCAAATCTACATTTACATTTAACGCAAAGCCGTGCATGGTTACCCAGCGCGAAGCTCGAACGCCCATCGCACATATTTTCCGCGCAAACGGAGTTCCAACATCGAGCCACACTCCTGTTTCGCCCTCACTTCTGCCACTTTTTAGACCGTACTCTTCTAAAGTAAGAATAATAGATTCTTCGAGGTAGCGAAGATATTTGTGAATATCTGTAAAGAAATTTTCCAAATCTAAAATCGGATACCCTACAATTTGTCCTGGCCCGTGATACGTTATATCACCTCCTCGATTTATTTTATAGAACGAAGCTCCTTTGGCTTCGAGCTGTTTTTCATTTAATAATAAATTCTCAAAATCGCCGCTTTTCCCCAAAGTATAAACATGCGGGTGCTCTACAAATAATAAATAATTTGGAGTTGGCAGATCAAGTTCTTCCCTTCTGTTTTTGATTTTTAAATTGACTATGTCTTTAAATAATTCTTCCTGATATTCCCAAGTCGATTTATAGTCTTTATTACCCAGATCCTGAAGTTGGATTTTTTTGTTCATTTTAATTATTTTTCAAACTCAACATCGAAGTTGAGTTTGTCTGGATTCTCCATATAATCCGTAAAAGAGTATTGAATTGTAATTGATTTTCGGTCGTCGCTAAACAATGCATATGGATTAGAGACTTTCTTAATCTTTTTGGGAAAATTATACTTTACAATGTAACTAGATGACGCAAACATCATTTTGGTCATACCTGCTGTAGAATCTTTTTTAATTTCAGCCAGTTTCTGCTTATCTATTACCGCTTTTCTCGTAAATTTCTTTCCGTCGTAAGTATAACTTAGTTTACTATTATTGCTTCCAAAACCACTTCCCAACGGACTAGCATTGGCGCCGCCTTCTAATTTTTGAAGTGCACTTATAGTCTGTAAAATATCTTGTAATTCGTTTACATTTTTAAAATCTGTCGCAAAGTTCATTAAAAACTGCTTTTTTTCAGAACTCATTTTAGTGCTCACTACAAAATTCTCCAATTTTTTCAAGTCTTTTTGAGCTTCTGGAGACAATTTTGCGATACTGTCTTTTTTCTCTTCAAATAGTTGTTTAAAAGTAAATGTAGAGTCAATGTCTTTTTTAGCATCGGCTCCCATTTGGCTTCCTATTTGGTCGCCTGCCATTTCCATTAAAGCAGAACCGTCCATGTCTACAGAGAATTTTCCAGTTCCGTTTTCATTAATCGTAATATTTTCAGTGAAAGTACAACTCGTTAATGTTGCTATTAAAAAAGAAAAGCTTAGTAATTTATATAATTTCATAAGAGTACAATTTTTCATCAAAGATACGAAGTTTTTTAGGTTCTGAGATTCTAAGATTCTAAGTTACTGAGATGTCACGTTTTTGGCTTTTTTATTATTCTAAAACTACTTCGAGATTTGTTATTTCCGGATTGCCTAAACAATCTGACAATTTAAATTCTAATGTTAACGATTTTTTATCCGAATTGATTATAACTTTTGAATTGGAAACCGATTTTATCTTTTTTGGGAAATTATACCTTAATATATAAGATTGTTCCAGTTTTGAAGAACCATATTTTTTTTCAAAATTTTCAGATTGTTCTTTTGCCTTTTCTAATTCAAGATTATTTATAATTGAAACCGAACGTTTAAAAGTTTTTCCATCAAAAGAATACCCAATCCTGAAATAATGTCTTTCCGCTGTTAAAGCATAATTATGTTGAATGTCTGAAGCATAATCTTCTGTTTTAAATAAATCTGGGATTTCTGAGACTTTATTAAAGTCAAGTTTGAACGAAGTTCTAAATTCTTTCTCAAAAGAACTTCTCTTTATATGTGTTTTTACATTCGCATATTTCTGGAATAATTGCTGCTCGTTTGGTTTATATTGCAAAAAATTTTCTTTGTATTTACTAATGTAATCCCTAAAAACATAGGTAGTATCCTGAAAAACATTTTCTTTTGAATATTCTTCGCCAGCCAATTGAATATAACTATTTTCTTCTCTAAACTGTTCTAGCTCTATACTACCGCTCCCATCAGGATTGATTGTAATGGTTTCGGTTATTTGACAGCTTGATGCTAAAATCAGAAGTAATACAATTAATAAATATTTCATTTTTGGTAAAAGGTTTTGATTTTAAAAGATGCTAAGATAGCTAGTTTTACATTTAATTTTCTTACAATACAAAGTTCTTCTGAAAACTAAATCTTCTTATCTAGCCCCGATAGAAATGGAAATCCTTTTATGCCGGCGTTCGGCATAAAAGATTGGAATGAATAGCGGGACTAAAGGGGATTGAAACCCAACAAATTGCTGCTTCAAAAAATCTAAAACCTGCATTCTAAAATCTACATTCTTTTCTTTATCTTTGCACACTTAAAAAAAATAGCATAAAATGGCATTATCAGAACAAGAAATCATCAGAAGAGAAAAACTTCAAAATTTACGCAATCTGGGAATCAATCCTTATCCAGCTAATCTTTTTCCTGTAAATCATACTTCGAAGCAGATAAAGGAAACTTTTGAGGAAGGTAAGAAGGTTATTGTTGCGGGACGTTTGATGAGTGTTCGTGATCAAGGTAAAGCTTGTTTTGCTGAGTTACAAGACAGCGAAGGGCGTATTCAATTGTACGTGAATCGCGATGTTTTGTGTGAAGGTGATGATAAAACATTATACAACCAAGTATTCAAAAAATTAACCGATTTAGGTGATTTTATTGGTATTGAAGGGGAATTGTTTACGACTCAAGTTGGTGCAAAATGTATTCGTGTAAGCGGATTTACGTTCTTAAGTAAAACGTTGCGCCCGCTTCCGTTGCCAAAAGTGGATGAAGAAGGAAATGTACACGATGCTTTTAATGATGCTGAGTTGCGTTACAGAATGCGTTATGTAGATTTAACGGTTAATCCGCAGGTTAAAGAAACTTTTCTTAAACGCACCAAGCTATTTAGTGCAATGAGAGAGTATTTTAACAATGCAGGATATTTGGAGGTTGAAACTCCCGTTTTACAGCCAATTCCGGGTGGAGCTGCGGCACGTCCTTTTATCACACATCATAACTCACTTGATATTCCGCTTTACATGCGTATTGCAAACGAATTGTATTTAAAAAGATTAATTGTTGGTGGATTTGAAGGTGTTTATGAGTTCTCTAAAAACTTCCGTAACGAAGGTATGGACAGAACGCATAATCCTGAATTTACTGCAATGGAAATATATGTAGCTTACAAAGACTACAACTGGATGATGGAGTTTGCAGAAGGTTTATTAGAGCATTGTGCGATTGCTGTAAATGGCACTAGCGAAGTTACTTTTGGCGAGCACAAAATCAACTTTAAAGCGCCTTATGCACGTGTTACCATGACCGATTCTATCAAACATTTTACTGGTTTTGATATTTCTGGAAAAACAGAACAGGAATTGTTTGAAGCAGCACGTGGAATGGGAATCGAGGTTGACGAAACAATGGGTAAAGGAAAATTGATTGATGAGATTTTCGGAGCAAAATGTGAAGGAAATTATATTCAGCCAACTTTCATTACTGATTATCCAAAAGAAATGTCGCCGCTTTGTAAAGAACACCGCGATAATCCAGATTTGACGGAGCGTTTTGAATTAATGGTTTGCGGTAAAGAAATTGCAAATGCTTATTCTGAATTGAACGACCCAATTGATCAAAGAGAGCGTTTTGAAGATCAGATGCGTCTTTCTGAAAAAGGTGATGATGAAGCAAACGGAATTATCGACGAGGATTTCTTAAGAGCGCTGGAGTACGGTATGCCTCCAACGTCTGGAATGGGAATTGGAATGGATCGTTTGATTATGTATTTGACAAACAATGCTTCTATTCAGGAAGTTTTATTGTTCCCGCAAATGCGTCCTGAGAAAAAACAAGCTCAAATTGAATTGACTGAGGAAGAAAAAGTAATTATTACTTTATTGAAAGGAAATGAAAACAAAATGGATTTAGGACAACTTAAAGTTTCTGCTAACTTAAGCGGTAAAAAATGGGATGCTTCTATGAAAAACTTATCTAAACACGGTTTGACTAAAGTTGTCGTTGACGGCGAGTTTAAATTTGTTGAATTGGTGGGGTAAATTCCTTTAAAATCATACAAAAATTTAAAAAGGAGCTTTTATTGAAGCTCCTTTTTCATATATAAATATTTTCCTTAATTTTGAAAACATGGAAAGAGCAAAACTTATTGTTAAAAATTTCGGGCCTCTAAAAGATATTGATATTGAAGTTAGAGAAATGGTCACTTTTATTGGTGCGCAGGCTTCTGGTAAAAGTACTTTGGCTAAACTACTTTCAATATTTGAAGATGAAGGATTTAGAAGAGATGATACGATCTCTTTTGAAGAAGAATTAAAAAAGTATAATATTCTTTCATATTTAAAGAAAGAAACATTTATAGAATATACTAATTACAACAGCCAACTTCGATCTACAACTCCTTTCTTCCTAAAATATTCATCAGAAACTTTTATAAAACAAACTCCAGCGCATTTAATTAAAATGTATAAAGAAGTTAAAGATGATCCTCTTCTAATTTCTAATAAACATGGCGCAAATGAAAAATTCAAATCTTTAATAAAAGGGAGCCTCTATTACTGTAAATTTTATGATAAAGATTTCAATAAAAATATATATAATTTATTTCCGCTAAAAGAACAAAAAGAAAAATTTAAAGACCTTTTTTTCAATGGTTCTAAAGAAATTCTAAATGAAATACACATTGATGAAATTTTATCAATTTTAGGAAAAGAACACGTTTTTGAAAATTATTTATACTTGTATGAGGCTTTAGTAGAAATATTTCCGGCTATTTTTCTATATGATTCTATCTATATCCCAACAGAAAGAAATATTCTTCAAATAATCCAAACAAATATTTTAGGTTTGATTAATAATAACATCCAAATTCCTAAATACTTATTAAACAGTGGGCAAGAATATGAAAAAGCAATCAATACTATAACTGAATTACCTCTTCGAATTATTGATAATAAAATAAAATATAGAAGAGAAGGACAAAGTTCGTTTATCTATCATAATGAAAATGAAAAAGTTAATTTATTAGAATCTGCTTCAGGTTTACAATCAGTAATTCCAATTTTACTTTTAGTAGAGTATTCAAAATCTTTAAAAGAAGAATACAATTTCAATTTTGTTGTAGAAGAACCTGAATTAAATTTATATCCTAGAGCGCAACATGAACTAATTAAATATTTAATTAAAAATTGTTTGCATGAAAGAAAGAATTTAATATTAACAACTCATAGTCCATTTGTTCTAGCATCTATAAATAATTTATTATTAGCTCATGATAAAGGTCAAAACAATCCTAAAGAAGTAAATAAAATTATAAAGAAAGAATCTTGGCTAAATCCTAAAAATTTTATTGCTTACGAATTGAAAAATGGAAAAGCAAAAAAGATTATGAATGATAAATTAGGGCAGATTTCTGAAAATATGATTGATGGGGTTTCAGATGCTTTTGCAAATGAATTTGATAAATTACTTGATTTATGATTCCACGTCTTAGAGAAGCATTTCCTGAAATTGAAGAAAATTGTCTAAAAACTATTACTGACAAGCATACATTTGTCTTTGAATCTAATCCTGTTTTATTTGTTACAGTAAAAGAGCCTTGGCATTTACATATTGAAAACAAATCAAATGATGAGTTTTATTTTGTTCAAAATGATGATTGTGTAATGAAAAAGGTTAAAGGCGGTCAATGTGATTATGTTATTTGCAACAATAAAGATGTATTTTTTACAGAAGTTAAAGTTGCCAAAGGGAATCAGGCAAATCACAGAAAAGATGCTTATTCTCAATTAGAAAATACATTTAAACATTATTCAAGTTTAATAGATTTCAATCCATACAGCCTTAATGCCGTTGTTTGTCTTCCAAGTAAAAGAAGAATTATAAAAGCAAGTGCTTCTACAAAAAGAAAAGAGTTCAAAGATTTATATAAATTAAATCTTATTGAAAGTAATTATATTTCTTTCGAATAATTTCAAACCCGACAGTTTTAAACCTGTCGGGTTTTTCTATTTCAAATTGGTGCTTTAGCAATATTTATTGAAAGAACAAAATACACCTTAAATATTTATAAATCAACAATTTACAATCTTAAAAATTATTTCAAACTGCATACATTCTGAATGCAAAAAAACAAGTCGAAATCTGGGCAAAATTGAACACAGAATTGATTTTAATTTTACTTTTTTTTAGCAAACAAATTACTACATTTGACCTCAATTTGACTTGTTAAAAAAGTCTAATTTTTCAAACCCAAAACCATTCAATTAACATTTTTCAACCAATACTCTAAATGAAAATTAGAAAAATCGCTCCCAACGAAGACTTGGCCTCGGCTACAACTAAAAAAAAAGGAAATCGCTACAAATTTGCCATCATCGGAATTATCTTTCTCTCAGCCGCAGGCTTTTTTGGATTTAAATATTTTAAACCTAAAACTGAAACTGTTTGTCTAGGTACCGATACCAAAATCTATGATACATACAAAGAAGCCGTTGTACTTATAAAACACAGATACGGTTATTTCGCAAAAATTAATGGAAATGAAATTCCGCTTACGGTCCAAGACGCTAAGGAAGAAACAATTTACGGAACTGGCTTTTTTGTAGATACAAACGGAAACATGATAACCAATAGGCATGTTTTGCAACCATGGAACGCATCTGATGAAGAGACTGAAAAAGTAAATACCACAATACAAAACCTAAGAATGAAGATTGCTTCTATTCTTACTACTGATGTTGCAGAAGATGAGTATCAAAGTTTTATTGAAAGAAACTGGACACATGCTTCGATATCATATGACGAAGGAGGAGAAGAGGGCGATTATGAAGAGTCGAGTAACGAAAGTGATTCTGCAGGTGAAGAATTTGTTAGTTCAAGCGAAGCAGAAACCGAAACTGATACATCATCAACCGATATTGCTGCATCAATCCCTGTAAAAGAATATGTTTCTATAGATAATATAGAAGTATATGTAAAAACTTTAGATATTGAAGTAGCCCTTCATGACTCTAATGATGAGTGGCTTAATTGTGAAGTAAAAAAAGTATCCGAAGATACCAATATTGATTTAGGTATTTTACAGCTAGCAAATCATATAACTCCGGGAAATGTTAGCCATGTTATAAATCTTGATAATGCAGTTGACAACGATTCTTCTTTGGCTCCAGGCCAAAAAGCAATTATGGTGGGGTATCCGTTAGGAATGGATTTGGCACAGACAGATTCTGGAATAAAAGTACAGCTTTATAATGGTCAAATAAGTAAAGAATCAGACGGCAATAAAATTCAATACAGCATAACTTCTACACATGGTGCAAGCGGTGCGCCAGTCTTTAACGAATGTGGCCAGCTGATTGCAGTAAATTTCAGTGGAGTCGATCAGGTTCAAGGTATCAATTTTGGAATTGTGGCTAAACATATTAATTCTCTTTAATTTTAAAAAGATCAAAAATACTTTTTTAAAACAAATGAATTTTCCTACGTTTATAGCCAAATAAAAAATCACGTTTATTAATCATGAATAAAATTTTTACTATTTGTGCACTACTGTTCTTTAGTGCCGTTTTTTCACAGATTCCAAATCTGGATGTCGAGAATCAGAAAAAGAATTCTGTAACCTTGCAGGATTTAAAAATTGAAACTAAAATTTTAGGAAATCTTGCAACAACAACTGCAACTTATATATTTTATAATTCTAGTGACCGAATTTTAGAAGGAAAACTTACCATTCCGTTGCCTGAAGGCGTAAATGTAAGCGGTTATGCTTTAGACATCAACGGAAGTCTGCGAGATGCAGTTCCTGTTCCAAAAGAACGAGCTAAAGAAGTATTTGAAAGTATCGAAAGAAGAAATGTCGATCCTGGTATTATTGAAAAAGTAGAAGGAAACAATTTCAGAACCAGAATCTACCCTATTCCAGCTAGAGGCAGCAGAACGATTCAGATTACTTATAATCAGGAATTAAAAAATGCTACTACTGATTATCTGTATTTTCTAAGTTTTGCCAATGCAGTCAATATTCCAAAATTTAATTTAAAAGTATTGATTAATGAAAGTCTGACAACTCCTAAAATTACGGAAAATCCAGATGGCAGTTTTGCTTTTCAGAAAAAAGGAAATCAATGGATAGCAGAAATTAGTAAAACGAATTTTACGCCAAATGAAAGTCTCAAAATAACGATTCCAAAAGTTAATGAGTCTTCAAGTGTATTGCTTCAAAAAGCCTCTGATAATAAATTTTATTTTGCAGCAAGTGTTTCGATGAATTTCCCCGTAAAAGAAAAATCGAAATCTCAAAAAATTGCTATTATTTGGGACAATTCATTCAGCGGATCCAAAAGAGATCATCAAAAAGAACTAGACTTTCTTAATGCTTATTTTTTAGAGAACAAGAACATTTCAGTATTTTTTGTCCTTTTAAATAATATTCTTGAAAAAACAGAAGAATTTACTGTTTCTGGAGGAAACTGGAGTGCTTTAAAAGACAGAATTCTCAATCTTAAATACGACGGCGGAACCGATTTCGGCGCTTTAAAAGAAATCTCTCAAATAGACGAATATCTTTTATTTTCTGACGGAATTTCGAATTTTGGTGATTTAACTTTAAAATTCAAGAAACCTGTCAACAGCATAACAAGCACACCAACTTCTGATTTTAATTTACTTAAACTTTTAGCATCACAATCTGGAGGAAATTTTATCAATCTTAACGAATTAGACACTCAATCTGCTTTAAAAACGTACAATAGACTTCCTATTCTGTTTTTAGGTTTTAAAGAAACCAATAGTACTCAGGAATTGTTCCCAAACATTGGAACTGCCGTAAACGAACCAGTGAATATATTTGGAATTTCATCTCCAAATTTGGGAAAACTTACTGCTGTTTTTTCAGTAGGAAACAAGAAATTTGAAGTTCCTGTAGATTTCACTAACGCTGTACAAGTAGATAACTGGCCTATTGCACAATTTTGGGCACAACGAAAAATTAATGATCTTGAACTTAATTCGACTCAAAACCGCGATGAAATAAGAAACTTGAGCGAACAGTTTGGAGTAGTAAGCAAGAATACCAGTCTTATTGTATTGGAAGACGTTAATGATTATGTACGTTTTGGAATCACTCCTCCACAAGAATTGTTGTCAGAATACAACAGAATCGTTTCACAGAACAAAAGACAAATTTTAGAACAAAGAAAAAATCTGCTGTCCAAAGCTTTTGATAAAACACGTGAATTGGCAACTTGGTGGAATAGCGAATTTAAGGCTACAGAAAAAAAACAGTATCCTAAAATTTCTAAACAGTCGCAAAAATTGACCACACAACAAGATGCTGTCAGTGACAATATTGCATATGGACGTGAACAAGTAAGCGATGCCAATAAAAAATCATCCACGGGCAAAATAACTTTAATAGAGGTTGAAAGTACTCAAGAGTATATGAAAGATTTTCAATCTTTACAATCTCCTGAATTGATTTACCAGAAATATCTTGAAAATCGTCCTAAATATGAAAAACAGGTTACCTATTATTTTGATGTTTCAAAACTGCTATTCAGAAAAGGAGATAAAGTTCTTTCTCTAAAGGTTTTAAGTACATTAGCTGAACTGGATTTGGAGAATGAAGAATTATACAAAACGATATCTTATCTGCTGAAACAAAGAGGTAATTATGATAAAGAATTGTGGATTACTCAAAAGATTCTAGAATGGAGACCTTTCGACCCTCAAAGTCATAGGGATTATGCATTGGCTTTGGTTGACAACAAAAAACCTCAAGAAGCTCTTAATGTATACAAATCAATGCTTTATCAGGAATATACCGATGAGATTTCTGTAAGAGACACTGGTATTGAAGAGATTTTGATTATGGAAATCAATAACATTTTGAGTCAAAACAAGAATGTTGATGGAAGCAAGATAGATAATCGTCTAAAAGCAAATCTCCCTGTCGATATTCGAGTTGTCATCAATTGGAATAAAGACAATACCGACATCGATCTTTGGGTTACAGATCCAAGAGGTGAAGATTGTTCTTACTCTCATAAATCAACAGAAATTGGAGGAAGATTAAGCAACGATTTCACGCAAGGTTTTGGCCCGGAACAGTTTTTATTAAAAAAAGCCATCAAAGGGAAATATAAAATTAAAACCAATTTCTTTGGCGAGAGACAGAATATTCTTTCTGGTCCAACGACTATAATGGCAGAAGTTTATCTGTATTATTCTGACGGAAGACAAGAGCGCAAAATTGCTGTTTTCCAGAGTCAGAAAGAAAACAAACGCGAAAATGATAGTAAGATTCTAATTGGAGAATTTGAATTTTAGAAATTCTAAAATGAATAAAGTTTAAGTTAAATTACAAAAGAGCTTCATGAGAGGCTCTTTTTTTATATAGAATAATATCTTTATATTTGAATAAAGTTAATACTATGGAAAATCTAATTTCAAGAATCACAATAAATCCTGATGTCTGTCATGGAAAACCGACAGTGAGAAATATGCGTTACCCTATAGAAATGATTTTGGACTTACTTTCCTCTGGAATGGAATTTCAAGAAATCATTGAAGATTATCCTGCTCTTGAAAACAAAGACATATTAGCTTGTTTAGCATATGCTTCAAAACTAACTGATGTAAAAATATTAAGTAAGGTTGCATGAAGTTTGTTGTAGATGCTTACTTTCTAAACACTCATTGATTGAATTAGATAGTTTTGAAATAACTAGTCAGCGAAACATGCAATTGAAAAAAAATCACTTTCCTCGACCAATAAGGTTCTTTCAATAACGAACAATATTTATAATCTTTTATATCACAATAGTACAACTACCTAAAAGAATTCTAAAAAACTTTTTTTCATATAAAATGATTTTGCTAAAAAGAATACTTCTCCATTTTCTTTCCTTCAATATCCAAAACCTTTGTACTTTCTTTTGAAACATCTCCTTTTAAAACTTCTTGAACAGACGGATTAGAAGGATACTTTCCATTTTTCATTTTTAAAACATGAAATTTTCCTGCACTTTCAAATACCAAATCATAAAATTTTTCAGTTGATGAAGTAGTTACATAAATCGGGAAATCGGTTACAGTAAATTTGTTGATTACACTTCCATCATTATTCAAAATATAACCTGAACAACCTCCGGTTCCGCAGAAATAGGAATTGGAGAAACCAACAAAATATTCATCTTTACCGTCATTGTTCAAATCAAAAGCTCCGTAAAAAAAGAAACGATCTTCTTTTGTCATTGCCTGAAAATCATTTTTAAGCAAAAGTCTTAACTGCTTCCTAATTCGCTCAACTGCATCGCTGTTTTTTGAAGGAGCTTCACTTAAATCTGCCGTTCCTGCAACGGTTTTCGACAAAGTATCCAAGGCAATAGTCTTAACAATATTTTCTTTTGTCTTTACTTTGTTTTGACAGGAAGACAGTATCAAAAATCCTATTATAATTACAATTAATGGTTTCATGATTTGTTATTTAAATTCACATTACATTTGCTTATATTCATTTAAATTACAAAAAAATATTGACAAATTAAATTCTAGGCCCCTCTTATACCAGAAGGGCTGTTTGATTTTCAATATCGTTTTTCGCTAACAAAGACTTAATATTATTAAAAGTCACCAGCGCAATCTGTGTCAAGGCTTCATTCGTAAAAAATGCTTGATGGGCTGTTACTAAAACATTCGGAAAACTCATTAAACGCTGAATGGCATCGTCCTGAATGATATCGGCAGAAAGATCTCTAAAAAAGAGCTTTTCTTCCTGTTCGTAAACATCTATTCCGAGATAACCAATTTTTCCTGCTTTTAGGCCTTCAATTACGCAAGCAGTTTCTATCAATCCGCCTCGGCTGGTATTAATGATCATCACATTTTGTTTCATAAGTGAAATCGACGTTTGATTGATAATATGTTTCGTCTGATCATTTAATGGGCAATGCAACGAAATTATGTCGCTTGATTCAAAAATCTCTTGCAGTCCCACAAAAGAGACACCATCTTTTTTCATTTCTTCACTCTCAACAATATCATAAGCCACGACTTTACAACCAAAGCCCAATGCTATTTTAGAAAAGGCTTTTCCGATATTTCCGGTTCCGATAATTCCGATTGTTTTTCCGTATAAATCAAAACCTAATAAACCGTTTAGAGAGAAATTCTGTTCGCGGACTCTATTATAAGCTTTGTGCGTTTTTCTATTTAATGTCAAAATCATGGCCATAGCATGTTCTGCAACGGCCTGAGGAGAATAAGCTGGCACGCGACATACTTTTAAATTGTATTTTTTCGCCGCTTCTAAATCTACATTGTTAAATCCGGCACATCGCAAGGCAATGATCTTTACGTTTTTTTCTGCCAATTGTTTAATGACAATTTCGTTGACAATATCGTTTACAAAAACACATACAATTTCACATTCTTCGATTAAAGCAACGGTTTGTGGATTGAGCTGGGTTTCAAAAAATTCCAATTGAAAACCAAAGTCAGAATTGTATTGATTAAAAAAGGTTTTATCATAAGGCTGGGTAGAAAAAAAGGCTATTTTATTCATTGGGATTTCGTATTAATTCTTGGTTTTAAATTTGTTACACCTTAAAAATACGCAAATTTTTCGTACTTTTAAACAAGACCTTTAGTTTTAAGAGATTCGCTCTCAATTTGTTAAATAATTTATAATTCTGAAATTCTCATTAAACCAATTAACCCCTTAAAAGTCTAATTCCTATAAACAATTAAAAAACTTACATCATGAAAAAACTACTAATTGCTGCTTTGTTATTTGTTGGAATAGCGGGTTTTGCACAAGACAGAAGAGAAAAATTAACTCCAGAACAGCGCAATGAAAAACAACTTCAAAAATTAACTTCAGAATTGACTCTGGATGCCAGCCAACAGGCTCAAGTAAAACAGCTTTTAGCGGAAAGAAGTGCTAAGGCTGAAAAATTAAGAGAAGAAAGAAAAGAGCGAAAAGAAAGCAACACAAAGCCAACTGCTGAAGAAAGAGCAGCTTTCAAAAAACAAATGGAAGACGAAGCAGCGGCAAATGATGCCAAAATGAAATCAATCTTAAAAACAGACCAATATACCAAATGGAAAACACTGCAAGAAGAGAAAAAAGACAAGATGAGAGATAAAATGAAAGAACGCAAAGAAAAAATTTAAACAAAAAAGAGGCTGTCCGAAAATAGTAAGGACAGCCTCTTTTTTATACTAAATATTCGGACTCCTATTGGAGAGAAATTTCATTTATGCAATTCTCAGAGGTTGACTTCGACTTTTTGGACAGCCTCTTTTTTTTATCTATAATCTATTATTTCGGATCCAAGATCAAATCAATTCGTTTGATGCAATCTTCGTAATGGTATTTTGTCTCCGTATTTACAGCTCCAGCTTTTGCTACAGAGAGTGATTTTTTTAATGATGTTAGTTCGCCTCGCACCAGTGCTCTCAGATCTGACTGCGAAACGTTATAATAAACCGTAAATCTTTCGTTTGGCTTCATTTCTTCAGTCATTAAAAAGGCCATTCTATCAATATATGCGCGCTGCAGATTTCTTCTGTAGATAGTTACATTTGATGCAGCTGCGGTTTCTTTCCAAATTCCCTTTCTCAAATCTTTAAAGAAATCTAAAGCCTTATAGGTATCTACACCTAGAATTTCGTTATCCATTAATCTTCCTATACGCGCCAAGCTCATCAGATTATTCAAATGCCTTACCTGTATATTCCTAAACTTCTCGGTATAACCGGCATAATCTGTATTTTTTAAGTTATTTAGATTCACAATCCAAGTTGGAGAAGAAAAGGCATTTGCCTGGAGCCAGTTCATCGCTTCAATTTGTTTTGATTTTGGCACCACTTCATAAACGTTTCCTTTCTGGTTCGGTCGTTTTGTATTTTCGTAAACGCCGCCAACGTTAGTAACCACATGTCCTACATAACGTCCCCAAACATCTAATAATTCCCTGTATAATTCGTCTAAATCTTCATAATTATTCGTTACTGCGCTAGTCCACTCGCTAAGATGTGCAGCGACATATTCCAGATTTTTAAGTCCGTATGAACTTGCTTTCATCGAATTATTTCCAATATCTTCTGTTTGTGATGAAGGATCAAACGTACTGCTTTGTTTTCCGAATCTATAAATTGGATTTCCTGCTTTTTCTAAAATCCATTTGTCTAAAATCGCTTTTTCTGCTTCAGGAGATTTTGCTTCCGGAATCACTCTGTAGCCCCAATTTAAGGCATAATAATCGTACTCGCCCATCTTTCTGATAAAACGAATGTTTTGATCTCCTGGCTGTGCTATGTAATTGTAACGTGCATAATCCATGATACTTGCAGAAATACCATTTTCTTGTGTAAATTTTCCGTTTCTGTAACTTTCGGTGTCGTATGCACAACTCGCTCCCATATTGTGCGGAAAACCTAATGCATGACCTACTTCATGCGCAATAACCATTCGCATCATTTCACCCATTTCTTCATCGCTGGTCTGCAAAGTTCTCGCCTTCGGATTTGCCGCTCCTGTTTCCAGCAAATATCTGTTTCTATACGAACGCAGATGATTATGATACCAAATCACATCACTCTCGATAATTTCGCCTGTTCTAGGGTCTGAAACGCTTGGTCCGACCGCATTTCTGGTAGTACTGGCAACGTAGCGAATAACAGAATAACGTACATCTTCTGGACTAAAATCAGGATCTTCTTCTTTTGTCGGTGCGTCTTTTGCTATAATTGCATTTTTAAATCCTGCCCTCTCAAAAGGTTTCTGCCACTCCTCTACACCTTGTTTGATGTACTTTCTTAGCTTTTCTGGTGTAGCAGGATCCAAATAATAAACAATTGGTTTTACTGGCTCAACCAGTTCTCCTTTGGCATATGCTTCTGGGTCTTTTGGCTCTAATCTCCAACGGCGGATATAAGTCTTAAGATCCGATTTTAATTCGTTGCTTCCGTAATCGTATTGGCTTACGGTGAACCAGCCTACACGCGGATCAAAAATTCTTGGTTTCATCTGAACTTCAGGCAATAAAACCATAGATTGGTTCATCTGAATGCTTATTGTTTCTGTATCTTCAAGCATTGATGGTTTTGAAGCGTTATACGTCATGTCCTGAATCACTTCAATGTTCATCGGAAAACTTTTCATGGCAGTAATGAAAGTTCTCGAATCGTCAAGTCCTTTTACTTTGTAAGTCTCGCGCATTGCTGCAGAAATACCGCTTATTGCTTTTACATCTGTACTGTAAAATTTAGTAACATCGATAACCGTATTTGCAGAATCTTTGCTGAAAGCTACAATGTCAAAAGCAAACAAAGTTGGTTCGTAGTTATTCGATTTAACAGAAATGCTGATTGGCAGCGTATCATTTGCAACAGCATGAAATGATTTTGACTTGATTAAAATCTTGTCCTGAAAGCGTTGCCAGACAATTAATTGTTCGTTGGTTTCTGATCCTGCATTTACATAACCTCCACCCAGATTAGACGGCAGTTTTGCTATTCTGCTGACCAAAAGCATGTCTTTGTTCAGGTATTTATTTGGAATTTCGAAGTAGTATTTTTTATCGACTTTATGAACCGTAAAAAGTCCTTCGTCTGAAACAGCATCTTTCGTGATAACTTTGCTGTAATCTTTAATGGAGGATTCTGTTTTCTTTTCTGAAGGAGCAATAGAAGCTTCTTTCTGGTCTTTTTTCTTCTTACTTTGGGCAAATTGCTGAGAGGGAAATAGTGCCAAGGCAGCTATTGTTGATAAAATGAAAAATTTCTTCATTTACTGCGGGTTTAGTTAATTATTTGACAAACAAAAATAAATTTTGCCTACAATTATACAGCAAAACCTATTCGTATTAACTTTTTATTAACTAATTTATATAAGCATAAAAAAAAGGCTCAACTTTCAAAAAAGCGAGCCTTAAGATATACTATTTACAATTTAAAATGTCTTTGAAACTTTATCAATTGCATTAATCGTAAAATCTAGATCTTCATAAGTCAAAGCATCTGTAATAAACCACGTTTCGTATGCAGATGGCGCGATATAAACTCCTTCTTGTAATAATCCGTGAAAGAATTTCTTAAACGTTTCGTTATCTCCTTTTGCTGCCGTTTGAAAATCTGTAACCGAATCTGCATCAAAGTGAACCGAAATCATAGAACCTACTCTATTGATGGTAAAGACAACATTGTTAGCTTTTAGAACACGGTCAATACCTTTTTCTAAATAAGCTGTTTTTTCTTCTAAACGAGTAAAAATTTCTCTGTCATTATCTAAAGCCTGAAGCATCGCCAATCCCGCTGCCATTGCCAACGGATTTCCAGATAATGTTCCTGCTTGGTAAACTGGTCCAAGAGGCGCTAAATGATTCATGATTTCTTCGCGAGCCGCAAAAGCTCCCACTGGAAGTCCGCCACCGATAACTTTTCCAAAGGTTACAATATCAGCGTCAATTCCGTACAATTCCTGAACGCCACCACGAGCTAAACGGAAGCCTGTCATTACCTCATCAAAAATCAATAAGATTCCGTTTGCTGTACATAATTCTCTTAAGCCTTCTAAGAAACCTTTTGCAGGCGGAATACAACCCATATTTCCCGCAACAGCTTCGATAATAATGGCTGCGATTTCTCCTTTATTGGCTTCAACTAATGTTTTTACATTTTCTAAATCATTGTATTTTGCCAACAAAGTATCTTTTGCTGTTCCCTGCGTAACTCCTGGGCTGTTTGGTGAGCCAAAAGTCACAGCCCCGCTTCCTGCCTGAATCAAAAATGAATCTGAATGTCCGTGGTAGCAACCTGCAAATTTGATGATTTTATCTCTTTTTGTAAATCCTCGAGCTAGGCGAATGGCGCTCATACAAGCTTCTGTACCTGAATTTACAAAACGTATTTTATCGATATTCGGAACCATAGAAACGGCTAAAGCAGCAATTTCGGTTTCCAATTCTGTCGGCATTCCAAATGAAGTTCCCAGTTTTGCTTTTTCGATTACCGCATCAACAACCGGCTGATATGCGTGACCCAAAACCATTGGCCCCCAAGAGTTGATGTAATCTATTAATTTATTTCCGTCTTCATCATATAAATAAGCACCTTTGGCACTTTTTACAAAAATCGGAGTTCCGCCAACCGCTTTAAATGCTCTTACTGGTGAATTTACTCCTCCCGGAATTACTTTTTCTGCTGCAGCAAAAAGCTGACTACTTCTTTTATATAACATTTTTTATTTTAGATTTTAGAGTTCAGATTTTAGATTTAATTTAGCGACTTAAACCTCGGTCTCTTACAAACTCATTGAAATATTGTTGTTCTGTTTGTTCTTCTTTTGAAAGATCCTCCATTCGTAGATCCGACATTCCTATCGGAGAATAAAATCTCCATTTCCAAGTTGGTCGATGTTTTATGAAAAAATCTGTTTCAGCAAATTCATCGTGCTCATAAACTCCAACAAAAAGTCTAGTTGTTATTCCAACCGACAAAATAAAAACTACAATTAAGACTTTCTTCTTCATTTATTAAAAATTCAGACTGAACACTAAAAACTGAACACTAGCTACTTAACCCTAAGTCTCTGTCCTATCGAGATGGCGTTGTCAGTCAAATTATTTTTTCTTTTTAAGTCATCAACCAATAAATTGAATTTCTTTGAAATCGAGTACAAGGTATCGCCTTTTTGCACTTCGTATAAATTGGGATCGTTTGAATTTGAATTGGATGGACTACTTTTTGCTGGAGCCGATGTGTTGATTGGGGTATAATTTTTTCCGGTAACCTGACAATCGTACTGATGAAGATTGTAACGCTCGATATAGCTGATCAACTTATCCGGATAATTTGGATCTGTGGCGTAACCGCATGCTCGCAAACCTTTTGCCCAAGCTTTGTAATCGTCTTTTTCGTAAGCAAACAACGATTCATATCTTTTTTTACCCACCAGAAACAAGGCATGATCTCTATACGATTCTGATGCCTGCGGATACTTTCTGAAACATTCCTGAGCGGCATCGTCATCATGGCGAACACTTTCTCCTAACCAATCTTTGTGGCATTTTATACCGAAATGATTATTGGCTTCTACTGCTAAATCTCCTCTACCAGCACCCGATTCTAAAATTCCCTGAGCTAGAATGATGCTTGCTGGAATCCCATAAGTTTTCATATTTCCCATTGCAATTTCTTTATACTGCAATACATAATCTGTTATTATGCTGTTGGTGACAACCGTTTTTGAAGTTGACTGAATAACCTCAGTAGTATTGTTGGTAGTAGGATAACTTTTAACGGTTTTTACGGGTTTCTTAGCTGCAGTAACTCTCGCTTTCTGCGCTGCCGCTTTTTGGGTCGTTGCGATAGCAGGTTTGCTTGATGAACAACTTGCCAAAATTAGTACTGTAAAGAGCAATACGATTTTTTTAATCATCTGTTTTGAGTATTGGTAATTTTTTCTGCTTCAATTTTATATTCATTCCATCAATTCCCTGCAATCCGCCGGTATGAATGAGTAAAATTTTTGAATGTGCAGGAAAATAATTTTTGCTGATTAGATCTATAACGCCAAAAACCATCTTTCCTGTATAAATTGGATCTAAGGGCACTTTTGTTTTTTCAAAAAAAGCATTAATAAATTCAATTAATTCTAAATTTATTTTGCCATAACCTCCAAAATGATAGTCAGAAATTAAATTCCAGTTATCTTTTTTTGCAAAAATACGAATTTCATCGATTAAAAAGTCACCTTTTAACGCCGGAAAACCCAAAATCTTCTGATTTGGCAATGCGCTATTGATTAATCCAGAAATCGTACCGCCCGTTCCAACTGCACAGCATACGTAATTAAAGACAGAATCGTCATCCGTTAAAATCTCCTCGCAGCCTTTTACAGCCAGTTCGTTTGTGCCTCCTTCGGGAACTAAATAAAAATCGCCGAACTTGTCTTTTAGCTTTTCAAAAAAAGATTCTGCACTTTTTAATCGGTACTCTTCTCTCGAAACAAACTCAAACTGCATTCCGTTTTCCTGAGCAAATTTCAAAGTTGGGTTTTCTTCGATTTTATCAAACAATTCGTCTCCGCGAATGATTCCGATAGTTTTAAAACCGTGCTCTTTTCCTGCATAAGCCACCGCTGCAATATGATTGGAAAATGCGCCACCAAAAGTCAGCAAAGTGTCTTTATTTTGGGCTTTCGCCTGAAGTAAATTGTATTTTAGCTTTCTAAATTTATTTCCCGAAACAAACGGATGAATTAAATCTTCACGTTTTATGGTCAACGAAATAGCATTCGGAAAATCAATATTTATAGATTGATTGAAAACTGAATTCATTTTAATTTGATGTAATGTAAAAACTGAAAAAAAGATCGGTTTTTCAGATAATTTAAATTTCTTTCTTTAGCGTAAGCTTCTCTTTCAAAACTAATATTTCGATACGCCAAAGCGCTGTTTTTGTATTGAATTAAACGAATTAAATATTCTAAAAAATACCACACAAAAAACGGAATCACCAAAAGTTCTAATTGTTGTCTTAAATGGATTTTTTCATGATTAACAAAAACTTCATTCGTCTTATCAAAATCGTATTTTGCAATTACAAACGGAAATACAGCCATCCCTCGATATCCTTTCGGAATTAAATATTTGGCAACAATCAGAAACATTGGCTGTAAAATTTATAAATTTGTAGCTATAGAATTGTTCGATTTCACTAAAATCACAATCAAATATTTATATTTTTGAATGTATAGTTTAGCGAAACAGAACACGAAGCAGATTTATGAAAGAGCAAAGTAATGAAAATAAATTAATCGAAGGAGAAGATTTTTACTATACGCCCGAAGGTTATAAATGCTTTACTGAAAAACATCATTTAAAACGCGGCTACTGCTGTAAAAGTGGCTGTCGTCATTGTCCGTACGGATATGATAAAAAAACAGGAGAAATAAGAAAGAAGGTTAATTAGTCAATTTGAAAATGTGTCAATTAGATAATTAAAATTCAAATTATTAAATGCCAAATTTCAATTATTAAATGCCAAATTCCAAATTCCAATCTGAAATCAACAATCTAAAAATTAAAGATGGATATTCGTTCAAGAAAATTTAGGATTACGATTTATAAATCGTATCACAGGCCGGATATCCGTTATCCCTAGTTTTTTATTATATAATGTGACAATTTGGGGATTAGACAATTTGAATAAATGCCAAATTCAAATTACATCGACTAATATTTCGCTCCGCTGGAGCTTTTGTATTGGGTGATTATTGTTTTCTATAAATATTACGCCTTTCCAAGGCTTTACAATCTGAGTTTAATAAATTTTATAAAGATTAAATTATTCATTAGCATTTTATGATTGCAAGGCTCTAAATCTTTATTTCGCAAATTGCGCATTTCATAAGCTCCGCGAGGAGCAAAATATTTATAGAAATAATTCAACCGTTTGTCACATTTAAGCTCCAGAGGAGCGACATTATAAAAACAAAAAATTAATCTGCTGTTAATCTAACCGCAATATCTTAGCATCTTAGATCCTCAGCACCTTAGCATCTTTAAAAAAAATGACTTTCAAAGAACAAATACAACAAGGAATTCCTTCTATATTACCTCCAAAGACGACATACGATCCAGCAATTAATCATGCTCCGAAACGAAAAGAGATTCTTTCGGCAGAAGAGAAAAAGCTGGCTCTTAAAAATGCCCTACGTTATTTTGACCCAAAACATCACGCTGAATTAATTCCTGAGTTTTCAGAAGAATTAGAGAAATATGGGCGTATTTACATGTATCGCCTTCGTCCAGATTATAAAATGTATGCTCGCCCGATTGAGGAATATCCAGGGAAATCATTGCAGGCAAAAGCGATTATGCACATGATTCAGAATAACTTGGATTATGCTGTGGCACAACATCCTCATGAATTGATTACGTATGGCGGAAATGGCGCGGTTTTTCAAAACTGGGCACAATATTTATTGACGATGCAATACTTATCTGAAATGACAGATGAACAGACATTAACCATGTATTCAGGCCATCCAATGGGATTATTTCCTTCTCATAAAGAAGCTCCAAGGGTTGTAGTAACTAACGGAATGGTGATTCCGAATTACTCTAAACCTGACGATTGGGAAAAAATGAACGCGCTTGGAGTTTCACAATACGGACAAATGACAGCGGGAAGTTATATGTATATTGGCCCGCAGGGAATTGTACACGGAACTACGATAACGGTTTTAAACGGTTTTAGAAAAATAAAACAAAATCCTGAAGGAAGTTTATTTGTCACTTCTGGTCTCGGCGGCATGTCGGGTGCGCAGCCAAAAGCTGGAAATATTGCAGGTTGTATTACGGTCTGCGCTGAAGTAAATCCGAAAATCACTAAAATTCGTCATGAGCAAGGTTGGATTAATGAAGTCTTAACTTCTACAGATGAACTAGTCGCCAGAGTAGCTTTGGCGAAAGCGAATAAAGAAACTGTTTCGATTGCTTATTTAGGAAATGTAGTCGATGTTTGGGAACGTTTTGATCAGGAAAATATTAAAATTGATTTAGGTTCAGATCAGACTTCACTTCATAATCCGTGGGCTGGAGGTTATTATCCGGTTGGAATTTCATTCGAAGATGCCAATAAAATGATGGCTGAAAATCCGGAATTATTTAAAGAAAAAGTTCAGGAATCTTTACGCCGTCATGCAGACGCTATCAACAAACACACCGCAAAAGGAACCTATTTCTTCGATTACGGAAATGCCTTTTTATTAGAAGCTTCTCGTGCTGGTGCGGCTGTAATGGCCGAAAACAATATCGATTTTAAATATCCGAGTTACGTTCAGGATATTATGGGGCCAATGTGTTTCGATTACGGATTTGGTCCTTTCCGCTGGGTTTGTACTTCTGGAAAACCTGAAGATTTACTAAAAACAGATAAAATTGCCTGTGATGTTTTAGAAGAAATGGCTAAAACGGCTCCAAACGAAATTCAGCAGCAAATGCAGGATAACATCAAATGGATTAAGGGTGCACAGGAAAATAAACTGGTTGTAGGTTCACAAGCAAGAATTCTTTACGCCGATGCCGAAGGAAGAATTAAAATTGCAGAAGCCTTTAATCAGGCGATTGCAAAAGGCGAAATTGGCGCAGTGGTTTTAGGACGTGATCATCATGATGTTTCCGGAACGGATTCGCCATATAGAGAAACTTCAAATATTTATGACGGTTCTCGTTTTACAGCCGATATGGCAATTCATAACGTAATTGGAGACAGTTTTAGAGGTGCAACTTGGGTTTCTATTCATAACGGTGGTGGTGTTGGCTGGGGAGAGGTTATAAACGGCGGATTTGGTATGGTTCTTGATGGTTCTAATGAGGCTTCAAAACGTTTAGCGTCAATGCTTTTCTGGGACGTTAATAACGGAATTTCAAGACGAAGCTGGGCTCGAAATGAAGGTGCTGTTTTTGCCATAAAAAGAGCAATGGAAGTTGAGCCTTTACTAAAAGTGACTTTGCCAAATTTGGTGGATGAAAGTTTACTTTAACTAAATATGAGAACACTTAATTATAAAAATATGAGAGCTATAAAATTAATTCCTGTCTTTTTGCTTTTAATACTGGCTTCCTGCAGCAGTATTACTGTTTATTCTGATTACGATAAAAATGTAGATTTTGCGCCTTATAAGACTTATGCTTATTTTAAGCCGGGAATTGATAAGGTTGAAATATCTGATCTTGACAAAAGAAGAATTCTTCATGCTATAGATAACGAGATGCAGGCTAAAGGATTTACTAAAAGTGATAATCCTGATTTATTGATTAATATTTTCACCAAATCGAGAGAGCAGGTAAACGTAAACCAATTCAGTGCTGGATGGGGTTACGGCTGGGGATGGGGTTGGAATCCGTGGATGATGTACGGCAATCAGACTTCTGTTTCTACTTCTACGGAAGGAACGCTTTACATTGACCTTATCGATGCGAAAAAGAAAGAAATGATTTGGCAGGGTGAAGGAATTGGTACTCTGACTAAAAATGTCGACAAAAAAGACGAAAAAGTTGCTGCGTTTGTGGGCAAAATTTTAGCTCAATATCCACCAGTTAAAAAATAGTAATCTGTAGTATTGGGCCGTTTTGAGATTTGTAAAAACTTGAAAAAGTTATGAACTTTCCAAGAATAATTAATACATTTGTTGCTCAACAAACTAAAAATGAAAAACTTTAACAACATTATTATCGCTATTATTAGCATTATTGCAATTCAGCAGTAATGGCGAGGTGTTATATAAGTTTGTAAAAATAATGTATAAGAACCTCCCATCGGGAGGTTTTTTATTTTAAAAACAATTTAAAGTCGCCACGACTCGACCGAAGGGAACAGACGTAGTAATTACACAAATTTCCACGAATTATTTTTTCCTTAAAATAATTAAAATTAGTGTCAATTCGTGTAATCGTGGCAAAAAACAAAAAGAATATGAGTTTATTTAACGAAGTGCTTAATGCTAAAAAGCAGCTTGAAAATGTAGTTGCTGCTACTCCTCTAACCCAAAATCTGAATCTTTCGGACGAATTTGAATCGACTATTTTATTAAAAAGAGAAGATTTACAGATTGTTCGTTCGTATAAAATCAGAGGCGCTTACAATAAGATTTCTTCGTTAAATGAAAAAGAAAAAGCAAACGGGATTGTTTGTGCCAGTGCAGGAAATCATGCTCAAGGCGTTGCTTATTCTTGTAATCTTCTTCAAATAAATGGTAAAATTTATATGCCAAAAACAACTCCGAAACAAAAAGTAAAACAAGTGCAATTGTTCGGAAAACAGTTTGTTGAAATTGTCTTGACCGGAGATACTTTTGACGATGCTTATGCCTCGGCAACTGCTGATGCCATCAAAAATCATAAAACTTTCATACATCCTTTTGATGATGAAAAAGTAATTGCCGGGCAAGGAACCGTTGGATTAGAAATACTGGAAAACTACAAAGAACCAATCGATTACGTTTTTGTACCCATTGGCGGCGGCGGACTGGCTTCTGGATTGTCTGAAGTTTTTAGGCATTTGAGTCCAAACACTAAAATAATTGGTGTTGAGCCAAAAGGTGCTCCCTCAATGAAAACTTCAATAGAAGAAAACAAAAACACGCCATTAAAAACAATCGACAAATTTGTAGACGGCGCTGCTGTAAAACAAGTTGGGGATAAGACTTTTGAAATCTGCCGTTATAATTTGGAAGATATTATTCTGGTTCCCGAAGGAAAAGTCTGCACGACCATTTTAAGATTGTATAATGAAGAAGCTATGGTGGTAGAACCTGCAGGAGCTTTGACTATTGCTGCTTTAGACTTTTACAAAGATAAAATCAAAGGCAAAAATGTAGTCTGTATTGTAAGTGGAAGTAACAACGATATCGAAAGAACGGCCGAAATCAAAGAACGTTCTTTGCTTTATGAAGGCTTGATGCATTATTTCATGATTCAGTTTCCGCAACGTCCCGGAGCTCTAAAGGAATTTGTAAATAATATTTTAGGTCCGGATGATGATATCACTTATTTTCAGTTTGCCAAGAAAAACAGCCGAGAAAAAGGTTCGGTTGTTGTTGGTTTAGAATTGAAAAACAAAAAAGACATTATGCCAATTAAATTAAAAATGACCCAAAATGGTTTTGAGTTTCAGTATCTAAATGATAATCAGGATTTGTTTACGCAATTAATTGGTTAGCCTGTTGGTGAAATAGAATAAAATCGCTTCATTCAAGAATAAAAATCTAATTTGATCTGCTAAAATCTTTAATCCTGATAGCTATCGGGAGCGTGAAATCCTTTTGCTTATAAATTTTTCACGCAGATTCATAGAGATTAAAGTAGATTTAGACAGATTTATATTTAAGCTGATTTAATAGAATTGAAAAAATAATTTCACCCAACTGATTTGGTTATTTTTTTAAGGCATGATAAATGTCAGAAAATAAAAAACACACTATCTTGTATTTTTGCAATTCATTTTAATTTACAAAAACATGGAAACACTCAAAGATATTTCTACAATAGAAGACATCAAACAAATGGTTGATACCTTTTACGGAAACGTTCGTAAAGACGACCTTATAGGCCCTATTTTTAATGACAAACTTCAAAATCGCTGGGAACCTCATCTACAGAAAATGTACGGATTCTGGCAGACCATCTTGTTTGATGTGCGCGCTTATTCTGGAACACCATTTCCGCCACACAAACAATTACCTGTCGACAAAACGCATTTTGATCGTTGGATTCAGATTTTTAATACCACAATCGATGCGCAGTTTGCCGGCCCTCTTACAGAAGAAGCCAAAATGAGAGCAACTAATATGGCGTATATGTTCAGCCATAAAATTGAGTATTTCAGGAATCAGGAAGTTTAGTTCAAGGTTATGATTTGCCCGTTTTTATACTGGTTTTTTCCATCTTCCCAAACTCCGTTTTGAGACGAGAATCTAAATTTTTCAGAATTTGCCCCTTCTAACATAACATCTTCAAAATAAACATGCTGCTTGTCTTTAGAATATTGATCTGAAAGAATTTCGAAGCTGGAATAGTCTACGCCATCGATTTTTTTGAAAGCGTAATAAACACCGCTTTTGTCTTTTGAAAAATCGTATCGTAATGTTTCAAAAGTCTTTGCATCGATTTCGGGATACATAGTCCCTTTGTTTATCAAGACATCATTGACTATAATGTTCCAATAATCAATTTCCTTAGTTGTTGCTATAAAATCAAAAGTGTTGATTTCAAATTCAGATTTTGTAAAAGCAGAAACTATCGAATTACCGATTCTCGCGTAGGTTTCGTTGATCGTCTGAATCTCCCCCTCAATCATTTTGTGTTTTGGAACAACCTCATCAACCTCAACCATTTCATTGCCTTCTCCTCTATAGCTGAGAATTGCGTAAATAAAATCGGCGTCAACAGCAATTGCGTTATTTAGAGGCTTAAAAGTCGCTGGGTCTACATTGATTTTTTTATTCTTGTAATAAACAGAATAGGCATCTTTGGTCCAGAAATGACGTCGGTAATCTGTAATAGATGCATCTAATAGTTCATACGTTTTGGGGTCGGCATCATTTACTATTTCTAACTCGTAAAACTTTTTGCCGTTCAAGTTATAAACATGATTTTTGTCTTTAACGATGTAAAAATCCTCAACTTCAAACGTATCGTAATCAACTAATTGTTTTCTTCCTTTCCAGAAAACATTGTTTTTATCTTTTCCGAAATCTTCGCTTATCGGCAAAAAAGTAGCAACATCAGCCTGAGATTCAAAATAGCCTAACTCAAACCAATTTCCCATTGGGGAATAAACAATCAAATTTTTTCTATAATGATGAAAATAAGAGTTGGATACTTCTAATTTTACAGGTTTCCCGATTCTAAAAAGAAAATATCGTGCCCCTAAAAAAATCAAAACGATTACTGCTAAAACTATAAAAAAAATGTTCATGATATGGATGAATTCTAAATGTCAAGTAGTGTAAAACTAACTATTTTATTGCGAGAAATAGTAAGATTGACAGATAAAGAGAAAAATAAAATTGGATTTTCACAACAAAGCCAACAATTTAAAGATTGCGCAATAAAACAATCTTATTTTTAAAAATCTATGCTAAAAAAAATTATTTTAGCACTTGAAATTCGTAATTTTACATTTTAATCTACAACGTTTTCGAAATGAATCCAAATATTGAAACTAATCCGTTATTAGAAAGATTGCCTAAGCATTTACAGCAATTTATCAAACCTCAAGATTATAGTGACTACAGTCCTATCAATCAGGCGGTTTGGCGATATGTGATGCGTAAAAATGTAGATTATCTTTCGAAAGTAGCGCATCATTCTTATTTGGAGGGTTTACGTAAAACGGGAATCGAAATTGATTCGATTCCGAGTATGTATGGCATGAACCGAATTCTAAGCGAAATCGGATGGGCAGCCGTTGCCGTTGACGGATTTATTCCGCCAAATGCTTTTATGGAATTTCAGGCTTATAATGTTTTGGTGATTGCTTCGGATATTAGACAATTGGAACATATTGAATATACTCCTGCTCCAGACATCATTCACGAAGGTGCCGGCCACGCTCCTATTATTGCTAATCCTGAGTATGCTGAATATCTAAGACGTTTTGGTGAAATTGGCTGTAAAGCGATTTCTTCTCATAAAGATTATCAGATGTATGAGGCGATTCGTCTGCTTTCGATTTTAAAAGAAGCCGAAGATACGCCACAGGAAAAAATCGACGAAGCTGAAAAAGCAGTTGCTGATTTACAGAATGATATGGGCGAATTATCTGAAATGGCTCAAATTCGAAACCTGCATTGGTGGACAGTGGAATACGGTTTAATTGGAACAGTCGAAAATCCGAAAATTTATGGGGCAGGATTACTTTCTTCAATTGGCGAAAGTGCACATTGTATGACCGATAATGTGAAGAAAATCTCTTATGATATTTCGGCAGCCAATCAGAATTTTGACATTACACAGTTACAGCCTCAGCTTTATGTAACGCCGACTTTTTCTCATTTGAGTTTGATTTTGGAAGAATTTGCTAATAAAATGGCTTTACGTACCGGAGGTCTGTCGGGAATTAAAAAACTGATTAAATCAAATGCTTTAGGAACAATTGAATTGAGTACTGGTTTACAGATTTCAGGAGTTTTTACAAATGTTATTGAAGAAGAAGGAAAACCGGTTTACATTCAGACCACTGGAAAAACGGCTTTGGCTTACCGTGAAAAAGAATTAGTCGGACACGGAACTTTAACACATCCACACGGATTTGGAAGTCCGATTGGGAAACTGAAAGGTTTTAATCTCGCCATTGAAGATATGAGTCCAAAAGATTTACAGGCTTACAGCATTGTAGAGGGCGAAAAGATTACACTGGAATTTGAAGGCAATATTATTGTGGAAGGCGAAATCATTACGGGTTCTAGAAATCTTCATGGAGAAATTATCTTAATTAGTTTCAAAAATTGCACGGTTACTCATGGTGAAACTGTTTTGTTTGAACCTGAATGGGGTAATTATGATATGGCAATTGGCAAGAAAGTGATTTCTGCTTTCTCTGGCCCTGCTGATGTTAATAGTTTTGACTTAATTAATATTGTTCCGTCAACTAAAACCATCAAAGCAAAACATACTGATGAACGTGATGAATTGGAGCATTTATATGCAACTGTACGTGAAATCAGAACTAATAAATCTTCTAAAACAGAACTTAAAAACGTTTTTGAAAAACTTAAAAATAATCATTCAAACGATTGGTTATTGTCTGTTGAAATTGCTGAGCTTCTGAAAGATTCTGATGAAAAACAGCTTTTAGAGGAAGTATTGATTCATTTAGATCAATTGAAAGTCAAACGTCCTGAAATTGCACATTTAATTTCTGGTGGGCTGGATTTGATTTTTGATAATTTGCCTAATTTGCCACTAAGACACTAAGACGCAAAGATTTTCCTCATTTTATGTCATTTCGACTGAAAGGAGAAATCACACTAGAAACTCCGCAAAGAAAAGTACCAATCTTTGTAGATATACGAGTGTGATTTCTCCTTTCAGTCGAAATGACAAGATTGCGGGAAAATCTTTATTTAAAAAAAATCAGATTAAATCCTCATAATCTGTGACAAAAAACTTTGTGTCTTAGCGGCTTTGTGGCAAACCTCAGAGCTTCAAATCCTGACTTAACTCAGTCTCGGACTCAATTGTTTTTCCGTTGTATTGCAGTTTCCAGCCCATTGAGTTGGTTAGAATCAAAATCTTTGACAATTCGCTGATTAAACGGTTTTGAGCATTTGTTTTTAGGGTAGATTTTTCGATTTTCTTGGCTAAGTTTGCTTTTACCGATTTATTGATTTTATTGTAATCGTCGCCCGTAAACGGATTCAGTTTGCTTTGCTCCACATCATAAAACTTGATATCTGGATTGATTTTGATTTCTTCTTTTGGGATGTTTAAGATGGTAATCGTTTTATTTTTTTCGTCTATATCGTATTTCATTTGATGCAAATCGTAGGCAACAGTTACGTTGGCATTTACGACAATTAAAGCTTTCTTTTCAAAAGAAATCATGTCTAAAAAATATTTCTGCTGGTTTTTATACGTCACAACTTCAGAAAAATGGCCCTCTGTAACCACCAATTTTCCAACATTTAGAATCTGCTGCTGAATTAAATTGGAATTATACTCGATTCCTGAATCATCGTCTTTTTTGAACTGGCAGTATTTAAAAGCCAGAACAATAAGTAAAACGATTACGCCAACACCAATAATTCTTTTGATTAAGTTTTGCATTCCTCTAAAATATTTTAGACCAATTTACTTCTTTTTTTAGTTTTTTTTGCCACGAATTTCACTAATTGCACTAATTTTTTGGAATACTTAAACTAAAAATTCTTCGAATTTTTAGTCATGAAATCAAAGATAAGCAAAAGATGAAATTCGTGAAATTCGTGGCTAACAAAACCTAGAACGGATAGCCAATAGCAATATTCAGTATCAAATTGTCTTTTCGCCAGGAACTGCTTCCGAAATTAATATCATCAATAACCCATCTTTGTCCATCAGGCAATGAAGGATTTCTAAGCGGAATAGCCAAATCTGTTCTTAGAATTAAGAAAGATAAATCAAAACGAAGACCTACTCCCGCACCAACTGCAATCTCTTTCATAAAATCTTTTGAGATTTCAGCTCCTGGTTTGTTGGGATCGGCATTCAAAAGCCAGATATTACCGGCATCCAAAAACACGGCTCCCCGTACAACGCTGAAAAGTTTGGCTCTGTATTCTGTATTAAATTCCAATTTCAAATCGGCTGATTGGTCTGGTGTATAACTAATATTTGTTGTCGTTTCTGGAATCACATAACTTCCAGGACCTAAAGTTCTTGCTCTAAAAGCACGAATACTATTCGTTCCACCCACAACAAATTGTTTTGACGTTGGCATCACGTTCGAATTTCCGTAAGCAAATCCGGCACCAACGATTAATCGGCTGGCGAGTTCACTTTCTTTTCCTAGTTTTAGATAATGTCTGAAATCGGTTTTAATTTTTACATATTGGCTAAACGGAACATCAAATATTGTTTTAACCTTATCCGGATAATCAGCACCAGTTACTAGACCAGTAATATTTCCTGCCAAATCCAATTCACCGTTAAAATAGATTGTATTTTTTCGGCGTTTCTGCATGGTATTGGTGTAGGTATAATTGTAGGTTGGCCCGAAAATTAACTGCTTTTCGATTACTCTTGCTAAAGCCGGATCTTGTTGAATATCTTCTAAATATTCGTCCGTAACATGATTCGGACTTACATACGTCACATCGATTACATTCAATTGATGTTCTTTACGAATATTTTCTTTCCACAAATAACCAAAAGAAGTATTAAAAGAGTTTAGTGCATATAACTGCGTTCGTTTTTGATATTCATAACGAAGCGCTACTTTGGTTCTTGGTACATATTCACTGTTGCCTTCAATATTAAAAGGCGTAATAAATCTTGGCCAAGTCAAACTGACTTCCCCTCCAAGTCTATAAATATTCTTTCCTTTATTGGCACCACCCAACTGGAAATCGGCTCCTCCAAAAATAGATGCTGTAAACAATTCTGCGCCACCAAGGAAATTTCTATTATTCCAGTTCAAATTTACTTCAGAACCCGTATAACTTGCAGAATTCGTTTTACCCAAAACCTCAACACGAATAAACTTTTTTGGCAAAAGCGTTAGGTAATAATACGAATCCAACGCATTGTCGATGCTATCCGATGGCTTAAATTCATTTTTAACAAAGCTGAAAGTTCCGAGATTTACAAAACGGTTCAAAGTCAGATTGTGGTCTTTTCTGTTGTACAAATCTCCTTTTTTGAAATAAATTGTTCTGTCGTAAACTCTTGGTTTAAAAGTCTCAGCAGTATCAATAATCGTAAAATCCTTATACTGGGTAATATTCTTTTTTCTATAAACCATACTATCGTTTGCCAGAGAATAATTCGGATACACAAAAATGTTGTTTATAGTATAAGCCCTTAACGCTTTTGCTGGCGTTTCATCTTTAATAACGAGTCTAATTTTTACCTCATGATCACCTTTACTGCTATCTACTTTTGCCAAAAGGTAATCAGGATTAAAATAATAATACCCTTTTTCTTTAAGTCTAGCATCGATACGTTCTCTTTCTGCTTTTATGACATCCAAATCATAAGGATTTCCCACTTTCAACAAACTGCGTCGGCTGGATCTTGCTATAATTTTTGACATTTTTAAAGAATCATCCGGAAAAGTCACGCTTTTAATAATGTATTGTTTTTTTGGAACAACGGTATATTCTGCAGTCACTCTCTTATTTCTTACCGTAGAATCGGCGCTGACACGAGTTTTGAAATATCCTCTGTTTTCTGCGAAATTTCGTAAAACCGAAGCATTATAATCTAAATCGACTTTACTAAAAAGCACTGGTTCTTCTCCGACTTTAGTACGAAGCCAATGTCTAAATCCTTTTTCTTTTTTGGGTTCACCTGCAATATTATAAAACCATAATTTTGGGCGCAGGCCTAGAAAAGTTTTATTTGGTTTTGGGCGAAGAAGTCCTTTAAGCTCGGTTTCAAGCGCTTTTCTATCTTTCTTTTTCATGATAGAATCTTTCACTTTTACCGAACCTCCTGTGTAAAGCAAATCGCCTTCTGGAAGATATTTTGTATTACTGCATCCGAAAACAAAAAACAGGGACATCAGTACAAAATACTTTATAAAATGATTTTTTATTTGATTATGTTTTTTGCTCATTTCCTTCAATTTGATTTTCCTGCAATTCCTTCTTTTCTTGCTCTTCCTTTTTTTTCTGTTTTTCTTTTTCTTTTCGAAGCTTTTCTTCTCGGATCAATTCTTTTTCTTTTTCGGAACGATGGAAAAGCTCTCTAAATTTGTTGTAACTCATCGTGATGATAAAAGCGACACCTGTCTCGACCACCTGTCCTTCTACCGCGACTTGATATTGATTTTTTCTGTAAGCACGAACAATGTATCGACCGTCTTTTGTTAATTGATAATCTAGAGCGACATCTCCGGCAATATTGGTACTTTCTTCATTGGCGCGTTCTGCACCTTCTACGCCAAAACTGCTTCCTACGGTTACTTTTAATCGGTCATCCAACAGCTTTTTAGAAACTTCTACATTCAGATCGGTTCTGTTTTGCATCGTTCCTGTAGTATAATCTTCGGTTGACTCCAAATCGAAATTTACCTCAAATCCAGAAATAAGCTGCCCAGCCAGATTATTCAATTGCTGCGAAAGTATTTTGCTCACGCTTTGTCTTGCAAAAGATTCAGCATTAACGCCGCCACTTTCGCTTGCAAAAGGATTTTCACCCACAAATCGGTTTAATAACAAAAGGGCAAAAACCTGCTTGTTTAATTCTGCTGGATCTTGTTCTAATTGTTTCAATTTGGTTTGTGTCAATTCAACAACATCTGAAGAAACATTATAATTTCCTTCTGGCAATACGATTCCAAACGAGATTTCTGGTTTCATCAATTCCCCATTCATTTTCAGTAACGTCTGAAATGGCAATTTTTGTTTATAGGTGTTTTGCTCAGCCTGTTCCTTTCCTGATAACTGATTTCCAAGCAAATCAATTGGTGCGGCATTTACTTTATAAACCGCCGTTATATTTACATTAGCCATTGTCGGCTCACCATTCCAGGTAATAAAACTGCCTTTCTGCAAATCGAATTTTCTTCTGATACCGTTAAAATTCATTTCGTACGCACCTTCATTAAACTCATATTTCCCTGTTAAAGTAGTTTTTCCCGATTGATCGATTCCTCCCACAAGTTCTGCCTCGCCTTTCAGTTTTAAATAATCCCCGTTTCCTTTATCAATAATCAGATTCAGTTCGGCTTCTTTGTCTATTGTTATGGCAACATTTACATTCATTCCTTTCAATTCAGATTGGTTGAGTGTATTTTGCATTTCAACTGTCTGCTTCAGATACATATTGTCTTCATCAACAAATTCTACGATTCCCTCACGATCCGCTATGGAAGGATCTGATTGCGGCAATACTACCGAAAACTTGGTTTCTTTATTGATTTTGATGGTTCCGTCTATTACAGGGCTATCCAAATCTCCTTTGATGTTTAATTTGGTATCCAGAAACAAGTCGCCATAAAACAAATCATTGTCTGCGGCTTTTGAATTTATGGCTCTAAAATCGTTGGCTTCAACCAATAAATTAAAATTGAATTTCGTAAAATCAGGCGACTGAATAGTTCCGTCTACAAATAATTCATTATCATTTTCGTCTAAAAGTGAAAATTTATCAAATGAAATTGTTCCTTCATTAAAAGAAATTTTCTCGTTTTTAACCTTGAAATACGAATTGAGCTGTGTTACCCTGAAAGCGGCATCGTTAAAATTAAGTTCACCATTGATTTTTGGTGCAGAAGTGTTTCCTGTAATCTTAAAGTTTCCAGACAAATATCCGCTCCCGTCTTCGATATTGTCCATGCTAAATCCCTGAATACTTTTAATATTCAGCTTGTTGATGTCTACATCAAAATCAAAAGTTCCTGCATCAAGTTGATAATCTCCCGTAAGTTTTAAATCATTTCCTTCGTCGCTTAAAACAACGTCTGCAGCAAGCGTATTAGCGGTTTTATTATCAACTTTTATTTCTAGGTCACCCACTTTTTCGCCTTTAAAAGCAAAATCATCAATTTTTAAATCTGAGGTAAAAGTTGGGTTCGTCATGACATTTTCGACCAAAGCGTTTCCGTTGATCAAACCTTGCATCAGCAATTTGTCTTTTTTGACAATATTTAATATCGTTTCTATTTTAAAATTCACAAAATCAACCTGCATCGGCGCATTATTCTGATCTCCCTGCGACTGAATTTTGAGTTCATTTCCGGCATTATCCAGATAAAACTTGTTGATGTAAAGCCTTTTGTCTCCAAACTCAACAGCGTTTTCAGGGTCGATGTTCCATTTTTCATAATTTAAAACAAAAGACTCGGCATCTATTTTAAAAATGTTTTTTGAATTCTCGTGCGCCAGATTACCAGCGATATAATACTGTTGATTTTCTTTGGCATCTTGCACTTCTAAAGCATACGTCAAAATATTATTCTGAACATTTCCGGACAAACTCGTAAACGGAATTTTCATAGAACCGCTTTCGATTCCTGCTACAGAAACTAGATATTCGAGAGCATTTTCTTTGGCTTCGATAATTATTCTTCCGTCAGAAATTGTGTTGTCTGCATATACGATTCTCGGGATCGTTCCTTTAACCTGCAAAGAGTCGGTTTGGCTATTGTAATTTCCAGTTATGGTAAAAGGTTCTAAACCTGTTAACTTTGGAAGCAGTTTAAACAAAATTGAATCATTGTCTACCTTTAGCGTAAACGCAAGACGCTGTTCATCTGCTTCTGAATTTACTTTTGGATTCTGAAGATCAATATATTTGGAAAGCGATTTCTGTATCGAATTTGCCAAGGTGGTCAACTTGTATTTTCCGCTTACCTCTGCTTTTAAAAATTGAGACGAAATCTTAATCGAATTGCTGTCTTTATCTGCGAAGGCAAAAACACGAATCGAGTCTAGAACAATTGGTTCTGCCTCTTTCAAAATCTGAATGTTGGACAGAAATACTTTTCCGTTCAAGAAATCGGGGTTGCTGTTGGCAATATCAGCGTCAACATTCCCGCGCAATTTCATCGGGCCGGCATGTAGGTTCAATTTTTCTAAATCGGCTATATCCAGATTGAGTTTTAGTTTTACAGTAGGATATTTGTCTTTTGTATCGCCGCTGGCCGTTAAATCAAAATTAAGATTCGGATCTTTCATTCCCGATTTTACCGCAAAAGATCCATTTTCGATATTTCCTTTTAAATTTAAATCTCTGTAGGTATAGCGATTAAAAACGACTTTCTGTACTACACCATCAATCGCTGCATTTGCCGTTTTTGGATCTAATCCGTTTCCTTTGACTTTCGCATTAAGCGTAATTTTTCCAATCGAATCGTTTTTGATTACCTTTCCAAGGTCAAAATCTGTTAAACTGACCGTGGCATCGTATTTTTCTCTTTTTTTAACTCGTTGGTCAAATAGCGCATCGACTTTTGCATTTCCGAAACTGCTGTTTAAGGCTAGGTTGGTTTTGAAATTCTGTACCGAACCTTTAAATTTTCCGTTTACATTTAATTGAGAAGGCAATTGAATATTTTTCGGAATTGTTCCTGACGGCACAAACGAATTAATGTCTTTCGACGTGCTCGAAATCTTCTTGATATCTAGGTCATAATAGGCTTTTTGCGCATCTGGAAGTCCTTTAATCTTCCCCGAAAGGGAAACTTTTGTCGTGCCGATTCCGCTCATTTCAAATCTCGAAATATTCAAGTCTTTTACTTTTCCGTTTACACGGCTATCAACATACAAGATCGCATTCGGATTATCCTTAAACGGATTGGTTTGCTGCAAATTCGGAACAAACAAAAGAATATCCTTAAATCCGATTTTAGATTCTTTCAAATTGGCATCGATTGCAAGATTCCCCAAATCTTTCTGAAGCGAAGCAAGTGACTGGTATGAGGCTGTAACTTTGTCTTTGACCAATGTCTGCGGGGTTCTCAAATACAGATTATCTAAAGAAGCATTTTTAGGGCCGTAAAAGAAATTGGTTTTTAATGACTGAAGCTGGAGACCGCTTTTTTCGTTTACCGTGAGTGCCTGAATATTTCCAGAAATGGTATCGTTTCCGTAATAGAGTTTTTCGGCTTTAAAATTAAATTTGCTAAGGTCTAAGTGTTTGTAATCGATTCCTTTTGAAACTGGTTTCGACTGCATATCATCAAATTTGAAGTCAATATCACTTAGTTCGGTTTGGTTTAGTTTTACCTTCCAACCTGCTTGTTTTATTGCTGCGGTGTCGAGGCTTGGTGCCTGAATCTGCTTATCTTTTGCACCCAGACGTAAATTTCCTTTAAGATTTTTAACTTCAAAAGTATCAAAATCCAAAAGCTGTTTAGTAAGATCGATCTCATTTACTGTTAAATTTAAGTTTCCTAATCGGATTCCGGAATCTAATCTGGAATCTTTATTGTCATATGCAATATCAATTTTTGATAAAGCAATTTTTCCGAGTTTTAATTTAAAATCTTTTCTTTTCGAAATGGTGTCTACAGTCTCTACCGATACTACTGCAATTTTTTCGACAACATCTTGATTCAAAACCAGTTTCAAACCATCAAGATTGATATTCGGAATATTAAAATCCATATTATCCAAATCAAAATTGTTGAATTTCGTATCAAAGTGCGTCAGTTTTACGCGAATATCATTTTTCGAATAATCATCTTTAAAATTGAAATTGATTTTATCAAGATTGACTTTTACAACCGAAATTTTAAAAGGTTTGCTGTCTGGATCTTCTTTTTTGGGTTCTTTCGATTCAAATGCTTTTATAATGTAATCAAAATTAAAAACCCCATCTTTGTTTCTTGAAATATTGGCTGTAGTATTCTCTAAAGAAACCGAATTGATTTCGAGTTCGCTGCTCACCAGTTTAAAAAGATCGACATCTACTTCTAGACGTTTTCCTGCCAGCAGCGTGTCTTTTTTCTGGTCTTCGAAATAAAAACCTTCAAGCACTACATCTTTTGGGAATTTAATCGAAATATGGTCTAATGCAACCTTTGTTTTTATTTTATTATGAAGATAAGAAACGGCTTTGTTCTTGGCGAAATTTTGAATTGACGGAATCTGAATTAAGATGATCAGCAGTAATAAAAGTGCGATAACAGAACCTACGCACCACAAAAGTATACGAATTGTTTTTTTAAGAAAATAAACAGGTTTCTTATTCATACGCCAATAAAACACAAGATTAGATTGCTTCTTAAAAAAGCAGGGTTACACATCTTACAAAAATGTAAAATTTAACTAGTAACAATTTACATAATTCTGCGCAATTATTCTAAAATTTTATTGTTGTTTTTGCCACGAAGGCGCTTCGGGGCGAAGTTTTGAGTTGGTTTTTCACAGATTGCACGAATTAACACAGATTAAAATTAAGCTAGGTTATTTATACTAATCCTTAAAATCTTTTTAATCTGTGGCTTTAAAAAAAAGCTCGCTAAGTGCGTAGAGATGATTAGAATTTAATATGTGGTAGTTTTTCTCCCAATCGATTTATCTTCTGCTGGAGTTTTGCTAAGAATTTTTGATGCTGTTCTGATTCGGGATTGAAACTTCTGTGACGAAGACTTTTCTGGATTTCGTCTACTTCTTTCATTATTGAAAATTCGGTTTCAGCAATATAATTCTCGCTGAAAAGCTTCCAGATATAATCAATAGCAATTTGATTGGGATGAAGCATATCTTCTCCATAAAAACGGTAGTCACGAAGTTCATCCATCATGATTTCGTATGAGGGAAAGTAGGCAGTGTTCCGTTTTGAGTGTTCAGTATTCAGAACGGAGTGTAAAGCCGTAAACAAATGTGATTTACTCAATTGATTTTCTACAAAACCATCTTTAATATGTCTGACAGGAGAAATGGTAAAAATGAAGTTGATATTCGGATTTAAAGCCTGAACTAAGTCCATTATGTTCTGAATGCTTTTCTGGATTATTTCTACCGATAACAATTCTTTTAAAAATTGTTTTTGTGGTACTTTATGGCAATTCGCCACAACTTCATTGCTTTCAGTACTTCTATAAATCCAAGAAGTTCCAAAAGTGATAATGAGATGCGTTGCCTCTTTTAGTTGTTTGTTTGTTTCTGAAATAGCTTTGTTAAGTGTTTCCAGCAACTCTTGTCGGTCGGCATTACTTAAATCAGAATGTACTTCAAAAGAATGCCAGCGTTCGTTGTGAAAAAAAACATCTTTTTCTCCAAATAAATCCTGATTGCAAATTCTTCGAAATAATTTCTCTATCGAAACCGGATTAAAGATAATCCCAAACGGATTGGTTTCGTTTTGAAATTTAAAATAATCAAATTTCTCCGCCATATTTTCTGCAAAACAAGACCCCATAGAAAGTATTTTCGAATGATAATCGATTGAAGTATTACTTTTCTGAATTGGTATTTGGGTTCTGAATTGCATTTTTAGCGTTTTAAGCAAATTTCGGTTATTTTTTAGAAACAAAAAAGCCAGAACTAATAGTTCTGGCTTCTTGATAATTGTATTTTTTATTAATAGAAATACTCTGTAGTTGTAGTTTCTCCCTCTTCGGTATCTACACTTTTTGTTGGGTAATTAGCCGCATTATAAGTAAAAACGTAAGTTGACGTTACTACGTTATTATCTGAATTCTTTTCAGAAATAATGTTATGCACCACTCCATCAGCATCGCTATCTTCAAAAGCAAGTTTATCCATTCCTAAAACATTTTTCATAGGATTGAATTTATCATCATGAGTAAAAGTCTTATTTGGACTGTAATCAGATGTTATTTTTACTACTTCTCCTTTATCAAAAAACACCTTAGACTCTCCATTAAGAGTGGTTTGTGTTTTATCATCTCCTCTGTAATTTTTTGCAGAAACAGTTCCGTCGGTATTGTAAGTATAAACCGTTTTAGAACCCAATTTATCTGTAGGTTCAGATCGAACAAAAACAGAGAGTCTTTTGTTTGAATCGTAAGTATAAGTGTTTACTTGCTCAAGAGTTCCGTTAGGAAGTTTAAATTCTATTTTGGTAATTAAGTCATCTGTGTAAGTATAATAAAGATTTACATCTCCGGAATCGTCAACCATACTAACAATTTTATTCCCGTTATAGGTATAAACTGTGGTAATTTTTTCGCCATCAGAATCTGTCAAAATTGTTTTTTTCAACAAAACAGCATCAGTTGATTCTGAAGAAGAGTCATCACTTGAACAAGAGGTCAATGACAGCGTCAAAGCTCCAAAAAGGAGTAAAAGTTTTTTCATTTTTTTTCAGGTTAAATTTATTGTTAATACAAACGTAATACTATCAAAAATCAAAACCTTACGGCATTCCACATTAACAAATACTTTTCTTTTTTTTATACTAAAATCTTAAAAAACAAACTTTGTATAAAAACAAAAATCATCAACTTTTACTAGAACTTAACAGCGTTAAAAAATTACATTTTTAATAACAAAAAACACAATCACAAACTAAAACAATTGCTTATTTTTGCATCTCCCATTTTTTTAAATCACTTATGAAATTACTTTATACTTACATCATCAAACATAAAATGCTCTTGTTTTTTGCTTTGATTATGGCCACAATCAATATCTGTTTCAGTTTATCAGATTCGATCATTACCGGAAAACTAATGCAAGACTGCGGTGTCGGAATCGCAAAATACAAAGGAAACGAAATCGGATTTATAAAATCTTTAGCATTCTGGCTTGGACTTTCACTCGGAGCGGCCATGATTTCCAGAATTACCAAAAACTTTCAGGATTATTTTACGAATGTTGTCATTCAGCGTACAGGAGCGCAGATGTACACAGACGGAATCAAAAAATCTCTTGACCTTCCGTATGCCGAATTTGAAGATCAGCGAAGCGGTGAAACCCTAAGCAAACTAACAAAAGTTAGAATCGATTCTGAAAAACTGATTACACTTTCGATTTCCTTAATTTTTCAGACCATTATCGGATTTGTATTTGTTATTGTCTATGTTGCACGAATCGATTTTCGCATCTCGATTATCTTTTTAATTACGGCTCCAATTATCGCTTTGGTAAGTTTGTATTTAGGAAAAAAAATCAAAATCGTTTCTCGTAAAATTGTAAATCAGACCAATGCATTGGCGGGTTCCACAACCGAGAGTTTACGAAATATCGAATTGGTAAAAAGCCTTGGATTAACCTATCAGGAAGAAAAACGTCTGAACCTGAATACATTTAAAATCCTGCAATTGGAATTACAGAAAATTCGTTTCATCAGAAGTTTGAGTTTTATTCAGGGAACAACGGTTCACTTTTTAAGAACGTGCGTTGTTTTTGCTTTGTATTATTTCTTATTCGGAGGAAAAATCATAGTGGGTGATTTACTTACAATGGTATTTTTTACGTTTTTTATTTTTGGTCCTTTACAGGAATTAGGAAACTTTATTATCGCCTTGAATGAAACAAAAGTTTCGATGGAAAATTTCAAAAATTTATTGAATGCCCCAAAGGAATTCCGTCCTAAAAATCCAAAACATATTGGCGCAATCCAGAAACTGCTTTTCACCAATGTGAGTTTCCAGCATAAAACAGCCAAATTCAAAGCCGTTGAAAACATCAATTTTGAAATCAAACAAGGACAAACTGTTGCTTTTGTCGGGCCATCTGGTTCCGGAAAAACAACTTTAGTGAAATTACTAGTCGGCTTATACACGCCCGCCGAGGGTCAGGTACTTTATAATGATATCGATTCTACTGATATTGATTTGCTTGATTTAAGAAAACAGCTCGGATTTGTAACACAGGATGCGCAATTATTTTCGGGAACAATACGCGAAAACTTACTTTTTGTTAAGCCAAATGCCACCGATGACGACTTATATGACGCGCTGAAACGTGCCAGCTGCGATAAACTTTTAAGACGCGCAGAAGACGGCTTAAATACCACAATCGGCGAAGGAGGAATAAAAGTTTCTGGTGGCGAAAAACAACGTTTGTCAATTGCCAGAGCCATTTTAAGAAATCCGAATTTATTGATTTTTGATGAAGCAACTTCTGCTCTGGATTCTATTACCGAAGAAGAGATTAATGACACTATTCGAAACATCTCAGACAAAAATAGAATCACGGTCTTAATCGCGCACCGATTGTCAACAGTAATGCACGCCGACAGGATTTTTGTTCTAGAACAAGGCAAAATCATCGAACAAGGCAAACACGAAGATTTGATTGTCGAGAAAGGATTGTATTACGCGATGTGGCGCCAGCAGATTGGGGAAAGAAAGTAAATTTTCTTTAGGTGCTAAGTTGCTGAGGCGCTAAGATTCTAAGTTTTTTATGAATTGCGTCCAGCTTTAGCTGGATGGATCATAATTTAAATTAAGGGCTTTAGCCAAACATGATAGTTTGGCTAAAGCCCTTTTCTAATTCTTTCCTTTTTTTCATCCAGCTAAAGCTGGACGCAATTGAATTAAATATTAAATGACATTATAATAACTTAAAATACTTTTTAGTAAGTACAAAAACAATCAATAAACGTACTATTTGTCATTTCGACGAAGGAGAAATCTCCACAAGAAGCTCGACAAAGATTATTGCCTTCGATTGCGGAGTTACTTGCGGAGATTTCTCCTTTCAGTCGAAATGACATAAAATGAGAAATCACTACAAACACAAAACCCGACAGGTTTTAAAAACCTATCGGGTCTGAATATGGATAATTCCAAAGAAAACTTAGAAGCTCAGCTCCTTAGCATCTTAGAAACTTATTTAACAAACTCAACTGCTTTAGAAAGCGCCTCGGCAATTCCTCCTGCATTTTTTCCTTTTCCAGAAGCGAAGAAAGGCTGTCCTCCTCCATTTCCTTCAATATATTTACCTAATTCTTTGATTACTGCATTTGCATTTAAGCCTTTGCTTGTAACCAATTCTTTTGAGATATAACAGTGAATGTTTGGCAGACCGTCTTCTACAGAAGCTAGAAACACAAAAGCATCTGGTTTCGAACTTCCTAAGGCAGAAGCCAAATCTTTTGTTGAAGCCATACTTAAATCTACCTGTTTGGCAAGGAAATTTACACCATTTACTTCCTCAAAATCATTTTCTAAAACAGTTTTCAGAGCGTTTACTTTTTCTTTTAACAATTGCTCAACTTGTTTTTTCAATTTCGCATTATCATCCTGAAGAGAAGCAACAGATTTTAAAATGTCTTGCGGGTTTTTAAGTGTTTCTTTTATTTCAGAAAGTGTATTTTCCTGATTTACATAGAAGTTTTTCACTGCATCTCCCGTAATTGCTTCGATACGACGAATTCCAGCTGCCACAGCACCTTCAGAAATAATCTTGAAATGCCAGATATCAGCAGTGTTTTTTACGTGAATACCACCGCACAATTCTTTACTGTCTCCAAACTCAATCATACGAACAGTATCTCCGTATTTTTCTCCAAATAAAGCCATTGCTCCTTTGTCTAATGCTTCTTGAATTGGAATATTTCTGTGTTCTACCAATTGCAATTGTGCTTCGATTTGAGCATTTACAGCAGCTTCAACTTTTTTGATTTCCTCATCAGAAACTTTGCTGAAATGCGAAAAGTCAAAACGCAGATAATTTGGGTTCACCAACGATCCTTTCTGCTCTACGTGTGTTCCTAAAATGTTTCTCAAAGCCAAGTGCATCAAGTGCGTAGCCGAGTGGTTTTTAGACGTCGATGTTCTTAGATCGGTATTTACTTTTGCGACAAAACCTGCCTCTAGATTTTCTGGAAGCTGTTTTGCAAAATGCAGAATCAAATTGTTTTCTTTCTTGGTATCAATAATTTCGATTGTTTCGTTTGCAGAAACCAATGTTCCCTTATCTCCTACTTGTCCTCCACCTTCTGGATAAAAAGGGGTATTGTCTAAAACAATTTGATACAAGATACCGTCTTTTTTAGAATCAACTTTTCTGATACGGGTAATTTTTACTTCATTTTCTGTCTTATCATAACCAACGAATGTTTCCACATTTCCAGGAATCAAAACAGACCAGTCTTCTGTAGAAACTTCAGAAGCCGCACGAGAACGCGCTTTTTGTTTTTGCAGTTCCGACTCAAATTCATCTTCATTATAAGAGAAACCTTTTTCTTTCAGAATCAAAGCGGTCAAATCTTTTGGAAATCCGAAGGTATCGTACAATTCAAAAACTTTAGTTCCTGAAACTTCTTTTCCAGATGTTTCGGCAACCACATTTTCCAACAATTGCAATCCTTGTTCTAGTGTCCTCAAGAAAGAAGCTTCTTCCTCACGAATTACATTGGTAACCAATTGTTGCTGCGATTTGATTTCTGGGAAAAATTCTCCCATTTGATCTGCCAAAACTTCCACCAATTTATTGATGAAAGGCTCTTTTGTACCCAAAAACGTAAATCCGTAACGAATTGCACGACGCAAAATTCTACGAATTACGTAACCTGCGCCCGTGTTAGACGGCAATTGTCCATCTGCAATTGCAAACGCAACCGCACGTACGTGATCTACCACAACACGAATCGCAATATTGGTTTTATCCTGCTCTTCGCTGATATTTTTAACTTCGTTTGAAATATATTTTAAACCTGTAATTTGTTCTAATTTTTCGATTAGAGGGGTAAAAACATCTGTATCATAGTTTGATGTTTTTCCTTGCAAAGCCATGCATAGACGCTCAAATCCCATTCCGGTATCTACGTGCTGTGCCGGAAGTTTTTCAAGAGATCCGTCTGCTTTACGGTTGAATTCCATAAATACGTTATTCCAGATTTCGATTACCTGCGGATGATCATTATTTACAAGGCTTTTACCCGAAACCTGTGCTTTTTCTTCTTCAGAACGCAAATCAACGTGAATCTCAGAACAAGGTCCGCACGGTCCTTGATCACCCATTTCCCAGAAATTGTCTTTTTTATTTCCGAGAATAATTCTGTCTTCGTCAATTAGCGTTTTCCAGATATCCCAAGCTTCTTGGTCAAACGGAACATTTTCTTCGGGATTTCCTTCAAAAACAGAAACATACAGATTTTCTTTTGGAATCTTATAAACTTCTGTAAGCAATGTCCAAGCCCAGTTGATTGCTTCTTTTTTGAAATAATCACCAAAAGACCAGTTGCCCAGCATTTCGAACATCGTATGGTGATAAGTGTCAAAACCTACATCTTCAAGGTCGTTATGTTTTCCTGAAACACGAAGACATTTTTGCGTATCGGCTATTCTTGGACTTTTTGGAGTTCCGTTACCTAAAAAATATTCTTTAAACTGGGCCATTCCCGAGTTATTAAACATTAAGGTCGGATCGTCTTTAAGAACGATAGGAGCCGATGGAACAATCAAGTGTCCATTGCTTTTAAAAAAGTCTAAAAATTGTTTACGTACGTCTTGTGATTTCATATTTAAATTAGAAAAATGTGTCTGTTTAATGTGTCAATTTGAAAATTAGACAATTAGATAAATGTTTCATTTGATGATGCGTTAAGTTTTTTATAATGAAATCAAAAAACTTATTATATAAACAATAAATTGTCTATTTTGCGCATTATCTAATGATAAAAATAGCCCCAATATCTAATCATTAATTCTTGTAAAAAAGCCACGTACAATTGAAACATTTAGCAACATTGTTCGTCTCACTTATTTTACAAGCTGCAAAAATAGCGTATTTTAAAATATGGCGAAAGTAAAATATTATTACGACTCAGAAAATCTGGCTTATACGAAAATAAAAACCAGAAAAAGAATAAAAGCAGGTTATGCATTATTGTTTTTACTGGCTTCTGCATTATTCGGATTTTTAGTTTTTGTTCTTTTAATCAACACGCCTTATTTCGAAACACCAAAAGATCGCTTGCAGGCACGTGAAATCGAAAATTTAAAGCTTCAATATGCTATCTTAAATAAAAAACTCGATGAAATTGACGAAGTTGCAGATGCTCTCGAAGAACGTGACAACAATATTTACAGAGTATATTTTAACAAAACCGAAATTCCGGATTCAATCAGAAAAGCAGGATTCAGGAATTCAGAAAAATACAAAACTCTTGAAGGATATAACAATTCTCAATTGGTTTTAAACACCACGAAACGAATTGACAAGCTTTCTAAACAACTGGCCATTCAATCAAAATCGTTAGATGAAATTTTGAAACTGGCCGGAGCCAAAGAAAATCTACTGCTTGCCATTCCGGCGATTCAGCCTGTGCAGAATGAGAATTTAAAGCGTGTAGCTTCTGGATTTGGATACAGGATTGATCCTTTCACGAAAGTGAGAAAAATGCATAACGGAATGGATTTTACCGCCAACACTGGCGCTCCAATCTACGCGACTGGCGACGGAGTTGTTGAGAGGGCAGATAATACAGCATCTGGTTACGGAAATCATGTCGTAATCAGGCATGGTTTTGGATACGAAAGCTTGTACGCCCATTTAAGCAAATACAATTGCAGACCAGGACAACGTGTGAAACGTGGTGATGTAATTGGTTATGTTGGAAGTACAGGAAGATCTGAAGGTCCGCATTGTCACTACGAAGTACATAAGGACGGAAAAGTCGTGAACCCGCTGAATTTTTACTACGGAAATATTTCGGCTGTAGAATATGTGGCTATTTCGCAGATGGCTAATCAAGAAAATCAATCATTAGATTAGTATTGTTAAAAAAATAGTATTTTTGAAATAAAATAGAAAAAAACAGATCATGCATATTGAACTTTCCAAAGACAAGAGATATTACAGCATTGGCGAAGTGGCCAAGGCTTTTAATGTCAATGCATCATTGATACGTTTTTGGGACAGCGAATTTGACATCCTCAAACCTAAAAAAAATGCCAAAGGAAACAGGATGTTTACGCCCGAAGACATTACAAACCTGCAGCTGATTTATCATTTGGTGAAAGAAAGAGGTTTTACGCTAGAAGGTGCTAAAATACATTTAAAAGAAGGTCAGAAGAAAACGTTAGATAAATTCGAAATAATACGTAAATTAGAATCGATAAAAACGCAATTGAACGACATTAAAAACGAATTGTAATTAAAAATTGAAATAAACTTAAATTAAACTAATATGAAAAAATGGTTAATCCCCGTAGGAATTATTGTAGCACTGATTGCGATAATTGCTTTTTGGTCAATTGGAATTAAAAATACAGCTTTACAGCATAGCCAAGCAGTAAACAAGGAATGGGGAAATGTACAGACAGCTTACCAAAGACGAAATGACCTTATCGGTAATTTAGTAAACACCGTAAAAGGAGCAGCTGACTTTGAAAAAGGAACATTGACCGCTGTAATCGAAGCACGTGCAAAAGCAACTTCTGTGACAATTGACCCAGCCAACGTTACACCAGAACAATTGGCTGCCTTTAATCAAGCTCAAAGCGGAGTATCTTCATCTTTATCTAGATTATTGGTTTCTGTGGAGCAATATCCGACCTTAAAAGCAAACGAGAATTTCTTGAAATTGCAGGACGAATTGGCAAGTACCGAAAACCAGATTTTAACTGCTAGAACTCGTTTTAATGAAGCTGTACAAGTTTACAACGGATATGTTTTAAAGATTCCGAACAACTGGTTCTTGAGCGAATACAAAGAAAAACCATATTTTGAAGCTTCTACAGGTGCAGATAAACCAGTTGAAGTAAAATTCTAAAAAAAGAATTAGATTAAAAACGTAACCGTTGGAAATCTAAAATCAACAATCTAAAACTCTAAAATTATAAAATGTCAAAAGTAGAAGATTTTTTAACCAAAGAAGAAGAGCAAGAAATTGTGAATGCCATCGTTGAGGCTGAAAAAAACACTTCGGGCGAAATTAGAGTACATATAGAAAAAACAACTTCTAAAGCTCATTTCGACAGAGCTTTAGAAGTTTTTCATGATTTAAAAATGGACGAAACCAGACTGCAGAACGGCGTATTGCTTTATTTTGCCGTAGAAGATCAAAACTTTGTAATCTGTGGTGATAAAGGAATCAACGATGTTGTGGCAGATGACTTTTGGAACTGTACCAAAGACATCATGGTGAACCATTTTAAAGCAGGAAACTTTAAACAGGGAATAGTAGACGGAATTCTGAATGCAGGAGAACAGCTAAAAAAATATTTCCCTTCTACAGAAGACGATACAAACGAACTATCTAACGAAATCTCAAAAGGATAAAAGAATGAAAAATTCCAAAAATAAAATCTCAAATTCCAATAGAATTTTTCAGTTTACCCTTTTGTTTATCGGATTTTTTACCTGCAATGTTATTTTTGCACAATTTGAAATTCCGAAAAAACCCAGTTTTCAAACTTCTGTTTACGATTACGCAAATGTCTTAAGCGCTTCTGAAAAAACGCAGTTGGAACAAAAGCTAATTCGTTATTCAGATTCGACCTCAACACAGATTGTAGTCATTACCATTGAAAGTCTAAAAGGCGAAGATGTAAGTCAGTTGGCGACAAAATGGGGACATACTTGGGGAATCGGCCAAGCAAAAGAAGACAATGGCGTAATTATTTTATTGGCTAAAGCCGAAAAGAAAATCGCTATTAATCCTGGATATGGTCTAGAAGATCGACTGACTGCCGGTATTGGCGGAACCATTATTCGTAATATTATAATTCCTGAGTTTAAGGCAGGAAGTTACTATAGAGGACTTGATAAAGGAGCCGACGCTCTTTTTGATGTATTTAAAGGAAAATACAAAGGCGAACGCAAAAAAAGCCAAGGACAAAGCTTTCCGATTTTGCCTTTCATCATAATTGTCGTTATTATATTAATTTTGCTGGCGCGAAATAAAAAAGGCGGCGGAAATTCAGGAAACAGCGGCGGAGGCGGTCCTAGCCTTCTAGACGTTATTATTTTGAGTAATCTTGGAAGAAGCAGTGGCGGATTTGGAGGTTTCGGCGGAGGATCATCTGGTGGAGGCTTTGGCGGAGGCGGAGGCTTCGGCGGTGGTTTTGGCGGAGGAGGTTTCTCAGGAGGTGGATCAAGCGGAAGCTGGTAAATTTATTTCGCTTCAAGTTTTTTATGTTTCAGGTTTGAAGTTTAGGTTTCAAGTTTAAAAAATCATACATTTACACTTTACAATTATTTAACAGATGTTATCGCATAAAGCAAAATACGCCCTTAAAGCTTTACTTTATTTAGCAGAACAAGACGAAAATCACATTTCTAGAACAGTGGAAATTGCTGACGGAGCCAATATACCCAAAAAGTTCTTAGAACAGATATTACTGGATCTAAAACGCGGTCGTTTTGTAAGCAGCAAACAAGGAAAATTTGGCGGTTATTATCTGATAAAATCAAAAAATGACATTACTTTGGCAGAAATTCACCGATTATTTGACGGTGCAATTGCACTTTTGCCATGCGCTTCCTTAAATTTTTATGAGCCTTGTTCAGACTGCAAAACCGAGTCTGAATGCAATCTGCGTCACGGTTTAATGCTGATTAGAGACAAGACTCTAAAGGCGATGGAAGGTATTACAATTGCCTCACTTGTAAAAAAATAAAAAATTTTTCTCTAATTCCTAGTAAATCGATAGAATTTATATATATATTTGCCAAAAAATATTTAACTAATCATTTACAAAATTTTAACCCCATGAAAGTAAAATCAAATTCATCAGGTGTCACAAATCTTTTGCAAAAACAAAATAAACAATTCACAACGGTGAAAACTGCATCTTCTATGATGTGTATGTGCTGGTAAAAAAATTTATTTTTAAACTCTACTAATCACATATACTTAATATAAAAAATGAAAACATCTATAAAAAATATCTTTACCATACTTGCAGTTTTAACCTTCTCAATTTCTTTTGCACAAAACATAGAGGGAGTTGTAATCAATAATGAAAACGTTCCACTAGAAGCGGCGAATGTCGTAATAAAAGGAACTACATTCAGCACAATAACAGATTCAGAAGGACGTTTTACTATTGATTCTCGAGGAAAATTACCCGTAACATTATTAGTGCAATACGTAGGCTATAAAACTGCTGAACTAGAAATCGGCGCTATCCCCGCCTCTCCTATCAACATTACGCTACATGAAGAAAACAAACTGGTTGAAGTAGTCGTGTCTTCAAGACGAAGAATCGAAAAGGTTCAGGATGTGCCAATCGCCGTATCGGTTGTAACTGGCAAACAGGCAGAACAGCAAGGCGCTTTTAACGTAAACCGCATTAAAGAATTAGTTCCATCAGTACAATTATACTCTTCTAACCCAAGAAATACCGGAATCAACATTAGAAGTTTGGGTTCTCCTTTCGGATTAACAAACGACGGTATCGATCCAGGAGTTGGATTTTATGTAGACGGAGTTTACTATGCACGTCCGGCTGCAACCACATTAGATTTTATCGATGTTGAACAAATCGAGGTTTTAAGAGGTCCTCAAGGTTCTTTATTCGGAAAAAACACTACTTCGGGAGCTTTTAACATTACTTCGCGCAAACCAAGTTTTACATCAGGAGCCGATTTTGAGGTGAGTTATGGTAACTATGCTTTTCTGCAGGCAAAAGCTTCTGTTACGGGAGCATTAGGAAAAAAAGTGGCTGGGCGTTTGTCTTTTTCAGGCACACAGCGTGACGGTTTAGTTGACAACGTTGCAACCGGAAGAGCCACCAACACGCTCAACAATCAAGGTTTTAGAGGACAATTGCTTTGGACGCCGACTCAAAACACCAATATCATTTTTTCTGGAGATTTAACTACACAGCGTCCTGACGGATATGCCCAAGTAATCGCAGGAGTAGCTCCGACACAAAGAGCAGCTTACAGACAATTTAACGCAATTATTGCCGATTTAAACTATCAGCTTCCAAGCCAGAATGCCTTTGATCGTAAAATAGACCAAGATACTCCTTGGCGTTCTGGACAAGATTTAGGAGGTATCTCTCTTAATATCGACACTAAAATTGGTGGCGGTACCCTTACCTCGACAACTGCATGGCGTTTTTGGAACTGGGATCCATCAAATGATAGAGATTTTACAGGATTACAGGTTTTGGCAAAATCTCAAAACCCAACAAGACAAACACAGGTTACACAAGAGGTTCGTTATGCTGGACAATTAACTTCAAAAATTAGTGGTGTTGCAGGAGTATTCTTTATTGATCAGACTTCTCAGACAGACGGTACAGAAGAATCAGGAAACGCACAATGGAGATTTTCTCAAAGCACAACAAGCAACTTATGGAAAACACCGGGATTATTTGAAGGATACGGAATTAAAACTGATGCAAGAATCAGAGCCTCTAGTGCGGCAGTGTTTGGACAATTGGACTGGGCCATTACAGAACGCCTGCATATTTTACCTGGTTTGAGATATAATTTTGACAAAAAGGATGCGCACTATGCTCGTACAACATACGGTGGTCTGCAGACGACCGATCCACAATTACTGGCTTTGAAAAAATTGGTGTATTCTGATCAAGCATTTGACTCAAGCACAGATAACACAGACTTTTCAGGAAACATTACTGTTAACTACAAAGCAACAGATAAAATCAACATTTACGGAACTTTTGCTAAAAGCTACAAACCAGTGGGTGTAAACGTAGCTGGTCTTCCTAATAACTCTGCTGGTCAACCCTTGCTTGAACTGGCGGTTATTAAACCAGAAAAAGTATACCATTACGAATTGGGAGTAAAAACATCACCATTCAAAAACTCAATATTCAACCTGACATTCTTTAACACAGAAATTAAAGATTTCCAGACCAACGTTCAGGCTGCAGAATTAGGTGTAAATCGAGGTTACCTAGCAAATGCTGATAAAGTTAGCGTAAAAGGAGTTGAATTAGACGCAAGCTTTTATGTAAGCGAACATTTAACCATCAACGGTGCAGCTACTTACACAGATGGTAAATATGATAAATTTACCAATGCGCCACTTCCTTTGGAAGAAACTGGAGCACCAGTATCTTTCAAAGATGTTTCAGGGTCTGCATTGCCAGGAGCTTCAAGATGGGCAGGATCTTTGGGAGGTGAACTTTCTGACAGAGCAAGATTTTTTGGAAACTCAGGAAAAATCTTCTTTGCTGCCGACGGATATGCGCGTTCTGAATTTTCTTCAAGCCCTTCGGCTTCAAAATATTTAGTAGTTCAAGGATATGCTATCTTTAATGCTCGTTTAGGTTTCCGCGCTTCGCAAGGTTTATCTATTCACATTTGGGGACGTAACCTTTTTGATAAAGATTATTATGAGCAGTTGCTTCCTGCTGGTGGAAATGCTGGACAGTATGCTGGTGTTCTTGGTGATCAAAGAACGTACGGAATTACATTTAAGTATTCGCTGTAAGCGGTTGGTTAGTTTTAGTTAGAAAACGAGATTCATTTTTTTAATGAATCTCGTTTTTCTTTTGAAACAAATCACAAAAAATATTCTAAAACAGTTTTTTACACTATCTGGAACTAATTTTGTTTGTATAAATTCGCAACCTGAATTTTACAGCGTTGAAAAAATCTTTTAAACTATTTCTTTTTACACTTCTCTTTGCCTACCAATTTTCAGCGGGGCAGAATCAAAAGAAAATCGACCATCAGACCTTGACTTGGATTCGGTATTACAATGTTTTGCCGCTGACCGAAAAGTGGGCGCTGCATTCGGAATTTGACAATAGGAGCTTTGTAAATCCAATTCACGAAAACCTTTTTGTCATCAGAATTCAAGGCCGATATCGTACCAGCAAAATTATAGAACTCGGAGGCGGATTTGCTTACTTTAACGTAAATACACAGAATCCGGACGCCGATCCTGATTATTCAATTCCCGAATACCGTACACAACAGGACATCACTTTTATTAATGACATTGCTAAAATTACCTTTCATAATCGCTTTCAATTGGAAGAACGCTTTATTCAAAAAGCGGACAAGAATGGGCTTTTAGACGAATTCTCCTTTGCATACCGATTTAGATACCGTCTGCAATCGACTTTTACACTTTGGGAAAAAGAGCAAAACAGTTTAAAAGGCACTATTTCTGATGAAATTTTATTCAATTACGGAAAAGACAACAAAAGAAATACTTTTGATCAAAACCGTATCTATGCTGCGTTACGCTATCATTTCACTCCTAATCTTGGTTTAGAATTGGGGTATCTCAAAAACTTCCAAAGACGTGCCAGCGGTGTCGATTTTTATGATCGAGATATTATCAGATTTACCGTTTATCATAGAATTAATCGTAAATTTTAGATTTTAGATTTTAGATTTTACTATAAAAAAAACAGCAAATTATAAATGATTTGCCGTTTTTTTATTTTTTGTCCCTTTGTCTCTTTGTCCCTTTGCTACTTTGCGACTTTAAAACTTTGAAACCTAAAACTCCCTCTGTCTTCCTCTTCCTCCCTTTTTCCCTTCAGAAAAGTTTCCGATTTTGTATGCCAAAGAAAACATTGCATATCTTCTTAGAACTGTATTTTCTTCATCTCGAATCGAGGTTGCGGTAATGGTTCTTGTTGCACTTAAATTTTGGTTCAAAACATCGTAAACTTTGACTTTCGCATAAAGTTTTTTATCTAAAAACCCATAAGACAAACTAGTGTTCCAAAGGAAAAAATCCTTTTTAAAGCCATCCGAAATGTTTGAATTGTATGTGTATCCAAAGTCATTTCCAAAAACTAAATTTTTCGGCCAGTATGTTGTAGTTTGCACATTAACTCTATGCACCACATTAGATGTCTGACCCAATAAATAATTTTCATATTTAGATTCACTGTATGACAAATTATACGATGGCGCAATGGTTAATACTTCTCCATAATCGTAAGACATATAAACTTTTGGAGTCACTCCGATTGATTTGGAATTATACAGAACATCATTGGTATATCCTTTATCAAAAGAATAATTTCCGCTTAAACCAACACCATATCGGAATATATGCGCATCTTTTTTAATCTGCTGATTCCAATTTGCTCCTGCAGAAAGATTGTAAACACCAGAAATATTTGTATAGGTAGTAAACTTTTGTCCGCTTGTATCAAAGCTTGAAATAGAAACAATATCATTATTATAGTAATCTCCTTTTAAATTAAAGCTGTAACCTGAACGAGATCTAAAATCATAATTCCTAAATTGGAAATTAACGCTGTTTTTTTCAACCGGTTTTAAATCTGGATTTCCAGTAATGGTATTTAATGGATTATTCAAATTTATAATCGGCATTAACTGATTGGCTGACGGTAATGCATTTGAATAATCATATTTGAATGATAGATTTTTAGAACGATTGAATTTATATCTTAATAAAGCAGTTGCAAAAGGGAGTGCATACTTTTTGCTTAAATCTGTCGCTGCATCTTGATAAAATGAATAATTATCAAACCTTACAATCGAAGTGCGGCTGTCTAGATTAATGGTAAATTTATTTTTTTGCAACGTAATTCCAACTTTTGGCGTAACCGAATTTTGAATTGAGCTTGTATAATTACTAAATCTTGAATCATAATCCGTATATTCCTGAGAAATTTCATTGAAATTATACGTTTTTTGATCGTTACTATTGCTCCTCCAATCTAAATCGGCACCAATTCTTATTCGTAATGAATCGGTTATTGGTTCGGTATACTCAATATCTGCCGAATAAGCATCACTTACAGCTCTCTTTTTTATGTTCTGATTTCTTGAATCATCAGGTCTATTTCCGACGTAGTAAATTGTCTCAGAAATATTCAATGCATTATTATCACTATCTGTATTATTGTTGGTAAAAACAAAACTTAAATTACGGGCCTTTTTATCAAAAGCTTTATTGAAATTTATCGAATTAGAAAAATTTGTATTTGTGCCTTCAGAAAAAGAACTTCCTTCGCTTTTATTTAGGGCATTCCCATTTTCATCTTCAGCAAAACTTGAAGATGACGAACGACCATTGGTTCTTGACTGATTTACTTTTGGTGCAAAAACAATTCGTGTTTTCGCATCTAATTTGTACTCTAACTCAAAATTGGCATTATTACCCGTATTTTCATTTCTTGACTTAGACTCACTTTGTGTTATATTATTTCCTGTAGGCTGAAAAATAACTTCATTCGATTTATTATCATTATTATTGACTGTATTCGAAAAATTGTAACTTCCCATCGCCAGTAATTTCTTAGTCCAGTCGTCAGAATAATTAAGACCGACTAAATTAGATTGCGTAATCCCTCTTCCGCTTCCGCCAGAAGTTGAACCTCCTCCTCTTCCGCTGCTATTTCGTCCTCCACCCATATTATCAAAAACATCATCCATAGAAAAACCGGTTGAATTGATATTATTGGAAGACGCCAGCAAACTTATTTTTTGCTGATTATTAAAATAATTCAGATTGATATTGGCTTCATAACGATCATCGGTACCGTAACCCCCCATAACTTTACCAAAATAACCTTTGTTCTTCTTTTCGTCGATTGTAATATTGATGCTCGAAAAATCGGAAGTCGACTCTTGTTTTGAAAGTTCTTCTTTTTTAGTTTTAAAATCTGAAACCTGAATTTTCTTGATGATATCTGCGGGAAGATTTTTGATTGCGATAGCTCCGTCTTTATCAAAAAAAGTTTTCCCGTTTACCAAAACTTGGTTGACCTCTCGCCCATTGACAGTTATTTTTCCGTCATTATCGACATCAAAGCCGGGAAGCTGTTTCAAAAGTGTTTCAACATTAGAGTCTGGACGGACTTTATAAGAAGCAGCATTAAATTCTAAAGTATCTTTTTTGATGGTAATTGGCGCGGCTTCGGTTTTAATTACAACATCATTTAATGCATTTACATTTTCTATTAAGTATAATTTCCCGAAGTCTTTGCTTTCTGTAAGGCCTTTGTATTCTTCGTAATAGGTTTGATATCCCATATAATTCACTTTTAGAAATACGGGTTTGTCGAACTTTTTGATGTTCATACGGAAAGCACCGTTTTTGTCTGTAGTAGCATATTCTATTACAGTAGAATCTTTTACGGTGGTAAAATAAACGGTGGCAAGTTCTAAAGGCAATTGTGTATTTACATCGAGAACTGTCCCTTTAACAGTAATATCGTTCTGTGCATTCGCAGTAAAAACGAAAAGAAAAAAAAGCGATAAAAATGAAATAAATTTGGTCATAAAATTAGGTTAGTTAGACTGGTTAGACTACAAAAAACAAAAAAGGTTTAATTGTAATTTTTACATTTATTCAAATAACGTGCCATTAAAAAATGAGCAAAAAAAAGTCCCCGTTATCTGGGGACCTTATTCTTATTATTTTTCTCTGATATAAATGTCAATCGGAACTCCCGAAAAATCCCAGTTTTCTCTGATTTTATTTTCTAAATAACGCTTGTAAGGCTCTTTTACATACTGCGGCATATTGGCGAAAAATACAAACTGTGGTACCGCTGTTGGCAATTGCATACAGTATTTAATTTTTACGTATTTCCCTTTTGTAGCCGGTGGCGGATAAGCCTCGATTACTTTCAGCATATAGTCATTAAACTTAGACGTTGGAATTCTTTGTTTTCTGTTTTCAAAAACCTGAACTGTAGTTTCAAGAGCTTTAAGCAGACGCTGTTTTGTTAAAGCCGACACAAACAAAATAGGTACATCTGTAAAAGGCAGTAGTTCTTTTTTGATTTTTGCTTCGTAATCACGAGTAGACATGGTATCTTTTTCTACCAAATCCCATTTGTTTACCAAGATTACAACTCCTTTTCTATTCTTTTCAGCCAACCAGAAAATACTTTGGTCCTGACCTTCAAATCCGCGTGTTGCATCGATTACCAGAATACAGATATCGGCATGCTCAATTGCACGTACAGAACGCATTACAGAATAAAACTCTAAATCTTCTTTTACTTTTGCTTTACGACGAATTCCTGCAGTATCTACCAAATTAAATTCGAAACCAAAACGATCAAATTTGGTATCAATAGCATCACGAGTTGTTCCTGCAATATCGGTAACAATATAACGGTCTTTACCAATCAGGGCATTAATAAAACTAGATTTCCCGGCATTTGGTCTTCCTACAACTGCAAAACGAGGCAATTCTGTTTCTGGCGCAACGGGCTCTGGTTTTTCTGGGAAAGCTTCTATCAAGGCATCTAATAGATCACCTGTTCCGCTTCCAGAAATACTTGCAAAAGTGTAATAATCGCCTAAACCAAGGTTATAAAACTCTACAGCGTCTTTTTCGCGCATGGCGTTATCCACCTTGTTTACAGCCAATAAAACTGGTTTTGTAACTTTACGAAGCAATTTCGCCACGGTTTCATCCATTGGAGTGATTCCTTCCTCAACATCAACTACAAAAATAATAACATCGGCTTCATCGATAGCAAGTTCTACCTGTTTACGGATTTCGCCTTCAAATACGTCGTCGCTTCCGCGTACGTATCCACCGGTATCAATGACAGAAAACTCTTTTCCGTTCCACTCGCTTTTACCATAGTTTCTATCGCGGGTAACCCCAGATACTGAATCTACAATAGCTTCTCTTCTTTGTATCAGCCTATTGAAAAGGGTTGATTTCCCCACATTAGGTCTTCCTACTATCGCAACAATGTTATTACTCATTTTTTTGAATTTTAGATTTTAGATTTTAGATTTCAGATTCTTAGCTTCCTAAAAATCTAATTGCTTGTAATCCAAAATGCTTTGTTTAAATTTTTTGCAAAGGTATGTAAAAAAGTCGCTAAGTTGCTAAGATTCTAAGTACCTAAGTTTTTTATTGTTATTTTTAGGAGCAATTTCCAGCTATCCGCTTTATCTTTTCCTGGTCTCGTTATAAAAAAACGATACCAGGAAAAGGATACCGCTCCTATCTGGGCTAGAGCTTATAGGTTTCAAGAACGTTTATCGTTATTCTTTTCTCAACCAACCTAACAGTCTTTCATTGTCTATTTTATAATTTCCGTTTTGGTTTTTCAGGTCAAAAACCTCTCTTGAACTGCCGAAAGGTCCCGGATTCTGCTGTATAATTTGGATTTCGTTTTCAGATACATTAGAAATTATAGCCACATGTCCGAATCTATTTAGCAGCGAACCTGAAAAAATCACTAAATCTCCTACTTGAGGTTTTGAGTTGCTCGGATTTTTATATTGCACCAATCCCCTGCTTTTGTTCCAACTGCCATCTGGTGTTTTCGAATCAAAAAAATCTTTTGCGTGGCCGTACGCATCTGGCATTTTGTGTTTGTAATATTGGTAATAATACCTTTTTACAAATTCAACACATTGGTATTTCAGCCCTAGATTATAGCTGTCTTTTGTGATATTTCTGCCAGAAACATGGTCAACTCCTCCATTATAATAGACCTTTACGCCATTTAAACTGTCGAGCGGTTGTCCTATTTCGTAGTCGCTGTTAAGATTTAATCTTTTAACCACTTTTATTCCGGCGTATACCAAAACAAAAACTGAAATGATTACCAGCGTAATTTTTTTAATTTTCATTTACTTTCTTAAAAAAACCGAATCTTTGTTGAGTTTTGTTTGCGTGAGGGATTGAGGCGATATCCTTTTGTGAAGTGAAACGGAACAAAAGATAAAGCCGAAAGCCCGACCCGGAGGGGCACGTCCAAGTCATCTTACTGATTATAACCGAATCGTTTCAGCATATTGGCATTGCTTCTCCAGTTTTTATTCACTTTTACGTAAAGCTCAATGTGAATTTGTTTTCCGAAGAATTTCTCTAAGTCGGCACGAGCATCGGTTCCTACTTTTTTAAGCGCTGCACCTTTATGCCCGATGATAATTCCTTTCTGTGTATCGCGTTCTACCATAATCACAGAACGGATTCTGATGATATTTTCGGTTTCATGAAATTCTTCTGTTACAATTTCTACTGCGTATGGAATTTCTTTAGCGTAATTCAATAAGATTTTCTCACGGATGGTTTCGTTAACAAAGAAACGTTCTGGTTTGTCTGTTAATTGGTCTTTTGGATAATAGGCTGGTGATTCTGGCAATAAATCAATAATTCTTCCGAAAACTTCTGGGACATTAAAATTCTGCAATGCCGAAATTGGGAAAATTTCTGCATTTGGCACTTTTTCTTTCCAAAAAGTAACTTGCTGCTCTAACTGTTCTTGATTTGAATTATCGATTTTATTTAAAAGCAATAAAACTGGAATTTTTGCATGAATGATTTTCTTGAAGAAATCTTCGTCTTTAAGGTCCTGCTCGCCTATTTCGACCATATAAATTAAAATATCAGCATCTTCAAAAGCCGATTTTACAAAGTTCATCATCGATTCCTGCATTTCGTAAGCTGGTTTGATGATTCCTGGAGTATCTGATAAAACCAATTGAAAGTCTTCTCCGTTTACGATTCCCAGAATTCTATGACGAGTAGTTTGTGCTTTTGATGTAATGATTGACAATCTTTCTCCGACGAACGCATTCATCAGTGTTGATTTTCCAACATTTGGATTTCCGATAATATTTACGAACCCTGCTTTGTGTGACATTTTGAGTATAATTTATTCTGCAAAGGTAGTCATATCAAGTTAATAGAGAAAATAAAACATTTTTTAAAATTTTCGTTGTTTTTCTCAAAAAACGACGTATCTTTGCACCCGAAACATCGCGGGATAGAGCAGTAGGCAGCTCGTCGGGCTCATAACCCGAAGGTCACAGGTTCGAGTCCTGTTCCCGCTACTAAGATAAAACACCACTTGAAAAAGTTGGTGTTTTTTTGTTTTACAAACCTCTTAGTCTCAACATTCCGTTGCATTCACGAGCGTGACGTTCGCGCTAGCGAAGTTGAATTTTAATCATCAAAAGCCTTATCATATTGGTAACTAATAATACCGTCTGTTATAATTATTTCCTGTTTGCCATCACTTAGTTTTCCTGAGAATGTTGCATAGAAACAGGAATTTCTATTAATTATGACATCACTTGTAAATTCCCCTTTAAGAAAATCTCCATCAAATGATACCTTATCAATATATTGATGGTAATGAAATTGTTGAATTATATTTTTACCCGTTTTTTTATACGGCAAAATAACTGCAATCCCCTGTTCTCTTAAAGGATCATTGCTTCTTCTGTCGCCATTTAAATGTAATTCGTATCCTTTTGACCTTAAATCGATTCCATAGCCTAAGGCTTGGAAAGTCTGAGGTGTGCCGTTCACCACCATTGATATGCTGGTTGGCTTGCAATTGAGGTCCTCTGCCTGATTTTCGTCGTCTCTGTTACAAGAAACTGTTACGAGAACTAAAATTGCAAATAATAGGTTTTGAATTTTCGTTTCTGATTTCATATGGTCGTTTTTGTTATTTGTGGCAACTTACATATATGCATGACAAACCTCATCGTGATTTTATACCAAATGTAATAGATAATTCTTATAAACAATCAAAATGTTTTTTAATTTGCTGATATTCCATACCTACATGAATGCAAAACTCAACAACCAAATACCCACAATTGCGGCTGTTACAATTTCAAAACAAATAAAAAAATGCGCAAAGTCCATCTTAGACAGTTGCGCAGTTTTTCATGGGAAGATTTTGGCAAATTATACTACCAAATCGTTATCCTATCTTTCTTCGGTAAAAACATTTTATCTCCAGGTTTCACATTAAAGGCATCATAAAATGGCGTCGTGTTCATTAAAGGGCCATTTACACGCCAATTTGGTGGAGAATGCGGGTTATTGTTAATCCATAAACGAAGGAATTCGTCTTTCATTTTTACTCTCCAAATTTTGGCTATTGAAATAAAGAAGCGTTGATCCGGGGTAAAACCGTCAATTTTTTCATTTCCTTTTCCTTGTTGGGTCATTTTAAAAGCATCGTAGGCAACAGCGATTCCGGCAATATCGGCTGTATTTTCGCCAACCGTCATTGCGCCATTAATGTGTAAATCATTCAAAACAGTATAGGTGCTGTACAAATCGATAACCTGCTGTATTCTCGACTTAAATTGTGCATAATCTTCTTTTGTCCACCAGTCTTTCAGGTTGCCATCCTTGTCATATTGCGCCCCTTGATCATCAAAAGTATGCGTTATTTCGTGGCCTATCACCATTCCGATACCGCCATAATTAAGAGCATCATCGGCATTATTATCAAAATACGGAGGCTGCAAAATTCCCGCAGGAAAAACAATTTCATTTGCGGTAGGATTATTATAGGCCGTAACTGTTGGAACTGTAGTGTACCATTCTGATCTATCGACTGCTTTGCCCACTTTTGCCAATTGAAATTGATAAGCAGCTTTAGAGGCCGAAACCACATTCTCAAAATAAGTATTTCTAGCAATTTGTACCTTACTGTAATCTCTCCATTTATCCGGATATCCTATTTTCTTGGTTATGGCAAACAATTTTTCTTTGGCTTTTTGTTTGGTCACAGGACTCATCCATTCCAATTTATCAATTCTGTTGGCATAAGCTTTCTGCAAATTATTCACAAGAGTCAGCATTCGTTTTTTGGCATCTTCAGAAAAATATTTCTTTACATACAATTCGCCCAGCGCTTCGCCTAAATAATTGTCAATCACATTTGCCATTTTTTCGCCTCGCGATTTTTGAACAGCTTGACCAGAAAGCACTTTAGTATATTCAAATGAAGCATCTGCAAAAGGCTTGCTTAAATATTCCGCATATCTTTCTATAGAATTTGCTTTCAGGTAAATTTTCCAATTATTAATCGGAATTGTTTTCAAAAGCTTATTGAGAGCATCATAATAGGCAGGCTGGCAAACATTGATAGAATCGGTTTTGGCCCCTACATTTTTTAAGAAAGTAGTCCAGTCGATATTTGGATGTCTTTTTACGAGATTTGTAACAGCGATTTTATTGTAATTTGCCTGTACATCTCGAAGTTCGACCTTGGTTTTATGCGAAACGGCTATTTGTTTGTCAATACTGTAAACCAAATCAGCATTCTTTTTTGCTTCATCGGCATTGCTGCCTGTTAATTGGAACAATGATGCCAGGTATTTTTTATACGCTTTCTGTATGGCAACAGTCGATGAATCTGATTTGAAATAATAATCCCTGTCAGGCAAACCTACTCCTGTTTGATAGATTTCAGCAATATTCATACTGCTGTTTTTTTGATCCGGTGATACGCCAAAAGCTATAATCGAATAATTTTCTGCTTTTACTTCATTACTCACAAAATCCATTAGAGAAGGCAAATCGTTGATTGCTTCAATTTTGGCAAGCAAAGGTTTGATAGGCTCGTAACCGCGTTTGTTAATGGTTACAGTGTCCATACCCGATGCATAAAAGTCTCCTACTTTTTGCGCTATACTTCCTTTGGGATTGTTGCTTTTTGAAATACTGTCTAATATTCCTTGCAGTTTCATTCGTTGCGGGAAATTCATAAACATATAAGCGCCCACTCCGGCTTGAGAGGCAGGAATTGATACCGAATCATACCATTTGCCATTTACATATCTGAAAAAATCATCACCCGGTCGTAATGTGGAATCTATTCCTGTAATCGCAACATTTTTTTTTCCTTGATGTTTTGAGCAGGCTGTCAAAGCTAAGAATGCTATAAAGAGCATTAATGAATTTTTCATAAGCTAGAGGGTTTGCATTAAAATGAGCTGGATTACGTTTTGAAGGCAGCTCTTTTAAAATTGATATTTGAGCATCGTTAATTTAGCAGAACAATATATGAATTCGCTTTTAAATTATAAAGTTTTTCTTAGAGTCACTTCTAATTATTCACGAAAAATATGTTTTCAAGAATAGAATTAAAAGCGAATAAATGCGATTTGTAATGCTAAAAGCCTCTAAAAACCTGATTTCTGATAAACACTTTAAATTGTAAGAATTAAATGTTAAATTAGCATATTATCATCCTAGCTATTAACCATTTATTGATTTACAGTTAAGATAGCCAAACCAAACCATAATCTCGTTGAATTTAATGCTGATAGAGGAACAAAATAGTACCCGATTAGTTACATTTATTGACACCGAAATCGAGCCTACAAAAGGCAAAATCCTTGATATAGGTGCCACTAAGGAAAACGGCAATCATTTCCATAGAACTTCTGTGGCAGATTTTACCCAGTTCTTGAAAGGGAGTGAGTACATCTGCGGGCACAATATTCTGAATCACGATATAAAATACATCGGAAAAGCGATCTACGATGCCGGCATTAGTCCTTTCAACATAATCGATACTTTGTATCTTTCTCCGTTATTATTTCCAACAAATCCTTATCATGCGCTGCTCAAGGATGATAAACTTCAAACAGAACACAGAAATAATCCGTTGAACGATTCTGTTAAAGCACGAGATTTGTTTAATAGTGAAGTCGCCGCTTTCTGGCAGATTGAGGAAACGCTTAAAGATATATTTTATCTGCTCTTACAGCATACCAAAGAATTTGGAGCTTTTTTTCGGTTTGTAAATTATAGAAATACCCATTCTGATGCAGAAGCAAAGATTAAACAAAAGTTCAGAGGAGAAATTTGCGAGCAGTCTGACTTAACCAAAATAATTACCGAACATCCAATAGAATTGGCCTATTGCTTATCATTAATCAATTCTTTTATAGTCCATAGAAAAGTTCACTCGATTACGCCTCCATGGGTTCTTAGGAACTATCCCGAAGTAGAGCGCATAATGTTGTTATTGAGAAGTAAACCCTGTATAACGGGCTGTAATTATTGCAATCAGGCTTTGGACATTCACAAAGGACTAAAAAAATTCTTTGGTTTTGATTCCTATCGAACTTATGGTGGCGAACCGCTTCAGGAAAAAGCAGTCAAGGCGGCCGTAAACAACAAATCGGTTCTGGCGGTTTTCCCAACGGGTGGCGGAAAATCAATTACATTTCAGGTTCCGGCGCTTATGAGTGCTGAAAATTCTAAGGGTTTGACCGTTGTAATTTCTCCGCTTCAGTCGTTGATGAAAGACCAAGTAGACAATCTTGAAAAAAACGGAATAACAGAAGCTGTCACACTTAACGGATTATTAGACCCAATTGAAAGGGCCAAATCTTTGGAAAGAATTGAAGACGGCTCTGCTTCTATTCTCTATATCTCTCCAGAATCATTGCGTTCAAAGACTATCGAAAAGCTAATTCTCGGCCGGAAAATAGCTCGTTTTGTAATTGATGAAGCCCACTGTTTTTCGTCATGGGGACAAGATTTTAGGGTGGATTATCTGTATATTGGCGATTTCATCAAACAAATTCAGGAAAAGAAAAACCTTGAAGACGGCATACCTGTTTCGTGCTTTACCGCAACTGCCAAACAAAAAGTGATTGAAGATATACGAGATTATTTCAACCGTAAGTTATCGTTGGATCTTGAAGTATTTTCGTCTAAAGCTTCTAGGACAAACCTTCAGTATAAAGTGTATGAAAAACAAAATGAAGAAGAAAAATATTTGGCTTTACGGAATCTCATTGAAGAGAAAAATTGTCCGACAATCATTTATGTGTCCAGAACGCTCAAAGCTTACAAACTTTCTGAACAATTAGTCAAAGACGGTTTTAATGCAAAACCTTACCATGGAAAAATGGATAAGCAGGACAAAACCGAGAATCAGAATTCTTTTTTAAGCGGCGAAACACAAATTATGGTGGCTACTTCTGCATTTGGCATGGGCGTAGACAAAAAAGATGTTGGTTTGGTCATTCATTATGAAATTTCAGATTCACTTGAAAATTATGTGCAAGAAGCCGGGCGCGCAGGAAGAGATGAAAATATCTCAGCAGATTGTTTTGTGCTTTTTAACGAAGAAGACCTCAGCAAACACTTTATTCTGCTTAATCAAACCAAACTTTCCATTAAAGAAATTCAGCAAGTTTGGAAAGCGATAAAAAACATTACAAGATTTCGTTCTAAAGTATCTAATTCTGCTTTAGAAATTGCCCGAAAGGCTGGCTGGGATGATAATGTTGTAGAAATAGAAACGCGTGTAACTACTGCAATTGCAGCGCTTGAAGATGCAGGATATCTAAAACGCGGACAAAATATGCCGAGGATATTTGCAAACAGCATTTTGTCTGAAAATGCGCAAGAAGCTATTAACAAAATAAATGCTTCTAAAAAATTTGAGGAGAACCAAAAAGAGCAAGGCATTCGTATCATAAAAAAACTCTTTTCTAGTAAAAGCAGAAAACAGGACAATAGCGAAACGGCCGAATCAAGAGTGGATTATATTAGCGACCATTTGGGGATTGTAAAAGAAGAGGTCATCAATGTGATAAACTTGTTGCGTGAAGAAAACATCTTAGCCGATGCCAAAGATTTGACTGCATTTATAAAGAATACAGACAATAAAAACCGTTCTCTTGCCATAGTCGAGGCATATAGCAAAATAGAAAACTTTTTACTTCTGGCTTTCAAAGAAGAAGAAAGTAATTTTCATTTAAAAGAATTGAATGAAGAAGCTGAAAAAAATGGCTGTGAAGGTATAAATACCAATAAACTAAAAACGATAATCAACTTTTGGTCTATTAAAAACTGGATTAAAAGAAAGTACTTGGAGTATTCGAGAAACCATATTGCGGTACTCTGCCTTCAAAGCAAAGAGCTTCTAAAAGACAAACTCGAAAAACGCCATGAACTCGCTGCGTTTATTATTGAATTCTTTTATAACAAAACCACCACGGAGGCAGTAAAAGGTCAGACTGAAAAAGATGAAATTTTGGTTGAGTTTTCAGTAAATGAGCTCAAATACGCATATGAGAATAGCTTCAGCCTTTTCAAAAAGGAAATTAGCATTTACGACATTGAGGATACGCTGTTTTATCTTTCAAGAATTGAAGCCATTAAGATAGAAGGCGGTTTTCTTGTGGTGTATAATGCCTTGACCATTGAGCGCACCGAACAAGATAATAAAAAGCGCTATACTAAAGATGATTATCAAAAGCTTAACCAATTTTACGAAAGCAAAGTGCAGCAAATCCATATTGTAGGCGAATATGCCCAAAGAATGATAAACGATTACAGAAATGCGCTTCAGTTTGTAGAAGATTATTTCCAGCTCAATTATGAATCGTTTTTGAACAAATATTTCAAAGGCAGCAGACAGAATGAGATTAAGCGAAATATTACACCAGCAAAATTCAGACAGCTTTTTGGAGAATTGTCTCCTACACAATTGAAGATAATCAATGATAATGAAACGCAGCATATCGTCGTGGCAGCAGGTCCTGGAAGCGGAAAAACAAAAGTGTTAGTCCATAAACTGGCATCGCTTCTTTTAATGGAAGATGTCAAACACGAACAATTACTCATGCTGACCTTTTCGAGGGGCGCAGCGACCGAATTCAAAAAGCGTTTGTTGAAGTTAATTGGCAATGCGGCAAACTTTATTGAAATCAAGACATTCCATTCTTACTGTTTTGACCTATTAGGCAAAATCGGCAGCTTAGAAAAATCGACCGATATTTTGAAGCTTACTGTCGAAAGAATTAAAAACGGCGACGTCGAGCCTAATAAAATCACCAAAACTGTTTTGGTAATTGACGAGGCCCAAGACATGAATGCAGATGAGTTTGCTCTTGTTAATGCATTGATGGAACAGAATGAAGAAATGAGGGTTATTGCTGTGGGAGATGACGACCAAAATATTTATGAGTTTAGAGGAGCAAGTTCTAAATATCTGGAACAGTTTATTTATGATAACAAGGCTATAAAACATGAATTGGTAGAAAATTACCGCAGTAAAAGTAATCTGGTTGCCTTTACGAATGAATTTGTTAGGCAAATTAGACATAGACTAAAAGAAACGCCTATCATTGCGAATCAAACCGATAACGGAAAAATAAAAGTTGTTAAGTATCAAAGCAATAATCTTATCACACCATTGGTAACTGATATAGTCAACACCGATTTTTCTGGAACTACCTGTGTGCTCACAAAGACAAACGAAGAAGCTGTAAAAGTTACAGGCTTACTTTTAAAAAACGGCATCAAAGCAAAAATTATACAATCTAACGACGAATTTAGTTTATGCAATCTTATTGAAGTTCGTTTTTTACTCGATAAAGTAGATGTAGATGACACTGTTTTCACGATAAGCGACGAGGTTTGGGACCACGCCAAGCGAGAGTTAATCAATACTTTTCGCAACAGCAATAAATTGGAGATTTGCCTGAATATCATCAAAGATTTTGAAGCCACTAATCCTCATAAAAAGTACAAATCTGATTTAGAAGTTTTAGTCCGGGAATCAAAATTGGAAGATTTCTATAATGAAAACGGCGAAACCATTTTTGTATCGACCATTCACAAAGCAAAAGGTAAAGAATTTGATACGATATTTTTATTGCTGGAGAATTTGAATGTTGCTGCAGATGAAGCCAAACGGCAATTGTACGTAGCTATGACCAGAGCTAAACGTAATCTAACTATTCATCTAAATGCAGACTATCTCAATCATTTGACTGCCGAAAACCTCGAACAAAAAAACGATTTTGAAACTTACATCGCTCCCGATAAAATTGCTGTACATGCCACTTTTAGAGACATCTGGTTAGACTATTTTATCAACAGACAGGATTTAATTTCACAATTAACTTCTGGGGAACAATTACATTTTACGGGTGACGAATGCTTAAATTCAAATGGCCAATCTGTTTTGAAATTTTCAAAACTACTCCTTAAAAAAATTGACGAAATGAGATCTAGACACTATGAATTAAAAAGTGTAAATGTGAATTTCATATTGTATTGGCTTAAAGAAGGAACTTCTGAAATCAAAATAATTTTGCCTGAACTTTATTTTGAGGCTGCGACCAAAAATGAAAGCTAAATAGTGAATTTGTTTCTTTCATTTAATTCTCAGAAAACAAAAATAGGCTTCTTTTCGCTCCACTAAACCACTGTTTATCAGACACAAAATAATATTTATAAAAATAATTTCAAAAAATATACTTTTTTGAGGTAACAATTACAATAGCACTGTATCAAAAGGTAAACCTTAAAAAATTAAATCTTATGAAAACGAAATCTATTTTAATTATTGCATTCATCCTTCTCATTTCACAAGCTGTTTTTTCTCAAACTGCCTTTAAGGTAGATGTTAAAGGAAAAGGAGCTCCTGTCCTGTTATTCCCTGGTTTTGGCTGTACGGGAGAAGTGTGGAACGAAACGGTGGCCGAACTTTCTAAAAATCATGAATGCCACATTTTTACTTTTGCTGGATTTGGAAATGTTCCTCCAATTGAAAGTCCTTGGTTGTCTACTATAAAAAATCAGGTCATTTCTTATGTAAAAACTAAAAAGCTGAAAAACGCGACCTTAATCGGTCATAGTCTCGGAGGAACTTTAAGTTTGTGGCTGGCGTCTGAAGAAACTGATTTATTCAAAAAAATAATTTTAGTTGATGCCTTGCCGGCAAGTGCAGCTTTAATGATTCCAAACTACAAAGGAGAAACGATTCCGTATGATAATCCGCAGAGCAAAATGATGCTGGCTATGGACCAAAAGTCTTTTAATGCAATGAATTCACAATCGACTTCATTTATGTGCCTGAACAAAGAAAAACAACAATCAATCAATGAATGGATGAGCATTGCCGACAGAAAAACGTATGTTTACGGTTACATCGATATGCTTAACTTAGACCTGAGAAAAGAAATCGCCAAAATTAAGATTCCAGTCGTAATTTTAGCCGCAACAAATCCAGATTTAAATACGGTGCAGAACACCTATAAAGCTCAGTACGAAAATCTGCCATCTGTAAAAATCCATTACGCGGCAAAATCAGCACATTTTGTAATGTACGATCAGCCAGAGTGGTTTATGGAAAAAGTTACATCAGAATTATAATAAAGTGGCCAGCAAAGAACAATTTAACGAGATATACAACAAACATTACGATAAAGTATTTCGTTTGTGCAAAGGTTATTTTTGTGGAGATTCTGAATTGGCTTCTGATGCAGCTCAGGAAATCTTTATCAAAGTCTGGGAGAAATTAGACACTTTTCGAAATGACTCGAGCATCAGCACCTGGATCTACAGGATTGCCGTAAACACTTGCCTTCTTTATTTAAGAAAATCATCTTCCAAAAAGGAAATCAGGACAGATGTCTTGCCCCAGGCTGTTTCCGAAAACTATTCGAGCGAAAAAGACGAGCGGCTTCAACAGATGTATCAATGCATACAAAAGCTTGAAGAAACAAACAAAATGATAATCTTAATGACTTTAGACGGCGTAGAATATCAGGAAATATCAGAAGTAATCGGGATAACCGAAGAAACCCTTCGTGTCAGAATCCACCGAATCAAAAAAAGTTTAACTCAATGCGTACAAAATGAAAACATTTGACGAATTACAAAATATCTGGAATCAGCAGAAAGAATCTGATACAAAACCAACAGCCGCTGCAATCATCAAAAAAGCAGAGGAACATACCAAAAAAATTAAACGTAGCCATTTTTGGACCAAAGCGATTTTAGGTTTAACCTCAATAATATTAATCTCTTATTACATTTGGGTAGGCGCGTATAAACAAACATTATTTAGTTTTGGATTATGCGTTATGATCATAATGCTTCTTGTTCGCATCGCCCTTGAATGGATCAGCGCAAAAAAATTAGAGAACCTAAATACCGATGTTAATTTGATGGAATACAGCAAACTGGCACATCGATTTTACGAATGGAGAAAAAAAATACATTACATCCTCACTCCCATCATTTATGCGACTTATACCGCTGGTTTTACCTTGCTTTTACCTGTTTTTAAAGCCAATTTCTCAAGAGGATTTTATCTTTACATTCTATTAAGCGGTTATATTTTTTTATTGGTTTTCGGATTTTTTATGATAAGAATAATCAAAAAAGAAATTAAGCTTTTGAATTTCTTGAAAAACATTTCTTAAACCGATTTACTGTTTGAAACCCGTTGGGTGAAATAGAATAAAATAGCTTCATTCAAGAATTAAAATCTAATTTGATCTGCTAAAATCTGTGTGAAATCCTTTTGCTTATAAATTTTTCACGCAGATTCAAACAGATTAAGACAGCTTTATATCTAAGCTGATTTAATAGAATTGAAAAAAAATAATTTCACCTAACGGGTTAACCACAAAATTAAACTATTCGCATCTAAAACTACAGCCATTTACTGATTGGCTTGCGGTCTTACTTGTACCTTCTTGATACTAGTAAAATTTATGGCGAGACTATCTAGGCAAAACAGAACAAAATCTTAAAAGAATATTCTTTCAAAAATCAAAAACTTCACTTTTGCTTAAAATTTATTATTCAAATAAAACGTCCTTTTTCGCATTCTTTTCGATTCAAACAAACATTTATTAATCAAACAAATACGTGTTTCTTAATTAATTTTATTTGGTAAAACTCATCAATAAAAATGCTCCTTGATAAGAAATTCCAGAAAACTTTTTCCTGAATTCTTTTGCACATTCCAAAAATAATTGCACTTTTGCACCCGCAATAGCAAAGCAGGTCCGTTCGTCTATCGGTTAGGACGCCAGGTTTTCATCCTGGTAAGGGGGGTTCGATTCCCCCACGGACTACAAACACAAAGCTTCAGAGAAATCTGGAGCTTTTTTAATTTGTGCTTATTTCATCTTTTTACTTCAATGCAAGGCTACAGCTAAATCATTATTTATAGTGATGTTTGAAATTTCTTCACAATCTATTTTTGCTTCAAAACATATAGACTGTAATGGGAAATTTAAAAATTACGCTACCAAAAAAATGGTTTCACATCATTTTTATATTGCTATCGGGCTTAAGCAGTTTGCACAGCCAGCAAAGAAGCCCCGAAAAAAAAACAACCGATACCTCTGTAATTGCGTCTGTTCCTTCAGACAATTCGCTTAATGCTGTTTCGAATACTTCTGCAAAAACGGCTAAAAAAGCTGCAGATACAGAACCGCCCACTATCATTTGTCCTCCTGACCAAAAAGTTCCCTGTGGCGGCAAAATTGACAATTATTTTCACTTACTGACGGTTAGGGACAATAGCGGAGGAGAAATTATAATCACACAGACTCCCGGCAGAAATTCTGATTTCTACGACGGAATGAAAGTGGTTTTTACGGCTACTGATCCATCGGGAAATAAAAGTGAATGCGAAATCACGATTAGGTCTACGGTTCCTGATGTGCAGCCTCCGACGTTTACCTGCCCGACAAATGCACGTTTAAGCTGCGGTTCAAAACTGCCATACTATCCTACTTTGAGCATGCTCAATATGAGCGATAACTGCACCGAAGATGCCTATATCACCCATACCATGACACCTCCAGCAGGAACATTGTTTTATGATGGCATTCCGGTGCATATTGAATATATGGATATGGCCGGAAACAAATCTTCCTGCGATTTTGTCGTAAGATTAGACAAACCTGATACTACGAAACCAGAAATACGTTGTAATTCTTTTCCGGATAGAGTGCCCTGTGGCGCTGCCCTTCCCGATTATAGAGCTACTGTTACTGCTTCTGACAATTGTGGAGGGCTGGTTACAATTTCACAATCGCCTCCACCCGGAAGTGCATTTGTCGATAATATGCTCGTAACCATGACTGCTACAGATCCATCTGGAAACACCAATAGTTGCAGTTTTAATGTGAGGCAGGCATTTGATAATGTTCCTCCTGTTTTAAATTGTCTCCCAAATCAGACTTTGGCTTGCGGTTCTACACTTCCAGATTATACTAAACTTGCTTCGGCATCAGATGATTGTGGAGGAGCTGTTACCATCACCCAAAATCCTTTACCGGGAACCTCTTTTAGAAGCGGCATGAGCATCCAGCTGACTGCCACCGATAAAGATTACAACCGAACGACCTGCACTTTTGTTGTAAATGCCTTAAATGATGTAACACCTCCTGTAATAACATCCTGCCCTGGAAATCAAACTCAAAATTGCAGTTCGTTAAAAGATTTCACTTATTTGGTTAGAGCTACAGACAACTGTGATAGCACTGTAAAAATAATACAAAGTCCGGCCGCAGGAACGCAATTTACACCTGGAATGACGGTTGTATTTGCAGCATCAGATCCTTCAGGCAACACCTCTACCTGCAGCATAATTGTAAATTCGACTTGTCCTGCCAATCAAAATCAGGAATGTGGTCTTTTAAAAGATTACACCTCCCTTTTATACAACACAGGATGCGATTTGAATCCGAAAGTAACACAAAGTCCTGCACCCGGAACGCCATTTACACCTGGAATGACAGTGGTACTTACTTCTACCGATTCATCAGGCAACAGCATTTCGTGCAGTGTGGTAATCGATGGAAGACGTGATGTGAGGGCGCCAACATACACCTGTATCGGAGATCAAATTTTATCTTGCGGCAATCTTCTTCCCGATTACGGGCCTTTGTTTAATGCAAAAGATGATTGTGATCCCTCGCCAGAAATTCAGCAGGTACCTGCTCCCGGAAGCCCTTTTGTGCCCGGAATGGAAGTATGGATTTCGGCAAGAGATGCTTCAGGAAACAGCACTCCGGCCTGTTATTTTAAGGTAAATTACGGAAGTGACACTGTCCCTCCTGTCATCGAATGCTCTTCTACTGTTACCATACCATGCGAAAGCAAGTATTTGCCTGATTTCAGTTCTATCTTAAAGATAAAAGACAATTGTGACCCAAGGCCAAAAATAACGCAGACACCAAACGCATTTACTGCTTTGACAGCGGGTATGCCAGTAACAGTTACTGCAACAGATGCTTCTGGAAACAGTTCGACATGCAATTTTAATATAACATTCGCGCCTGATACCGTAGCACCTGAATTTTACTTATCAAATCCTACCTACCAACATACATTGGATTGTGGTGCCACGCTACCGTTTTATGGCCCTGCTGCAATTGCCGTAGACAAATGCAGCTCAGATATAAAAATCACACAAACTCCCGAACCCGGAACTATTGTGAAGGCAGGAACTGTAAATGTCACTTTAACTGCTATAGATGACAGCGGAAACAAATCATCACTTACTATTCCAGTAAAGGTAAATCCAGACACAACAAGTCCTTATTTTAGTTATATGAACTCCCAATATTTATCATGTGGCGATATGTTGCCTGATTATTCTAAAGTAGTAATTATAACCGAATCATGCGATCCTAATCCATCTATTGTACAGACTCCCGCACCTGGTTCTCCATTTGTACCAGAGATGGCTGTGACCCTTACGATAAAAGATGCTTCTGGAAACACTTACTCACAGTCTTTTACAGTATATCGAAATCCTGATACGGTGAAGCCAGTCATTTCCTGTATCGGAAACCAGAACCTCAGCCCTGGCAGTGTTTTACCCAATTACGTTTCGATGGTTACTGTAACAGACAACTGCGACCCTGCACCCGTAATAACACAAACTCCTGTGGCGGGAACCGCGGCAGCCGATGGTGAAACGGTTACCATTACGGCAAGAGACCAATCTGGCAATTCATCGACTTGTTCATTCAAAATAATCTTATCAGGAACTACCTTACCGCCAGTACTATCTTGTCCAACAAATGAGGAATTATTTGCAGGCTCTAGACTGCCAAACTATGTATCGTTTCTGACTGATGTAACAGATGATTATACCGACGATCTTGATTTAATTTTTACTCAAGACCCTCCGCACGGAACTCTTTTTACTGCAGATACAAAGGTTACCATTACAGCAACAGATAATTCAGGAGCATCAAGCTCATGTTCGTTTACTGTAAAACTGAAAAAAGATTCCCAATCGGTAAATTGTAATGCCACGCAAATTGCGGTCGCTAATTTTAACGGGGCACAAGGTTTTAAAATTTATGGCGAACAGCTTACAAGAGAAGCTGGTTTTAGTGTCAACAATGCTGGAGATATAAACGGTGACGGGATTTCAGATTTTATAATCGGAGCACTTGGTGGCTACAGCACCATGTACGGAAATGCTAAAAAATACAGAGCGATTGCTGGTGCTGCGTATGTTGTATTTGGAAAATCGTCAGGATTTCCTCCACATATCGATTTAGGATTACTGGATGGAACCAACGGCTTTGCAGTAAGAGATGACAAATCAGACACTAGGCACTCGCCTTTTGGATACAATGTCAGCACGGCTGGCGATATCAATGGAGACGGTATAGATGATTTTATGATAAGCGATCATCAACGGGATTCTCCTGACAACACTTATGCTGGTTATGTCTTTGTAATTTTTGGAAAGAAATCAGGTTTTAGCCCAAATCTTAATATTTCTAGTTTAAATGGAACAAATGGTTTTGCTATTTCCGGAAAATCAAGAAATACAGGATTAGGAGGAGGCATTTCGTCTTTGAAAGACATAAATGGAGACGGAATAGATGATATTGCCATTATGCGATCTAGGCCAGATGTAGAAAATGGAGAATGTTATGTAGTTTATGGAAAACGTAACGGTTTTGCCCCTCTACTAAAAATAGGCGATTTAAATGGAACTAATGGATTCACTATTTCCGGCAGTACAGGCATTGGAAAATTAGGAGGAAAAGTATTCGGACTCGGAGATGTAAACGGAGACGGTATTGCCGATTTTGCCCTTAACAGTTATAATAGTTCTGAACAAAAATACAAGTATGTAATTTTTGGCCGTTCTTCTAATTTTCCCGCAAATTTGAGCATCAATATGCTAAATGGAACCAACGGGTTTTTATTAGAAGATTCTGTTACTACTCTAAATACTTACACTCCAATAAGAAATGCGGGAGACATTAATGGCGACGGATTTCAAGATATTGCAATTAGCAATGAATACGTTCTATTCGGACGATCGTCATTTACTTCTACAGTCGATTTAAACAATCTTGACGGAAAAAATGGTTTTAAAATCAGCTATATGAGTGACGGAAAATTTACAAATGTAGGAGATTTTAATGGCGATGGAATTGATGATTTTGCTTTTCTCAGTTCATTTAATACGATACTGGTATTTACTGGAAAAAAAGAATGGCCAGCAACGCTTGGTTCTGAAAAAGCATTGGAAGTTGCCGTAGGCTATGGTGGGAAAACCGATATTGCTTATGCCGGAGATGTTAACAATGACGGATTAGCCGATATCATTATGGGAAGAGGATTTGATTCATCGCACTCGAATTTCAAAGTAAATACAAATCCGGGTGAAGCTTACATAGTTTTCGGAAGAAACGCAAGCGATAAAGAAAAACCAGTATTTAAGGACTGCCCTTCAAATGCAGTTCTCGCCTCTGGAAGCCCAATACCAGATTATACAAAAACAGTTTCAGTAACTGACAATTGTGACGCCAATCCTGTTATTACGCAAATTCCCGAGCCAGGAACAATCTTTTCTGGCACCGAACAGCAGGTAAAAATCACTGCTGTAGACGCAAGCGGAAACACGCAAACTTGCGAATTCAAAATAGTATCCAATGCAGATACCGAAGCGCCAAAAATCACTTGTCTGAGCGACCAAAATCTGGATTGCTCCACCAAGACAATTCCGGATTACACCAAACTGGTGACCGTAACAGACAACAAGGATCTGAATCCGACAATTACGCAGCATCCTGTTGCGGGAAGTGCTTTTGTTGACGGAATGACCGTTACGATCACCGCCAAAGACGCATCAGGCAACAGCGCCGAATGCAGTTTTAAAATCAACGCTTCCGCGGATGCTGCAAAACCGGTAATCACCTGCATCGGAAATCAGACTCTATCTTCTGGAGCCGTTTTGCCCGATTATACAAAACTGGTGACTGTTTCCGACAACTGCGACGCATCGCCGATTATAACGCAGCATCCTGCTCCGGGAACTGCCTTTACGGACGGAATGACCGTTACGATCACGGCAAAAGACGCATCGGGAAATACCGAAAGCTGTTCGTTCAAAATAAATCAGAACATTGTTCCCGATACCGAAGCGCCAAAAATCACTTGCCTGAACGACCAAAATCTGGATTGCTCCACCAAGACGATTCCGGATTACACCAAACTGGTGACCGTAACAGACAACAAGGATCTGAATCCGACAATTACGCAGCATCCTGTTGCGGGAAGTGCTTTTGTTGACGGAATGACCGTTACGATCACCGCCAAAGACGCATCAGGCAACAGCGCCGAATGCAGTTTTAAAATCAACGCTTCCGCGGATGCTGCAAAACCGGTAATCACCTGCATCGGAAATCAGACTCTATCTTCTGGAGCCGTTTTGCCCGATTATACAAAACTGGTGACTGTTTCCGACAACTGCGACGCATCGCCGATTATAACGCAGCATCCTGCTCCGGGAACTGCCTTTACGGACGGAATGACCGTTACGATCACGGCAAAAGACGCATCTGGAAATACCGAAAGCTGTTCGTTCAAAATAAATCAGAACATCGTTCCCGATACCGAAGCCCCGAAAATCACCTGCCTGAACGACCAAAATCTGGATTGCTCCACCAAGACAATTCCGGATTACACCAAACTGGTGACCGTAACAGACAACAAGGATCTGAATCCGACAATTACGCAGCATCCTGTTGCGGGAAGTGCTTTTGTTGACGGAATGACCGTTACGATCACCGCCAAAGACGCATCAGGCAACAGCGCCGAATGCAGTTTTAAAATCAACGCTTCCGCGGATGCTGCAAAACCGGTAATCACCTGCATCGGAAATCAGACCTTATCGTCTGGAGCCGTTTTGCCCGATTATACAAAACTGGTGACTGTTTCCGACAACTGCGATGCATCGCCAATCGTAACGCAAAATCCTGCTGCGGGAACTGCCTTTACGAATGGAATGACCGTTGCGATCACAGTAAAAGACGCATCGGGAAATACCGAAAGCTGTTCGTTCAAAATAAATCAGAACATCGTTCCCGATGCCGAAGCGCCAAAAATCACTTGCCTGAGCGACCAAAATCTGGATTGCTCCACCAAGACGATTCCGGATTACACCAGACTGGTGACCGTAACAGACAACAAGGATCTGAATCCGACAATTATGCAGCATCCTGCAGCAGGAAGTGCTTTTGTTGACGGAATGACTGTAACCATTACCGCCAAAGACGCATCAGGCAACAGCGCCGAATGCAGTTTTAAAATCAACGCTTCCACGGATGCTGCAAAACCGGTAATCACCTGCATCGGAAATCAGACTCTATCTTCTGGAGCCGTTTTGCCCGATTACACAAAACTGGTGACTGTTTCCGACAACTGCGATGCATCGCCATCCGTAACGCAAAATCCAGCTCCAGGAACTGCCTTTACGGACGGAATGACCGTTGCTATCACGGCAAAAGACGCATCGGGAAATACCGAAAGCTGTTCATTCAAAATAAATCAGAACATCGTTCCCGATGCCGAAGCGCCAAAAATCACTTGCCTGAGCGACCAAAATCTGGATTGCTCCACCAAGACGATTCCGGATTACACCAAACTGGTGACCGTAACAGACAACAAGGATCTGAATCCGACAATTACGCAGCATCCTGTTGCGGGAAGTGCTTTTGTTGACGGAATGACTGTAGAAATCAAAGCGTCGGACAAAAGCAACAATACCGCATCGTGCCGTTTTTTAGTGAATGCTGAAATAGTTCTTGTCGACGCTGGAGATGATTTGCAAATCGAAAAAGGCCAATCTGTAGATTTATTGGGAATTGCAACGAGCAGCGGAACTTTTGAATGGAAACCTTCAATCTATATGAATAACAATCTGGTATTTAACCCAACCGTTACGCCTCTGGAAACCACTACTTATACCGTTCGTTTTAAAAACAAAAATGGTTGCGAGGCAGAAGATTCTGTTACGATAAACGTAGTTCCGACAGACGATGAGGATAAAACGAAATATGGTTTTTCTCCTAACAACGATGGCATTAATGACTTTTGGAATATTGACGGAATAGAAAAGCATCCTGAAAACGTAGTTTCTATTTACAACAGCTGGGGAGATTTGGTTTTTCAGACAAAAGGCTACAACAATACTACAAATGTTTTTACTGGTATAGCCAACAGAAAACGAAACCTTGGTGCCGATGAATTGCCAGAAGGAACTTATTTCTTCGAAATCAATGTCGACAAACCTCATCATTTCAAGAAACTAAAAGGATACGTAGTTTTAAAACGTTAATTCATGACAAATAAAATAAATGCAGTTTTTATACTGATTAGTGCTGCTTTGTTCTCAGACAACATTTCAGCGCAGCAGACGCCTGTTTTCTCGAGTTATAATTACAATACTGTACTAATAAATCCGGCTCATGCTGGCTATTACGAAAATGGTGATCTTGTTCTAACCGCAAACGGATATTTTAATTCGGTTGAAGGAAGTCCGAGAAACGCAGATTTTACTTTTAATACCCCAAGCAATTCCGAAAAAATGGGATTGGCTGGCGGTATCGCGCATAACCAGATTGGCGTAACCTATACGACTAACTTTTTTGCTTCGTATTCGTATAAGATTTTTTTTGACGATTACAATCAAGGAAGATGGTGGTCGTACAATCCAAATGTTGTTTCGTTTGGAATAACAGCTGGAGCGCAGCTTTATAATGAAAACCTCACCAAGCTCGGAATAGATAATGACCCAGAATTTCAGGAAAACATAGACAGCTTTACCCCAACTCTCGGAATCGGTTTTTTGTACAGCCGAAATCGTATTTATTTGGGTTTGTCTGCACCAAATGTCTTGAGCAGCACCTTTAACAATAAAAACAATACCAATTTAAAAAATGTCTATTATGGTTATTTTGGTTATAGACTTTTTACAGATAGGTTTGAAGATATCGTAATTACGCCGAGTTTTATGGCAAAATATATTGAAGGAGCTCCATTTCAGGCAGATTTGAATCTCTTGATCAACTACAAGAATAAAATCGAGCTTGGCGGAGGCTACCGAACCTCAAATCATTTAAACCTATTGGCTGGTTTTCATATGGGCAGAAATTCGAGATTGATTTTTACCTACAGCAAATCAATGGAAAAAATCGTGCTTCCCGATACTTTCGGTCTCGTTTTGAACTACCGTTTCGGAAACGGATTTGAGTGACAATTGGATTTCTAAAAAAGAAAAGCTTCGGATTTCTCTGAAGCTTTTCTTGATTTTACATCAAAGAAAAAATATTCCATCCGCACAAAATTGAAGAGAATACCATCAAAATTTGTGACGTCTTTTTTAAATATCCCGCATTTTTAGATTTGTAAAAAATGAATGCAGCTATTGCAAACAGCAATATAGTGATGGCAGTTAACAAAAAAGCATTCTGTAGAAATTCGGGAAAAAGACCGAGATAAGCCTTCTTGGTTTCTTCAAAATCAGTGTGCTTTGTACATATATACATCCAGCTACTCATATTCAAAACGCCAGTTGCAAAAAACAGCACACCAATAGTGTAAATAAACGATTTGTATTTCGATTTCATAATCATTCGGATTAAAGTTGAAAAAACCTCAAAACTGCGCAATTTGCGACAGTAATGAGGCCCGCTAAAGAGTTATACAGCAGATTCAAATTGTTTGAGGTCTCGGGTATTTTTTTGTACAGCCAGAGCAGAAAACAATCCTAGTACAAACGACATTCCGAAAAAGCCTTTTTCGCTTAAGAGCAAATCGGCATTCCAAAGACCAATTATCAGCAGTGCTACAGAAGCTATTGTGCTGAACCAGCTTATGCTGTAATACAAATCGGTTACGGGTATGCCTTCTAGCCTGTCTCGAACACTTTTTTGTACAGATATGACAGAGAATAATCCGAAAAGGAGAATTGTAAAATAATACCCTTTTTCATTATAGGCCATATCAGAATTGTAAAGACCGATACAGTACGAAGTCATTCCGATAATTAATGTCATCCAAGATGCGCCAACGAAAGCGGCACTCGGTTTTAGAGGATATGCATTGGTAAATCTTGCATTTTTTGATTCTGAATTGTTGTTTGATTCATTTGGTTTTAGCGGTTCCATAATTTTTTATGTTTTAGAATTATGAGGCAAATATCAGGCTGATACAGGAGCTGGAAAAATCAATTTATCTAAAAAACTGACGATATAAAAATTCATTTTACTATTTTTACACTTCAAAAAAATCCTTATGAATGCACTTGAAGAGCTATCGGATATAATGAATGAAAACGAAAAAAGGGCATTCGTACAGTATTTATCCAAAAAAAACAAACGTAAAGATACCAGCAATATACAATTATTCAATTCTTTAAAAACTGACGATATAAAGTTTAAAGAAAAGAATTATAAAGACAAAAAAAGTGCAGATGCGTATCATGCTCTTAGAAAAAGACTGTACGATAACATGATTGAGTTCATGGCTAATCGAAGTTTTGAAAATGATACTTCTCAAGAAAATGCAATATTGCGTCTAATTGTAGTAAGCCGTTTGTTTTTTGAACATAAACTTGAAAAGACCGCTTTTAAATGCTTGGCAAAAGCCGAAGAAATCGCAATCGGAATTGAGCATTTTAGTCTTCTCAACGAAATCTACCGCACCCAATTGCAGTTCGCACATTTTAATCTGTCGCAGCCTATTGAAAAAACAATTCAGAAATTCAAAGCCAATAAAAAAAAGCTGGAATACGAAGAACAGCTCAATCTCGGCTATGCAGTACTGCGTCGCGAACTGGCTGCTATCTATCATGAAGGACGTATAGTCGATTTTCAGGCACTTATAAAAAATACTATTGAAACTTACGGAATATCACTAAAACAGGGTTTAACCTTTAAATCGCTCTATCAAATACTGTTTATCGCCAATGAATATGCTTCTATAAACAACAATTATTCGCTTATACAACCTTTTGTGGTTAAAAGCTATAGGTTTATAAGCAAAAAAACAGAGTTAAGAGATAAACATTTATATTACCACATTTACATACTTTATTTTATAGCCAATTTTTATTTTAGGAATGGAGCGTTTGCCGAGTCGTTATCCTATTTACATTCGATGTTTTCGGAAATGCAGAAACAATCTGGAAAATACTATCAGCGTTTCTGTTTGAGGTATTTTTTACTGTTGGCTTTTAATGAAAATTATCTTGGAAATCCTCAAAAAGCAATAGAAATCGCCGAAAAAACTTTAAGCTCAAATAAAAAAACAGATCCAGGAGACCACAATGACATTCGTCTTATGCTGATTGTTTTTTACATTCAGCAAAATGCCGTGCGCAATGCTGCAAAAGAAATGGCAAAACTGAACCATACAGATAGCTGGTATGAAAAAAAAATGAGTCTGGATTGGACCATAAAAAAATGTCTGGTCGAAATATTATTGAATGTACAACAGGAAAACATCGAATTGGCTTTGTCTCGAATAAAAAGTTTTAAACGACGCTACAAAAAATATCTTTTAACGGTAAACGAAGAACGCGTTGTGCATTACCTGTCGTTTGTAGAGCAGTATGTACTGAAACCCGAAATTATTAAGACAGCAAAATTTCAAAATTCGATTGAAGATTTTATTATTGCCGCACAAAACGGACCAAAAGACATCTTAATCATGAGCTTTTTGGCTTTGCTGCTGGCCGAAACAAGACAAAAGCCCGTTTACGAAACAACTTTGAAACTTTTAAAAACCTATTTTCCTTCCGATTCCCTTTAGCACTAAATCGAACTTTTCTGAAGTTTTTTTATTAATTTTTTCAGAAAGTGTTGTTTTCTCATTATTACAGCCTACAACACAAAACACTAGAAGTATTACAATCCTTTTATTCATTTGTTTAATATAATTTAGGAGGCATGTTAAATTTCATTATTTCCGACAAACCGCAAAGAAAACAAATCTATTTTTCACAAGCGATTTAATGATTTGATAACCCGATTTTACTGGTCTCAGATTTCATATTCGTATCTGTTTTTATAAATTTGCAACCTCAAATTAATTTTTCACTTCACATACTTTAAATTGATAATGACCGTTTTAAGGCGTATCAAATTTTATTAATACCACAATTAAAAATAATGCTTAAAAAAAACAAACCCCAAGTTCTAATTTTTATTCTTTTAAATTTAATTTTTTCTATTAATTCCTTTTCTCAAAAAAATGTTTATGCCGGAATCGAAATCGGGCGTAGAGCCATTAAAATTTCGGTTTTAGAGGTGAATAATATCAAAAAAGCCGATTACAAAATTCTATCTTTTGCTACAGACAGAGTAAATTTTGCCGAACACATAGCCGCAAAAGGTGAGCTTCCTCAGGAAGACATCAACAAAATTAGTGCTGTAGTTGTTGATCAGCTGAAGAGAATTAGAGAAGAATTCAAGATTCTAGAAGAAAATATTATTATCGTTGCCGCTCCTGTTTTTGCGTCTGCACGAAATATTGATGCCCTGAAAAACAGAATAACGACGCTTACCAACAAAAGCTTTGAAGTTATGAATGTTGACGAAGAAGCGAAAACATTAGTAAAAGGTGCTATTCCGCCGGTTGATTATGCTAGTGCCCTTTTGCTTGATATCGGAGCACAAACTACAAAAGGCGGTTATATCGATGAGCCAGACAACAAGCTTGAATTCATTCCGCTAGAACTTGATTTTGGTACTATGACGCTTACAGATGCAGTACAAAAAACAGTTGTAAACCAGAGCCAGATTAATGATATGTCGACCTTTCAGGAAAAGTCTTTTAATTACAACGAAATCCTTCGTAAAAAGATTAAGGAAATGCTGGATTCTAATCCGCTTTTACAGAAAAAAGACAAAATCTATTTATCTGGAGGAGCTGTTTGGGCTTTTGCGACTTTGTATTATAACGAAAATGTAAAAGAACATTACGTGACCTTAACCTTAGAAGACGTCATCAATTACGATGCGATTCTGAAAAACAATTTCAGCAAGTACAATTCGCTGGCCAAAAACAATAAAGAAGCCGCTAGAGTTTTGAGCACTTACGATCAGAAATATCTAATTTCGGCAAATAACATCTTGGTTTCGCTGTTAGAAAGCATTCCGAATTTAGCTTCAAAGAAAGTTTATTTTGTAAAAGAAGGACAAGTTACTTGGTTGATTTCGCACATTGCAGATCGTTCTAAAAAGGTAAACACTAATTTCTAATTATCAATATAAAACAAACAAAAAAGCTTCAGAGAAAATCTGAAGCTTTTTTGTTTAGAATGAATTCTTAACAGCTTGTCGGAGTATAAAAAACAAGGTATTTTTCGATTACTTTATTGGTTTTGATGTTTCTTGTCTTTATTTTATAAATGTATCGATATTCAAAAAAATCAACCGGCAATTTATCAACAGATTCGACGTTTTTAATTTCATCATACCAATCAGCTCCACAATGTTTGTTTACGGCGGCTTTTAATTCGTCAAGAGTATAAGCTATCGGATTCTTAGGCATTTTAGAATGATTTTCTACTATATCTGTAATCGGGAATCTTAAGTCATCCTGATCAACGTCAATTTTTACCCATTCTGAAGTGTATTTCTTCCAATCTTCCAAAACACAAAAAGGAACTTCTATTTCTCGTTCTGTATTTATTCCTATCCTCATTTCATACCTTCCATAAAATTCTATTTCGGCAACTTGAGGTTGTTCAATTTTAAACGATTTTTCGTTCATCCAATCACCAGCAAAAAGGTCAAAGAAAATAGTATCTTGTGTGGTTTCGTAGCTTTTATCTATTTCATTGTATTCTTCCCGACAGCTCATATCAATATCTTTCAGGATAAGTGTCAAATCGGGGAATTTTATTCTAAAATCTCTGTCAGAATCTTGACTTACGGGTTGAACATCTGCTAAGTTTTGTTTTTGTGCAACCGCAACTTTTTTAGTTGTTTTTTGATTCAGATTCGTTGGCGTTTCTTTACAAGAGAAAACCAAAAAACACAGTAATACAATTTTAAAAGTAGTTTTCATAAGGTTGTTAGATTTGGGCATGTTTACTTGGGGGCTAAAATTAGTCAAAATCTAACGAAGCTGTTTTGCTGGAATAAATTCTTTTCTGATTTTCTTCTCGGTTAATGCAGGTATTTAATTCCGATTTCGTTAATCAGATTATTGATTCCTTGTTTGGTAATAATAAACAAAACAGAAATCAGCAGAACCCTCAACACCAGATTGATACGATTAGAACTGTAAGCCGAAAAATACTGGTAAAAGAAAATTGCTGTATAAGCAAAAATTAAAAAGACAACTACCAGATTTGTGGCCCTGATCACCTCAACATCGTTTGTGACAATCATAGTCAGATAGAGAATTGCCCGAAAACTAATGATTCCTGCCAGCAAATAGATATTGAGCACCAGATTTTCGGTGTAATTCTGTCTGCTTTTTCTAAAAATGAAAAAACTGAGTAAAGCATTAATCGGAATTATGAGAAAAGTTGCCAGCTTAGAATAGCCTTTTATAACTTTAGAAAGCCCCGAAACGCTTTCTTTATTAAACACATCGGTCAGTTCAGTTTTTGTCCATTTTGATAGAAAATAGTTTAGGGCCAGCAGGATGATTACCATTGCAAAAAAATTAAAATGCTTTACTCTTTTTCCTTGAATAAACTCTCTTATGCTATGGCCGGGCCTTGTAAAAAGCTCTTTTATGGTATAGAAAAAACCGTTGTCAAAATGAAAAATTCCGTGTATAAAATCATGCACAAAAAAATGGTGTAGAGAATAACGATGCGTATGAGTACTCTGTCCGCAGTTTGAACAGAAATTTCCAGAAACTTTTTGCTCGCAGTTTAAGCAGTATTCGATAGTCATAATCCAGCCGTTTTAACCGTTTTTTCTGGATTTGATTTCAGCGCTCAACTGATTCCAATAAATAAAAAGCGGCATCAATACCACCGGCAAAACTAGAATTGGAACAAATCCAGCAACCAGACTTTTTGATTTGCTGACTAAAAGAAAAAATACGGCTCCAATTAAAAACAGCCATAAAACAGCAGTGCCGATTAAAATTCCGGTAAGCAGTTTTTTTCTTCTATCTAATTCTGCTGTAGTTAGTTCGGTTAATTTTTTTTTCATGAAAAAAGATTTAAGTTATAAACTGGTTTGATTTACAGCAAACAAAAATCAATTAATAAATCGTGTCTCACAAGCAGTCATTTTTTTATGACTACTATATTTTTTCGCATAAAAAAAGACCAATAAAATGGTCTTCTTTGATTGATTTAAAAGAGTTACAGCTAATTTACCTTTAAATGTTTTTGGTAAAAGCGCCCCTAAAAAGATAACACTATAAATCTGAAATAATGTTGCTGCAAAACCAAACAAAAGACAAAGGTCAAAACAATGCAAACAAAAAAAGAGAAAGCCTTAAACAATAAGACTTTCTCTTTTTTTTTTGGAATCAACTTTAATTACTTAATTCAATTTCTTTCTCAATGTCTCTTCCATTTCATAGAATTTACTTTCTAGATCGTGAATCTTTTCATAAATATTAACCGGATCGGGCATTTGTCTAGAGGCATACATGCTCGCGTACCAAACCTCTAGAATATCTTCGGCATAAATAGAATACATTGGGTAATTTCCGTCGCGGTTATCTGATTTCAGGATTAATTTTCCGCTTTCTCTAATTCTGTTTAAAACCCTTTTTACTACTACTCCATCATTTTTGCTGACAATTACATAAATTCTTCCGTCGAGAATGTCATCAAAATTGTCAACATATTTCCCGAAAAGATAATCTCCGTCGTGAATTGTTGTGGACATCGAGTTTCCTTTAATTTCAAAACATCTATAAGTACCGTTTTTCAGCATCGGCATACTAAAAGAAGGAAGGCTTTCCATATATTCCGGATCAGCATAACCGTCAAGGTAACCGGCGCGGGCCTTTACTCCAACAAAGTTAATGTTTTCATCTCCTTCTTCGTTTACCGTTATAATTTTAGGTATATGCAGACTAACAGCATTGTTTGACTTATTGATGAAAATATCTGCACTATCTCCAAAAAAATAGTCCGGATTAACCTTAGCATGTGTAATAATACTTTGAAGGAGATCAAAACCTGGTTTGGTTCTTTTTCTTTCACCATCAGATTGTAATCTTCCAATAGTAATACTATCTATCGTTGTGCTTGTAACTCCTATTAGTTTGGCAAATGAGTTATTGTTTAACTTCATTTCGTCTATAATGCGTTTTATTTTATCGTGTATTTCCATGTTGCAACTCGGTTTCGATTTTTATGTAATATGTTTTACTTAAAGCAAAACTTCAAGTATATGTTGCAAAGCTACGTAATATATGGGAAATAACAACATCTGTTCTTGATTTATTTTAAAAATCATTGATTTTCAACACTTAAAGAATCCATTTTCTATGAAATATCATACAGATTCAGGCTCAGATACTTAAATCATATTACTGAAATTACTGCGTTTTTATATGTAATATGTTTGCAATAATCAAACATATGTTTTATATTTGCTTAAAAATAATCCAACATATGATTTTAAAAGAATTTTATAACCAGGAAAAAAATGCAATAGAAACAGAACTTGTTTCGATTGCGCCAAAAGTACAGCTTTACAGCGATGCCGTTTTTAAAACCGCGATAGAAACTCCTATAATAATGTTTAAGTACGATGCTGTAAACTGGGAAACGTCCTCAGAAAAAAATTACAAGGCAGATGTATCTTTCTCTCTTTCGATTGTTCTTCCGGTAGGAAATGTTTCGATACTGAACTACGAAGAAGCGTTCGAAATTGCTTCTCGCATAGATAAAGCCATTTTGTCTGGAGACAACAGTAACGCTTTTATAGACACCAATTCAACTTTTAAAGTAAAAGAAAAACAATATTGCAACCAAGAAGTGTATTGGCCAAAAAACGATTATTTTATTTAGGAAATGACGTACAAAACAACCCTGATCGAAAATGCGTTAAAAAAGAAATACATTCTCTTCAACAATGGCATGAGCAATACAGAACTAGAAAAACTTGGATACAACCTGACTTCTGGAATAATCGGCATAAACACAAATCAAGTGGAAGGAAATATAAATCTAGACATCGCTCCTTAATCTAAACCAAACAACCAAAAACAAAACCTAAACAAATTTTATCATCTCATAAACCTCATATCATGAAAAGAAGCAGAACATTATTAGAAAAAAGGAGAGATTATGTTTTAAATTACATTAATACAAATCAAGCCAAACAAATGAAAGTCGTAGTTGCCGAACTTTCAGACAGTTTGTTCTTAACTGAACGCACTATTTATACTATTATCAGCGAAGGTCTTTCTTTGGAAGCCAAAGCTTAAAAGACTGAAACTACAGCTTTTGCCCTTCTGAAAAATTGGAAAAAGCAGCCTTGAGAACTAAATTTGTTCTAGGAAAAAATAAAAATTTTACCATAAGGCCTGCGGTAAAATTACGCTCAATCTTCGGAAAGAAGATTTCTAAAAAAATAAAAACATACTGCATTTTGTACTAAAATCACAAATCGCATTTCGAAAATAAACTATCGATACTAACAAATTCAACCATTTGTTACAGCTATACTTATGCCCTTTTTTGAGTAAAAATCCAAAATCAAAACACACACAATTTATGCAGACAGCTTAGATCAAACAACAAAAAACACATTGATTCGCTTTTTCCTTCAGTTCGGGAAGAAATTAGCAGAAATTATCGAAGAATTCGATTTGCTTGCTTACTGGAAGAGCAAAAAAAAAGACGCATTACGCAGTGGCTCAGGGCCGCGTAACCTTTTGGGGCAAACCCCAAAAGGTTATTCAAAGATAAGGCCTAAAAAACATGTCCTTAAGAATTACAATTAGAAATTAACAAAAAAGAAAAAGAGATGAATAAAATTTCAGAATATTTAGATGAAATAAAGCTGCTGCTTTATGGGGTTTTTATTTACCTGGAAATGGATACGGGAATTGTTAAAGTATTGTTCTACCTGATGGTCATGGATACTTTTTTGGGCGTTACCAAAGCCATTGTATTAAATAACCCGTTTAGTTTTAAAAAACTGGCATCTGGATTCGTTTCCAAATTGGCCGTATTGCTCATTCCGACAGCGCTCGCACTAATGAGCATCGGTCTTAATTACAACTTCAAATGGTTTGTAACTATCGTAATGGATTTGCTAATTGTGAGCGATGGAATTTCGATAATCAGCAATATTATCGCTATAAAAACGAAAAAAGAAGTCGAAAATTTCGATGCCATGACATTGATTCTAAAATCAATCAGAAATAGGTTGATTATGCTTTGCAAAAGATTATTGATTACGATAGATCCCAAATATCATGTAGAAAAATAATCCCATAAAACTAAGCTTCGGAGAAATCTGGAGCTTTTTTATTTACTGTTTTTTCAAAATTTAGTCAGTGTCGTAATCTGCTTTTTACTTTATTCCTATATTTGACAAAATCTTCCGTCAATTTAAACCTAAGTCTAATTATGGCTGCCAATCAATCTCAGGAGAAAACAGAAACTTGTCCGGCTCAGGCACTTTTGAAATTATTATCGGGCAAATGGAAAGCCGAAATTTTTAAGCTTGCAGTAGAAGCCCCTCTTCGTTTTAACAGTCTGCTGCGTCAGATTCCAGGCTCAAACAAACAATCTCTGGCTGTTGCGTTGCGCGAAATGGAAGAAGAAGGTTTACTGGAAAAAATCGTAATCAAAGAAAAACCACTTCACATAGAATATTACATCACTGAAAAAGGAAAACTTTTTATTCCTGTTTTCCAGCAATTGGAAAGTTTATCTTAACCCTTTGGATGAAATAGAATAAAATAGCTTCATTCAAATATTAAAATCTAATCTGCTAAAAACTGCGTGAAATCCTTTTTGCTTATAAATTTTTCAAACAGATTAAAGCAGATTTAGGCAGATTTATATCTAAGCTGATTTAATAGAATTGAAAAAAAATTTACTCAACGTGTTATCTTAACAAAAAAGATCATTCGGCTGAATGATCTTTTTTGTTTTTATTGTAAAAATATTAAGCTCTAAACAAAGCATATTTGTTATAGTTGAACAAAACCAAATCGTAAGGCACTAAAAGCGGTGCAATTTTTTCTGATGATGCATCAAATGTGATTCCGTTATGTTTTCTGAACAAATAAATCTCTTTTAGGCAGTTAGACAAGCTTTGGTGGATTTCTGAAGTAAAAAGAGGAAGCTGCTTATCGCCTACTAAAAGATCAATTTGATAGTTTGAACTGCTTTTAGATAAATTGTTCCCAATAATTCTTAATGTAAAAACAGTCGATTTTCCGTGTTGCTGTCCTTGATATTTTATGATCATAATAGTGATTATTAAGGGTTATTATTACAGCTGAAATAACAGCTTTATTTCTTTTTAAAGTTAAAAATAAAAATATAAAAAAATGTATAAATCCAAAAATACTGCAGCAATTAATTGCCTCTTTTTTTAAATATCTTTTTATCTTAAATCAGTATTGCAATATGCCCTGATTGGTTATTTCGATTAAAAATGGTTTTCCGTTTTCGTCCCGCATTGTCAGGTTAAGGGCATCTAGCAAAGCAATATGTTTTGAAGCCGTGCCCGTAAATTTGTTGTAAGACAGATTCAGTTCGGTAAGTTTTTGCAGTTTATCAATTGCAGCAGGAATTTCGCCTTCAAAGTTATTGTCAAACAAACTTAAATTTTCAAGAACACCAAAATTTGCAATTTCACTATTCAAAAACCCAGACAGCTTATTATTGTTCAATAGAAGCACTTTCAATCCTGTTAATTTGTAAAATGACTGTGGTAAATTTCCTTGAATTTCATTACTAAAAACAGCCAGAATTTCTAATCGGTTGAGATTTCCAATTGCTGACGGCAATTCGCCTGAAAGTTTATTTTTATAAAGTTCCAGATTTTTAAGTTTGGCTACTGCGCCAATTTCTGACGGAATACAACCCGTCATCTCATTATTTGAAAAATCCAAAATTTCTAGTTCTTTAAAATTCTGAATCGAAGTCGAGATCTTGCCGCTTATTTTATTATTCTGAAGTTTCAATTTTACCAAATTTGTCAAATCAAAAAAAGCCTCTGGAAGCTCTCCTTGCAGATTATTAGACGACAAATCTATTTCGACTACCTTACTGTTTTTCACCACAACTCCGTACCATTCTGACACAGCAAGCGATAAATTCCATTTTGTTTTCCAATTTGTTCCTCTTGTGGCATGATAAAGTTTTAGAAGCGCTTCTTTCTCTTTAACCGAAACATCGGCTGCTAGAGCATTCACAGAAAAAGCAAAACTTAAAATAAAGGCAGATAAAATTCGCATTATGGTCTCTAAAATTAGAATTCGGCGGCAAAAGTACCTTTTTTCAACACTATAAACTATTAAATCTTTATAAAGTATTTATAAAGAAACAATTAACGAAGTTTAAAAAAAAACGAGCATCTTCTTTTTTTAATTACATTTGAACTAACTAATTCTAAAAACCTCATAATATGGAAATTAACTATTCTATTTTCTTCATTGCCGGAATTGTAACTTTGTTTACAGGGTTTGTTTGGTACCATCCAAAAGTTTTTGGAACCATCTGGATGAAAGAAAACAATTTTACACAGGAAGAACTTCGAAAAGGCAATATGCTCAAGATTTTCGGGCTTACATACCTTTTTTCTGTTATGCTTGCTTCGGCCTTGCTTTCGTTTACAATACATCAGTCTGGCGCAATCGGAATGATTGGAGGACCTCCTGAAATTGCGGCAGCTAAACCTTCTTTTCATGCTTTTATGGCCGATTATGGCAAGCACTTTCGTACGTTTAAGCACGGCGCTCTTCATGGTTTTATATCCGGTTTGTTTTTTGCTTTGCCAATTATCGGAATCAATGGCTTATTCGAAAGAAAATCTTGGAAATACATTTTGATACATGCCGGTTTCTGGATGCTTTCGCTTACTATTATGGGTGGTCTAATCTGTCAGTTTGCTTAAACTTAAAATATAAAAACCCGTTTGAAATTTAAAGTCAAACGGGTTTTCTTAATATTAACTTAAAGAAAGTAAGTTATTCTAAATATTAGCTAATTTTGAAGAAATTAGTCGACTCTCTTGAATACAAATTACTCTTTCAAAATTTACAACAGCGCAACCTCAGTACCCGAAGAATGGAATTTTCTGGCTGCCTCCAACATTTTTTTGACACGAGAATATCTCGAAGTATTGGAAAATTCTTGCCCGGTAAATATGATTTGCCATTTTATCGGTTTTTTTGAAGAGGAAAAGCTTATCGGAATTGCGCTGACGCAGTTTTTGTTTGCCGAAAGATTGGAATCATTCGGAGAACGCGACCAATGCCTTAAGACTTCTGTTCGCAATTTTGCTTTTAAGAATTTTGCTTCACACGTTTTATTTGTCGGCAACAATATGCTTACAGGTCAAAACGCATTTGCATTTGCTGCAGATGTAAAAGAATCAAAATTTGTAAAAACACTTCATAAAGCGATTACACAGCTTAAAAAAGAGCTGAAAGCCAGTGGCAAAAAAGTACATATTACCAGCATAAAAGATTTTACAGCTTCGGAAATTAAACCGCTTCAGGCCGAATTCAAAAACAATTATACGTTTTCGACTCAGCCCAATATGATTTTTTCCATTAATGAAAACTGGAAGACCGAACAGGATTACATCGATGCACTTTCAAAAAAATATCGAGATCAATACAAGCGCGCCCGCAAAAAATCTGAGGGAATCGTAAAACAAAAAATGACATTGGACGACATTAGAAAATATGAAGATGTTATTTACGATTTGTATTTCCATGTGGCTAAAAATGCTCCATTCAACACTTTTTTTCTAGCCAGAAATCATTTCAGCTTTTTTAAGGAAATCATGCAGGACAACTTTTTGTTGTATGGTTATTTTTTGGATGAAAAGCTTATTGGTTTTAATACTTTGATAAAAAACGGCGATGTAATGGACACGTATTTTTTAGGATACGACGAAAGCATTCAACGCGAAAAAATGCTGTATCTTAATATGTTGTACGACATGATTGCTTATTCTATTAAAAAAGGATTTAAAGAAATCATTTTTGCTCGAACGGCTCTCGAAATCAAAAGTTCTGTGGGCGCCAAACCTGTAAAAATGTACGGCTTGATCACCCACAGTAATGCTTTAATAAACCACAATATCGGTCGTTTTTTCAATTATCTAGAACCCAAAACGGAATGGCAGGAACGAAATCCGTTTAAATAGTTAAATATTTAAGGCACAGCCAATTTCATCTGCTTATGCAAAATATGAATTTCTAAAGACGTCTGCTCACCGCAGTATTCTCCATCAATCTGGAAACTTACCGGTTTATCGGTTTTTATTTCTGCTTTATCGGTTGAAATAATTACGATGTCATCTGAATCAATTGGCATATTTCCTGTGATAATTTTTCCGATTAAAAGCAAATCGAGACTTTTTAGGATTACTAATTCAAATTTGCCATCATTCATAGCGCCATTGGGATTTATAGTCACACCGGTTCCGTATTTCTTAGAATTAGCGACCACAATCATTCGGGCAACATGTTTTACAGTTTTGTTGTTGGCGGTAATCGAAGCAGTGAAGGGATCTCCGGAATCTTTTAATGTTGTAAAAGCTTGCATTGCGTAGCCCCAAAAACCTCTCAAATCACTCTGTTCGTAATTTTTTACCAAATCGGCGTTGAGCCCTAGGTCGCTCAAATGGATGCTTTTTTTGCCGTTGATGCAAATCATATCCATTTCGATATAATGATGCAGGAAAGCAATTTTTAAATTTTCTTCGATTGTTGCAGGAAGATTTAAATCGACTGACAAACCGTTTGCAGAACCGGCTGGAATGATTCCAATAATCACATTATGATTTTCCATTGCTTCGGCGGTCATTTTTATGGTTCCGTCGCCGCCGGCAACGATAATTCGTTCGGGCTGGAATTCATTATAAAGGTTCTGAATATTTTTTATATCATTTTTTCCTGTAGTTTCATAAACATTCAAGTTTATATTATTGACAGCCGCAAACTCCTGTGCAGCTTCTATCAAATCAGATTTATCAAGGTCTCCCGAAATCGGATTTACAATGAATAAGGCGTTCTTTTTCAAAATTTTATTTTTAAAACCAATTAAATTAAGTAATTTACATATATAAAAGTACGCAATTAATGAAACCAATTCTACAATTATATCGAGGTTATGCAAATGAGCAGGAATTAATTGTAATGGGGCATGTTTTTAAGCGAGAATTCAATTATGATTTCCAGAAAAAGAATCTAAAAAATGCCAAATCAATTATCAATTTATTCCGAATAAAAACCTTAGAAAATTTCGACGTTTATTTAAAATACGGCGGGCAAGAAATTCATACCAAAACACTGGATGACGGTTATTTTAAATTCTGCATTCCGCTCGAAAAAGAAACGCATTTTGGCTGGATGAATTATGAGGCGTATATTCTCTACAATAAACAAAGAATTAATTGTACGGGCAATTTTATAAGACCGCATAAAGGAAATCTCGGAATTATTTCGGATATCGATGATACTTTTCTGATTTCGCACACGCGGAATTTTTTTATGAAGCTTTACATCTTGCTGTTTAAAAACGTAAACGACCGTAAAGTTTTTAAGAATGTTGTGCCCCATTATCAAGCACTAAGTGCTGCTGGAAGAAATAATGAAGAAGAACAAAATGCGTTTTTCTACATTTCTAGCAGCGAATGGAATCTTTATCGTTTTATTGTAAAATTTACCAAAATACACAAACTGCCCAAAGCGGTCCTTTTGCTAAAAGATATTAAAAGAGGAATTACCGATTTTTTTATGAGCGGACGCGGGAGCCACAATCATAAGTTTGAAAAAATAAAACATGTGGTCGAATTTTATCCAACCTTAAAATATGTTTTGATTGGAGACGATTCGCAGCATGATCCTGTTTTATACGAACGAATCTGCAAAATATTTCCTGTTACGGTGATGGCTGTATATATTAGGCAAACCGGAAAAAACAAAAAAGAATCGACCTTAAAAATCCTGACAAATATGGAAAGCCTGGATGTTGAGGTTTGTTATTTTAAAGACAGCGAAGAAGCAATAGCACACTCAAAATCTATTGGGATTATTAAGTAATTGGTTTTCGGGTTTCAAGTTTCAAGTTTCAGTTTACACGAAACAACGTGAAACTTGAAACCTGAAACAAAAAAACTAAGCATTAAAACTATCAATCTCTTCTTGAACTGTTTCCCAGTCGGTTAGCAATTGATCTAGTTCTTGTTTCTTTTTGTTGTATGCCGTAAAGAAAGAAGCGTCTTCTGCGTGTTTGTCATAATTAGAAGCCAGCATTTTGTCATCATGCTGAATATCTTTTTCTAATTGCTGAATCTGGCTTTCAATTTTACTCAATCGGTTCTGAAGCGCTTTTCCTTTTTTCTGATCTTCGTAAGATACTTTAGGAACTTCTTTTACTGGAGCAGCTTTAACAACATCTTTTTTCTCGACTTCACGCATATTTTCAAGATTGCGCTGCTCTAAGAAAAAGTTGATGTCCCCTAGATATTCTTTGATTTTCTGATCTTTAAATTCGTATACAATATTTGACATTCCTTGAAGAAAATCCCTGTCGTGTGAAACCAGCAATAAAGTTCCGCCAAATTTTTGAAGCGCCGCTTTTAATACATTTTTAGATTTAATGTCTAAGTGGTTTGTCGGCTCATCCATCAGCAAAACGTTGATTGGTTGCAATAATAATTTACAAAGCGCCAAACGGTTGCGTTCTCCTCCCGAAAGCACTTTTACTTTTTTCTCAACATCATCTCCACGAAATAAAAATGCTCCCAGCATATCGCGTACCTTCATGCGATTAGTGTCTGAAGCCGCGTCTTCCATAGTTTGCAGCAGCGTTATTTCTCCATCCAAATGTTCGGCTTGATTTTGAGCAAAATATCCTAACTGAACATTGTGTCCCAATTTGATATTTCCATCGTATTCAAATTCGTTTACCAATGCTTTGATGAAAGTAGATTTTCCTTGTCCGTTTTGTCCAACGAAAGCAATTTTACTCCCTCTTTCAACCAATAAACTAATGTCTTTAAGAATCGTTTTGTCTCCGTAAGCTTTTGTAACATTTTCTGCTTCGATAACCACTTTTCCTGGTTCTTTTGAGACTGGAAACGAAATATTCATAACCGAATTGTCGTCTTCATCAACTTCAATTCGTTCTACCTTATCTAATTTTTTAATGAGCGACTGCGCCATAGATGCTTTTGATGCTTTGGCACGGAATTTCTCGATCAGCTTTTCGGTTTCTTCTATCTTTTTCTGCTGATTTTTTTGGGTCGCCAATTGCTTTTCGCGAATTTCATGGCGCAATTCTAAATACTGAGAATAAGGTTTGTTGAAATCGTATGCTTTTCCTAATGAAATTTCGATGGTGCGGTTCGTTACATTGTCCAAAAACATTTTATCGTGCGACACAATTACTACAACTCCCGGATAATTTCGAAGGAAATTTTCCAACCAGATAATACTTTCGATATCTAAGTGGTTCGTAGGCTCATCCAGCAATAAAACATCATTGGACTGCAATAATAATTTAGCCAATTCGATACGCATTCTCCATCCTCCAGAAAAAGTTTCAGTCTGATTGTTAAACACTTCCCTCTTGAAACCTAAACCTAAAAGGATTTTCTCTGTATCGCCTACATAATTGTAACCTCCTAAAAGCTCAAAACGATGTGTGTAATCAGACAAATCCTCGATAATTTGTCCGTATTCTTCGCTTTCATAATCGGTTCTGGTCACCAATTGATGATTGATTTGCTCTAATTTTTTTTCTACAGCCTTAATATCTGTAAAAGCTTCATATGCTTCTTCTAAAACAGTTCTTCCTTGTTCGAAATCAATATCCTGACGCAAAAATCCCATTCGGATATCTTTTTCTTGTGAAATTACTCCTGAATCGGGTTTAAAATCTCCTGCAAGCATTTTTAGCATCGTCGATTTACCAGCTCCGTTTTTACCCACAAGGCCAACGCGGTCACCCGCACCTAAACGAAAAGTAACTTCTTCAAATAAATAAGTTCCGCCAAAAGAAACTGAAAGATTGTGTATATTAAGCATAATTTGTAACTATTGTTAAGCAGTTCCGATAAAAATCACCACTTTTTTTGAAAGTGCAAAAGTATGATAATTAATTTAAGTTTTGGCAGCCGACACCAAAACAAATAAAACCACAGTTTGTTTTTATTTCTTTTTGAAATTTAGCCATTTAAGTTTTGAAACTTTACTATCGCTACAAAAAAAAAGCGGATGAAAATCAATTTCCATCCGCTTACAATTATGTTGTGTTTACCTTATTCTTCTTTTGCTTCTGGAAACAAAATAGAAGCAATCACAGAAATGATAAGAACTCCTCCAATTACCATTAATGAGTAAATAGAATCGATGTGATAGAATGGAGAAATGATCATTTTAATTCCGATAAACGAAAGAATAATCGCAAGTCCGTACTGCAATTTGCTGAATAAGTGAATAAAGTTATCCAATAAAAAGAATAAGGCTCTTAACCCTAAAATCGCAAAAATATTTGACGTATAAAGGATAAATGGATCATTTGAAATAGCAAAGATTGCTGGAATAGAGTCTACTGCAAACAATAAATCTGTAAATTCGATTACTGCTACAACCACCAAAAGCGGTGTTGCCAGTTTTTTACCGTTTTCGTAAGTAAAAAATTTATCGCCGTCGTATTTGTCGCTTACTTTAAAAAACTTTCTGATCAATCTAGCCCCGCGTGTATTGTTGTAATCTTCGTCGTCGTCATCGTCTCCAGAAGACCAAGATTTGATACCTGCATAAACCAAGAACAAACCAAAAGCAGTCATAATCAAGTTGATATCATACTTAAATCCTTCGATTCCCGCAAGACCTAAAAGTTTGTTCAAATACGTCAGTTCGATCAAGAAAGCGCCCGAGAAGATAAATATCGCTCGTAAAACCAAGGCACCAATGATACCCCAAAATAAAACTTTGTGCTTATTTTCATTAGGAACATCAAAAAACTTAAAAACCAAGATAAAAACAAAAAGGTTGTCTACCGAAAGTGCTTTTTCGATCCAATAAGCCGACTGAAATTCGTAAAATTTCGCAGCACCGGCAAAATGGTACACCAAACCACTAAAGATCATCGCCAAGCTGATCCAGACTAATGACCAAGTAATAGCCTCTTTATTGCTTACAACGTGGCTTTTTTTATTAAAAATTCCTAAATCCAGCAGCAGCATGATGACTACGGCAACCGCAAAAACGATAATTAAACCGGGATGTTCTGAAAAGATGGGGTGTTGATTCATTTTTAAATAATTGATTAAGTTAAAATTTTATTATGTATTGGCCATTGTTACGACTATCACTCGTCCTCCTTCTTCATTGGATAGGAGTATTTTTTTTCCGTCTGTAAGTTCTACCATTGTTCCAATCGGAATTTCTTTGTCTTCTGTTAAATCTTTTAAAGAAGTCAGTTTCTGGTTGACAAAAACCCACTTATTATTAAAAAAAGTAAAATAACCTACCGGCATTTTCTGCTGCGGTGTAATTTTCTCATTTCTGACAATATTACGATTAACATGCCATTGAAACAAATATTGATCGTTATAAACCATCAATCTGTGATTTTCGGGTTTCCAAACGGTATCTTGAAATTGATAATACAAATCTAAAACCGGCAGCGTTCCTTTGTGTGGCGTTCCGCAGAATGGGCATCGCGGACTGTTGGTATTATCAAAAACATACCATTTTTGGTCGCACGAAACATTATGGCAACGCTGCATTAAATCGGTTGTTTTCAATAAAGCAATTTCCCACTCTTCGGCATTCGGACGTTGCATCGGGTTGTGAAGCCCGTCTACAAATACTTTATCAAATAATGCTTTTAAGTAAGGTCCTGTAAGGGTATAAGGCAATTTGTCTATGTCTGCCCAAGGAAGATCCCATTTTGACACCTGATTGAGTTTTGGACGATTTGTTGGGTCTGTTGGATGTTCGATAAACATAGCCTTCTCTCCCATCGAAAGCAAATCGTCTTTTTCGGTATCTAAATCGTGTACTTTTCCTCCTTTTAATGGATGCCTGTGAAGCAGAAACATATAAATTAAAACTGGCAGCGCATGCAGATCGGTCAATCGGCTTGGCAGTTTTCGGTTAGGATCTGATTTGTCTAAATGTTTGGTCGAAAGCACTTCTGGCGCAATAAACTCGGCCGTTCCGATTACTTCTGCAGGAAACAATCCTGGAACCACCAATCCGTCCAAATCAATCATACAAGCCGATTTCTGGATTGGATCTATCAAAACATTATTGTACGACAAGTCAGAATGCGCTAATCCCATGGCGTGCATTTTTTTTACACCTCTCGTCAAATTAACACAAACCTGAAAATAACTCAGCCAATCTCCTAATTCGGATTTTGCCACACGAAGCGGAAATGCGGGATTTCTAAATTTAGAACCTGCAAACCATTTTCCATTTTTTTCTTTTCCTTGAATTAAATCACTGGTTTCATATCCTTTCTTAAAGAAAAATTTCATGTCGTAAATCGGCACAATTATTCCTGTCAGCCCTTTATGCTCGATTACGTCTGTCGGCCATCTATAGACTTCTTTAAGATAATAATCGCCCGCCTCTCCGTTCTGAATCTGCGAAAGGTATTTGTTGGTAATGCGCTGCAACCTTTCTTTTTGGTTAAAATCTAGTTTTTCCCTAAAAATAGCTACAACATATTTTTTATCTGGACTAAAATAAACATCCTTTACACCCCCGCGCATCGGTTCGCCGTTATCGACAAACTGGTAGGACTTTGCAGGATCGTTAATTGATTTTACAGTTATTGTACTCATGATTTAGTAAATTATAGCGAGGGTTCTGTCATCGTGGTTTCCTGGGCTCCAAAAATCCATCCAGTCAGAAAGCTGCGCTGCAATTTCAGTATTATCTTTATTAAATTCCAATTTAATTCCGTCTTCATTATTTCCCTGCAGATCGTTTAGGAATTCATTCCATTTTTCAATTTTTTCCAGACTCGCTTCCACGACAAATTTAGGATCGTAAATCCCGTCTGTCATCAGCATTAAATACGAAAAATCATCAACCAGTTTAAAACCAAATCTTGACGAGAATTTATCATTTTGAAAAATTTCTGGCATTGTTATAAATCTTGTACCGCCTCCAAAATCTCCTACATCAAGCCAGTTCATCAATTTGATTTCGGTAAGTTCCTTGTCTAATAATCCGATTGGGCAATCACCGATTCCAAATGTCAGTACGGCATATCCGAAATCATATTTTTTAACCATAGCAAAAATCAGAGTCGCGTGAAAATTTTTTAAATCTGCCTCGTTTTTCAAAGCGGCTTCTACGATTTTCTGGTGAGCAAAATAAGCTGCTTTTGAAAGATTATGATATACAAAATGGCTTATTTTTTTTGAAGTCTCCTCTGTAATTTTTTGATGATGTGCTGCTAAAACAGCATCAAATTCGTTGAAAACAGCAGCATTAAGATTTTCTTCAAAATATTCTATAACCGAATTACAAGCAAGTTTAGAGCCTTGTCTCGACAAACTTGCCGAACCGGCGCCATCTGAAACTGCCACTACGCTCCAACCGATTTCTTTGAAATTTTTAAATGCAAAATCATCTTCTCGAAAAGAACCTGCATTGGCATGGCTTCTTCCTCTTTTAGAAGCTATAACTATGTTTTTATCTAAAAATTTATCAGAAACTGTAGCAACATCTGCTTTCCAGAACGGGTCATTTTTATCGCTCTCTAAATTTTTCCATAACGACTTTGGATCCGGATTAACGATAAGCGTAATAATCTTTTCATTCAAAACAGAATCTTCGGCTTCGCCTTCAATCCTAAACATAGCTTTTAATTTTAAATCACCGCTTATTTCTGGCACTCCGTACAGTATTTCATCATTCAAGTCAAATACAAGACCTGAATTCTCTAATCCTTTAATTTCAAAAAAAACAATATCATTCCAGCCCAAAGCTGCAAAATCAATTTTTGCTTGATATTTTTTGTTGACAGTCCCGTTCGGAATTAAAACCGTTTGTGTCAAAATATCATCAATTCTATTTTTCAAAATCCAATTCTGCATGATTATTTTTTGGTTTTCCTGAATTATTTTTACTGCATTGATATTGGTTTCATTAGAAGCGAATTCCTCAAAAAGAGCTGCTTTTCGTGATGAAATATCAATTTTCTTTTGGGATAAAAAAGACTGTATATATCTTTTGGTTTCATCCATACAATTATCCCTGAGTTCTGTTTACATCAAAACCACCTTCTCCACAGCCATAACTTCCTTGATTGCCACACCACGGACAAGTACTGATCTGCTCGTCTCCAATACAATGTATTTTTTGACAAACGCAAACTGCAAATGCCACCTGATTACCGCAACAAGGACACGTTGGACCACCGATAAGTTCGTCTGTATTGACCTTATTGTTAAAATTGCCCGAATCTGCCAGCTCAAAATAAGAATTATCAACCTGATAAGCCCCTACTAATCTGTAGCTTTTTGAAGACAACTCGATTCCCGCGTAAATAGATTCTGCGATTGTCTTGCGGTATTTCATCAAATACGGTCTTTTTGTGTTTTGGCATTTTCCATTCAAAACCACAAAATTATCATCAACATATTGACGGTTTGGAGCTTCTTTGGTTAAATCTATTTTAGAAAGTGTTTCTCCGTCTAATTTTGCCAGTTCAAAACCAGTCGAATTGTTTTCAACACTTATACTGCTTGTTTTAATTGAATCGGTTACCCATTTAAAAAACTCTTTGTACGACTGTACATTTGTGTTTTTAAAATGCAGTACATTTTCTGTCAGTTCGCCTAATAATTTTGTATCTGTTTCGCTTCCGAAAGAAATCGCAATTAAGTTTGCCGTACGCTGCCAGTTTTGTTTCCATTCATTAATTGCAGCCTGAGTATCGTCTGTAGGAACTCCATCAGTAAACAAGAAAACTATTGGTTTCCAGTCGCCTTTTACCTCATAAGTAGTTTTTACGATATTGCTTCTCAATTCGTACATTAAATGCCCTAGACCCTTGCTTAAAGAAGTTCCGCTTCCTATTGGGAATTTTGGAGGATAAAAACTCACTATTTCCTGTAACGGAACCAGTGTTTTGGGCTGTCCAGCAAATACGATTATCGAAACAAAAACTGTTTCCAGCGCATGTGGATCTGTTTTTAAAGCCTGAATAATAGTCGCTAAACCTTCTTCAACCTGCTGAATCGGTTCTCCAACCATTGATTCTGAAATATCAATTAGAAAATATATCGGTAATCTTCTCATTTTAAAGGAAATTTAATATCATTAAAAAAACAACTAAAAGCAGTATCTGCGTCATGTCCACCGCAAGACCAGTTCCAACCTGGAAAGGCTTGACCATTGGTTTCAGAAAATTGAAGATGGGTGAAAATATACTGTTGAAAAAATCAAAAACAGATTTGTACTGTGAATTCAGCCTGTCTTTGTAAGGCAGTAATTTGGAATACAAAAACAGCCCGACAATCAGAATTTGAACAATTATTTTTAGAGCATGCATTATGAAAACACTTTTATCAACTCGTTTGCAATTTCTTTGAAAGCCTGCCTTTCGTCACTGTTTTTTGTGTAGTATCCGTAAATCGAAACGCCGTTATTGGGTTCGATATAGTTAACAGAAAAAGCAGCTCCGTAACATCTACTCCCTCTATTTAACGGAATATCATGCATTATTTTAATGTAAGCGCAGTTTTCGCGAATGATAACGTCTTTTATAGCAAAATCATTTTTTTGATACTGCTTTCTTAAAGTCTGTTCCACATTTTTGATGTCAAAATTGGCAACAGTTGAGGTTTCATAACAAATATTCAAATCATCGATGTTCATAGAATCCAGAATTTGCTCAGGACTCAAAACCATCGCTTCAAATTCTTCGTCTTTACCTTCGTAATACATTTCATCTGCCGCCTTACCAACTTTGATCAGTACTTCTGTAAATGTAAATAATGTGTCAATCATTTGTTTGAAATTAAATCACAACAGTTATTTCGCTTGGCGGAGGAGGCAATGTTACGCTTTCGCCCGTTCCTTGGCTTTTGTTGCCCTGCTCGATGGTTTCTGACACCCATTTAAAAAATTGCTTCAGCGTAGAACTGTCGGCAGAAGCCAGATGTACTACATTATCAGTCAGTTCTTTTAAAATTTCGTCGTTTGCCATATGTCCTGCAGCACATCCTACGACAGCGCCAAAACTCAAATTTCTTATTTCCTGAGTTTTTTCTCTGTATAATTGAATATCCGAAGGTTTTCCGTCTGTAAAAACAAAAAGCAACGGTTTCCAATCGCCTTTTTGAGTCGCAGAACCTTTTATAACATCTTTTTTTACTTTTTGAATGACAAAATCCAGACCTGCTCCCGTATTGGTTGGGCCACTTTGCGGGCAAGTGATTTCAGGAAGCTGAAAATGAACCAACTCTGTAAGCGGAACAATTTCTTTTACTTCACGATCGTAAGTAATAATGCTGATCCAAAGCGAATCTAAAGCCTGAGCATCTGAACGCAACGTATTGACCATTCCGCTTAAAGCATTGTTTAAAGCCTGAATTGGCTCTCCGTACATAGAACCCGAGGTATCTAGCAAAAAATATACTGGTAGTCTTCTCATATCACTTTCAAAAAATGTTATAACAATGAAAATTACTGACTTTAGAATTTCATATCAGAAATTGAAAAGCGCTGTTCATAACATCGCTTGATGTTATTTAATTATTCGATCAAAAAAAATACAACTCCGCCTTTCAGTTCTTAGACGATAATATTTAATTCTGATGGAGGCGGAGGCAATTCTTTTAAATTCGTAAATTCTTTTCCTGAATCTTCGACTTTTGTTGAGGTTACCCCAATCGAAGCGGTTACCCATTGAAAAAACTTGCCGATACTGGCACTATCTGCGGTATCCAGACTAACAACATTATCTGTAATCTGTTTTAAAATAGCGGCATCTGCCCCACCGCCTGCTGCACAGGCCACGGTAAAAGCAATTTTGGCTTTTTTAAATTCATTCAGACCGCTTTCCCAGTTGTCTGTCGGAATTCCGTCTGTCATGATAAATACCAACGGTTTCCAATCTCCTTTTTGTTCTGTCGTTGTTTTGGCAACTTCAGATTCAATCTTTTGAGCGGTTAATCTTAGTGCTTCACCGAGGGCCGTAACTCCCGATGCTTTAAGATCTACCATCTGAAAAGAGGCCAAATCGGTTAAAGGAATCAGCTGCTGCGCTGTAGTATCAAAAGTAATAACGCTCAAAAAAGCAGTTTCAATTGCCTGAGGATTCTGGCGTAATGAACTGATCATCATTTGAACTCCATTTTTTACAGCTTCGATTGGCTCTCCGGTCATTGATCCGGATGTATCTAATAATAAATATACAGGCAGTCTTCTCATGGTCGTAACGATTTATACAGGAATATTATAAGTCGGTGTTTCTGTAGCTGGACTGTTTCCTTGATTTGAGCTCTGAACGCCGTCAATGTTGTATGTGCTTGTATCTGCCTCTGGATCATGCTGTGTCAAGTGGCTCATTACTTCCATAGTTAAATCTTTACCTCCTACAATATGGTGATAAGCAGAACCTATAGTGTAAATGGGTCCCCAAGGAAATCCCCACCATCCTACAACTAAATTCAATACTGCGTAACCCCAGGAATATTTAAATGTACTTTCATCTGGTCTGATGAAATAGATGTCTGAACTTCTTTTTAAAGTCATCAATACAAATGAAATCGTATAGGGGAAAATGACAAATTTACCTCCTTGGTGTACTAAGTCACGCACCTGCGAAACTCTTAGTCCGTCTATATTTTTGATTTGCATTATAGGTACGATTTTACAATTTTGTGAATAGTCTGGCCTAAGAAAGTATCGTCTGTTGGGTCTCCGATTGCACTAAATTTCCATTCTCCATTTCTTTTGTATAATTTACCCATAATGATAGAGCGCTTGTTTACATACTGCGCTTCTGCAGATACGTTGTATGACGCAAACTCTGAAACTACTCTTGTCGGCGTTCCTTCGTACATTCTGATTTTCGCATATGGAATTTGAGAAAAATCTTCTTTTCCTGCATTGTTCAAAAAGAAAAATATTTGCGATACTTTAGGGTCAACTTTAGAAAGATCTACGGTGATAATCTCATTATCCAGACCGTCATCTCCTCCTGTATCACCAGCAAGATCATCACCTGTATGTTTAAGAGCGCCGTCAACACTTAATAATTTACCTTTTGGCAAACCAAATTGCTGCAATACTTCTACTCTGTACAATGGAGAATACAAATGGTCGCAAAGCTGGTTCTGGTCATTAATCAAAATACAGCTAAGATCTAAATCTACTTCGGTAATGTTTTTTGATAACCCTAAGAATCCTTTGGTTTCAATTGCACCCCAGTTTACACCGACGCAAAAATTTGTTAATGTTTCTCCGCTTGATTTACGCAAATCAATTTTTTGTCCTTTGGTTAAGTTAATTGCCATGTTTAAATTGGGTTTTTAATTAGTTATATTTATTTAAATAATCTTGTAAGCCGCCTTTCATGCCTATTCCGACTGCCTCAAATTTCCACTCGTTGTTTCTTTTGTAAAGTCTTCCAAATTCTACAGCAGTTTCTATAGAGAAATCTTCGTCAAGTTCATATTTAACCAACTCAGTATTGGTCTGATCCAGAATTCTGATAAATGAATTTCTGATTTGTCCGAAGTTTTGTCTTTTGGTCTCTGCTTGGTGAATCGTTACCACAAAAGAGATTTCGTGCACATCTGCCGAGATTTTAGATAAATCGATTTGGATTTTCTCATCGTCTCCATCGCCATCTCCTGTTAAATTATCACCTGTATGAATTACCGCTCCGTCTGGCGATTTCAAATTATTGTAATAAACAAAATGGTTGTCATTTGGAATTTTTCCATTTGCACCAACTAAAAATACCGAAGCATCTACATCAAAACTTGATCCGGTGTTGCTTGAGTTGCTGTCCCAACCAAGACCTACTGTAAACTTCGGAGCATCAATACTCTGCCTTTGACCTTTTTCTAAATTAATCGCCATTTTATCTTTTTAATTAATATTAATATTTAACATTGATTTTAAAATATTCGTCTGTTCATCTACGTTTTGCAAGTCTTCCAAAAAGTCGACAGACGAAATTTTATTTAAATAATCTTTCAATACTTCCTGCACGTTTTCTGGCAATGAAGTTTTTATGATGCTTAATTCTTGTTCTAGCGCAAAATTTTTATCCTCCAACTGTTGAATAATTTCACCTTTAGCTGAATTGTTTTTTGAAAGATCAATTCCTTTTGCCATTTCATTTTCAATTAGATAAAAGGCTTTTTCATTTCCAACAAAAACAAACAAATCATTAGAATCCCTGAATTCGTATACTTCGATAATTTCATTATTACAAACCAGACCGCACAAAAACTTGATTTTAAATTTCAATATGTTCAGTCTTCCTAAAAGTTTCTTTTCAAACTTCGCATATTTGTTTTCGTACAAACTCTTTTTAACCGCCGCTAGCTGTTCGTACTGTTCGATAGTAATTTCCCTGTAATATTCTGTTTTTACACTATCAGAAAAAGAAATTATATCTTTCCAGTCAAAAGACAGGTTTAAATCTGAAGCAAAGATGTTGTACAGCTGTTCAATCTTTTGAGACATTCTTTCTGCATGCTCTCTTGCCTGACTTGCAAATTCTTCCTTGCCAATTTCTGATTTCAGTTTCGCAATAATATCACTATTGATATATATTTCGTCTGAAACCAAACTGTACTGTCTTTCTTTTGACTTTTTTATTTTCTGAAACAAATCGATTAGACTGTTTGTATACTGTATATGAAACAGTTCCAGCTTGTTGATATCTAATGTCTGATTCTTTTGAAAAAGGGAATGAATGACTTTTGTTCTTACCAAAACGCCAACAAAGTCCTTGTGGTTAAAAAAATTGGACAACAATTTTAAAACCACCAGTTTTCTGCTGCTATCGTTTATTATTTGAACGTACCTTTCCTCTTCCTCTTGCATTCAATAAATTCCTTATTCTATATTAGCTTATAACCCCTTTTTTTAATTCGGCTTCAAGGCTTTGTAATCCAGCATCAAGCTGTCTTCGGGTTTCTGTGCCTTGCTCGTGAATTTGTTTTACTTCTGTTAAAGTATCAATCAATGATTTTGTCGTCATTTTTAGAGTTTCTAGAGATACAACCGTATTTTCATTTTCTCTTGCCACTTCGATACTGTTTTGTCTCAGCATTTCAGCATTTTTCTGCAGAATAGTGTTGGTTGTTTCTGATACTCTTCTTTGAACCTCGATATTTTGTTTTTGTCTTTGAAGTGCAACAGCAAGCGTCAGCTGGTTTTTCCAAACTGGCATTGTTGTTGTCAAAATAGACTGTGCTTTTTCGGCTATAGAAGTGTTATTATTCTGCACGACACGAATCTGTGCCAGCGATTGCAGCATAATAAAACGAACAATCTTCATATCGGCTAAACGTTTGTCCAGACGGTTTACGAATGTTCTTTTGTCTGAAATCTGATAGTCTTGATATTGAGCTGGATTGGCTTCCATAACAGCAAGTTCTTCATTCAATTCCTTAAAACGAATCTGTCCTGCGATAATGTGTTTTTCCATTTCTTTAATCAGATTAACATTGCCGTCAAACATGGTTTGAAGCGCGCTGTTATCTTTCACAGAATTAATCATACCAGCCTTAACCTTGTTACTGATTTTGTCAATGTTTACAGTAATTTTATCGTATTGCTGAAACAATTTTTTGACATCTACAACCAATTTATTCAACAAAGGAACCTTTGAAATAAATCTCTTAAAAGGTCCTTGATTAAGCTGATCTACATCTACATAATTAAGCTCAGTCAATAAATCGTTAATCAAAGATCCTACTTCGCCAGAATTATAAGTTCTTACATTGGTTAAAAAAGTATCGCTCTGTTTTGCAATCGAGTTTTGAATTTCTGCTCCGTAGTTCAGAATCGAATTGGCATCATTCTCATTTATCTGATTCGAAATAGATTTATAACTATTTACTTCGGCCTCAGTAATTGAAGTCAAATTCACATTACCGTCTTTGTCGATCAAAGAAGTATTTTCTTGTGTAATTAATTGATTTTCTTCCATTTTTATAAATGATTTTGTTGAATAGTCACAATAGTCTGTTCTAACTTCTTATCACTTGTAGGAACTCCTACAGCACTAAATTTCCAATCACCGTTTCTTTTATAAAAAACTCCTAAAACCATTGAAACGCTTCCTGCAAAAGTTGCGTCGTTTGCGACATCAAAACGTGCAAATTCTTGTGTTACTCTTGTTGGTGTTCCTTCATAAATTCGGATAGAAGCAAATGGAATATCTTTGAAATCCTGGCCTCTAAAACTGTTTATAAAGAATGCCACATAATTTGCCGCTGGTGATAACTGATTAAAATCTAATGTGATTACTTCATTATCCAATCCATCATCTCCATTTAAATCTCCAGTCAAATCATCTCCGCTGTGTTTTATAGCACGGTCGTTTGATATTAATTTTCTAAAATTTACAGAATCAATATGATTTTTTTTCTCATCATATACAGCACAGCTTGCATCTAAATCAACGGCTTCTTTTTTGGTTCCGAAAAAACCTTTTTTCTCGATTGCTCCCCAATTTACCCCTACACAAATGTTTTGTAATTTGGTACCGTTGCTTTTTTCAAGATTGATACGCTGTCCTTTTTCTAAATTAATTGCCATAATATCTTAGTTGTATTTATTTAAATAATCTTCTAATCCGCCTTTCATTCCAACACCCATAGCCTCAAATTTCCACTGGCCGTCTTTGTTGTAAATTCTTCCAAATTCTACAGCTGTCTCTATAGAAAAATCTTCTTCAAGTTCGTATTTTACAATTTCTTGGTTGTTGCTGTCATCAACAATTCTGATGAATGAATTTCGTACTTGTCCGAAATTTTGCTTTCTGCTTACCGCGTCGTGAATTGTTACTACGATACAGATTTCTTTTACTGACGGATTAATTTTTGTCAAATCAATTTTTACTTGTTCATCGTCTCCATCACCATCTCCAGTTAAGTTATCTCCCGTATGAATAACCGATTCATCTGGTGATTTTAAGTTGTTGTAAAAAACAAAATGAGAATCAGAAAGAATTTTTCCGCTGTCACCCAAAATAAAAACCGAAGCATCAAGATCAAAACTTGAACCTGTACTGCTGCTGTTTGTATCCCATCCTAAACCTACTGTAAATTTTGGTGCGTTGATATTTTCGCGTTGTCCTTTTTGTAAATTGATAGCCATAGTTAATCTATTTTAATAACATTAATGTTTGTTTTATATTCTAAAATCTGATGATAATTGTTGCTTATTGCCAGATGAAATAATTCGTTGCTTTTTTCTGCCGAAATATTATTTATTAAAAAATCGAATTGCTCCTCATTTAGGCTTAAAATGAATTTTACAATTCTGGTATTATATTGAAAACAAGGGCTATTGATTATCTGCACAATGTCTTCTACATTTTTTACTGCAAAATAATTATAATGGTTTTCTATTTTTGGATGAATATCTTTATTAGCAAGTTCTGCGTAATAAACAAAAACAAAATCACCATTTACGTTGTACTGATCTAATATTCTATTTACCGTATGTTCGTGACTTCCCGTAATTTTGATATCGTCAACAAAAATGCATAGCTTTCCTGCTATAAAGTTTCGGTCAATATAATAGGTATCATTAGATATTAATTTTACCCTTTGTTCAAAATCCAGATTTCCGTAATCGGTCACATAGGTCTGGTTTCTGTAGATTTTTGACTCAATACTTGCTTTTTTGCCATTTTTGAACAAAAAGCTGTTTAGCTCTTTCTTAAAATAATAACATAAAAAGTTTGATGCCGTGGGAATAGACAAATAGGGACTTGGCAAAATCACAATTTCGCTGCCCGACAAAATCCAATCTTTAAACTCACTGATAAATCCTGCAAATAATTCTTTTGCAAACTTTTCTGCATAAGACTTAGACCCAAATTTAAATTTACTGTATTCTGCTTCCTCAAATGGGCAGTTTACTTCGTCTGTAATCTTATGTAAGCTATAACTTTTATTCACTTCTAAATTTTTAATAAATGTGCTCCAAAACCAAAACTAACGGCTCCATTATAATCTGCAATACTGTTGTCGCCAATATGCAGTATTTCATTCTTCTCAACTGGCCTTAAATCGTTTACCTGATTCAGAACCAATTGAAAAATTTCCTTATTTGGCTTTGAAAATCCGACTTCATCAGAATAAATCTGAAAAGAAATCAAATCTGTCAATTCAAAATGATCAATAAGTTTCCTGAGCGTTTTTCCTTTTATAAATCCCGTATTGCTTAATATGTTAATTGATTTTTCCTGATTTGTTATTTCTTTAAACAGCGATTTTGTTTCAGAAAAAATCAACTCAGGCTTATAATCAAAGAACAAACTTTCTGTTTCATTATAAAAATCACCCAATTTCTCCAGTCCATTTGTTTCCAAATTGACTTCGAGAGCCCCTAAAATTAGGTAATAAATTTCATACGTACTTAAATTTAACCCTGTTTTTTCGTTAATATTATTACACATAACATCATAATAACGAACAACTTGGCTCACTTTATCAATTGGAGAATCTATTTCAAAAAAATCTTTAAACAATAAATTTCTCCTCTTTTTGAATTCAGGATTAGACCTGATTAATGTAAGCCACAGGTCAAAAGAAAGATGGCTATAATTTCTGTAATCTATATTCAAAATCATTTGTGATTATAACAGAAGCTTAAATCTGCTATTTTATAATTTCGCCTGAATAGTATTTTTCTAGAAAGAATCCTAAATCGGCTCTGTACCCAACTCCCGAAGCTTCAAATCTCCACTGATCGTTACGTTTGTACAATCTTCCAAATTCTACACCTGTTTCTACAGAAAAATCTTCGTCAAGTTCGTATTTTGCAATTTCCTGTCCATTAGAATCATCTACGATTCTGATGTAAGAATTACGCACTTGTCCAAAATTCTGTTTTCTTCTTTCGTAATCTTCAATAGTAACCACAAAAAGAACTTCCTGCACATTAGGATCGATTTTGCTCAAATCAACTTTAATTGCCTCGTCGTCATCTCCATCACTGTTGCCCCCTGTAGGATCGTCTCCTGTATGCTCTAATGCTCCGTCTGGCGATTTTAGATTGTTATAAAAAACAAAGTAGCTTTCTCCTAAAAGTTTTCGATCAGAATTTATCATAATAGCCGAAGCATCTAAGTCGAAATCATGTCCGGTACCTTCATTGGGATCCCAACCTAATCCAACAGAAATTTTTGATAACCCAATATCAATTTTTTGCCCTTTTTGTAAATTTATTGCCATTCTAATAGTTTTTAAAAAAATTTAAACATACAATGATACAAAAAAGCAGATGAAGTAAAATGAGGGTTTCCGTAAAAGAGGCAATTTTTATTAACAATATTTGTATTATGTTTAAACAACGACTATAAGTGCCATTTAACGAGTCGATGAACGATAAGAATCCGCTTAAAAACATTATATTTGCAATACAAATCTGTAAGATAAGGATTAGGAAATTTTGAAAATTATTTTTTTGAAAAAGTAGAAGATTTATTTCTTAATCCAACAACAATCAAATTAGAATACAATGCTCAAAAAGGGATCAAAATTAAACAGCATTCTAACCGGAAGCTGTCCTAAATGCCAAAGCGAAAGTATGTACGAAGATACAAATCCGCTTAATTTAGCTAAGGTTTTAAAAATGAATGACCACTGTAGCCACTGTGGTTTTAAATATCTAATTGAGCCTTCGTTCTTCTATGGCGCAATGTATGTCAGTTATGCTTTAAATGTAGCAGTTGGAGTTGCCGCTTTTATTGTCTCTTTTGTTTTTTTCGGAAGTACTATCGAGCAATCTTTTTTAGCAATCATTATCACTTTGGTTGTCTTATTTCCTTTCGTGCTGCGTCTTTCTAGGAACCTATACATTAATATGTTTGTTTCTTATGACCCTAAGGCCGGAAAGCATTGATTGATTTCAAATACCTTTTATGAAATCGTTTAATATCGGCTTCTTTGTCGATTGGAGTTCCATATTCGATGTTATCAAACAACATTTTTGCCAAAGCAGGCCCCAGCATTACGCCACGTGTTCCTAGTCCATTAAGAAGGTGGATCGATTTATACTCCTCATGCGTTCCGATAATTGGTCGTCTGTCAGCCACGGTCGGGCGTACACCTGCAAAATGTTTTATAATCTCAAAATCGCACGTAATGATTTCTTTGATGCGGTCTAAAAGTTCCTTCTTACCTTCTTCGGTCGGAAGATCCGTCTTATCGTGCCAATTGTAAGTTGCTCCGACTTTAAACAAATTACCGCCTATCGGCAAGATGAAAACACTTGTGTTAACAATAACGTCTAATTTTAAATCGGGCGCTTTTATTAAAAACAATTCCCCTTTTGTACCATCCAAAGGCAGATAATTAAAATAAGGATTTTTGTGCAGCCCGAAACCTTCAGCAAATATGATATGACGGGCCTTAATATCTTTATACTGAATACCTGAATCAAGAAAATCCAAAAAAGAACTGTGGAAAGACTCTTCCAGAAGTAAATTGTTCTCCTTTAAATATTCTCTGTAGCTTTCTAATAATTGTTTAGTTTTGACATAACCTGTATGCAAGACTTCTCCGTAATCATGTGGAGAATCAATGCTTTGATACTTTTTGGTAATGAGTTTGGTAGACAGAAAAGGAGCCAAGTTGATTTTATCAGAAGCCGCGAACCAATTGTTTTGTTCTTCAATAGAGAAGAATTTCCTTAGAATCGGCATCTTGAAATTGAACTTTTCTTTCAACTTATCTTCAACCTGATCATAAAATTCATTCATCAAAACCAGATGCTCTTTGGCATTCCAAACTTCACTGAAACGTTTCAAAATTACCGGATTATATAAACCTCCGGCAATTCTCGAAGAATTCTGCGACTTATCATCAATAACCAAAATAGATTTATTGTTTTTAAGTGCTATTTCAGCAAATGAAATTCCGGCAAGACCAGATCCTACGATTAAATAATCAAGCATTGTAATGTATATAAAATAAAAAAACTCTTGATACAAAGGTAGCAAGAGTTTTTCTTATAATCTGGCACTAAGGCCTAGTAATTCCACATGTCCTCTTCAAAATTACGGATCTTTTCTTTCACACGTTCAGATTCCAGTAATTGACTTTGAGCATTATCTTTAATATAATCTTTAATCTCTCTGTCTCCATAGACATTTTCCTCCTTATAAATAATCGAATTAAAATACCTCGAATTTAAGATTTGATCAAACGAAATCGGCATTGCTGAGTTCTTGTCGTTAAATGCTTTTGCCTCATGAAGAACCTCTCTCGCATTTGGAAAAAAGACCCAAAAAAGCTCGATATAATCTTTCTCATCGCTGTTCATCGTATAGACATCGGGCGTTACGGGACAAATACCCAGCAAACGGTATTTGAGCTCACTCTGACGTTTATCAAAATACCAAAACCCTTTAATCTTATACTGACTTACGTCGGCTGCGGTTAAATCCTGCTTCAAGATATATTCTGCAGGAACAGTACGAGTAGGCCCAACGGTTTCTTCAACATAATTGACCTTTTTATTCTTACCCGTACCCGTAACTACCTTTTTCTTGACCACACGAGATTTGTAGTCATCCGGATATTGGTTGATCAATTCTCTTCCCGCATCGGTAGTATCAACACGAGAAAGAGCTTCCTGAATATCCTTGAGTGTTTTCTTCGTATTAAAATAACTATCGGTATAAACTTCTGTTATCCTGCCTGTTCTGATGCCTTTTGTTAGAACGTCATAAAGCGAACGTCTGTTAGGCCCAATATTAGCCGTATCTACAGGAAAATACAAGGGGAAATTTATTCTTTCATTCAAATCAATAATCTCCCATACTGTTTTTCCCATCAAAACGTCTTTATCATCGACATATCCGTACGCCAGAGGTTTATCATTATCCGAAATTTGCTGAGCTGCCGTCTTGAGCCCAATCTGATCAGGTGTTTTAGCATTAAGCAAATTCGACTGCGCCCTAGTATTTAAACTCGCAGAAAACAATACAATAAATAATAAAAGATTCCCTATTTTCATCATGATAAATATTATAAGAAATTAAACGAATCAATGCAAGAAATATTGTAATTTTTCTTACAATATTTAAATTTACGAAAAAAAATACTTATTTACCAGACATTTAGTGAAATATACGTGAAACAGGGTTGAAGCAAAACAAAAAAACTCCTGCTTTTACAGCAGGAGTTTTTAGGTATATTCGTTATGCAGTATTTTAGTAATTCCACATATCTTGTTCGAAATTGCGAATTTTTTCTTTCACTCTTTCAGACTCTAACAATTGGTTTTGAGCGTTATCTTTCATGTAGTCGCTGATTGCTCTGTCTCCGTAAAGATTCTCCTCTTTATAGATTACAGCATTAAAACGTCTTGAATTCAAAATCTGATCGAATGAAATTGGAAGAGCTGAATTGTTGTCGTTGAAAGCTTTTGCTTCGTGAAGCGCTTCTCTAGCATTTGGGAAGAATACCCAGAACAATTCAATATAATCCTTCTCATCACTATTCATAGTATAAACGTCTGGAGTTACAGGACAAATTCCTAGTAAACGATATTTCAATTCACTTTGACGTTTGTCAAAATACCAGTAACCTTTAATTTTATACTGACTAACATCTGCCGCAGTAAGGTCTTGTTTTAGGATATATTCTGCAGGAACCGTTCTTGATGGTCCAACAGTTTCTTCAACATAATTAACCTTTTTGTTTTTACCAGTCCCTGTAACCACTTTTTTCTTCACAACACGTGATTTGTAGTCATCAGGATATTGGTTGATTAACTCTCTACCAGCATCAGTAGTATCAATACGAGATAATGATCCTTCGATGTCCTTCATAGATTTTTTAGTATTAAAATAACTATCAGTATATACTTCAGTTATTTTACCACTTTTAATAGCTTTTGTCAGCACGTCATAAAGAGAACGTCTGTTAGGACCAATATTAGCTGTATCTACAGGGAAATACATAGGGAAATTAATTTTCTCATTCAAATCAATGATTTCCCAAGTAGTTTTTCCCATCAAAACATCTCTATCATCAACATAACCATAAGCCAATGGTTTATCATTATCCGAGATAAGCTGTGCAGGAGTTTTAAGTCCTATCTGTGCAGGTGTTTTAGCATTTAGCAGGTTTGACTGCGCATTAGAAGCAAAACCTCCAGCGATAGAAACAACAGCTATTAATAAATTTCTTACTTTCATCATGATATCATTATAAGATATTGAACGTAGCTTACACTACTTTATTATTGTATTTCGTAAATTACTGGAGCAGTTCTTGGCAATAAATAGCTACCAGCACCAACCAGTTTAGTTTTAATTTCAGAAATAGTAACTTGGTCTCCTTTACCAGCTCTTGAAAGTACTTGTTTACACTGAGCATTCATTTTGTTTCCTGTAACAACCACAGTAGGCTGTCCAGCAATTTTCATATTGAATCCTACAACATCTAAACCAACTTCAAAATCGAAATCAAGTAATTTAGCTCCAATAGTAGCAATCTCTAAGTTAGATTTAGGACCTTTAACAACTCCCATCTCACCTCTGATTGTTCCTGTTGGACCAGGAATACCTTTAATTCTGAATGTTTTCTTGTCTGTAACTTTATCACCGTTTGGCAATGTACCAGTTACAGAGATTGTAGCTTCTGTACCTGAACCTGGACTCATATTATATTTTCCTGGTTTTCCAGCAGAAGATAATCCTGGAGCACTAGCCACAATTTTGTTTGCATCTACTCCAGCGAATGATACAGAGATTGGGTTAACAACACCTCTATACACAACATTCATCTTATCAGCAGAAATTGTAGCAGAGTTTGGTCTTGGAACTACAACATATTTTCCAGAGAATTTTAATGGAATATTTTTACCATCCTCTAAGAATGTAAATTGTCCATTGATGTCTTGCTCACCTACACCACCTGCAGTTAAAGAGATAACAGCTTGTCCGTTAACAATTTGTCCAGGACCTTGGAAAGAAGTTGGTTTTGTGTTTTCATCATAACGACCTAAAACCACTTTACCTGTTACTTTTTCACCTTGGAAGTAAGCATTTTTATCTAATACCACAATCGCTTGGTAGTTGCTGTAAGAAGCAGCGGCAACCGCAGCTTTACCTAAAGCACTGTTATAAACGTCTGCCTCTACTTTTTGAACATCGTTCTGCCAAGCTGAAAGTTTAGCTGCAGATGCAATTGCAGGGAATCCTTTAAAATGATAAGCTAAGTATTTTTCTTTTATACCGTCTTTGTTTTTTACATCAGAAAGATCAAATTTTTTGTCAACCTCCGCAATAATACCAGCGTATTTTTTGTCGGTTCCTAAAGCCGCTTTAATATCAGCTTTATATTTTTCGATTTTAGCAATAATCTCATTACCTTTTTTAGTGTAACCGTCTCCTGTAAACCAGTCGTCGATGTTATCACCTTTGTCCATAGACTCATATGGTAATTTTCCAGTAGCTTTATCAACTTCAAAACCTTGTACAGCCTGAGCTTTTAAAGTTCCGATATATGCATAAAAATCTTTCGAAATCGCCTCAACTTTATGAGCAGTTTGAGCCGCAATTGCAAATTCTCCTTTTGCTTCTGCTGCTTTTTGATCTAAAGCTGTTAATAAAGAGGCATTATTTGTTATTGATGTTGCGTTAGAAGCTTCAAATTTTTCGTTAAACAAACCGAAACCTGAAATTACTTCTTTCGACACGTTCATTGCTAACATTGCGATGAAAACCAGATACATCAGGTTGATCATCTTCTGTCTAGGGGTTAATTTTCCTCCTGCCATTTTTTCTAATTAGTTCTTAATTAATAATAAATTTATATTTAGTTAAAAACTAATTATCCTTTGTTACTCATTGCAGAAAGCATACCACCATAAACACTGTTTAAAGAAGAGATGTTAGCTGTCATAGAAGCCATTTGCTCTTTTAATTTAGCAGCATTTTCAGCGATTTCACTGTTTGCTTGAGCGTTTCTTGAAGCACTTTCTAATTGTACTTTATATAAACTGTTTAAAGATTCCATTTGTGCAGCAGCCAAAGACATTTCTTCAGCATATTTCTTTTGACCAGCGATAGAATCTACTGTTGGAGAAATTGCTTTTGCAGCTCCTTCGAAATTTTTGATAGAATTTCCTAAGCTTGCCATTAATTCGCTGTCAATTTTAGCTTCTTTCAATAATGAATCAAGTTTTTGAGACAATAAACCTTGGGCATCAGTTGCAGTCTCTACTTTGTCAGCTTTCTTTCTAGGTTGACCATTTGCTAATTCAGGATAAACAAGTGTCCAATCCAACTCGTCTTCAACTGGTTCAAAAGCAGATAACGCGAAAATCAAAGCCTCAGTCAAAAGACCAATAGAAAGCATAACTGTTCCTGTTAATGGCCCAATCTCAAAGTGAGTAATTTTGAATAAAGCTCCAACGATTACCACTGCCGCTCCCATACCATAAGCGAAATTCATTGCTTTTTTACTTAATAATGCCATAATAATTTTTTTTTTAGGTTTTTAAAATAGATTTGTTGGATATTGATTAAATTATAAATTTACTTTCTTCTAGTACTATTTCCGGTAGACTGTGTTCCCATGTAATCCTGTACAGTTCTAAATCCGATATAGCTTCTTGCAGAATCTGCGTATTCGTGGTCACGAGTACCTACTTGCAGGAAGTAAGCCACATCTTTCCAAGAACCACCGCGAACTACTTTTCTTTGGTTTTTGCCATCAATTACGTTTGGATTCATTGTAGAAACATATTCATAAGCGTTTGGATTGTAAGCAGAGTCAGTCCATTCTGAAACGTTTCCTGCCATGTTGTATAATCCATAACCGTTTGGCTCGTATGATTTCGCTTCAACAGTATATAAAGCTTCGTCAGCAGCATAATCTCCTCTGTTTGGTTTGAAGTTAGCCATAAAGCATCCTCTATCACTCTTAGTGTAAGGACCTCCCCAAGGATAAGTTGCAGACTCCAGACCTCCTCTTGCAGCATACTCCCATTCTGCCTCTGTTGGCAATCTGAATGAGTTAACCAAATCACGACCTTTTTTCTTAGATTTGATATAGCTGTTTTTGTTTAATGTTCTCCAAGCACAGAATGCTTTAGCTTGTTTCCAAGTCACACCAACTACAGGATAATCTCCGTAAGCTTTGTGCCAGAAATAATCATTATGCATTGGCTCATTATAAGAATAAGCGAAATCTTTAATCCAAACTGCAGTATCAGGGTAGATTTTTACCTGCTCAGTTTTAACGAAATCACTTCTTTTCCCAACCTTTGCTTTTGCAGCTGCTTGGATATCCATCCAAGAATAACGGAATTTCAATTTATTTACATCAATAGTTCTCAAACCATTATATGACTCTTCGATAGGAAGATACATTGAATCCATTACTTCAGTATAATACTCGTCTGGATATGCTTTTGTATCTTTAATAAGTTTTACTTTTCTGTTTAGTTTTCTTCCTGCATAAGGATCATCTTTTGTACCAACACTGTAATAGTTATCGTACATATATTTATCATACGCAGTCATTTTTTCAGGATCTGAGTCGTTAAATGCATAATCAGCAATACTTCCGCCTTTTTTTCCTTTAGAATCCGGAGTTCCTTTCTGTCCGGTTTCATCTGCTAAGATTGCAAGACGAACTCTTAAAGTAGAGTCTTTTACCCACTCTACAAACTGACGGTACTCGCTGTTTGTAATTTCAGTTTCATCCATATAAAATGAACGTACTGTTACTGTCTTAGTTGGAGCATCTTCTACATTAGCCAAATCAGAATCTGATTTACCCATGATAAAAGATCCACCTGGAACCAAAGTCATTCCATAAGGTTTTTCAGGATGCCATTTCCCTCCTGTAACACCAACTAATTCACCTTTGTCACCTGACTTACCACAGCCGATTACTAGTGTTAACATTGCTGCAAATGCAATAAACTTCTTCATATAAATTTGGGATTTTCTATTCATTATTAAAAGTCCGTAAACGTATTTATTATTTAGTTAAAAAACAATACTACTTGCGAAATTTATTTTACCGATCAAAAATAATGTTAAATAAAATAAAAAAAAAATATTTCATCGATAAAGTGCCTTAAAAAGCCGATGTAAAACGTTAAATTTTATAGTTTATACATCTTTTCTTACTAATTATTTTTAACTTTTTTTGTAACTTTTTAAAAAATTAAGATTTCAATCTATTTTTTGATCTATAAAGCGTTTTTCCGCTGTGCTTTCCACCATCTTTCTGGCAATTCTTGGCCACAAGCAGCCAAATATTCGTCATAAGAACATGGTAATAACGTATTTCTTTTCAATTTATTGCTACCATTTACTTCAAACGGAATTTCGATCCACCAACGCTCGGTTTTATCGCTTTTATAAAAAATAAGCTCTTCTTCTTCTAGAGGAACAATATATTTTAAATAATTGGTTCTGCTGCCAAAAGGATACTCTTTTGATCGATAATGAAACCCTTCAATAAAATACCATACAATCTGCGCAATTATAACAGATTCTGCCGTAGTACTGTTGTGATTAAAAACCCCAAAAGAGGTTACTTTATCACTTATCCCGGCATATCGAGCCAAAGCACAAATCTCTTTTCCAGTAAAACCGTTCGGCTCAAACGAAATCATATTCCCTGAAACTGAAGATTTTACCGAATTCAAATCTATACTTACCAAATCGGCATCTCTAAAAACAGGTTCTGCAAGAGCGATTTTATTTGAGATTTCGCCCAAACGATACGCATCGAAGAACAATTTCTCTATCAAATCTATTTCTTCCTGAGAATTGTAATACGTCTGATACCCGATATTGCAATAATTGAAAAGGTTGTTGGGTTCGTCGATTATGATTTTAGTTAGATACGAATTAGCCGAAACGGACTCGTTTTCTTTACCGAAATCAAATTTATTGTCTACCGAGACAAGGTTTACCATCTGCTCAAGATCATCATATGCACGGTACATGGCATAAGTCAAATCCTGCGAACCACCCAGGACTATCGGAATAACTTTTTTCTTTATTAAAGCAGAAGCTACTTTTTTTAATGCAAAATACGTATCTTCTACTGCATCTCCTGCTAAAATATCTCCAAGATCTGCAATTGAAGCATCCCAATTTCCAGGAAACATGCTGTATAATTTTTTGCGAACAGCATTCAAATTAACTTCATTGACCATATTGATATTGCGACGGTCTTCTAAAACGCCGATAATAGCAATATTTATTTTATCGATATCAGGAAACTGATCTTGCGTATGGAAAACAATTTTGCTTCCAAGCTCTTGTGAAGACAGTGTGCTGACAAATTTTAAAATTCCGTCGTTAACTGGTTCTAGAAAATCAAATTCCATTTACTTTTATTTCTTTTTAACAGCTGTTTTTTTAGCTGGTGCTTTTTTAGCAGTTGTTGTTTTCTTAGCTGCAGTTTTTTTAGCCGGAGCCTTAGCCGCAATCATTTCCTGAACTTGTGCCAATGTCAGTTTTGAAGCATCAACATCTTTACTCAATTCAATCTTCACTTTTCCTTTCAGAATTACAGAACGTCCCCAACGGGCTTTTTCGACAACAATTCCTTCTTCTTCCCAGTTGTGAATTACTTTATCAATGTTTTTTTGAAGTTTATCTTCAATCAATTCTTCAACATCTGCTTGTGACAGGTTATCAAAATTGTATTTTTTGCTCACATTCACGAAAAGTCCGTTCCATTTAATGAATGGCCCGAAACGTCCCACTCCTTTTTGAACGGCTTCGCCTTTATAAGTTGCAATTGGAGCATCTGCAAGAGCTTTTTCGTCGATTAATTCCTGAGCTCTTTCTTTTGAAACGCTCAAAGGATCTTCTCCTCTTGGCAGTGAAATAAAAACGCTTCCGTGACGAACATATGGCCCATAACGACCGTTGTTTACTTCAACCTCTTCTCCTTTATAATCGCCTAAACTTTTAGGAAGCAAGAATAAATTCAAAGCTTCTTCAAGAGTAATGCTGCCAATATTCTGATCAGCCATTAAGCTGGCAAACTTTTTATCTTCGTCATCTGCCTCTCCAATCTGAGCCATTGGCCCAAATTTCCCTAAGCGAACAGAAACTTGTCTTCCATCTGCATCTTTTCCTAGAATTCTTTCTCCGCTTTCACGTTCTGCATTTGCCTCAACTTCTTTTACATTCGGATGAAATTGGTTGTAGAAATCCTGCATCATTTTTGCCCAGTCGATATTCCCTTCAGCAATTTCGTCGAAATCTTGTTCTACTTTTGCCGTAAAATTGTAGTCCAGAATGTTTCCGAAATTCTTTACCAAGAAATCCGTAACAATTGTTCCGATATCTGTTGGAACTAATTTCCCTTTATCAGAACCTGTATTTTCTTTAAGCACTTTCTCCGCTACTTTATTATTTTGTAAAGTAAGCTGCGTATAATTGCGTTCTACACCTTCAAGAGTTCCTTTTTCAACATAATTTCTATTGATAATTGTAGAAATTGTCGGTGCGTATGTAGAAGGACGCCCGATTCCAAGTTCCTCTAGTTTTTTCACCAAAGATGCCTCAGTATAACGTGCTGGCGGTCTTGAATATCTTTCTGTGGCTGTAATATAGTTATTAGCCAATTTTTCGTTTACTTTTAAAGCTGGAAGCATTCCTTCCTGCTCCTCTTCGTCGTCATCATGACCTTCCAAGTACACTTTTAAGAAACCTTCAAAAAGTAATACTTCTCCAGAAGCTGTAAAAATCTCGCTGTGATTATCGGCTTCAATTTTTACGTTTGTTCTCTCCAATTGCGCATCACTCATTTGCGAAGCCAAAGTTCTTTTCCAGATTAAATCGTATAAACGAGCTTGATCACGGTCTATATTTACCGAGTGACGAGACATATCAGTCGGACGAATTGCTTCGTGTGCTTCTTGTGCCCCTTTGTTTTTATTAGCAAAAACTCTCGGTTTGGAGAATTCTTTTCCGTAAGATTTGATGATTTCTGCTTCAGCCGCATCCATTGCCTCTTTTGAAAGGTTTACAGAGTCAGTTCTCATATACGTAATAAGTCCTGCTTCGTAAAGACGTTGCGCTAACTGCATAGTAATTCCAACTGGCAAATACAATTTTCTAGCTGCTTCTTGCTGAAGAGTAGAAGTGGTAAAAGGTGCTGTTGGAGATTTTTTGGTAGGTTTAGTTTCTAAATCGGCTACCTTATATTTAGAACCGATGTTTTGATTTAAGAAATCTTCGGCTTCTTTTTTAGTATTAAAGTTTTTAGGAAGTTTTGCTTTGAAAGCTTTTCCGGCTTCGTTTACAAATTCAGCAACGATTGAGTAAGTTGCAACTGCATCAAAACTCTGAATTTCACGTTCTCTTTCCACAATCAAACGAACAGAAACCGATTGTACACGACCTGCTGAAAGTCCGCCTTTGATTTTTCTCCACAAAACAGGAGATAATTCGTAACCCACCAAACGATCCAGAACACGACGTGCTTGCTGTGCGTTTACTAAATTATAATCAATTTCTCTTGGATTATCGATTGCTTTAAGAATAGCAGATTTTGTAATCTCATGAAAAACAATTCTTTTGGTTTTTTTTGTATCCAGTTTTAATTCTTCCGCCAAGTGCCATGAAATAGCCTCTCCCTCGCGGTCCTCATCGGATGCCAACCAAACCGTTTCGGCATTCTTAGATAGTGATTTTAGTTTCGTTACCAAGGCTTTTTTATCTGGAGAAACTTCGTATTTAGGTTTAAAACCATTTTCTACATCTACTCCTATTTCCTTTGATGGTAAGTCGGCTATATGACCATAACTAGACTCAACCTGAAAGTCATTTCCAAGAAATTTCTCTATCGTTTTCGCCTTAGCTGGTGACTCAACTATTACTAAATTCTTTGCCATTGCTCTATTTTTCTGCAACAAAAGTATTTATTTTTTTTAAATATCAGCCTTGTGAATGCATTTTTGAAGTATTTTGATATTATGAAACTTAAAATTGCAGATTTATCTGTAATATTCTCCATTATATATATAGGTATAACTTTTAATGATTTCTGACCGAGAAATCTCCTGTTTAATATAGATTTTATATTTCAGATTTTATAGCACACAAATATTCGCCAAAATTTAAAGTTCAATTTATTCCTCTCTTGATTAAAAATATTTTCTTTTAAAACGAATTGTCATAGCCCAGATTGTAGTGGAAAGCCCGGAGTAAAAAAAGCAAAAGTTTCTTGTTCTAAAAAAGCGACCAACGGAAGCTCTTTTTAGAACATTAGAAACTTTGCTTTTTTTATGAGGACTTGAAACGGAAAGCTGGAATAGCTCCTGATAATTGTAAAATGTGAAATGTAGTAGGTAAAATGCTTAGAATAAAATGAAGGAATTTGCTATTTACCAAAACATTGTTAATTCTTTCTCTGCCATCTTGTCATATTGAGCCTATTTACGCTATCTTTGCACTTTGAAATTTTACAATGGAAAAGATTATTGAGGAAAGCAAGCAGGGCGAAAGTCTTGTTTTGGAAAATAAACCTGAGAACACTAAAAAACTCTTTATAGAAAGTTACGGCTGTGCGATGAATTTTTCGGACAGTGAAGTCGTAGCTTCCATTTTATCTGACGGAGGTTATAACACTACTTCTGTTTTAGAAGAAGCCGATTTGGTTTTGGTGAACACCTGCTCCATACGTGACAAAGCGGAACAGACAATCCGTAAACGTCTGGAGAAATATAATGCCGTAAAACGTACAAATCCGAAAATGAAAGTGGGCGTTTTGGGCTGTATGGCGGAACGTTTGAAGAGTCAGTTTTTGGAAGAAGAAAAAATAGTCGATCTTGTAGTTGGACCCGATGCTTATAAAGATCTTCCGAATTTATTAGCCGAAGTGGAAGAAGGACGCGACGCTATCAATGTAATTTTATCAAAAGAGGAAACCTACGGAGATATTTCGCCTGTTCGTTTAATGAGCAACGGAATTACGGCTTTGGTCTCAATCACTCGTGGTTGCGATAATATGTGTACATTTTGTGTTGTGCCTTTTACACGCGGACGTGAACGTAGCCGTGAACCACAAAGCATCATGTCCGAAATCAAAGATCTTTGGGAAAAGGGTTATAAAGAAATTACGCTTCTCGGGCAAAACGTTGACAGTTACCTTTGGTATGGAGGCGGCCTGAAAAAAGATTTTGTAAATGCTTCTGAAATGCAAAAAGCGACTGCTGTCGATTTTGACCAATTATTAGAAATGGTAGCGGTTGGTTTTCCGAAAATGCGTATTCGATTTTCGACTTCTAATCCGCAAGACATGCATGAAAGCATTTTGCATGTAATGGCAAAATATCCAAATATCTGTAAACATATTCACTTGCCGGTTCAGTCTGGAAGCAATAGAATTTTGAAAGAAATGAATCGTCTTCACAGCCGTGAAGAATATATGGCTCTGATTGACAAAATCAGGGCGATTGTTCCAGAGGCTTCGATTTCGCAAGATATGATTGCCGGTTTCCCAACAGAAACAGAAGAAGACCACCAAGACACTTTAAGTTTGATGGAATATGTAAAATACAACTTCGGCTATATGTATTCGTATTCTGAACGCCCCGGAACTTTGGCTGGAAGAAAAATGAAAGATGATGTTGAAGAAGAAACCAAAGCTAGAAGACTACAGGAAATTGTCGATTTACAGCAAAAGCATGCTTGGTTTAGAAGTGAGGAATTTGTTGGAAAAACGGTTGAAGTTTTAGTGGAAAAAGTTTCTAAAAAATCTAAGGAAGAATTTTCAGGAAGAAATTCTCAAAGCATAACGGTAGTTTTCCCGAAAGAGAATTATAAAATTGGAGATTTCGTAAACGTAAAAATCACAAGTTGTACGAGTGGAACTTTAAAGGGTGAAGCGGTTGGGCTTAGTAGCATGAATTAATTTTTTTTTGCCACAAATTTCACAAATTTACACGAATTTTCTCTCAAATATTTCTATAGATTTGTTTTAAAAAACAAATATGGAATTATACAGAAAAGAAGAATACTATAAAATTGTTGGAATTTGCATGGAAGTTCATAGAATATTAGGTGGCGGACTTTTGGAAATTGTTTATAAAGATGCCCTCGAATATGAATTTAGGAAACATAACATTCCGTATGAACGTGAAAAAGAATATGACATTCAATATAAAGACATTATTCTAGCACATAAATTCTATGCTGATTTTGTAGTTTATGACGAAATCATTTTAGAAATAAAAGCATCAAAAGAAATAGTGGATGAATATATCGCTCAGACAATAAATTATTTAAGATTAGCTGATAGCGATTTAGGAATTATCGTTAATTTTAATAAAAAGACATTACAACACAAAAGAGTTATTCATTGACCACTTTTCAAAAATTTGTGAAATTCGAGAAATTCGTGGCAAAAAAAAATACAAGCCAAAGTTTTAGGCAAACCTGAAACAAATAAAAACTTGACACGAGCCTTTGGTGAATTGGCGAAGCAAACAAAATCTATATGGAAACAGTTCAAGCAATAAAACAGCGATTTGAGATTATTGGTAATGACCCGAAACTAAATCGCGCTATCGAAAAAGCCATTCAGGTTGCTCCAACTGATATTTCGGTTATGGTAACTGGGGAAAGTGGTGTTGGTAAAGAAAATATTCCTAGAATCATACATTCGCTTTCGCACAGAAAGCATGGTAAATATATTGCCGTAAACTGCGGCGCAATTCCAGAAGGAACAATCGACAGTGAACTTTTTGGACATGAGAAAGGCGCTTTTACCGGCGCAACAAGCACACGTGAAGGTTATTTTGAAGTAGCCGATGGCGGAACAATTTTCTTAGATGAGGTTGGCGAATTGCCACTAACCACTCAAGTACGATTACTTCGTGTTCTAGAAAACGGCGAATTCATCAAAGTTGGTTCCTCTCAGGTGCAGAAAACCAATGTGAGAATTGTTGCAGCGACAAACGTAAACCTATTCAAGGCAATTGAAAAAGGTAAATTCCGTGAAGATCTATATTATCGTCTGAGCACTGTCGAAATTACGCTTCCACCGCTTCGCGAAAGAAACGAAGATATTCATTTGCTGTTCAGGAAATTTGTCGCCGATTTTGCACACAAATACAAAATGCCTCCTTTAAGATTAGATGATGATGCCGTGCAGCTTTTACAGAAATTCAGATGGAGCGGAAATATCCGTCAGCTTCGAAATGTGGCCGAACAGATTTCGGTTTTAGAAACCAATCGAGACATCAATCTTGCTACATTGCAATCGTATCTTCCTGCCGAAGGAACCAATCTTCCATCGGTCATTAATGATCAGAAAAAGGAGAGCGATTTCAGCACAGAACGAGACATATTATACAAGGTGCTTTTTGATATGAAAAGCGATTTGAACGATCTTAAAAAATTAACACTAGAGTTAATGAAAAACGGATCCTCAAAAATGCAAGACATTAATCCGAATTTGATTCAGAAAATATACGGAAATCAGCAGAACGACAGTGAAATAGATTTTGAAGAAGAACCAAGAACTGCTGTAATGACAACCCCTGCTGTTCGAGAAGACAATTACCAGATTCAGGATGATAATTACCTATTTGCCGAAACAATCGAAGAAGAGGAAATCCTGCGCCTGGAACAGAAGGAAATCGAAATGATCAAAAAGTCATTAGAAAAAAATAAAGGAAAACGAAAAGCCGCCGCCGACGAATTGGGAATTTCTGAGAGAACGCTTTACAGAAAAATCAAACAATTTGATTTATAAAAATAATTAAATTACAATATTTTAAAATTCCGAACTCCAATTACTATATTTGGGCACAATTGGAATTTTAATCCCATTGAAATTTCTCCGATAACAATTATGAAAAAAATATATACGTTTATTGCCTTGATCAGCCTTCTTACATTCGGGGCCTGTACTGTAAAATATAACTTTACGGGAGCGCGACCAATAGAAGGAAAAACTTTTCAGGTAAACTTTTTCCAGAACAATGCCGATCTGGTAGAACCCGGAATTGACAGACAATTTACATTAACCCTTCAGGATCTCATTCAGAACCAAACCAATCTCAACCTCGTTCCAAACGGCGGTGATTTGGTTTACGAAGGAGAAATCGTAGATTACAGAATCACGCCGATGCAGGCAACTGCAAATCAGGAAGCTGCACAAAACCGTTTGACGATTCGTGTAAATGTGCGATTTACCAACAAAAAGAATGAAAACGACGACTTTGAAAGAGTTTTCGAATTCTACTACGATTTTGAAGGAACTGCACTCCCTGTTGGAGGTATCTTAAATGACGCTATTAGAACTATTTTTGAAAGAATTACCCAGGATATTTTTAATGAATCATTAGCAAAATGGTAGATTTTTCTTCCTATAATAATTAACAACGAATAAATTTAGAAGATTAAAAAAACAAAAATGAACGTCACCGATTATACCTACTTAATGAACAAACCCGAAGCTATTACAGAAAAGCAGACGGATGCATTAGGAAGTGTTCTGAATGAATTTCCGTATTTTCAAAGTGCACGCGCGCTTAGGCTAAAAGGGCTTTACATCCAGAATAGTTTTAAGTATAATTATGCTCTAAAAGTTACGGCGGCGCACACTGCAGATCGTTCCGTTTTATTTGACTTTATTACGTCTGAAAATTTTACAGCTATTCAGAATGATTTTTACGAACAAAAATTAAGAGACCTTCTTGAAATAAAAGTATTTGATAGCGAAATCATCTCTGCCGAAGAAATTCAGAAAGCGATTGAAGTAAAAATTGATCCCGTTGAACAGTCGATTTTAGATTCTATTAAGGAAGCATCGACTCCTGCTGAAAAATCACGAGAAGTTGAAGAACCTGTTGCCAATAATGAAGAACCTGTCGTGGTGACGACTGAAGAACCGATAATAGAAAAAGAACCGGCTCCGAATTTCCCTGAAATTGATCTTTCGATTTTTAATGCAATAAAAGAAGCACAAACGGTAACTTTTGAAAGACCAGAAAAAACTGAAGAACCAAAAGCAATTCCTGTTATTGACGACGCTATCTTTAAAACACTTAAAGAAGCCGAAAACGTAACTTACGAAAAACCGCAGCAAGAACAAGAGCCAAAAGTTGATCCGATAGAACGTTCTATCTTAAATTCAATTAAAGAATCTGAAACAGTTTCTGTTGTAGAACCTTCAGAAGCAGAAGAACCAAAAGTAGATTCTGGAATTGAACGCTCAATTTTAAGTTCTATCAAAGAAGCCGAAGCTGCATCTGCAGAAAAACCAGCGCAAATTGCAATTGAAGAAGAGGAAGATGATTCTGTAATCGAAGAAATGATAATTCCTGAATCACGTTTTGGCAGAATCGAAGAGTCAATTTTATCTTCAATAAAAGAATCTGCAGCCGTAGTTACTGAAGCCAAGGAAAATCTAAAAGAAGACATTGCCGAGGAGCCTGCAAAAGAAGAAATACCAACAGTTGAGGAAAAACCACTTGTAGAAGAAGAACAAACCGTTGAAATTCAACCCTTGCAAGACTCTGATAGTGAGAAACCCGTTGACTTTTCGCTCAATGAAAAACATTCTTTTCAAGAGTGGCTGCAATTATCAAGAACAGAACCTATTGACCGCACAAAAGACGAAAATGAGAAGGCCGAAAGCAAGAGTCAAGAGGAAATAGTAAACGAGCAAAGACAAAAAAAAGCCGAAATAATAGATAAATTCATAGAAAATAATCCTAAAATTTCGCCGATAAAATCTTCCGGAATTAATATTCCTGTCGTTGCTCTTGACAGCAATAGCGAGGACAACTCCTATTTAATGACCGAAACTTTGGCCAGAGTGTATCTCGACCAAAAGAAATATACAAAAGCAATTCAGGCATATGAAATATTAATTTTGAAATATCCAGAAAAAATTAGTTTCTTTGCAGACCGCATAGCGGATATAAAGATTTTACAACAAAATAACAATAACAATAATTAACTAATGAGCACATTTTCAATTTTTTTAGTTTTAATCACAATAGTTTGTTTTCTATTGATCGTAGTTATCATGGTACAAAATCCTAAAGGAGGCGGATTGTCTTCTACTATCAGCGGAACGCAAATGTTGGGTGGTGTACAAAAAACTACCGATTTCCTAGACAAAAGTACTTGGACATTGGCAACTATTTTGATTGTATTGATTTTACTTTCAAGCTTAAGCTTCTCAGGAACTTTGAGCGACACTAATTCTAAAATCATTGACAGAACCGAAGCTCCTGCAAATACACCTGCTGTTCCGTCACAAGGAACTCCTGCAGCACCTGCTCCTGCTAAATAATCAGAACTTGATATAGATCTAATGCCAGCCTGTCAAAGCTGGCATTTTTTTTAGGAAAAAATGTCAGTTTTACTAGCATGGCACAATTTCTGAAAGTTCTTAGAACAATTAAAAATTGTATAACTTAATAATAATATAAAATCATGGCTTTAAACATTAAACCGCTTTCAGACCGCGTACTTATTGAACCTGTTGCAGCTGAAACTCAAACTGCTTCAGGAATCTTTATTCCGGATACTGCCAAAGAAAAACCGCAAAAAGGAACTGTAGTGGCAGTAGGAAATGGAACTAAAGATCATACTATGACCGTAAAAGTTGGCGACACTGTTCTTTATGGCAAATATGCAGGAACAGAATTAAAACTTGAAGGAACTGATTATTTGATTATGCGTGAGGACGATATCCTTGCAATTATCTAAAAAAGCATTGTATTAAGTACAAAGTAAAAGATTTAAAACTTTATCGACTTGAAACAAATCAAACTTTAAACAAAAAATTAAAAAAATGGCAAAAGATATAAAATTTGATATTGAAGCACGTGACGGATTAAAACGCGGTGTTGATGCATTGGCAAATGCTGTAAAAGTAACGCTTGGACCAAAAGGTCGTAATGTAATTATCGGAAAATCTTTCGGTGGACCGACTGTTACTAAAGATGGTGTTTCTGTTGCAAAAGAAATCGAATTAAAAGACGCTCTAGAAAATATGGGTGCGCAAATGGTGAAAGAAGTTGCTTCTAAAACCAATGATTTAGCTGGAGACGGAACTACAACGGCTACCGTTTTAGCTCAGGCTATCGTAAAAGAAGGTCTTAAAAACGTTGCTGCTGGCGCAAATCCGATGGATTTAAAACGCGGTATCGACAAAGCTGTTGAAACAATAGTGGCTGACCTAGCAAAACAAGCTAAAGTTGTTGGAAGCGATTCAGACAAAATCAAACAAATTGCTTCTATCTCTGCTAATAATGACGAGGTTATTGGTGAATTAATCGCTACTGCTTTTGCTAAAGTTGGAAAAGAAGGTGTAATTACTGTAGAAGAAGCTAAAGGAACTGACACTTTTGTTGATGTTGTTGAAGGAATGCAGTTTGACAGAGGATATCTTTCTCCTTACTTCGTAACAAACCCAGAGAAAATGGAAGTTGAATTAGACTCTCCATACATCTTATTATATGATAAAAAAGTATCTTCTTTAAAAGAATTGCTTCCAGTTTTAGAGCCAGTTGCACAATCAGGAAAACCATTATTGATTATCGCTGAAGATGTTGACGGTGAAGCTCTTTCTACTTTGGTAGTAAACAAACTAAGAGGTGCGCTTAAAATTGCTGCTGTAAAAGCTCCTGGTTTCGGAGACAGAAGAAAAGCAATGTTAGAAGATATCGCTATCTTAACTGGCGGAACTGTAATTTCTGAAGAAAGAGGCTACACTCTTGAGAATACAACTATCGACATGTTAGGAAATGCCAAAAGAGTTGCAATCGATAAAGACAATACAACAATCGTAAGCGGTGCTGGCGAGGCTGATATCATCAAAAATCGTGTAAACCAAATCAAAGGTCAGATGGAAACTACTACATCTGATTACGATAAAGAAAAATTACAAGAGCGTTTGGCTAAATTAGCTGGAGGTGTTGCCGTTCTTTATGTTGGTGCTGCTTCTGAAGTTGAAATGAAAGAGAAAAAAGACAGAGTAGACGACGCGTTACACGCAACTCGTGCTGCTGTAGAAGAAGGAATCGTTGCCGGAGGTGGTGTTGCTTTGTTAAGAGCTAAAGCTGTTTTAGCAGACTTAAAAGCTGATAACGCTGATGAGGCTACTGGAATCCAAATTGTTTCTCGCGCTGTTGAAGCTCCGTTAAGAACTATCGTTGAAAACGCTGGTCTTGAAGGTTCTGTTGTGGTAGCAAAAGTTTCTGAAGGTTCTGGAGATTTTGGATACAACGCAAAAACTGACGAATATGTAGACATGCTTACTGCTGGAATTATCGATCCTAAAAAAGTAACTCGTGTGGCTCTTGAAAACGCTGCGTCTGTTTCTGGAATGATCTTGACTACAGAATGTGCATTGATTGATATTAAAGAAGAAAATGCCGGAGGCGGAATGCCAATGGGAGGCGGAATGCCAGGAATGATGTAATTCATTCTCTTCTTGAAACTTAAAAGCGTCGGATTTCTTTATCTGGCGCTTTTTTTTAGCCACAAATTACACAAATTTTCACGAATTATTTTTTCAATCTTTTGTGTATATTTTAATTAGCCACAGATTACACAGATTAAAAGGATTTTTATTTTATGCACATCATAGGTTCTAAAAATGAAATTTATCTGCTTAATCTGTAAAATCTGCGTGAAAAATTTTAAATGTATTCAATAAAGAAATCATTTTAATCTGTATAATTTGTGTAATCTGTGGCAATTTTTCACAAGCAGAATCATTCGTGGAAATTAGTGCAATTAGCGGCTACCATTTTTTATTTAACATTCTCTTTTTCTTTAAAAAATCTGTTATCTCTAACTTTGCAGTTATAATAAAATTCACAAAATGAAAAAATATTTTACCGCGCTCCTATCTCTATTTTTCTTCACAATTTCATTCGTTTTACAATCTCAACACAACAAAGACAACTATGTTGTTTTAGTTTCAATGGATGGATTTCGATGGGATTACGGCAAAATATATAATCTTCCGAACCTAAAACAAATTTCAAAAGAAGGTGTTCATGCCAAATCAATGAAGCCTTCGTATCCAACCAAGACTTTTCCAAATCATTATTCAATTGTAACTGGACTTTATCCAGATCATCACGGAATTATAAATAACGTTTTTTTCGACGCATCTTTAAACCAAACTTTTTCGCTATCTAGCAATGCCAAGAATGATTCTCGTTTCTATGGCGGAAATCCGATCTGGAATCTGGCAGAACAGCAAGGCGTAAAAACGGCGTCTTTTTTTTGGCCAGGTTCTGATATTGACAAAAGAAATCCGAGTTATTTTAAAAATTACGATGGTAAAATTCCATACGGAGCCAGAATCGATACAGTGATAAAATGGTTACAATTACCAGAAAAACAAAGACCTCATCTGGTAACTTTGTATTTTGACGAACCCGATCATACAGGACATAATTTTGGTCCGCTTTCGCCACAGACAGAAAAAGCAGTCATTAGAATGGATTCGATTATCGGTGAATTATCAAGAAGACTGAACAAATTGTCGATTGGAAAACAAATCAATTTAATCATCGTTTCTGACCACGGAATGGCCGACATCAACAATGATAAAAAAGTAGCCATTCTCGATTATCTCAAACCAGAATGGCTGGGTTATAAAGATGTCGTAAATCCGATTATGAGCTTACAAGCAAAATCCGGATTTCAGGATTCTATCGCAAATGCTTTAAAAAAAGTGCCACACATTATATTCTGGAAAGCTTCTGAAGTGCCAGAACGATTGCATTACGGAACAAACCCTCGTGTGCATGATTTTGTTATCGAAGCAGAAAAAGGTTGGAGTTTAGTAAGCAAAGAAAGTACGCATATAAAAGGCGGAACTCATGGTTACGACAACAACGAAAAGGATATGCATGCTATTTTTTACGCAAAAGGTCCTGCTTTTAAAACCAATAAAAAAGTAAAAACTTTTCCGAACGTTTCAGTTTACCCTTTAATTGCACATATTCTCGGACTGCAAATTGGCGAGATTGACGGGAAGTTAAAAGATGTAGACGCCATGCTTCGCTAATTAGAAAATGAGATAATTTTAATCAATAATACCTGTTGGTGAATTTTTTTTTTTCAATTCTATTAAATCAGCGTAGATATAAATCTGTCTAAATCAAAAGGCTTTAGTTGAATTACAATCAATTAAAGCCTTTTCTGTTATTCAAAAACCTTTTTAAGGCTATTTGCTCTTATTACAACCAATAACTTTCAAAGTGTAAATACAAATGCTATGAAAAAAGTTATTACCATTCTTGTCGCTATTCTATATTTTAGCACTTTCCTTTTAGCAAAAAAATATCCTGACATTCATATTTTAATTTTCTTTTCAGGAGTATTTGCCGGTCTTGCAATTGTCTTTTTCATCTATAAAACGTTTTCAAAAAAGAACAAAACGTATTAAATATATTAAATTGGAAAATGTGCAATGTGAAAATTAGATAATAATGGCAATTTCAGCAAACTCTAAAGTTCGGCTAAAGCCTTTTGATATTATAAATTCAACCTCCAGATAAATCTGAAGGCAATTAAAAAACAGCAAACCAGACAGGTTTTAAAACCTGTCTGGTTTATTACGTAGCTTAAACTACATTTTCTAATTTCCTAATTGACAAATCATCTCATTAAAAATTAGTCGAAACAGAAACCTCTTTCCATTTCCCCAATTCATCTTGAACGCTGGCAATTTTCTGATTTGCCATATTAAAGGCATCTTCTCCTAAAAACAAGTGTAACGGCGGATTTTGATCCTGACTCACTTTGATTAAAGCTTCTGCCAATTTTACTGGATCTCCCGGCTGATTTTCGTTGATATCCTCTTTATGAGCGCTTTGAGATTGTCTCACCTCCTTGTACTCCGCTATTGGGTTTTCTGGCAATAAAAGCGAACTGTCTTTTAAGAAATCGGTTCTAAAATACCCCGGATAAACAATTGTTGCGTGAACTCCAAAAGGTTTTATTTCTGCCGCTAGAGATTCGGTCAAACCGGCAACTGCAAATTTGGTCGAGCAGTAAATTCCCCAACCCGGAAATTCTCCATAATACCCTCCAACAGAAGAAATATTAAAAATATGCCCAGATTGATTCGTACGAAGAATCGGCATAGTGTGTCTGATTACATTCAATAATCCGAAAACATTTACTTCGTAATTTTTTCTGGCTTCTGCATCGGTCAGTTCTTCTAAAGCTCCTAATAAACCGTAACCAGCATTATTCACCAAAACATCAATTGTTTTAAAATGGTTTACAGTTTTATCAATAGCCGTTTTTACACTTTTTTCGTCCACCAAATCCATTTCTAGAGGAAGGAAATTTTCAGACGAACTTCCTAATACCGCAATTAAAGAAGCCTCACTTCTTGAAGTCGCCGCCACTTTAAAACCTTCTGCTAAAAGTTTTTTAGCCAATTCTAATCCGAGTCCTTTTGATGCACCTGTGATAAACCAAACTTTGTTATTTCCCATGATTTTTAAATTTTTACGTTTATAATGATAGGACAAAGTTATGGGCGAAGTACTTCCTAAAAATTAAAGCATTCAAGCAATAAGTTGCAAAAATCAATCAATTTCTGCTAATCGATAGTTTTTAGGCGAAACTTGAACATTTTTTTTGAAGAAATTAATAAAATGAGATAATTCATCAAAACCTAAACACCAGGCAATTTCATTGATATTCCAATTCGTTTGTTTTAAAAGAATCATCGCTTCCTGAACAATTCTTTCAGAAACAATCTGCGAAGTGGTTTTGCCTGTGGTTTCTTTCAAAGCCTTATTTAAATGATTAACATGTACGTTTAACTGATTGGCATATTCTGAAGGCGAACGGAAATTAATCTGTTGCGAGATGGACTCGACAGGAAATTGTCGTTCTAGCAATTCCATAAACAAGGAAGAAATCCGAATTGTAGCGTTCGATTTGCTGTATAATGAAGCAGTTACCGTTTGCGTTTTCAAAGCAAGATGAATAATCTCGAAGACCAAATTTCGCAACACATCGTATTTAAAAGCATAATCAGAATTGATTTCGTCAAACATTCTCAAATACACTGCTTTTAAGGATTCTGCTAAATCAGCAGAAATTGGAACAACCGGATTTCCGCCTGGCTGAAACAAAGGATATTCTTTTAAATTTCCGAATTGACTAAAAAATGCATCGGTAAAAATGCAGAAAAATCCCGTCTGGTTTTCATCAATATGCTCCCAACTATATGGAATCTGCGGATTGGCAAAAAACAATGCCTGATCTTCTATCGAAACGACTTTATCGGCATAATGCACTTTGTTCCTGCCCACGATCAAACTGATTTTATAAAAGTCTTTTCGAGTGTATGGCAATGGATTACAAGTGCTTCCGATATAGTCGTCCAACTTAAAAACATTAAAATGTCCGATCTCTTTTTTAAGGTTCTCGGGCATCCCGTTAATTTTAACGGTGTAAAAATCTTCTAGGGTTTCTGTGAGTTTCATTTTGTAAAGTTACAAAAATCAATCTTTGGTTAATTTCACGAATAGAAATTTTATCCATTAGATTATTTTTTAGGCAACTTATACCTGTGTTGGCGTAAAACTGGAATAAAAACCTAAGATAACACACACAGGCAAAAAAAATGTCGACAGCTTACAAAGTTAATGCATGCACTCTTGGTTATCTATGACGCCTATTATTACTAGTTAAGTACTATTCATTAAATACACATTTTTTATTATTAATGTTGATTTTCATAAATTCCCGAAACATTATAAATCTTTTAACTATGACAGATAAATATTACAATTAATTTTACAATCGTCTTATTGATATCATAATTCCTTTAATATCTTCTTTGTATGAAATTATTCATCAGGTTTTTTAGCTTCTTATTCTGCCTACAGTCCTTTTCGCAAACGAATAACAATCAAGACAAAATTTCAAAATACCTTACGGACTATTTTTCACAAGACCGCGAGATTATCCATGTGCAATTCAATAAAAATCTTTTTACAAATAATGAAGATATTGCCTTCAAAGGGTATATTCTCAGTAAAAACAGCAATATCCCAAACAGCAATACTACAAATGTCCAATTAATTATTTATAATGAAGAAAATCAAATAATTCAGAAACAATTGCTTTTTGCGCAGTCTGGTGTTTTTTCTGGGGGAATTCACTTAAGCGAAAAATTTAAGTCTGGCAAATACCATTTTCATTTCTATACAAACTGGATGAACAATTTTAAGGAAGACGATTCTTTTAATCAAACAATTGAAGTTATTGATAAAAATACACCATATGCATTTGAAACCAATGAGCCTAACTGGAAAACAGCATCGATAAGTTTATTTCCCGAAGGAGGAATTATAGTAAATGGCATCATTAATCTGATCGGAATTAAAATTACCGACTGTAACAAAATAGGAATAGAAATACCAGATGGGGTTATTTTAGATTCTAAATCAAATGAAATCACACACTTTCGTACTAACCAAATGGGAAACGGAGTTTTTTACCTAAGACCCGACTTAAACGAAAAATATACTCTTAAAATAAATAATGAAAAACTAAAAATAGAACAGCCTCTAGGCAAAATCGAAGAAACCGGAATTGTTTTAAGCGTTCCCAATAATCCTGCAAGAAGCAATTTACTTGTAGTTCTAAAGACAAATGAAAAAGGGCTTCAATCTTATCAAAATAAAAAATTTACCATCCTTATTCAACAAAATGGAAATTTTATGCAACAAGAAGTTACCTTCGCCAATAATAAGACAGAACAACCATTTTATTTTGACAAAAAATATTTATCTAATGGCGTAAATACAGTTAGAGTATTGGATGAAGATTTAAATGAAATTACAGAACGATTAACTTACATTGAGGAAGGCAAAAATCTGTCTACCGCAATAGATGCAAAAGCAACCGCTAACGACAGCATTATAGTATCGGGAAAAACAGACGCCAACAAAGTACATTTAAGTATTAGTGTTCTTCCTGAAAAAAACGTCTGCATCAATCAAAAGAAAACAATTTTAGGCACTTTTTACCTAAATGCCTATTTAGAGAAACCTGAAAATGATACTTATTTTTATTTCGACCCAGATAATATAAGACGGAGACAAGATATAGAGTTTTTATTGCTGAATCAGAAGAGAGGAAAATATTTATGGGAGAATATTAAATCAGGAGCACCAAAAATTAGTTTTGAATTTGAAAAGGGAGTCACAATAAATGGAAAAGTAGACAGCGAACTTAAACCGAATCCTAAAAACAAAATTTCTCTTGTTGCATTAAAAAATAATCTATTTGACCAGACCACTATCAATCAGAATAATGATTTTAAATTTGAGCATCTTTTTGTTCAGGATTCGACTTTTTTAGCTTTACAAATTACCAATGACAAAAACGCTACTTTGAATACAAAAGTAGAAGCGAGAATTAGTCGAAACGAACCTAGATTTGTTTTAGGACCGTCTTTTGAAAAAGCACTTTGTCCAATTACAAAAGCCACCGACAATGTTTTTAATTTTCAACCGCCAACAACAAAAGGAACTGATTTAAAGGAAGTAACGATTAAAAACACTTTCAAAAAAGAGGTTTTTACTCATAAAGCAGACATGAGTCCTATGGCCCAAGCCTTTAAATTCGGCGACAAAGATTACGGAACTGTTTTAAACTTCCTTTCTTTTCATGGATATAAGACAGGCGTTAATACCAATGATGGCGAGGTGTATATAAAAGATAGCAGAAGTTCTTATCTAGGAGATTCGGCAGGTTCGCCAAATGTTTATATTGACAATTTATTAGTCTTCGACTTTAATCAGCTTTTTAATATTACCTTAAATCAGATAGATGAAATCTATATCGATAAATCTGGAAGCTCAGATATTTCGACCGCAGGTCATGGTACAATTAAAATTTTCATGAAAACCGGACAAAACAATAATTCTTTTAAAGCAAAGTTCACGACGCTGATTGCAACAAAAGCTTTCGCACAAAACTTCATCTACAAAAGTGCGCCATTCGAAAATCAGCAGGAATTTAATTATTTCGGCACCTTGAACTGGTCGCCAAACATCGATTTAAGCGATCATTCAGACTATCAGATTAAAATTCCAAAAAACCAGCAAAAAGAAATACAAGTTTTAATAGAAGGTTTTAGTGATGAAGGACAATTAATTTCGGAAGTTAAAAAAGTTTCTGTTGGAGGAAATTTTAATTAGTGAATATGACAATTAGAAAATTTGATAATTCTTTAAATTAATCAATTTGGAATTTGGACCCGAGCGATAGCGAACAGGCGAAGTAATTTCAGCTATTGGTATTTCTAACTCACCACTTTATAATTCGGATCCTCAATAACATTAACATTAATCACCGCGTCGGCATTTTTGAGCAATTGTCGGCAATCGGGGCTTAAATGTTTTAGCTCAACCACTTTGTTTTCCTGTTTATATTTTTTGGTGAGATTGTTCAAAGCTTCAATGGCAGACATATCAGAAATACGGCTTTCCTTAAAATCGATCACAATATGGTTGGGGTCGTTTTTTACATCAAATTTTTCTAAAAAAGCAGTTGTAGAGCCAAAAAACAATGGCCCGTATATTTCGTAATGTTTGATTCCGTTTTCATCTGTATATTGGCGCGCTCGGATTCTTTTGGCGCTTTCCCAAGCAAAAACCAAAGCCGAAACAATTACTCCAATTAAAACCGCCAATGCTAGATTGTGCAGTACAATGGTAATTACGGCAACCAAAATTCCAACAAAAATATCATGTCTCGGCATTTTGGTAACGATTCTGAAACTTGCCCATTCAAAAGTGGTAATAGCCACCATCATCATCACACCAACGAGAGCTGCCATTGGCAATTTTCCGATTACTGGCGCTCCAAAAAGAATAATAACTAATATCGTGAAAGCAGCAATAATTCCCGAAAGCCTTGCACGAGAACCTGCGCCAAGATTTACCAAAGTCTGCGCAATCATTGGGCAGCCACCCATTCCGTAAAAAAAGCCGTTTAGGATATTAGAACTTCCTTGTGCGATACACTCACGATTGCTGTTTCCGCGTGTTCCTGTAATTTCATCGACTAGATTAAGCGTAAGCAGCCCCTCTGTTAGACCAACCGCCGCAACAATTACAGAGTACGGAAATATCACTTTTAAAGTTTCAAAAGAAAGCGGAATATTCGGAATGTGAAACGGAGGAAATCCGCCTTGAACAGAGGCGATATCTTCTACTGTTTTGGTTTCGATATTGAAGACAATCACCAAAGCAAAAACAATCATAATTGCAACTAAGGATGCGGGAACTGCCTTGGTTATTTTAGGAAAAATCAAAACAATGGCGACAGTAAGCGCTACCAAACCCAGCATAATATATAGCGGCGTTCCTTGAAGCCAAGAAACCTGTCCGTTTACAATGGTTTTAAACTGCTCGAGCTGCGACATAAAAATCACCACTGCCAATCCGTTTACGAAACCATACATTACCGGTTGCGGCACCAAGCGAATAAACTTTCCGAGTTTAAAAAGTCCGATGCAGATCTGCACGACACCACCCAGCGCGACGGCCGCAAACACATATTCGATTCCGTGCGATTTCATTAAAGCAATCAATACGATTACCGTTGCTCCTGCTCCTCCAGAAATCATTCCTGGTCTTCCTCCAAAAATAGCAGTTATCAATCCGGCAATAAAAGCGGCGTACAAACCCACCAAAGGCGGAAATCCAGCCAGAATCGCAAAAGACAACGATTCCGGGATCATGGTCATGGCAACAGTTAAACCTGCTAAAATTTCATTTTTATAATTTACTTTCTGCGTAAAATCGAAGAGTTGGAATGCTTTTTTCATAGGGGGCAAATTTAGGGAAATAAAAGAAAAAACCTTTGACTTGCCATTGTTTCATGCAGATTTTTACACCGTATAAATAATCGGCAATTCAGCCCATTACAATAATAAAAGCATAAAAGCCGTAAAACCTAGATTTTACAGCTCTTTATTTTTTTAAACACAATCTGAACAGGTATTTTATTTGAGGATTTGTAATGCAATTAGTTCACTTTTTTCTCTACTTTAAGCCCTGTAATACTATACTTCGCTATAATTCCGAAAACAATTCTTTTTCCTAAAGTGCTGTCGTCTCCTGCATGATTTCCAAACAAATCAGTCGTTTGTACAAAAAGACCTCCCATTAACCTATTATCGTTGCTATTATAGGCATGCAAGCCGAGTCCTAGAATGGTATTGTTTTTCAGTTTGTCGCTTTTATCATAAATTCGGTGCCTTAAATAAGGATTGACAGATAAGTATATGGCGCTTGTTTTTTCGCTTTCGGCGCTTTCCTTCATGGGCATTAAATAAACATAATCGAAATTAAGGTCGTAACGCATATAAGAATCAAACGTACCCGACAAAGCCTTTATTTCTTCAGAAGTTGTAAACTCGCCATCTGTAATTGTAGTATCTTGTTTCTCTAGCTTATAAGTTGTAGTGGTCAATGCGCTTATGTTGTTGGTGTAATTTACGCTGGTGCTTAAACCAATATAATTATACCTCTTAAAATTATAAGTACTTCCGAGTTCAATGGTATAACCGTTAAAGGTACGGTCTACAAATCTGTCTGCTACTAACGTACTGTCATTAGCTAAATCATATTTATAGGCATCTCCTTTTACGGTTGGTCTTAAATAGAGAAGGAAAGAGTTTAGTGAAGTGTTTTTAGCAATTGTTGTATTTATCTTTTGAGTATTCCCTTTATCTTCTTGAGATTTATATTCTACAATTAATTTGTTGAATATTTCTTTTAGTTTCTTAATTTCCTTTGTTTCAGTTTTTGTACTTACTGTTTTAAGATAGTTTACTTCGGTGGTGGTTTTTTCAATATCTCTTTTTACTTTTTCAGAAGCCTTTTCCCAATTCGCTTTATCAAATGGTTCGGTAAATGAATAATCTGGGTAAACAATTTCAATTTTTTGTTCTGTAATAAGAAAACAATCTTTATAAATATCGTTTCTTAATTTTTCTAAAGTCACATACTGTCGTTCGTTAGCATTTATATTTTTTTCAATTGCAGAAATCTGCTTCGAAATTTGAGCTTTTTTAGCTGCATTTGTTTCAACCGAAAGTTGTTCTTTAAGAGTTGGCAGATTATCAATATGACTTTTCCATTCAGAATAGATTTTTACCTTTTTTAAACCTTCATCTATTGCCACTTCTAAACTTGTAATCTTTTCTAAATGCTTACTTTTTGTTTCAAGATTTGTTAGTTCTTGGCCTTTAAAAAGATCAAGAGTTTGGATAGCACCCTCATAAAACCGGACGTAACGATTCGGTTTTATCTTTGTAGTATCAATTTCTAGAAGACTTTTTTTTGCTCCTGTTTGATTTAGTACTGTTTCAAGCAATTCTTTTGTAATCTCCGCTTTAATTGAACTTATCCTTTCAGACTGTTCGCCCCCCTGAAAAGCCTCATAGATTTTATCGATTCCCCCACATTTTATAGAAGTCCATGATTTTTTCCATCCTATCAATCCACCAATTGATGCAGCAGAGGCAACTTTTTCTCCAGAAAATAATGTCCCTAATCCATCTTTGATACCTCCTTTAATTTCTGCGCCCCACAGCCAACCGTTTTCTTTGAATCGGGATTTTAACACTTCACTCATGCATTTTTTAACTTCTTTGCTTTTCGTCACATCATTCGACCAGCACTCTTCAATTGATTTAGGAATGCTTTCACCTTTTTCTTTTGAAAACTCTTTATTTATCGCAAAAACAGCTGATGTACTATTAGTAATATCCAAATTAAATGCAGCTGCCGGAACGACAATAGTACTATTGCCATCCGCATCCTGACCTAATGTTTGAGCATTCAAGCATAAAGTACTTGTTAGCCACCAACATAAAATAATCGTACTAATAAATGATTTATTTTTCATATTTATTTTTTTTCTATAGTACCAACAAGTAAAACATCGGGCCCTTTACCTTGCGTTGTAGGAGGAGACATTTTGCGAGGTTTGCCATAAGGAATTTCGATTTCTGTTGCAGTAAAACTCCAAGGCGCCTCAGTCGTTGGTGCTGTTACAGCAATTTCGAATCTATAATGTGGAAGCACTAACTTTGTGGGTATTGTTTCTCCTTCCGGATCAGCTTCTTCTCCATTAATTTTTAAGTTAGAAACTCCCTGTGCTGTATAAGTAATTAAAGCTGGTATAGTTTGCGCCAAAGCAATATTTCCCGCCTCATAATTAAATAAAGAAGATTTTGAAGTTACATCAGCAATAGTCTTGAGACTGGCCGTTTTAGGAAAAAACCCTTTAAGAGTTTTTTCGTTGATTGAGTACAATTCTGATTGAGAATCAAAATATTTTTCCGTTGCAAGAATTTCGATGATTTTTGTTATAATCTTTTCTTCCCTCGCTGTAAAATCCTGTTTTGTAGTTGTTTTTTCCATGATAGATTTAATTTAAGTTTTTGGTTACCGTAAAAATGAATACCATTTACGAATCCAAATTAACCAAAAGTTTTCTTGCCAAAACAAGGGTAAACCCCTAATTTAAAACAAAATAAAACCCTACTCAAAACACAAAAACAAACAAATCTAGCTTCATTGTTTTATTACAGATTTGTACCAATTACCTCATCGGTTCGCCATCAACTTTGTGTAAAGCTGCATTATCAAAAACAAAAAAAGCTGTGAAAAAAATTAATTTTTCACAGCTTTTTTTTGACGATATTTTTCTGCCTGCTAAATCCTTTTTATCAATCACAGCTCATTAATGCAAGCAAAATCTTTATGGCAGAAGATTCTGGAACTAACTTAAAAGCTCTAAAACAAAGGCAGACAGAAAAAGAATAAAATTCATCATTTTTAATAATCTATTTAAATAAAAAACCAATACAAAATACTTACAAAAAAACGAGATACAGCCGCGTATTTATACGTGATTTTTTGTTTCAAGTTTTTTGTTTCAAGTTTTAGGTTTCAGGTTTGACTCAGTAACTTGAAACCTGAAACTTGAAACCAAACTTTTTTATTCCAATCTTACACACGAAAACCCAAGATTGTTAAGATAATCTACTATGGTGTTCCATTGTGGTTCTAAGGCTTCTACACGTAGAATTTTGTCGCAATCTTCTAAATCAAAATTAATTTTATAAGTAGGAAATTGCCTTTTGATTACGGCAATAATGTAATTTGTTTCGGTTTCTTGCTGAACATTGGTTTTAAAAACTTCTACCATGATTACTTTTTTTTAAGACTAAATTTTCAATTAAATATTCTCAAAATAAATTTATGTCCGAGTACATAATGTCTTTGGCTATTCGCATTAGACGTTCTGTCTCTCCTTCTGTTACATCTCTATGGCAACTTTAGGAACGGATTAAATTCTAAACAAAAATAGATTTCAATTCCTTAATATTATAGTCTTTTTATACCAGTGGCGTACAATTTATACGAATGGCGTTCGTATAAATTGTAGCATTCAAAGCTTTATAAACTACACGATTATAGTATTTTTGCCCTTATGACGATTGCTAAAATTTACCAGAACTTTATTCTGCGAAACATTCTTGTAAACACTCTTGTTTATTTTGTTATTCTGGCTTGTGTTTATGATGAGGTAAAACAGGAAGGACACGACATTAATTTTCTATTTACCAAAGTTGCGCTTGGCTACTTTCCTTGTATTATCTGGGTTACCTGTTTTAATGTTTTCATTATCAGACCATTTCTGTTTCGCAAAAAGCTCAAATTTTTCTTTGCACTTCTTTTCGTCTACTGGACAGGCTTTTTCTATTTTATGGATTGGTTTTTTCCATTTGTCGGACTAGGAAACCTTAAAGCGCTTCAGATGTTATCGCTGATCATCAACGGTACTTTTTTCTATTTTGTCCATATCGTTATTACCAAAAAAATGACGCAGGCCGACAAAGATATAATGAATTTTAAATCGGAACTTTCGTTTTTGAAACAGCAGCTAAATCCGCATTTTTTGCTGAATGCCATGAACAATCTTTACGGCGAATCACTCTCTGAACCCGACAAAGTTCCCGACCGGATCCTGAATCTTTCGGATATGCTGCGTTATCAGATTGAAGCCTCTAAAAAGGATTTTGTCTTGGTTGAAGAAGAAATTGCTTTCGTTAAAAAATATATCGAATATTATACCTTTAGGAACGAAAGGTTAACCGTAAACCAGAATATCGAAGGCGTTAACAAAGAAATCGAGATACCGCCTCTGTTCTTTTTGCCTTTGGTTGAAAACGCTGTGAAATTTTCTGCCGAAACTGCTGAACCTTTTATTAATCTGGATTTAAAAGTAAAATGCCGAAATTTGACTTTTACTTTAAGAAACAATTATCTCGATTCGGGTTCGCGTCTTTCTGGAACCGGAATCGGAATTGAGAACCTGAAAAGGCGTCTGGAAGTTTACGGCCTTAAACACGATTTAAGCTGTCAGAAGGAAAAAAATATGTTTGTTGTAAAATTAAGTATATGGCACTTACCTACCGCTGTCTCATAATCGACGACGAATCGCCGGCGCATAAAGCCTTGATTTCGCACATCTCAAAATTCGACGAACTCGAACATTCCGGAAGCGCTTTTAATGGTATGGAAGCCATAAAACTTCTTAACGAGAATCAATACGATATTATTTTTCTGGACATCAATATGCCGGTCATTTCTGGCGTCGAGTTGATGGAGCTGCAACCTAATCGACCGCTTACGATTGTAACCACCGCTTATTCTGATTTTGCATTGTCGGCTTACCAAAACGATGCAATTGACTATCTTTTAAAACCGATTTCTCCTGATAAATTTGCCAAAGCTGTAGAAAAAGCCAAAACGTATTTTTATGGAAACAGTCTGAGAAAAGAAAACAACAGCGACTCAAAAACTCTTTCTTATCGCATTAACGGACAAAATGTTGACATGCCTCTTCAGGATATTATTTATATCGAAAGCCTTGGAAATTATATGAAACTCTACAGCGCCAAACTAAGTTTACCGCATATTATTTACGGTTCGCTCTCGAGCATTTCTGCAGAAATTGACTGTAAAAATTTCGTTCAGGTGCATCGTTCTTTTATTGTTAATACTGCTAAAATCACATCGGTGAGGTTCAAGAATATAACAATGTGCAATGGTGAAATTATTCCTGTGGGAAGAAAGTATCAGATTTTGTTGGATAATCTTTTAATTAGATAATTTGTCAATTTGATAATTAGATAATTTTCTGAAAGCCAAAAACTTCAAGTAATGTGTTATATGCCTAGAAATGCTGTTTTATTTCTAGATGCAAATAATAAAATAATTGCTTATCTAGAAATCTGTTTCGGTTGTGATAATTACAGGTCAAGCGACAAACGATTGAATATTGGAGAATATTGCAATACAAAATATAAAATGCTAAAATCTATATTCGAAAACAGCAGTATTAAATACGGCATTTCTATTGATGATTAACTCCTCTTTCTAAAATAAGCAATCGCCCCAGTAGACCACAAAGCCAGAAAAATCAGAACAGGCTGAAAAAACAATCGTATCATGCGTGCTTGATCTGTATCTAATCCAAAGGCGGGTGTTTTGTTGAGGTATTGTGCAATATTTCCTGGGAAAACCAATACATAGAATACCGCCAGCGCAATACCAACTATTACTTGGTATCGGGTTAGAAACAACATTGCCAATCCGAGGGCTATTTCGACAACGCCTGAAAGCATTACCACCAAATCTTTATCCATAGGAATCCAGTCTGGGACTTGTGCCTGAAATTCGGCTCTCTGAAAAGTAAAATGTCCAAAAGCGGCTGTAATCATAAATAGTCCCAAAAGTATGCGGACAAAATTCTGAATTCCTGATGTCTTAGTAGTTTCCATACGTGTCTTGTTTGTTTCTATTCAAATTTACGATTTATAACCAAGAATTATTTTCTAAAGTTTGCCCATAGCATTTATCTAATACCCACATCGTGATAACTTAATTTTAAACATTTATCTAATAAAACTCTAACCGTTGGGTGTAATATCTGCTAAAATCTGCGTGAAATCCTTTTGCTTGTAAATTTTTCACGCAGATTCAAACAGATTATTTATATCTAGTTGATTTAATAAAATTGAAAAAAATAATTTCACCCAACGGGTTAAAACGCTTATTTTATTTACTTTTAGCTCCAAAACCAATCCAAAATCACACTGCTTTTTATGGACAATTTTAAAGGAATTTTATTCTTTGCCGCCATATTTACATTTCTAGTATCTCTTGCAATGACCGGAAGCCAATTGACATTTTACTTTAAAAATAAAGAGATGTTCGATAATCCTAGACAATACAGCAAAGAATATGTGGTCATCGATTCGACTTTTACCGAAACGCAAGGCTCAAAAAATAAAAAAGTATTTTATTACGGCCTGTCTAAAAAATTTGACAATTATAAAACAGTATTCGACCTTAATGTTCCAGACGGCAGTGCGCTACTTGAAGATGAAATCATCGTTGAACCTGTCAAAGATCCTTTAAATGATACGATTGTTCATTATTATGCATGGGTAAACAAACAGAAACACATTGGCTACATTGCCAATTCTTATGAGCAATCTATACAAGAAAACTGGATTTTTTCTGACCGCATTTACAACATAAAACTCAACATCGGTTTTCTCGTTTTTTCACTTGTTATCTTTTTCTGGCTTAAAGTGTACAAGATTTTTCAGAAGTAATACAAATTTGTCTCACAAGATTATTTTCAAAATATCAAAAAAGCGTGCCTTAGCGCCTTAGTGTCAAAAACGTAAGCAAGCCAACCAACATCCTTTGTTAATTCTTTTCTTCAAAAAAAATATTTAGATGAATAACTTTTCTTACTTATTTATTTAAATTCGCACAATTCAGAACCACTAAGATTATTTTATAACTCATGAGCATTTTTAGGTTTCTTAAACGATCAGATATAGAATGTCCGAGATGTCTTGGCAAAGGATTTGTTGACTTAGAAGACATCATTCGCTTAAAAAGACAATTAAAATGGGTTCCGGCTCCTTGCGCTTACTGCAATGCAACAGGAAGAGTCGCAAAAGAAATGCTGGAAAAAGTCGCTGTAGACTGCATGTACCTCACTATAGATTTACCCGAATCTATCATCGAAAAAATAAAAGACGGCGACCAAGAAACTATAGAAAAAGGCAAACTACGCGAACGTTTTATAGACAACCTCATACAGTATGCAGAAGAGCATTATTTCGATAAAAACATGGATGCCGAAAGCATCGCAAATCTTTATTTAAGCACCGAAGAAGAAAACGCCGCTTTTTCTGTTACCAAAGAAGAACTCATACAGTACGTTCAAGACGTAATCGAATTGAAATACGCTGAAATCGCCACAAAGAAAAATCCTTAGCATCTTAGCAAAAACCCGTATAAATACGTATAGCTGCTATAATTTATAATGGTAATATTGTGGTTATGATTTTTATTTAGAATTTAGTTTATTCCGAAAGGATTTTATATTAAATGCTGTCATATTTTTTTTGGAGAAATAATTGAGGTTTTAGTCTGTTGATTAAAATCTCTTTTTTTTTGGTTTTTTGCCGCTAAGGCGCTAGGGCACGAAGTTTTTTTTTTGTTATTAAGGCACTAATAATTTTTAATTTTTAATTTTTAATTTTTAATCGCAATTAAATCTACGACGCCAAACTTACAGCTTTAAAAAGCTGCTTTATTGCAATCTATTTTTCGTCAAAAAACTTTCTAAAATCAAAATCCGAATACTATTTTTGTGGTAGATAAATGCCTCAAAATAAAGTCAAAAAAACGATATGACACGAGAAAATTATATTCCTTTCAACAAGGAATTCTTACTCGAGAAGCAATTAAATGCCTTTAGTGAAGACCCTCAGAAAATTGATAGTTTCAAGAAATTATTCGACATAATCGAACATTATTATCATTATGAATCTTTTAACCTCAACCGAAGTCTAAAGCAGCATTATGCACTTTATGATCCTGATTTAAGCGAAAAAGAACGCGAAGGTTTTATCGGCAAAAGCGATTTCAGCGTATTCAAGAAAACATTGCTTACTGTTCTAGAACGTGGCAATTATTACCGAATCAGCGAAGAAACTTTACAAGCGGCATTTGAAGAATCTGACTTGGTTGGTCTGGATCTTTCCATTGATTTTAATGCATTCAAAGACTACGAAATTTATGCTCGAGGCCACCACAGGGCAAAAGAAAAAGTCAAAAAGTATTTTTTCTGGAAAAAAGAAGTAGAAATCGAATATTACGATCGTGTTTTGGTTTATCTGAACTATAGCGATGCAGATTATCTAGCGGCCAAGAAAGTCAAATTAGGAAAAATGCCGATTGATCCTGGTTCTATCGCTCTGAAAATATTCAAACGCGTTCCTAAAAATGATCTTGAAACGGTTTTCCCCAACGCGGTTCCTAAAATGTCTATAAAAGACAAAATGCTGCTTTGGATTCCGGGACTTTTTGGCGGTGTTTCGCTTTTAAGTGCGAAAGTAATTCCGGCTTTGATCAATATGTATGAGGCTTACCAAACCGGAGAAACAATCGATTTGTTGAACAGCAAAACGTCTTTAAATCAGGGATTAATTGCTTTAGGAATTTTGGCGGCGTACTGCTTTCGTCAGTATAACAATTTCATAAACAAGAAGATTCGTTACTCCAAAACGCTTTCAGACAGCTTGTATTTTAAGAATGTCGGAAACAACAGCGGTGCATTTTATTCTCTTTTAAATTCTTCTGAAGAAGAAGCCTTAAAAGAAACCATTCTGGCGTACACTTTTTTGCACGAAAGCGAAAAACCGCTGACCGCAGAAGAGCTTGACAACCGAATCGAATCTTGGTTTGAGCACAACTTAAATACTATTTTGGATTTTGATGTTCACGATGCTTTGCTAAAACTAAAAAGCACTGGACTGGGCATCGAAACGAACGGAAAATGGGAAGTTATTTCGCTAGAAGAAGCTTTGGTAAAAATTGACGAATTATGGGATAATGTTTTTCAATACAATCAAGGATAAGACGATTGTATTCTTAATTTAAAAACTTTCACAAACTAAAATGAATAACCTTAAACCACATTCGATAATCATTTTTATTTTGTTTTTATCGGGAATAATAATCTCGTGGCGTGCCGAAGGTTTCAGATTCAGCCCTAGTTATAGATGGATTTATGATATTGGAATAATTTTTAAATTGCTGATAATTCCATCCGCTCTGCTGTATTCTTTTATTGTTTTGATTTTTTACATAAAGAAAGACATCAACCTAAAAATAAAATACAAATGGGGATGGCTTGCTTTGGCACTTTCTCCGATTTTGTATTTTGCAACCGTAATCACTTTTGAGTTTATTAAAAATCATACTTCTTTTTAGTTTAATGGAAAAAACGCTTTTAAATCTATTGAAGTTATGAAAATGGATCTGAGCAAAAATTAAAGAAAATTCAGTAGATTTACTGCAAACTAACTAAAAACCAAAAAGATGAAGACACTAGAACAATGGTTTGCAGAGTATGCAGTAAGCCATCAAAACCCAAAAAATAAAGCGATACATTATATTTGCGTACCAGCAATTTATTTTTCGATTGTTGGATTATTAATGAGCATTCCGAGCGGAATTATTGCCAATACACTAAAATTAAACGCTCCGATAATCGAAAACTGGGCTTTTATTACTCTGATTTTCGTCTTGATTTTCTACATCCGATTATCACTTCCGATGGCTTTAAAGATTGCTGTCTTTTCGTTTGCCTGCCTTGTCGCCAATTACTACATCAGCCATTTTTTCCCCTTATGGATGTTTTCTATTGGAGTCTTTGTTATTGCTTGGATCGGACAGTTTTACGGCCATAACATCGAGGGCAAAAAACCTTCTTTCTTAAAAGACCTTCAGTTTTTATTGATTGGTCCTGCGTGGGTTGTCGAGAATTTGTTTTCGAAAAAATAGACCGCCATGAAAGCAGCAAAAACCAGCAGAACTGCGCAATATATGGCTTTCTTTAGAGCGTTAGAAACCAGACGCCGAACCAATAAGCCTTTATTTTCGGATCCGTATGCGATACATTTTTTAGATTCTAAATTAAGACTTGCCGTCCGTTTGTCTAAATATCCTATAGCCTCGAAATACATCAGCAAGATTATACAAAAAAAGATTCCAGGTGCCTTTTCTTCGGGAGTGGCCAGAACAAAATACATCGACCAACAGCTTGATGCCGCCATTGCAGACGGAGTCAAACAAGTGATTATTTTAGGCGCTGGTTTTGATACCAGAGCAATACGGCTCGATTTTTTAAAATCGGTTCCGGTAATCGAAGTAGATCATCCCAATACTTCCGATTATAAAATGGAAACGTACAATAACCGAATTGGCTGGATGCCCGAAAATGTACGTTTCCTACAAATTGATTTCAATAAACAAAATCTCGATCAGCTGGCGGTCAAACATAATCTTGATTTTTCTAAACAAACTGCCATATTGTGGGAAGGCGTAACAAATTATCTAACTGATGAAGCGGTAAAAAACACCTTTTTGTTCATTTCCAAGTTTGCTTCTGGCAGCTATGTGATTTTTACGTATGTACACCGCAAAATTCTTCATAATCCCGAAGCTTTTTTAGGCGGTAAAAAACTATTGCAAGACTTGATAAAACTAGAAGAAAAATGGACTTTTGGTTTTACGCCCGAAGAGCTTCCTGAGTACTTAAATCAATTTGACATTAGCTTAAAAGAAGATTTGGGTGCAGCTGAATATCGTGAAAAATTCCTTCCCGAAAGAGCTGAAAAGGGTTATGAGTTTTACAGAACGGCAGTTGGAATAAAAAAATAACTCTAGCCTATTTATTGCCTAATTTAATACGAAGAAGTTATGAAATTAGATTTTAACGGAATAAAAATTGAGAATTTTGATATTTTTACCTACCGCAGGATTCGTCGTGCAATTGGGTATCTGGGCATAAGTCTGCCTGTGTTTCTGGTTATTTTGTCTTTAGTGCCTTTTTTTAAAACTCAGATACAGCCTTCAATCAGCGATTATTATTATACAAATCTGCGGGATATTTTTACAGGGACTTTGTGTGCTGTTGGTTTATTCTTAATTCGGTACAAAGGTCAAGGAAATGTTTCTATCTGGAAAAATGATAATCTGCTTACCAACATTGCTGGAATCATGGCTATTGGCGTTGCTCTAGTGCCCACCAATCCCAGCGATTTTTCGCAAAAAATCTATACCGTTATTCCGCTTACCGCACAATGGTTGGGCTGGCTTCATTACGGTTTTGCGGCAGTGCTATTTTTACTATTGGCGTTGCTTGCCATTAATGTTTTTACCATTGGTCAGGAAAATGAAACCCGCGAACCCAAAAGCATTTTAAACGAAAACAACATTTACAGAACTTGCGGCTATACTATTTTGGTCGCTGTAATTATGGTTCCCGTTGCGGCAGGCTTAAAGCTTTTTCCTTATTCTACTTTGGTTTTTGAAGCAGTCGCCCTTTTTGCATTTGGAACGGCTTGGTTGATAAAAGGACGCGCTTTGGGCGATCAAGGCGAAATCGGCAGAAAACTGTATCAGGAAAATAATCCGGTTGCTACAGAAAAGGTTTTTGAGGAGTAATGTACTGAATTTGAATGGCATATCATTTGAATATGATGCTGGCGATTGACATTTTTACTAATTCAAAAACTAAATATTATGAAAGTAACTTATTACGGCCATTCGTGTTTTTCTGTTTATGCCAACGGAAAAAATCTTCTTTTTGACCCTTTTATCTCGGAAAACCAATTGGCGAAACATATTAATATTGACGAAATAAAAGCCGATTATATTTTTATTTCGCATGCCCATTATGATCATATTCTTGATGTTGAAAGAATTGCAAAAAATACCGGAGCTAAGGTTTTGGGTAATTTTGAAATCTACAATTGGCTGCTAAAAAAAGGAATCGAAAATGCGCATCCTATAAATCCTGGCGGAAAATTCAGTTTTGATTTCGGAACCGTAAAGTGCGTGATTGCACAGCATCCGAGCAGTTTTAGCGACGGCAGTTACGGCGGCATTGCCAGCGGTTTTGTACTGACGACTCCAGACGGTAATTTTTATTACAGCGGCGATACTGCCTTAACGCTGGATATGAAACTTATACCGAAATTCACCAAAATTGATTTTGCGGTTTTCCCGATTGGCGACGGCTTAACAATGGGAATAGAAGAAGCGATTGAAGCTTCTAAACTCGTTGAGGTCACTAAAATACTGGGAGTTCACTACGATACTTTTGGTTTTATCGTAATGGATCATCAAAAAGCTTTTGATGATTTTAAAGATGCCAATTTAGCATTGTTTCTTCCAAAAATTGGAGAAACCATCGAAATCTGATTCTCTAAATATCGCTAAATATTTTCTGTTTTAGCGAAATAAAAACAGCTTAAAAATAACGGTGCATTGATTTATAATGCAATTCTCCAAAGGCATTAAAATTGTTCTTCATTTCTCAGTAATAAACCAAAAGCATCAAAACGAGAAGTCTAGATGTTATAAAAAATTATTAATTATGAGCACAAAAAAAAACAATGCTTCAAATTCGGAAACAGAATTTGCAGACCTTCCGGGACGAAAAATCGCCTACCGAAGTATCGGATCCGGTGATCCCATTATTCTAGTAAACCGTTTTAGGGGAACGATAGACACTTGGGACCCTCTGTTTTTAGACCAGCTAGCCGAAAAACACAGAGTCATTACTTTTGATTATTCGGGTATCGGATATTCTACGGGAAAACTGCCGACAGATGTCACAGAGGTTGCAAAAGACATTAAGGATCTGGCGGGTTTTCTGAAAATACAAAAAACAGCATTAATCGGCTGGTCGTACGGTGGTTTGGTCACTCAGGCCGCGACCTTATTGTTTCCCGAACTGGTTACTCAAACCGTTCTACTCGGAACAGGGCCTCCAGGAAAAAGAATTGTACCGCTGGAACAGGCTTTTCTAGATGTTGCCCTTAAACCAATAAATGATTTTGAAGATGAAATTGTTTTATTCTTTGAACCTTTATCTCAAGACAGCAAAATACAGGCAAAAGCTTCTCATGATCGCATTCATAAAAGATTGGATGTTTCTAAAATCCCTTCGACTATGGATGTTTTTCAGCTGTATTTTCAAGGCGGTGACGGAATGAGCGAAGACAAAAACAACTTTAAGGAACAGCTAAAAGCAATTAAAACACCAATTTTGGTTATTTCGGGAGATCATGATATTAGTTTTGCAATAGAAAATTGGTATCCCTTGACGAGAGAGCTGCCGACGACTCAATTTATCGTTTTGCCGCAAACAGGACATGCACCGCATCATCAGCATGTAGATTTGGTTACTGACTATATTAAAAGCTTTCTAGAAAAGACCAAACAACCTTAGCCTTCTTATGAAAACTAGTCCCTAGCCCAGACAGAAGCGGCATCCTTTTGTGGTCTCGTTTGCAAAAACAAAAAACGAGACCACAAAAGATATAGCGGATGGCTGGAACTTGCTGCTTAAAAAAAGACAAATTAGACCTTGCACTTCTTTGTCTTTTTTTTGTTTAAAATTGTATGTACTTTTTAGTGATGTAAAAGCCATTGTAATTCATAGTATAACCTTTTATTATTCGGTCATTTTATCTCTATTTTTATAGAAGACAGCGCTAATGATGAGACATAGAATCCCCACAAAACCAAAAAACAGCATTTTAGATTTATTGTTTTCCCTGATTACGCTGTTATAGCTTTCTAAAGAAACGTACGTATTATTTTTGTCTTCTAACTGTACAATCTTAGACTCGTAACCGTTGCAATATTTTTCTATCAGATTAAGATCTGGATTGGACTGCAGCTTTTTCTCAAAATCCTTAAGACTGATTTTAAACGAAATCGAGCTTCCTCTTTTGTAATTCTGAATCAAACTCTCGTAATTTTCCAAAAGCACATTATCTTTTATTTCGAAATCTACTTCGGGATAATTTTCTAAATAAATGTAAAATGTTCTTGTTTTCTTGTATTTTTCGACAAAAATATCTTCTGAAAGCACACCATTGATTTCTTTAGTTTCATTAAGTTCCAGCGTATTTTTCTGTACAAAAGCTATCGCAAAAAATAGTATTCCGATAAGCAATATTGCAACAGCGTATTTTATATTCTGTCTGCGTTCGAGCTCTTTTTTGAGTTCTGTACTTTTTTTCTTTCCGCCTCTTTTCAGCAGGTTTTTTACAGCTTCATAGTCATCAAAGTGATAGCTGTGAAGTTTGTGTCGACGCTGGTCTTTTGTAATAAACGTAAAATCTTCCCAACTTTCGTATTTACTGCTTTTTTGCTGTACGGCCCAGCCTTCAATATCGGCAAGCAAGATTGATTTTTTGACCTTTCCAAAAACGTTCCGCAATTCGATTTTAACTGAATTATAAAACAAATTTGGAGCTTGCAGTAATGAATACAAGCAAAAAAAAGAACCGCAAACGAACACAATCGGCGCGAAAAACTCATTGCATCCCAAATTTCTTTCTTCTAAAAAATTGTTCCAAAACAAAATTGCCAAAAACATAAAAAACAATATTCCGATACTGCAGATTACAATAAACGAAGTTTTCTTTCGGGCTTTTACAAGATTTTCTTTCATGCTAAGTGTTGTTTTTTGGGACTAATTTTCTGATGCTAATGTAGAAATAAAAAACAAAAAATAGTTCTCTAGCAACTTTCTTTTGCATTTAAAAGAAGCCGATTTTACAAATAGGCAAAACAGCAAAAAATACTGGAAATCAGCTAAAAAAAAAATAAGAATATAAATTTAGAGCCTATGAAAGCTGGCGCAAATTGTTTCCATAAAATAAAGTTATGCTAATAGAAGTTTTCTTAAATTAGCCCCAGCAGAAATCAGAATCTGTTTCCCAAATTAGGCGAGTTGCTAAGGACACTTTGATTGTTTCTGATGAGATAATTTATACTATAACTGGAAAAAGATATACTGGAGTAAAACATATTTAAAAAACGATAGTGAAGATTTAATAACCAATAAATATTCTTAAACATGGAAAATAATAAAGTACCCGTATTTACATTCAGCATAATTGCAATCATTTTAGGAGTGACATTGTACAAACAATTTGATTTTGAAACCCTAAAATTTGAAAATCCTATATTAGCCCTTCTTTATCTGATTGTTTTTGTGTTTTCAGTTTATGTGCTTGCCAAAAATTTCAGAAACCGTTCTAGAAAATAATTCTCAAGACATAATTCCGTTATACGGAATTCCATTATTGAACCAAATTTTTAAAAATGAAAAAAAAGCCAATAATTCTATTATTTGTATTCGCCGTCATAAACATGTTCGGTCAGACACCGGCTGTATCCAAAACCACTTCTTCAAACAGCAAACTGCCTCCTAGTGAAATGGTTACAAACAAAGCCTTAAAACCGCTTAAAAAAGTTAAGTTATACGACCAGTCAATCTTGATTTATGATTACGATGGTGCTCTTTTTTCGTACGATTTAGAATCAGAATCAATCGCCTGGACCGTAAAGGCTTCAGATGCTCCTGCCGAAATGTGTGCCAACAAAGTAACATTACAAGATGGAGTTGTGTATGTTCCGTTTATCAATGGTGAAATTTTTGCAGTAGATAATGAAACTGGCGGTATTTTCTGGAAATCAAGACTGGGTACTATAAAAGATCAAATTGTTCTAAAAGACCAAACTCCAATCATTAAAGACGGAAAACTGTATATAACAGCTCAAAACCAAAACCAAAGCAGCAATCTTTATGCTCTTGACCTAAAAGATGGCAGTTTATCTTGGAGCTTTAAATTGGATGCTGCGCAAAATGATATGCAGCCTCTGTTCTTGAACAACAAAATTTTTATTGCAAGCGCTGTCAATTTCTACAGTTTAGACGCAAAAACCGGACAAATCCTGAGTCAAAAAACTTTTGAGGAAACCATTACTGGAAAACCTGTAACAGATGGCGAAAATCTCTTTATAGCAAGCGAAAAAAACAGTCTTTACGCCTTAAGCTCTGATAAACTGGACGTTTTATGGCAGTTTAAGTTTGATGAAAATCAGAACAATGTGAAGGAACGCATTGTATGCAAAGACAAAAAAATCTATTTTGGCACTCAAGGTTCGCAAGGCAGTTCGGTCTATGCTGTTGATGCCAATACAGGAACACAACAATGGAAAGTCGATTTTAAGGACGACAACATCGAATACATTACGGAGGAAGTCAATAACATATGGGGCTATACCCGCAAGAAAAAACTTTTTCAGTTGGATTTTAACGGCGAAACAGTATTCGAAGCAAAGCTGACAACCCTTCCAGTATCCAACTTTGAATTTCCTGCTGATGATAACTTATTGTACTATTATTGCGATGCCGGTTTAATTCAGTTTGATTTAACTGAAAAAGACGAAAACGTCTATTATATGCGAACTTCTCTTAAAGATGATGTCTATAGCGCTTATTTGAAGATTATTCGATAAAATAGAAAAGCCTGAAGATTTAAATTTTCAGGCTTTTCTATTTTAATAGTGACCTTGACGGTACAGAATTCCAACCGCTTAATGGAAGATTTGAAGATTTTGGTTAATATTTAAATGTTTAGATTCTACTATTTTCTCTTTCATTTATTTCTTCAATTGCACTTTGGATAAAATATTTTAAATCATTACTTCTTGTTTTTTTAAACTCTGCTTCCAATGTTTCTAATGACTTTATTGTTCCAGTAGATCTAAGGGTTGCACAAATCATACCTTTAGTGTGCTGATCACTAGTCTTTAATTTTAGTATTAAAATTTCTTCTAAATCTTTGTGCTCTGAGTTTTGCAATGCGTCAAGTGCGTCAATCCTATTCTGATATGTTCCATTTAATAGTAATTGTTTAAGATAGTCAATATTCAGAGTGGCAGGTTTTCTCAACTTTTTAAGCCTGCTTAAAACAGTTGTTATTACTTTTTCTTCGTCAGTTTTTTTAAGTTCTGAAATCAAAAAATCAAAAAGTTTATAATCTTTACAGTTTACACATAAACTGCTTAAACATCTTAAAACGTATTGTTTATATTGAAAAAAATCTTTGTCTTTGAGTAATTCTATGAGTTCCGGTTTTAAGTTTATATCACTTAATTCATCAGAAATCCTATAAGCATACCAACTAGGAAAATCTTTGCTCTCAAAAGATTGATCTCGTTTCTGCCTTTTAATTATGTTATTTGAAATAGGTTTGTTATTTCCCATTTCTATAATCAAAGTCTTTAACTCAGAGTTCTTTAATCTAGCTATTAGATTTTCTTTATCTTCCTTAACTTTTTCATCTAAACTTTTAAATAGTCCAAATAACATACGCTTTTTGATAATATTTCTGATTTTAACCACTTAAACCAATGAGTTTCTCAATGGATTTAAGTAATCCAGTTGTTTCTCTTCAAACAATTCTTCTAATGCCTCACAGCCATACTCAATTTTATAATCTCTTTCTACTTGTGTAATCGGAATAAGCCAATAACAATGAATTACCTTTTCTTCAAATTGAAAAATTTCTAGATTATCTCCGTCAAGATAGGGTAATGAAATAAATGCATGGTCACAAATAGAATTTTCAAGCCAAGGCCTTCCAATATTTGAGGTATGATGAATATTAAATGGTGTCAATCTGTGATGAGAAGCATGGACAGTCAATAATTCAACCAAAGAATTATCTTGTCTTGGAGAATAAATAACTAACTCGATTAAGTTATCATCCATTAAATCGGCTGACATTCCAACAGTACAATATGTCCACATGTTGTGAATATTATTTGGAGCAAATTCTAAAACGAAGAACTCAGGATGGGTTTTCCATGTAGGACCTATTTCCCATTTCATTTTTTTTCCAACAATTCCAAAATAGGAATTGTAGTGATCGGTTAATTTCGTAGAATAATTCTTTTGCATTAGCTTTTTATAATGAAACAGAGTCAATTTTTGACAAAGTGAACTTAATAACTTTATCTTCAATATGCAAATAATAATGTTGTTTTAGAAATTTGGAGACTTGATGGAGTTCGAACCAAAATTTGCCGTAAACACTGATATTGAAAAAAAATAAAATTTTAGAAAATAATTTTCGAACCAAAAAAAGCCTGCAAAATATATACTTTGCAGGCTTTCATTTTTTCGTAGTGACCCCGGAGGGGTTCGAACCCCCAACCCTCAGAGCCGAAATCTGATATTCTATCCAGTTGAACTACGAGGTCAAAAATATTTAAATTTCAATTTTTTAAATCCCAAATTCCAAAGCGAAACTTGGAATTTGGAATTTATATATTGAGTTTTCCAATTTGGAATTTGGATTTTCTTTATTGGAATTTAAAAATTACGAAAGTAATTTTTTTACAATTGTAGAAATGGTTTTTCCTTCAGCGGTTCCGCCCAATTGTGCAGATGCTAATCCCATCACTTTACCCATTGAAGCAATTCCAGAAGCTCCTGTTTCTGCAATGATTTTAGCAATTACAGCCTCTACTTCTTCTTCGCTTAATTGTGCTGGTAAAAACTTCTCGATTACAGCAACTTGTGCCAATTCTGGCTCTGCCAAGTCTGGACGATTTTGTTCGGTAAAGATTCTTGCGCTTTCTTTACGCGTTTTTACCAATTTCTGTAGCAATTTTATTTCTTCGTCTTCCGATAAATCTTCCTTAGAACCAGAAGCAGTCGCTGCCAGCAATAATTCTGATTTAATAGCTCTTAAAGCTTCTAATGCAACGGTATCTTTAGCTTTCATGGCGTTTTTAATTTCGTCCATGATCTTTGTTTGTAAACTCATGTATACTTTATTTTAATAAGCCCAGCTTATAAATTAATATGAAGTCCTTTTCTTTTTCTACCAAAAAGCAGAATCCTTAATTTGTCAGGTTAGATAAAAAGTTTTTTGACTCTATTACGAAAGACAATATTTTATTCAAATAGTATTTAAAAAGTCAAATTCTGAAATTCTGTGCGAAGATAAAAAAAATAACCCGAAAATTAAATGCAATTTTCGGGTTGTCTTAATTTTATATTTTTAAGACTAATCTACATTGTCATGCAAAAAAGAATTGTTTGAACGCAGTTGCAAATCGTTATTACTGTCTGTTCCGACAGAAATTCTTGAATTGGTATTATTTGAATGCGAATTAGACAAATCGATTCCTAGTCTCTTATAAGCTGGCTCTTTTTCCAACTCATCGATTCTAGAAACGTTGTTGTGGAATTTATAATTAAACTCTTTTAGCTTCTTTCTTCTTTCTTCCGCTCTTAAACGAAGTGTTTCCTCAATAGTCAATTCCATCGGAGAAACTTCTGAAGTTGTTGTAAAATCCTGCTGGCTTGCAAAATCAACTCTTGGCTTCAAAGTAATGTTCAATTCCTCTGGAATTACTTCTTCTACCACTTTTTCAGCAGGTTTAGAAGCGATTAATTCGTTTTCAACCTCCATATATTCCTCAAGAGAATAACGAACAACTCCGTTTTCTGCTACCTCTGTAACAGGAACAAATTGTACTGGATCGTTTACTTTGATCTCGCGAGTTTCGTTTGTCAATTCAAACAAAATTCTGTTATCTTCAACAACTGGCTCTTTTCTTATAGGCTCTTGTTTAAACAAAGGCAAATCAAAAGAGAAAGTGGTTTGTTCTTCTTTTTCAAACACTCTCTGCTGTTGCTGTACTGGTTGCGTTTCTTGAGCAATTGGTTTCTCTGGTGAAGTAATCGTAAAATCGATATCCGTAATCGGCGAAACGATTTCAAAGGTTACATCCAGATTTTTGATGAACTCAGACATCACTACCAACTCTTCCTGATTGATTGCTGGAGCAACAGCAGTTGGTTGAGGTGTAGCAGTAGCCGTAAACGGTTCTGTATCGTCTGTTAATTCAAAAACAATCTTTTCTTCAGCTTTTGCAGTAGGCGTATCAGTAGTTAAGTCAAAAGAAGTAATTGGTCGGTTTGTCAGGTTATGAACACTTCTCTGCTCATCCTCCAATGTATGAATTATTTTCTTAGGCTCTGTATTAACGATTTCATTTTGCTGTTCAACATCAAAACCAGTTGCAATAATAGTTACAGCGATAGCCTCACCAAGAGTTTCGTCTTCACCAACTCCCATGATGATGTTTGCATTGTAACCTGCCTCAGCTTGGATGTGATCGTTAATTTCTCCGATTTCGTCAAGAGTAATCTCGTTAGTTCCAGAAACGATAAGCAACAATACGTTTTTGGCACCTGTAATTTTGTTATCATTCAACAACGGAGAATCCAAAGCAGAAACAATTGCATCTTTTGCTCTGTTTTCGCCAGCTGCCACAGAAGATCCCATGATAGCTGTTCCACTGTTTGCTAAAACAGTTTTGGCATCACGTAAATCGATATTTTGAGTATAGTGGTGCGTGATTACTTCGGCAATACCTCTTGAGGCTGTTGCCAAAACTTCATCTGCCTTAGAGAATCCAGCTTTAAAACCTAGATTTCCATATACTTCTCTTAATTTATTATTATTGATTACAATTAGCGAATCTACTTGCTTGCGCAGTTTCTCGATTCCAAGAATTGCTTGCTCCTGACGCACTTTTCCTTCAAACTGAAACGGAATCGTCACGATACCAACTGTTAATATTTCTCTTTCTTTAGCCAATTGAGCAATCACCGGTGCAGCACCTGTACCAGTTCCTCCACCCATTCCGGCAGTAATAAATACCATTTTAGTATTTCTGTCCAGCATTTTTTCAATATCTGAAATGCTTTCTATAGCCGACTGCTGCCCAACATCAGGATTTGCTCCTGCTCCAAGACCTTCAGTTAGATTTACTCCTAACTGAATTTTATTTGGAACTGAGCTATTTTGAAGCGCCTGTGAATCGGTATTACAAACGATAAAATCAACGCCTTTAATACCTTGCTTGAACATGTGGTTGATTGCGTTGCTTCCGCCCCCTCCTACACCTATTACTTTGATAACATTTGATTGATTTTTTGGTAAATCAAATGAAATACTTCCAAATTCTGAGTTGCTCATCATCTTTTTGGTTTTTGAAATTCTTATTTATACATTTTTTACTTCTTGACTTGGGGCAAAAAGTAATTTCCTTTTCTTACTTATTCTGCGTTGTCTAAAAATTCTTTGATTTTGTCGACATAACGATCAAAAAATGATCTTCTTATTTTTGTTTCCGTAGATTCTGTTTTTGCGGCTTTGGCAACAGTCTCTCTCGGCTGTTCGATGATTTCTTCTTTCTCAACGTAATTTTCTTCTACTTCGTATCGCTGCACTTGCGGAGTTGGAGCATTTTTATAAACCACTTTTGTTTGCTCGTTTACTAATTCCATTCTCACAGCACTTTGCGAACTGTTCTGAATACTGTTCATCACCAATCCTACAGCTGTAGCGAACAACGGACTAGAAATTTCTTCTCCGGAGTTTCCTGCCAGATGCTCGTTCGGATAACCAATTCTAGTATCCATACCGGTAATGTATTCTACTAATTGCTTGATGTGCTTTAATTGAGCACCTCCACCTGTCAGAACAATTCCTGCGATTAATTTTTTGCGTGGATCCTCGTGACCATAAGCTTTAATCTCAGCAAAAACCTGTTCTACAATTTCCACTACTCTTGCATGGATAATTTTAGACAAGTTTTTAAGCGAAATTTCTTTTGGCTCTCTACCTCTTAAACCAGGAATAGAAACAATTTCATTGTCTTTATTCTCTCCCGGCCAAGCCGATCCGAATTTGATTTTTAAAAGCTCAGCTTGTTTTTCAATAATCGAGCATCCCTCTTTAATATCGTCTGTAATCACATTCCCTCCAAACGGAATTACAGCTGTATGACGAATGATGCCATCCTTGAAAATAGCCAAATCTGTCGTTCCGCCTCCAATATCGATAAGCGCCACACCAGCCTCTTTTTCTTCTTGACTCAAAACAGCATCTGCTGAAGCCAACGGCTCCAATGTCAGTCCAGACAATTCAATTCCTGAACTTTGTATACATCTTCCAACATTTCTGATAGATGATGCCTGCCCGACTACCACGTGAAAACTAGATTCTAATCTTCCACCGTACATTCCAATCGGCTCCTTAATCTCAGACTGTCCGTCGATTTTAAATTCCTGTGGCAAAACGTGAATGATTTCTTCACCCGGAAGCATCGCCAGTTTGTTTACCTGATCGATTAAAAGCTGGATATCATTTTCCCCGATTACTTCCTCTGGATTACTACGGCTGATGTAATCTGTATGCTGAATACTTCTGATGTGTTGTCCGGCAATGCCCACCACCACATCTTTGATTTTATAACCTGAATTATTTTCTGCTTCGATTATAGCCTGCTGAATCGACTGAATCGTCTGCGTAATGTTGTTTACAACACCTCTGGCAACACCCAAACTTTTGGATTTGCCGATGCCCAAAATCTCCAACTTACCATACTCATTTTTCTTGCCAATCATGGCAACGATTTTGGTTGTTCCAATATCTAGACCTACTGCAATATTATCTTTTTCCATTTTCTATTATTTAGTGCAAACTACTTGTTCCGTAAACCTAAGGTCAATTTTTTTGTATTTGTATAACGTACTATCTAAAACTGCTTTCTGAAAAAACGCTTTATAGTTTCTAAATTTCTTATCAACATTCATCGTTCTGCCGAAATCTATGTAATAATCATAGTTTCGATTAAACATTTTTAGGCTGCCATTAGGCATAATTTGAATCGCAATGATGTTTTTTTTCAAAAACGCATCGTCATAAATTGTGCGGAATAATGCAGCTAAATCTTCGTTATTTTTTTTATTAATTGCCCCTGAAACAAGAGGAACTCTCGCAGTGAAATTGTCAGACAAAGGCATTTTATTTCCCTCGTAGTCAATATAAAACGAAGAACCGCCGTCATAAACTCTTGCTATGGGCGTCTTCTGTTTTACTTCTGCTTTTAGAACGCCATCAATACTTACAAAAACATTTGACTTTTCAATCATGTCTTGTTCATCGAGGGTTTTCTCTATCTTATTCAAATCTACTTCATCTTTTCTAATACTGGAAGCGTCTGTTTTATTTTCTATCAACAATTTATTAACCGTTTCTGGCTTCACAAAAAGCGTATTTTCCCCTACAAAAACGACCATCGATTTTCTCAGTTTTCGGTCTCCGTTTCGATGCTGCGCAAACGAATACAAGAACAAAACCAGTCCGAAAATAAGTACTAAACGAATATTTGTCCAATTAAATACTTTCATTTAAAATCTTTTTAATTGAAGGAACCATCTCTCCTAAATCACCAGCTCCAATTGTCACAATTATCGGCGCATCACTGGCTTTGATTTCTGCCAATAAATCTTCTTTTGAAACAATTTTCTTGTTCGAATTTGTCATTTTCCCTAACAGCCATTCTGAAGTTACGCCCTCCATCGGAAGTTCTCGTGCAGGATAAATTTCCATCAGAAAAACTTCATCAAATTGCGACAAACTTGACGAGAATCCGTCTACAAAATCTTTTGTTCTGCTAAACAAATGTGGCTGAAAAACAGCCAGAACCTTACGCCCTGGATACAACTCTCTAACTGCGTGATGAACAGCATTTATTTCGGTTGGATGATGCGCATAATCATCAATATATACTAAATTTTCAGTTTTAATCTGATACGAAAAACGTCTTCTGATTCCGTTAAACGAAGCAAGAGCTTTTGCGATAGAATCGGTCTCGATTCCGTAGGTTTTTGCCATTGCAAGAGCCATCAAACCATTCATCAAATTATGCTTTCCAGGCAATCCGAAACGCAAGTCTTTCATAATTTCTGACGGTGTCTGAACATCAAAAACGTATGCTCCGTCTTCTATTCGAACATTAAAAGCCTTATATACAGCATCTTCATTTACAGCACATTGAATTCCATCCAAAGGCAATTCTTTGGTAATGAAAAGTTTGTTCTTGTCTTCTACTTTTGAAGCAAACTCTCTGAAAGAAGCTTCGATTGCATCGCTCGTGCCATAGATATCCAAATGATCGGCATCCATAGAAGTCACACAAGCAATATCCGGATGCAGATGAAGGAAGGAACGGTCAAACTCATCTGCTTCTACAACCGTAACCGTTTTACCGCTTCCTATAAGGTTTGAGTTGTAATTCTCTACGATTCCACCTATAAAAGCCGTTACATCTACACCGCTCTGAAACAAAATATGCCCCAAAATGCTTGATGTAGTGGTTTTACCATGTGTTCCGGCAACTGCAAAGCAAAAGGTATCTTTTGTGATAATCCCTAAAACTTCAGCGCGTTTTTTAACTTCATAGTGTCTTTCTATAAAGAAATTCCATTCGGAATGTGTTTTAGGAACGGCTGGAGTAAAAATCACCAGCGTATTTTCTACGTAATAATCTTTCGGAATTAAATTGATATCGTCTTCAAAATGAATGTCAATACCACTCTCTATCAATTCTGCAGTCAGCATAGAAGGCGTTTTATCGTAACCTGAAACCTGTTTTCCTATAAATTTGAAATAACGGGCCAAAGCACTCATACCGATGCCTCCAATACCAATGAAATAGACGTTTTGTATTTGATTTAAATTCATTTTTAATACTAATTTTTCAGACTTGTTTCTAATCTCTTTTTCGTAAGAAACTAGTTATTAAACCTTTATGTTTATATAGTTTACCATCAGCCTAAATTGCCTAAAATAGGCTACTCATTTAGTTTTGACGTTGTATAATTTTCATAATAAGTTATATTATAACAACTTTTTTATTTGTTCTACAATTTCTTTTGTAGCGTTTGGTCGTGCCAATTTTTTGATATTTTCACTCAATTGTTTCTGTTTTCCGTAATCTTTCAGCAGCGCTTCAAAAACAATGCTAAACTGGCTGTCAAGCTCAGATTCTTTCAACAAAATTGCACCTTTTGCATCTACAATCGCCTTTGCATTTTTAGTTTGGTGATCCTCAGCAACATTCGGAGACGGAATAAAAATGACCGGTTTTCCGACAATACACAATTCTGACACCGAAGATGCTCCCGCACGTGAAATTATGACATCTGCAGCTGCATAAACAAAATCCATACGTTCAATAAAATCGACCACCTTTACATTTGGCTGATTGTATTTTTTATATTCTTCAAAATACAATTTTCCGCACTGCCAGATAACCTGCACATCTTGAGAAAGAAAATTTTGAAGCTCTTTTTCTATTAACTGGTTTATTCTTCGTGCTCCTAAACTTCCTCCCAACACCAATAATGTTTTTTTGTTTGGATCTAGACCGTAAAAAGCAATTGCCTCATCCTGTTTTGCGTCTATATCAATCAAATCCTGACGAACCGGATTTCCTGTTAAAACAATTTTTTCTTTTGGGAAAAAACGTTCCAAATTTTCGTAAGCCACACAAATGGCATTGGCTTTTTTGCTTAGCAATTTATTGGTAATTCCGGGAAAAGAATTCTGTTCCTGAATGACTGTTGGAATTCCTGCCAAACCTGCCGCCTGCAATAACGGTCCGCTAGCAAAGCCTCCTGTTCCAATAACTGCATTGGGCTTAAACTGCTTAACAATTTTACGAGATTTATTCAAACTGCTTAAATATTTTAGAGGCAGCATCATATTATCTAGTGTAATTTTTCTCTGCAGTCCGGCAATCCAAAGACCTTTTATTTCGTAACCGGCCTGAGGCACTTTCTGCATTTCCATTTTGTCTTTGGCACCCACAAAAAGAAATTCTGCATCAGGAAATTGTAATTTTAATTCATTTGCAATTGCAATCGCAGGATAAATGTGTCCTCCTGTTCCTCCTCCGCTAAGTATGAATTTATACTTTGTCATCTTTCTAAAAATTACAATTTTTATTTATTTAAAACCGCATTCATCGGATTTCTCGAATTATCTTCTATTGAATAAAGCGCATCCGCTTCATAAACTTCATTCGAAACCAAATCTTCCTCAGCCAGTTCTTTATCAATCAATCGCTGTAAAGCTTCTTTTCTCTTTTCTTTTTCCTCTTTTTCTTCTGCTATCTCTTCTTCTTTTTTAGTCACGCTAATAATGATTCCGAGCGCAAAACAGGTCATCCAGATTGAGCTTCCTCCAGAGCTTATCAGCGGAAGCGTCTGCCCAGTTACTGGCAGTAATTCTACCGCAACCGCCATATTGATCATCGCCTGAAATATCATCGGAAAACCGACACCGACGACGACTAGTTTTCCAAACAAAGTAGGCGCTTTGTGAGAAGCAATTACAAATCGGAACAAAAGCAATAAATACAAAATAACTATTGCAACACCTCCTACTAAACCATATTCTTCTACAATAATCGCATAAATAAAATCGGAAGAAGATTGCGGTAAAAAATTCTTCTGAACACTTTTACCCGGCCCTAATCCTCCTAGTTTTCCTGAGGCGATTGCAATTTTTGCTTTTTCAATCTGATAATCGTCTTCATCTGGGTTATCGGTGGTAAAATTCATGATACGTTTTTCCCAAGTCGATACCCTGCTGAAAAATGATGAATCTGGAAACGCTTTTGCCACCAAAAGGAAAAACGCCAACATAGCCACCCCAGAACCAATAATAAAAGCGATATACTTTAATGGGTATTTCCCAATAAATGTCAGCATTAAAACCATTGAAAAAATCAAAGCGGTAGTTGAAAAGTTCGCTGGCAAAATAAGCGCTAATGTTATAAATACCGGAATCCAAAGCTCAATTAATGAAGCTTGAAACGGCTCATTTTCATCTTTTGTTTTTGAAAGATAACGTGCTACATAAATAAAAAGAACGATAGAGGCCAAAGTCGAAGTCTGAAATGTAATTCCGATAAAAGGCACCTGAATCCAACGGCTTGCATTTGCCCCTGCAATCACAGTTCCCTTCAGTAAAGTATACAATAATAAAATCCAAACTACCGGAAGTGCGATTTTAGAAATCGCCCTGAAATAATGATACGGCACTCTATGAACCCAATAAATAATCAAGAAACCGATACAAATATGAGCCAGATGTTTAATAAGGTATCCCAGTGTATTCCCTGTTCCATGCCCGATATAGGCAAGATTACTACTGGCACTAAAAACCGGCATAAACGAAAACAAAGCCAATAAAGCCACAAATGACCATATTACTCTATCTCCTTTTAGCTTGTTTACTAGTTCTTTCATGTTTTTTGTTTCAGGTTTATTTAGTTTTAAGTTTCAGGTTTCTCCTAACTTGAAACCTGAAACTTGAAACTTTTTTCTACAAGTTATGCACTGCTTGTTTAAATTGTTTTCCTCTGTCTTCGTAGTTTTCGAACAAATCGAAACTTGCGCAAGCTGGCGACAATAGAACAGCATCGCCCTTTTCTGTTAATCGTTGTGCTGTTTTTACAGCGTCGTTCATGTTGTTGACTTCAACCATAATGTCTACTACAGCACCAAAAGCATCAATAATCTTACGGTTATCGACTCCAAGGCAAATGATTGCTTTTACTTTTTCGCGCACTAAGGACATCAATTCATTATAATCATTTCCTTTGTCCACACCACCTACAATCCAAACAGTTGGAACATTCATACTGTCTAAAGCAAAGAAAGTAGCATTTACATTAGTTGCTTTAGAGTCGTTGATATATTGTACATTCTGAATTTTCAGAACTTTTTCTAAACGGTGTTCAACACCTTGAAAATTCGATAAACTTTCGCGTATTGTTGCATTTCTAATTTGCATCAATTTTGCTACAGAGCTTGCTGCCATGGCGTTTTTCATATTATGTTTTCCTTCTAACGCAATGTGTTCTGTGTCCATTGTAAACTCTTCTTGGTTAATCTTTATTTCCATTTTGTTGTTATTTATAGAAGCCCCTTCGTCGAATGTTTTAGACAGCGAGAAAGGAATTAATTTTGCTTTCGTTTTATTGTTCTTCAACCATTCCGTACTTGCTTCATCATCTGCATCATAAATGAGATAATCGTTCTCAGTCTGGTTCATCGTTATTCGGAATTTCGAATTGATATAATTTTCATATTTATACTCATATCGATCCAAATGATCCGGACTGATATTGGTAATTATGGCAATATCGGGCTTGTATTCTATGATTCCGTCAAGCTGAAAACTGCTTAATTCAAGAACGTATGCATCGTATTTATTTTCGGCTACCTGCCAGGCAAAACTTTTTCCTATATTTCCTCCCAATCCTACATTAAGTCCCGCAGACTTCAGCAAATGATACGTTAACATTGTTGTTGTCGTTTTACCATTACTGCCTGTAATTCCGATTGTTAAAGCTTCTGTATACGGCTTTGCAAATTCTATTTCCGAAATTACTTTTACTCCTGCCGCAAGAAGTTTTTTAACTATAGGCGACTTTTCAGGAATTCCCGGGCTTTTCATTACGATATCAGCATTTAGAATCAAATCTTCGGTATGCTGTTCTTCCTCCCACGGAATTTTATTAATGATAAGAACTTCTTTATAGCTCTCTTTTATTTTTCCAAAATCGGATAAAAAAACATCGTATCCTTGCTTTTTACCGAGGATTGCGGTTCCAACACCACTTTCTCCTCCTCCTAGCACTACTAGCCTCATACTTTATAATTAAAAATTCAGAATTAAAAATTAAAAATCATAGCTGACCTTATAATTTGAACTCCTATTTTCCTTTAAGGTTAATATTATTTTCGCTAATATTCTGCAAATTTCATCTGCCTCTTTTAAAGATGCTGTAAATTCATCTACAGAAATATACTCTGTTGCCTTTAACAACTTTAATCAATAAATTGTTTCTCTAGCTTCTTTATATGAAATTTCAAGCTTAAACAAAAACTCTTTATCAGATCGTCCTCCAATTGACTCTTCAATGTTTGCTCCTATTGAAGTTCCTGATCGTAAGACCTGCTTACTCAAAACAAATTCCTTTTTAAAATCTGTCAAATATTTATACAGATTGACAATTCTAACTGCAAAATCAAATGATTTGTCTTGAATAATATTTTCTTTCATTTTATAAGAACGTATAACATTTTAATTTTTAATTCTCAATTTTTAATTGAGTTTATCTCAATTTTAGTGTAACGATTGATAATATGGCCAACATTACAGCTACAATCCAGAAACGGGTCACGATTTTGCTTTCATGATAGCCTTTTTTCTGATAATGATGATGCAAAGGCGACATCAGGAAAATTCTTCGTCCTTCGCCAAAACGTTTTTTGGTATACTTAAAATAACTTACCTGAATAATTACCGAAGCACTTTCGGCTAAGAAGATTCCGCAGAACAATACAATTAATATTTCTTTACGAACTGCAATTGCTAAAACCGCTATAATTCCTCCAATTGTCAAACTTCCTGTATCCCCCATGAAAACAGATGCCGGAAAAGAATTGTACCAAAGAAATCCGATAAGCGCACCCACAAAAGCCGAAATAAAAACCGTCATTTCACCAGAATTCGGGATATACATGATATTCAGATAATTAGAAAAAATGATATTTCCAGAAACAAACGTAAAAATACCGAGCGCGAGGACCGAAATTGCCGAGGTTCCGGCAGCGAGACCATCGATTCCGTCTGTCAGGTTAGCTCCATTTGATACTGCGGTAATGATAAAAATCACTACTGGGATAAATACAAGCCAAGCCCATTTTTCGTAACCATCTCCCATAAAAGACAGTACTTCTGCATAATCAAATTCGTTGTTTTTTACGAAAGGAATAGTGGTAGCTGTAGATTTTTCTTCAACACCTGCTGGTACAATCACCGCTGAATTTACGGCAGCCCTAAAGACATCTGTACGTCCCGTATCTGTTCGCACCGTAACTGCTGGGTTAAAATAAAGTACCGCACCAACTATAACGCCTAGACCTACTTGGCCAATAACTTTAAAAATTCCTTTTAAGCCTTGTTTATCTTTTTTGAATATTTTGATGTAATCGTCGACAAAACCAATTGTTCCCATCCATAATGTTGTCACAATCAAAAGAACGATATAGATATTGTGCAATCTTGCAAACAACAAAACCGGAAGCAAGGTGGCAAAAATGATAATAAGCCCGCCCATTGTCGGTGTACCTGCTTTTTCATTCTGACCTGCAAGACCCAGTTCGCGAACAGTCTCACCTACTTGCTGACGGCGTAGAAAATTGATAATTCTTTTACCGTAAATTGTTGACAAAAGCAACGAAAGCATGAATGCCAAAGCTGACCTGAATGTAATGTACTGGAAAACCCCTGTTCCAGGAATATCCAATGTTTTGTCAAAATATTCAAATAAATAGTACAGCATATTTTCTTATTTTTTGAAGTTCCAATTTTGAAATTCCAAATTCCAACTGTAAATTGGTTTTTGGAATTTGGAATTTGTTTTTTTATTATTTAGTTAATTGTTCTAAAATGTCTTTAATCGTCTCCATATCATCAAAATGATGACGAACACCGTTTATTTCTTGATAAGTCTCATGACCTTTTCCTGCAATCAATATAATATCTTTAGCTTGGGCTAACTGACAAGCAGTTTTTATTGCCTGTTTGCGATCTGTTATTCGAAGCATTTTTTTGTAATTCTGAGGTTCAACTCCCTCTTCCATTTCATCTAAAATCGCCTCTGGATCTTCGTTTCTAGGGTTATCCGAAGTCAAAATGGCTTTATCACTCAAATCAGAAGCAATCTTTGCCATAATCGGACGCTTAGTTTTGTCACGATTTCCCCCACAACCAACAACCGTAATCAACTGTTCGTTTTTAGTACGAATGTCGTTTATCGTCTTCAAAACATTTTCAAGTGCGTCTGGTGTATGCGCATAGTCTACAACAGCCGTAATTCCGCCATCTGACACAATATATTGAAAACGTCCTGAAACACTCTCCAAATCAGACAATAGGCGTAATGCCTCAAGACTATCGATTCCAAGCTCTACCGCAGTTCCATAAATTGCTAGAACATTATAGGCATTAAAAGTTCCAATCAATTTTACCCAGACTTCGTTATCATTTACTTTCAATAATAATCCAGACAGTTGGCTTTCTAAAATCTGCGCTCTATAATCGGCATATGACTTTAGTGCATAAGTCAGTTTTTTTGCCACTGTATTCTGCAACATTACTGTTCCGTTCTTATCATCGATGTTCGACAAAGCGAAAGCCGTTTTTGGAAGCGAATCAAAAAATGATTTTTTGACGTCTCTGTATTCTGCAAAAGTTGCGTGATAATCTAAATGATCGTGAGAAAGATTTGTAAAAACACCGCCAGTAAAATGCAACGCTTCTGTTCGTTTTTGATGAATTCCGTGAGAACTCACTTCCATGAAACAGTGCGTAACTCCAGCTTCAACCATTTCGTTTAAATAATGATTTATAGTCAAAGAATCTGGCGTAGTATGTGTCGCAGGATATTCTGTTTTATCTACAACTATTTTTACTGTTGACAATAATCCAACTTTAAAACCTGCATTTCCAAACAATTGAAACAATAACGAAGCAATCGTTGTTTTTCCGTTTGTACCTGTTACACCCACTAACTTTAGTTTTGCAGAAGGATCTTCAAAATAATTAGCAGCCATAAAAGCTAAAGCCGAATTTGTATCTTTTACCTGAATATAAGTTATTTCTCCTGCTATATTTTCTGGAAGCGTATCACAGATAATTGCTTTTGCACCTAATTGGATTGCTTTTTCAATATAATCGTGTCCGTTAGAAAGTGAGCCTCTGATTGCCACAAAAACATCATTTGCTTCTACTTTACGAGAATCAAACTCGATTTTAGAAACAGCAACATCTGTAGAACCTTTTACAGATTCAATTGCTACTTTATATAATATGTCTTTTAATACTTTCACGATAATTCTAATACAATTGTTGCGTTTTTGCTTATTGTTTCTCCAGCCTGAATCGACTGTTTTTTTACTTTCCCCATACCATTTATCCTTACCTTCAAACCTAAATTCTCCAATAAGGCAACTGCATCCATTCCCGGCATTCCTTTTAAATCAGGAATTTGATTGATTTTTTTATTGGCTTCAGCCGTATATTTATTATAACTAGCATCTTGTTTTGGAACTCTAGTATCTAATCTCTTTATCTTATTGGTCGATGGCGCATCGGTAAAGATTTTTTGGGCAATTCTTTTGAAAACCGGACCTGCAACGTCTGCTCCGTAATAATTATTCTTAGCCGTATTGGGTTTGTGTACCACTACAATGCAAGAATATTTTGGATGCTCTGCCGGAAAATATCCCACAAAAGAAGAAGCATAATACAATGCTGATTTTCCTTCTTTTCCTCCATAATTCATCTGAGCTGTTCCTGTTTTTCCTGCCATCGAAAAATCTTTCGAATACAATTTAGAACCTGTTCCTTTTTTCACCACATTAAGCAGTACTGCTTTCACTTTTTTCAATGTTTCTGGCGAACAAACTCTTGGATTTATAACTTCAACATCAAATTTCTTGATGGTTTTATTCCATTCTTTAATCTCAGATACAAACTGCGGTTTTACCATCACTCCGTCATTTGCAACCGAATTATAAAATGCCAAAGTCTGCATTGGCGTTACCGAAACTCCGTACCCGAATGCCATCCACGGAAGCGAGACTCCTGACCAATGTTTATCTCCTGGTTGCGGAATATAAGGTCTCCCCTCTCCTTTAAAATGCAATCCCAAAGTTTTATTTAATCCGTAGCTATTGATATGATTTACAAATTTTGACGGATTGTTTTTATACCCCTCATAAACCGCCTGAACCATAATAGTGTTTGACGAAAGTTCGAATCCGCGGGCTAACGAAACTTTTCCATACCCCCCATGATGCGAATCGCGCACGGATCTTCCATAATACTTTACAACACCATTTTTGCTATCATAAACTGTACTTGTATCAGCTACTTTGTCTTCTAGAATCGCCATCAAATCCACTAATTTAAAAGTCGATCCCGGTTCGTGAGATTCGGCAATAGCATAATTTGTAGTTTCGTAATAGGATCCGTCTTCTGCTCTTCCTAAATTTGAAATTGCTTTCACATGCCCTGTTTCTGTTTCCATAACTACCACACAACCATGATCTGCCTCATAATCTTCCAATTGCTTGAGGAGTGCGTGATGTGCAATATCCTGAATAAAAACATCTATGGTCGAAATCACATCATAACCGTCAATAGGATCCACTTCGTTTACATCACGAATCGGTTTCCATTGTCCTTTTGCGATTTTCTGTTTTAAGATTTTGCCGTCTTTTCCGTTAAGGTAACTTTTAAAAGCCCATTCAATTCCTTTGCCGACTTCCACTCCCGTTGCCGGATCAAGACGATCATAACCAATAGTCCTTTCAGCAATTTTACCGATCGGATGTTTTCTAACCGTTTCTTGCTCTATAATGATTCCGCCTTTAAAAGCGCCTAGATTGAATAATGGGAAACCTTTAATCTTAACATAATCGGTATAACTTAAATTACGAGCAATCAAATAGTACCGATTTTTATTTTCTCGTGCTTTGCGTAATTCTTTTTCAAAATAAGCACCAGGTCTGTCAAAAAATACTCCCAAAGAATCCGACAAAAGTTTTACATATTTTTCGAAAGTTTCTTGCTTAGGAGCTTTGGCATCAAAACGAATTTCGTAATTCGGAATGGAAGTTGCCAAAAGGCTTCCGTCTGCGGAATAAATATTTCCTTTATTGGCCGGAATGACAAAATTCCTAACCGTACGCTGTTTTGCGAGCTTACGGTAATGATCTCCGTCAACCCATTGAATATTGGTCAATTTAACGACAATAGCAATTGCCATCATAAAGATGAAAACTGCTACGAGGTAAATTCTGTAGGATATATGTTTATCGTCTACTGCCATATTCTTTTAAAGAAACTTTTTTCTTCTTCTTTTTTAACTTCTATTTTAACTGGAGGCACCGTCGACGAAAAAATTTGTTTTTCCAACATTTTATTCGAGATAGTCGACTCCATTTTTAACTTCATCAATTCTGAACGTCGATCTACAAACTCAGATCTCAGTTCTTTTACTTCATTATTTAATTTTGCGATTTCAAAAACCTTCTGCTCGTATCGCTGTGTATTGGCAATCATCAAAATCGCCAGCAGAATTATAAAGACAATAAACCGCCAGTTTTTAACCGCATCCTCATGAATGAGAAATCTTGCTTTTAATATGCTGAATATGCCGCTTTTCATCTTTTTTATACCTTAATATATATTATAGCTTTTCAGCTATTCGTAATTTCGCACTTCTGGCCCTGTTGTTAATCTTGATTTCCTCATCATCTGGAACAATCAGCTTTCCGATGGTCTTAAACGGAACTGAATAATTTCCGTAGAAATCTCTCTCTGGCTCGCCTTCAAACATTCCGTTTTTGATAAATCTTTTTACCAAACGATCTTCGAGAGAATGGTATGATATTACCGAAAATCTTCCGCCAGGTTTTAAAATCTCTAACGACTGCTCAATAAATTCTTTTAAAACATCCATTTCCTGATTTACCTCAATTCTGATTGCTTGATAAATCTGAGCCAGTACTTTGTTTCGAACTTTCTCTGGTAGAAACTTTTTCAGAACGTCTTTTAACTCTTCAGTTGTTTTGATTGGATAATCTTTTCTTGCCTCAACAATTGTTCTTGCCAAAACCGGTGCGTTTTTCAACTCCCCATAATCAAAAAAAACACGACGTAAATCCTGTTCTTCATATTCGTTCACCACTCGATAAGCATTTAAATCATTTTTCTGACTCATCCGCATATCCAGTTCAGCATCAAATCTTGTAGAAAAACCTCTTTCCGGAACATCGAACTGATGAGAAGAAACTCCTAAATCTGCTAAGATTCCGTCTACTTGTTTTACTCCGTGAAAACGTAAAAATCTTTTTATGAATCTAAAGTTTTCATTTATCAGTGTAAACCTCTCGTCTGGCAACGCATTGGCAAGAGCATCTTCGTCTTGATCAAATGCAAACAGCCTTCCGTTTGGCCCTAATCTTCTTAAAATCTCTTTTGAATGACCACCGCCTCCAAACGTAACATCTACATACACCCCATCTGGCTTAATGTCTAAACCATCAACAGTTGGATGAAGCAAAACCGGATTATGATATTCCATCGTCGTCGTCATTAATATTTCCCATTACTTCTTCGGCTAAATCTGCAAAATCCATATCTTCGCCGCTTATTGATTTTTCGTATAAATCCTTATCCCAAATCTCAACTATATTAACCGCAGATGAAAAAACCACATCTTTAGAAATACTTGCAAACGTTACCAAATCTTTTGGCACCAGCAGCCTTCCTAACGCATCAACTTCAACCATTTTAACACCAGCCGTAAACCTTCTAATGAAATCGTTGTTCTTTTTTACAAAGCGATTAAGCTTGTTGATTTTTTTCATCATCAAATCCCATTCTTCCATAGGATACAATTCTAAACACTGCTGAAAAACAGAACGCTTCAAAACAAATCCGCTTTGAAGAGAAGCCGTCAATTGCTTTTTCAAAGGAGCGGGCATCATCAGCCTGCCTTTTGCATCGACTTTACATTCATATGTTCCAATAATTGTGTTCAAAAAACGTGTTAACATGTTATACAGCAAAAATATAAAAAATTTTACCACATTTTACCACTTTATACCACTTTGTTAATAAGTTTAACCACTTTACTACCACTCACGTTAATTGTTGCATAATCAATACTTTGCGTAATAATCAGCGTAGAAATAAAATCATTTAACAATTATAAAAATTACATAGTATTTCTCTTAAAAAAATAATTATACCACAATGATTTTAACATTTACAAAAGAAAGCGATACTTATTTTAACTACTGATTTTTAAGCACTTATAAATTCTACTGAAATTATGTAGTTAAAAAATGACAGCAAAAATTCATTTTTATTTAATTAACCCTATATTTGTCGAAATTGAAATTGGCATTAGATTAGATGGACAAACACTACAAAAAAGAAGGCAAATACAGCTATTTTGAAGCTGGAGAAGGAACTCCTATCGTAATTCTTCACGGGTTAATGGGTGGTCTTAGTAACTTTGATGGTGTAGCGCAATATTTCCCAACAAAAGGATACAAAGTGGTAATCCCGGATTTGCCAATATACACGCAGAGTATTCTAAAAACAAACGTAAAAAGCTTTGCGAAGTACGTTAAGGATTTCATTACTTTTAAAGGTTTTGACAAAGTAATCCTTCTTGGAAATTCTCTTGGAGGCCATATCGCCCTTTATCACACAAAATTGTATCCAGAAAAAGTTGCAGGACTTGTAATTACAGGAAGTTCAGGACTTTACGAGAGCGCAATGGGAGACAGTTATCCTCGTAGAGGGGATTATGAGTACATTAAAAGGAAAGCCGAAGATGTATTTTACGACCCTAAAATTGCAACTCCAGAACTTATTGATGAAGTTTACGCAACAGCAAACGACCGCATCAAACTGATAAAAACATTAACGATTGCTAAAAGTGCAATTCGTCATAATATGGCCAAAGATCTTCCAAAAATGGAAGTGGAAACTTGTATTATCTGGGGGAAAAATGACTCTGTAACGCCACCAAACGTAGCGGAGGAATTTCATAAACTATTACCCAATTCTACTTTGTACTGGATTGACAAATGTGGTCACGCCGCCATGATGGAACATCCTGATGAATTTAATGAAATTCTCGAAAAATGGCTCGCTGAAAAAAATTTATAGCCATTAAATTTATTTTTTAGGAGGTTTTAAAAAGAAAAAAAATGAAAATTAACACCGCCGAATTTATTATCAGCAATTCTGATGCTGCAAAATGTCCGAAAGAGTTTTTGCCAGAATATGCTTTTATTGGAAGATCAAACGTAGGTAAGTCATCGTTAATTAACATGCTTACCAATAATAAAAACTTAGCAAAGACATCTGCAAAACCGGGAAAAACACAATTGATTAATCATTTTAAGATTAACAACAATTGGTTCTTGGTCGATTTGCCTGGTTATGGCTATGCTAAAGTTTCAAAAAAAACAAAATCTACTTTTCAAAAATTCATTACCGACTATTTTGAAACAAGAGAGCAACTGGTTTGTGCTTTTGTTTTGATTGATATTCGCCATGAAGCCCAAAATATAGACATTGAATTCATGTCTTATATGGGTGAAAGCGAAATTCCGTTCTGTATCATTTTTACAAAAGCGGATAAAATTGGCAAGATGAAAATCCAATCCAATATTGCGGCCTACAAAAAACAGATGTTTGCCAACAATTGGGCCGAAATGCCTCAGTATTTCATAACCTCTTCTCTCGAATCATCTGGAAAAGAAGAACTTCTAGCCTACATTGACGAAGTAAACCAGGAAGTTTTCAAAAACAACTCGGAGTTTTAGAAAGTAAATTCCAAATTAAAAATTCCAAATTCCAAAAGCGAAATATTCAATGTTGAAATTCCAAATTCCAAAACTGGAAATACTCATAAAAAAATCCAAATCCCAATCGTAAAGAGCTTGGAATTTGGATTTTTTTATATTGGAATTTAATTCAATTATTTCGTCAATTCCAGTTTTTCAGCAAAATAATCGCAGAAATCTTTCATAGTATCTGCCATTTTCTCGTCGTCTGTGGCGCGTTTGAAAGTATCCGACATTGCTACCAAAGTCTGGTGAAAGAAAATCTTCATTTCGTCGACCGGCATATCTTTTGTCCAAAGGTCGATTCGCATGGTTTCTTTTGCTTTACTGTCCCAGATTGAAAGCATAATCGCTTTTGCTTCTTCTTTTTCTACACCGCCATCCTGAGCTGTCCATGATAATTTTTCAGGAACACGGTTTTCATCTAATTCTATATTGAATTTAATTTCTGAGTTTATTGTATCTGCCATTATTTCTTAGGTTTATATTTTGATTTTTCGAAAATTTCTTTTGGCTCAATTTTAAATAATTCCGCCAAAGAAACATTATTATTATTTTTCATGTACGATCTTACAATCTGCCATCCTATCCAAGCACCAGTGCGCCCGGGAGAATCATTATCAATCTCTAGATAAAATTTAGAGAAAGGCGCTGGAGTTATAAATCGCGTATTTAATTTTGGATCTGCGCTGTACAGCATTTCACTTTCTATAAAATAACGCCACATATAACTTTCATTTTCTTCACACCATTTTATTTGCTCAGGCGTGTATCCCATTTTTTCTGCATCGGTATATTCTGGAAGAAGCAAATCTTTTGCATACAATTGTTTCCCTTCAAATATCATTTGCGAAAGAAGCGTTTTATCATTGGAAACCGGAATATTTCGATAAGAAAAACTCGAAACTACGTCTGGCATAATTTGTCTTTCCTCAAAATTCTGTTTTAGATAGTTTGGAAACTGATAAAACTTATGCTCTTTTCCTAAATACAATTCCAATGCAACAATCACTAAACTGTCTGCATAAATTGCCTTTGCATTATAATCCATTTCTCCAATAATCGTAATTACTTTTGGAGTTTTGGTTTTTGGAAAATAATATTTTACATGCTGAAAAAGATTGTTGAATTCTTTGCGAAGCGGTTCAAAATTACTGTATTTTTTCTGCACTTCTTGGTATACTTCACGCCAGATAGGTTCTTGCATTTTCTCAAGCCAGATTTTATCGTCGTTTCCAGCTGGAAAAAAGAACGGATATTGTTTTTTCACTTTTGGAAGATCCTCTGGTTTAGATTCAAAAAACACCTTATCAAAACGCTCCACCTTAACATCAACCGGAATTCCCTCTACTTCTTTTTCTACTTTAGTTTTTTGGCCACAAGACAAAAAAAACAGGGACAGAACCACTGCAAGGCGATATATTTTCATTTTATTTTAGTTAGATTTGTGTTATCAGAATTTTAAAGTAAGAGATACTAAAAAATAATTCTGCAAATATACATCCCTGCATCTTAAAACTTGAACTATTATGGCTAAAAAAAGCACAATTCAGACAGAAAAAGTAAATAAGCATATTGTAGAGTGGCTGAAAAATTATGCCGAAACTGCAAAAGTAAATGGATTTGTAATTGGTATTTCAGGAGGAGTAGATTCGGCAGTAACTTCAACCTTGTGTGCTCAGACAGGGCTGCAGGTTCTATGTGTAGAAATGCCGATTCATCAAGCAGAAAGCCAAGTCAACAGAGCCAAAGAACATATTGAACAGTTGAAAAAACGTTTCCCGAACGTTTCTGATGTACAAACCGACTTGACAGCTGTTTTTGAATCTTTCAAAAGCGCAGTTCCCGCAACAGATGATACAGCAAAAGTAAATTTGGCCCTTGCCAATACACGTGCAAGAATCAGAATGACATCTCTTTATTATTTAGCCGGACTTCATGGTTTGTTGGTAGCAGGAACTGGCAACAAAGTTGAAGATTTTGGAGTAGGTTTTTACACAAAATACGGCGATGGCGGCGTCGATTTGAGTCCGATTGCCGATTTAATGAAGTCAGATGTGTATGCTTTGGGGTCATTTTTGGCCATTCCGGAGTCAATTTTGACCGCTGCACCAACCGACGGCTTATTTGGAGACAATCGTACCGATGAAGACCAATTAGGGGCAAGTTACGACGAACTCGAATGGGCGATGTTGGCCGCGGAGTCAGGAAAGACGGTAGCTGACTTCGATGGGAGAGAAAAATCTGTCTTCGAAATTTATAAAAGATTAAACACCAGCAACAAGCATAAAATGGACCCAATTCCGGTTTGTTTGATACCAAAAACGTTAAAATAATTTTTTTAACATTTGTCTGCAATTAATTACAGAATTTATTTATTAATTTTACAGTTCCAAAAACATGAACAATTCTAAAAAAGGTAAAAATTATGATTAAAGTATGTCTAGCAGACAATCATCCTGTGACGCACTTTGGCGTTAAGTCTTATTTCAAAGACCACGATCAAATTTCAATTGTTGCCAATGTAGGCAATTTTTCAATGGTTAGAGATATTCTTCAGACGAAGGAAATCGACATTCTGATCCTAGATCTAGAATTAGAAGGCCTCTCAAGTATCTTTGAGATTAAATCTATCCTAAAAAATTTCCCAAAAACAAAAATTGTCATTTTCAGTGATCTAGCTGAGCAGATGTATGCTCCAAACGCTATTAAAGCGGGAGTATCCGGGTATGTACACAAAACAGAAAAACTTGAAACGTTAGGTCACTCTATCATCAAGGTACACGAAGGTAAAATTATCATTAACGAAACGGTTCGCAAAAACATGGCCCTTATTGCTAAACAAAGCAAAAGCGAACGTTTGTACAGAAAACTTTCTAATCGCGAGATTGAGGTTTTACGTTACTTAAGTGATGGTAAGAAAAACAACGAGATTTCTAAAATCTTAAATCTGAACGAAAAAACGATCAGTACTTACAAGCTAAGATTATTAACTAAATTAAACGTTACTAATTTGGTTGACTTAGTAAATAAGGCTAAGACTTTAGAAATTATCTAAATTTATTACATCGGCTTGCTTAAACCTTTTAAGTAAACGAAAATTTCACAAAAACTCTATATGATCTGATAAATCAGATTTTATAGAGTTTTTTTTATGAATGATAAGGAACAACTACTCTTCCTAGTTTCTTAGAAAAATTATTGAGCAGCTTAGAATAATCGACCACCATGCTCAATATTTCAGAATTGTCTTCCTGAGGTTCTGTCAAAAGCGAATTTTTTAATTCTGATATTATTTTAGAAACCAAAAACCATCGAAGCGAAAAAATAGTATCAGATACATTCTGCTCAATAGTCACATTTTTATGTTTTGGAAAAATATTCTGTCCTTCCCAGTTGTGAATTACGACTTTTTCATCTTCCATTAAAATATTGGTCACTTCCTGAGCAAATTCTGGTTGCAAGTGCATCAGATACTTATCCAAACTAAAAGTTTCGTTTTGATTGTAAAATTCAATAATATTATTGTAAATATTCTGAAACAAGGCGTTCGAAAGTTCAACTTCGTCTTCCTGAAGGCTTAGATATATTTTTTGGAATACTTTGTACTCTCTTTTCTCAGAAACTTCCTTGACATTTCCTTCTTCATCAGCTCGCAAGAAAACGTCTTCAAAGCTTTCTACAACACTTCCGTACAACAGCAGCAACTCTATAATCTTTCTTTCAAAACCATATAGAATATCTACTTTTTCGGTTTGTTGCACGCCCGAATAACCAGAGTCGCCAGGATAATAATCTTCTGGAGGCCCGGTTCTAGGATCTTCTGGATCTCCGCCTGAATATCCCGTATTTTTTGGAGGCTGATTTCTAACGACTTCAAAAGGCTTTTGTTCCTGTTTTTGTTTTTTATTAGCTTCTGCAATATCCTTTTGAATCAGTTGCGCCAATGTACTCACCAGGACCTGCTCTGAAATATCCATAATTCGAGCACACTCCTGAATGTAAACTTCACGCTGTATGCGATCAGGAATCTTGGAAATACTGGTTACCATATCTCGAATCAGGTCGGCTTTTTTAACAGGGTCGTTTTTGGCTTCGTTCATTAAAATCGAAGCTTTAAACTGTATAAAATCTTTACTGTTGCTTTCTAAATAAGCAACCAAATCATCATGAGAATTTTTTCTGGCAAAACTGTCCGGATCTTCTCCATCAGGAAAAGAGCAAACCCTTACATTCATTCCTTCTTCGAGAATCAAATCGATACCTCTTATAGAAGCACGAAGCCCCGCAGCGTCGCCGTCAAAAAGTACTGTAATATTTCGGGTAAGCCTGTTAATCAAACGGATCTGGTCTGGAGTAAGTGCAGTTCCTGACGAAGCCACCACATTCTCTATTCCTGCCTGGTTAAACTGAATTACATCGGTATAACCTTCAACCAAATAACAATTATTGAGTTTCGCTATAGATTGTTTAGCCTGATAAATACCGTAGAGAACTTTACTTTTATGGTAAATATCGCTTTCAGGAGAATTAAGGTATTTTGCCACTTTTTTGTCGTTGGTCAAAATACGGCCTCCAAAACCTAAAACACGGCCCGACATACTTTGAATCGGAAACATGACACGGCCTTTAAATCGATCAAAGGGACGGTCTTCTCTTGCAATTGTCAAACCTGTGCTTTCGAGAAACTCTAATTTATAGCCTTTTCCTAATGCCTCTTTTGTTAAAGCATCCCAAGTTTCAGGAGAATATCCTAAACTGAATTTCTTTATGGTTTCATTCGTAAAACCTCTTTCCTTAAAATAAGATAACCCGATTGCTTTTCCTTCTTCAGTATTCAAAAGAACATCCTGAAAATATTTTGCAGCAAATTCCGAAACCAGATACATACTTTCTCGAACATCTGTCATTGCTTTTTCGGCTTCGGTCTGCTCGGTTTCTTCAATCTCGATATTGTACTTTTTGGCCAGATAGCGAATGGCTTCTGGATACGTAAAATGAGAATGCTCCATTAAGAAAGCCACAGAATTTCCTCCTTTTCCAGAACTGAAATCCTTCCAAATGCCTTTTGCCGGCGAAACCATAAAAGAGGGCGAACGTTCGTCTGAAAACGGACTCAGACCTTTAAAATTACTTCCAGCGCGTTTTAAATTCACAAAATCGCCAATAACCTCCTCTACTCGAGCAGCTTCAAAAACAGAATCTATGGTGCTTTGGGAAATCAAAATGAAAATTGTTTTTTAAAATTAGAGCCTGTAAAATTACACAAATCCAAGTTGAATTTTTGTTATTAAAATAAAAAAAGTGCCTCTCTCGAAACACTTTTTACATTAACTAAACTCAAGCTTTATTCTTAATTTAAATCGAGACGTAATCCTAAGGAAACATTATTTTCTTTAACCGAATTATTCTGGAACAATGGGTTCAAATCGTATTTAAAATACAAACTTAAATCTCTATAACCAATATAAGAACTCAATCCGTAAATGAAATTATTTACGTTGTAATCGCCTTTTATGGTGGTTTTGTATTTTAAATCTTCTTCTTCAAATTTCAGAATCTGTTTTGATTTTATATTGATTCCTGCATATCCTCCAATTCCGAAACGGAAACTTTTATGAGTTCTGAAATAAGTTTTTCCGTTGCTTTCTTTTGGTCGAGTAAAATCAAATTCCAAATGCGCAGGAAGCACTAGATAAACATTTCTAAAACGAGATTCTGACATGTGTATGTCGTTTTCTACCAAATTGGTCTGATTGCCATTGACAACAAAACTGCGATTATTGGTCGGACGAATATTATTATACATCAAAGACAAACCATATTTTGCGTGAAGCAAATTGTCGTTTTTCATTAAACGTGAATTATAGGTAAATCCCCACTCGTAAAAATGCGACCCCATAAAACGGTAGTTCGAGTCCTGAAGTTTTCCGTCGGCCATTGTATTGTTCAGTCCCATTGCAAAAACAAACTGCGAAGTTGTTCTTTTCTCGCCTCGAATAGAGTCCTTGTTATGCTTATAAGACTTCCATCGAATCATATAGACTTTTGCAGAATCTTCTTTTATCTTGCCGTCAACTTTTTTCTGCACTAAATCATTAAGTTCGTTTTGAGCCAATGTCACTTTTTCTTCAATAATTACAGCTCTAGCTTCTGCTAATTCTTTTTTGCGCTTATCGGCCTGCTCATGCGTGATTTTGCCTTCAGAGAGCTGCACGTTTACAGCTTCGACTTCTTGTTTTAAGGCTTCTTTTTCTTCTTTTGTAATTTTTTCAATTTTATTCGCAATACGTTTTGCTTCAGACTCAAAGGTTTCCTGTCCCACTACTTTGCTTACCAATAAAAAGAAGAAAAGAAGTAGATGAATGGTAAAATTTCTCATGATTGATTGTTTAAAAATGATTGATTATTGATTGATGATTTATAATTATTAATTGAAAATGGTGCTTTTTATTTCGTTTTCATCGCTTAAAACCCGACGCTATAACTTAAAATTCTATATTCTATATTCTATTTTTTTCACTCTTGCTTATTTCTATTAGACAAAGCGACTTTGACCTCCTGAAAGTTTTTGTTTACTTTTGTTATTACTTTTTGTCTAAAAGAAAGCTCTAGCTCTCCGTCTACCTGATTGAGCAAATCGGACGCATTGATTTTTACTTTAGCTTTTTTAGTCTGATTTTCGGCCAATACTTTATTTTCGGCTGTTTCTAATAACTGATCGATACTTTCTTTTTTTGGATTTTCAGCAACCACAGATTGATTATTGATTGCTTCTTTTGATTGATTGTTTTTGATGATGATTGAAGACTCCGTTATTTTGTTTGATTCATTTTTTATGGATTTATTTAAGATTTGACGGCTTGTTTTTTCTTCTTTATTTGAAGTTTCTTCTGAAGTTTTTTCAGCAACAGCATTCTCTATTTTTACTGAATCAATATCATTCAAAACAGGTTCTGGAGTCGTTTCTTTTTCTATCTCTTTTTCTACGACCACTGTTGGGATGGTTTCGGTGGTCTTTTTATTTTGATTGAAAAATATAGTTGCGACCAACAAAAATCCGATGAAACTGGCCGCTATGTACAACCATTTTCTTGTTGACTTTTTCTCTGGCTTCTTTTCTTCTGCTACACTCAACATGGCGTCCAATCGGTCCCAAGCTTTGCTGCTTGGCTCAATCTCACGCTGATTTAGTTTTTCACGGAAATCCTTTTCAAAATTATTCGGTTCCATTGTCTTGTCTTTTTAAAATATTAATTTGTGCCTGCAGCATTTTTCTGGCGTGCGATAACTGCGATTTTGATGTCCCTTCGTTAATTCCCAGCATTTTTGCTATTTCATTGTGTTTGTACCCCTCGATAGCATACAAATTGAAAACCATTTTATAACCATCTGGCAAAGAATCTATTAAATACTGAATCTGTTCTACTGTAAACTGGCTGTCGATTTCATTAAAGCTTTCTTCTACAAAAAATTCATCTTCAGCAAATTTTACCTTTTTCTGAACTCTTAGATACGAAATGCATTCATTAACCATAATTCGGCGGATCCAGCCTTCAAAACTTCCTTTATGTTCAAAGTTTTTCAAATTCGTAAATACTTTCATAAAAGCTGTTATCATTACATCTTCCGCCAATTGAATGTCCTTTATATATTGTCGGCAAACGCTTAACATTTTCGAAGAAAACTTACTATAAATCTGCTGCTGTGCCTGTCGATTGTTTTCGACGGCAAGTTTTATGATTTTGGTTTCTTCTTGATGTAACTGGATAATTTTCATTAACAGCTTTTAGTTTGTTTTTGGTTTTAGAAACAGACTTCTATTAGCATAGACGATTGTCGATTTGAAATGGTTGCATCAACAATAAAAAAATTCAAAAAAAATAAATTCCAAATTCCAATACACAAAGAAGATAACTGATTTACAGCAAAGTAAATCAATTATCTAATTAATAAATTTTCTGATTTTCTAATTAAAGAAATTATTTTTTTCTTTCGATAACGTAGTTGACCATCAAAGTCAAGGCATCTTTGTACTCAGAATCTTCGAAGTTTTGAAGAAGAGAAAGCGCTTCTTGCTGGAATTGCACCATTTTGTTTTCGGCGTAGGCCAGACCATTATTATTTTTTACAAAAGCAATAACTTCTTTTACGCGTTTTCTGTCTTTGTTGTGGTTTTTGATGGAGTTTATCAGCCACTTTTTTTCTTGCGGAGTACAAGTATTTAAAACGTGAATTAAAGGTAATGTCATTTTTTGCTCCTTAATATCAATACCGGTTGGTTTTCCTATTGCTTCTTCGCTGTAATCGAATAAATCGTCTTTGATTTGAAAAGCCATTCCGATAAGTTCACCAAATTTGCGCATGTTTTCGACCTTAACCGTGTCTTCTGCAACCGCTTTTGCTCCAAGAGCGCAACAGGCCGCAATAAGTGTAGCGGTCTTTTTTCGGATAATTTCGTAATAAACATCTTCGGTAATATCAAGTCTTCGTGCCTTTTCTATCTGAAGCAATTCGCCCTCACTCATTTCACGGACTGCAACAGAAATAATTTGGAGCAAATCAAAATCGCCATTATCAATTGAAAGCAACAGCCCTTTTGAAAGCAAATAATCTCCGACCAAAACTGCGATTTTATTTTTCCAAAGAGCATTGATCGAGAAGAATCCGCGTCGGCGATTGCTGTCGTCTACTACATCGTCGTGTACCAAAGTTGCAGTATGGATAAGCTCAATTACCGAAGCGCCTCGATAGGTTCTTTCATTTACCGTACCACCCGAAACCATTTTGGCCGTCAAAAAAACAAACATCGGACGCATTTGTTTCCCTTTTCGGTTAACAATATAATAAGTAATACGATTTAGCAATGCAACCTTTGAAGTCATCGATTCATGAAACTTTTTTTCAAAAAGTTCCATTTCGTGAAAAATAGGCTGTTTTATTTGAGAGGTAATATTCATTTCGATTCCAAATATACTATTTTAAATAAAAATACGTTGTCTATTTTAGGTTAGGAATATAATATTTTTTACTTCGAAGCCTAAAAAACAATCCAAAAACATTTCGATCTAATACTAATTTAAGTTCATTAATTAAGGTAACCACTAAACTATTTTTATGAAAACTAAATTTTTATTACTTGGAACATTCATCACAATGTCTTTTTTCGTTGGTTGTAATTCTGATGAAAAAACAAATGACGGCTCAACTGCAGCAATTACTAACGAAGAAATCATCGCCAATTCTAAAATCGATGCCTCTATCGAAGACGTTACCAATATCGCTGAAGATCAATTTAACGCACAACTGAACGTAACAGCAAAAGCCAGCGGTCCAATAAAAAACTTTTTACCAAGCTGTGCGGTTATTACAACTGTTTTAACTAATAATACTTGGACAAAAACGGTAGATTTTGGCGCTGAAGGATGCACTTTAAACAACGGAAATTCTGTAAAGGGAAAAATGGTCGTGTCATTTTCTAATGATTTTTCGTCGTCTACGCAAACAATCAGTTATACATTTGACGGATTTTATCATAATGGACGAAAATTGCAAGGAAGCAAAAGCATTGTAAGAACCATAAAAGAAACTAATTTACTCGTTACTGCGCACCCAGTTTCTACAGCATCTATAGATTTGACGATCACTTTTGACGATGGAAGCGTTTACAGCAGAAAAGGAAGTCTTGTAAAAGAAATGACCGCTGGCTACGATACTTGGTTTGATTGGGATGACAATGTTTTTGTAGTTACTGGCAGCGGCACCACGACTTTTCCGAATGGAGATACTTTCTCTGCAGAAATTACCACTCCATTAGAATTTGAAGCATCATGCAGAAAATCTTTTGCCTTAAAAGGAATTGTTTCTATAACTAAAAACGGAGCTTCTGCTGTTATTGATTATGGAAATGGCGACTGCGATACTATGGTTTCTGTTACCAAAGACGGTGTGACAGAGCAAGTCGACTTGAAAAAATAAGTGTCCTTTTTGCCCAAAAAAAAAGCATTAAAAACAAGAGACAGTTCCGTTTTTAATGCTTTTTTGTTTTCTATTTAAGACTATGCTTCCTTATTGGCCAGCTGCCCACATGCAGCGTCTATATCTTTTCCTCGACTACGTCTTACTTTTACCACTACTCCAATATTTTCGAGCGCTTTTATGTAAGCCATGATTGATTCTTCCGATGCCTGCTGAAATTCTCCATCATCAATCGGATTGTATTCTATTAGGTTAACCTTGCAGGGTACATATTTACAGAATTTAACCAGCGCATCTACAGAAGCTTTATCATCGTTTATTCCTTTCCAAACCACATATTCGTACGAAACCTTGCTTTTTGTTTTTCTGTACCAATATTCTAATGCTTCTCTCAATTCTTTTAAAGGGAAGTTTTTGCTGAAAGGCATAATTCGTGCGCGGGTATCGTCAATTGCGGAATGAAGCGAAACGGCCAGTTTGAATTTCACTTCATCATCGGCCATTTTTCTGATCATTTTCGGAATTCCAGAAGTAGAAACAGTGATGCGCTTTGGCGACATTCCTAAACCTTCCTCAGAAGTAATCATATCAATTGCCTTGATGACATTATTATAGTTCATTAAAGGCTCGCCCATTCCCATAAAAACAATATTTGAAAGCGGATGATTGTAATACAAACGGCTTTCTTTGTCTATTGCTACAATCTGATCATAAATTTCTCCTGGCTCCAGATTACGCATTCTCTTTAATCGTGCTGTGGCGCAGAAATTACAATCCAGACTGCAGCCCACTTGGCTCGAAACGCAGGCAGTTGTTCTGGTTTCTGTCGGAATCAAAACAGATTCTACAACCAGACCGTCATGCAGACGAACAGCATTTTTAACTGTTCCGTCGCTGCTGCGCTGCATCGTATCTACCTTAATATGATTAATTACAAAATTATCTTCGAGCATAGACCTTGTAGTTTTTGCTACATTGGTCATGTCCTCAAAACTATGCGCTCCTTTGCTCCACAGCCATTCATAAACCTGATTGCCTCGAAAAGCTTTGTCTCCGTTAGATACAAAAAAATCTCGAAGCTGTTCTTTTGATAAGGCTCTTATGTCTTTTTTCTCAATTTGCATGCTGCAAAGTTAAGCACTTTTATTATTTTTTTTGATTTTCGATATCATTCTTAATCAAAATTCAAAAACAGAGAATCATTTTATGAATTTAATCTCTCTTAAACTTCCTTAAGAACCCATTGGAGTTTAGGATTCTTAAGAATTACAAAAATACTAAATACACAAAAGAAGATAAATCTCTCTCAATACGAAAAAACAAAACTCTAAAAATCAAAACATTAAAACCACAAAACAAGTTTTCAAAAAGCGGTTATCATCAAATGGTAAAACCTCTCTATTAGTAATAAACAATAAATAAAAATCTAACCATGATTTTTATCATCTCTTATGCTGTTCGTTCGCAATACATTTGGTACAAGAAAAAGATAGTAGTCTAAATCTCAAAAACAAGATCAAAAAACAAACTATCCCAAGGTTTTAACTAAATACCACATAAAGATGAAAACGATCAAATTAATCCTAGCCTTAGTAATCACATTGACTTTACAAGTAAATGCACAACGAAATTACAATATAAATGCAAGATCAACTTTTGAGGTTGCAGGAACTTCTAATGTACACGATTGGGTAATGAAATCTACAGAAGGATCTGGAACTGCAAACCTAACAGTGAAAGAATCTAAGCTAACCGATATTAACAGTTTCACTATTACTATTCCAGCAGAAAGCATTAAAAGCAGCAAAACCAGTATGGATGATGTAGCTTATGAAACATTAGATACAAAGTCTCATAAATATGTAAAATATGTTTTAAAATCTGCTGAAAAAATAAACGAGACAACTTGGACTCTAACTGGAGTATATACGATTGCTGGTGTAAGCAGAGAATACAAAACACAGGTAAGAATAACTGCTAACAACGGAAATTTTATCCTTCAAGGATCTAACCAGGTTACCTTTGCAGATTTCGGAATGGCTGCTCCAACTGCCGCTCTAGGAGTTGTAAGAGCTGGGAAAGATTTAACGATAATCTTTAATATCACTTTAACCGATTACACTAAAAATGATAATGTATTGGTTATCAAATAAAAGCAAATGATACAATTTTACAATCATAAAAAATCGAATCTGTTTCTTTAAAAAAAAGTTTCGCTTCAGTTTCAAAAAGCAAAATTTGGCACAAGAATTGTCTAGCTCTAAAAGAAAAATAATCTTACAAGGAGCTCGTTAATTTTAAAATTTGTATTTTTATTTTTCAGCCATATAACCTTTAGATTTTTATCAACCTAAAAAAAAAGCAATTATGAAAAAACAAATTTTAAGTTTAGCTGTTATCGCTGTATTGGCATTCGGTTTTCAGTCATGCGATAAAAAAGAGCCTAAGCCAGCTGAGGATGAATTAACACTTGGAAACAGAGTAGATTCATTAACAACAGATATCGAAGAAGCAAAAGACAGCGCTGTCATTAAAGCCGAAAATGCTGCGGCAAAAGCAAAAGAAGCAACTCAAAAAGCAGCAGATGATGTTGAAAGTGCCGCAAAAAAAACAGCAGCAGATGTAAAAGACGCTACCAAAAAAGGTGCTGAAAAAGTCGAAAATGCAGCAAAAGCAGCTAAGGACGGAACTGTAAAAACAGCTAAAGACGTAAAAGAAGCTTTGAAAAAATAAGATTCACTTATAGTTAAAAACTAAAACCATTCGCCAAAAACGAATGGTTTTTTTATACAAAATCACGATTGGATATTTTGTATTTTTGCCTTAAAATTTGAAAAGACAGACCATGCATTTTATATCACAGGAATTAGAAGATTATATCGAACAGCACTCTGAAAACGAACCAGAACTTCTAGCAAAACTTAATAAAGAAACTTATCAGAAGATTTTGTTGCCGCGAATGCTTAGCGGACATTTCCAAGGCCGTGTATTAAGCATGCTTTCTAAATTGATACGCCCGGCAAATATTCTTGAAATCGGAACTTACACCGGTTATGCCGCTTTATGCCTTTGCGAAGGAATGCAGGAAAACGGTCAGTTGCACACCATAGACATCAAAGAAGAACTAGTAGATTTTCAGCGCAAATATTTTGACGCGTCTCCGTGGGGAAAACAGATTTTTCAGCATTTGGGAGAGGCCATCAATATTATTCCTGAATTGGATCTGAAATTTGATTTGGTTTTTATTGATGCCGATAAAGAAAATTACCTGAATTATTGGGAAATGATTGTTCCAAAAATGAATAAGGGCGGCATTATTTTGTCTGACAATGTATTATGGAGCGGAAAAATACTTGATCCTGTTCATCCAAATGACACAAGCACGAAAGTGCTTTTAGAGTATAACTTGCTTCTAAAAAACGACCCAAGAGTTGAAACTGTCTTGCTCCCTATTCGTGACGGATTAACCGTTTCAAGAGTACTTTAATTCTATTGAATATCTGCCAGTTACGATTTGGCTTTAAGCAAAGACAATATTATGAATTACAGCACCGAAATAAACTCCGAAGGATTCACTATCATCAATTCTGTTTACACTGAAAGTGAAATAGAAAAATTGATTTCATTAATAGAAAACAAAACCGAAAGTGACAGCGATAATCCTACTTTTAGAAAATCACAGGATTTATTTGCTATCAGACAGTTTCATAAAGAAGTGCCCGAAACTTTAGATTTTATTTTTAATGAAAACCTGAAAAGCATTATTGAAAATACTTTTGGAAAAGGATATTTCATTACTAAATCTATCTATTTTGACAAACCTCAAAAATCGAATTGGTTTGTAGCTTATCATCAGGATCTGACGATTTCTGTGGATAAAAAAGTAGAGTTTGAAAATTTTGAAAACTGGACAGTAAAGCAAAATCAGTTTGCGGTGCAACCTCCAAAAGAGATTCTAGAAGATAATTTTACAATTCGAATTCATATCGATAAAACCACAAAAGAAAATGGCGCTTTAAAAGTGGCCAACAATTCACATTCTAAAGGAATTTTTAGAGTAGAAAATCTGAGACTAGAAAACGAAACTATCTGCGAGGTAGAAAAAGGAGGTATAATGATTATGAAACCTTTACTTTTTCATGCTTCGAGCAAAACTACAAACAACGAAAGACGAAGAGTCATTCATATAGAATTCAGCAAAACAGAGCTTCCGGAAGGTTTAGAGTGGAGCGAAAAGACAACTTATCTTAATTAAACCGCCTCTGGAAAATATTGCGGCTTCAGCTTTCTATAAACCAGATAAAGTAGTGATCCGAAAAGCGCTCCGAAAAAATACCCCGTAAGAATATCACCAGGATAATGTAATCCTAAATAAATTCGGCTGTAAGCGAAAATCAACGGCCATAAAAATATAAGTCCGAAATACCTGAAATGACGTCTTAGAATCCAGAATAAGAAAGACGCAACCGCCATTGTATTGGCCGCATGACCCGAAAAGAAGCTGTACGAATTACGAACCTGAACAATTCGGATAATCGATTTTAAGTCGGGATTATTACAAGGACGCAGGCGCTGAAAAGTATGTTTAAACAAATTGGTCGTCTGATCTGTAAACGCAATTAAAATTGCAATGAAAAGCAGTATATACAAGGTTTGCTTAGTACCGATTTTTTTATAAATCAGATAAAAAAGAAATAGAAAAAAAGGTGTCCAATACAATTGCTGGGTAATGATAAGCCAGAATTTATCGTAAGTTTCCGAACCTAATCCGTTCAAATATACAAGGAGATTTATATCTAATTCTTCTATTTTTTCTAGCATTATCTTTGGCGTTTAATAGGTCCTGAGAGAGCGTCAATATCTTCTTTTACTTTTTCTATTTCTGTGGCAGTTTCTCCTAATAAACTTTGAGAATCTCCCATCAGATTAGCTTTTGCGCTATTGATCTCGGCATTGATATTTCCGGTAATGTCATTCAAAGATTTTGCATCAAGACCATTTGCTTCTGCACCTTTTTGAATTTCACTTTTAATATCGTTGGTTGCATTTTTTAACTGAGCCATAGCTTTCCCCATTGTACGAGCAATTTCCGGCACTTTATCAGAACCAAATAGCATTAGCACTACAAATAGTATGAAAACTAGTTCTCCTCCTCCTATACCAAACATAATTTTAAATTTTGTTGTGGCAAAGATATTAAATTTTGGAGGTTAGAGTTTTAAAATTAACTTAAAAAGTCCTTTAAAATGCATTTAATACAAAAGAAAAAGTTCATCAAGCTTTTTAAACCTGATGAACTTTCTTGTATAATTTACCTGTTTAGTCAAATTTTGACTTCGTATCTGCTTTAGGCCATGAATTATTCGTTACATCGATATCTGCAGTAAGCAGTTTAGGGTCGATTTGAATACTCTTAATAGCTTTTGTTGTTGCATAAACCTTTCTGGCGACATCGTTATTTTTTCTCCAGATTTGTGCTGGATATTTAAAATTCTCTTTTGTACCGTCTTCATAAGTAATCTCAACTAAAATCGGCATAATCATGCCACCTGGCTTAGAAAATTCTACTTCATAGAAATACTTTGGCGATTTGATATTTGCTTTTTCCTCTGCTGTAAAAGTCTGGTCTATATAATCTGCCAATGGCTTTACATCTTCTACTTTTAAAGCTTTTTTGCTTGAAGAATTTACTTCTGGATTATCTCCTGAAACCAAGTAAACAAACGGACCTTTTTCAAAACCAAAACGTCCTTTTCTCACTTTTACATCTTTTAAATCAGCTGTTGGTTTTTCAGAAACATAGTACTGTTTTACGTTGTTAATCGCAATATCAACAAAATCTGTAGAGTAAAACCATCCTCTGATAAACCAGTCTAAGTCTACTGCAGAAGCGTCTTCCATAGTCCTAAAGAAATCTTCAGGAGTTGGGTGTTTGAATTTCCACCTGTTAGCGTAGGTCTTGAATGCATGATCAAAAAGTTCATGCCCCATAACCACTTCTCTCATAATATTTAAACCTGTAGCTGGTTTTCCGTAAGCATTATTTCCGAATTGGTGAATCGTTTCAGAGTTTGACATAATTGGCTCCAAAAACTTCTGGTCTCCGCTCATGTACGGAACAATATTTTTGGCCGGTCCTCGTCTTGATGGAAAATTAGGATCCAATTCTTGCTCCGCCAAATACTCTAAAAACGAGTTTAAACCTTCGTCCATCCAAGTCCATTGACGCTCGTCTGAATTTACAATCATTGGAAAAAAATTGTGTCCAACTTCGTGGATTACAACACCAATCATTCCGTTTTTAACTTCTCTGCTCGTTACTCCGTTTTCGTCAGGACGACCATAATTCCAGCAAATCATAGGATACTCCATTCCTTGATCTTCTGCCGAAACAGATACTGCTTTCGGATAAGGATAATCAAATGTGTGAGAAGAATAGCTTTTTAAAGTATGTGCAACGGTCATGGTAGAGGTTTCTCCCCAAAGCGGATTTGCTTCTTTAGGATAAACAGATTCTGCCATAACAATTTTGTTATTCAGTTTTACAGCCATTGCATCATAAATGAATTTTCGTGAAGATGCAATACCGAAGTCACGTACATTTTTGGCACTGAATTTCCAAGTTTTTTTCTTTTCAGAAAATCCTTTTTCAGCCGCTTCAGCTTCTGCCTGAGTCACAATTACAACTGGCTTATCAAATGACTTTTGAGCCTGTTCGTAACGTTTTACCTGCTCTGGAGTAAAAACTTCGCTTCTGTTCATCAATTCTCCAGTTGCATCAATTACGTGATCAGCCGGAACGGTGATATTTACATCAAAATTCCCAAAAGGGAGAGCAAACTCTCCGCTTCCCCAAAACTGCATATTCTGCCAGCCTTCTACATCATTGTAAACTGCCATTCTTGGGTAAAACTGGGCAATAACGTATAATTTGTTTCCGTCTTTTTCGAATAACTCGTAACCAGAACGACCGCCTTCTTTTCTGTAATTATTGATGTTGTACCACCATTTTACAGAAAAAGAAATTTTTTCTCCTGGTTTTAAAGGCGATGTCAGATTGATTCGCATCATTGTTTCGTTGATGGTATAAGAAAGCGGATTTCCTTTTGCATCTTTTACCTGCTCAATATTAAAACCGCGTTCAAGATCTTTCTTTAGATATTTGGTTGAAAAACCTTCCAAAGGCAGAACCTGATTGATTTTATCGCTTTCTGCCAACGAAGTCTGCGTATTTGCTTTTGCTTGGTTTTGATCCAGCTGAACCCATAAATATTCCAAACTATCTGGAGAATTGTTTGTATAGGTTATGGTTTCCAAACCGCTTAGTCTCGAATTTTTGTCATCCAGCTCAACATCAATTTTATAATCTGCCTGTTGTTGGTAATAAGCAGGCCCCGGAGCTCCCGATGCGGTACGAAACATATTTGGAGTAGCCAAAAGATCGTACATCTGGCTGAACTTATTCGTATCATATTTTCCCTGTTGTTTTACGGCAGGCGCTTTATCCTGTGCCGCTAACAGTGCAGGAAAAAGTAATAATAATGAAAGTTTTTTCATAAAATTTTAATGGTCGTTTTGTCAGGCTGTGAAAATAGTAATTAAAACAATAGTTTTAACTATTCATTAGTACTTTAACACTTCTTTCCTTGAAGATTCTGTAAAAAGAACACTCTTTTTAGTGCCAAATGCTGAAATATGTGTAATATTCTGCTGTTCAGAGTTCCAATCTACAAGAAGGGAATTTGAAATTTCTAACGTCTTGATTTTATCAATATCTTTTATTCTAGAATAACACACCAGCACATCGCCTGCTTCTACTTCTTTAGACAAAAAAGTAATTATTTTAGATTGGCCGTTTACTTTAATTGCAAAATGCTCGGAAAGATATTTTTTTAACAAATCGAGATCTGCAGGAGTTTCTTTATCTGTTCCTACAAATGTTTTTTTGTGGTATTTTTTTTCCATTGCATTGTTCAGGTCATCAATAAAAATACGCGAAGTAATTTGAAGCATTTTCTTTTCCTCGGCATAATTTACCTGAAAAACACCTACGTAAAATTTATGGAAACCAAAACCAGAAGACAGAACAAAAACAGCCGCTAAAAAAAAATAATTTAATTTATTTCTCATTTTTGGGCTTCCGCTTTTTTAAACTCTTTATTCTTATTGACCATAAAATCCATTAACTGAAATTTTTCGTCAGGTTTTAAAAATTGCTTTGAAGTCACATCATTAGAACAATACATTAAAAATAATTCTATTTCATCTTCTTTAAGCGCAAGTGTTTTTGTGTAAAAATCCTTTGTAAAATTATCTTTAGCATATTCTACAAAAGCAATATCGGTGACTTCTTCTTCCTTTACATCTTCTTTTGCTCTGAAAAGCTTTTTTACATCTTTGAATATTCGGACAAAATCCATTCCGTATTTAATGGTTTGATCAGAGTACATAGCAGTATTTTTAGCCGTAGACTGTTTATCATCTTCAAACTGCGTATCTACAATACGTTGCGAATTGCCCTGCACGCCTTTTACTTTTAGCTCTTTATGAACTACGACTTCTCTTAGTTGGTTGTTTACCAAATCTAATTTGGCAACAAATAAAACCTGAGCGCAATCTGCTTCGGTCAGAACGATTTTTTTTGACTGAAAAGCTATACCAGAAAAAAGCAAGGTATCTTTTGGTCTTGCCATAATATCAAAGAAACCGTTTGAACCAATAAAAGTCCGCACATTTGCATTAATATTCATCACATAACCACTTTCAATGGTTAAAAAATCATTTTTTACTTGCCCGTGAAGAGGTTTTCTTGAACCGTTTTGTCCTAATACAATTTGACAAAAGAAGCATACAACGAGTATTCCTAATTTATTTTTCATTTTCGAGAATTGTTAGATATTTTCTTGCTAAATCTGTGATCAAAAACATACTCATTGTTTTGTTTTTACTATTCAAAGATACAGCAAATTCGGCATCATCTATACAAAATAACTGAAATCCTTTTACATCATTCACAGGTATCTTCAATCTTTCTGTATAATAATTCTCATCAAAAAGATATTCCATTTTCCTAAAAAGCATTTCTTTTTTCTCAACATTCACCTCTTTTTTTAGCATAGCGGTTCGACCAGAAATCTTATTGAGCAACTTATCAATAGAGGTAGAAGTTGCTGTATAAACCTTTCTTTCAGCTGGAGTGTACTTTTTTTGACCGCGAGGCACGATTCCGAGATTTTCTGCTGTAATTCCCGCATTTTCATTCACCACTACTTCCTTAAGTTGCACTTCTTTTGCAGTCATTCTAACCAAAAGTTCTTTTGACGAAAGCTGTTCTGCTGTAATCCTGAGCTTAACCGGCTCTAAGTTGACGGCAGAAAAAACCAAAACATCACCTTCCCTTACAGTTATCGAAAAATTACCATCAGCATCTGAGACCGTTGCCGCTTGGGTATTATTGTTAATGATATTTACATTTTCAACAGGCGTAGTCCCTTCTGTGACCTTTCCTGACAATTCTGTAAAGATGACATTCTGCGCCAAAGAAATTTGCACAAAAAACAGCAAAAGAGCAACTTTTATGAGCTTACTTATTTCCACTGGCAATCAATTCTTTATATTTTACAGCTAATTCTCCGAGAAGGAACTCGGTAGAAGTTTTATTTTTTGAGTTTAATATAGCCGTAAATTTATCATTTTCTACAGCGTAATATTCAAAACCTTTTACATATTCTGCCGGAATTTTTAGTCTTTCGACAAAATGCTCCCAGCTAAACATTTTTTCCAGAAGCTTCATAAAAAACTCTTTCTTTTCGACTTCTATTTCTTTTTTCAGCATTGCCGTTCTTCCAGAGAAAAAATTCAGCAGAGGATCTGCCGAAATAGAACCGCCAACCATTCCGCCAGCTGTCGCAGTTGGATCCAAAGCCGTTGCCGTTTTTAGTTTACGTTCGGCTTGAGTATAACTTTTCTGATCTGCCGGAACAATTCCTAAAGCTACTGCATTTATATTATCGTATCTTTTTACAATTACTTCTTCAAGTTGATGCATTACCATACTAAGTTTTACGGTAAAATTCAAATCGGTGAAATTCTCAGAAGTTAAGACAACACGTTTTTCCTTAAAACCAACTGAAGAAAAAACCAAAACATCATCTACTTTTGCCAAAATCGAAAAAGTACCTGAAGAATCTGTAATCACAGAAGCTTCTGTTTGCGCATTGATTACATAAACACCTTCTAAATCTGAGGTATTGGCTGTATTAGAGGTGATTTTTCCGTTTATAACAGAGCGCTCCGTGTTCTGCGACCAGACATTCTGACCCAAAACAACCATTAAAAAGCAAAGAAATTTGTGAATCAAAATGCAAAATGTTTACTAATTCTTAAAATGTAAAAATATCCTAATGTATTCCAAATTAAGTATTAATAGGTTGGTAAAAATATGTTAATTAAAACAATTTCGATTAAAGTTCGAAAGTGAGTTTTTTAATATCTTTAACGACAGAATTTCGAGAAAAAAATTATGAAAAGCATTATTATTGCAAGCACCTCAACATTGCACGGAGGAAATTACTTGGAGTACTTACTTCCTATTTTAACAACTCATTTTAAAGACTGCAAAAGTATTTTATTTATTCCGTACGCACGCCCTGGAGGCATCTCTCATGACGAATACACACAAAAAGCAGCTCAAGCATTCGGCAGTATAAATATTTCTGTTAAAGGAATTCATGAATTTGAAAACCCACAGGAGGCTATAAAAAATGCTGAAGGAATATTCACCGGCGGAGGCAACACTTTTTTGCTAGTAACACAGCTTTACAAAAACAACATTATGCAGTTGCTTTCTGAAACTGTCAAAAACGGAACACCATATTTAGGATCAAGCGCCGGAAGCAACATATGTGGCCTATCAATGCAGACTACAAACGACATGCCGATTGTCTACCCTCCTAGTTTTCAAACTTTAGGCCTTATTCCTTTCAATTTAAACCCGCATTATTTAGACGCGGACTTGCAGTCAAAACACATGGGTGAAACCCGCGAAACGAGGATTAAGGAATTTCATGCCTTCAATTCAATTCCGGTTTTAGGCTTAAGAGAAGGAAGCTGGCTGGAGGTCAAAGGAGACCAAATAACTTTGAAGGGAGATTTGAAAGCAAGACTTTTTAAACAAAATCAAACTCCGGAAGAATTAGAGCCTGAAAGCGATTTGAGCAATCTAAAATAGTTTTGAACCATATAAGCCATACAAGCTCATTTAAATTAAAGCAAAATAAAAAAACCGTTAGGCGTAATTTTTACTTTTACTCAACACATAGAAACATAGATTTATATAGAGAAAAGACACTAAAGAAAGCTATGTTTCTAGGTTGCTTATTTCAACCCAGCGCGGTTCAGAGGTGTGAGAAACGTAGAGTTTTTGTACTGTTTATATTGAAAACATAGCCAGCGGTTTCAACTGCGCGGGCGAATACGAATAAGCGTGATAACGTTGCGTTCCAGCGGTTGAAACCGCTGGCTATGTTTGACATACTAAAAGTTCCAGCGGTTGAATGCGAATAAGCGCTGTGACAGCTTTGCGTTCCAGAGGTTGAAACCGCTGGCTATGTTTGACATACTAAAAGTTCAAGCAGTTGAATGCGAATAAGCGTTGTGATAGCGTTGCGTTCCAGCGGTTGAAACCGCTGGCTATGTTTGACATACTGAAAGTTTTAGTTTCTAGGGTATAATTTCACTATCTAGGTAATAATTTTGAACCTTTTTTTATTCAGATTATCTAATCTTTTTGCATAATCCCCAAGTTTTGTGATTTATGCAACTTTTGCACCTGATCCAATTGAACCTGATTCTATGAACTAATTGAAAAGAAAAAATCCTCAAACTGAAGTTTGAGGATTTTGAGAGCGAAAGACGAGGCTCGAACTCGCGACAACCAGCTTGGAAGGCTGGAGCTCTACCAACTGAGCTACTTTCGCATTACAGGGTGCAAATATAAATAATTTTTTATTATTAAAAAACAAAAATCAAAAATTATTTACTTTTGACAAAAACCAAAATTTTGGTCTTAGAGCGAAAGACGAGGCTCGAACTCGCGACAACCAGCTTGGAAGGCTGGAGCTCTACCAACTGAGCTACTTTCGCAT
>NZ_SJTF01000007.1 GCF_004634245.1 Flavobacterium foetidum
TTTTCTTTCCTTGTGGGGTTTTTCCTTGTTTTGCTGTTCTTTGGCCTGTTTTGCCGCGAAGGCACCAAGACACAAAGCTTTCTTTTTCTGCCGTTTTTCTTCTCGCAAGGCGCCAGGACGCAAAGTTGTATTTCTGCAATTCCATCATGGCAACGCCTTTTCATTCGATGAACACTCCTGAAGACGCCCCAGCCGCAAAAGATTGCTTCGCTTAATTTTTATTTCAAGCGGAGTTCGGTGAGCTTCGTTTGGAGCGGATACTGGGAAATGGCTTCTTAATTAAGCCATATACAATTCTAGCTTCAAAATCTAGATTTCATGACCTGCCACTTCCTGCTTTATTTCACACCTATATATATAAGGACAACTCGTCGGGTGAAACTATTGTTTTTTCAATTCTAAATCACATTAGATATAAATCTGCTATAATCTGTTTGAATCTGCGTGAAAATTTTATAAGTAAAAGGATTTCACGCAGATTTTATAGGATTTTAGCAAATCAAATTACATTTAAGTTCTTGCATTTAGCTTCACCCATTGGGTTAAGAATATGCAAAACCAAAAACGACAGGTTTTGAAAAACTGTCGGGTGGTGAGGATGCAAATACATCTTATACAAATTATAATAATAAAAAAAAAGAGCTTTTCAGCTCTTCTCTATAATATCAATTTCTTCAAAATTACTGCTAATAATAAACTGAAAGCATAATTTTTGAATTAGAACTGTCAATGATTTTTTCAAGTCTTTTAAAAAACATCTCGTTAACCATTGGGCAACCGTGACTGTTAATAATATAATAGCCTTGTTCTTCATAAGGCACTTCTTTATAATGATGCAACACGATAGCTCTCTTCATAGCGTTATTATTTGTCTCATCTAGACCTGCCAATCTAAAGGCTTTTCCGAATACACCTTTATATGACTTTTCTACTGAATATTTTCCTAATGAAGTACAGTTAGATTCAGGAACATTACTGAATTGTAATATATCTCCTTTTATTTTAGTTTCTGAGCCTGATCCATGAGCTACTAGCCCCTGGTCGATAATCTGATTATTCTCTAGATCGTAAACAAAAAAACGATTTCTACCTGATTTGATTTTCATATCCACTAAAAAAGCGATTTTAGTGTTATACTTATGACTTGAAGCAATAAATGATTTTATTTCACTTACATGTTCATTAAGTCTGAACAATTCTACTTCATTTAATAAATCTTTCTTATCTGTTACCTTGTAAGTAGTAAAAGAACTTAAAGAAAAAAGCAGTGCCATAAAAAATATTCTCATAGAAGCCAATGTATTAAGTTACAATGCAGATTTGGGATCAGCATTTAAATGTTTGTTGCTGCAAAATTATATCTAGATTTTATAAAATTCCCATATCGACGTGTTAAAATTAATATAAATAATTGAAAATAAAAAGCTTAACTTATAAAATTTTCTTAAAACAGGGAGTAAAATTCTTTTCAATCTTATAAATGAAATTTTAGATTTCAAAAACTGTGCTTCTATTTCTAATTCATTGTAATCTTATTGGAACTCCCAAGACAATTAAGTGTATTTACTTTTTTTCAGTTTGCTCGTTTTTTCCCCATTAAACAGACACAAATTCATTACACAAATACGTTTGATTTTATTAATTTTACAGCATGAAAGAAAAGAAAAAAAGAATCATTTCTGAGTTCAATAACGAACTTAAGTTGAAGGGCTTTAAAGCTTTTCAAATAGAAGATGATAGCAACGCAACACGGGTATACAGCAGGAAAGATTTCTTTAAAATATGCTTGACTACAGGACACAGTAAAATTCACTATGCTGAAAAAAGCTTTGAGCAACAGGGAACTATATTGTTTTTTGGCAATCCTCACATCCCCTATTCATGGGAAACAATCTCCACCCAATATATAGGCTATACTATTTTATTTTCTGAAGAGTTTCTCAAATATTCTGAACGCTCCGAAAGTCTCCACCAATCACCTTTTTTTAAAATTGGCGGAACACCGGTTCTTCGTATATCTGAAGAACAAAGAATATTTCTTAATACCCTGTTTCAGAAAATGATAGAAGAACAAAAGAGTGATTATACATATAAAGATGAACTCATACGAAGTTATATCCAACTGATTATTCACGAAGCATTAAAACTGCAACCGTCTGAAAATTATAATGAAACAAAAAACGGAACGGCAAGGATTGCATCTGTATTTGTGGAACTTCTAGAAAGACAATTTCCTATAGAAAATGCGGACACACCGCTAACAATGACAACCGCAAAAGATTATGCGCAGCATTTAAATATTCACGTCAATTATTTGAACAGGGCCATGAAAGAGATTACTGGAAAATCAACCACATCTCACATTACAGAGCGAATAACTGCCGAAGCAAAAGCGCTTTTGCAACATACAGACTGGAATATTGCAGATATAGCTTATGCGCTTGGTTTTGAATATCCGACTTATTTCAACAACTTTTTTAAAAAACATACCAACACCAACCCGAAGTCTTTTAGAGATTCTGAGGTTTGAAATTCTTAATTTTTGGTTTGATATTCATTAACGGCGCCTTATGGTGCCGTTTTAATTTTGCTCCTTGTAATTTAAACATTATAAAAATGAGAATAACTGCATTAGTGGCTTTGTCCTTTTTGGTCATCGGACAAGCGTTTTCGCAAAACAAGGAATCAATTCAAAACAAAAAGAAAATGAACACAACAGAAGAACAGTATACATTTAAGTTAAGTGATAAAGTAACACGTCAGAAAGTAAGTTTTAAAAATCGTTACGGCATAATCCTTTCTGGAGATCTCTATCTTCCTAAAAACACCGGCAAAACTTTACTTGCGGCTATAGCGATAAGTGGTCCTTTTGGAGCAGTCAAGGAACAGTCGTCAGGATTGTATGCAAATCAAATGGCAGAACGCGGATTTGCAACACTGGCATTTGACCCTTCTTATACAGGAGAAAGCAGTGGCGAGCCTCGTAATGTTGCTTCGTCTGATATCAATACAGAAGATTTTAGTGCCGCAGTCGATTTTCTAGGGCTGCAAAAAAATATAAATCGAGAAAAAATCGGAATTATAGGCATCTGCGGATTTGGCGGTTTTGCGCTCAACGCAATCGCAGTTGATAAACGCATCAAAGCTGCAGCAACAACAAGTATGTATGATATCCCGCGTGTTGCCTCAAAAGGTTATAATGATAAGATAACGTTGGAAGAACGTACCAAAACATTAAAGCAAATGAGCCTACAGCGTTGGATAGATGCAGAGAATGGAACAAGTGCATATGGAAAATGTCCGAATCCAGATAAATTAAATGGCGATGAACCTGAATTTATTAAAAGTTATTTCGACTATTACAAAACGCCTAGAGGTTTCCATTCCCGATCAATAAACTCTAATGGCGCATGGACGGCAACAAGTGGTTTTTCTTTGATGAATATGCCTATACTAACTTACATTAGAGAAATCGCTCCAAGACCTATACTTATTATAGCGGGCGAAAATGCTCATTCTCGATATTTCAGTGAAGATATTTTTAAAGTAGCGGCCGAACCTAAGGAATTAATTATTATACCAAATTCAGTGCACGTGGATTTGTACGATCGACTGGATAAGATTCCGTTTGAAAAACTACAGGATTTTTTTCAAAACAACTTGAAATAATCTAAAATCATGAAGCCGATAAAAAATACCGAAGACATATTTGCCCGACTTTTAAAGGGAGAAACCATACTACCCAAAGACCCAGAAATACATCGTCTACTGGCGTCTTCCTACGCAACAAAGATATTGCTTTCCAATCTAAACGATTCGAATAATCCTTTAGAAATTAGATCAATCTTGGGTCAGATTACTGAGGGCCAAATCCACGAAAGTACTAATGTGTTTACCCCAATCTACATCAACTACGGCAAAAACCTCAAAATAGGGAAAAATGTCTTTATCAATTTTAACTGCACTTTTCTGGATTTGGGAGGAATCACCATTGAAGATAATGTTCTAATTGCACCTCATGTTAGTTTACTATCAGAAGAACACCCAATAGATCCCAGAGATAGGCAATCGCTTAAACCGGCCCGTGTTCACATCAAAAAAAACGCATGGATAGGTGCAAATGCAACTATTCTCCCAGGAGTTACGATAGGTGAAAATGCCATAGTCGCTGCTGGCGCAGTGGTGAATAAAGATGTTCCTGATAATACTATCGTAGGAGGAATACCTGCAAAAACTATTAAGACTCTCTGATTGGCAAGCTAAACGTAAAATAAAATGAGAACAATAATCGTTTCAATAATTGCGACATCTATTTTGATTGCATGTAAATCTAAAACAGAAACTATGAATACATCAGAAATATTTCCTAAAGGTGATCCACTTTCCAACGACTGGTTTACTGGTCATGCTTTTCTAAAACCTTTGATTGCAAAAGATAACAACAATGAATATACTGTTGGCAGCGTCACTTTTGAACCTGGCGCCAGAACCAACTGGCATACGCATCCAAAAGGTCAGGTTTTACTAGTTATTGAAGGCCAAGGACTTTATCAAGAAAAGGATAAAACCGCTCAGATTATAAAAAAAGGAGACGTGATAAATATTCCAGAAAATACAGAACATTGGCATGGAGCCACTTCAACAACTAAAATGGTTCATATCGCGATTACTAATTTTAAAGAAGAAACGCAGGTCACATGGCTTCATCCAGTAACTGAAGAAGAATATCGAAGCGCAAATACCAACTAGGAGTAATAGAAAAGCCAGAGAACATTGCTCTGGCTTTATGTTTTTAAGAAAATTTAGTTTTACTAATATAAAATCTAGTAATGACGATTTTCAAATTCTCTACGGTTATAAAAAGTGTCATCGTCGCTATCGGATCCAAAACGTGACTCTTCGTCGGGATAGTAGGACTTCAGCACACTTCTTTCATAATTCCTGTCAAAATTATGGAGTTGATTGTATCGGATTGTTTTTCTAAAAGTATCGTAACCAATGCTGTTTGCCATGACAATTTTCGTATCCTTGTTAATGCTCACAGAACCTATAGGTATGATTAAATGGCTCTCCCCGTCTCTGTACATAAATTCTTTTCCGCTTTCATTCGCAATAGCATCATGCACCTCATGGCGGCTGTCATCAATAATCGTTTTATCTACATTAACATCTAGATAAACAACACGTTGCATATCTTTGTTTACCCAAAGATTATCAATCTTACCTATTGTACGGTTATCGGCGTCTACTATCTTCCATCCTCTTACATCAGAATAGTTGGAAGCAACTTTATAGTCGGTAAGTTCGTCCAGTCTGTATAGTTTTCTATCTTTATTTTCCATATTCTTTTTAATATTATGATATTGTCATCAAGTTAAATTGAAGATCAGCGAAATCGTAATCCTTCAATTTTCTTTTTTATGATTAATTTGCAGTACTATCTGCACTTATAGTTTCGATTTCTGTTCGGCTATTGTTTTGCATATCATCGTCTCTCAAAAACACGTAATATACAACAGCTGCAATCAACAGCAACGCAACAATCCAAGGCCAAATCGGCTTCTTTTTTTCAATTTTAATTTCTGCCATAACTTTCTTTTTTAGTGAATATTATTACTTTTATTAAAGATACAAATGAGCAATGGCTGTCGAAGTATTTAATTTCATGCAGAATTTATACAATTCCCAGTAGCATAAAAAACTGATAGTAAGCAACTTTAATGAGCATAATAAAAAAGGATCGGAAAATTCCGATCCTCACTTTACTTTAGCAGTAGGTTTTAATCTTTAAACAAAACTACTTTATAATATTTCTTGTTGTGTGTCTCAATGAGACAGATTCCTTCATCAGAATTTTGCAAATTCTTTCAAGAATTTTAAATATAATTGTTTTAACAAAAAAAAATAAAAAACAGAAATGCTTTAAGAATCAATGCCAAGAAACCCACTACTTATTGCTAAATCTAAAAAATTAGCGTTTCTTTCGCTGCCCTGGTGCATATGCTTTAGCGCTTTTCTCTCCTGACATTTTTTTAGCTTGTCCTGGAGGCACTTTTCCTGAACGTGTAGCAACATGTGTATGAGTGCTACAAGCATTAAGGCTTAATGCCAAAAAGGAAAAAACAATTAATGCCGATACAATTTTTCTATATTTTGCTATTCGCATAGGGATAATCAGTTTAAAATTTTAATTCGTAAGCAAAGATAATGTTAATTATAACTTTAAAGAATTATCATCTATAAAAAAACGAAGAACTACGTATTCCGTAGTTAACAAAAATAATCTTAAAATTATATAATCTAGTGTCTTAAAAACTATAATTATTTGTAAACCAGTTTTTTGTAACTTCATATTTAATTTTGTGCTTATGGAGTCTGTTGATATACCTGTTCCTCATAATGAAGCTGAACGACTTGATGCTTTAAAACGTTATAATATACTAGATACGCTTCCTGATAACGCTTTTGATGATGCAACAGCGCTTGTATCATACATCTGCGGAGTTCCGATCGCTTATATTTCTTTTATTGATGAAAGCAGGCAGTGGTATAAATCTGAAATCGGTCTCGGAGTTTCTGAAGTGCCAAGAGAGATTACTTTCTGCCGCTACACAATAATGGACTCTAAACTGGTCGAAATTCCTGATACCTTGCTCAATGAAAGATTTAAAAATGACCCAAATGTAATAGACGGATTTAAAATAAGATTTTATGCTGGAGTTCCCTTGACCACTCCAGACGGTTATCATATAGGTGTTTTGTGTGCGGCCGATCATGTACCGAGAAATCTTAATGACAGTCAGCGAAATGCTCTTCAAATTGTAGCTCGCCATGTTATCAATACATTGGAACTTGGAACAAAAAACAACGAGCTTGCTAGTCAGAAAAAAATAGCTGAGAGAGCTGTAGCGGCAAAAGATAGTTTTTTGGCAAATATGAGCCATGAAATAAGAACCCCACTAAATGCGGTAATTGGTTTTACCGAGTTGCTAGCTGGTACTCAACTTGATCAACAACAGCGTAGTTATGTAAAAGATGTGCAAACTGCTGGAGAAAATCTTTTACTTATAGTGAATGATATATTGGATTTGTCTAAAATCGAGTCTGGCGGACTTACTCTTGAGCTTCAACCTTTTCACTTAAAAAAAGCACTTAGACATGTGTATGACCTGCTTAAGGTAAAAGTTCCTGAGGGCGTAGAATTCAATCTTTACTTAGATGCCGAATTGCCAGAAATCATATCGGGCGATCAAGTGAGGCTAAATCAAATTCTGATGAATCTTGCAGGAAACGCACTTAAATTTACCACTGAAGGAGAAGTGACCATCTCTGTAAAAAAAACAGGAGAAACAGAAGAGGCTTATCTAATTCGTTTGTCTGTCAAAGACACGGGAATTGGCATACCGCAGGAACATCTTAATACTGTTTTTGAGCGCTTTACTCAAGCAGAAGAAAGCACAACCAGAAAATTTGGTGGCACTGGTCTAGGACTGAGCATAGTGAAACAGCTTGTAGAGCTTCACGACTCTACAATCCAGGTTAAAAGCCGAGAAGGAGTTGGATCGGAGTTTTTCTTTACGTTGACCTATAACAAAACATTTCACGAAACAAATGAGCCCGAAGCGTTGCCTGTTAATGATTTAGGCCAACTTAAAATATTGCTTTGCGAAGATAATCGGTTAAATCAGAAATTGGCGCAAAATGTAATAGAAGGGTTTGGTTTTGAAATTGATATTGCTGAAAACGGAGATCAAGGAATCGAATTTTTATCTAAAAATAAATACGACTTAGTGCTTATGGATCTCCAAATGCCTGTACGAGACGGATATCAGACTACAAATTATATTCGCAAAGAGTTAAATAGTGCCATACCGATTATAGCTATGACTGCACACTCATTGGCAGGAGAACAAGATCGATGTTACGATGCCGGTATGGATGGATATGTTCCGAAGCCTTTTAAGCAGTACGAACTATTGGAAACTATTAAAACGGTATTAAAAAAAGAACCGCGCTCTATGAAGCGTCCTAAAGCAGACTTATCACGCATTGAAGAAACAGACCGCAAAAAACCAGGCTGGAAAAAAGAAGTCACTTCTCAGTTTATAGAAAGAGCACCACAGGAACTTAAAGAATTAGAGAATGCTATAAAAAAATCAGATTTCCAAACGGTGCTGCATACAGCAGAGCAGCTTCAAATATGGCTTCATCTATTTGTACTCGAAAATCTCAGCAAACATTTATCAAATATCGAACATGAAGCTCTTAGAAAAAAATTTACAGCCGAATCCGCCGACAGTATGGAAATACTATTCTGCAGCATACAAGAAGTCCTAAAAGATCTTAAAGCAGTTGTTTGATAGAACTTTTACATCTCTCACATTGCAGCATCTAACTGCTCTTTAGCCAGCTTTATGTGTTTTAGAACAAACTGTTTGTGGGTCAGATTATAATAAGCATTTGCCAGTAAATAAGCATCAAGAGGATGCTCTCGATACTCATAGTAGAAACATTCCGTATAAACGACGTCGTTTTTTTCTTTAAATATTTTATCATAAACAGGAAATGCCCTGTAGTCATACTTTTCCTGAACTTTTCTAATTTGTTTTTGTTGATGCTGTGAAAAGGATTTTAAATCATCGTATCGATTGAAATATTTTATAAAAAAGAATGCAAGAACGAAATTCGATACAATCAATAATCCTATTAATAGGGTTCTGCTACTATATTTTTTCATCCACTTTAAATCTTGTGTTTTAAAGTAAAAATATTAAAAATAACAATTAGAAAAATAATTGTTAATCACACACTTAAATTATTTGAAAATAGTCTGTGTTTTGTATTTTTAGCTAAAAAACATAACTATAACATTAACTTCTATTATTATGAAGAAGAAAATTATGAAAGCAATATTGTTAATCGGGTTTTTAGTTTTCACCACAATTATTAACGCACAAGCCGTTGAAAAAAAGCAAGATGAAACTGCAAAAGCAACAGAATGGATCGGCTCTTTATCATTAAATGACAACGCCAAAGAAGATAGATTGATACAAGTCGTTGCCACACATCTTAGTGCTGTAAAAGATTGGCATAACAGTCACCCCGCTTCAACTGTACCAGCAGGAATAAATCCGCTTGACGGAAAACCACTTTCTGAACTGCATAGACAAATTATTGCTGATTCGGCGATGCCTTCCAGTGTGCACGAAGATTTAATGAGTGGATTACGAAAAGATTTAAACGAGCAGCAAGTGGCTTTAGTTTTAGACAAATATACTATCGGAAAAGTTGCGTTTACCATGAAAGGTTATCAAGCCATTGTTCCTGAAATGACTGCTGCTGAAACTGCTGAAATTCAGAAATTACTTGAAAAAGCCCGTGAACAGGCAGTAGATTATAAAAACATGAAAGAGATTTCGGCTATTTTTGAAATTTACAAAACACAGGCCGAACAATATTTAAACAACAACGGTCGCAACTGGCGCCAAATGTACAGTGATTACACAAAAAAAATTAAGGCTGAAAAAGAAGCTTCCAAAAAGGCAAAGAATCCTTAAGAGTTTTAAAATCTTATGTATATCAAAATAATTTGACCATTTGTTAGAATAGCATTTCATAAATAGTGGGTATACTTAGACCATTTTTATTACCAGACAACAAAAATACTTATTACAAACCCGTTGGGTGTAATTAAAAAATAAAAGCATTTTAACACATAGAAGCATAGTTTTTTGTGCCTAAAAAAGAATATGGAACAAACAAGTTTCCAAACATAGCTAAACTATGTGCATTTAGACTAGTGAAACGCCTTTTTTAAGTCTAGTTAAACTATGTTTCTATGTGTTGAAAATAATTTCACCCAACGAGTTATTACAAATAACTAAATATAAATTTTAACAAAATTATCGCTATTATTTCGTCATAACACTCCAAATTCATGCGAAATATTCGAAATATCATCGATTTGATTGATAAAAGTTTTAGATTTGCTGAAAAACTCAAGCAATCTTATTCCTTAAATGGAGAACACTTCAGAAGATATTTTTTTATGGCAACAGATTAAAAAAGGTGATATTACCGCCTTTGAAAAGCTGTATGATATCTATGCTGATGTTTTATTTACTTTCGCTTTACAATACACCAAAGAAACTTCTATTGCGAAAGATGCAATTCACGATGTTTTTCTAGACATTTATAAATATCGCAGCGGTCTTGCTGAAAGTGTGAATGTGAAATCGTATTTGTTTAAAATCACACAACGAAATGTTTTAAAAAAAGAAAAAGCTGCACAAAAAATATTCTATATTACTTCTGATTATGACACTGTTACGCTAAAAGAGCTCTCTTTTGAAGACAGTTTAATCGAAGAAGAAAACAACGCCACTCTAAACTCCAGACTGGCATTTGCAATGCAGGAACTAACCGATAAGCAGCGCCAAGCATTGTTTTATAGGTTTAACGAAGACAAACCTTATGAGGAAATTGCTACTATCTTAGATATTTCCATAGAATCTTGCAGAACACTGATTTACAGATGTTTGAAAGAATTGCGAAAAAAACTTTAAAAAAAGGTTATTTTTTTTGTCTATGTTTTATAAGAGTTGTTCTCTTAGTAAATATAGACCCCATAAAAACATCGCCTTGCAAATTAATTTTAATAAAATATCAAACGATGAAAAAGATTCTTTAAAGAATCAAATTCGTCACGGACTAATCGAGCTGGAACAAAAAGAATCCCGACGCAGGAAAAAGAAAAGATTAATCGCCTTTTCTGCTGCTGCGAGTGTGGCACTTTTAGCTGGATTGTTTCTAAACCGAACTCCAGAAAGCAAACCTAAAACAGATTTGGAGCTTTTTGCTGAAAAAGGAGCAACAACTGAATCTAATGAAGACTTAGAGGATATCTCTCTTGTCCTGCAAGATCAGAAGACTATTGCTGTACAAGACAGCTCAATCATTAGCTATGGAAAAAATGGCAAAAAAGTTACGGTTGGAGAACAAGCAATCAATACCAACTCCACCAGCGCTTCTTTTAACACGGTTCGAGTTCCTTACGGAAAAAGAACCCAAATCGTTTTAACCGATGGAACAACCGTTTGGCTGAATTCTGGTTCGTCCCTAATTTATCCAACTCAATTTGACGGATCGATTCGTGAAGTGTATTTAACCGGCGAAGCGGCTTTTGATGTCGCACATAATAAAGCCAAACCTTTTTTCGTAAAGACAAAAGAATGTAATGTCCGTGTACTTGGAACCGTTTTCAATGTGAGTTCGTATCCTGAAGATGAAACGGTTCAAACTGCTTTATCACAAGGAAAAGTTCGAATTACCTACAACAAAAAAGGATTGTTAAGCAATAAAGAAATTCAGGAAGATTTAACGCCTGGAATGATTGCCACAATCAATAAAGATCAAAAACAGCTTAAAGTAGAACGAAAAGATGTTGCTTCGATATTGTCTTGGAGAGAAGGTTATTTTACTTTCAAAAGTCAGTCTTTAAACACCATTTTAGGCAAACTCTCAAAATATTATAAAATTGAATTTATCAAAGGATCCGATTTAAACCTCGACGCTAATTATTCCGGATCTTTTGCTCTAAATGAAAATTTAAATAATCTGGCTAGTACTTTAGCGAGTATTACCAACAACAACTGTACTGTTAACGCAAACCAAAGAACTATTACAATTAAATAAATAAAAAAATCAATTCTAAAACCACCAAAGCCTATGATATAAGACCAAAAATAAACATATCAACCTTATTTGTAAAAACTAACCAAAAAAAACCAAAAGATGTTGGAACCATCTTTTGGCATTGTAGAACTGTAGTCAACGCTAATTGACTATCTCTTAAATTCAAAACAAAATTATGAATAAAAAACATAATTCAGAAAAGTATTTTTCTGGACGATACCACTATTACCTATATCTGCTGCTTATGAGATCTGTTACTGCATTTATTTGGATAAGTATGTGTAGTTTATATGCGAACCCTTCTTTAGGACAAAATAAAATACATGTTCGTTTCAAGAACACGCCACTAACCGAGGTATTTTCTACTTTAGAAAAACAGACCAACTATGTCTTCTTCTATAATGATGATGTGCTGAAATCTGCCAATACCATTACATTGGACAAAGACGCAACATTGGAAGAAATCTTAAATAATGCTTTAAGAAGCAACAATTTAACCTTTGACATTATTGATAAACAAGTTGTGGTAAAAAGAAATAAAAAGAAAGCCGAACAGCTGGAATATGAATTAACCGGAAAAGTTACCGATAAAAAAGGCTTACCACTTATTGGTGTAAACGTAATTTTAAAAGGTAAACAGACTTGGGATATTACTAGAAAAGAAGGTGATTACCGAATGAGAGTTTCTCCTTACGACACTATTGTTTTCAGCTCTCTAGGTTTTAAAACTGTAACCGTTGCCGTTAACAACAGAAGAATTATAGACGCGACACTTGTACCAGATGTTATGGAATTGCATTCTGTAGAAATTGCGGTATCAAACGGTTATACTGAAATTCCAAAAGAAAGGGTTACTGGAGCTATTGGTGTAATGACTGCAAAAGAATTGGCAGAAGTTCCAACAGTAGATATTCAGTCTAGATTAGAAGGAAAAATGGCAGGTGTAAATGTCGATCCTAGAACGGGTTCTATCAGTGTTAGGGGAACCAATAATTTCAGCGGAACAGGACAGCCACTAATCGTTATTGATGGTTTTCCACAATCAAGAGAAGATTTTGCTTTCTCTAAAAGAGGTGTTCCTGGATCTTCTATTTTAAGTTTCCTTAATCCAGATGATGTCGAAAGCATTACGGTTTTGAAAGACGCTGCTGCAAGTTCCATCTGGGGATCGCAGGCTGCAAATGGTGTAATCGTAATTACAACCAAAAAAGGCAAAAAAGGTGAACCAACCATTAATTTTAATACCACGACAAGCATTGGAGAAAAAATAGATTTGGGCAAACTTCGTGTTATGAACACAGCCCAATATATTGATTATGAAAAAGACCTTGTAAATGGCGGATTTGTTGCTGATAATATCTCGAACTGGCAGGCGCTGAACCCAAGCGCCGCACAAGAAATAATGTTTAGACAAAAAAGAGGCCAAATTTCTGTTTCTGAAAGGGATGCGTTGTTAAGTCAGCTTGCACAAAATGATAATTTAGGGCAGATCAACAGATATTTATTAAGAAATTCGCTTACCACTCAATACGATTTATCAATCAGTGGCGGAAACGACAAAAGTTCTTACTATTTGTCTTTAGGATACAATAAGGATCAGGCAGCCATGGTTGGAAATGATTCTAAATCGTATAATATTACCTTGAATAACTCTTTTCAGCTTAAAAAATTCTTAAAGTTAAATACAGGAATCAATTACGTTCCAACAACTTATCAAAGCAATAACGTTGCAAACGAAGCTTTATCAAATGTATCGGCTACCGCTTTGCGCCCTTATGATATGATTGCAGACGAAAATGGAAATGGTATTGATCGTTATTTTCTTTTCAGGCCAGAAGTTTCAAAAGGATTTGAAGCAAAAGGATATTTGCCTTGGTCTTACAATTACCTAGATGAGCTTAATTATTCGAATGTAATAACAAAAGGAGCCAATATACGATTAAATGCTAGTTTAACTGCTACAATCACAGATTGGTTGAATTTTGAGGCCGCCGGAATGTATACTTCTATTACGAGCAAAATCAAATCTTTAAATGAACTGGACAGTTATTATACTCGAAACATGATCAATCAGGCTACATCTATTAATACGGCCGGAAAATTAGTTTACGGTATACCGCTAGGTTCTTATTTATACAATACGAGCACGAACAATGACAATCAGAGTATGCGTTTTCAAATGAATATTAATAAGAATTTCAACGAAAATAACAGCTTACACTTTTTAGCAGGCTCAGAAATTAGAGAAGAGCGTCGAGAAGGTTCAAGCCAAAGATATTATGGTTACAATATTGACACTAACTCAGGACAGTCTGTAAATCCAACTGTTTATTACACTACCGTTTATGGATGGCAGAGCATTATCGGATCTTCTGACAATAGCATTAGTAAATCAAGAAGCCGTTATTTATCTTACTACGGATTAGGTTCTTACGATTTTATGAACCGTTATCATGTTTCGGGAAGTGTTCGTTTTGATGATTTTAACTTGTTAGGAGCTTCTAGAAAAAATAGAGCTTTGCCTTTATGGTCTACGGGAGCAAAATGGGACATTAATAAAGAATTTTTCTTGAGGGATGTAAACTGGTTAAGCAGTTTAGCCTTCAGGGTAACTTATGGTAAAGCGGGAAGTTCGCCTCCAGGTGGATTTGGAAGCCAAAGTCCGGTAATTAGTATTGGATCTGTTGATTTCAACACACAATTACCAACAGCTAGTATCTCTATACCCCAAAATCCTGAAATTAAATGGGAGACAACATCAACTTTAAATTACGGTTTAGATTATGGCTTTTTCAATAATCGTTTAAGAGGATCTATTGATTTATACTATAAAAAAACCAAAGATATTTTAGCAAATCTTCCATTTAATCCAACTTACGGCTGGTCTTTTGTAAATTATAATACCGCTTCGCTCAAAGGACACGGTGTAGATCTATCTCTATCAGGAACTATTGTAAACACCGCTTTTAAATGGAACAGTACTTTTAATTTTTCTTATAATACTAATGAGGTGACCGACTCACGTTATGTGTTAAACAGCACCAATCAGTATTTTGGTTCGTCACCGATGGTTGGAAACAGCATAGGAACTGTATATGCCTACAATTGGGCCGGACTAGATGCAACTGGACAATCTCAGGTATACAAAAAAGATGGGACAATTGTTACATCGACCCAAGGCATTGCATCAATAGATAAAGACGACCTGAAAAAAATGGGAACTACTTTTGCTCCTTATTTTGGAGGATTTATGAATGATTTCTCTTTTAAAAATTTCAAATTAGGAGTTCAGATTACTTACTATGCGGGACATGTATTCAGAAATACAGTCCTGCAAAATTATCCTTCTTTTTCTGGAGTACAATATGGTGCTGTCGCAAAAGACGAATTGGTGGCAGACCGTTGGAGACAAGCTGGAGATGAAGCTGTTACAAATGTTCCCGGACTAACCAACATAAACTTCAATAGCTTAAACCGCTATCAGAATGCCGACATTAATGTTTTGTCTGCAGATAATGTGAGGCTTCAGCAAATTTCATTAGGATACAATGTGCCTTCAGAATGGCTGCAAAAAACATTTATTAAGTCATTAAGTTTCAATTTTGCTGCTAGAAATTTAGGGTTATTATGGGTTAAGAATGATTTAGGAATCGATCCGCAATATTTGTCTAACAACAATTATAATACCCTACCGCCACAACGTGCCTATACATTACAGTTTAATTTAAGTTTTTAATTTTAAAAGATAGACTTATGAAATTTCTAAAATCTACATTATATATATTTCTTCCTCTACTTTTACTAAGCTCCTGTAGAGATTACGTTGAAGTGGAACAGGTTGGAAACAACAGAATTTTAAAATATACTTCTGATTACAGAGCATTGGCAAACAATTATAATGACATGACTTCTTCGGGCGGAATTTATCTTATCGCAAATGCCGATGTGGAATTTCCGACAACTTACCAAAACGGAGTCACTACTATTTGGGGCAACAGTTATACTTGGCAGGATAGAATTTACGATCCCTCTCAAGGTGATTCAGATTGGACAGGATTATATAAAGCCGTTTATTACAGTAATGTAATTCTTGATGGTGTAATGGGCAGCGAAAAAGGAACTGAAGCAGAAAAGAAAGAGATTTATGCCGAAGCCTTTGTACACAGAGCATTTGCTTATTTACAATTAGTAAACACATACGGACCACAGTTTGACCCAGTTTCTGCAAATTCAGAAAAAGCAGTGCCACTATTGTTAAAACCAGAATTGTTTTCTTCTTTAAACAGAAGTACAGTGGGACAAGTTTACGACCAAATCATATCCGACTTAAATAGTGCTTTAGCAAATGGCATTCAGAATGATCCTCAATTCAATGTGCTTCCTTCAAAAAGAGCGGTTTATGCATTACTTGCCAGAACTTATTTATTGATGGGGCAATATCAATTGAGTCTCGAAAATGCAGAGAAAGCTTTACAGATGCAAAATGGTTTAATTGATTTAAAAACATTTGCATCTGCTTACAGCTATCCGGTTTTAATCCAGAATCCTGAAGTTATATTTTCTAAAACCTTGCTTTTAACTTATAACAGGGCACCACTGTCAAATGATTTATTAAACAGTTTCGGATCAAACGATTTGCGTTATGATTATTATACAATTGCCGGTAACGTTGCGATTTCTCCAACTTATACAGGAAGAGGATTTGGAATAGCAACTTACAGTTATACAAACGGAATCAATATTGGAGTTTCTGTTCCTGAAATGTATTTAATTGCGGCTGAATGTTACGCAAGATCTGGAAAAATTACTGAAGCAGTTAATTATTTAAATATTCTTAGAGCAAAACGTTTTAAATCGGGAACGGCCTATACTGTTACTGCAACAACAAACAAAGAAGCTTTAGATTTGGTTTTGGCAGAAAGGCAAAAAGAATTCATTGGGCGCGGTTTCCGCTGGTTTGATCAAAGGAGATTAAACTTAGACCCTGTTTACAGAAAAACATTTACGCGAGTTTTTAAAGGACAAACCTACACTTTAGAGCCAAACAGCGACGGATATGTATTCCCAATCAATCAAAATTATATCGATCTAAACCCTGAATTAGGGAAATAAAAAAATTGCAATGTTTACAAAAATCAAGAATATCAAATTATTGGTATTGGCATTCTACGCCTTTACCTTACAGGTTACAAGTCAAGAAGTTAAATCAAGATTACAAGGAATGGTAGATATTCCGATTCCTGGAGCCACTTTCAGCATGACTTATGATCCAAAAGGCGGGCCATTAGAAAACGTTAAGAATATCAGCGGTTATGCTTATGTTTTTAATGATTACAGATGGGAAATTGAAGATCTTAGAATGAAAAAAAATGGCGCTGTTTACAGCGCCGATTTTACAGTTCCAAAAAACTGTGCTTTTATGGCTTTCAAATTCTATGGCAATACCGAAAATGGATTGGTTACCGATACGAATCAAGATGCAGGATATATGCTGGTTGCTTTTAAGGAACCAAAAGTAAAAATGCCGGGAGCAGATTTGGCTTGGGCGACTTTCAGAAACAAAGATTTCAATGGTCAGTTTGGCGGTTACTTCAAAGATTTTTCTATTGATGGAGACGCTACAGAATATTGGTTAAAAAAGGAAGTTGCAGCTAACGGAAATAGATTTCCTGAGTTTTTTGACACGTACTTCGATGTATTGAAAAAACAAAAACCTGAAAAGTTTCAGGAATTGGGCACTAAGTTCTTAGCCGACTTTACAAAAAATATGAAAGGACTTCCTGAAGAAGTGTATACAAAAGTCCACCACATTTATTTGTTTGATCTAAAAAATAAAACAAAGGCAGATTCTCTTGAAGCAGTAATCGAAAAACAATTCCCAAAAGGAAGCCATGTAAGATTCAAAGCGTATCAAAAAATTATGCCGATTGCTGATGCGGCGGAAAGAAACAGGGTAATCAACCAGTTTTTAGCTGATTTTCCAAACAACTCGGAAGTACCACCACATCAAAAATATTTTTATGACAATATTGTAAAAATGCAGTTTGGCTACTATTTTGAAACGAAAGATTACAAAACTATTTTGGCTATGATTCCAACAATGAATTTTGCTAATTTGAATGATGCTTACCACCAGAATATTTCTAAAGCATTATACTTAAAAGTTGTAGATCCAGCGGTTATCGAAACTATGGCAGTGCCAATGATTCAGCAGATGCAGCAAAAAGTAAACGATATGTCTTATATGTCAGGACTTTATTGGTCTCCAAATCAGGCAACTGAAAATGCAAAAAATCAGCTGAACAACGAGTTGGTAATTCAGATTCGTATGTACGATATTTTGAAAAAGTATAAAGAAGTTTTGGAAACTTTTGCTCTACTGCCATTTGAAAAACGTTATGAAAAAGCAAGTATCAACGATATCCATATCAAAGCATTAGAATCTTTCAACAAACCAATCATTGAGGTTTTAAAAAATGCGGCAAGAGCCAATACTCTATCAGAAGGAGCTACTGCAAAACTGAAAGAATTGTATTTGAAAGAAGGTAAAAAAGAAGCCGATTTTCCTGCTTATTTGGAGCAGCTGAAAAAAGAAAACAAAACGGAAGAAAAAATCGCCTTGATTGATATCGCTGCTCCTGCAATTAAGGTTCAGTCAGCTGACGGAAAAACAAAAGATTTGGCTTTAAACAGCGGTAAAATCATCGTAATCGATTTTTGGGCAACTTGGTGCGGGCCTTGTAAAAAAGCTTTTCCAGCGATGCAGCAATTGGTTAACAACTTTAAAGAAGACAAACAAGTTGAAATTTATTTCATCAGCACTCAGGAAACCAAAGAAAGCTATAAAAAAGAAGCTTTGGCTTATTTAAAAGAAAAAGGCTTAAAAATCACTACTCATTTTGACTTAGTAAAAAAAGGAGGTGGCACAAACAATGCTTCTTTCGGCCAATATGCTAAAATTTTTAATTCAAGCGGTATTCCTAGAAAAGTGGTAATCAAAGACGGTAAAATCCGTTTTACATCTGAAGGATATTCTGGAAATCCAGGACAATTAGTTGACGAACTTACAGATGTTATAAAGGCTTTAAAAAACGAATAATTGCTTCTTGAAAATCAAAAAATTATGAAAAAAATAGTTTTACTATGTACACTCGCTTTGGGTGTACATAGTTTATCTGCTCAGAAAAAAACAGTAGACGAATCGGCTTACCAGTCATGGCAAAGAATCAGCAGCAAATCTATTTCTTATAATGGAAAATGGATGTCTTACAGCACTGTTTTTCAAGATGAAGAAAAAGAAAATAAAAAACAGATCATTATTCAGGAAGCTCCAAAAGGAAAACGTTTGGTTTTGGAGAATATCAGTGATTTAAAGTTCATCGGGAAAAAAGACTGGATTCAGTACAGTAAAAATGACAGCACAATAGTGCAGAATTTAAAAACGGGAGTTAAAAAACTTTGGAAAAGCAAGCATTACACCAATGTACTTGAAGGAACGGATTTCTTGTATTACACACGTCCTGAAACTCCAAAAGGTGCAATCTTTTTACAGCGTTTAGTTTGTTATAATTTAGAAAGCAATGACAGTACTTTTGTAAGCAATATCAAATCGTCTCGTTTTTTAAAGAACAAATCGATTGTGTATGTTCAGATTGAAAAAGATCAAATTTTCCTAAAACACGGAACAATTGGCGGTAAACAAGAAACGATTTACAGTGGAAGAGCATCAGATTTTGGAGATTTTCAGTTAAATGATAAAGAAAACGGCGGTACTTTTACTTTAAAAGGTGCAAACAGCGCTGATTTCAACATGGTTTATTACTTTAATCTGAACACTAATTCGGCTAAAGTTTTATTTAATTATGATGATATTGCTTTAAACGATCCTAATTTCTCGATTTCAAAAGTGGCATACGCCTTAAATGAAAATAGCACTCTTATTTCATTGGTAGTAAACTCAAAAAAACGTCCTGAAAATACGCAGATTCCAAAATCGAATGTTGAAATCTGGAAATACAACCAAGGAACGATGGAACGCCGACAGGAATTATTGAGAAGTTCCAAAACGCTTCCAAGCGAACCAAAATTTCTTTATGACATCCAAAACAAAAAAGTGATTAAAGTAGCCGCTACCGGCGAATATGATCAAGTGATTATTCCTGAATCTGGAAATGCTAAAGGTGTTTTTGCCGTTGACAAAAAGCCTTATGTCGTGGAAGTAGACTGGACTTTTAACGAACGCAGCGATATTTACTGGATTGATCTTGCTACAGGAAAAGCTACAAAAGTATTATCAGGCGTCTTTGGAGGTGTAAACTGTAATCCACAAGGAAGCTTTGCCGTCTTTTATGATGAAAGTCAAAAAAAATGGTTTGTGTTTGATTCTTCTTCTCTGAAATTTAAAAACATTAGTGACCAGATTCCTTATCCAGTTTCTAACCCTAATGTAGATATGGCAAATCTTAACACGCAATACGGAATTGCAGGCTGGCTCAATAATGGAAATACTGTTGTTTTGTATGATCAGTTTGATTTGTGGGCTATAGATTTAACCAATCAAAAACCTGCATATACTATAACTCAGGGATATGGAAGAAAAAACAATGTAGAATTACGTTACGGCGAAACTGGCTTCATTGGGAACTTAGACACAAAAAAAGAAATCACTTTAACTGGTTTTGATTTTGAACATAAATCTAAAGGGATTTACAAGTTGGTAAATAATAATTCGGTAACTAAGGTTTTCGCTAACCCAAATTACAATGTGCGAATTGAAGCGCTTTCAGGAGACAATTCGTCTGTTTTATTTATAAAAGAAAGCTATACCACTTTTCCGGATTTATGGTGGGGAACTTCTAGTTTTGGTTCTCAATCAAAAATGACAGACATTAATCCACAGCAAAAAGACTATGCCTGGGGAACTTCAAAAGTTTTAACTTGGAAAAGTTTCAGCGGAAAAGAAAATCAAGGAAATCTATATCTTCCGGACAACTATGACAGTAAAAAAACATATCCAGTAATTGTTCATTTCTACGAAAAACATACAGAGGATTTTAATGCTTATCAACAGCCTGAAGTAAGCACAGCCAATATTGATATTCCAACATTTGTAAGCAGAGGTTATATTGTATTTCAACCCGATGTGCATTACGTTTATGGAGAAGTTGGAAACAGTACTTACAACGATGTTATTAGCGGTGTTGAATATTTAATCTCACAAGGAATTACAGAAAAAGGCAAAATAGGAATTCAAGGACATAGTTTTGGAGGTTACGAAACTTCTTTCTTAACGACTAAAACGGATATTTTCACTTGTGCTATTGTCGCTTCTGGAGTGAGCAACTTTACAGCCAATTATCCAATTATGAGATCAAATGGTATTTCTACGATGTTCAAATATGAAGCAGATCAATTGCGTATGGGAAGTGCTATGCATGAAAACCTTGACGGATACATCAAAAATTCGCCTCTTTTTGGAGCGAAAAATGTTAAAACACCAATACTTATCTTCCACAATGATAATGATCGCGCAGTTCCTTATCAAGAAGGACAATCCTTATTCTTTGCACTTCGTCGTTTAGGAAAACCTGCTTACTTGGTGAACTACAAAAAAGAAGGACATAGCTTAGACGATGCCAGCAATAGAAAAGACTGGACACTCAAAATGCAGCAGTATTTTGATTACTACTTAAAAGGTGCGGCAAAACCAGAATGGATGTAATTACAATGCCTTAAAATTAGACACTGATTTTACTGATTCGCTATCGCGAAGACGCGGATTAAACGGATTTTATTTAAATATTTTATCTGTGTAAATCCGCGTTTTCGCAGGGCGAATCTGTTTAATCCGCGTTCCATAACAGCTGTTTTTGAAGATTTCAAATTAACAGCAGGGACTTCTTATACCCTATTCCAACAAAAATTCAATCAAAAAAAAGAACAATACGGATCAACAATGAAAGCAAAATTAATTTTAGCGCATTTGCTGTTTTTGGGTTTAACCCAAGTTTCTGCGCAGTTTAAAACTACTTTTCCACTGCCCAAAGAAGTGGCGCACGGAATGCTTCCTAATGGAATGCAATACTTTATCCTTCATAACGAATGGCCAAAAGACAGAGCCGATTTTTATTTCGTACAAAATGTCGGGGCTATTTTAGAAAATGATGATCAGGACGGATTAGCGCACTTTCTGGAACACATGGCTTTTAACGGAACAGAACATTTTAAAGGAAAAGGAATTATCAATATGCTGGAAAAACAAGGTGTTTCTTTTGGAAAAGACATCAATGCCTACACAGCTTATGACGAAACGGTTTACAACATCAGCAATGTTCCTGCCGATAATAAAACTTTGTTGGATTCTTGCATGTACGTACTGCACGACTGGTCAGGTTCTCTGCTTTTAGCGAATAATGAAATCGACGCAGAAAGAGGTGTTATTCGTGAAGAATGGCGTACGAGAAGAAACGCAGATTACCGTGCTGGAGAAAAAATTGACAAAGTAGTTTTTCAAGGTTCTAAATATGCCAAACGAAATGTAATTGGTGATTTGAATGTCATCAGTAATTTCAAATATCAGGTTTTAAGAGATTATTACAAAAAGTGGTATCAACCGCAAAATCAGGCTGTCGTTATTGTCGGAGATATCGATGTGGCTTTAATTGAAAAAAGGGTTAAAGAGATTTTCGGTTCGATACCTACTCCAAAGAAAATCAACAAAAGAGAATACGAAAAAATTCCGGTGCAAAAAGAAAACCGTTATGTACTGGCAACCGACAAAGAATTACAGCGTTCTGGGATTTCGCTTTCGTACACACTTCCAAAGCCCTTAGTGCAAGACGAAGCCGAAATGACCAAAAGCATGCAGGAAAGTCTTGCGATGCAGTTAATGAATACTCGTTTTGGAGAATTCATCATCAACAATGAAACAGCGGGTTTATCTTTTGGAATTTCAAATAACAATCTTTCGAGATTAGACAGTAAATTTTCATTGAACATCGCACCCAAAAAAGGTAAATTCTTAGAAGCTTTTACAGAAGCCTATAAAGAATATGAAAGAGCGATTCAAAACGGATTTACACAGCAGGAATTAGACCGTTTAAAAACCAAAATGCGAAGCAATTATGATAATCGCCTCGCCAATAAAGACAAAATCAGCAACGGATATTGGGCAGAACAATTACAAATGTATTTCTTAGAAGCCAATCCGGTGATGACTTTAGATCAGGAATACAAATGGATGAATGAGTTTCTAAGTAAAGTGACTTTGGAACAAGTCAATAATGCTTTTAGAGCATTAGAACCAAAACAAAACTTAATCTTATCGGTTTCTGCTCCGGAAGATGCTGCGACTAAATTTCCAGAAGCAAATGACTATTGGAATGTAATTAAAACCATTTCAAACAGCAAATTGGAACCGTACAAAGAAGAAGAATTAACAGCTTCTTTAGTTAAAGAGCAATTGACAGAAAAAGCGATTGCTAAAACCAGCGATATTAAAGCTTTTGCCAATGCAAAACAATACACTTTGGCAAACGGAGCAAAAGTGATCATTTATCCAACAACCTTAAGCAAAGACCAGATTTTGTTTTCTGCTTACAGTGCAGGAGGAAATTCCTTAGCTGACTGGCAGGATCTTCCGTCAACACAAATTGCAACGGCAGTAGCGGCTTATTCTGGTTTGGGCGATTATAAGTTTACCGATTTAAAAAAGAAACTGGCTGGTCAGACGGCTAGTGTGAGTCCGTATATTGGAGGTTTATACGAAGGTTTTAACGGAAGCAGCAACAAAGAATCTTTAACGACTTTATTACAGCTGACTTATCTTTATTTCCAACATCCAAGATTTGATACGACTACTTTTGATAAAATCAAAGAGCAGTACCAAAACAAACTGAATAATGCTCACAACAGCAACGAAAAAGCGTTAAGTGATACGATTTCGGTTTTAAACACGAATTACAGCAAACGCAATTGGTTATTGAATCAGGATTTTATCAATGCTTTTGATTTGAATAAAGCGAAGAAATTCTACACCGAGCGTTTTTCTAATGCAGGAGATTTTACCTTCTTATTCGTTGGAAACATTTCTGAGAAAGATATTGCCTTAATCAATACTTATTTAGGCAATATTCCGTCAACTCCAAAAACAGAAAAATACGTTGACCATAAAATTTTCATGAAAGACGGAAAAACAGAGAAAACGATCTTTAGAACGATGGATACGCCAAAAACGACGGTTTATCTTCATTTAGAAAACAAAGATGTAACCTATTCTAAAAAGAACAAAATCTTAAGTTTTATGGTTTCTGAATGGCTGACTAAACGTTATTTAGAAACCATTCGTGAAGAAGAAGGCGGCAGTTACGGCGTTCAGGTTGGAGCCAATTTATCACAGTCTCCTACTCCATTATTTTCATTAGAAATCAATTTTGACTGTAATCCTGATAAAGCAGATACCTTAGTAAAAATTGTTCATGCAGAATTGACAAGAGTACAAACAGAAAACATTCCTGCGAATATGCTGGAAGACATCAAACAATCTATTATTAAAAATCATCAAGAACAGATTAAACAAAATAGTTATTGGATGAATGTACTGACTGCTTACGTTCGCAATAATGAAGAACCTACCGATACAGAAAGTCTTAAAAATACTTTAAGTACCCTAACAGCAAAAGATTTAAAAGATTTTATAACAGATGTTTTAAAAAAATCAAACAGTGTGCAAGTACTTATGAAAGCAAAGTAAGAATCTCTTATAGGCCAATTCCTGATTCTGGCTTATAATATTCTTATCGATTTTTTTATTTTTATTTTAATTAGTTTTTAAGGGCTGTCTTTTGAGGCAGCCTTTATTATTTCAAAATTAAGCATAACTACGTGCTGTCATTTGAATATGATACAAACGAATAATCATGTTATTATTAGTCAAAAGCTAAAGCCTAAAAAAGTCAAAGAATTACCTGCGGAAATACAAAACTGTAAATTATTATCCTGCACTATTTTTAAAAATTTTGATTACAAAGGAAAACATTTACAAAAAAACCGTTATAAAAAATGCAACACTCTAGAGATCTACATCAGTTTCTACAACGATATTTTGAGTTGAATGCTAGAAAAAGCAGTCTTTCAGCGTAAATTAATGGTAAATTTTCATCTCAAATCAATAAAAAGATTCTATTCATTTAACATAGGAATTCACAAAAACAAGACTGTGTAAAAATAATAGCTATACTATTTTTTATTTCACTAAAAAACAACATAACAATCTAAATATAAAAACATTACATCTAAACATAAAAAATACACATTCACAAAACAACACCTTAAAACAAAAGGCTTTTCAGGTTTTGCCTATATTTTGGAGATATTAACTCTAGTTTAATTTTGCTTGAACAAATGTTAAATACGGGTAAAAAGCCCGTGAAATCTAAACATTTTATATATATTTGTAAAATGACACTTGGTAAAATTCAGGTTTCAATTTTTCGGTTGCTGATAGTGCATCGACATCGAACAATTTCCAAAAATTAAAAGAATCCTTTTCAATGAAAAAGTTTCTTTCTAAGTTGTCAAAAAAACGTATAATACCAAAAGCCCCCAAGACTATGAAAAAAATTACTTTAATGATTTGTCTGCTGCTGGCAGCAGGCTTAAATGCACAGCAGGAAAAAGGAATTATCGGATATACGAACTGGCTGGACAATTGGACGGAATTCAAGCCTCACAAAAGTGAGACAAAAGATGCCAATCAGATTTTAGCCGGGAATATTACTGAGAACACAAAACTGCTGAAAAGAAATGTTTACATTCTTCAGGGAAATGTATATGTAACCAATAATGCCGTTCTGACTATTGAACCAGGTACTGTAATTATTGGAGATGCAGAGACAAAAGGAACATTAGTAATTACAAAGGGAGCTCAGATTATGGCTGAAGGCCAAGAAACTGACCCAATTATCTTTACCTCAAATAAAAGCATGAAAAAAGCTGGAGACTGGGGAGGTGTAGTTGTTCTTGGTGATGCGCCAATCAATAAATTTGGTAATTTAGGGTCTTACAATATGGATCTTGATCCGGCTCTTACCATATATGGTGGAAATAACACCGCTGCAAACTCAGGAGTTTTAAAATTCGTGAGAATCGAATTTGCAGGTAAAAAAGTTAAAGGATTAGATTATTCTTTCAACGGATTGACTATAGCCGGTGTAGGAAACAAAACAGTCATAGAAAACATCATGGTAAGCTATTCTGGAGGTAATTCGTTTGGCTTTTATGGCGGAGACGTAAATGCTTCTCAGTTAGTTTCATACAAATCTATAAACGATGATTTTAAATTCACCCAAGGTATTCAATGTCGTTTGTATAACTCTTTAGCTGTAAGATCTTCTTACTTATCAGGAAGCAAAGACGGCTCTAGATGTTTAGACATAAAAGCTTACGAAAAGAAAAACGAAACTGACTTTACCAAAAAATCTACTTTGGTGGCTGCGGCAAACATTACAATGTTAAACGACAGCGAAAACATAAAAGCCGATATTCAGGCTGGATTGATTAAAGAAGCAGTTTATGTGGGTGAAAATACTTCATTAGAAATGAAAAGAAGCGTTGTTTCAGGCTTTAACCCTGCAGTGATTATAGATAATAAAACTGAAATTAATGGCGCTAACCTAAAGAAGATCAAATTTGAAGAAATGTTCTTCAATCAGTGCAGCGGTAACATATTTACAGAAAACAGAAGCGATAACGCAGATTTAGAAAACTGGTACGGAAACAGCATTTTCTCTAATGTGTATTCACATACAGATAACAAAGAAACTTTTGTAGATATCTACAACGCAAGAAGACCAGATTTTAGACTTCAGTTAGGAAAAATTACTGCTTCTAGCGGAAAATAAGAATTTCTCATACAAAACAAAAAAAAAGGAAACAGAATTAAACTGTTTCCTTTTTTTTTGTTTTAAGATTATTCTTCTTAGTTCCAAAACGTTATTGTTTTTTTTCCTTATAATGCATTAAATGAACATCTATAAGATGACAGCAAAAGGGTTTATAATCAAAAGTTTCTTTCGAATTAAATTATGCTTCAAAAATGGCATAATAGGCTTCATAAATGACATACATATTGCTTGTTTCAATTTATTTTTACTGCAAAGATTCTATTTTAAAAATGAAAAAAAGTATACGCTTTTTTTCTCCAATTATAGAATATAATCCAATAAAAGCAATTGATACATATGAGTACCACATCTCAAAAACTTTCTGTGCTGGAAAAATTGGGTTACGGCCTAGGTGACTTTGCAGCAAATTTAATTTTCCAGACACTACTAACATTTTTAGCTTTCTTTTATACAGATGTTTATAAAATTCCAGCTGGCACGGCTGGTATAATTATTTTTACTGGCGGATTTATTGGTGCTTTTTTCAATATTTTTATGGGAATTATTGCCGACAGAACACAAACCAAATGGGGAAAATTCAGGCCGTGGATTTTATGGACTTCTTTACCGTTTGGAATCGCATCTGTTCTTTCGTTTATGACACCTGATTTCGGAATTAATGGCAAAATAACCTACACGCTTCTTACCTACCTCTTTTTAATGCTGGTATATGCCGCGAATAACTTGCCATACGCTGCGCTCAGCGGTGTTTTGACTGGAGATAGGAAAGAGAGAAACAGTCTTTCCTCCTATCGCTTTGTTGGCGTTATGATTGCGCAGTTTATCATACAGTCGCTGTTGCTTCCTTTTGTCTTGATTTTAGGAAATGGAGACAAAGCGGTCGGCTTTAAAAATACCATGATACTATTTGCTTTGATAGGCGTTGTATGTTTGCTTATTACCTTTTTTACGACGAGAGAAAGAATCATTCCGTCTAAAAGTCAAAAAACTTCGATCAAGAAAGATTTCAGTGATTTATGCAAAAACGGTCCTTGGTTTGTAATGTTGCTTGTAACGATTTTGGTCTTTGTAACCTTATCCTTAAAAGGCGGTATGTATGTCTTTTATTTCAAGTATTATTTAGATACTGCTGCACAGCAAAATTTCTTAAATGCGATTGGCTTTACTGCATTCATTAACGAAATCAATTCGGTATTACTCTCTATGGGATTTGCAGATTTCCTATGGCCCAAAGACGTTACCGCTTCTGCATTTAGTCTTTTTAACGCTGGCGGAATTATTTTTATGATTATCGGAATCATGTTTTCAAAATTTTTTGCTGATGCTTTTGGCAAAAGAAACATTTATATTCTTTTTATATTACTTTCGGCCGGTACATTGTTGGCTTTCAATTTTTATGACAAAACAGCCGTTGCTGCAGTTTTTGCTACACAGCTTTTGCACGGTCTTTTTTACGGCATAACCATTCCGTTGTTATGGGCAATGATTGCAGATGTTGCTGATTATAGTGAATGGAAAAACAACAGAAGAGCAACAGCCACTATTTTTTCGGCAATGCTTTTCGGATTAAAAACGGGAATCAGTATTGGGGGCGCACTAGGCGCTGCATTTTTATCTAAGTACGGATATGCCGCCGAGGAGCAAATACAGGTTCCATCGGCACTAGAAGGAATAAAACTTTCAATCAGTATTTATCCTGGTTTTATATTCATTATTAGCGCTGTTCTTTTATTCTTTTATGCAATAGACAAAAAAATGGAAATCCAAATAGAAACCGATCTACAGAAAAGAAGAAATGTAGAAGCTACAATACCTCAACACGAAATGGCTCCAAACAGCAAAAAAAATAAACAGCGCATTAAAAATACGCTGTTTATCAGAAAAACTAACTAACTCAACTCAACTAATCAATTCTATTATTTAATAACCAGGATTATTATTACTTGGCTTAATATTAGGATTTGAAGAGGTTTCTCTATTTGGTATCGGCCAAAGTTCGCTTCTTCCGGCGGTAAAACCGCTTCCTTGAAGCGCGGTGCTGGCAATTCCCCATCTAATAATATCATCAAAACGGCTTTGTTCTCCGGCAAATTCTACTTTGCGTTCCTGTACAATCGCTGCAAAAACAGCCTCTTTTGTCGGAACAATTGCAGTAGTCAACCCAGCACGGTCTCTAACTTCTTTTATATAAGCTATAGCCGCAGTCTGAGAACCGCCGTCTCTCTGGTTCTCGCATTCCGCTTTCATAAGAAGAACATCAGCATAACGCATAACTTTTACATTGATACTCGATTGTACAGCTTCGTCTTCTTTCTTATAATAATTTTGATACTTTTTCCATCCAGCTTTTCTTAATCCTGCAGAAGTATTAAAATTTTGAGCAGTCATTGTAAGTTTCCCGTCCAAATACGTAGAACCTGGCACATAAAAAGTTTCGGCAAAACGTTCATCACCACTTTCAAAAGAATTTAAAAGATCATCTGTCGGATACACATTAAACCAGCTTAAATTACCATATTCCTGGCCTCTAAGAGTCGATTCTGCAAAACCAGTACCTTGACTGTTTCCTGGATCGTCCCATTTATTACCTGTTCCGTTTTTTTCATCAAATTCAATTTCGAAAATAGATTCTTTGCCATGTTCTGTTTCTTCCATAAAGTTATTATAGAAGTTTCCGCGGTCTTCAAGACTAAATCCGGTAACATTATTTAGAGCAGCTAAAGCCAAATCGTATTTTTTCTCATACAACAATACTTTTCCTAAATAAGCAAAAGCGGCTTCTTTGGTTGCTCTTCCTGTCTGTTCTACAGTTTTTGACAACAAGTTTTGCGAAGCAAATTCAAAATCTGTCCTAATCAAGTCGTAAACCTCTGCTTTAGGACTTCTTGCAGCTCCTTCGATAGTGACCGTTTTATAAATCGGAACGTCTCCAAAACGTTTTACCAGCAGGAAATAGTAGTATGCTCTCAAGAAATGTACTTCTCCTAAAAATTTATTCTTCTTCTCCTGCGACAAAACAGAATTTGGCAAAGCGTTTATTTTAGCTTCATTGTCTAAGACAAAATTAGCTCTCGAAATTCCGATATAGCAAGATTCCCAATAGTACTGAATGATATCGTTTCCTGCATTAAAAGAAAAGTCCTGAAAAGGTTTTTTGTTTCCTTCCAACTGCGGATTCCCAGCAGCTTCCTGCCCCATAAGATCCATAGCAAAGAAAAAGTTTCTTGCATAAAGTCCTCTCGTCTGAAGATTTGCATAAGCTGCATTTACAGAAGACTCCACCTGTGCTTCGGTTTTAAAGAAAGTATCCGGAGATAGTGTATTCGGATTTCTTAATTCTAAGTCCGAACTATCACATGAATTCATCACTAAAATTCCGAACAATGCTCCAACTATATGTTTTATTTTTCTCATCATCATTTGTATTAAAATTTAACATCAAGTCCAAAAATTACTGATTTCGGTTGCGGGTATCTTCCTAGGTCAATACCGGCAGAATTCGCATTTCCGTCTGTACGAGCAATTTCAGGATCTAAGCCAGAATATTTTGTAATCGTTACTAGATTTTGACCGCTTACATAAAATCTTATGTTTGAAAAATAGCTGCCAAAGGTTTCGCCTGGCAATGTATAACCTAAAGTGACATTTTTTAGACGTGTATAAGAACCATCTTCAATGTATCGCTGGTTTGCAGAAGACCAGTTTATATCTGCCCCTTGTGCTCTTGGCAAGGAAGCCGACGGATTGGTTACAACTCCGTTGACCACATTTGCTCTGTCTAAAACATCTGTGCTGGCATTAAACAATCTATTCATCGCTTTTAGGTCAAAAGTGTTTGCGTTATAAATATCATTTCCGTGAACACCAGTTATAAAACAATTGAAATCGAACTTTTTATAAGCTGCCGTAATATTCAACCCATAGGTAAAATCAGGATATGGATTTCCGATATTGGTTTTATCTTCCGAATTAATAATTTTATTACCATCTCGGTCAACGATTCTAATATCGCCAGGTTTTATATTAGTCTGGCCAGGTCCAAAAACCGCATCGACCTCCGCTTGGTTTTGATAAATTCCGTTAGTCTGGTAACCGTAAAAATAAAACAACGGCTGTCCTACTTCTAGTCTTGAAAAGTTCTCAGATCCAGCTCTTGGCACGGGTCCGCCCAATACACTGGTTACTCCTGGAGCTAAACTAACCACTTCATTTTTATTTGTACCGAGATTAGCTACAGCAGACCATGTAAAGTCGCCTTTTCTGTCATTGTAAGCCAAAGTAATTTCGTATCCAGATACTTTGACATCGGCAATGTTCTGAATCTGAGTTCCACCGCCAGCAGAACCTACAGAAGCTGATAACGGCACGGCAAAAAGGATATCGCTGCTTTTACTATTAAAATATTCAAATGATCCAGTAAATGCATCGTCAAAAAAACCAAAATCCAAACCAATATTTCTATCTCTTTTAGATTCCCATTTCAAATCAGGATTTGCGGCAACACCTAAAGAAACACCTGGAGCATTTCCTCCTCCTATCGGATAGTTATAATCTGCAAGCAAGGTGGCGCTGTATTGGTAATTATCAATTCTGTCATTTCCTGTTGTACCGGTACTGGCTCTTAATTTTAAAGTACTAAAAAAAGAATCTGCCATAAAACTCTCTTTGGCTATGTTCCACCCAAGCGCAACTGAATAGAAATTTCCCCAACGGTTATTGGCGCCAAAACGAGACGAAGCATCTCTTCTTCCAGAAACTGCCAAAAGGTATTTATCTGCATAATCGTAATTGATACGAGCAATGTAACCTATGTTTTTTTCTTCATAATTTGCAGAAGTCAAACTTCCTTCATTATAACGCAACTGATCAATCTCATCTGAAATATTGTAACGGCTTCCTGCTACTAAATTTCGAGATTTTCCATCAATCTTGGTAATAACTCCCAATACTTCTAAGTTATGTTTGGAGGCAATAGTCGTTTTGTAAGTTAAGCTATTGTCAAAAACAATAGTCTGTCCTTGAGCATTTGTTTCATTTGTAGTCGAAAAAGCCTGTCTATGATAAGACCCATCATTATAACTCGGCACAAAGGTGTGATCTTTACTGGTAAAATAATCCAATGAAACTTGCGATCTGAATTTCAATCCTATTAAAAGCTCCAATTCAGCATAAATGTTTCCTATAATGGACAAATTATTAATTTTCTGATAGCCTAAATTTGCGACACGTACAGGGTTTTCTGCATCATTGCCGTCGACAGCACTTGGTCCTTGATAACCGCCTAAATTGTTCTCATTATAAACAGGAAGATAAGGCGCCATCTTTATAGCGTGTTCTAATAATGTTCTTCCTCCGGCGCTTCTTTCTGGATTTATTGTACTGAATGAGATTCCGATATTGCTTCCTACTTTTAGTCTTCCAATATCTTGAGTGTTATTTGCTCTAAAAGAATAACGTTCAAAACCAGTATTTATAACAGCACCTTCTTGTTTCAAGTATTCAGCAGAATAGCGGCCCGTAGAGGTTTCTGTCCCGTTTGAAAAACTCAGATTATAATCCTGCATGATGCCGCTTTGAAAAATCTCATCTTGCCAATTTGTATTTATATTGCCAAACTCAGCTGCTCTTGTTGTTAAATCGCTTCCCAAATCTTTTGCATATTGCAGATATTGTTGTGTATTTAAGACATCGTATCTTTTGGTGATGGTCTGAAATCCTGCATAAGTGCTAAAGCTCAACTGACCTGGGCCTTTTTTTCCTTTTTTGGTAGTAACCATAATTACGCCATTAAAAGCTTTAGAACCATATAATGCCGTCGTAGAAGCATCTTTTAGAACGGACATCGATTCTATATCATTCGGACTAAGACCTGACAAATTATTGGTTAACACACCGTCTATAACGTACAAAGGAGCGCTGTTTCCCATCGTGGCCAAACCACGAATAGTAACAGTAGGATTAGATCCCGGAGCACCATTGACTACGGTTACCCCCGCTGCTCTTCCCTGCAATGCTGATTCGGCATTGGTAATCGGTACTGCGGCGATATCTTTTGAGCCTACCGTTGAGATAGCTCCAGTAACTTTGGTTCTCTTTTGAGTACCATATCCTACTATAACTTCATTTAAGTTTTGTGTTGATTGCACCAGCGTAACATCTATAGTGCTTCTGCCTCCTACGACAATGGTTTGAGAAATCAAGCCTACATAAGAATACGTTATCTTGTCTGTTGAATTTACTCCTTTTAAAGAGTATCTCCCATCAAAATCTGTAGAAGCACTGTTTTGAGTACCTTCTACAATAATACTGGCGCCCGGAAGTGGAAAACCAGAAGGATCTGTAACTGTACCTTGTATCGTTTTCGATTGTGCGGTTACATTTTGAATGCCAATTATCAGCAATGCAAATAATGCAATTTTGAATTTTAACTTCATTTTTTAGTGGTTTTTTGGTTAGTTGAAATAGTCAAGCGGTTGTAAGTTTTGTTTATGTTACGCTTCTCAATAGTTTTGTGCTCTTTGCAAGAACTTTGGAGAATTACGCAACAAATTGGAGGCTTTTATATTATCTTCAAGTTTTTTAAAAGAATAAACTTTAGAAATAAAGTAGCCAAAAAAGTGGTTTCATGTCATAGGTATTTGTTTTGGAAATTGTTAGTACTAATTTGTTTTATCAAAATTATCTTACCCAAAAGTATAGGGTTAAGATAAATTTGACATACAAAAAATGATGCAAAAACTATCAATTTTGTAGCATGACAACCACGAAAACAGCTAAAACGCAATTTTTAAACTTTTATAGTGATAAAACAATAAATAACTAATTGATAATTTTCTATGTAAATTTTACCAATACCGCATTAATGTCTAGTCAATTATTATTATTTAGCAACAATTGAATCAGAAAGACGCATAAACAACTGCTTTAATACCATAATTAACAAACACGAAGCATTCTTTTTCGCTTGATGGGACAAAAATTCGAGAGGCATAAAAAAGACGGTAAAAAACCGCCTTTTGTTATAACATTAATGTTTACTTTGCGTGGGCAAATACCCGTACTTTTCCTTAAAACATTTTGTAAAATACGAAGGAGAACTAAATCCGACCTTGATGCTAATTTCAGAAATGTTATCGTTACCCAGCTCAATTAATTCTTTGGCTTTCTCTAGACGAACATTTCGGATAAACTCGTTTACTGAAACTCCTGTCAAGGTCTTTAACTTCCGGTACAACTGACTTCTGCTTAGAAACATCTTTGACGCCAGAACCTCAACACTTAAATCATATTCACTAATATTTTCAACGATATAATTCAAGACATTTTTAATAAATTCATTATCTAATGTTGTAGTTTTTTCTTTGGCCTTTGGAGTTAAGCCATTATAGAATTTATTGAACATAATTTGTCGACTCTTCAACAGCTGCACCAAACTGGATCGCAATATATCCATATCAAAAGGTTTGCTCAAATACATATCTGCACCAGAATCTATACCTTCTAAGCGGTCTTGTACCAATGCTTTTGCCGAAAGCATCATTAGCGGAATATGACTGGTTTTTAAATTTGATTTTATGTTTTTGCATAAATCCAGTCCATTCATAACGGGCATGATTACATCTGTCAAAATCAAATCTGGCAATTTATTCAGAGCCAGTTCTAAACCTGCTTGACCGTTTTCTGCTGTCAGAACTTTGTATTCTTTCTTTAGTTCATTTTTCAAATAATTGCGCAGCTCGACATTATCCTCGACTATCAAAATGGTATATACCAGATTCCCCTTCTCTTGAGCATGTTGCAGTTCATTTTCTTTCTTTTCAACAATTGGCTTAAAACTGTTTTTTTTGTCTTTCTTAAATTCCTCAGCCATCACTTCATTCTCGCTAAAAAAATCTTTTCCGATAGGAAATGATAATTTAAAAATTGTGCCTAACCCGAGTTCGCTCTCTACAATAATAAAGCCTTTATGCAGTTCTACAAATCCGCGAACGACCTCAAGACCAATTCCGGTACTTCCGTAATAAGCTTTGTTCAGATTATTGACTTGGTAAAAGCGATCAAAAATTCTTTTAATATCCTTTTTGTCTAGTCCAGAGCCAGTGTCCTCAACAATGATCTCGAAAGAAGGGTTAAGACTGTCTTCGCCGATTAAAGGAAAATGAACTACTTCGTCCTTTACTATAACTTTTACCTTTATATTGCCATTATCTGGCGTAACCTTAAATGCATTGGAGATAACATTAAAAATAATCTTTTCGAACATTTTGGGGTCTATCCAGTCTTTTAAAGATTTTTTATTAGCGTCAAACTCCAGAATAATACTGCGGCTTAAGGCTTCTTCTTCAAAATAACTTACGATTTCTCTTGTAAAGCCAATTACATCTATCTGCTGCACTTTTAATGGCATTTTATTAAACTGAAGCTGATTGAAATCCATTAACTCATTAATTAGCCTAGAAAGCCTGTCGGAACTTTTCTGAATAGTTTGTATTTTTTTCAGTACACCTTGCGACAGTTCTTCGCTATTATTTTTTAATATATCGCTCAACGGATTTAGTATCAATGTGAGCGGAGTTCTAAACTCATGCGAAATATTGGTAAAGAACTGCAATTTCTTGTTGTTTAATTTTTCAATCTGTAACGCTTTCTTTTTCTCAAACTCTATAAGCTGTTTTTGCTTAAAGCGATTTTGATAATATTGATTGCCAAAATGAATGGCCGCCAAAATCATAACAGAATAAAACAAATACGCAAAAGAGGTTTTCCACCAAGGCGGCAGAATTTCTATTTTAAGCTCAACCGGTTTCTGTGTCCAAAGTCCGTTTTTCTGCGCAGCTTTAACTTTGAAAACATATTTGCCTGGAGCCAAATTGGTATAAGTTGCCGAACGTTTGTTGCCAACGTAATTCCATGAATCTTCAAATCCTTCTAAATAATAGGCAAATTCGTTTCGAGCAGGAAAAGAATAGTTTATTGCGATAAAATCAATTGTGAAAACCGATTGATTATGGTTTAGGATTATTTTTTTTGTCTGAGATAAGACCTTTATCAATGGAGAATTTTTCTCAAGAGGGCGAACAGATTTATTAAATATTTTAAGGTCGGAAAGATAAACAAAAGGCTGTTTTTTGCTTTTTGCCAAATTTGCGGGATTAAAATAATTCAAGCCTTCATAACTTCCAAAATAGAGCAAACCGTTTTCATCCTTTAACACGGCATTGTTATTAAAATCATTGGCCAGCAAACCGTCATAAACCGAATAATTTACAGTGCTATTTTGCTTCAAATCTAATTTAGAAATTCCTTTCTTGCCACTAATCCAGATGTTCCGATCATTGGATTCTACTATAGATGAAATCGATTTTTCTTTTAATCCTTTAAAATTTATGTACCATTTCAGCTTGTCTGTTGCTTTATCATAACTAAACAATCCTGCTCCATCTGTGCCTATCCAGATTTTGTTGTTTTTGGATTGGTAGAGCGAATTAATAGTGTGGGTACTTTTGTGATTTTTATGTTTTTCAGACATTTTCTCTCGTAAGGAAGTGACCGAAAAAGAAACCAAATCTAGCGTGCGAACTCTATATAGGCCAGTTGTAGAACCAATCCAAATCTCGTCGTCTGAGTCTACCATGACCTTTCTGATATCTAAATTTGTTATGGAATGCCTGTAAAACTCTTTTGAATTGCAATGGCGGAATTTACCGTCTGACGGAGTATAATAATGCAATCCTTTAGAGAAAGTTCCGATCCAGATGGTGCCTTTTGAATCTTCGGCGATACTCATGATATTGTCTGAAGCGAGACCAGGAGTATTTTTGGTATTGTAATTAATAAAATTACTGCTGCCGTTCTTTAAAAAAAATATTCCTTCATTCCAGCTGGCCAGCCAGACATTCTGTTTTTTATCTATAAATACTTTTGTGATGTTATCATCGTTTAATCCAGAGCAGAAACTTCGATCAGATTTAGTGATATGCTGAAATTTTTTATGCTTAGGATCATAAACATCCACGCCACCACCTTCCATCGAAATCCATAGACGTCCTTTATCATCTTTTGCAATACCTGTTACACAGTTGATTTGTAGCGACTGTGGATTTCCGGCCACGCTTGTCAAGCCATTTATCTTGCTGTTAAGCTTATCAAAAACGCCAAGTCCTTTATTGTAATATCCAAGCCAAAGTCTCTTTTCGTCATCTAGAAGCAAGGACCATACAGAATTTGAACCTAAACTGTGCTGATCATAATTGCTGTTTAGATACTTTTTCTGAACAACACCTTGGTTGTTGACAATAATAAGACCATCATTTTCGGTGGCGCAAAATATAGTCTCGCTGTTTACTGGCAGTATTGCCATTATCCTTTTTTTAGTGATGGGATACAAAAATGCCTTTTTTTCTGCACGCTGCACATCTGCTTTTATTAGGCCCTTGTACCCGTTGCCAATCCATAAATGCTGATCGCTGTCAAAAGCCATCGAAACAATTGTTCCTAATTCCAATTGATTTCCAGATTGCAGTTTTAGGCTCTTGACTTCATTAGATAACTTATCAATAGTTTTTAAACCTAAGTTGGTTCCTAGATATATATGGCCTTTTTTATCTTTTGCCATACAGTTTATAGCATAAGCTATATGAGGCGTACTAGACTTGACATCTGTCACCTTTCTAGTTTTAATATTCAACTTAAGAAGGCCGTTGTTAAATGTTCCGAGATACAGGTTGCCATTGCCATCTTCTATTATACATTTTACTGATATTACAGATTCTTTGTCATTTTTTTTCCGAAGTTCGATATTTTCAAAAACATCTAGATTTCTGTTATACCGACACAATCCTTCATCAGTGCCAACCCAAATCTGGTTTTCCCGATCCAAGTAAACGGCATAAATAAGATTGCTATTTATAGAATTGCTGCTGCTTGAATGCTGTTCATATACTTTGTAATTGACTCCGTCATACCTAAATAGACCGGCACCGTTTGTTCCCATCCACATGACTCCGAAATGATCTTGTGCAATGGCATAAATACCACTCTTTGATGTTTCGTTATTGACAATTCGAAATTGATAATTCTCAAAGGAATTCTGAGGATATAAGCAGTATAAAGGAAAAAAAAATAATATGATAACTCTTTGGCAAACTTTTTCTAATGGCATTTTTATATAAATTGAATTTTAAAATTTATGTGGTATTTATAAAAAAACAATTATCTGCCTTCCTGAATTATATCACGTACTTTCATATACATTGCAGAAGTGCTTGACCTTCTTTCCTGTAAACTTCGTATAAGAGCAATTTACAAAAACAATCGGTTGTGTAAAAATAGGAGTTTTTTCCGAAATTCATCGTAAAGTAGTAAAAATTAGACAGAAATAAATCTGTGACTGTAGTGGAATAGAATCATTTCAAAGTCCCATTTTAAAAAAAACTAGTAAAATACGTTCAATAACGGACACGAATGTGGGAATTATGATAAACTTTTCCAAAATGATATAATAAGCGCCAACGACTTAGATATACTTTAGCTTACCACCAAAAACTATTCACGAAAGCATCCTAATTATACAACAAGAAGATGCAAACACAATGAATTAATAAAATAGAAAACACTTAAAAATGTTTCCGCTTAAGAAAATCTGTCCAAATTTATGTGCGGTAGATAAAACACATTCTGTCTTTAGACAATTTTTGAATGATTTCCCACTTATGCAGTTGTGTGCCTGCGATACTTCATCTGGAATAAATAATAACGGCAATATAATGTTGCCTAAAGAAGCACAGTATGGACAACCTTGACATAGAAACAAATCAAAATTATGAGTACCCAGTAATCGGCATTATCTGTTCTGAAGCTACTGTAAACAGTCTAAAAACCGTATTAGAATCAGTAGCTCGTGAAACTCGCGCATCCTTTATCGTATTTCAGGATTTATCTCTGCGTCAGCAAGAAAACCTGACCGAGATGTTACAGGAAAATACAGTAATACCTGTAGTGGAAATTGTAAATACTTTAGAACCAAAATCTGGAAATATTTATGTGGTTCCAGAGCATACTTTTCTGCAGCTGGATCATGAGGTCTTGAGACTCAAAAGATATACTAGAGAAGAAAAAGCTTCAGAATGTTTGGATCAGTTTTTTACTGCTTTGGCAAATAAGTTCGATCATTCTCTTACAGCATTATTAGTCTCATGGTCTTCAATAGATGGTGCTTGGGGGCTTAAGAAAGTCAAAGAGAAAGGCGGTGTTGCAGTCGCAGCTGTCGAGCAAATCGAAATCTCACTGACAGACACTGGCGCCTCTTATATCGATTATTTTACCAAACCATCTCATGCTGCGGATTTACTGGAAGAAATCAATTCTGCAAGCGAATCCATTCAGCAACAAATACCTGAAAACCGACAATTGTTTGACGGCATTATAAACCTTACAGCACTAAAAACTGGAACAGCTCTGGAGAATTATGAGCCCAAAATGTTGCAGCAGAAGATTTCAAAAAGAATGATTCTTACCAGAAAAAAAAGTTTAAACGGTTATCTTACATTTCTCAAGGACAGTCAAGCAGAGCAAGATTTTTTATTTTATGAAATTCTGAACAATCCTTCACTTTTCTTCAATAAAAAAACATTTGATTTACTGACTGAAAAAGTTTTTCCTGCTATTCTAGAAAATAAAAACAATAAAGAGCTCCGTATATGGTCGGCTGGTTGCTCTACGGGTGAAGAGGTTTACTCTTTAGCGATTGCTTTAGACGAATATTTGGAACAGAACAGACGCAACGAAATAAGCGTTAAAATATTTGCTACTGATCTTTCCGTCAAAAATATCGAAAAAGCCCGAATGGGAGTTTACACGTCGCAAGACCTTAAATACCTAGACGAAAAAAGAATTGAAAAATATTTTGTAAAGAAGGACAATAATTGGCACGCCAGCAAGATCATACGCGATAATTGCGTATTTGCCGTACACGACCTTACCAAAGATTTTCCGTTTTCAGGAATAGATTTTATTTCTTGCCGCAATGTTTTAAATCTCTTTAATACAGAGCTTCAAGAACAGGTGCTAAATTCACTTCATTACGCCCTACGCCCTGAAAGCTTTTTGCTTCTTGGAGACAGGGACTGCATTCAAGAGGTACAGTTGTTTGAAACCGTAACTCCAAATGAAAAAATCTTCATTAGAAAAAATCTTCAAAGTCGGCCACTAACACGTAATTTTAATTCTACAGCCACCTCTAGATCAATCTCTACTGATCTGGAGACTGATGCAGCAAAAGAAAATAAAGCAACTGCTAGCAGCATTGCGCCAATAAAAGATTTTAGAAAAATTAGCGCCGAGATACTTGCAGAACAATATGCTCCAGCCGCAGTGCTTATCAATCAGCAATTTGAAATTGTTCATTTTAGCGGAGATACGAGTCCGTTTTTACAGCCACCGGCAGGAACACCGAGTTTTAATATTTTAAACATGGTGAACCACCAAATTCGCACTGTTCTTAAAAATGCGATTTTAAAGGCTAGAAATGATAAAAGAAACCAGCAACACAAGACAGATATTGCATCAAGCAAAAACTATATCACTTCATTTGAGGTCGTATACCTACCACAGCACAGCGAACTGCTACTTGTTGTTTTCGACCGAAAATCTCTTCAAAATAATGAGTCGATAAAAGAATTCCAAAATTCAAAAGAAAAAACAAGTGTTTATAGTGATTTAGAGCAACTCAGCGAAAAACAGCAGATTTATTTGGAAGAACTTCAAACCACCAATGAAGAATTACTTAGACGGACAGAGGACTTGGAATTCCTTAATGAACAACTTGAAACTGTAGCTGAGGAATTGCGTTCTAATAATGAAGAGCTTTCTGTAACCAACGATGAACTTAAGGACAGAAGAAACGAATTATCTGTACTTCAAAATCTGTATACATCGGTTATCAAAAATCTAAAAGAGCCACTGCTTATTGTAGATCAAAATTTTATAGTACACAGTGCTAATCCGGCGTTTTATCGTTATTTTAAAATTAATGAAGACAAAATTGAAGGCTTTTCTATTTTTGAGGGAGCAAATATACAATGGACCTCAACTGAATTTAAAGAATTGGTTTTACAGAAAATCAACCGTAGGGAGATGGTCGAAGATATCGAAGTAAGTTTTACTGTCGGCTCTGTAGTGAAAACGTGTATGGTGTATTCAGCAGTAATCGAAAACGAACAACATCAACAACGCATCATGCTGACTTTTAGAGATACGACAGAACTGGAAAAAACCAAAAGACAACTTTTAGATAAAAATGAAGAGCAGTTGCATCATACTAGAAAACTAGAATCTTTTACTGTCTCTGCTAGCGACAAACTGCTGGATCCTGTTCGTAAAATACATATGTTTGGCCAGAAAATAGCAGACAATGAAAAAACATTGACAGAGAGCGGCAGACATAGTTTAGAAAGACTTTTAAACACCTCTTTGAATTTGGATAGACTTATTGAAGACCTGCTTCTGTATTCCAGAATTCATTTTGAACAGAAAAAACCAAAAAAAACAGATCTGAACCAGATTTTAAGAAAGGTGTTAAATGAACTTAAAAGCCATATTAAGGAAAGTAGTGCGGTAATCGAACATGACGAGTTACCACAGCTACCTGTTATTCCTTGCCAGATGAAATTACTATTTAAAAACCTTATTAGTAATGCATTGCAATTTTCAGATGATTCTTCTTTCCCTGTATTAAAAATCGGATTACGCCATGTTAAGGATACTTCTAATGCCACTACAGGCATTAATACAGAAACAGAATATTTAAAAATTTCTTTTACAGACAACGGAAGGGGATTTTCACAAGATTATGAAAATCTAGTTTTCGACCCATTTTACAAACTGCATCGTGATGAAAAACATTATGGCGCCGGACTCGGATTGGCTCTGGTAAGGCAAATTGTCTTAAATCATCATGGTATGATCAAAATCAATAGTTCTCCTGGAGAAGGAACATCTATTCACATCTACCTTCCTGCTGCAGTTTCTTTTGAAGAACAATATAGTCCAAATTAAATTTTTTACTAAACCTACATTCTACGACTATTCGATTTACATTTTATCAAAAAAATAGTAAAAACTGAGTTTTCTTATTATCTGAAATGATTTTAAGTCCTTGTGGACTATAAATTATTCGTGGCTAATAAGTACATAAAAAGTATGTTTGCTATCCTCAAAAATAGTAAGCCAAAAAATTCGTATCCTATTCTAAAAATAATCGGTTCATCGTACCAGAAGTTGATTCGTAAAGGATTTGAAAAATGAAACAAAATGTTAACTTTGTTACATTGCTGAATTACTATGAAAGAAAAAGATGCTGATAGCACTACTAAACAAGTGAAACAATTACAGGATAAACCTGGAAAAAATGAGTTTCTAATAGCCGGAATCGGTGCCTCCGCAGGAGGCGTTCATGCGCTTGAAGATTTTTTTACTTATGTTCCGAAAAAATCCGGTATCGCTTATGTCGTAATTCTCCATCTTTCTCCCGACTACGACAGTCAGCTTACCGAGATCTTGCGACGTTGCGGTCAATTGCCTGTTATTCAGGTTCTGGACAAGGAGACAGTCCAACCCGACCATGTTTATGTAATATCGCCAAGCAAACATCTTACCATAGAAAACAACACTATTACTGCTTCTCCTAATTTACTAATGGAGGAACGCAGAGCACCCGTAGATATCTTTTTCCGAAGCATGGCCGATGAATATGGTCCACGCTCTATTGCGGTTATTCTTTCGGGCACTGGAGCCAACGGCTCGATGGGACTAAGACGCGTCAAAGAAAGAGGCGGAGTCTGTTTTGTTCAGAACCCTCTTGAAGCAGAATACAATGAAATGCCGCGAAACGCCATTTCGACTAATATGGTCGACGAGGTGCTTCCAGCAACCAAAATACCAGAAAAAATAATAGCTTATAAAGAAAGCATTCACACGGTTGAAATAACCGACCAGCCAGAAAAAAGACCTAACGATCAACAGCAGGCACTTCGTGAAATATTCACCCAGTTGCGTCTTAGAACAGGTCATGATTTTACCAATTACAAGCGTCCGACGCTTTTAAGAAGAATTGAGAGAAGGATAAATATCAGTGGACTTTCTGACCTGCCATCTTATGCCGATTATCTTCATGACAATCCCGCTGAACCTTTAGCACTGCTCAAAGACTTGTTGATTTCGGTAACCAATTTCTTCAGAGACAAAAGACCTTTTGAAATCATAGAGCAAGAAGTGATTCCGTTGCTTTTTAAAGATAAAACCAGTAAAGATCAGGTTAGAATTTGGATTCCTGGCTGTGCTACTGGAGAAGAAGCCTATTCTATTGCAATGCTTTGTGCCGAAATCACTTCGGATGCTATTGATGCTCCGAAAGTACAGATTTTTGCAACTGATATTGATGATGCCGCCATATCTCATGCAAGAGAGGGCTTGTATAGCCTTAATGATACAGCAGACGTATCTCCAGAAAGGCTTCGTCGTTTTTTTAATAAAGAGGGAGATCGTTATCGCATCCGTAGGGAGGTCAGGGAAACAATTATGTTTGCCACGCATAACTTTCTGAAGGATCCTCCTTTTTCACATTTGGACATGGTGAGTTGCCGCAATGTCATGATTTATCTGAATCAAGTAGCACAAGAACGTGTGGTTGAAACTTTCCATTTTGCCTTAAAACCTGGAGCTTTTCTATTTCTTGGAACATCAGAATCGGTAGATGGAGCCAATGACCTTTATTCGGTGTACAGCCGTGAAAATCATATTTTCCGAAGAAGACAGGTTACGTTAAGATCGTATCCTGTACCAGAGTCCACTCCTACTCCTCCTTTTGAAAAATCTAAGACCGATATCATCACACAGGAACAGGAACAGAAAATATTGGATCGAATTTCTTTTGCCGATCTGCATCAGCAGCTTCTGGAAGAATACGCGCCACCTTCATTAGTAGTGAATGAAGAATTTGAAATCATGCACCTAAGTGAGCGTGCCGGGAGGTATTTACAGATTTCTGGAGGAGAGCCTACCAAAAATCTTTTAAAACTTATAAAACCAGAGCTACGTCTGGAACTGCGTTCGGCACTGTATCAGTCCACACAAAGGCAAACCGCTGTCGAAGCGCGTGGCCTTAAAGTAACGGTCAATGACACAACAGAAACCCTTACCATAAAAGTAAGACCAGTACTGCGTCAAGACGATACTGCTAAAGGTTTTATTCTAATAATTTTTGAACAAGGCAACGATGAGAACAGCCGTGAAATCCTGCAATCTACAGACGAATCGTTAGCCAGGCAAATAGAGGAAGAACTGATTAGAGTGAAAATCCAGCTGCGGACAGCAAATGAACAGCATGACTTTCAAGCTGAGGAAATGAAAGCTTCTAATGAAGAACTTCAGGCTATGAATGAGGAATTACGCTCTGCAGCCGAAGAACTAGAAACAAGCAAAGAGGAACTCCAATCTATTAATGAAGAACTTCGTACTGTTAATCAAGAGCTAAAGGTAAAAATCGAAGAAACCAGCATTGCTAGCAACAATTTACAGAATATCATCAATTCTACTGATATAGGCACCATATTTCTTGACCGTAGTTTTAGGGTTGCGCTTTATACGCCCGCAGCAGGAGCAATATTCAATTTGATACCGGCAGATTACGGACGTCCGCTAACCGATATTACTCATAAACTAGAATATCTAGAATTGCAGCGGGATGCAGAAAAGGTGCTGGATAAACTTACTATAATAGAAAAAGAAGTTCGCACAATAGACGGAAATATTTACCTGATGCGTCTTACGCCGTATCGCACCGATGAAGACCGCATTAACGGAATCATTATTTCTTTTATCAATATCACCGAACGAAAACAAGCAGAAGAAGCGCTGCGTGCCGCAGAAGACAACTACAGGCAACAGCTGGAACAACAGGTTGAAGAACGTACAGCGCAGTTAAAAGAAAGTCGAGACCATTATCTTAATTTAGTCGAAAATACTCCAGATATTATAACGCGATGGGATAAAGACTTAAAACTTATATTCGCCAATTCGGCTTTAGAGAAAAAAACAGGCACCAGTCTTGAGCAGCTGTTAGGCAAAACCTATCTAGAAATGGGTCAGCCCGATGACATTGCGCAGTCTTACTTTGAGAGTCTTCAGAAAGCTTTCCGAACTGGTGAAACAGTAGAACATTACAAAAAGTTGTCAACACTCGAAGGCGTAGTTGATTTGTATTCTCGTATGATTCCCGAAAAAAATGCTCTTGGAGAAGTAGAAAGCATACTCGCCACTGCAAGAGATATTACCGACCTTAAAAAAGCTGGAGAAGAAATCAAACACAGACAAGAACTCCTGCAAGCTACCATGGACAGCTCTCCTGATATGATTCAGGTTTTTGAAGCGGTACGAGATCAAAATGGAGAAATTGTAGACTTCACTTGGATTCTCAATAACAATACTTCAATTGAAGCATACGGTGACGTAATAGGCAAAAGACTGCTGGAACTTAATCCTGGCGTAGTCAAAGAAGGCATATTTGATACCTTTAAACAAGTTGTTGAAACTGGTATTCCCAATTTGAGCGAACGCCATTACATTCACGAGCAATTCAATGACTGGTTTTACCAAACTGCTGTAAAACTCAATGACGGAGTCGCCAGCACTACGATAAAGATTACAGATCTTAAAAAAGCAGAACAAGAAATTAAGTCTGGTCGAGAGTTTCTGCGTTCTATTCTGGACAGTTCTTTAGACGTTATCCAGGTTTTCAAAGCCGTTCGTGACTCAAAAGGCACTATCATCGATTTTGAATGGGTGGTGCAGAACAGCAAAGGCTTTGAACAAAATGAAAATGTGGTTGGTGAAAGACTGCTTGAAAAAAATCCTGGCGTAATCGAAGCTGGCATATTTGACAATCTGGTTAAGGTTACCCAAACGGGCATACCAGTGGAAATGGAACAATATTATTCTAGCGAACAATTCGATGACAGCTGGTTCTACTTGGCCATGGTTCGGCAAGATGACGGAGTAGTGATGACTACCCGCAATATTACTGAGCAGATAAGAGCCGAAAAAGAACTTCTGGCCCTTAAAGACGAACTCGCCAAAAAAGCCAATGACCGCTATCTGGAGCTTTTTAATTCTATAGACGAAGGGTTTTGCATCATAAAAGTGCTTTTTGACGAAAATGATGAAGCCTACGATTATGTTTTTATAGATGCCAACAAGGCATTCGAGAAGCAAACCGGCATTAAAAGCGCAGTCGGACGTAGTATGCTCGAAATCCAACCTAATCATGAATCCTATTGGTTCAAAACATATGGAAGAATCGTAAAAAGCCAACAACCTGAGCGCTTTGAAAACAAGGCCAAAGAACTTGGTTTATTCCATGAGGTATATGCTTTTCCTACCGGACATCCAGAGGAGCATCATGTAGCGGTGCTTTTTAATGATATTACACAGCGCAAAAAAGAAGAGAAAAAACAGCAAGCCATTCTAGAACTAAGCGATGTGCTTCGTTCTTTGGCCGATTCAACAACTATAAAAAAAGCTTCAATCAACTTAGCTGCCGCATTTCTAGAGGCAGATGTTGCTTTTTATTTTGATATTGTTTCGGGAGAATGTATCAATTTCCCAGAAAACAGCCTTTCGTTCTGCCCATTTGTGCCTAACAATTCACACGGCGAATTAGAAAAACACTGGATGGATTATTTCCATACAAATGAATATCTCATTGTCGAAAACGCCTCTTTAGAAGCGCTAATCTCAAAAGCAGAATATACCAGATGGGAAAAAGCCGGTATAAGCAGCCTCATCAGTATTCCGGTACTAAAAGAAAATGAGTTAGTAGCCATTCAGGCGGTGGGACATACAAAACCGCATCAATGGGAAATTGATGATGCCATGCTCTTAAAAGAAATTGCCTATAGAACATGGACAACCGTAGAGCGTGCTTATGCCGAGGAAGCTCTTAAAATTTCTAAGGAAAAATATCGCTATCTGTTTGAGTCAATTGATGAAGGATATTGCATTATAGAGGTTCTTTTTGATGAAAATGACAAGCCGTATAACTGGAAATTTATTGAAGTAAATCCTGCTTTTGAGAAAAACAACGGCCTAACTAATGCTTCTGGCAAAACCATTCTCGAAATGACTCCTGGCATTGAAGAAAAATGGTTTGAAATTTATGGCCGTGTTGCAAAAACAGGACAGCCGATTCGTTTCAAAGAAGATTCGAAAGCTCTTAATCGCCACTTTGATCTTTATGCTTTTCCTGTAGGAGATCCGAAAGAAAATTTGGTTGCTGTTATCTTTACCGATATCTCGCAACGTGTTTTATCGGAAGAAGCTTTGCGTTATTCAGAAGAAAGACTAAGGGTAACCATGAAAAGCGCTGTTGATTTTGTGATCATTACATTGGATGTAGAAGGACGCATTGATCAATGGAATACAGGTGCAGAGGAAATATTAGGTTATACTGCTGAGGAAGTCCATGGAAAGCATTATTCCTTAATTTTTACCGAAGAAGACCAAGCCGAAGGAGCCGCTGAAAAAGAACTGCAGTCTGCTCGTGAGAATGGCATGGCAGAAGATGGGCGCTGGCACCGCAGAAAAGATGGTTCTCATTTCTTTATGAATGGAGTGGTTCGCCCTATTTACAATCCTGAGCTGACTGGATATGCAAAAGTAGCACGCGACATGACCGACCACCAGCAAGCGCAAGAACAGCTGAAAGTATACGAAGAACGATCTCGTATTGCTCTAGAATCTGCCGGAATGGCTTCTTGGGATTGGGATATCAGAAAAGATCTGATTTCTTGGAACGAAAACCATTACAAGCTTCTGGGACTTAAAAACAAGGAAAAAAATATAAATACAGCTTTTTTTGCTCAATTTGTGCATCCGGACGATAAGAAAATGGTTATGGAAAAACTGCAACAGGCGGTCGATACTGCCAGTGAGTTTATTGCCGAGTTCCGCATTATTAGAGCCGATAACGGAAAAGATCATTGGATGAAAGGATACGGAAGTACTGTTGGTGCTGAAGATGGTCACGCAGTACGAATGGTCGGAGTAATGTTTGATATTACCGAACAAAGAGATTTTACTGAAGAACTAAGCAGGCAAGTAAAAGAAAGGACAGCAGCACTGGAGCGTTCTAATGACGACTTACTCCAATTTGCGCATGCAGCAAGCCACGATTTGAAGGAACCAGTAAGAAAGATTAGGACTTTTTATTACCGAATATTAGAAGAGTTCGCAGATATATTGCCGGAAGATGTAAAAGGCTACCTCGAACGTATCGAGTCTGCTGCGGCCAGAATGTACGCAATGATTGACGGAGTACTGCATTACACAAAACCTTCTTCTGATTATGAAGAAGCACAATCGGTAAACTTAAACAAGGTCGTTTCCAGTATCAAATCTGATCTTGAGGTCTTAATGGAAAATAAGGCAGCTGAGATAACCTCAGATTCTCTGCCTCATGTCAGTGCACATTTTACACTCATCTATCAGCTGTTTTATAATCTAATCTTAAACTCTCTAAAATTTGCTAAAGAAGGTGTCCCTGCAAGGATTCATATTACATCTTCTGAAAAATCTATACCGAACGGCTTCTATTGGCAGATTGATATCCAAGATAATGGCATCGGCTTCAATCCCGAGCAATCGGAGAAAATTTTTAACACCTTTACAAGGCTGAATACTGCCGATCGCTATGAAGGTTCAGGAATGGGACTTGCCTTGTGTAAAAAAATTGTAGAACGCTATAACGGGAGCATAACGGCAAAGAGCACACTTGGCAACGGTGCTGTATTTACCATACTTCTTCCAGCTGTAAAACCTTAAAACCATCCTAATTATGCAAAAAAAAATACTTCTCGTAGACGACGACAAAGATGACAGAGATTTTTTCATAGATGCGGTTGGCGCGGTTTCAGATGCAATAGCGATTACAGCACTTGAAAGCGGCATCACTTTGCTGCAGGATTTAGATAACGGCAAAATACCTATGCCTGATCTTATTGTGCTAGACATTAATATTCCGCAGTTTGATGGGTGGATGTGCCTATCAGAACTCAAAAAAAGTCTTTTGTACCAGCATCTACCTGTTATTATGTATTCAACATCGAGTTCTTTGCTGACCGCAGATAAAGCCAAAGATGCTGGGGCAGTCTGCTTTTTCAGCAAGCCATTTAATTACAAAGAATACAAAGAAATCATAAAGGAACTTTACCAGCATCTTGAACAAGGTAATTTAGACGAACTTCCAAAAAACTCAAAATATTTTTTTTAACTGACCTTAGTCAAAAAAAATGAATTATAAGATTTGAGTTTTCTAAAATTGCATTGGAACAGTGATATACAAAATCGAAATCGTACCGCTATCAAAGAATCTAAAACCTAACGGTTCTTATTGTAAAATCGATTTTCTCGAGAGTTCCTTGATTAGATGCTTTTAACCGATAAAAAAGGTTCGGAAATTACCGAACCTAATATTTACCAGAACAAACTTATAACACTTTCGAAGCTTCAACAAGGCGTTTCAATTTTGCATGGGTAATGTCTATCGGTACATGCCCGAAACCACATTCACTTGTTAAAATTAAACGCTCGGCGGGGAAATAATCTAAAGCTGGTTTTATTCTTTCTCGAATTTCTTCAACAGATTCCAATGCATCACTTCGCTGATCTATTACTCCTAACGCTAAATCACCTTTAAAATCCCATAAATCAAACAATTCCAGCATATTGTAATTCAACGTACAGTGTTCCAGCATCAGTTCATCAACAGGAACCGCTTTAAATGCTTCTACTAGATCCGTATATTTGGTAAAGTAAACTCGTTTTCTTCTCGGATTGCCTCCGCAGACATGAAGTCCGATGCGGACTTTTTTAGGCAATGATTCAATCAGTTCGGCTAAGATTTGTGCGGCCCAAAGACTTTCTTCTGGAGACTCTGTCCACATAGGTTCATCAAACTGCACGTGTTGGCATCCGAGCGCAATGGCTTCGGCTATCTCATCTCTCAGAACATTTGCCCAAGCTCGGCATAAAGCTTGTCCGTCTGGATAAAGATCTTCACGTTCGTTGACACTGAAACGATATAAAACATGAGGACCAGTTACAGTAAGCTTTACATCAACACCAGCTGGAGCGGCGTCACGAGCAATTTTCCAGTTTCGTGCCGTATCAAAGCGTGAATTTTTAAGTTCACCGACAATTCTTGGACATTCAATTCTGAAACCAGCAGTTCCGAAAGTAACTTTTGGCATATCTTCAAAAGATACTCCGTCTATACGTTTTTGGTAAAAATAATACATATTCTCTCGGTATCCTTCACCATCTGTGATTGTATCAAGTCCTAAATCAGCCTGATCTTTTGCTGCCCATTTGATGTAATCATCAATCTCTTTCTGATTCATAACGGGACGTTTCATGGTATCTTCTAATTTTTCTGGGCGCGGATAACTTCCGACTACTGTATTGCGAAATCCTGACATAATGATATTTAAAATATAAGTTTAATTAATGTTGAAAATGAATTAAACCCCAACGGCTAAGTTTAATTAATAATTGGTTAGTTTTTGTCTGCTTCGGGCTTCCTCAATCTGAGCTCTTATCCCCTCTTCAAGCGAACGTGGCGTAAAATCTATTTCTTCTTCCAGACGGCTGCTGTCACAACGGTCGACTAATGATGTACGAGGTACGCTTTCGTCAAACTCATACTGCGCATCAGGAATAATATGGGCTACGGTCTGCATGAGCTCGTGAGCGGTTACGGAATGTCCTCCATTATTATATGCGAAATGATTCAGAGTCGGTTTTAAAGCAAGTCTTACAAACTGCTCAGCAGCATCATCGACATAAATCCAACAGTCGCGAGATTCTTTTGAAAAAGGGAGTTTGACTTTTTTGCCAAGCGCCGGATTTGTTGCAAACTCGCAAGCCCACAGAACAGAGCCTCTCATTCTTCCATCTCCATAAACAATCGGCGGACGCATAGCCGCAATACTCACTCCTTTATTTTTGACATATTTTTGAGCTGTAAACTCATTAAGCATTTTCATTACGCCATAGGTATAAAAGTGATCATCAAGAGAACAGTAATCTTGTTCTTTTACGGCATAATTTTCATCTCCGTACGCACTGTGGTTTGCTCCGTAAATGGTTTCGCTGCTAGCAAAAACTATGCGAGACAAATTGTGCTGTACTCCCATATCAAACATATTGATCATTCCAAGCATATTCACAGAAACCCCGCGATGCTGATCTGCTTCGACCTCGGCACTCATGAGATAAGCCAGATGGATGACGTGGGTAATATCTGGAAACTCCTCAAAAACTTTCTTTACTTGTTCCTTGTCAGACACATCAAGTTTTATAAACAAGGTCTGCTCAATCTGCTGCTGTATTTCAGCCAGTTTAGAAGAATCTTTCTGATGTTTTAAGATTGCAACCTCTTTGGTCCATTCAATATTCAAATTTAAGTCGGCCGCTATAACAGGAATTTTGCGTTCCCACAAATTGGCCACGACACGCGCACCAATAAACCCAGTGCCTCCAGTAACTAAAAATTTCATAAAATTAGTATTGATTTATGTTTAATCATCCTGTAAATAATCTTAGGCAGAAAAGGAATAGAGAAAACACAACGTAGAGCGTTCCAAAAACCAGATGGGTTTTGGCACCACTTAATACACTGATCTGACCTAAGCTCCTTATCGCGAAAGCATCGTCATTCAGATTAGGCAGGTATCCTGACTTGTAACAATTTTTATCGTCCTTCCCGCTTTTGGCAGTGGAGCTCATGGATAAAAATCTTGATATGTTACTTACAGTTGCGCGACAGTTCGTGATTTTCACACGATTCCCTTTTGATTCACAGCTAAGTAAAACCTAATCCGATCGATAAAACAGAATAAAGCTCAACATTCTAGGCAGCTAAATTCTCCATACAAAGTTAATTGCTAAAACAAAAAAATCTACCAAGCATAGACAGATAAGCTAATTCAGCTATTTTACAATCAAAAACAAGCATTATTCACTTTTTTAAATGTATTTTTGAAACTTAAAAAGATTTTTACACCATGGAAGAACTGGACACTATCGATTTGCTTTTGTTAAAAATTCTTGGAAACAATTCCAGCTACACCATAAAAGAACTGTCGGCACAGGTCAACCTGTCTCCTACCCCTGTCTTGCAACGTGTCAAAAGACTGGAAAATAACGGATACATAAAAAAATACATCGCTTTGATTGATCATGGAAAATTCAGTCATGGCTTTATCGTTTTCTGTAATATCAAACTCAAGCAGCATGACCGCAACATCGGGAACAGCTTTGTTGAAGACATTATGAAAATTGACGAAGTGGTCGAATGTTATAATATTTCTGGAGATTATGATTTTTTACTCAAAGTATTTGCAAAAGACATGAAACATTATCAGGATTTCGTCTTTAATAAATTAGGCTCTGTCGAAAGTATCGGCAGCACGCAGAGCACTTTTGTAATGTCTGAAATCAAAAACTTGCATAATATTACGATTTGAAATTTGGCTTGGAATGTCTGTCACAAGCTATTTTCTTTGAAATTCTATTATTTCATAGATTGGAACACTACATTTTTTGGAATGCATTTAACTTATTTCTCCTATGGCATAATACCTTCTTATTTTTTATATTTGCGCAAAAGGACTACCAATTATATATATGATAAAGACAATAGAATTATTCGCGGGAGTAGGTGGTTTTCGAGTTGGCCTGGAAAGGGCAAACAAAACAATAAACAAGGATTTATACGATGTAGTTTGGAGCAATCAATGGGAGCCTTCTACAAAAACACAGCATGCCTCACTTATTTATGAGCAAATATGGGGAAAGGAAAATCATAGCAATGTAAGCATCGAAGATGTTGAGGTAAATGACATACCGGATCATGACATGCTTGTAGGCGGATTCCCTTGCCAAGATTATTCTGTTGCAACTACATTAAAAAACTCAAAGGGCCTGCTTGGCAAAAAGGGAGTTTTATGGTGGTCTATTCATAAAATACTCAGTGAAAAGAAAAACAAGCCGAAATATCTTATTTTAGAAAATGTAGACAGACTTCTTAAATCTCCAAGTTCTCAAAGAGGAAGAGATTTTGCTGTAATGCTCAAAGGACTCGATGAACTTGGTTATGCAGTCGAATGGCGCGTCATCAACGCGTCTGATTATGGCTTTCCTCAAAGAAGAAGAAGAGTCTTTTTTATTGGTTATCATAAAACATCAAAAACATATCAGAAAATCAAGCCTGATGAGCTCGACAGTTGGGTTTTGTCTGAAGGAATTATGGCAAAGGGATTTCCTATTTCTACGAATGTGATTTCAGAAAGCTATTTTGACATAAAAGGAGACTTAAAAGACATAAGCGACAATTTTGGCGTAGGTCAAAAAATATCGACTTTTTTAAACTCGGGAATTCTTATCGACGGACATATCTACACGGCTAAGACGGTCCAAAATTTTGATGGAAAAAAGACCATTATCAAAGACATTTTAGTTGATGAAAAAAATGTTCCAAGCGAGTATTATATTTCAGAAGAAGAGCTAGACAAATGGAAATACTTGAAAGGCGCAAAAAAAGAAATCCGAAAAAGCATTAGCGGCTTTGAATACAACTATGCAGAAGGAAGCATGATTTTTCCGGATTCGATTCATGAGCCTTCAAGAACAATAATTACTGGAGAAGGCGGCCAATCGCCTTCGAGATTTAAGCATGTAGTCCATACAGATAAAGGCTTAAGAAGATTAGTGCCAATAGAACTAGAAAGACTCAACATGTTTGACGACAACCACACCAAACTTGAAGGTGTATCTGATACCAAAAGAGCTTTTTTGATGGGTAATTCTCTTGTTGTCGGAATAGTTGAAAAAATTGCTGAAGTTTTAGCAACCGAAGTTTCTTAATAAACTCTTTTGCCTGCCTTATTTTCAATAAGGTAGGCAAGTTTTAATACTACATTGATGGGCTGTTCCGATTTTCCCGATTTCGAAAAATAGAAATATCCCTCCTCATCAGAATTCAGTTTCTGTATCGGAATTTTTCCTTCTGAAAATCCAGACCGAATTTCTTCGTTTATTTTGATTATCCTTTCGTAAGTTAGCCCTTTCGAACCGAGAAGATTTATAAGCAAGCTCCTATCAATAGATGTTATTTTACAGCTTTTGAATCCGCTTTCAGGATTGCTTTTTTCATTACAGCCTATAGCTGTTATGCAAAAATATTTATGAGTAGCCTTATTATCGTCAAAGAGCCAACCATTTCGCTGCGTGCCATCTTTAAGGTATGAAATTTCAAATGCAAACGTGGGCAAATCCTTTTCTAAATAATCGAGCTGGGCTTTTTCATCTATAAAAAACTCCTCTTTATTTTTTGTAATTATAAGGTCGATACCCTTATGCTGTTGCTCGTGATCAGATATTCTCTTTACATCAAAACCTTCGAAAAGATTATGATAGATAACATCTAGATACTTTCCGAGCATAATTTCTTTAGAGAGGTCATTATTAAAGCGAGATTTCATCATTTTCTGTAGAAATAATTGCAACATCCTTCATAACAATTTTTCCGATTTTCTTTCTCAATGCATGCTGATGCAGCTGGATGTGAAAACTTTCTGGAGGCTCTAATCCTATAATAAAAAGCGGCACGGTCAATACATTGTTAAGAGGAGGCAGATACTCCAAATATTTTTCGAAAGTTCCCACAGCACCATCAAATCCTCCAGCTCTCTTTAAAGCTTCTGTAGCAGTGATTATGACGCCAATTTTTGTCTGAATGGCTTTATTCACGTGATTCAATTCACTTGCCAAAACTGGCTTTAGTAGATTCCATGCAATAACTGAGGCGTGATTAAAGGCTACCTCAATCGAAACATCTTTCTTGGCGAAATCCAGTCTCCAGGTATCACCTTGGTATTGGCTGTCTTGAAAAATAGACGATTCTTCTTTCCATCCCGAAGCTTTGAATCGCTCCTTTAAAAGACAATTAATCGACTTAGACAAACTTTTAGGCGCATTCTCCATATTAATAGAACAATATCTATTATGTCTTTCTATCAGGTCGTTTTCGGATATTCCTTGAACAATTCTTTATCTCAGTAAACTGATCAATAAACTCCGATTCTTGGAATATTACGCCTGCATGCCTAAATGAATAATGTTTGAATTTCATTAACTTGTATCTTAAAAAAATTGCTTCTGCTTTTTATAAAAACAAACTTACAAAAACATCTCTTACAATTTGCCTTATTTAGTTTTTCTAATTTTAAAATTCTTGTTTAATCAATTCTTCGTTTCTATATTATTTAAATTTTTAAAGGCTTAAACTTTATAAAATGACCAAGTTTTACACAAGACCACATTTTTCTTTATAGTACTGGACTTCCTTATCTGTTTTTAGAAGAAGTTTTTCTAAAAGTTCAATCTTATCTTCATAAAGCTTTTTAAGAGTGTTAAAACTTACACCATTAGAACTATCACATACCACATAATTTCTAGCTTCAACAAAATAACTGCTCTTTTCAAAATTGATTATGCTTTCTATGGGCAATTCTAAAATAACAGACAATTGTTCAAGTTTTTCAATACTCAGGCTTGCCGTCCCTCTTTCAATTTTACTATATCCTGCCTGGGTCATTTCAAGTTGCTCTGCGACATATTGCTGAGTGTAATTTTTCAACTCTCTTATACTTTTTATCTTATTACCTATTGACGTCTTTATCATACTTAATCTCTTTTGGCTGTTACTAATTTTATCGCTTTCTCACAAAATTAAGTTAGGAAATAAAAAAGAACAATAACATTTGTTTACGTTTTCACGTAAAATCACTCGATACCTCGTTTCAGGCGGCTTAAATGAACTGGAGTTATATTGAGATAGGAGGCAATATAATGCTGGGGCACTCTTGTAAGTATTCGCGGATAGGCAACATTCATGCTGTTATACCGCTGTAAAGGAGTTTGCGTATAAAGTCCTTTGATTTTCTCATTCATCATAAAAAAATAATCCTCAGCAATGAGCCTTCCTAGTCTTTCTCCGTTCTTAAGGTTAGCATAAAGCATGTTCAACATCTCATTGGTAATAATTATCACTGTAGTGTTTTCGAGAGCCTGTATATAAAAATCGGTATGAATCTCTTTTAAAAAACTTTGATAATCTGTAGCAAAAGTATTTTCAAGCGAAAAATGGAATGTTTTTTCATCACCATTCTGATCTACAAAATAAATCCTAAGAATACCTTTCACCACAAAATATATTTCGCTGCAAATCTCTCCTTTTGAAAGGATTATTTCTTTTTTTTTGAATTGCTTAAACGATAACATCGATTTGCAATACTCCCACTCCACATCATCAATTTCTACATAATGACGTATTAATTCATATATGCTTCCAAATTCTTGGCTCATATCGCTCTTTGAATTTTCAATTAATACTATTCATTATTTATAACGCCTTAAGAACTTTTCTTATTTTGAAATGTAAGCAAAATAATCTCTTAGCTTGCGAATTGTTACAATTACAAGCATACTAAAATTAACCCGTTGGATGAAATAGAATGAAACAGCTTCTTTCGAAAATTAAATTCTAATTTAATCTGCTAAAATCTGCGTGAAATCCTTTTGTTTATAAATTTTTCACGCAGATTCAAACAGATTAAAGCAGACTTAGACAGATTTACAATTGAAAAAAATAATTTCACCCAACGGGTTTATTTTAATGAAAATATACGTTTTTCAATGAATACGCAACCTTTATGTCTCCTATTTTTTCTTAGATTTTAATTTCTAACACATTAGCGTAAGAGAGTTCAGGTTTTCTATTAGGGAATTGCACTTCTAAACCATTTGCACGTTGTATAAACTGAAGCTTTTCTCCTGTCGCTAATAATTTAACACCCTTAATTTTTTTGTCAATTAGCCCTGCTTTCTTACCCAAGCTTTTAATAAAAACAGCATTTTCTGGCCATTCCATCACAGTTGCAAAAAGCTGACCGCCTTTTTGTACAAATCGAATATCTTGATCGGTATACGGTTTTCCTTTGCCCTCATTAAATCCTTGTGCCTTTAATGATTCTGCCGTTTCCTGTTGCGGGCCTTCGCCAAATATTTTCCATGGTCTTGTACCGTAAATGCTAGATCCGTTGATTTTCATCCAAACACCAATTTCTTCTACAATGGCACGTTCCAGCTCATCTATGCTGCCGTCACCTCTTACCGGAATATTAAGCATTAAGTTTCCATTCTTACTCACCACATCGACCAGCGTATGGATTACAGTCTTAGCCGATTTATATTTTTTCTTGTCATACACACTGCGATCATAATGCCAGTTTCCGATACAGGTATCTGTCTGCCATGGCAACGGTTCAATTTTATTGCTCTGTCCTTTTTCTATATCCCAGACAATGGCTTTTCGTTGCTGTTCGGTTAAGATCTTGCCTGTTATTACTGCCTGTACGGTTGAATTCTTTTTCAAGCTTTTATTGTAGAGATGTGCTGCTATTCGAAGACCTGCATCGCTTATGGGCCATAAAGGCAAAGCTGTATCATCAAAGTAAACCATATCTGGATTGTACTTATCTATTAAATCTATTGTTCTGTTGTAAAACTTTTCACAATAAGCCGTTGAAGGTATAGAAGCGCCGTCTCCCCAATCCCACTGGCTGTTTACAGATGAATCCTTTGATGGTTTTTCGCTTAGTGGATGATTTTGAGCATAAAGGTCCTGAGGATCTAAACCTTCCCACCAAGTTCCCTTTCCATCATACTTTGTGAGGCGTCCGTCATAGGGCACTCCCGCCAGCGGACCGTTTTTATCTGTACCTTGAGCAGTATCAAACCAGTTCCAAGCATGCGCTGCATGAACGCTTACAGCAAAAGGCAAATCTGCTTTTCTGGCTGCTCTCTCCCATTCTTTGATAATGTCTTTTTTGGGTCCAATTTTAGTCGAATTCCATTGTGGCTGAAATGTACTGTCATAAAGGTCCAAATTGTCGTGATGGTTTGCCATTGCCATAAAATACTTTGCTCCGGCTTTCTTGTACAGATCAACCAGCTCCTGAGCATTCCAGTTGTCAGCTTTCCAGACATTGATAACGTCTTTAAAACCAAATTTAGAAGGATGACCGTATTTTTCGAGATGATATTGGTACTGACGCGAACCTTCTTCATACATTCCTCTACCATACCAATCTCCTGCTTCGGGCTCGCATTGTGGTCCCCAGTGCGCCCAAATTCCAAACTTTGCATCTCGAAACCAATCCGGAACCTTATATTTCTGAAGTGAATCCCACGTAGGTTCAAATGGTCCTTCCAAAACAGGCGCTTGCGTGTCAAGAAACTGTCCGTGAGCCAATAAAGGCGATAGATAAAGTCCTGCCAAAGCGGACATTCCTAATTTTAAAGCATTTCTTCTGTTCATCCTTTTATGTTTTTACATCGTTTTGTTTTTATTTCAAATAACTCGTTGTGTGAAATTATTTTCAACACATAGAAACATAGCTTAACTAAACTTAAAAAAGGCGTTTCACTAGTTTTGAATGCACATAGTTAGCTATGTTTGGAAACTTGTTTCTTCCATTTTCTTTTTTCGCCACAAAAAACTATGCCTCTATGTGTTAAATGCTTCTATTTTTTAATTACACCCAACGGATTCAAATAATAATTTAATGATCATCATAGATAGTAAGAAATAAATACTAAAACCTGATTTAGACAAATATTTTATTTATAATTTTAACAATTGTTTTTTCCTCATTATAAAAGTAAAGTTAATCGTAGCGCCTTATATAATTTTATCTAAAAACGATTTTTTATTACCTAAAAGCGATTTTTATAAAAATACTATGCCGAAAAATGTCTTTAAATATTCTTTTTCACTATTACATATTGACTACGTAAAGCTTAATCATAAATGGAATTACTTTAACGTTATCAGTCCGTACTATCGATTGTATTATATTGATGAAGGAGAAGGATTTATTTCTGACAGTTACGGAAAAAAGACTTTAGAACCAGGATATTTATATCTAATTCCAAGTTATACTATCTGCAATCTTAATTGCGATGAATATTTAAGCCAATATTTTATTCAATTCATTGAAGAGTCTGCCGATGGGGTTTCCTTATTTGGCAATAACAGAAAAGTTCTTAAAATCGCTGCAGAGCAAACTGATATTGTCCTTATTAAAAGAATGCTTCAAATTAATCCTGGAAGAGGAATCAATAGGTCTGATAACCCGCAAGTATACGAGAGAAATGCTTACTACAAAGAATATATTGCGTTGAACGACACTATGAAAGCAAGCCTTAAGTTTGAAAATCAAGGAATTATGTTGCAGCTGTTGTCAAGATTTCTACATAATGACGATTTGCAAACATCTGCAGTGCAACAGATTCCTTCTAAAATATTAGACACGATGAGTTATGTTCAGATTCATTTGAACAAAAATATTACCGTTTCACATCTGGCTGAGCGAATCAATCAGAATCAGGATTATTTTTCCAAACAATTTTTGATCCATACAGGCCAGCGTCCGTTAAATTTTATCCATGAAAAAAAAATAGAGCGTGCCCAATACCTGATCGCCACTACCAATAAGACATTTTTAGAAATCGCATTAGATACTGGTTTTTCAAATCTTCCGCATTTTTCAAAAATATTCAAACAGATAACTAGCCTGACTCCTAAGGATTATCGCGCCCAAATTAGTCTTTTAAAGTAGAAAAAAATCCTTAACACTAATAAAATAAGGCCATAAAACAGTTTTTTGTATATTGCATGAAAATTTAATCTACACTATGAAAACCTATTTAGGACGTATTATAATCCTAGTCAACGACTATGATGTTGCTTTCGAATTTTATAAGAATAATTTTAAATGCGAAAAAATATTCGATCAGACAGTTTCAGAAAATCTTCGTTTTCTTCATGTCCGATTTAATGGCGATGTCAATAGCGGAATATGGTTTTTAAAAGCTGAAACACAAGAAGAAAAGTCCCTAGTCGGAAAACAAACTTCGGGACAGCCTCTTCTTGTGATCTATACAGATTCCTGCGAAGATCTTTATAATTCTATTAAGAATAACGGCGTAGAAATACTTGAACCTCTTGTATCTGACGAAGGAAGCATTTATTTTCATTGTGCCGACCTTTATGGAAACCGCATTACGGTAGTAGAACTGCTATAGTTTTAAACTCTATTTTGTGGATTACTATTGTGAGAGGTTATGGGAATTACTTTATGATTTGTTCAATATAGGTTTCTAACATTTGTTTTTGGTATCCTTTGAATGCTGCTGTCAGCAACTGAATCTCATTCTTATATTTTTCTTTATTTGCTGAATTGAAAAGTTCTCTTGCCAATTCCAATATTATACGTTGCTTTAAAGAAAGATTGCCAAAAGGGTCAAAATAAGAATCAATTCGTGATTTATTTTTCACCCCATTCCAGCTGAATTTCTGTTCACCGACATTATCCAGCAAAGAACGATACAGACTTACAGCTTCTTTAGAAGAAACTTTTTTTTGATATAGTCCATATTTTATTTTAAGAAAAGCTGTTTCAGCAGAATTATCATCTTTTAAATGCTCAAACGCATATTCTGTTAGTTTTGTGTTTACTTTTCCAAGATAAGATTGCATACCAAGAAGATTAAAGGATAAAATAGCAAAGGCATCTTCTTTTTTAAAATTGTCATGAATTTCTTTTTCGGTTATAGTTCCGAAAGAACTGGGTTGCAAAATTTCGTACCCATTTTCTTTGAGGTTTTTCTCAATGTCATTTTTATGAAAGGCTCCGATCACCACCAATACAGTATCTGATTCTTTATAATTTTCTAATACCTTTTGTATTCTTCTAGCTTGGAGGAATGTACGATACAAAAATAATCTCCTCGGAAAATCAAAAGAGGTCTTTTCTGGATTTGTTTCATACCACGATGCAATACTATCTCGATAGGATTGTTTATCTGCAAAATACAAATCGGCATCAAAATCATTTTTTTCTGTAAAAACGGTAAAACCTAAAAAACCGCTTTTTTGTCTTGTAAATGCAGGCACTTCCAAATCTTTAATTCCAAATGCTAAATCCATATCATTCTCTGAAGGAATCCAGTCAATCGGATGCAAAGGTATACTCTTCTGTTTTGCATATGGTAGTAGTACATATTGTTGCTCGTAAGTGAACTCATAAAAATCATTTTTTGAAAATTCTTCAGGCGAACGTTCAACACAGATGCCCGATGGTTTTACTCTTTCAACAAATGCGCGAATAGCTGCTGGTTGCTGACCAAAGTTTACAAGCTGGACAGAATGACCGACACCCAATACTACTACTTTTGCTTTCTGTGCATTTAAAAAAGGGATGAAAAGACTATTGAAAAGCGTTAAGAGAACAAGCTTCCTCATTATTATAAGATTTTAAATATACATTAACCTACATTTGTTTATTTCTGTAGTACATCGATACAGAACAAAAGTTTTATTGCAAAGAAAATGGACGTTACTCTTTTAAAATTGTAAAAATGGAAACAAGGTTAAAGAAAAAACCAAATAGTTTCTTTTTCAGTGTCTACTTGCTCAAAAAAAGATTTAGGACTTTTGAGGGTAAGATCCTTAAAATCTTTAACGAAATGAGATTGATCATAGAATGAGTTCTTGTATGACAGCTGGGTGAGGTTTTTCACTTGATTTTTATCGAAGATAGCTTTTCGAAAGCGATGAATCTTTCTATATTCCGACGCAGATTTTCCGATATTCTTCTTAAATAGTTTATTTAGATATTGTCTAGACATTTTATGCCTTTTTGCAATCTCTTCAATTCTAGTATTTGTCTCGATTGCGGCAATTATTTCTTTCATCGTAGAAAAATCTTTTTCTACAAATTTTGACAGCCAATAGTCTTCGAGCTCTTCAATTTGTTTTTCCCTATCCAAAATACCGAAAATTTCTCCCATTTTAGTTTTGAAATCTGAAAACGGGTTAAATTCAATTTCTTTTGTACTGTCTTCGTCATAATAATTCTCTACCTTGTCTAAGAAAAAATGTATACCCATTGGCTTAAAATAAATAGTAACTTCATTCAATGGCTTTAAATAAAATATTTCAATAGGCGTGTTGTAGCGGTATGTAATATTAGAAAAGATATTTTTTTTCTCCGAAGGCACAATTACTATCTTATTGTCACTTTGTTTGAGAGAACCGTTTTGGGTTATGGTCACTATAGTATAATTGTTTGGAAAAGTCCAATAACTTATAGCGTCACTTTGATTGTCTTCGTCAATAAAATAATATCCTTCTATATATTTTTCCAGAATTTTATTTATCGGTTTGTAAAATTTTATTTTCATACTTTAATTTAGACAATCTTTTCTATTAAAAGATGGATTTGAAGCGTCTCAATAATGATTGCCGATGCTAAACTTTTTTAGAGCTTATTTGATAAATGCGCCCTGCTCGCTTGGACTTACAGATTTTTATATCCTAATTCAGCATACAGTTCTGCGACAGCAGAAGAGGAACAAGGCGCATTTTTTTATAACCTACGGTCAGGATTTATTTAGGCAATTTCGGAGATAAGCAGGACTGCTATAAAAGAAAGTATAGAAAAAACCATCACATTGATGATTAAGCTTTTTCTTTTTACTGAATCCTGCGCCTTCTCTATTTCATTTATTCTTTTTCTTTTTTGCATAATAAACTTGTATTTTAACTTTAATAAGCGCAAAATTATTGTGCATACTCAAAAGGTATTTACAATTTTACTGTCCGTTTTATCATAATTCGAATTTAAAAGGCTCATTCTGAAAAAATTTCTGTTGTAAAAAGAATCATGATAAGTCCACGCTTTTACTATCCTGTTTTATATTCAATCAACAAATGTAAATAAATAAAGCTGCCAGTTGGCAGCCTATTCTTTTAAAACTAATCAAAATCACTAGATTGTAAATCTAAAATTTTTCCGAATTTTCTTCTGAGTCATGTCCTTGTTGCTTTACCAATTTATTGTAAATCCCCAAAAGAAGAAACGGCGAAGCCCATTGCCCCACAAAAAGTGCCGAATGTCTTTTGCCTAAACATTTTAAAGTTAGTGAAGTTCCCATTGCAGCCAGAGAAGCGTACAAAAATAAATCTGATGGCAATTTTGAAGTCTGCTCTTCGATTGCTTTAGCAGTACCGCCTTCGGTGTTTCCATTTTCTAATAACATAATTTGTAGTTTTTAAATTAGTAAGCCGAAAAGTAGAATTTAAGCAGGTTCCTTATTTACAGAATTAAGTTCCAATCTTACATACTGAGCCTTTAAACATTTGATTTAAAAACAATTACATACTTGTAATAAATCCCAACTCCTTACGCGTCACAGTTCCAAGAATTTTAATACTAAAATGAGAATTATATAATTTCAGTCGTTTTAATTGTAAGAATTACCTTTTATCTGCCGATACATTTGCTTTCATTCACATGAGTTTAAGAACTACATTCTTTTGTACCACAATCAATTAAATCCATTTTATTATGTTAAACAATGTAAAACAGATAAGCAAAAATAATAACGCGATTCCTGTTATAGAACCGCATCAGGCTCAGTACTACGATATGATCGTATTCAGCCACCTACGTTGGAAATTTGTCTTCCAGCGTCCTCAACATCTTATAATTCGGATGGCTCAAAATATAAAAGTACTTTTTGTTGAAGAACCTTTACGAAATCACCAAGATGACAAACAGGGAACTCTTACGGAAATCAATGAAAATCTCCACATCCTGCAACCCAATGTAGATCATATCGAAGATATTGCAGTTGTTCTTCCTGCCTTTGTCTCAAATAGGAATATTAGTCTGGCTTGGTTCTACTCACCTGCTTTTTGTCCCTTGTTGAGTGTTTTTCAGTTTGATACCATCATATATGACTGTATGGATGAACTGACGTTATTCAAGGGTGCGCCTCCACAGCTAATCGAACAGGAAAAATACCTAATGGCCAATGCCAACATCATTTTCACAGGCGGCAAATCACTTTATGAATCAAAGAAACAACTGCATAGCAACGTTTACTGCTTTCCAAGCTCCGTAGACCAAGAACATTTCGCTAAGGCTCAAAGCAACATCTCTGTTCCTGTTGACATAGGCGATTTACCTACGCCAATTGTTGGGTATTATGGAGTTATTGACGAGAGAATCGATTTGGAACTAATAGCGGCAACTGCCAACAAACTTCCCGATGTGTCTTTTGTCATGATTGGTCCAATGGCCAAAATTGAGGAATCTGAACTTCCAAAATCATCCAATATCTATTATTTGGGAATGAAGTGTTATAACGAACTTCCGTGCTATTTAAAAGCTTTTGATGTTGCCATGATGCCCTTTGCACTCAATGACGCAACGAAATTCATTAGTCCAACTAAAACACTAGAATATATGGCTGCAAAAAAACCGATTATTTCCACTAAAATTACCGATGTAGTACGCGATTATTCTGAATGTCTGAATTTAGTTGACAATGCAGATGAATTTGTAGAAGCCATCAGAAACTTCATTAATAAAAATACTGATAATGAATGGAAAGAGCAGTATGAAGAAATCCTAGAAAGAACTTCTTGGGACAGGACTGCAGACCAAATGAAATCAATCATTAAAATTTTTGCCCGATGAAAAAGACAGACATTGTAATTGTAGGCGCAGGCATTTCGGGAGCAGTTTTAGCAGAGCGGTATGCCTCAATAGGAAAAAAAGTACTTGTTATAGAAAAGAGAAACCACATTGCCGGAAACTGTTATGATTTCATAGATAAAAACGGAATATTGGTTTCAAAATATGGAGCTCATTTATTTCATACCAACGATAAAAGTGTATGGCGTTATGTCAATAGATTTTCCGACTGGTATCCTTGGGAACATAAAGTTAAGGCCAGAGTAGACGAAAAATTAGTTCCGATTCCCGTGAACATCACTACAGTGAATGAGCTGTTTAATTTATCAATCAGAAACGAATCGGAAATGCAGACATGGATTGACGAAAATCGAATTGCTGTAGAACAACCTCGTAATGGCGAGGAAGCCGTCCTCAACCGTATAGGACCAATTTTGTATGAAAAAATGTTTAAGCATTATACCAAAAAGCAGTGGGACAAATATCCCGATGAACTAGACGCTTCGGTATTAGAACGCATTCCGGTGAGAACAAATTTTGACGACCGTTATTTCTCTGACCAGTATCAGGCGCTCCCGAAACAAGGCTATACTCAACTGTTTAAAAACATGTTGGAACATCCTAATATTGAAGTCCTGCTGGAAACCGATTACTTTGATGTAAAGGAGGAATATCAAAATTATGAAAAGCTCTTTTACACTGGTCCAATTGATCGTTTTTTCGAATTTACTGGCAAGATTAGCGAAAAACTAGAATATCGTTCAATTCATTTTGCCACTGAAACTATTGATTCTGAATTCTATCAGGAAAATTCCGTAGTCAATTATCCCGGAAGAGAAACTCCCTTTACACGTATTGTAGAATACAAACATTTTGGAAACCAGAAATCAGAAAAAACAACTATTGTAAAAGAATATACTACTGATATTGGAGAACCTTACTACCCTGTCCCTAATCCAAGAAATAAGGAGATTTACAGCCAATATAAAAAAGAAGCAGACCAGCTTACAGATATCTATTTTGTAGGAAGACTGGCAAATTACAAATATTTCAATATGGATGAGGCTTTTAAAAATGCATTAAATCTTTTTGACGCTCTCCAACAGGATAAAGACATCTTAAAAACCGCAGTATAATGACAAAATTCAATACTTTTTTTATGGCTGGATTTGAATGTGCAGACCACATCAACCGCAGCGGCGAAAGAATCAATCTTTTAAAAGAAACGCAGCACGATATTCGAGTAGAAGAAGATTATCAGGCTTTGAAAGATATAAATATAAAAACAGTACGGGAGGGCATCTGCTGGAGCGAAGTAGAAAAAAGTCCTGGCGTATACGACTTTTCAGAGGTGCTCAAGCGTATTCGGGCGGCTGAAAAATGGGGTATACAGCAACTTTGGGATTTAATTCATTTTGGATATCCCGATGGGCTTTTTCCAACTCACCCTCAATTCTGCAATCGGTTTGAAAAATTGTGCGAAGCTTTTGCCCTTTTTTATAAAGCCCATGCCGTACAGCCTTTGTTTGTAATACCTATTAATGAAATAAGTTTTCTCGCTTGGCACTCTGGTGATGTGAGAGGCACAGTGCCGTTTGCTATCAATTCTGGATGGGACATGAAATACCATTTGTGCAAGGCGGCTATTATAGGAATAAAAAAGCTTAAAAATATCGATTCAGAGTGTACTGTAATTCTAGTCGAGCCATTAGTGAAAATTCATCCAACAGAACAAGAATATCATGTTCTGGATATGAACGAACATCAATTTCAGGCAATGGACATCATCGCTGGACGCATGTGCCCCGAACTTGGAGGTTCTGAGGAGTTTTTAGAAATACTGGGGTTCAATTATTACTGGGATTGTCAATGGGAAGCTGGAAGTAAGCCACTTGAATGGCCTGAAGAAGTGGGAAATGAAAAAAGAACACCGTTATCAGATCTTCTTTATAAGGCATATAAAAGATATGAGAAACCTATTTTTATTTCAGAAACAGGGCACTTTGGCACCACAAGAGCACTTTGGATGGACGAAATTACCCACGAGTGCATCAAAGCCCAAAAAAACGGTGTCGATTTGTATGGAATATGCATTTATCCAGCAACAGACAGACCTGATTGGGACAATTTGAGCAGCTATTGCGACTGTGGCATCTGGGATCTAGACCAGCATAAGAACCGAAAAGCGTATCAGCCATACATCGATTCGTTGCTGAATGCACAAGAACTACTAAAAAAGCAATATGGTTTTCTGAATCGTGTTGCAGATTTCTTTAAGTAAATGTTTAATTAAAAAATAATAAAGATGAAAGTGATTAAACCCGTTATCGGCATAACATTTAGCGCCTTCGATTTGCTTCATGCCGGACATGTTAGGATGCTCGAAGAAGCCAAATCACACTGCGATTATTTAATTGCAGGATTGCAGACCGACCCGTCTATAGACCGACCTGAAAAAAACAAGCCAACTCAGTCGGTGGTAGAACGCTATATCCAGCTTAAGGCCTGCCGTTTTGTAGATGAAATAATTCCGTACACTACCGAACAAGATTTGGAAGACATCCTGCAAGCCTTTCCGATAGACGTCAGAATTATAGGAGAAGAATACCGAGAAAAAAATTTTACAGGTCGAAATTACTGCGAAGAAATGAAAATCAAACTCATTTACAATAAACGAAAACACCGTTTCTCGAGCAGTGGCCTACGAAAAGAAGTATATGAACGTGAATGCCTAAAATTAGTATAATATGATACATCCCGATACAGAATTACGTTTTATTAGTGAAGAAAAAGGATATGGCGTTGTGGCATCCAAATTTATTCCACGAGGCACTATTACTTGGGTACAGGATGATTTGGACCGTGTATTTAAACGTGACGAACTTCCAAGCCTAAACCCTTTCATTAAGACATATCTCCAAAAGTACTCCTTTACCAATAAAAATGGGGATATAATATTGTGCTGGGACAATGGCAAATTTGTCAATCACAGTTTTAAGCCTAGCTGTTTCAGTACGCCTTACGATTTTGAGATTGCTATAAGGGACATTCATCCAGGTGAAGAACTCACAGATGATTATGGCTACCTCAATCTAGAAGAACCTTTCACTTGCATTGACGAAAATACAGAACGCAAAACCGTTTATCCAGACGACATACTGCGTTATCATCAAGAATGGGATGCACTACTTTTAGAAAATGCGCATGAAGTTTTAAAAAGAGACCAGATTTTACTGGACCTCATACCCAAAAAAACATGGTGCGACTATGTCACTGCCGTTTACAATCCTTCACAAATGCGCTCCATCCTCGAATGCTACTATCAGCAAGAACATTCTCTTCTTTAGATTTAAAAAACACTAAAAAAGAGAAATTAGAAAAAATGTAAAATAAAAAAAAGACAGCCATGCCATCAGAAATTGTAATGAAATGCAGCGCTTTGCTGAAAAGAAAAAAATGGAATATTGCATTTGCGGAAAGTGTGACCGCAGGAAGACTTGCTTCAGAATTCTCTATGACCAAACATTCCGGAATTATACTTCGTGGCGGTATTGTCTGCTACGAAGTTTTCGTGAAAGAACAGCTCTTGCATGTACCCCATAACGTGATTAAGGAATGTACCGCTGAATCGGCAGAAGTTACACAACTGCTGGCCCAGCAGAGTGCTAAACTGTTTAATGCAAAAGTAACAGTGGCGCTTACTGGCCTAGCTTCTTCTGGAGGCAGTGAAACCCGTCAGAAACCTGTGGGAACCATTTTCTTTTATATTATAATGCCTTCTGGAACCATCATCCATCGCGAATTATTTCATGGCACTCCCGAACAAATCATTCTGCAGGCCGTAGATAAAACCGCTCAATTAATTACTGAAAACATTGAGAGCCTTTAGGTTGCCAATAACCCAGAAAGCTTGTTATGCAAAAAATTAAACTCTAGTTTTCCCACATTTTCCGCAATATTTGCAAATCTTAGCTTTAGCTTTGAAAGACTATAGTTTGTATGAATGTCCATGTATCGTCATAAATGTCTATTTCTGAATCTTGATTTTCTGATACTAATTTTATTTGCTCTTTCTTCAGCATGTTCGAGATTTTCAAAGGAGACATGTGGAAACTAGGAAATTCTTCATTTAAAACAACACCTTCACCGCTACTCAGCTATTTCAGGATTTGTACCCCAAGAACTAAAATTACTATTCGTAATTTTTTATGTTTAACGCTGTCTCATTCCCTCCTCTAGGTGCAATTCCTTTTCTGCATTTTACCAGCAGATCTTTTAGAATGAGCTCCACATAAAACAATTCGTCATGGACGGAGGAAATGATAATTGTAATTTTTTTTACATGTCAAATATAACTTATGCTTGAAATTTCGTCCTTAAAAAAAATCTCATCCCGCATAAAATCACTTTTGTACCCAATAATAACGGCCTGGTGTCATTTCTTTTATTTTTATTTTATAGCTGTTCTAATTTAGATTCCAATCAAACACTTTACGATTGATTATAGATATTGCTTTTATGTAATTTCTGAAACACAAAATGGGTCCATTGGACTTTAAATCCGACATCATTTAGAAAAATAAACTAATAACCCAATTAACTAATTATGGAAAACTACTTACACGGCTTACTTGACGAAGACAACGATGTCATCATCCAGCAATACTTAAAGTATATTGACCAGGGAATTCCCCGCACAGATAAACCCAAAAACGTATTAATTATTGGTGCCGGAATGGCTGGTATGGTAGCGGCAGGTATGTTAAAAGAGGCTGGCCATACTGTTACTATAATCGAATCAAACACCCGTGTGGGCGGCAGAATCAAAACTTTTAGAAACTCTAAAGACAAGAAATATTTTGAAGATGATACTGTTTATGGTGAGGCAGGCGCAATGAGGATTCCTACCATACACCAAATGGTACTCAAATACATCGATAAACTCGGACTCAAAACCGAGCCGTTTTATTACCTATCTGTTGATAAAGAGCAAGCGATCGCTCATCAAGCAGATCCGGATAAACCTGAGCCTGAAGTGACTAGAAACTCTCTTTTTTATGTGAACCGCAGACGTGTTGTACAGAACGAATATATTCCAAAAGATAAATCTAAAATCGTTGATGTAAATAAACTGCTCGATTTTAATCTAGGGAGCAGTGAAAACATGCGTGCCGATCAATTAATGGCCAATCTTATTAATCCACTTAAGGCTTTTATTGCCGAAGATCCCGAGAAAAACTGGCCTTTGCTTATTGAACGTTACGGAGAATATTCAATGCGTCGTTTTTTAAAGGAAAATTCAATGTATTCGGAGAACGCAATCGAGATGATCGGAGTTATGCAGAATCTGGAGTCCAGAATGGCTTATGACTTTATCCAGAGTTTTATTGAACAGAATATCATTAAGGATTCTACTCGGTTTTTGGAAATTGTCGGCGGAAGCGACCTGCTGCCAAATGCACTTTTCAAAGCTCACAATCTAGAGGAAAATACCTATTTTGACTGCAGAATGACTAAAATGATGCTCGTTAATGATAAGGTAAAAGTTGAGGTGGATATCGAGGTACAGCGTGACTTTGAATTTTATGAAGATGCAGGATTCAAAGCATTAAGAACACCGGTAAGCGAGCTGGAATTTGATGAAATAATTGTTACCATACCCTTTTCGGCATTACGACATGTGTATGTAACACCACAGTTCAAGCAGCTTAAAAGAAAAGCAATTCGAGAACTGCACTATGATTCTGCAACTAAAATACTGCTAGAGTTTCGTGAGAAATGGTGGCAGGAAGAACCTTATAACATTGTTGGAGGCGGTACGATTACTGATTTTTCAAACCGTTTCACTTATTATCCAAGCAATGACTTAGGAAGTAAAGGACATGGTGTCATACTGGCATCCTACTGCTGGTCTGATGAAGCTAGCCGCTGGGATTCTATGGATGATGATGACAGGTATTTTTACGCACTTAAAAACCTAGCCATTATCCATTCTGATGATAAAAAAGAACAGCAGCGTATTATAGACCTTGCCGTAATCAGCTCCAGCATCAAGAATCGTAAAGACAAAGCCGGAAAATTAATTGGAGGTGCAACACAAAGCTGGATGCGCGACCCGTATGCATATGGTGAAGCCGCAATCTTTAATCCAGGACAATTGCACTTATTGCAGCGTCACATCATTTCGACCGAATGGAATGGAAAAGCTCATTTTGCCGGCGAGCATACTTCTCTGAAACATGCCTGGATAGAAGGCGCAATTGAATCAGGAATACGCACCGCGCTTGAAGTCAACGAAAATACTGGTAACCTTAATAACCCGATTTAAGATGTCACAGAAAAAAATCTCTGTTGCCAAATATCTGCAGATACGCCTTGAACAATTAGGATTAACTCACTTATTTGGAATTGCGGGCAATTATACCGCACCTTTTTTAAACACGATTCAAGAAGACAAAAACGCAAAAATCAAAATCGTTAACGACACAAATGAAATAAACGCTGGGCACTGTACGGATGCCTACGCGCGTCAAAACGGTTTTGCTGCAGTAGCGGTAACCTACGGTGTTGGAGCATTTACCCTGCTTAATTCGGTTGCAGGCTCTTATGTAGAACATTGCCCAGTTCTTGTGATTAATGGCGCTCCAACCAACAAAGACCAGCAGAGAAGCCTGGTTCAAGGGATGCTGGCATCTCATATGACAGGAGACATGTACAGTAACATCAATGTGTTTCGAAATGTTACCGTCGCAGCGGAACAAGTCACAGGTTCATCCGATGCTCCTTATAAAATCGATTCAGTGCTGAATGCCTGTATTTTATATGGAAGACCGGTTTATCTAGAAGTTTTTGAAGATGCATGGCGTATGGAATGCAATCCGCCTGAGGCTCCATTAGCAAATAGAGAAGTATCTAAATGCCAATCAAGTGCACGCAAAGCCGCCAAAAGAGTAGCTGCAATGGCACACGGAAAAGAAATTATTTTCTGGGGAGGCATTGAAATTCAGCGCTACGGCATTCAAAAAGAATTTCTGGATCTGATAGAAACAACCGATACAGAGTTTGTGACCTCAATACTCGGAAAATCAATTGTATCAGAAAACCATCCTAAGTTCAAAGGCGTTTTTAATGGCAAGGCATCGCCAAAAGATGTCAAGGAAAAATTTGAAAAAGCCGAACTGAAAATCGGTCTTGGCGTTTGGACCACAGGCAAAAATCTAGGTGGTTTTGATGTCTGGAAAGAAGATACTGTACTTGCCAATCACAGTGGTGTAAGGATTGGCGCTTCGTACATTGCCAATGTATCGCTAAGGGATTTTATATTATTTCTGAAAGAGGAACTTGCGAAAGTTAACTTTAGCCCGTACGAAATGTATGATGCAGAGCAACTGCCTGAATCGTTTTTTTTAGCCGATGACAGCATTACGAAAAAAGGAAAACCGGCGCTTACCTATGATAGCTTTTTTAAGCGAATCAATACTTTTATAGACGAAAGACATATAGTTGTTGCCGATGCGGGTTTTCCTCTATTGGGCGCGCAGGGAATTCGTATTGCCGAACCGAATGGATTTGTGGCTCAGGCATCATGGCTTTCGATAGGTTATTCCGTTCCTGCAGCGACCGGAATAAAATGTGCCAGACCTGATAAGAGGGCTGTCGTATTTGTTGGAGATGGTGCTTTTCAGGAAACCTGCCAGGCTATATCTACACAAAATAAACTAAAACACGACACCGTTGTTTTTGTATTGGATAATGGTATTTACGGTATAGAACAAATGCTTGTTAATCCAAATCCGTTTCGTGGTCCAGACAAGGTAGAATACAGCATTCCAGATTTAAATAACGTTTACAATTACAACGAAATGCATCGCTGGAAATATGCAAAACTTGTAGATGTATTTGGAGGCAGAGGCTTCGAGGTCAGTACACTAGACGAACTCGAGGAGGTCTTAAAACAACTTGACAGTAGTAAGGAAAATACCATTGTACATGTAAATATACCTAAAACATCTATTCCCGAAGCCATTGCTTACAAAACAGAAGAACCCGGAGAAGATGAATTTCTAGATAAAGACTGGAGTTTATGTTAATTTGAAAATTTGTGGGTTAAGAACTTTCTGCTGACAGTGACATACATTTTAATCCAATTAATCCGTTGGGTGAAATTATTTTTTCAATTCTATTAGATCTGCTTAGATATAAATCTGCTTTAATCTGTATGAAGCTGTGTGAAAAATTTATAAGCAAAAGGATTTTACGCAGATTTTAGCAAATCAAATTAGATTTTAATTCTCGAATGAAGCTATTTTATTCTATTTCACCCAACAAGTTCCAATTACTTTTTTTTATTCCATAACATATCCGCAAAAACTGTAATCTGGCTTTGACAAATTACAATCTTACAGAATTGAAATGCCCCTTTTTATGCTTTATCATTCAAAGTGTGCACAAAAATGTAAGAACTGCGGTGTTATGACAGTGGAGTTAAATCTTGGAAGAAAGATAAATACCATTTTACAACTATTGTAATAAACAATTTCCTATTTTAGTGGCACTTACTAAATACATACCAAGACTGCACTTCCATGATTTTTTTCAAAAAAAAATGCTATTATACTTTAGTACTTTTATTACTATACATATTACCTGTTTACTGCCAGAAGAACTATACCTTCAACCAGTATCTAGTGGAGAACGGACTGCCACACAACATCATCAATCAAATTATTCAGGATAAAAAGGGCTTTATGTGGTTTGCCACCAATAATGGCTTGAGCAAATACAATGGATATCAATTCAAGAACTACAAAACTGAAGCTACTGATAAAGTTTTGATGAAAAATAACCGCATCGACTGGATTACTGAAGATAAATATGGTAAAATTTGGATGCGCGCGCTGGCCAATAAAAATAAAGCTTACTGTTTTGACCCATCTACCAACGAATTTTGGGGAGCCGAACTAATACCCGAAGTTGCAAAAAACAATATAGAAATTACTCAAATACTTCCTCAAAAATCAGGTTTAGTCTGGCTTATTACAAAAAATAACGGCTGTATTGCCATTATAAACAATAGCTATTCGTATCAAATTTTCAGCAAAGATAATAGACGCCTAAATAGCAATAAAGTCATTTCAGTTTTTGAAGATAGATCTAAAAATAGCTGGATTTTAACTGAACTTGGTATTATGCATCTTAATGCTAATAAATTACAAACAAATCCAAAATCGCTTTTAGCAGCAAACGAACAAACAAAAGCATTTTACAGCGCATTGGAACTCGAAGACGAAATTTGGTTTGGAGGAACCGAGGGGAACTTGTTGCAATATACAAAAGGCACACAGAATTATAGAACTCATCAATTAGGTTTAAAAGGCGAAATTATTATTCTAAAGAAAATAGATTCTACTACAGTAGCTGCCATAACAAAACAAGCAGAGTTTTCTTTACTAAATATCTACACGGGACAAGCTTCTAAATTTAAAACCTCTGAGATCCCTAATCTCGCACATAAAAAAATCAATGTAGTAAAACTTACTCAAGATTTATTATGGTTTACCTGTAATGAAGAAGCTGGCATATATGCAGTAAACATAAAAAGTAAAAAAGTAAGTTATTTTCCCGCAGGAGCAGAAGAAACAGGTGCAACACAGTTTTCTGTAAAAGCAAATGTCTTAACAAACGCAAAAGGCGAAATATGGGTTCAGGCCAATAACGGTAGTTTTTCTAAATACGATCCTGCTACAAATCGTTTAATTCCTTTTGAAACCACTTCTTATTTCACAAAAGGAAATTTTAGCAACAAATTTCATATTGCTTGTTTTGATCGACAAAGCAATCTATGGTATAACACACAGACAGCAGGAATTATAAAAGTTACTTTTAGTCAGAACAATTTTAAAGCTTTAAAAATTGAAAATCCTCAAATAAAATTAGGCATTAAAGATGTACGTGCTGTATTTCAAGATAAAAATGAAAACATTTGGGTCGCTAATAAGCAAAACCAGCTCATTCTTTTTGACAAAAACTTTAAAAAACTTGGATGCATTTCGCCCGATGGTCAATTAGTTCCTCAGGCTGTCTGGAAAAAACCGATCTACAGTATTATTCAAGACAAAGAATCCGTAATATGGATTGGAACCCGAGGAGACGGTCTCTTTAAATTTAATCAAAAAGATCAAAACTACAGCTATCAGGTACAACACTTTAAGAACGCAGAAAATAATCCGAACAGTTTAAGCAGTGATAATATTTATACCATTTTTGAAGATCAGTCTAAACGTTTATGGGTAGGCACTTTGACTGGATTAAACTTAATTCGAAAACGAGGAAACACTTTAGATTTCATCAATCAAAATGGGCGATTAAAGAACACGTTGCTTGAGAAACATTTGCATATTCGTTGCATCAAACAGGACAAACAAGGAATATTATACATTGGTTCTACAACCGGTTTATTGGTGGCAGATGGCAAAAAAAGGTTTCCAGAACTGGTTTCTTCTATTAAAGTTTATGAAAAAACACAGCAGGAAACAGCTTGTCCAAAGAGTAATGATATCATTGATTTCTGTATGACTAAAAGCGGTCAGGCATTTATTGCCACAGCTGACGGCGGTATCAGTAAAGTATTGACTAGAGATACATCAGGATATCCGAAAGAATTCAAACATTATACGCAAAAAGAAGGGCTTCCATCCAATAATATTTTGTCTTTATTGGAAGACAATGATCAAAATTTATGGATCACAACTGACTATATTTTAACCCGTTTTAATCCGCGTGCCGAACTCTTTGAAGTGTATTCGGAAGTAAAACCAATTATGACCTTTAATAATTTTACCGAAGCCACAAGGATTAAATTACAAAGCGGTGAATTGTTGTTTGGTTATGCCGAAGGATTACTTCATTTTTTCCCAAACCAAATAAAATCTAACAATACTATTCCAACACTAGCCCTAACAGATTTTCAGGTTTACAATCAAAATAGTAATAATACTCCTTTTAATTTATCATATTCGATAGACAGCAATCCTGTAATAGAATTAAAACACAATCAGAACTTTTTTAATATCGAATTTGCTGCTTTAGATTATATCAATCCTGAAAATATCAAATATGCTTATAAATTGGAAGGTTTTGATGAAAATTGGAATTATACCAATGATCAGCATGCTGCCTTTTATACCAATGTCCCAAAAGGAAATTACATTTTCAAAGTAAAATCGACCAACAGTCAAGGAAACTGGGTAGCCAATGAACGTCAGATCAATATAACAGTACAGCCTGCGATTTGGAATACCTGGATTGCCTACATTATTTACAGCATGTTAGTTCTCGGGATTATTTGGGGAATCAATCATGTAATTTTGACCATGTACAGACTCAAAACCAATACGCAAATGGAGAAAGATATGTTTGAAATGAAACATAAATTTTTTATCGATATCTCACACGAATTACGAACTCCTCTTACTTTGATTACGGGTCCTGTTGATTATCTAATTAATGATTCTGGTACTTCTGAAGTCGTAAAAAAACAATTGACCTATGTATCTCAAAACACCAATAGATTACAGCGTTTGGTCAATCAGATACTGGATTTTAGGAAAATTCAAGATCAAAAACTGCAAATCTCAGAAATTAATCTAACAGTATTTGCCAACGATATATTCAACAACTTTCTAGAGACTGCACAAGAACGAAATATAACCTATCTGTTTGAAGTTGAAGGAGAAGATTTCCGTTTGTGGGCAGATAAAAGCGCCTTGGAAAAGATTTTAATGAATTTGCTATCCAATGCTTTTAAATATACGCCAGACGGAAAATCTATTACATTAAAAATTACAAGAACGTCAAACCAATTGCAATTACAGGTTATCGATTCGGGTTTAGGTATACAGGAGGATTTTCAGAGCCGAATATTCAATCGATTTTCATCTTATAATACCAATGTCAATAATCCAAGTACCGGAATTGGACTTTCTATGGTCAAGGAACTGACAGAACAGCACCATGCTGAAATTACTTTCAGTAGTAAAGCCAATGAGGGAAGTACATTTACGTTGAACTTTAAAACCGGTTATGACCATTTTAATGAAGATGTAGAAATAATTAATGAAGAACCTGCAGAAATAAAAGAACCTCTAACGGACGAAAATACTATAATTCAAAAAAATGAAAAAGTCAGAGTATTAGTCGTTGAAGATGATTTGAATTTACGCACCTTTATAAAAAATGTACTGGAAGAAGATTACCAAGTAATCGAAGCCGAAGATGGCGAAGAAGGATACCAAAAAATAGTCGAAAGCACTCCGGATTTTGTGATTAGCGATATTATGATGCCAAAACTTAACGGAGTAGATTTGCTGAAGAAAATTAGAAATAACATCGAAACCAGTCACGTTCCTGTTGTATTATTAACCGCAAAAACAACTATAGAAAGTCAGTTGGAGGGAATGAATTATGGTGCCGATGATTATATTACCAAACCTTTCAGCGTAAGTTATTTACGAGCCCGTATTGTCAATTTACTAGAACAGCGTAAACGCTTGCAAAGTATTTTTGAAAACTATGATAAGAATACCTTAAAAAACGAACCTAGTCCTAAAGAAGATTACGAACCAAAACCGCATTTAGTAAGCGATAAGGACGAAGAAATGATGCATAAAATAATGGATTGCATCGAAGAAAATATCGACAATAATGAATTTTCTGTTGAAATTCTCGGAAGTACTGTAGGTTTGAATCGTACGACTTTATACTATAAAATAAAAAGTTTAACAGGTTATTCTCCTGTGGAATTTATTCGTGATATCAGGATAAAACGTGCAGCACAATTATTATCGGACAGTCAGTTACTGATTAAAGAAATAGCCGATATGACTGGCTTTTCAGACATGAAGTATTTTACAAAATCCTTTAAAAACAAATACGGAGACACTCCAACAGAATACCGACAAAAACATAAAACGTAAAAGTTAAAAAATAGAGTTTTTAGATTTTATTTTAGCCACAAATTTCACGAATTTTCACGAATTTTGGGTCAAAACAATTCTATTTTCTGAAAAAATAGCCACGAATTACACGAATTCACACAATCAATTCGTGAAAATTTGTGTAATTCGTGGCTAAAAAAACGCAATTCTTTAGACATAAAAAAAGAAGTCCGAAGACTTCTTTTATTCTAGTGTCAGTGAAAGTAACTAATTACAATTAACCACAAAAATACTTAATAACTTAAACCATAACCACCAGATCGAAAAAAAATTAAACTTAAACTTAAACCTTATTTTTCAATTTTAGAGATCCTAAACCAGTCTACATCGGCATAGCCCGCATTATTTATTGTTCCTTCTCTCAAAGCCACAAAACCAACTTTTGAACCTATCCAAGTTCCTTCCGAAGCAATAAATTCAGAACCCGCTTTGGAATATTTTTTATCATCCAAACTATAATAAAACTGGCACTTCCCTCCTTTTTGGACTGTAACTCTCAAGTAAAAAGTATTATTAGAAAGTGTGGCTATTTCGGTTGCTGTTTCTGCCGCACCTTTATCGGCTTTAGCAGCTGATAACTGCATTAATTTTAACTGACCGTTAATTCGTTTAACTGTTAAACTGCTGTAACTTCTTCCCATTACAACCAATCCAAATTGTTCATTATCAAAATTGGGCGTAAATGTTATTTTAGAAGTTGCCATAAACTCTTCAGCTGGAAATTTTTGCGCCAGAATATTAGGCACCTGCCACAGGCTTTTAAAATCAGTTGCTTTTGGAATACAATTCAGACGGAAATAGCCCATACCCGCCGAAGGATAACCCCAAACAAGTTGTTTATTAGCATGCCACTGCCACTGCAACCCCTGAACTGGCTCATTAAATTCATCTGAATCTGGAGGTGTTGCTAAAGGATATTGTCCATTTACGTTAGGCTTTTTAAAAGTCAGAACTGGTTCTCCAATACCATTTTTATCATTATCCACTCCCATAACTGGCCAGTCATTTTTCCAACTCATCGGATTTAAATGTACGACACGGCCATAAGCGCCTTGATCCTGGAAATGTATAAACCAGTCTTCTCCCGTCACTGTATCGACCCAAGCTCCCTGATGCGGACCATTTACAACTGTTTTTCCTTGTTCTAAAACAACCTTTTCTTCATAAGGTCCATAAATAGATTTTGATCTCAGAATTAACTGCCAGCCTGTTGCTACACCGCCTGCAGGAGCAAAAACATAATAATAGCCATTTCGCTTATAGAATTTAGGGCCTTCAACGGTTGTATGATTTTTGTGACCATCAAATAAAAGTACCTCATCATCATTAGCCATACAGGTTACAGGATCTATGGTACAAAGCATTAGAACGCTTTTGGTTCCGGCACGGCTTCCTGCTAATGCATAACCAAGATAAGCCTTACCGTCTTCGTCCCAAAATGGTGCAGGATCTATAATTCCCTTGGCAGCTTTAATCAAAACAGGTTCTGACCATTTGCCATACGGATTTTTAGTTTTAGTCATATAAATTCCGAAATCGGGATCTGGGTAAAAAATATAATATTCTTCATTATGAAAACGAATACAAGGCGCCCAGACTCCATTACCATGCTGTACTTTATCATATGTTTCTACAGGAGGTTGTTTTGGCAATGCATAATTCACTAATTTCCAATTGACTAAATCATTCGAATGCAGAATGGGAAGTCCTGGAATACAATTAAAAGACGAAGCAGTCATAAAATAATCTTTCCCCACACGGCAGACATCGGGATCAGAATAATCGGCGTAGATAATTGGATTTTTATAATTTCCGTTTCCTAAGTCGGATATCCAAACCTTAGAAAGCGTTTCTGTATTTTTTTGTGCATAAACACTGCTCATTTTGGTTAGCACTAAACAAGCAAAAGCCACATATTTTATTTTCATCTGAATATATTTAATTTCGATTTAAGAACTCGTTGGGTGAAATTATTTTCAACACATAGAAACATAGTTTAACTAAACTTAAAAAAGGCGTTTCACTAGTCTAAATGCACATAGTTTAGCTATGTGTGGAAACTTGTTTCTTCCATTTTCTTTTTTCGGCACAAAAAACTATGCCTCTATGTGTTAAAATGCTTTTATTTTTTAATTACACCCAACGGGTTATGTAAGATTAAAGAACTGCCCATTGAGGATGCTTTTCCAACACTAAACAAGCCATTGTAAAAGGACCAATTGCCTTTCCATCGTTAGATCGGACAGCTTCATGAATATAATAATCATAAGTCCCGTTTCGAACCAGATTGTCCGCTGGGCCTAAACCAGCACCTGCACAACAAGATGTAATCTCTATTTGATTATTGGCGTCTGTTTTGATAAACTCTTTCCTAAAACCTGAATAGGCTTTTTTCAGGCTTTTCAAGTATTTTTTATTTAAGACTTCTAATTGAATTCCTTTGGCTAAGCCATAAACAAACATAGCTGAAGCAGTAGCTTCACGATAATTTCCTTCTCGTTTTGGATAATTAAGCACCTGAAACCATACGCCAGTAGAGGAATCCTGAACTTTTATAAGATCATCCGTCAGGTTTTCAAACATTACTTCTACCGCTTTACGGTCTTTATGATTGGCAGGAAGATATTCTAATACATCAATCAATGCCATATAGAGCCATCCTACGCCGCGTCCCCAGAAATTTTGCGATAGTCCGGTTTTGGGATCTGCCCAGTAAACAGTTTTACTGGCATCCCATCCGTGATAATACAATCCAGTTTTGGAATCTTTTAAATATTGCTGTACAGTTAGCAATTGGCTGGTAATATCATCGAAAGCTTGAGTGTCTCCAAATGTAACGGCATATTGTGCATAAAAAGGCAGTCCCATATACAAACCGTCTAACCAAACCTGATTGGTATAAATTTTCTTATGCCAAAATGCTCCCTGCTCGATTCTGGGCTGTTTTTTTAATTGTTCATGAAGTGTTTCAATCGCTATGCGGTATCGTTCGTCTTTTGTTTTTTCGTATAAAGAAAATAATATTTTTCCCGAATTAACATCGTCGAGTTTAAAAGGCTCTAAGCGATAGCCTTCAATAACTCCCTTATCGTTTATTAATACATCAGCATACGTATTTTTGACATAGTCGAAATATTTTGGATTGTTTTTCTCTTTGCTAACTTCTTGTAATGAAAGAGCAACTAAACCTTGTACATAACCCCATACAGGCTTTTGGTTGAAATCGGTCATCCAAGCTGCTGCATTATTATAAAGAACTGATTCGGCCAGCTGTACTGAAAAAGGCTTTTTTTGATTCTGCCCAAATACGATTACAGAACTGCACATAAGAGCTACAATGCTCAGTCGCCTTTTTACTTTTTCTTTTTTAAACTTAAACATAACAACATTAAATTAATTGAAGAGCATTCATTCAAAACCCCTATCTTGAGATAATGATCTAAAAATTTATAATCACAAAACTACTTGTCAGCAATAAACAAAAGGAGGTCAATACGCAAAATGTTAGGGGGCATTTGATAAAAATTAGATTTTTCAGTGTAATTCTCAATAAAAAGAATAACAATCTGTTGTAAAAGATTCCTTCTTTAAAATCATTATTCTGTATAAAAAGTATAACTACCTCCTTTTTCTGTTGTGATGTCATATTCAAAAACTGTTGGGATTTTTATACCAATTAGTTTCGCTTTCGCTGAAATAATTGGATTCTGTATTTCCGAAATTTTGAAAAAGGGATTCGGATTTTCACCTTTAGCAATTGTCAAAACTTTCCCTTTTAGTTTTGAGTGACTTCTCAAACGAAGATTTCCTCCAAGATTCGATTTTATCGTTACAGAAGTAATTTTTCCTTTATCCCATTTCATATCTTCAATTTCAAAACCGCCTTGCGCTTTTAATCCTGATACATTTCCTTTTACCCATTCATCGGGCAAAGCGGGTAATAAATGAACCACGCCATCATAACTTTGCAAAAGCATTTCGGATATACCAGCGGTACAGCCAAAATTACCATCAATCTGAAATGGCGGATGTGCATCAAAAAGATTTGGATACGTACCGCCTGATTCTCCTTTGCTTTCCATTGGCGCAGGACGAAGCTGATCTTTGATTAATTTGAAAGCTTTATTACCGTCTAATAATCGGGCCCACCAATTGACTTTCCAGCCCATTGACCAGCCGGTGGAAACATCTCCTCTGGAAACTAAGGTGTTTTTTGCTGCTTCAACTAGTTCTGGCGTTCTTAAAGGAGACAACTGACCAGAAGGAAATAATCCGTATAAATGCGAAATATGTCGGTGTTTATCATTTGGTTTATCCCAATCGTACAGCCATTCCTGTAATTGCGAATACTGTCCTATCTGCATCGGTGGTAATCGTTTCAAAGCCACTGCAACCGAATCAGCAAATTTATGGTCTGTTTCTAAGACTTTAGAAGCATTGATTATATTATTAAAAACATCAAAAACCAACTGATTATCCATGGTAGTTCCTGCTGACACCCCAACACCGCTTTGATACGTATTTTCAGGAGAAATAGATGGAGATACCACTAACCATTTTTTCTCTGGTTCTTCCTGTAGCACATCAAGATAAAACTGTGCTGCTCCTTTCATAACCGGATAATATTCTTTTAAAAATGTTGTATCTCCTGTATAAAGATAATGCTGCCATAAATGCTGGGTTAACCAAGCACCACCCATTGGCCACATTCCGTAAAATCCGCCGTCTACGATGCCTGTTATGCGCCATAAATCGGTATTATGATGCAGATTCCAGCCTCTGGCGTGATACATTTCTTTTGCGCTTTCCTGCCCTGTTACGGCTAAATCTTTTAACATACTGAAAAGAGGCTGATGCATCTCGCTCAGATTGGTTGTTTCGGCCGGCCAGTAATTCATTTCGGTATTAATATTTACGGTGTATTTGCTATCCCAAGGCGGACTTAATTTATGATTCCAAATTCCCTGAAGATTCGCTGGCTGATTCCCCGGTTGCGAACTGGAAATAAGCAGATATCTTCCGAACTGAAAATAAAGCGCGACTAACTGCGGATCATAATTTGTATTGAATTCTTTTATCCTTACATCGGTTGTTTTCTTTGACTGAGGAGAATCGCCAAGATTTAATCTTACTCGATTAAAGTATTTCTGGTAAGCCGAAACATGATTTTGGTAAGCTGCTGCATAGTTTTTCTGAGAAGCTTTTTCTAAAATAACTTTTGATTTCTGAAACGGATTTTCTGAGAGTTCTTTATAATTTTTAAAATTAGTCGCCAATGAAATACGGATTACGACCTCATCTGCTTTATCAATGAAAAGCTTATCTTCTTTTGCCGTTAATATCCCTCCTTTTAGAGTACATCCGACCTGACCAACGTAATTTATTTCCCCAACTTTATTATCAACACTACCGGAAGTACCTTCGAAAATTAATATGTTTTCTGCCGTTCTAACGGAATTCAATAGTTGCGGGCTTGTAGAAGTGATGGAAAAGCTAATACTCTTTTTCTTGTCTGCTGTCAGTTTTACTATAATAACATCATCAGAAAAAGAAGCTAAAATTTCTCTCTTATAAGATATGCCGTTTACTTTATAACTAACGGAAGTGACCGCATTTTCTATATCCAAATCCCGTTTGTAATTGGAAAACTTTTCGTGTTCATGAAAATCCAACCATACACTTCCTGCAGTTTGATAAGGCATTCCATAATTTAAATCTTTTGGAGCCTGCCTTGGGAAAGTTTCATTTGAAAGGTCTTGAGCTTCCTTATATTTTTTATCGAAAATCAGTTTTCGAATAGCCTCAATATTAGCAAAGGTATTTTTAGGCACATTATTTCCCGGTTCACCTGCCCAAATGGTTTCTTCATTCAGCTGTAATTCTTCTTTTTGGGGATTCCCAAAAATCATTGCACCTAAACGTCCGTTTCCAATAGGAAGCGCTTCGTTCCAATTGGATGCCGGTTTGTCGTATTGCAACGCTAGTTTCTGAGCATTTAACTGAACTGCCATCAACATAAAACAAAAGAGTCCTGCTATTCTTTGATATTTTACTATTTTCATTTGTATTAAAAGTAAAAGGAAGTTGGTAATATTCGGCTTACCTGCAAAAAACAAATTGTTCTTTGCAGGAGGAGCTGACTAAAAAACAAAAACGAATTGAATAATTCTAAAAAGGATTATAATTTTAACTGCTCTTCGGTCTGGTTAGCCACTATGCTATTCATATAGACCTCAATATTATCGTATGCCGTGCTGAGATTGTGTCCATTTGCATCATATTTTACTGGGTTAAGGCCATTGCTTTTTTCCCATTCATCGGGCATTCCGTCGTTATCAGTATCTTTTAAAACAATACCAGAAGCTAAATTCGGCCAGCCACCTACAGCATTCTGACTGTCTATGATGCCATTTTTACTGCCATTTCCTCCATCCTTAATCGTTACTTTACCGCTTTTCACATCATTGATGATACGAATATCAATTACATCACGAACCAAAGAAGCTCCGGCATATTTTAGTACTAAATCATACGCTTTTTGAGCTGTATGAGTCGTAACAGGCAAAGCGTTATGAGGTTTATTTTGTTTAATTGCATTTTTATCTGCATCCGAAACTACTCCATAACCTGGGGAAAATTGATTGAAAACACCATAGGTCCAATTATCCTTTGTGGTTTTTGGAGATCCCTCGATTACATTTCCATCGATATAATATTTTCCCCAGATATTATACACAGGGTTCGGAGAAATATTCGCTTTTGTGTTTTTATCGATAGAAACAATGCGATCTTTTTTTACCGTTGCTGGCCCTGGTTTGTAGTAACAGTTTACAATATTGACATTCATGGCTTCTCCCCCGTAACAACTATTGCCTCCCCAATTGTAAATTACATTATTACGCAAATCGACTAAATCGGTAAGCGCAAATTCATGATTAGCGTATTCGCCCAAACGAGGATTGCGACTGTCATTACTGGCCACTAAATTATGATGAAAAGTGGCATTTTTACCGCCCCAAATTCCTCCATATCCGTGAGATCCTTTAGCATGAAAAGAGTTTTTTAAAGCTTCGGAAATAATACACCACTGTAATGTAAAATTTTCATTCTGATAAAAAGAAACACATTCATCCGTTGACCAGCTTACAGAACAATGATCTATAATAACATTTTTCTGAAAACGTCCGCCAAGAGCATCGGCTTCAATTTTATTTACATCCCCCATTCGGAAACGAAGGTATCGTAGTATCACGTTATCAGCATTTACATTTACATCGTAATGCGCTACACAAATTCCGTCACCCGGCGCGATCTGACCAGCGATTGTAATATCACTGTTTCTAATATGCAGTGCCGATTTTAAATATATCGTACCACTGATATCAAAAACTACAATCCTCGGTCCTTTCTGATTGATAGCATTTCGCAAAGTGCCAGGTGTATCAGTATCTGCTAATGAAGTCACTTTAATTACTTTTCCGCCTCTTCCTCCTGTGGTTTTAGCACCTCCGCCTTCTGCTCCCGGAAAAGCAAAAGCTTCTTCTATGATTGGCTCTTTATTGATCAATTTATCTTTATTGTCACACCATCTCTCAATGGGCATAAAAGATAACATACTGTAGGTGCAAAATATTCCCAATACAATACCAATTAGTTTTTTATGCATATGAAGTATAATTATTTAGTCTCAGTTTTTAGTCTCGGTTTGCTGTTTGCAGTCTCAGTTTTCAGTCACAGTCACAGTCTGAAGTAAAAAACTTTGCATCTTTGGATCTTTGTAACTTTGCAACTAATTGACAATTTCAATGAAAACAAAGGGAATATGGATTTCATAACTCCCTTTGTTTAAAAATCAGTTAAAAATTAAAACCATCTCTTATCTCCTGCTACGCCTGTACCGGCGAAACCTGTTCCTTCTTTTATATGGAAATCACCAATCGCAGGATTTACAAATAAACCATAAATATCTAAAGGAACCGCAGTAATGCCTGTAAGTGGTCTAGCGTCAACAATTAAATCTTTGGTCATATAACTTCCGGTGTATGAAATTGGAATACTAGCGTACGTTCCATTGGTACTATTGATTTTAGCACCTCCGTTTGGCCCTCCAATAATCATATTCTGAATCGTCAGCTGTACTGGTTTTGCATTATCAAAAAGCCATAAATGTCCCATTGCAGTTGTAATATTAACACAGGTAATGTTTGAAAAATTGATTTTTGTTGCCACACGAACATCCGCAAAACGAGTACTGATTTCTGTTAAGGTACAATTTTGAGCTGTAATCGAATTGATAACCTGTCCAGCCGCTACGTTGAAAACACCATAACCACCAGTTCTGGAAATTTTACTATTGGTAACAATTACATCATTGACTACAGAAGTACCGCTTAAACGTACTATAGAATTGATATTGTCTATCTCACAGCCATCAATATTAATGTTGTGTACATTTTTGGTTCCCAAATCAATAAAAAATGCGGCTGCAGAAGTAGTGTTTAGATATTGGATAATTAAATCATTAATCTGTGTTTGTACTCTAAAACGAACATTGAGCAATTTTGGTAGTACGCCGTTAGAATCGGCAACACCCACAAAAGCAATATCGTTGACTCCTGTTGGAATAGTGATATCTCCGCCAATGTTATAAGTTGTATTTTTATCGAAAACAATGGTAAAGTTTTTAGAACCTGAAGCTACCAAACCACTAATAGCTGTTCCGATTGTAGTTGCATTATCAGTAGGAAGCACGTTGTAAATCGTACTATCGAATATACCTGTAGTTCTCACATTCAACGAACCTCTTACATTTGAGTCGTTAAGGATTTTTACGGTATAACTGGTTCCAATAGCCAAATTATCGATAACCAAAGAACCCGTTGTTTTCTGCTGTTCTGTTAAAGGGATTTCTCTAATACTTGCTCCCGCTTGGTCATATAAAACCACTTTGGTTACTCTCGGAGAAACAGTCCAGTCAATAGTTAAACTATTTGCCGCCGGAGTATAACTTTTAAATAACTGCTCCGCAGGTGTTCTGAAAAAGATCTGGCTTAATTTAGATTCCAATCCTGTCGTTTCACTAATGCTTTTCATACGAACCGAATAACCCGAATCACCGTCAAGTTCACTAAATAGTTCACGGTATTCTACTTTGGTCTGATTGGTAGACGTTGCAAAACGAATCAAACTTGCACTTGATAATTCAACCGTTTTTACAATCTGATTGAATTGTAAACTGTCTTTACTAAACTCAAATATGTATTTAGTAGCGTCAATGGATTTTGTAAATTTTAATTCAACTTGAGTCGATTCTACTTTAGAGACTTCAAAAATCAATGATTTAAAAAGGCGTTCGTGTCCTTCTTCTACATCCCAGTCGTTATAATCTTTTTCGCAGCTTACGAATACCAAAGCAAGCAGAGAAAATAATCCGAATATTATATTTTTTTTCATTTCTTCCAATTTTATACGTTTAGCTTTAGTATCCATAAGAGTTGGTTAAATTGCCTTTCGACTCAAATAAATCCTCATAATAAATACAGAAATAATGTCTGTAATTACAGCTTTTATTTCCCATAGTGTATTGCACTAAATTGGACTGAATCTCACTTCCATTAGTCATAGAACCTAAGAAATTTGAATAGTCATACGATTTATTGATACCTGTAGCAGACAATAAAATACGTACCGGCCAATCGATATAATTTTTATTGGTTCCGCTGCTTGGTTTCTGCGCATTTTTTGTAAACCAAGAAGCTGATAAATATTCCGGTCCAGGGCTGGCTCCTAAATTTTTATAGTAATTAATTGAGCTCTTATCAATATATTCTGCATTCTTGAACTTGTAATAAATTGTCTGCGGAAAGTCTGATGCTTGATAAGTTTTGTCAAAAATGGTAACCGCTTGTTTATTGTCCAGCATTAAGCACAATGTTTTTTTCATGGTTTCAATTTTATCGTATAAAAGTCCCCATCTTACCAAATCATGTTTACGAATAGCTTCACAGCCAAATTCCCATGCACGCTCATTCACAATAGCATTAAAGAAATTGGCATCATATTGTTTTACTTTTGATGAATTTGCTCCAAAAGCACGGGCTCTTACAGTTTCTAATGCCTGACGCGGAGACATTTTTGCCACAGCATTAACATTATCTGGATTAGACAGCTGACTTTCTGCTTCGGCAAACATCAAATAAATATCAGAATAGCGCATTATAATCCAATTTACTCCAGTGGCAATACGAGAATTCGCTGTTTTATGCAAAGTCAAATAAGACGGATTCATCCACTCCAGACGCCATTTTGCAAAACTAACACTAAGAGCATCTGTTTTCATTGTCTCTTTGTTTTCGCTTCCGTAGCTGGTCCAAGACAAAGTAGTATCTCTGCGCAAATCATCCGGGTCAAAAGAATAAAAATAATAGGCCTGTGAACTCACATAACTTCCGCCAAAACCTCTTGAACCATATTTGGTATTAGAAGCTACTTCATAACCCATTAATGAACCAATGTCTCCATTATTTCCTAGACCAAAAGCTACTTCGAATAAGTTTTCATTTGAAGCATTCTGTCCTAGATTACAAACTGTTTTCCAGATATTTTCGTAATTAGGATCTAAAGAATGCTGATGTTCTGAACTACCTAAGATTTCTGCTGTTTGCTGTGCTGCGATCTGATAATAATCGCGCCAGTTTTTAACACGTCCCACATAATAACCATTTTCAGCCTGCATAGTTGGATGATGTTCCACATTTTCATCCGAAAAAAGATTGCCATCATGCAATGACCAACCTCCTGCAAACAGCGCTACTCTCGCCAATAATCCTTTAGCAAAAGCCTTAGAAATACGTTCTGCAGTAGTGTACTCCGGTGCCGTTTTAAGATATGGCAGGTACCCTACAGCTTCTGTTAAATCTTTTACCAGTTCTGCATAAACGACATCTCTATCTGTTTTGCCGATATAAACATTAGAAAGATCCGATTTTGATGGTTCGCCTTTATAAGGAATATCACCCCAAAATCTAACCAATTCAAAATAAGCAAGAGCTTTAAGGGTTAAGGCTTCTCCCAAAAGCGGTTTCATTTCATTTGCTTTGGATTCGAAAACAGGAGAATTGCGAATGCCTTCTACAGCAGACGAAGCCAATTCGGCAAACTGAAACAAACTCTCCCATTTGGTCGTAGTGTTATAAGGATCGTCATAAAAATTACCGGCTCCCGAATCTGAGCTTGTAGAGTTATAACCTGTTGTGCTAAATCCTGAATTGGTTTCAATATCGCTGACTCCTTGCCAGTTTACAGACAATTTCTGTCCGTAAATGTAGGTATCCGTCATTTTTCCATACACTCCCATAACGGCAGCCTTAGCCATTGAAGTTGTATTGAAAACCGTTTGTGAACTTAATTTAGAAGGCGAAGTCGTTTCTAGAAAGTCCTCATTGCAGGAAACGATTCCTAAGGCAATAAGTATAAATGCTGTATAAATATATTTTTTCATGATAATAGACAATTAAAAAGTTATGTTGGCACCAAATAATAGGGTTCTGGCTTTTGGATAAGCCGACCAGTCAAGCCCCGGCGTTAAAGGAGAACTATTGGTGCTTACCTCTGGATCTTGTCCTGAGTAGCGTGTCCAAACTTTTAGGTTATTCCCTGACACATAACATCTTACTTTTTGAATAAATTTTCCTTTGGCAATAGTTTCTGGAAGCGTATAACCAATAGTAAGATTTCCTAAACGCAGGAATGAACCGTCTTCAATAGCCCAATCTGTAATAATGGTAGAGTTGGACAACGGATGCCAGATACTTGCGCCTTGGTTTATTTCCTGTAGTAATTGCGGATTGGCATCATTACCAAACATGATATTATTTCCAGTAGTAGGATCAATAGTCGTAAAACGATTATCCAGACTCATCAATGCATTAGCGTTGTTGTAACGTTTTGAACCGCTGAAAGTTGAGTTATCTATTTTATTAGCATTATAAATATCATTTCCATAAGACCAGTTGAATAGGGCTGAAAAATCTAAGCCTTTAAAAGCACCGCTAAGAGCAAAACCTCCCGTATGTTTAGGCTGTGCACGTCCAATAACTTTTCGGTCTTCATCAGGATTAATTACATTACCTGTACCGCTTAGTTTTTTAAGTTTCATGTGTCCTGGTCCAAAATAATTTCCTGAGGTGGTAATTACTTTTGAGGCATCGGCTACACCCTCTTTTAGAATCCATTTTTTCTGTACCGGGTCGAAATTAAAATCATCGAATGTATACATGCCGTCAGAAACATAACCATACATCAAACCAACTGGCTGTCCTACACGAACTCTGTAATCGTCACGCCCAACATTAGGCGCCCAGTTCGATGCGGCAATCATTTCGTTTGAACCGTCTAAACTTTTTACAACATTTTTATTAAAGGCAATATTGAAGTTTGCCGATAATCTAAATTGAGACGTTTCAATAATATTTCCGTTTAATGTAAATTCGATTCCTTTATTAGAAGTACTTCCGATATTTTGGTATTGTGAAACATAACCTGAGTTGGAAGGCAATGCTACCGCTAATATCAAGTCATTAGTATCAATTTTATAGGCATCAATATTTAAGGTCAATCTTTGATTGAAGAATCCTAAATCCAGTCCTAAATTGGTAGAGACTGTAGTTTCCCAAGTCAGGTTTTCATTTTTTAAGGTATTCGAAGGTTTCAAAGAACTTTGACCTACTTCGCTTATGTAAATCAGACGATTCGCTGCAGTTTCAAAACTATAATCCTGACGCCAGTAGGAACCTACACGAGCATTTCCAACTTCACCATAGCTTAAACGAAATTTAGCATCAGACAACCAATCTTTTGTCTTGCTCATAAATTTCTCATCCGACATACGCCAAGCGAATGCCGCGCCTGGGAAATATCCCCAGCGGTTATCTGGAGCAAAAACGTTTTTACCATCAAAACGAGAAGTAAAACTGAAGATGTATTTATCACGTAGAGTATAATTAATACGACCGAAATAAGAAGACGTTCTGGTTGGCTCCCCAATCGTAGTGTAAGTAGGAAGAGGCGTACCATAATTCCACATTGCCAAAACATCACTGGCACCGAAATCGGCTGGGAAAAATTTAGATTGTACCAAAGTCTCATTAACCTGAGAGCTTCTGGCTTCCTGTCCTAATAAAACATTGAACTTGTGTACCGTTTTGTTAAATGATCTATCATAACTTAACGTATTTTGAATCGACCAGTCTGCTCCTTTCACATCCTGACGTTTGGCTACCGGCTGCCCTCCGTTTGCACTGGCTTCTCCTGTATTTCGAAGCCAGATATTATCTGTATAATTTCTATTTACAGCATAACTACCCTGTGTAACTATAGAAAGTCCTTTTATAGGCTTCCAAGTCAAACCTCCATTCATCGTGAGGTTAAGATTGTTCTGTTCTTTGTATTCGTTTTTAATATTATAAATAGGATCATTTAAACTACTTAAAGCTTCGGCTGAGCTAATATTATCAGTACCTCCTAAAGCTAATGCAGGATCCAGATAAGTCAAACTTCTTACTGGGGCGTATTTAATACCATCTTTCAGTTTTCCTCCATTAGAAACACTTGGGCCAGTAATTATGGTATTGGAGAAACGAGAGTTGAAATCAAAACGGAATTTAGAGCTCAATTCTTTATTCAGTTTAAAACTTACATAATCTCTTTTATAAGCAGAATTAATCATGATAAAATCTTCCTGATCATGAGTATAATTTACTTTGTACTGCAGTTTTGCATCTCCACCTGTTAAACCCATATCAGTATGCGTCTGTACACCTGTATTGCCATAAAGCTGTTCCTGCCAGTCAAAACCTTTTTTAGATTTGTAAATATCCCTGTCTTCCCATAACCCATAGGCCGAATAAAAACTGGTTCCTGCTACATTAGATCCTGGGTCAAGCTCTTTTTGGAAATAGACATACTCATACGGAGATAAAACATTGGTAAGATTGTAGGTCTTTTTTAAACCAGTATAGGCATTTACCGTAATTTCGGTCTTTCCTTTTTTTCCTGATTTAGTTGTAATAAGTACTACCCCATTTGCTCCTTGAGAACCATAAATTGCTGCTGATGAAGCATCTTTTAATACGTCAATAGTTTCAATATCGCCAGGCGGAATATCATTAATAGTGTTGACCTGAAAACCATCGACAATATAAAGTGGTGAATTATCCTGAGTAATAGAACTTCCTCCACGTACTCTTACGTTAATCTGTGCATCCGGCGAACCTTCTGTAATCGTTACATTTACCCCTGCCAAACGTCCAGCAATAGCCTGTAAAGCCGAAGTTGCAGGAATGTCTTTTAAATCTTTCATGTTTACAGAAGCAACAGAACCTGTTAAATCTTTACGTTTAGCAGTTCCGTATCCAATGACTACGACTTCATCAAGGTTGGTTGAGGAATCTTTCATTGTAACATTTAGAGTGCTTCTTCCGCCAATAGCAATATGCTGGGTTTCCATTCCGATAAAGGAAAAAGTCAGTGTACCCTCTGAAGGAACCTTTTCAAAAACAAAACTTCCGTCAATATCAGTCATTGTTGCTTTTTTAGTGCCTTGTAATACAATTGACACTCCAGGAATTCCAAGTCCTTTTTCATCTACAACTTTCCCTTTTACCGTTATTTCATTTTGAAAAGATGGCAATAAATCGAAGGGAAAATAGTTATGGCTCTTACTGTTTCGGGAAAAATCGAAACGGGTTAGTGTGCTTGAATTTGAATTCGTATTGGCATTGGCAGAAAAATCAAAAAGTAAAACTACTGCTGAAAGCAAAGCGGCTTTATTCTTAACTTTCTTTACCATGCCAAAGTGATTCTTTGACAAATCCTTTTTCATACAATAATGGTTTAAGTTGGTTAGTTAGTTATAGTTAATAATGAAATATTCATTAAAAAAAGGAATGTTCCAACGGCGTGGTTTAAGGCCGACATCAATTCTAATGAATAATGTAAAAACGATTCCTGCCAAAAAAAGACATCCTAAAAAATGGTATCTTTTTAATGATTTATTATCGAAACAAAACTAGATTTTAATCGTAATTTGAAGTAGGTCTAAACACAATATGATAGGGGGCATTTCACAGAATCCCTTTATTTTCAAAGGTTTTAAGAAATAATATCATAAAAAAATCCGTTTTTTGAGAGTTATAATTCTTAAAAAAATCTATTGTTTGTCCATAAAAAAAAGAGCCGTGATTTTATCGTATCACAGCTGCTTTTTATCTTTAGGAAACAATCAAAAATTAGTTGGCATTCTGAAAAGTATAACTTTTTCCTTTTTGTGTTTTAACATCAAATTCGAATGTTTTTGCTATTGCTGTACCTTTAAATTCGGCACTGGAAGAAATCACTGGTTTTTCGACCGGCTGATACTTATAAAAAGTGTTCGGATTAATTCCTTTGGCAGTACTTAATCCCGAACCTTTTAGTTTAGAATAACTTCGCAGACGAAGATTTCCGCCCAGATTTGATTTAATTGTTACCGAAACCAATCTGCCGTTTTTCCATTCCATGTTTTCGATTTCAAAACCGCCACGGGCTTTTAATCCTTTAATTGAACCATTCTGCCAAACATCTGGTAAGGCCGGTAATAAACTCAGAGCGCCATCGTGACTTTGCAACAACATTTCGGCTATACCCGCTGTACATCCAAAATTTCCATCAATTTGAAAAGGAGGATGTGCATCAAACATATTGGTGTAAGTACCGCCATCAGGATCTTTAATAGTGGCGTTGGCAGGTTTCAAATTCAGCTGATTTGTAATCAGTTTATAAGCATGATTTCCATCTAAATATCTCGCCCATAAACACACTTTCCATCCCATTGACCACCCTCGACTGGCATCCCCTTTCCCAATAAGCGAGTTTCTCGAAGCTTCAAAAAGTTCGGGAGTTTTAAAAGGCGAAACTTCACGTCCCGGAAACACTCCCCATAAATGCGATACATGTCGATGTGCATCATTTTTACGATCCCAATCTTCTAGCCACTCCTGCAATTGTGTGTATTTCCCGATGTGCATTGGCGGTAATTGCTGACGGATTTTTTTCAACTCAGTTATAAATTGCTGGTCTACTTTAAGGATTTCGGCTGCGTCAATGGTATTCGAAAGTAAATCGAACACCATTTGATTGTCCATCGTAACACCAGCAAAAACATTACAACGTTCTTTGCCTATACTGCCATCTGGCTTTACATATTCGTAAGATTGCAAACCGGGAGTATGCTCAGGAGAAATAGAGGGAGAAACCACCAAATATCCTGTTTTCTTATCTTTTATTAAAAAATCCTGATAAAACTCAGAAGCACTCTTAAGTATTGGATAGACTTCTTTTAAATACGATTGATCTCCTGAGAAAAGAAATTTCTCCCATAAGTGCGACGCAAACCAAGCATTACAAGTCGGCCAGATTCCAGCAGTTGCGTCAACAGCACCAGTCGAACGCCATAAATCGGTATTGTGATGCAATGTCCAACCTCGGGCGCCATACATTTCTGCAGCCGATTGTTTTCCTGTTTCGCTGACCTCTTTAATTAATTGGATAAAAGGTTCATGACATTCTGAAAGATTGGTTACTTCGGCTGGCCAATAATTCATTTCTACATTTATATTGGTTGTATATTTACTATCCCAAGCCGGATACTGTCCCGCATTTGGATTCCAAATTCCCTGTAAATTAGCCGGCTGGGTACCTGGTTGAGAGGAAGCAATAAGCAAATAACGTCCAAACTGAAAATAAGTAGAGACCAAATCAGGATCATCTGTTTTTGAAAATGCAGCAATACGTTGATCGGTAGGTTTGTTTATCTGTGGAGAATCTCCTAAATCCAACTGAACCCGATTGAATTGTTTTTGATAAAAGGCGATATGATCTTCTTTCGCTTTTTGATACGATTTAGAAAAAGCCTTTAGATAATCCTTAGCTCGTTTCTCGGCATCGGCGCTGATATCTTTATAATTCTTAAAATTGGTTGCTACTGATATATAAATAAAAGCTTCATCGGCATTTTTCACATTGATGGATTCTCCATCTTTTGATTGAACTCCACCTTTAGCCTCTACTTTTATCTGTGTATTAAAATGCAGTAAGTTGGTTATATTTTCTTCCTTCTCACGAGCACATTGACCATTGACCACAAGCAATTGATTCTGATTGGCAGGTATTGAAGCTGTCACTTTTACCATATTGGTTTTAAGAGGTCCTGCAAACGAAGCATTAAAATTAACAGCCCCTTTTTTATCCGCAGAAAGCCGAATAATGATAAGCTGATCAGTAAAAGAAGTAAAAACTTCGCGCTGAAAGTTTACGCCGTCTACAGTATATTTAGTCGTTGCAATAGCCGTTTTTAAATCTAAATCTCTGTAAAAATTAGTATATTTTTCATGATTTGGAACTGATAAAACCAAATTTCCAATGGATTGATACACTTGCCCATGCGAAGTTATTTTGCGATCTGCAATAATATCAGACAAAGCCAGTTTCTGCGCTTCAATAAAATTTTCATCCTGAAGATAATTCTGGATCTGCTTCAGGCTTTTTTTAGCATTTGGATTGATGTTCTGATAAGGACTTCCCGACCAAAAGGTATCTTCGTTGATCTGAATAGTGTCTGATTGTGGAATGCCATAGACCATTGCTCCTAATCTTCCATTGCCTAGCGGAACAGCGTCTGTCCAAGCTTTCGAAGGCTTATCGTACCATAAAACCATTTTTTTCTGTGCGAATGAATGGCTCAAAAAAGACAGAAAAAAGAAAAACGATAAAACCGATTTATTAAAAAGAATATTCATAGACCTTTATTTCGCTGAAGGCATCCATTTATCAGATCCATTTAATACATTTTCGATAGAATACAATTTAGCTTCAGCAGCAGAAATTGCTTTTAAACCTTCCCATTTTGCACGACCATCCATATTCGCACCTTCTCCTTTATTGTTGTATTCGTATAGATGCAAATCAGCACTGGTAGAAGCATAATCCATACGCCAGGTTGTAGGCCATCCCAGCGGATTTAGTTCTTTTGGCATTTCACAATTCAGCCAAGCCACTTTAGGGTAATTATGCCAAGGACGTCCAAGACTGAAAGGCTGTTTGTCGTCTTTAGGACGAGGACTGTTTTCAATAAAAGTCAGCTTGCATTTATTAAACACAAAACCGTATTTCTGGTCTTTAGGCGTACTCGGAGCCGTTATCCACCCGCCACCATAACTTCTGATTTCACAGCGGTCGAAATAACCTATTCCGCCACCATAGATATAGTCCGTTCTTCCTAAAATCATACAGTTTTTAAAGTAGCTTCTCGTACCATCTTTTCCAAGAAGCATGGTGTCCTGATAGCCTAAAAAATTACAATTAATGAAAGTATTTTTATCTGAGGTAATAAAAACAGCTAAAGCTTGTCCAACAGGTCCAGCGGTATTTTGAAAGGTTATATTCTCGGCTCTAAACTCATCTCCCTGAATCGTTACCGAAGCTGAAGTTCTAATATTCTGCCCTTCCCATTTAGCAGCATCCTCCGCTGGACATTTATTGTTTAAACCGCCAGTACAATCAAAAATATGATAACTCAGAATCGTTTTTTCACGGTTTTCTCCTTTAAAAGTTATTCTTTTTTTATCAGCAGGAACAATGATTTTTTCGGTATTGTATAATCCGTTTTTTATAAAAATAACAGTACGTTCTGCCTTCTCGGCTGGCACAGCATTAACAGCATCTTGAATTTTAGCATAATCACCGCTTCCGTCTATGGCTACGGTAATCTTGTCTTTTTGTGCTAATAGGCAATTTGGCAATAGTATGATACAAGCCATAAAAACGGCCCATTTGTAAAATGATTTTTTCATAATTTAAATCTTTGGAAAGTTGTTAATTTGGTTTTGCAAGCCAAGTGCTTGCCGATAGTTAGTTAGAATTCACAAATCATTGCTGCGGTTTAGTGAGAAAACCCATTTCATTTAACCAAGCTTCGCACAAAGTTGTCCATAATTCCGTTGAACCCGGATTATTGCGAAGCGCGATTGAGTGGTCTCCTTGTGGAAAAATATGTAACGCCGCTTTTACATTGGCTTTTAAAAGCGCCTGATAATATTGAATACTATTGAGCGGATTTACCACATGATCATCAGCCGCACAAATAACAAATGCAGGTGGCGTAGCAGCGGTAACGTTTAATTCGCCCGAAAAAAGCTCTTCGTTTTTGAGGTCTGGATTTGTTCCCAATAAAGCTTCGTAACTTCCTTTGTGGGCATTCTGTTTCATGCTTATGGTTGCAGAAACCAAAATTTGGAAATTCGGCTGTATGCTTACAGAATCCAAGTCATCTTTAGCTTTGGCGTAGTCAGTAGTAATGGTGGCAAGATTGGCTGTTAAACCTCCGCCTGCAGACGCTCCCATTACTCCTATTCTATTAGAATCGATTCCCCATTTTGATGCATTACTCCGAATAATTTTAATGGCTCTCTGCCCGTCCGTAATTGGTCCGAACGCCGAATTTACCAAATCAGGCGAAGTGGGAAGCCTATACATTACAACAAAGGCGTTTACTCCAAAAGTGTTGAACCATTTTGCCAATTGAAATCCCGCAATATTATAAGTCAGTTTTTTATATCCGCCGGGAGGAAAAATTAAAACTGCTGCTCCAGTGTTTTCTTCTTTCGAAGTAAAAAACGCATATATCGACGGATTATCAACCTGAGTTATGCGTTCACGATCTTCTATTTTATTTAATTTCATCCCTTTAGAATTAGGCATCTTTCCTTTTTCCCAAAGCGGTATAATTTCTTGGCTAAAAGCTGTGTTTGCAGAAATTACGAAGAGCAAAACCAATGCAATGTTTTTCATTTTAATTTGTCTTTTTTAATAAAGAAATTTTAGGGGGGATACTGTAATACTAAATAAGAATGCTTTGTTTTTTTAAGGTAGTGCAGAGTTGAGCAACCATTGATTTTCAACTTTAAAAATAACATCAAAAGTGAGTTTACGATTTTCTTCAGCAGAAAGGACATGCGACCATTTGACGCGTTTATTTGTCAAGGCTCCCGGTCCGTAATTAGCATATTCTGCATAATAAGCTGTTTTTTCATTAAAAGGTTTTCCCCAGTTATGCCAGCCTTCTGCACGAATATGCGCATCCATAAAACAACCAGAGAAAATAACGTTTGCATATTCACGCCAAGGACGTCCGAGATATACTTTACGAACACTCGGTGCTGACAAAAGCTTGCAGTTCAAAAAGACAAAACCGTATTTACTGTTTTTAGAAGTATTTGCCGCTGTGATATACGAATTGGCTTTACTATATAAAGTACAATTATCAAAAACAGCGATAGCCGAACCAAAAATATAATCCGTTGTGCCTTCTATATAACAATTATTAAAATAGTGGCGTCTATTTTCTCCCGCTGTATATAAAGTATCTTGATTGCCTAGAAACTTACAATTGGAGGCTTTAAAATAATCTCCTTCAACGTGCAGTGCCACAGCCTGTCCCACAGCACCTGCTGTATTTTCTATTGTTATGTTTTGAAGACTAATATTATCGGCTAATATTTTTAAAGTATAACTTGTAAAAGTGCCAATATTAGGCTGACCATTATAGTTGTTAAATGAAATTATGGTCTGGTCCTTATTTTCTCCAATAAGAGAGATATTACTGTTAAAAGAATCGATTATGATTTTTTCCTTATAAATCCCTTTTTTAATAAAAATAGTTTTCGGATTAGACGGAAAAGCACCGCAAGCGGTAATGGCTTCCTGAATCGAAATAAAATCGGCTGAGCCTTCTAATGAAACCGTTACTGTATCCTTAACCGTTGCACTCCAAGATTGTGATAAGACAAAGAAAAATAAATAAAAATAATACAACGGTATACTTTGTTTCATAACTGATATTTAAAATAAAGCTGTTACAAATAGTTTAGAAAAATATGACATTATACGGCCAAGAAAAAAACGTTATTGCACTACACAAACATAAGCTCTTCCCTGATCAATAATACGGGTCATATTGCAATTACTTACGGGACGAATAACATAAACTGCCTGTATATCTCTTTTCTTCCAAAGAAATATGTATATAAGCATTCGCATTATCAAAATCAGAAGTCTTGTTTACCCATATAGAGGAAATTGTTCACGAGCAAAATGCTCGCGTTAGCATTTTAAAAAATATAAAATCATATTTAACGTCGAGTTAGAAAAACCCTAATTATTTTTTTTCGTGTAATAATTTTCATAAACAAAAAAGCTGCCTCATTTTGAGACAGCCTCCTCTTTAAATTATTTATTTCTAAAATTTGTTCAATTTCAAAACGTTAGAATTTCAAAATCAAATATCACCAACTTTTTAAACACTACTGTAAAGATGTAAAACATAGATACAAATGAGGTACAAATTTTAACAAAAAAACGCTCAAATATTCTTAAAAACCACTGACTAAACAGCCTGCAAAATAACAGCTTTGGGATAACAATGACCTGAGGATTCATTTATTGTATTTTTAAGGTATAAATATAATAGTTATCTAACAGATGCGACAGAGCCCCATTTTTTCTTTTATACTATTAAATAAGGTAACTTTAAATCAATTTTTATTTTATTTTATCACCCGTTTTTGTTGAGAGACCTTCCTTAATTTTTAATTCATATATATTGTTTTGATTCAAATTGAACTCAACCGTAATGTATTCATCCTTTATGAAAAAAAGATTTTCTTTTTCGGCTGACAATTTTAATTTTCCTTCCTTATTAATCTGCAGAAACAAACTGTTTTCCGCAAAGGTAATTTCTGCCATGTAATTCGCTGATACTTCATATTCTCCTGTATAATTCTGTAATATTTCAGGTTTTACTATTATCTCTTCTTTAGGCTTCGGTATTACATAAGGTTTATTGGTAACAATTTTATAAATAGAATTACCGATTCTTTCCAATGACTGAGAAGTAATATTATTTAATAAAATAACACAAATATCATTTTTAAGGTTCATCAAAAAATAACTGGTAAATCCTTCAATATTTCCGCCATGGTCAACAATTTCATCGCCTCCAATTTTATCAATAAACCAGCCATAACCATAGCCTTCCTTGAATGGCGTTGTTGCTGCATCAAAGCTTTCTTTTGAAACAATTTTAAAATTTTTCAGACCATTATAAAATTTTTGCAAATCTTCTAAAGAACTGTACATAGCCCCTGAAGAAAATGAAAGATAGGGATTCCAGAATTTTGCTTCCTTGTGTTTCGTCTTAGATAAATATGTATATCCTTTTACCTTTTTCTTTTCATTTTTTACCGCACTGTAAACTAGTCCAGTATTAGTCATTTTTAACGGTTTTAGAATATATTTATTTAAGCATTTTTCATACGTCATTCCTGAAATTTTTTCAATAATAATCCCCAATAAATCATAACCGGAATTTGAATAGCTAAATTTGCTTCCTGGAGTGAACTCTAAAGGTTTATCTCGGAAGAACAGCATTTTCTCTTTACTGCTGAATTGACGAGTTGTATATAACTGTTCTCGGTATATTGGATCATCGAGCGATTCAAAAAGTCCGGAGGTATGGGTAAGAAGGTGCTTGACTGTGATTTCTTTACCATTCGGAAAGTCCTCCACAAAATTGCTGACGGGTTCGTTAATAGATATCTTATGTTCATCAAACAATCTAAGAATCAATAATGCCGTAAATGGCTTGGTGAGAGAGCCAATGGGAAAAACACTTTGAGATGAAATTAATTTATTCTGAGTTTTGTCACTGTAACCATAACTCCTTTCATATATTTTCTGTCTCTTTTCAATTACTAAAGCGGTTCCGTTAAATTTATTTAGACGACCATAAGCTTTAAGAAGGCTGTCTATTTTAACCTCCTGTGTTTGTGAATTTGACAAATTGGTAGTAAATACTATAAAGAAAAGCCATAATTTTAGATTCATATCCTATCTAAATAAAGTTGATAATTTGGTTACTCAAAAACTTAATGCTCCTATCAAAAATAGAACGGGTCAACTTTGAAGTTTTTTAAAGCAATACAATCTTTAGAAGTTTTGCGAATCTATAGAATCTAATATTCTTAATCAAATAAATTTTTCCAACAATCCCAACAGGACATCCAGACCAAATTTACAGCGCCAATGAAAGACAGACACTACCCGTAGTAAGCCGATTTCTTCAAATCAACCATAAAAAATGTTGAAATTTGTCCTGTCCCCGTCACTCAACAGTCAAATGGCGCCAATTGAAGACAATTGGCGCCATTTTTTTATTGGTGATAATAAGCATGCTGACTTTGAATCATTTGTGTTACATATGTACAAACTAAAGATATAAGAAGGTCAAAACATTCTTATTTCACTGGTAGTCAAGTAAAAGAAAGTATTAAAAAGTTAAAGAAACAACAATTATTTCGATGCAATATCTAACTTTCTTTTACCTATAAGACTTAAGGAGTAAAGATGTGTACAAAAGATGTACAAAATTACTGCAGAAAGAAATTCTCCACAGTAGGTAAAATATTTTTTTTCTTTCTTATAATCACTAACTTATTATTAATGATCTAAGAGTGATATTAAATATACTATTTTGTAAATCTATAATAAAGTTATCTGCATTGTAAGGGCTGTCCTACAAAATGTAATAGTAAATCAATTTAATATCTTTTCTTGCTATAGTTCCCAGTTCATCTTTTAAGAATTTAATTTCCTTCTTCGAAATTAACAGTATAAATATCAAAATAAATCTAATTTATCGCTAAGTAATCAGATATTGAGTAAAAAAACATAACTAATAAATGAAAGAATATGTTTCATCATCTGAACGCTCGCCATTCAAACCTCAGCAGAGAAGAATTTGATTTTAAAAAGTTAAGACTTAAGCGCCAGGATTTTGCCACAAAATTTAAAATGGCAAATTATTTGTAAATTCATTTTGTTTTTCATTAGCATTTTTGAAGAAAACTCCACTCATCAAACAGATGCGACAGAAACCCTATTTTTTGTAAACTAAGGTTTTATAATATCGATGTAAATGATCATAGATAACAAGTTCATAAACTCTTTGCTTTGAAGTATATTGCCTGTTGATCATCATATGAATATGACTTGATAAAAAGTCATACAAAGGAATCTGAATTTTCTTCATTATTTCAAAAGTCTTTTTTTTGATAATATTTCCTTTTTTATTGACAATAGCAAAAATTTCAGGAAAATCATCTTGGTTCGAAAATTCCAAAAAAAGCTTAATTTGCGGATATAACAATCGGTAATTTGCATCCATTTCTTTTTTCTGGAGTTTATCAATTCCAAATTCTTCCTTGAAAGCAGTCTGAAGTTTATTCATTAAAACCAATTTGTCCCAATTTGACAAACTGAACAAGTTTAATAAAGACTCGATCATTAAAAAACTGAAAAAAAGAGGTGTTTCTTTCTCAATAAAAGTATTTTTTAGATTCAGATATTTTAAAATCATCTCACTGTCTTTCCAAAAAAGAAATTCAGAATCGGACATTGTTTCTTTTCCATATCGCTCTATTTCTCTTTCATAAGTATCTGTCTGAATTTTCCAAATAACATTTTCATCCATAAGCTCCTTAAAAACAGGATAAAAAGATTTTATAAGTACACCTACATCATCAACATCATCCATTAGAAAGCGAATTCTAAGGTGTTCTTCGGGGTCTCTGTATCTAATAAAAAACCACTTTTTAATCTTTTTCTTTTTTTCTAGGTAAGATATTACAGGTGCAAGCTTTTCGACTAAAATATAATCAGCTGTTTTTACACCTGTATAAATTTTATAATATAGCCACTGACTGCCCAAACAAAAATTTCTTTCCATTTTTATTCGCGGTAAAACGATAGTATAAATTGATTACAATAGCTATTTTCATTTTCATTTTGCACTACAGAATTTTTTGCAAACAAAAATTCTTCTAAAACTATTTCTTGCCTGTTTTTAACTGAATTCAAGAATAAGTCTACTCCGATTTGAGTTTGTAAATCAAACAAAAGTGTATTGTCATAATTTACCCAATTCACATATCGAGGTATATTTCTTTGTGACCGCCAGTTTAAAAACTCTTCTGTAAGCGGTTTATCATTCAGTCTAAAAAAGCTTATGATTTCTTCTCTTTTAACAATCCACTTAGCTTTTGATAAAATAGTATGATGATAAGTTACCCTTGGAAAAAATGCATAATGATTCTTCAAGACTCCCCAATCAAAAGAATAAATTGGCTTTAAATGCTGCGATTGTAAATCGCATAAAAAATGATAAAGGGGTAATGAATTGTTAGAAAAATTATGAGCGTTTGATAAACAAGGAATTATTTTTTTATTGTGTCTTTTTGAAATTAGCATTATGGTGTCATTTTCTACAGAAACCCATAAATCATCTAAACTAATAGTATCATTTTGGACCACACCAGATTTTGCCAGATAACTAATTTCATATTTTCGTAAAACAGGTCGGCGTAAAATATTTCCTGTCCTAGATTCAGGAATATGAACAACCTCAGCCATTATCTGGTCTTCATAAAAAACTTTTTCTTTTTGTATAATCTCTCTAGTTAACTTGTCAATGGCAAGATTGCCATTACAAAAGCGCCCTAAGAGTTTGGCAGCACTTATATCTCCTGATGATTCGATTACGACTTTCTCCTGATCTAAAACTTCAAATATCACCGAAAAGGTGGCTGGAGCATTACTAAAATCACTACTAAAATTTGGAAAATCTTTTTCATTCAAAATAATTTCTGTCCCTCCTTTTAATATACACTCATGCATTTTTTTTTGTAAAACTAAATCATAAGATGTCCAGAATTCATTTTTACTATCATTTTCTTTAGGCTTAACTGAAAGAAACTCTAAGATTTCATGAGTGTCCTTCATATCATGATTTTGAAGATAGCCAATGCCTATTTCTGTATCTAGAACGGTTGTCAATGGCATTGTTCTTCCCTCATATCTTTGAATAAATGCTTTTTTAAAATTTTCTTGGTTTTTAAATTTCTGTTTAGTCTGAATACCATTTAAAAACTCAATTGCCTGAAGAACTTTTTGGGAAATATTTTTGTTTAAAGTGTTTACAGTGGTACTTACATTCAAATCTGCTTGGAAAAGATATTTTTCATTAAAGTCAAGTCCGATTTGTTTAATATTGTTTTTAATCTCCTGATAGGTATTTTCGAAAGGGACCAGTTTTTCATCCAAAGAACAAAGCTGTCTTAACGTTTTTTCTAATATCCGATATTCTTTCTCTTGTTCCGGAATCTTTTTCAAAACACCAAGTATTCTGTCCCAATCATTATTTCCTGTACAGACTGCATCTAACTCGCTTACTAAAAATTGAAAATCAATAAGCTTTAAGATATATTTTTGGGCTTCTTGTTTTTCATCCTCGTCATCCGATAAAAATGCGACCATTTCTTGAATAGTCATTCCTTGTCGTGCGACATTAAGCAATGCCATCAATGTAGCAGACTTTTTTAATGCCGAAATACTATGTTCCCGCTTCGTCTCTATACTTTTATATTCTATATAGCGATAAAAATCTCCAATTTTGTAAATACTATTATTTGGATAAAATTTTAAATGCGGCATTACTTCTTTTTTTCTCGAAAATTCCTGAAGCAGCAGTATCGAAAATTGCATGTCAAATTGAGTAAAACGTCTAAAACTTTCAGAATCCTCCAGAATGATTCTCGTTTCGTCAGCTATTCTCCCCATAGAACAACCTGAGAACAGACCAAATGGCGTGCATCTGGAAGACATTCTTGCTAAATATTTTAGAAATGTAAGTTCTAACTTTATTGCTTTTTTAACGGCTAGATTTGAATCTATTTTAACCCATTTATCCAATTCCCTTTTCAAATCCGGAGAAGCCAAGTTGATGGCCTCTCTAACTAGAGGATTCTGATAATGTCGTTTTGCTTTCTCTATAGAATAATTTTCTACTGTGTCAAGATATAAAGACAATGGAAACAACGGAGTTCTTAACACATAATCATCGAAGAATAAAATCTTAGCATTCGATATCATTTTTTCTCTTGGTTCACTTTTTCAGCTAAGCTCATAGCATTATAAACATTTAAGACCTTACCTGATTTAGATAATTCTGAAAATGGCACTTTTTTGTCTTTTGTTCCAGGGACTAGTACTTCTAAATTATAAGCTGTTCCTGAATCCAGAATAATTTGTTTCACTTGCTGAACGGTGAGTTTAGGATAATAAGTCCAGATCAATGAAGCTGTAGCCGATACCATAGGCGTTGCCATCGATGTCCCTGAATCAAATTTATAAGTGTTACCAGAGGCGGCAGTATAAATATCTTCTCCCGGAGCAAATAAATCAACATTCTTTTTACCATAATTAGAAAAATCTGATACCAAAAATTGGTTCAATTTGTTAGTGGTCGAACCTACATTAATAAAATTACCGCAAACCTCGGAAGTTCCGTCATAAGCAATATCATTTGGATATACAGGATTTATATCAATATCTGACGAACTGTTTCCTGCGCTGTGAACTATCAAAACATTGTGCCTCTCTGCATATTTGAAAGCCTCAAAAATCCAGTCTTTATGCATTGAAAATTCTTTTCCCAAAGACATGTTTATTACCTTTGCACCATTATCTACTGCATAACGTACTGCCATAGCAATGTCTTTATCATGCTCATCTCCAGACGGTGATATATTAAGAGGCATTATTTTTACATTTTGCACCATACCTTCTACACCAATCTTGTTAGTGCGGTTTGCTCCAATTATTCCAGCCATCTTTGTACAGTGATCCTGTATTGGTCTGTGTCCTGCTTTATTATTACTGATATTGTTATTTCCATATCCTTTTTCCAGAATATTTGGATTATCCCCTATTAATAATCGTTCATCATATTGAACGTTTAAATTTTTTAATAGTACTGAATCTAGTTGTATTTTTTTATCCGTAATATCTTTAAGAGTTTTTTCATTGACCTCAAAATTCCCCATCATGTAATCAATCAAAGCTCCTAAGTCTCTGTCATTGGAATCCCGTCTCTGTTTATAAGTTTTATCATTGATTTTATATTTCTTATACATGCTGTCCAATTGCTTATATGTATAATCTTCATTAGGGAAAAAATGTTTTAAGGTATCTTTTACCAGAGGGAATACCGCTATATTATGAACAAGAGATTTATGCCAATTCTTATAATATCTTTCTTTAGATTTAAACATTTGTTCAGCTCTTACATATTCTTTGTATTGTGCTAAATCTTGAACTGCAATTTCATTTTCGTCTTTATCTTTAAATAACGGTCCCCATTCCCTAATAATTCTGACATACTCATAATTATTCCAGACAACATACCCCCCGTTCTTGGTGCCGGTAAAACTCCAGCCGTTAACATCGTCAACATAACCATTTTGGTCATCATCAATGTTATTATCCGGTATTTCTTTTAGGTTTTTCCACAGCTGTCCCTGTAAATCTTCATGATTAATATCTATTTGTGTATCAATAATGGCAACAATAACAGTATTTTTAGGTTTCTTTTTGTTTTTATTGTACCATTTATCTACCGAAATTCCAGGGATTCCGTCTAAAATATAATCTTTTTGATACCAGTTTTTAAGTTCTGACGGTGATAATTCTGTTTTAGTAGAAACATTTTTGAAGTTGGGAGCATTTAAATCTCTTTTACTTTTGCAACCTATTGATAAGAATACAGCAAAAAAACATAAAAAGATTGACCTCATACTATTTTAAATTAATCATTTTGTTGGCATCTATTTGAAGAACCTGCCTTGTTATGGTTTGTATCAATAGGATCGTCTCCATCACCACCAGTAATTACACGCATATTTTTTAATCGTGCTACTTCCATTTTGTCCAAGTCAAATTTTTTGACTTCTTTTTTTTCTTTTCTAATTTTCATTTTTTTTCTGTTTTAAGATTAGATGCAAATATAAATTGTTAGACCAATGGAAGGTTAAAATTAAATTTTGAATTTATCGAAATTCCTGAATTTTGGCAATTAATAAAATGTATTGCACTGTATTTTAACAACTTATTTTTTCTGCAATTCTTCTACATGTTTTATAAAATATGTAGGCTTTAATCCTGATTTTTTATAAAATGCAGCGGAAAAGGATTCCGAATTATTGAATCCGAATTCTAAAGCAAGTGCTTGAATAGTGTATTTTCTTAACTTCTTATCCTTTTTCAAATTTTCAATTGCACATTCTACACGTAAGTCATTTATATATTGTACGAATGTTTTATTTCTGTACGTGTTCACTATTTTAGATAAGTACTTACTGTTGGTTTGAAAAAGTGCAGATAGGGATTGTACAGATATATCTGATTTTAGAAAACCTTTTTCTTGCTCGAAACAATTTAGTTTTTCTAAAATCTGCAAAATTAACTCTTCTCCAATTCCAATTTCCTCATTTTTGGAATCATTTATTTTATTCTGTTTTAATTCATTGCTAGTTTTTGGCAAGTCCTTAATTGTAGACTCTCGCATCAGTTTTTCAAATCGAATTCGATATTTCTTAGTAAGCTGAAATTGATAAGTGCCAAATACTGAAATTGCCATAATGCCTAACACTAATGTTCCAATCCCCCAATAAAAATTTACTTTTTCCCTTTTTAAAGATGTAATAAGATTTTCTTTGTCAGAAATTAAATGAGGTATATCGTATTCATTTTTTACTAATTTATTAAAACTTCTATATTTCTTTTGCAATAGATTGTTAATTGACATAAATTTAGAAATATATCGTAATTGATTTTCTTTGTCTCCTTTATTTTTATAATACGCAATAAGATATGGATATCCATCTGTAAATTCCTCCGTAATTTCATTGGTTTTCAAATAGATTGAATCTACTTTTAAATAGTTATCTACTGCACTTTCTTTTTTTCCAAGCCCTTCATACGTCTTTCCTAAATAAAAATAAGCGGCTAAAATATTTCCCATATCATTGTCTTTTATCATTTGAGGCAAAGCGTTATTGATGCTGTCAAGCGCTGCAGGATAGTTTTTCCTTAACACCTGATTTGCTCCTTCGTTTAGCATAAAAACACTTCTCAAATATTCATTTCTTGTAATTGTTGATTCTTTGAATCCAAGCTTATTGTAATAAGTTGTCGAATCAACATTTTGCAATGACTTATAACAGTCTGCGAGTCCAAAAATTACATCCTGATATTCACTAGCATATTCTTGAGATCTGAAATCTTTTGTTTTATAATAATCATAACATTCTCTATATATTTCAAGCGCCTCTTTATATTCTCCTAAATCTTCAGATTTTGCAGTACCTATATAATTTCGTACAACATAATAATAATCAATATTTGTTTTAAGAGCTGTTTTTTCTGCAAGTTTATAGTTATCCATTGCTTCTTTAAACTTAAATTGCTTTTTAAGAAAATCCGCTTTTTCGCAATAAGCCGCGGTAGGGAAATATTTATCGCCACTATTTTTAGAATATTTAATTACGCTGTCTAAATATTTAATGGCAGTTTCTTTATCAGTTTTATAATACAATAATGCCATTAGGTAATTAGCGCGTGCTATTCGAATTTTATTATTCTCTTTTTCTGCCTTTGCCATATAAGCATTCGAAAATAAAAGCTGTTTGCTAGCATTGTTCTGGTTCTCAAAATAAAGCTTATTTAATTGATTATAAGTCAATTCAATAAGTTCTTTTTTTGATTCTTGTGCAGATACACAAACTGAAACTAAAAGAAGCAAATAGATATTAAAAAATCGGATTAAAATCATAGGATTATTTTTTACAAAGAAAATAATAGTAAAATAAATTTGTTGAATTCTTTGAGAGTGGTATAGCTTTTAATTTCCGACAAAAGTAAGTTTTAAAAGTAAAAATTAATAAAAAGAATCTTAAAAAAAACTTACTGCAAATCAATTAAAAATCATAATTCAGGAATTACATATCGAAATTCCTGAATCTCGTTATATCCCGTTTGCTAGCATTTTACAATTTATCTAGTTTTGAATTAAAGAAAATAAAGTGTTTTTCAGTTTGACGTCACCGTAATAAATATTTTGTTTTCTTAATTGTAATTGGCCAATTACAAAGGGACTGATTCAGCTGTTAAGTAACCCCAAAAAAACTGAGCAATTTTGTAAATTAAATCAACAGAATGTTTAACAACTAAAAACATAACAATTATGAACCTAGAAAATCAATTAATCGAAAAGTTTCAAGTAGAAGAGCTTGAGAAAAGATATGAATTTGCATGGGTCGATAGTGTTGGAGGAACAATAAAAACAGACTCTGGAACTATTAAATGGGAAATGGATGTATAGTCATCGTCCTGAATTAAAAATCTCTATTATTAATTAAACTAAAAAATTGAATATGAATACAGAAGATCAATTAATCGAAAAATTTCAAGTAGAAGAATTAGAAAAAAGATATGAATTTCAATGGATAGACAGCGCAAAAATTGGTGCCTCTTATGAAGGCACAGGCATTCATGTAGTTGTTGATTTGTAATATTTTTTTAATACTTTCAGCTAAAGGGAATATTTTTTATTCCCTTTTTAACTTTTATCAGACTATTTATGAAAATGTTTAAATCTGAACAACCATCTCTTATCATTATCTTTTTATTTGTATTTCAAGTTGGAATTACGCAAAATAAAACACTATTCGTTTTTGATGAAAAAACCAAAGCTCCCATTGAGAATGCAAACATTACTTATATTGACTTAAATGAAGGAACATTAACCAACACCGAGGGTAAAGCATCAATTACTATTAAAAATTCTCAAATAAAAATATCCAGTTTAGGCTTCGAAGATGTCATTTTAGATGCTGAAAAACTAATCATTTCTGATACTATTTTTATGTCGTCTTCGATGGTTCAATTAGATGAAATTGTGATAAAATCTTTCAATCTTAATAAAGCTTTGCAATATGTATTAGATAATTATGAAAAATTATACCCCAATACTCCATTTGAAAAAGAATGTAATTTTAAAGAAACGGTTTTGATTGATAATCAACTCAAGAGATTAATCTTAACAAAAGTAAATTGGTGGGACAAAACTTATAGACTTCAAAACAATAGCGATATAAAACTAAGATTAGGGACAATTGATTACAATAAAAACATTCCTCTGAATATATATGTTGATGTACCTCGCATTAATGAAAATAAAAGCGGATATATAGTTCCAAATTCTTTAATTAACTCCATCTACCTCAATACTTATCTCTCAAATTTCATAAAATACAATAAAAACATTGTCAGTACGGTCGAGCAATCACCTCCTGATCAAATCATTGTATCATTTGAATCGGAATGGGACACTGTTAAAGAAATTTCTAATCGCTCTAGAGGCAAGATTACTTTTGATAAAAAATCAAGAGCAATATTAGATTTTACAACCATTACAGAATACAAAAATAACTTGGTGAAAAAGAATATTAAAGAGAATCAAAAAGAATCTGTTAACGAAACAAAAAGTACAGCAACAAGATTAACATTTTATAAAACAATAAGCAATGTATGGTCCTTAAAGACTTTTGAAGCTAAAATAGAAGGTTCAATTTCATATGATAATATAACACATCCGTCTCTTTTTGAAAACTCAATTTATGTTCTTAATGAAACCAACGTAAACAAAGTAAATAATGATGGTTTGATTGACCTATCAAAACCAATATATCAAAATTTACCTTCTAAAACCATTATGAGTACAAACTCCATCATTTTAAGTAAATCAGAAATTGATTTTATAGAAAATAAATAAAAATGAAATTCCATACTTATATTCAGCGTTTAAATATTCCTAATAATGTAAAAAACAGCATACTGGATGAAGATTTTATAAAAAAAAATCCCATTTATTACCAGCATTATCCTTCTTTATTTGCAACTGCATTTTCTATATCAGAAAAAGAATTGAATTTACTCGATATTGCAGGTTTTCTTTATTATCAGGCTACACTATTTACAGACAGTTTGATAGATGAAAAAGAGCTGTCAAAATTTTCGTTAATAACCATTTGTCAAGAAGAAAGCATTAAAATTTTGACTTCTGTTTACGGAATCGAAAACAATTTCTGGAAATTTTGGAACGCACGCAGAAATGAATATTTAGAAGCCATTTTTCTAGAAAAAGAACTTGTAAAAAAACAAATAGTCACACTTGACCAATATGAAGTTTTAGCAGATAAAAAGTCCTCATTTGGAAAGGTCGCTATTGACTGTTTATTTAGTCTTGACGCAAAAGACAATACTTTACATGAACAGCTGCTGCTTTCACATGCCTATTTTTCTACAGCCTTTCAACTGAATGATGACATCCAAGATTTTAAGGAAGATCTGAATAAAGGGCAATTTAACTGGGCAATTTATCTCCTTAATGAACAGAATATACCGATTAATGACCCCGAAATTTTAGAAAAATATTTATACATAAGAGGCATTTCAAAAAAAATGTATCAACTCGGGATTGAATATTGTGAGAAAGCATTAAAAACTGTTCAGAAAATTCATGTGCCAAAATGGAAAAAAATCTTACTGGATACAAAAAGAACTTTTGAAACAGCAATTATAGAAATTGATACTTATTTGGAAATTTTAACTTCTGAAATAAATCTTTCCACTAAAAAAGTTGCTAATATTTCTATTCAGTAAAGCATCAATACAGCCGTCGGTTACTTAAAATCAAAACAGCAGGAAAATGGTACATGGCGCGAATACGTAAATCAGGGAGGAATAAGCAATACATGGTCTACAGCTTTTATTTTGTCTAAGATTTCAGAAAGCTCAAAATTGAAACTTGTTTTCACAGATGAAATAACAAAAGCTTTTCTATTTTTAAGCAGCAATCCTACTTTGAAGCTTTGGAGTTACAACACAACATGGATTGAAGATGCTGATTCTACAAATTTTGTTTTTTTATCTTATTTCTTTAACGATAAAATTATCGATAAACAGCTTCTGTCCAAATGGAAAACATTTCAAAGAACTGAAGGCGCGTTTTCAACTTACTCTCAAAACAGCAATTTAATAGATGCCCTCAATGACCAATACATAACTGATGTAACTGGATGGCTGTCAAATCATAACTGTGTGAGCGCAGTAAGCTTTTATCTTTTAGCAAATCAAGATTCAAAAAGTGAATCTTATACAAAAATCAAGACCTATTTTGACATAAACTTTAATGATAAAACCAAATCTTATTGGTGGACAAATGATATATACACGTACTACTATTTGGCAAAAACATATCTTTTGATAAAGGAAAATGAAAAACTGGACTTTATTATTAATGAAGTAAAAATAAAACAAAACCCAAACGGAAGCTTTTCAGACAGCTATGGAGAGAACTTTTTTTATACAGGTCTGGCTTTAGAGATTTTATTATTGAAAGAAGATGGTAGCTTAGATTTACAAATAGAGAAAACAATTACTTTTTTACTTAAAAATCAATTTACAGATGGCTCTTGGGAAAATTCAAATGCATTGCAGATTCCCGATTCACGAGATGCAAGCCCTGTTGACTATCATTTTCCTATTGCAAATTATGGACTAAATGTTCGTGCAAAAGAGTTCAACAGGCTCTTTACAACCTCATCAATTCTTAAATCCTTATCCGTTTATGACACCAGATCTGATTCCGATACTTTCTAAAGAAATTACATTTAACCCTATCAATAAAAATGATTATTTTATTCATCAAACGGTCTATGACCATAGGGTACGAATTTCTCAGGATTTATATTGTTTTTTGCAACTTATAGATAACCAGAAAAGTTTAGAAATAATTATTCTTGAATATAATACAAAATACGATTCAATTGTAACCTACGATTTTGCTTATGACTTTTTATATCAGAAATTAGCAAAATTTGGAATTATAGAAAGTCCAGATATCCAAATAAAACCAGATCTTAAGCCTGCTTATCTAAAACTTAGCTTCATTGTTATAAGCGAAAAAACAGCTTCTAAATTAACTAAATATTTAAAATTTCTATTTCTGCCAAGGATTTTAATAAGTGTCCTGATTATATCAGTCATTACATTAGCATTTAGTTTTTATTTCTTCAATAATCAAATAATGCATTCCAGCATGGCAAAGTCCGAATGGCTTTTTCTTTTTCTATTAAGTTTTATTGGCGTTACATTTCATGAATTTGGCCACGCATCTGCAGCAAATTATTATGGCGCCAGACATGGTGGCATAGGTGGCGGATTCTATTTATTTATGCCTGTATATTTTGCTGATGTAACTGATATCTGGAAGTTACCTAAAAAGGAACGGATTATTGTAAACATGGCTGGAATGTATTTTGAAATCATATATGTTGTTTTTTTAATTGTATTAGGTTTAATTTTTAATTATCAAACCTTAATTATTCTGGCTTGCATCTTTTCTATATCAATACTGCATAGTTTAAATCCGTTTGCTCGAAGTGATGGATATTGGATTTTATCTGATGCACTTGAAAAGCCAAATTTAATGTTTCACGGTTTTTTAAGAATAAAACATATTTTCAAATCAAAAACAAATTGGCAAAAAATGGATTACTTTTTATTAGTATACGGCTTGATCTGTATTTGTTTTATTGTGTTTTTTTTATATTTCGTAGTTATAAAAAATCCAGATTCAATTTTGTACTTTCCTCAAAATATTAAAAAATTTGCGGCAAACCTATTTGCATCAAACTCACATTTTTCTTTAGCCGAATTAGGTAAACTATTTATTCCGTTATTATTTTTTTACTTAGTATTTGGTCTTTTAAAAAAACTGATTCCTAAAAAAATATAATTATTCTTTTCCACTTTTTATCAAATTAAAATCTAATTCTATAGTAAACACTTGAAAATCAGAACAAATAAGTCATTACCCTACATCATACAAAAAATTGATTTTAAACAACTTAAAATCAATTTTACCATAAATTCCTGAATTACATGTCGAAATTCCCGAATCTCGACATACAACAGTTGCAATCTGTAAGTACTTACAATAGTTTTGAATTCGGAAGCTCTCTAGGTATGATTTGATAAAAGAATTATACATTTCTATTAAAACCGTAATTGGCCAATTACAAAGCTGTATTAAAATAGTTTAACCATTAAAAATTTAAAGTAAATGAATCCAGAATTGATAAAAGATTTTTCTATAGAAGAATTAGAATCACGTTTAGAAATGAAAGCGTGGGTGGAAATAGCGCCTTGTAATGACCCAAGTCATTGTCATCCGGTAGAAGAACAGCAATAATAATTTTAAAAATATAAAAATGAAAACAGATCAAAAATTAATGGATGAATTTTCAGTCGAAGAATTAGAATGTCGACTTGAAATGACTGCTTGGATTACACTTAGAGACTGTCCGGGAGATCAATGTTCTGGAGGCGAGCAGCCACAGTAATGTTTAAGAAATCGAATAGTTTTCATTCGTTCTCCCATAATCAATTAATTTCTAAGCAATAACCAATTATGAAAGCAAAGCAAAGTCTAGTAAACGAATTTTCAATAGAAGAATTAGAATCTCGTTTGGAAATGAAAGGATGGCTGTCAATTGAAGCTTGCGACGATGCAAGTCACTGCCACCCTGTAGAAGAGCAACAATAATAATTTAAAAAAAGTAAAAATGAAAAGAGAACAAAACCTGTTAACTGAATTCTCAGTAGAAGAATTAGAAGCCCGTCTGGAAATGAAAGGCTGGATAACTTACTGCCCAGGGAGTTCTTGCGGCGGAGATACTCCAGTAGAAGAGGTTGAATAATTTAGCAGTACATTTCGATTAATTACTTTTAGAAAATGTTTGCATAATACTTAATAAACAACAACTTTTTAGAGTTTATATTGACTTTAAAAATGTTGTTGTTTAATTATATCCTTTACACAAGAATAACCAAAAATAGATGAAGAGATTTTTAATACTTTCTGCTATAATTTTAAAATCAAATTTATGCATCTCACAACTTAGAGGAAAATGCATAGACTCGACTGGCAAACCAATTCCTTATGTTAACATAGGAATTTCAGACACCTCTGTCGGCACAGTCACTGATTTAAATGGTGACTTCATAATCAACAACAAAACACTGCAAGAAAATATACTAATTATTGCTTCGCATATTGGTTATGAAACCAAATCATACACTTCTGTCAAAAATGCAGAAATTGAAATTGTGATGACACAAATAGGTTTTCAATTAGACGAAGTAAAAATTGAAACTTTAAAATTTACAGATGAAAAAAAAATTGGAAACAATTCGTTGAGCAAACATGTACTTGTTGGTTTTTCTTCTAAAAATTTAGGTGCAGAAGTGGGCAAATTTTTCAAAAATCAAAAAAATAAAAAAATAAAAATAGAAAAAATTCATTTTGAAATTGCTGAACTCGGGTATAAAAAAGGAACTTTTAGAATTAATTTTTATAATGCTGAAAACGATAAGAACATTGAAAAAGTGAGACTTAATAATGATGATATCATTATGGATGTTGAAAAAACTGGTGACGTCGATATTGATATAAAAAGTAATAACCTAATACTTGAAAATGACTTTCTAGTTTCTATTGAATGTATAAATGTTGTTGAAAAAGAGAATCAAGATCCAAAAGAAAAGAAAATAATATATTTCAGCTCGAATGTTTTCTGCGGACCTGTTTATAGACGTTCAAATAATCTGATAAAATGGAACTCTAAAAAAGAAAAATATGATATGGGATTAGGGATTCAATTATTTGTAAAATATCAAACAAATGAAAATTAATAATCCAATACACCATCAGAATTTCATCTCCTATATGGAGGATCTTCCATTTGACAAAGAAACAATTGAGATAATTCTTAAAAGCTGTAGCTTAGGCAACAATCCAAAGTTTTATCTCGAGTATGCATCACTTTTTCAAAACAGCTTCAGAATCAAAGATTCCGAAGAAAAAGTAAAACTTTTAAATATCGCTGGTTATCTCTGCTATATTTATTCTTTATTATTGGACACCTCTTTAGACAAAGATACAAAACATAATAATTTACTTCTTTCAGGAATATTTTTAGAAGAAGCGATAAAGATATTGACTAGTCTATTTGGGCTAAATAAAAAATTCTGGGGTTTATGGAATCTTCGAAAAAAAGAAGTTTTTAACGCTTCAAAAATTGGTAAAGAAATATTCCATAACTCCGAAGTTTCCTTAGATGAATATGAGAAATTGTGCGATGCAAAATCTGCTTTAGGGAAAATTGCATTAGATGCATTGTTTTTGTTGAGTGATAGTAATGATACAATGAAGTATGAAAAATTAATGGAATCTCATAAATATTTCTCCATTGGTTTTCAGATAAATGACGATATAGAGGATTTTATTGAAGACTATACAAATAAGGAATTCAATTTTGCCGTCTATACCTTCATTAACAAAAATGGTACGGATTTTACAGATATTAAAGATCTCAAAAAAATATTTTACATCAGTAACACCGCCACTGATTTATATAATTTAGCTCTCTCCTATTTTGAAAAAGCTTTAGTTGCAGCATTAGATGCTGGCGAAAATACATGGCTGAAGGCTATTTCCGGGAAAATAAAAGAAACTAAATCTGCGATTTCAAGTATAAATGATTACTTAACTATAATTAAGACAAAAACCTCGCTTAAAGAAAATCCAATAAAAATCAACTCTTTTCAATATCCGTTTGATAAAAACTCTGTAGTTGAACTTGGGCTTAATTATTTAATAAAAGAATGGGAAAAAGATTACCCCGAAGCCAAGCATATAATGGTTCTGTCCGATTATGAAGGATTTAAAAATGAGACAGAGCTGCATATAACAGATATATTTCAGAGGGGTATTATTACCAACAATTTAATTGACATTAATACTAATGTCTCCATCGATTTTTCATCAGTAATCAACAATGAAATTAATTATCTTATTAAAAATAGAAACAATAATGGTGTTGGCTGTTGGAGTTATTTCCCTTCCGTCAAAGAAATAGCTCCAGATGCCGATGATTTAGGGCAAATGATGCAGGTTTTCATCAAATCTGACAGAACTGATGTTTTAGAAGATTATTGTCTCGAGGGCATCAAAATTTTACTTAAAGACTGTTATGATGAAAAAACTGGCGGTATTGAAACCTGGATCATCCCGAAAGAAAATCAGAGCGAAAACCAAAAGACACAAAAAGAATTTAATGAAACAAAATGGGGATCTGGTCCAGATATAGATGTCATGGCAAATTTTCTATATGCTTTATGTATTAATAATTTTGAAAAGTATAAAGATGTTATTGAAAGTGGCACAAATTATATTCTTTCAAAGATAGAAACTGGTTTTTTTTGGAATTCCAGATGGTATTATGGATGGCAGTATGGAACAATGCTGTGTGTAAGACTAGGTTTTGAAGTCTTAAAAAATAATTCGAACCTAACTGAAAAATATCTTAACATACTTTTTAAAACAAAAGACTATATCATTAAAAACCAACAAAATGATGGAGGCTGGTCTGTTGCCTCAACAACTGCTACAGATCCTCTCAGCACAGCTTTCGCTTTGAGTACGCTTATGTTATATAAGAAATCAAGTAAGGATTATGTTGTATTTTCAAAAGGCATATCATTTCTAAATAAAACACAGCAAAAAGATGGTTCCTGGGATGCAGTTCCTTTTATTAAACCAAAGCTAAATGAACCATACAAAAGCAAAACAATTACATCAAGTTATGTCCTAAACACTTTAACAACGTATAATAACAATGGTTACATATGATAATTTAGTTCCAAAAATCAATCCTAACATTGACATTGTTCAAAGAGATAATGAATATATAGTTACCCTTATTGAAAGTAATTTTCATTTTAAGATTAGTACTCAAATGTTCAATTTATTAAAATTGGTAGATAATGATAGTAAAATATCCCAAATCGTAAACAGATTTAACAACACATTTGAAACACAGCTTGATAATGCATTAGTTTATGAATTATTATATTATAAATTAGGCCGTTACAACATTATAGAAAATAATGAAAATAATTTTGATGTAAAGAAACAGCCTTCTTATTTGAAGTTAAATTTTATTGTAATTAATGCTAAAAGGGCAAAAATACTATCAAAGCCTTTTTTGTTTCTTTTTTCAAATTATGCATTAAAATTTTTAATTAGTGTATGTCTTCTTATTACTTCAATTACATTTATTACAAACTATAATGAAATTTTAAAAAATGTAAAGAGTATATCAGTCGAATATTTTACCTTCTATTTTGTAATAATGATTATTAGCAGTTTATTTCATGAACTTGGACACGTATCAGCAACATACAAATTTGGAGGAAGCCATAGTGGAATCGGGATTGGTTTTTACCTCTTTACTCCTGTATTATATGCTGATGTCTCAAGTGCATGGAAATTCAATGTCAATAAGAGAATAATTGTAAATCTTGCTGGCATTTATTTTGAACTTTTACTTAGTACATTCTTCATAATAATTTCTTTTTTAACGACAATAAAACCTTTGCTGATAGTACCATCAATTATATTGTTTAAAACAATATATAACCTTAACCCTTTCTTTAGAACAGATGGTTATTGGGTTCTTTCTGATTATATAAGAACACCAAATCTTAGAGAAAGATCTAATAAACTTTTAAAAAATATGATAAAAAACAGGTTTAGCCTTCAGTTAAATTCGAAAGAGATTTTTATATTTTTTTATGCGCTTATTAGTAACTCATTTTTACTGTTGTTTTTGTTTTACTTATTTATACTAAATCCTAATTCATTAATCTCATTTCCGGCTGACATTTACAGCTATGCCTCAAAGATTGTAAAAGAATCGGCTTCCTTTAAAATTTCAGATGTTTCGAAATTACTAGTACCATTGTTATTCTACATGCTAGTTATTCGCCTTTTGTTCAATTACTTTAAAAATAAAAAACAGAAAAAATGAAGAACTCATTAATTAGCAAATCAGCATTGGTAATTGTTTTCAGTATTTTATTAGGGACATTTTTTCTAATGTCAACTATTGGTAAGTACTTCGATTTGAATAATTTCAAAATAACAATGCTGAAATATGGACTTCCATACTATGTATCATACGTTATTTTAATTATTGAATTTTTATTTGCAGTATCTTTTATGTTTCTTTTCTATTTAAAGAATACAGCACGATTATCTATTGTCTTCACGATTCTTTTGACAATAATTAACACGATAGGGCATTTCTTTCTTAAAATCGAATCCTGCCAGTGTTTCGGCAGAATTTATTTTTTGAATCCTGACAGTTTCTCAGGCTTTTTGCTTAAAAATATAGTAATAACCCTGCTGTCATTTTATATTTATAAAAATGTAAAACACAATCAGAACAAAAGCCTGCTGAAAACTTTTATTTCACCAATAGCCATTTTAATAATTGCTTTTGTCTTATTAAAATACAATACCTATTATATAGAAAATTATTCTGAAAAGAAAATTGGACATCCAATCGAAGAATTAAAAATAGATAAAACAAAAATTAAAAACTTTGAATATCTTCTTTTTTTCTCTCCATCTTGTACACATTGCAAAAATGCAATACCAAAAATTAATTTATTAAAAGAAAAATACGCTATAGCTATTATTGGCATAACTTCAAACTCTAATAGAAAAGAACTGAAAAAGATAAAATCTGAGTTAAAAATCAACTTTCCAATAACAACAGTAGACAAAAAAGTTTTTCATAATATGACATTAATAGTACCGATTATTTTTAAGATAAAGGATAATAAAATCCAAGAAGTCCTAGAAGTTAAAGAATTACTCGAACAAAAAAACTTTTAATCTTATCTATGATTAAATCGTAACTTGAAATAGATTTCCTGAAGAATAATAACTTTGGGATAAAAATGACCTTTATTATTAATTTAGTAATTTAAATTTTGTGGCAAAATCGTGGCACCTGCAGTTTATAGGAAACGATCAGCATAGTAAAATCAAGGCCTAAGAAGCTTAGGTTCGAAACTGTATTAAAATTTTAATCATGGGTATTCAGTTTAAAATTGCCATTATAATATGGCTCTTTAAAATCAATCTTTACCCGATTTTTATCTGATACTTTTTCGGATTATGTTAAGCGATAATCATGACCATCAGATTCATGGCCATCTACTTGATCAAAAACTGTTTTAAAGATATCCAGTTTAAGATCGTCATCGAAAGCAAATCCGTTCTCGCGCTGTTGCGCCTCTATTTGGAATTGTATTTTGAAGAAATAAATTTTCTAACTTCCTTGAATACTTCTTCTAAAGGAGCTTCTTTAAACAGCAATTCTAAAATTCGGTTTTTTAAAAATCCATAAGACAAATTTGTGTTTATTTTATAATCTAATTTTGTGTTTTGATTCTTAACCTTTAATTCTTCTTCTAAATCGTTTACAATAATTGACTGCATCTTATTCCAAGATTATGCTTACTCATACATTATAAAATCCTACTCATTACATTTTTTGAATTATAAAAGCCTATTAGTTGGTATTTTTGATAAAGAAATTAAAAAATAGGTCGGAAATTCTAAAATTCTAATCACATGAAAAGCAAAAAAAACTTTACCGGCGCCATCGGTGCGTGGCTGACTAATGAGCTACATCCAGCAAACGCGACCTACAGCTCACCCAACAGCAATTTTAGTTCTATTAAGCTCAACGGTATATACAGCACCCTTGATTACCTGAGCATCGGCTGGTTTGGCGTGGATATGAGTAACCCTAGCAGTCCCACCCTGCAAACCAGTAACACATATCTTGCACAACAGGTTTTAGATGCCCGTGCACAAAACCCGGACATCATCATATTTGCTTTACTCGCCTATACCCAAGAAATCACCAACGATCTGCAAACGATCATCAACGACCCCGCCCTGTTGACCACTTTTGCGACCAATGTTGCCAACTTTCTGGCTAACAATGACCTCAATGGTTTCGACATTGATTGGGAGCAGCCCACGAGCCAACTCTCTCATAAACAATGTGGCCAGTGGCTCGACGCATTGGGTAAGGCTTTCGGGGATACCTATTATCTGGCCATTTCGGCGAGTTCTAACCAGTACGGTAATGTCAACAACCTGAATGCGGATGCTGTGAATGCCAATGTGGATGTGTTCAATTTGCAAAGTTACTGGGTTAGCGATCCTAGCGTATTTATTGCACACGGCATCAAAGCCGATCTATTGGGATTCGGTGCTTATTTAGAAAGTGGCGTCACTGCGCTTTATGCTTCTCAGCAATACGCTGCTGGGATTCAGTACCAGAGTAAGCAATACCCCTACCAAACTATGATGAGTTGGCGACTTGATTCCTCCAACTGGCCTTTCGAGCAAAGTCAGCAACTATTGATGCGGCCATACCTGACCGGCCAACCGGATGTGGTTGTGTTCGACGATGGAGCCATCTTGAATACGCAAACTACTCCTACTATTATCCAAAGTATCGTTATCCGTAGCGGAGATGTTGTGGATGCCATCCAATGTACCAATGTCAGCAAAGACGGCTCGTATTTGGTACAACTATTACAACATGGTGGTGATGGCGGCAATGGGAATAATCCGATCAATCTCACAAATGGCCTCACCGCTTTCAGTTACGTAACAGGCTACTGGTACGGACAAAATGTGGTAGTTCAAATCACCATCAACGGCACAAGTTATCCCGCCACCATTAATCCCAATGTAGTTGATACACAAAATTTTCAGGTGACTGCTCCGGCGGGTAGAACTATTATTGCATTCAGTGGACAAACCTGTTATGTGAATTTGGCAGGCGGAGGTTTCAGTTGGGTGTTATCGCAGATCAACGGAGTATTCGGTTAGTAAAACAATCAACAGATTGAGTGGATCTGCCTTCAATTTTGCCACAAAACGTTAAGGCGGCTTTTAAACATATTTGACATTCTAAGTTTTGTGGCAGAATCGTGGCACATGGGTATTTTCAAAAAATCAAACATCAGTAAAATTTCATGATCGCTTTTTAGGTAATAAACCCGATTTTGCAAAAGCATAGAACATATATTTATTGTCGATATCTTCTGAGAATCAACAGATATCCGATTTTCCGCCAACATTCTATTTAATAATAACTTGCTGTACATGTGGTGCATCAGAAAATCCAACTCTAACCCCTTGGAAGCAGGATTATCTAGCGCATCATTAATTCAAACCAGTCAGCATTACTTGCCTCTTTGACTGCCAGTTTATCTTCTGAACTAAGTGAGGCTAAAAAGTTCTTATAACCAGACATGTATCCCGATGAGTCTTGTCCTTTACAGTAAGCATTAAAAACATTCGTTGAGTAAGGCTTTGATAAGGATGCGACTGCCTTCACGCAGGAAGCAGTTTCGTTCCAGTTTGACGCCACTGTTCCTTTTATACTGTTGTAGACCGGGCATCCAACTTTCTGCCCTGCTGCGTACATGCGGGTGCATTCTATAGATATCTCTGTGGTGTAGACGTCGTTATTCTTCTGGCACTGCGCTGTCTTCTCTGCAAAGGATTTTTTATTCTCTGCCAGCTCAGATATGGCCGCAGCATGCAAGAGTTCAGTTTCTTTTTTCTTTGCATCCCGCTTTTCTTTTAAAGGCAGAAGGGCCTTTTGCTGTTCGTTTGGCAGATCGGTCTTAAGAGACCATATCTCTGCATTTAATTTTTTATTTTCTGCTTGAAGTAATGCTATGCTGTCCTTTGTCTGTTTTTCTAGCTCGGTAATACTGTCTCTAATTACAACGAGCTGCTTTCCAGTCATTTCAAGTCTGGCCACTATGCTGTCGGAAGAGAGCTCTTTCTGCAGACCATTTTTCAGGGCTTCCAATTCCTGCACCTGCACCTGTAGCTGCAATAGCCTGCTTTCATGCAGAGTTTGTATAGTATTGATTTTCTGCTCATTGGACGAGATGCTGTTATTTTTTGATTGCAGTAACTTTTCATTGTCATTTTTCAATTTCTGCTTAATTTCTTCGCTTAGGTTTTGAAATTCCTTCTCAATTCGCGGTATTTTAGCTTTGCAAATGGTAATCTTGTCATCTGATATAAGGGTTTTTACAGCAGAAGCCATAAGTTCATCTGACCACATTTTGTGCTTTGCTTTGGAATCATTTAGCAGTATCACTTCATAGTTTTTGCTGTGGAGCGTTATTTCCTGGCACAGCCTATCGTTGTCATCTTTAAGTTTTTGAATCTGCTCCTTTTTTTTCAGAATAGTATTATCGCCTTTTTCCAAATTCTTAAGCTGCACCTTAAGAATGGCAATTTTCTCTGAGAATCCTTTTCGAGCAGTCTCTAATTCAGATGTTGTCGCTGGAATGGCATATCCTTTTACTTCCCCTAAATGTTTTTCAAAGCTTTGTCCTTTCTTTTCAAATTCAGATTTCCATTCATTGCATTTGCTGCATCTTGCACCCGCTTTCATATCTGCTATCAGGTTATCCCTATCCTTATAAATTTGCTCGATTTCAGATCGTAGCTTTTGCAGCTTGTCTTGCCATAGTTTCTCTAGCTGAGGCAGCTCGGACTCTAGCTGTAGAATCCGCAATCTTGCCGCTTCTATAGATCCTGCCTTGCTTTCAATGGTTGATACCTCTCCGATTCCTACAGTCTGCGCATGCAATTTCATCGTACAGAAAACAATAAGCGCTAAGCAATACATGTAATTTTTCATCCTGAAATGTTTATTTGCCAAAAGGATCATCCTCCTGTTCCGCCAAGTATAAATCTTTTAGGTATTCAAAAGCTTTTTTCAGTCTATTCTCATCTCCATCGAGTTTAAGAAATGGAATGTAAATTACGGTATCATAATCAAAATATGTCGATGTATACATGGATCCAACCAGCCTGCTGTCATAATTCCAACAGTCGCAAAAAGCGTCCCCGTTGCCAGGATAGGTACAGTACACCCTCTTTTTATATTGGTACGCCAACTGCTTAAGTGCATTGGGAATGAAACTGAGTTTTAAAAGCCCCACTTCTTGATGTGGCTGGGTTTGGATTATTTCGACTGCACTTATATGGGCAGGCAGGAATTCTACACTGGAATAAACACCGCTATAATATTCAGGGGTAGTGAAATTATAGTGCTGCCTGTTATAGCAGCCATGTTGATCAGTAGCGAAGCTTCCAGTATATACAATCTTGTTATTTGACCCCGAAGCAAGGTTATTTTCATAGATAAAAGCCCAAGAATCCGAAAATGAAAGCGGTGCTGCAAACTGCACTTTATCGTCGATTACAAAAGGATGAATTTTGTTTCTGGCCTCGGTTATCTTTTTATTAATGTAGTTTACCGTTTCTTGTTTCGTTAGATTCTGCGCTCGGGACGGCGTGACAAGCAGGAACATAATCCCTGCGATTAGTATCTGCATTGTTTTCATACGATTAGCAGTATTGTTAAGTATATTAATGATTAAGTTCTATGCCTTGATTTATTTAGAATGAGACCCTTAAATCGGATTTCCATTTGCCGTTTACTACGTTCAAAAATAATCAAAAACAGCAAAAAAACAATACTTTACATAACTATCAACTAATTTACCTGTTCCAGCAAACTAAGAGCTTAGCAAAGATTGGTACGCTTAGCCGAGGTTCGAATCCATGGCTTTCCTATTTTTTTTACCCAACCTTAAGACAAATATTACGGATTGCGTACCAGTTTAACTTTGCATCACATCGTGGTACTTTACTTTCTGAAAGAGTAAATTCGCAGCAAAACAAAGCCGTGCCAACTTTAGATTCGAATCGATGTAGGAGCGATTTCTCACAATTTCATATTAGTTGATAGACTGATTAACAATAATATGCTGGCAGAGTATGGAAGAGAATTGTAGTGTACACAGACAGACGGATTTTTACTGTTTGGCTATATGCATTTTTTGTGCTGGAATCGTGGCACAACTTTTTAAACCACATAAAAAATCAGTAAATTACGATCTGCCACCCCTTGGCTTCGACTATAAAAAATATTCAAACCAAATAAAATCATACGGCTGAAAGTATTTTTTTGTAATCTAAGTTAAATCCACGTTTTAACCGCATTCCATATTTGGACCCGCAATCAGGCAATGATTACAACATGCTGGAGAAAATGGCAGAGCAGTCGAATGCACAGTCTTGAAAACTGTTGACTGTGACAGGTCCGGAAGTACGAATCCATCTTCCAATCAACAATGATTCGATACGGGGCCTGCAGTATCAAATTCGTGAAATTTTTCTGGCTCTGTTCTACCTTTAGCATTGCTAGGTTCAGGTCGATCACGTCCGCGGCCGTATTCATGACCCCGTATACCTCGCCTTCTTCAATTGTTCATTATAGTGATGGTATTTCATTCTCTGCCACTGCTGAAGCTGTAACTTAATTGGGCACACACAACTTGTTGTGCTTTACCAAATATATTTTTTTTCCGCAAGAATGTCAGGGTTGTTTTCCTAAACTGACTTGTCGGAAGCCAGCAGTGCTATTTCTAGGGCTTCGACAGCGTCCTCGATGGTTACGGCCAGTTTATGATTCTGGTCTTCGATGTTTAGTATTAGATCTAAAAGAATTTCCTGTACACATTTTCCGTACACCTCTCCCTTGCTTTGAGTAATCTCAAAAGTTCCATGAATTATCTGGTCCGCTTTGTAGGCAATTCCACCGGCCACTACCCTATTTTCCTCTGATGCGGACTCTGAACCTTCCCCCCAGCCTTCGGGTCTTGAATCATCTCCTGCTTTCGCTATGAATTCTTTTTTTGTTTCTTTCCATCCTGGAATTCTTTTAAAAGCTTCCGCGTTCTTACTCTCAGTTAGTGCCTCAAGTTTTCCCTTCATGGGCATCCAGCCCTCAATTTCAACGCGCGCCAGATCGTAAACAAGTGAAATTGTGGTCCGCTCGAAAAAGCCAGGCCCCGAAAAAGCATGGTAATAGCTTGCCGTAAGTCCCTTATCGTAGGCCACAAGTGCAGAAACACGGTCACGCTGCTTATCATTTCGAGACTGTGAAGCACCATTTACCTTTTGATAATGCTGTCTGCCGAGTGCGTTTATAATATCAAAAAAATGTACACCGTGTTCGACCATTATCCCCCCAGAAATTTGCTCATCCCAAAACCAGTGATTCTCCGCCAAGGATTCATCCTGTGCATAGTTATTAACTACCGCATGGTGAAGCTGTCCCAAAGAACCGCTTTCTCCAATCTGCATAAGTTCTCGGATGATGGGATTGTAACGGATCATGTGATTTACTGTAATGCGTTTGCCTGTTTGTTTCTGCACTTCAAGAATCCGTCTGGCATCTTCTCTACAGATTGCTACAGGTTTTTCCAGCAGTACATGTTTCCCTGCCAGCATTGCTGCGCAAGCCATCTCAGCATGAAGTGACGGCGGTGTTACAATACTTACAATGTCGATTTTTTGATCTTCGATCAGTTCTTTCCAGTCGTGATATACTCTGTAGTTCTTTATCTTATGATAATGCTGTCCAGAATCTGCTACAGCTATCACCTCTATATTATCCAATTTACTCCACCAATGATCTAGGAATTTTCCAAAACCACCGTAACCTATAATCCCTATTTTATATTTTTCCATATTACAATTTATAAATAATAGTTAATGTGAATTTAAAATCTCTTTATAACAGTTGGTCGTAATGATGGCAAAGTTATTAATCCTTTTCAGGTATAAATCCAATTGTAATACCGGCGATGGATTGAAATTTACAATCATATAAAAGATCAATGAAAATAGGACCTTTTAAATTCTCAAAATTACAAGATTTCATGCCTTGGTTATCAAATTTCAATTATACCATAATTTTGAATTATTCGTTCAGACTAGCAATTCCAGAATTTAAGTACTAAATTTATGGCTTATTGTTGGTGATAGACATATTGCCTTACGGCTTTACTTCTGTAATTGTATGGTTCAATCATTTTTATAACGTAGGAATTTCCTCATATGACAGATTCAACTGTTATATTTATAGCGACCTAACACGTAAATGTGCAAAATGATCGATAATTGAGGGCGCCTCTTTTTATTACTCGATATAAGCAACACCAGACAACTTTTACATTTATATAGGTTTCATCCATTCGCCAGCTGGCTCCTGCACTCTTCTTTCTCTTCTTAAGTTCCGACTCAATCAGAGGTGAAAATTTAAATACCCAACGCTGAATTGTAGCGTAATAGTTAACTAACAGATGCGACAGAACCTTCTTTCTTCCTTCTACTTGCCGATGCAGAAATTAGCAAAAATATTCCCTAATAATTCGTCATTTGAGACCTGGCCGGTTATGAGCCCAAATTGATATAAAGCTTCACGAATGTCAAGTGCCATAAGATCGCTAGAAAGACCAGATTCTAAGCCGAATTTCACTTTTTGAATTTCATCTAAAGCTTTCAGTAACGAATCATAATGTCTTGTATTGGTTACAATTGTTTCATTATTTCTAAGTGCTCCTGTATTAACGAAAGATAGTAATTCACTTTTTAAATCTTCTACGCCCATTTTTTCTTTTGCAGAAATCAACAGTAGTTTTGCATTTAAATTCTCAAGCTTGCTGGTTATATTTTGCACTTCAAGAGCAGATAAAATATCTTTTTTATTCACTACTATAAGCAGCGGTTTTAGCGGATACTTATTTTTGATTTGTTCGATTTCTGAAACAAAATCAGAACTTGAAGTTTGGAATTTCAATCCGTCAAACAAATAAATGACAACTTGCGCTTGGTCTATTTTTTCAAAAGTTTTTTTGATTCCGATACTTTCCACTACATCCTTAGTGTCGCGAATCCCAGCCGTATCAATAAATCTGAAACCAATGCCGCCAATTACCAGCTCATCTTCAATGGTATCTCGCGTAGTTCCTGCAATATCAGAAACTATCGCTCTTTCTTCGTTTAAAAGTGCATTCAACAATGTCGATTTCCCAACATTTGGTTCACCAACAATCGCAACCGGAATTCCGTTCTTGATTACATTTCCGACAGCAAATGAATCGATTAGACGTTTTAAAACAAATTCGATTCGGTTTAGCAATTCGTGAAACTGTGTCCTGTCGGCAAATTCGACATCTTCTTCTGCAAAATCCAATTCTAATTCGATTAAGGAGGCAAAATTCAAAAGTTCTTCCCTCAGCTTTGCTATTTCGTTACTAAATCCGCCGCGCATTTGCTGCATAGCGATTTGGTGAGAAGCCTCATTATCCGAGGAAATTAAATCTGCAACAGCCTCTGCCTGAGACAAATCTAATTTTCCGTTTAAAAAAGCGCGAAGTGTAAATTCGCCAGCATCGGCCATTCTGCATCCTTTTCTAAGCAAAAGTTGAATAATCTGCTGTTGGATGTAGGTCGAGCCGTGACAGGAAATTTCGATTGTATCTTCGCCTGTATAGGAATTTGGTCCTTTAAATACCGAAACCAAAACTTCGTCAAGCGTTTTGCTTCCGTCAATGATATGTCCTAAATGAAGCGTGTGCGTTTTCTGTTTGGTTAAGTCCTTGTTTTTAATAGATTTAAAAACAGAATTGCCAATTATAATAGCATCGTTTCCCGAAATTCGAATTATTGCGATAGCCCCGGCTCCAGAAGGTGTAGCCAAAGCAACTATAGAATCTTGATTTATCATGCCGCAAAGGTACAAAAAAAGCCTAAAAAATATTCTGAATCAAATAACTGGAAATTGAAAAGTGAAATTAAAAACAGTGTTGTATTAACAAATCATTAAGTGTTAAAATACTGATAATTATCAGGTTGTTTTAGTGCGAGAATGAGTAAATTTGAGAGACAAACCTTAATTCTAATAACTATGAAAAAGATATTATTCCCAACCGATTTCTCAGATGCCGCTACAAACGCTTTTGTGCACGCCCTTGAATTTGCTAAAATTGTAAATGCCGAATTAATATTGCTTCATACATTCGAAATTCCGGTTTACGACAGCCAATTTTTCCCTGAAAATTACGCCGCAATTTACAGTTCTATCGAATTGGCGAAATTTGAGATGTTTAAAGACGAAATTCCCAAACTGAGAGCAATTGCTGCAGAACGAAAGCTCGACGATATTATAATTAAACACCGCTTGATGGACGGTGACCTGCTTTACAATCTTAAAAATGCGGTCGAAGAAGACCAGATTGATTTTGTAATTATGGGAACAACAGGAGCTTCTGACTGGACAAAATTCTTTACAGGCTCTAATACAAACTCAGTTATTTCTGGAGTTGATGTGCCTGTTTTGTGTGTTCCCGCCGAGGCTGTTTACAAAAAAATAAAGACGATAGGCTTTACAACCAAGTACCGCGAAAAAGACAAAAAAGAATTAAAGAAAATTCTAAAAATCGCTAAAAAAACAAATGCTAAAGTAAAAAGCTTGTATGTCAAAACCTCCGGTTCTGATGTTTCGGACACCACAATCAAAGAATGGGATAAAGAATTTGCAACAGAAAATGTTGAGTTTCTAGTGCTTCCAAGCGACGATGTCAAAGAGACTATTTTAGATTTTATTCTCTACAAAGACATTGACATCCTGACCACAATTACACATAAACGTTCTTTTTTTGAAAGTCTCTTTGACAGCAGTTTTACAAAAAAAATCTCCAAAGAAGTTTCAATACCTGTGTTAGTTATGCATGAAGGCTAAAAAACTACATTTATAAATTAATGATTTTGTTTGTTTCCGCCTATATTTGTGCTGCATCAAATAAGTACAATGAAAATATACCAGGAAAAAACACAGCACTATTTAGAAGTTTATTCTAAAACCAGTAAAAGATACAACAGCATAAGCTTGCTGCGAATTTTAAGCATTTTTATTTTTTTGTTCTTTAGTTTCTACTATATCAAAACAAGCGAAATAGCGTATGCGGCAAGTGCTCTTATATCTTTTGCTGGTTTTATTTTTCTAATGAAGATTCATTCCAAAATTTCCTTTAAAAGACTGTTTGCTTCGACTCTAGTAAAAATCAATGAAAACGAACTCTCCTTTTTAAAAAGAGAAAAAACATTTTTTGAAAACGGAGCCGAGTTTGTAGATTTCCATCATCCGTATGCTTACGATTTAGATATCTTTGGAGAGCACTCTTTGTTTCAAAGCTTAAACCGGACAGCTACTTTCAGCGGAAAAAAAACACTTGCCGAGCAACTGCTTAAGATACTTCCAGAAAAGGCAATTCTGGAAAATCAAAATGCGGTTAACGAGCTTAAAGAAAAATTAGACTGGCGACAGGAATTCTTGGCTTTGGCTATAATTAGTGATGACTCTAAACAATCTTTTGAAGCTATAACTAATTGGATTTCTTACAAGAATAACTCATTATCTAAAGCAACACTTTTACTCTCAATTGCTTTTCCAGTTTTATTTTTCGGAATGCTGCTTACTTACTTTATTACTTTAAATAATATATTGTTATCGTCTATTACTTATGTATTTATAGGCAACTTAATTATATTAGGAACTGCATTAAAAAAAATCCAATCAGAAATTGCCAAAGCCGATAATATTGATAAAATTATCAAGCATTATGGATTGTTAATCGAAAAGATAGAAAATGAGACTTTTAAATCTCAAAAGCTTATTAACCTACAAAAACGATTGGTTGACCAAAAGACCAAGGCGAGCCAGCATTTAAAACAATTGTCTGAACTGTTTTCTAGAATGGACACTATAAACAATTTTGTTACGGCCATCTTGTTTAACGGAACATTTTTGTTTAACCTTCACGTTCTAAAAGCGCTTTTAAAATGGAAAGAAAAACATGCCTCACAGCTTTTAGATTGGATTGCAGTAATTGGTGAAGTAGAAATGCTTAACAGCCTTGCTAATCTGGCTCATAACAACGATGATTTTATCTTCCCCGAAATCAATTCTGAATATAAAATTGAATTTGAAGGTCTAAGTCACCCTCTTCTGAATCCGAAAACAAGAATCGGAAATGACGCCTCTTTTCATCCGCAGCGATTTGTAATTTTAACAGGATCAAATATGTCGGGAAAAAGCACTTTTTTACGAAGTTTAGGCATCAATATGATACTTGGAGGAATTGGCTCAGTAATATGTGCTTCAAGAGCTAATATACACCCGCTTCAAGTATTAGTTTCGATGCGCCTGTCTGATTCTCTTTCGGATAGCGAGTCTTATTTTTTCGCAGAAATCAAACGTTTAAAGCAAATTATGAATGCCTTGGACGAAGAGCCTGCGTTTGTCTTATTAGACGAGATTTTAAGAGGCACAAACTCAGACGACAAACGAAACGGAACAATTGAAGTCGTAAAGAAAATAATTTCTAAAAACGCCGTCGGTGCGATTGCGACACACGACATCGAAGTTTGTCTCACTACCGACGAATATCCTCTAAAATTAAAAAATCAATGTTTTGAAGTCGAAATTCAGAACAACGAACTTCATTTTGATTATAAACTAAGGGATGGCATTTGTAAAAACAAAAGCGCTACGTTTTTGATGCAGAAAATGGGAGTTATTTAAGTATAGAAGTTATGAGTTATGAGTTATGAGTTATGCTTAAGTTTCTTGCTTTCTTTATGAAATGATTTAATCTCACAAAGTCGCTAAGACGCAAAGTCTTTACCATTTCATAGAATCATCCTCAATCTTGTCATTTCGACTGAAAGGAGAAATCACACTAGAAGTTCCGCATAGTAGTTCGCCAATCTTTGCCGACATGTAAGTGTGATTTCTCCTTTCAGTCGAAATGACTAAACAATATGATATGGTTACTTCATTAAAAACTTGGCGCCTTAGTGACTTTTCTAGATTAAATCAGAATCTATCAATAACTTATAAACCTTCTTTCAGTTTTTGCATTCCTTTTGTTATAAACTCAGGTTTATTTTTAGGTTTAGCAATAAGTGATGTTAAGATTCCCGTTTAATGTAAAAAGCCTACTCAAAGTTTAAAACTTTGAGTAGGCTTTTCTTCACTTTGTGGCGTTACTTGCAAAGATTCCTAGTTCCGGGATGACAAATCGGACTTAAATAAAATTTGACAAATCCCTATGTTGGAATTTGGAATTTAATTTATTGAAATTTTAAAATATTTATTCCTCGTACATTTCCATCCATAAACGAGTTTCTTCAAGGTCTAGCTCTTTTTCTATCTTGCGGAAGATTTCTTCGTTTACCGAGCCTTTTTTATGCATATTTTCAAGCTTGCTGCGTTCTACATTCAGCAAATCAATCTGCACTCTGGTAAATTCATTAAAAATCTGTCCTCCTAATACTTTTCCGTTTCCGAAAAAGTTTGCAGGAAGCTCGGTTTTTTGAAGTCGATTGAATTTTACTTCATACTTACTTTTAATATTGTGAAGCAACTCATCATCTAAAAGAGAAAAATTATCTTCGATATGTGTAATGGTTTCAGAAACTATTTTATTACGGATATCATATTCCTCAGCTAAAATAGAATAACGTTCGACCTTGAGCTTTTTAATCAACCACGGAAGCGTGAGCCCTTGAATGACTAAAGTCGAAAGTATCACACAAAAAACCAAATAAATGATCAAATTACGGAGGGGAAATTCTTCAGTTTTATTGAGCATTAGAGGAAGCGCCAAGGCTGCGGCCATAGAAACCACGCCACGCATTCCCGACCATCCAAAAATAATCATGTTTCTATAGTCAAATTCTTCTTTTTCGCGTATTCTTTTACTTATCATTCTCGGAATAATAGTGGCCGGAATTACCCATAGAAAACGAACAATAATAACAACAATACTGATTACTGATCCCCAAATAAATAAAGAATTTCCAGAGTAATTGCTTATTCCATCAATAATCTGGCGCAACTGAAGACCAATTAAGATAAAAATCAAGCCATTCAGAATATTATTCAAAACGTCCCATATGGTATTGGTCATGATTCTACTTTCATGAGAAAAAATGGCTCCTGATCTCGCAGCCAAAAAAAGACCTGTTGCAACTACTGCCAAAACTCCCGAACCGTGAAAATGCTCGGCAATCAGATACGATGCAAAGGGCGTTAATAAGGTCAGCGTTACCTCGATCATGTCATCGCAAACAAATCTTTTATGAATATAGTACATTACGAAACCAACCGCAAGACCCACTCCAATACCAAGGATCGACATTAAAACAAAGTTAAGTCCCGCTTGCCATAAAACGAAATTTCCCGCTGTAATTGCTGTTAGAGCATATTTGTAAGCCACAAGACCACTGGCATCATTTACGAGACTTTCGCCCTCCAGAATCGCTATTAATCGTGGATGCAATCCCAGACCTTTGGTAATAGCTGTTGCAGAAACAGCGTCTGGAGGCGAAACGATAGCGCCAAGCAAGAATGCCAACGGCCAAGAAATATCATCTATAAGCCAATGGGCTACAACTGCAACCAAGCCGGTAGTAAAAAAGACCAAGCCCACAGCTGCTAATGTAATAGGACGAATAGTCTGTTTAAATTCGGACCAGCTGGTATGCCAAGCTGCATGATACAAAAGTGGCGGCAGAAAAATAATAAAAACAATTTCTGGACTTAAAGCAATTACCGGAAGTCCCGGAACAACGCTAATAATTACACCACACATCACCAGAACTATCGGAATCGGAAAATTATATCTTTTGCTAACAAGACTTAAAAATGCAACGCCAAACAGCAGCATGATAATTACTGTGATATTCTCCATTTATGAAGTGGTATTTAAGATTTTTGATAATGGTTTTCGCAAGCTAAATTAATATTTTATGATAATTAAATTACAACATCACTAAAAAAAGAGCGATTGATTGACTTACATCAAACTTTTTTATTGCGGACAAGTTTAGTCTTGTGCCAAATTTATTTTAACTCGTTGGGTGAAATTATTTTCAACACATAGAAACATAGTTTAACTAAACTTAAAAAGGCGTTTCACTAGTCTAAATGCACATAGTTTAGCTATGTGTTTTAATTACACCCAACGGGTTATTTTAAAAGTGATAAGTACAGGAACTAGTTCAGTTGGTGCAATTCGGAATTACAAACCAAAAAACGAGTTGAAAAGACCTTAAACCAATTGAAAAAAAGGAAAATGAATTGTTTGCTGACGAAAATCGAATAAAACGAAGGTGATTTCATAGAATCATTGTCCAAGGCGTGAGTCTATACAACAATTATCTGGAGAAAGTTATACAATTTATCATCAAGAAAAAAATCATAAAATGTCTTATTTCAATATTTTTAAAACTTATAGTAACCGCTGTTCAATAAATGTAATTTTAAGTTTGCCGCAGGACTTGATACTATTAAATGAAATGATTTAAGTTAAAAGTTACTGTAATCCTAATTTATACAGAAATGAAAAATAAAAAACAATTGATAGAGGAGCTATCTATCGAAAAAAAACTGCGTAAAAATCCTTTTCTAATACCAGTAATTACTTTTATTATTGCTTTTATTTTGATGTTATCAATTGCTTATTGCATTAACTTATATGAAAAAGGATTTTATTGGACATTTTTGCCTGCAGGTCTTCTTCTACATTCATTTTTAATAATTACTGTACATGACGGCTCTCATAAATCCATAACCAAAACTAAATTTGATCGTTTCATTTTAAATTTTTGTTCTGCTTTGGTTTTTTTACCTTTTTATGGTGAACATTATAGAAAATATCACCTGATTCATCACGGATATACCAACACCGATTTAGATCCGCTTGCTTCTCCTCTGTCGCAAAAACTATACAAAAGACACAGATACTTATATATTGTACTTGAATCAATTCCTGTATTATATACTTTTTATTTAATTTTTAATTTTAATAAATCAGAAAACTCAAAAAAGTTTAAAAAGACATTAAAGATCAGCAGACTTTATTTTCTAATTTCTATATGTATTAGTATTGTGACGTTTCTAATCATCAAACCTCCTATTTATTTTGTACTGCTTACACTTTTTGTTTTAAACATTATATCGGCAGTAAGAAGCTGGTGTGAACACATGGGAACTTCTTTAGAACATAAAACAAATACCTATTGGTTTCCTCTAGGATTCGGAATTGGAAACCATGATGTGCATCACGAACATCCTAATCTTTCGTGGCTAACCTTAACAATTGGTTTATTTAAACGAGAGAAAAACTCTAATCCGATAAAAACTTTAAGAGGGATTTTATTTGATAAATCCTTTACTTTTTATAAAATAAAATAGAAAGTGTTACTGAGAGAATTTCTAATTAGGTTTTTATTTTGATTGCGGCGTTACTTGTGAAGATGTCTCCTTCATCGACATGACAATACTGTGCGGAAAATCTTTGTCAAGTTTCTTGCGTGATCCTTTCTTCATTAGGATGACAAGAATAGCGATAAATTGAGTTATCAATAATCATTGCGGAGCTACCTGTGGAGATGTGCTTCGCCAATTCGCTATCGCTCGTGCCTCCTTCGTCGACATGACAAAACAGTACGAATAAAAAAGCCGAATCAAAAAAATTAGAGATTCGGCTTTTGTTTATTTTATGATTCACAACTGCTGCAAGAAACAAGACTTGTCACCAATTCTTTAGAAACACTCTGGCTTCTTTGGTAATACAAACTCTTAACTCCTTGCTGCCAAGCTTCAATCATTAATCGGTTTACATCCTTAATAGCCAATTCTGCCGGAATATTAAGATTCAAGCTTTGTCCCTGATCTACAAATTTCTGACGAATCCCGGCTTGCTGTACAATTTCCAACTGGCTGATTTCTTTAAATGTTTTGAAAACATCTTTTTCTTCCTGAGTCAATTGTTCCATATGTTGAACACTACCTCCGTTGAGCATAATTCCTCTCCACACCTCCTCATTATCTAAACCTTTTTCTTCTAATAGTTTTTTAAGGTATTTATTTTTACGCATAAAATTACCCTTGCTCAATCCAGCTTTGTAATAATTACTACTGAAAGGTTCAATCCCTGGCGAAGTTTGTCCTAAAATGGCAGAAGAAGAAGTGGTAGGAGCAATTGCCATTGTTGTGGTATTGCGTCTTCCGTAACCTTTTAGCAATTCTGGTTCACCGTAAATTCTAGCCAGTTCCTGACTTGCCTTATCGGCTTTGTCGCTGATATGTTTGAAAATTTCTGTCGTTTTCATTTTAGCTTCCATTCCTTCAAACGGAATCATATTTTTTTGCAGGTAAGAATGCCATCCTAAAACGCCTAGACCTAAAGCACGGTGTCTTTTTGCAAATTTATTAGCTGCAGTCAAATAATAGTTTCCTTCTGTTTTTTCGATGAATTCCTGTAAAACTGCGTCTAAGAAAAAGATTGCCAGTTTTACCGCTTCGGTATCTTTCCATTCTTCATACAATTCCAAATTCATAGAAGAAAGGCAGCAAATAAATGACTCATCATGAGATGACGGAAGCATGATTTCACTGCATAAATTACTAGCATTGATTCTAAGATTCTGATCTTTATAAACTTGAGGCTTGTTTTTATTTACGTTGTCACTAAAGAAAATATAAGGAAGTCCTTTCTGCTGACGGCTTTCTAGAACTTTTGCCCAAATCTGTCTTTTATCAGTGTCTCCGTCAATCATTTCCTGCATCCAGTAATCTGGCACACAAATTCCGGTAAACAGGTTCTGAATCGGGTTTCCGATACTTTTAATTTTCAAAAACTCCTCAATATCCGGATGGTCGATGTCTAGATACGCTGCAAACGCTCCGCGGCGTACGCCTCCTTGCGAAATCGTATCCATTGCCGTATCAAAAAGCTTCATGAAACTTACCGCTCCACTACTTTTCCCGTTATCAGTTACGGCACTACCACGCTCACGTAATTCGCCAAAATAACCAGAAGTTCCGCCACCGATTTTAGTCTGCATGATTACTTCGCCCAGTTTATGGGTAATTCCTTCGATCTTATCCGGAACGTGTACATTGAAACAAGAAATCGGAAGTCCGCGTTCGGTTCCCATATTTGCCCAAACCGGAGAACTGATACTCATCCAACCTCTCTCTATCATTTCGACAAAAGACTCTTTCAATTCTGGTTTGTAAAGTCTTCTTGCCGCGGCGGTACAGATTCTGTCAATTGCACCTTCAACCGTTTCACCCTTAAGAAGATAACCTCGGTTTAAAATCTGCTCGCTTTCAGAATTTTTCCACCACATCTTCCCTTCTGTCTTTATTTCTAAATTCTCCACTGGATTTGTTTCTATCGTATTCATATTTCGTAATGGGCTTGTTTTAAAAAAGATCGTTTGCTGTTATGCTTTTATCATGTTTTGTATATTCTACAGGACGTTTTGCAAAGAAATCGTCTAAGCTGTTGGCAAAAACTTCTTCTTCGAACCACGCCATAGCAGCATAATCTTGAGGCGAAACATTAAATATTGTTTCGATATTAATTTGTCTCAAACTTTCATCAACTCTGAATTTCATGAAATTTACCAAATCTTCTTTACTGATTGTCTCTACTGCACCATTCTCAAAAATCCAATCCAAAATTGCAGCTTCAACTTCTATTGACTCCTTAACTGTGTCTCGTACTAACTGTAAAGTTTCGGCATCAAAATATTCTGGGAACTCTTCACGTATTTTATTAATGATGTAGATGCCGCCATTAGCATGAATCTGTTCGTCTATAGAAGTCCATGCAATTATATTGCTCACATTTTTCATATAACCTTTAAAACGAGTAAAAGACAATAAAATGGCAAATTGGCTAAACAATGAAACATTTTCAATCAGGATACTGAATAAAATCAGCGAAACCATATATTTTCTGTTATCCTGAGATTTGGTATCCTTTAAAACATTCGACAAATAATCAACGCGTCGGCGGATTACAGGAACGTCTAATAATTTTTCGAATTCATCATTATAACCCAAAACTTCAAGAAGACGAGAATAAGCTTCAGAATGTCTGAATTCGCATTCTGCAAAAGTAGTTCCTAGTCCGTTGAATTCTGGTTTTGGAAAATGCTCATAGATGTTTCCCCAAAAACTTTTTACGGCTACCTCAATCTGTGCAATTGCCAAAAGGCTGTTTTTGATAGCAGTCTTCTCAGCAAGGTTTAGATGTGCATGAAAATCTTGCGTATCGGCAGTAAAATCTACTTCTGTATGCACCCAGTAAGCTTTGTTGATAGCTTCGGTAAACTGCAGAACCTCAGGATATTCAAAAGGTTTATAATTGATTCTTTTATCGAAAATTGACATATATATAGAGTTTTAAGTGACTTTTTAAGGCAGAAAACCGTATGCTTTACTTTGGGGAATGTTCGAGCTTGCTTTTCTATACATACAAATTTAGTTCGCAAAGAGTCTTTTGTCTAGTTTTAGATGTTAAAAATCTGCTCAATTATCAACAGTCATAAAATCTCTAAAAAACAGATTAAGGCAAATTTTATCAACATGAAAACAACCTACTGTAATTTACAATGAATAAGCAGTTTCCTGAAAATTAATGTTAAGTTATCAACATGAAAAAGTGATGATTTTTACTCCAAATTTGAAAACAGTTATCAACAGTCGATTTTTTAAAACGGAAGTTATGATGAGTATTTTTACATTAAAAAAAGGCTTAATTAATAATTATTCTAAATAATATTGTGACATGATTCTAGCATCAAAAAAAAATATAAAACTCTATTTGTCAACACTATAAAACCAAACCTTTACTACGATTACAAATGAAAATCCATTTCTTGAAGTCAAAAAAAAGAGGTTTCACCATGTAAAAATCACTCTTCACTTTTGTTTAACAATTCTTAATCCTTTACGAAATAAAAAAACGTCACAGAGACTACTTCACAAAGTCAATCTTAAATCTGAAATTAGAGCCAAAATTAAATTATAATTAAAATCAACTTAACTGTTTCTTAAAATTCAGCAAAAGCCAACCAAAAAAGGCCATTTGCAGCAAATAATTGTTGGTTTAAAAATATTAATCTTTACATTTGCTTTATTTTTATTTATTCTAAATAGATAGAAATTTTTATCTATAACAGATATTAAAACAACCATAAATAACATCATAAGTATGAAAAAGAATCTACTTGCTTCTTTTGCATTAGCCGCGACTTTATTGGTAAGTGCCCAGCAAAAAAACACATTATTAGAAGCCTCTTTCTGGAAAACTTCTCCCAATATCGAAACGGTTAAGGCTGAAATTGCAAAAGGAAACAATCCCTCAGAAGCCAACGCCAATGCTTTTGACGTAACTACATTGGCAATCAATAATGATGCTCCTGTAGAGACCATCAAATTTTTAATAGAGCAGCCTGGAAATTCAATCACAAAATTGACTCACGACAATCGTATTTACCTGCATTGGGCCGCTTATAGAGGCAATACAGAGTTGGTACAATATCTTATCGCTAAAGGTTCTGATGTGAATTTTGAAGACAGCCACGGCACAATGCCTGCCGATTTTGCAGCTTCTAACGGACAAGCAAACCCAGCAATGTTTGATGCTTTTTTTAAAGCGGGAGTAGATCCGAAAAAGAAATATGCAAATGGTGCCAATCTGTTGCTTTTGGCTATAGCCTCTGATAAAGATTTAAAAGCCGCAGAATATTTTTCGACTAAAGGAATGTCTTTAAAAGATGTTGATGCAAATGGAAATACTGCCTTTACTTATGCATCAAGATCCGGAAATATCTCTTTGCTGAAAAAACTGATTGAGAAAGGCATCAAACCGACCGATGAGGCTCTTTTGGTAGCTGCACAAGGAAGCCGCAGAGAAAGTAATCCAATTGAAACCTATAAATATTTGGTAGAAGAAGTAAAATTAAAACCGACTGCTCAAAATAAAAACGGCCAAAACGTGCTTCATATATTAGCAGGAAAACCAAATCAGACAGAAATCATCAAATATTTTCTTGACAAAGGCGTTGATGTGAACAAAGCCGATAAAGAAGGCAACACTCCTGTTATGGCCGCTGCTTCGGCAAGAGAAATTGCTGTATTGGAACTTTTTCTTCCAAAAGCGAAAAACATAAATCTTCAGAATACAAAAGGAGAATCTGCTCTTACTAAAGCGGTACAATACGGAACTCCAGAAGCTGTAAGCTTGCTTTTATCTAAAGATGCCGATGTAAACGTTAAAGATAAAGACGGAAATAATCTTGGCGTATATTTAGTACAATCTTATCGTCCTGCCGGAAGAGAAAGAGAAACGCCAAAACAAGATCCTTTTGATGCTAAAGCAAAATTGCTTCAAGATAAAGGACTTAATTTAGCTGCAGCTCAAAAAGACGGAAACACGCTTTACCATTTAGCGATTACTAAAAACGATGTTTCGCTTCTTAAAAAAATAACAGACCTAAAAGCAGACATTAACGCAAAAAACAAAGATGGTTTGACTAGCCTACACAGAGCGGCCATGATTTCTAAAGACGATGCTGTTCTAAAATATCTAATCGCTGCGGGAGCTAAAAAAGATATCAGCACCGAATTTGACGAAACGGCTTATGCATTAGCAAAAGAAAATGAATTGCTGACTAAAAACAACGTTTCAGTCGAATTCTTAAAATAAAACAAATAATTAATAATCAATAGTTGAAATTCCAAATTCCAAACTCTACATTTGGAAATTGAAGTTAAAAGCTGGAAGTTATGAGTTAAAAGTTTTGTAGGCGTGATTTTGCGCAACGCTTAACTATAACTCATAACTTCTTTCCCTTAATCCATAAATTTAAAAAAATGAAATCTATACTAAAAATAGCGCTTACAAGTGCTTTTATCTTTTTGCTTTCTTTCCAATCTAACGCACAATCTAGCAAGTACAAATGTATGTTGCAAATGAATAATTATATGGGAGAAGGCGCTTATATCGTTGTTTCTCTTGTTAATGCCAACGGAGAATATGAAAAGACGCTTTATGTAATGGGCGACGACAAAAAATGGTACAAATCATTAAAAGAATGGAATAAATTTCATACTCAGAAAAATGATGATATCAGTGCCAAAACTGGAGCTTCTGTAACTGGAGGCGACCGAAGTGTGACAACAATTGAAATTGAAAATTCTAAAATAAACAAAGGCTACAAACTTCGTTTTGAATCGGCTGTTGAAGACCAGAAATATTATGTAAGCGATCTTGAAATTCCGCTTACGACTGAAGGTCTTGCAGAAAAAACAGATGGAAAAGGTTACATCAAATACGTAAGATTAAACAAAATATAATACGATTACATTTCTAGAATACATTCAATGACTCTTTCTTTTTGGCGTTACGCACACTTGGCTTTGGCCTTGTTTTCTTCTCTTTTTCTAATTTTGGCTTCGGTAACTGGTATTATTCTGGCGGTCGATGCAGTTCAGGAAAAAACACTTCCGTACAAAGCTGCAGATTTTAATACTTTAACCTTAGAAAAAACACTGCCAGTTCTCAAAAAGTCTTACCCTGAAATTACAGAACTAAGCGTAGACTATAATCAGTTTGTAACGCTTAAGGCCATTGATGAAGATGGAAATGATGTCAACGCCTACATCGACCCTAAAACAGGAAAAAAGTTAGGAACGCCTGTAAAAAAAAGCGAATTCATTCAATGGATCACAAGCCTGCACCGCTCCTTGTTTCTTCATGAAACAGGACGGTTTTTTGTTGGGGTAATCTCCTTTCTTTTACTGCTTATAGCGGTTTCCGGTTTTGTGCTGGTCTTAAAAAGGCAAAAAGGAATCCAAAAATTCTTTTCAAAAGTCGTCAAAGAATATTTTGCGCAATATTATCATGTTGTTCTAGGTAGAATCGCCTTAATTCCGATTTTGGCAATTGCGCTTACCGGAACCTATTTATCGCTGGAACGATTTAACTTCTTTATGCCGAAAGAAGAGAAGGCAAAAGATAAAACAGAAACTGCTGCCGCAGATTGGTCTAAAAACAATAAGGTTTCTTTTTTTAAAAACACACTATTAAGTGAGGTCAAAAAAATAGAATTTCCGTTTACTGATGATCCTGAAGAGTATTTCATTATCGAATTGAAAGATCGTGAAGTTGAAGTAAATCAGGGAACCGGAATGGTGACTTCTGAAAAGCTTTCACCAATCAGAACTCAACTAGCAGCCTTAAGTCTTGATCTTCATACTGGCAGAATTAACACAATCTGGGCTGTAATTTTGGGCTTGGCCTGTATTAATATTCTATTCTTTATCTATTCTGGTTTTGCAATTACTTTAAAAAGAAGAGCAAGCCGAATTAAAAACAAATTCAAAGCCACCGAAAGCAATTATATTTTATTGGCGGGCTCAGAAAACGGAAGCTCGCTTCGTTTTGCCAATGCTGTACAGAAACAGTTAATTGCAGCGGGAGAAAAAGTGTTCTTAACTGAACTGAATAACTTTAAGACTTTTCCGAAAGCAGAACATATCATTGTATTTACTTCTACACATGGTTTAGGAGATCCGCCATCAAATGGAAATAAGTTTCTCTCCACTCTTAAAAAAAATTCTCAGGAACATAAAATCCTTTTTTCTGTTGTGGGTTTTGGTTCTAAAGCTTATCCTGATTTTTGTGGATTTGCCAAAAAAGTAGACAACCTTCTTGAAAATCAATCTTGGGCAGAACGCTTTTTGCCAATGCATAGTGTCAATGATAAATCGGCAGAGGAATTTGTGGAATGGATCAAAGCATGGAATACCAAAAGTCAAATCGCTTTGTCTCCCACTCCTTCTTTATATAATGAAGTTCCGAAAGGACTTGAAAAATTGATGGTTTTAGACAAAACTCCCGTTTCAGACACCGAACATACTTTTCTATTGACACTTCGTGCGGGAAGTAGAACTAAATTTACTTCGGGCGATTTATTGGCAATTTATCCGGCAAATGACAATCGCGAACGTCTCTACTCTATCGGAAAACATACCGGCAATATACAATTGGTCGTAAAACTGCATCCCTTTGGCTTGGGTTCAGGATACTTGAATAAACTTGAACCGGGAGATACGATTAAAGCGCGAATCTTAAAAAATGCTGCCTTTCATCTTCCAAAGAAAGCGCCAAAAGTGGCATTTATCTCTAACGGAACCGGAATTGCACCGTTTCTCGGAATGATTGAACAAAATAAAGCTAAAACGGAACTGCATTTGTACAGCGGATTCAGGATGGAAACTCCTACTCTTTCAGCTTATAAAAAGTTTGCCGGAATAATGATTGAAAAACAGCATCTGGAAAACTTTCATATTGCGCTTTCGCGTGAAGAAAAACATATTTATGTTATGGATTTAATCAAACGCGATGCAGCATTTTTTATCGATTTATTACAACAAGGAGGTGTCATTATGATTTGTGGCTCGGTACAAATGCAATTGGATGTCGAAAATATTCTGGATGAACTTTGCCTGACTTCGAACTCTAAAAATATTACTGAATACAAACGCAATGGTCAAATCTTAACGGACTGCTATTAAACGTTTGAATTTTGATAAAAAACTAATCGGAATGGCTAAATTTCAAAAGATAACAACAGGTCAATTGCTAGTATTAGTATTGTTCTTTTGCGCATTTCCGTCAAGCGGACAAGTATTGCGAAAAAAGACTACGTTATTAATGGGTGGCCGTTTTGATATTACTATTGTGGCCGAAGATTCGCTCACAGCAGGTCAAAGAATCGAAGAAGTTATTGCCGAAATTACCCGAATCGAAAATCTGATTTCAGACTGGAAACCTGATTCGCAGGTTTCTAAAGTCAATCAAAATGCCGGTATCCAGCCTGTAAAAGTAGATCGAGAGGTTTTTGCATTAACACAGAGAGCCATAAAATTATCCGAAATTACCAATGGAGGATTTGATGTGAGTTTTGCCGCAATGGATCGTATTTGGAAATTTGACGGTTCGATGACTGAAATGCCTTCCGAAGAAGCCATAAAAAAATCGGTAGAAAAAGTCGGTTACAAAAATATAATTTTAGACAGTGTTCAGTCTACTATTTTTCTGCAAATCAAAGGCATGAAAATTGGTTTCGGCGCCCTCGGCGAAGGGTATGCCACCGATAAATGCCGTGCCATGATGATGCAGAAAGGAATTCATGCCGGAATTATAAACGGTTCTGGCGATATGAGCACTTGGGGAAAACAACCGAACGGAAACGATTGGAAAATCGGAATTACAAATCCTTTTAAACCTGAGAAAATTTTAGCAACAATTCCCTTAAAAGACGGTGCAATTACTACCTCTGGCAGCTATGAAAAGTTTGTTGTTTTTGATGGCAAACGTTATTCTCATATCATCAATCCAGCAACAGGTTATCCTGCAACGGGTTTATGCAGTGTAACTGTTATTGGTCCAAACGCAGAAACCGCTAACGGATTAAGCACTTCGATGATGGTTTTAGGCCAAAAAGAGGGTTTATTATTACTTCAAAAATTCCCTCAATACAGTTGCGTAATGATTACGGATAAAGGGAAAGTTGTTAAGTCTAAAAACTTTGCTTATAAATTGTGAATTTTAATGGTTGATGGTTGATGCGAAATTAAGATGTATTGCTCTAGTCTTTTTCTAATTTATAAAGTCACATTTTTTTCTAAAATGAATTGGCCCCAGCCTTAGCTGGAGTAAACATATAAAAGCTATATCAGGGCTTTAGCCAAATATTAAGTTAGGCTAAAGCCCTTTTTATCTCGACCGTAGACTTCCGGCTAAAGCAGGACGCAATTCAAAAATTATAATTCTAACTAATAACTAACAATTAATCACTAAACTTAAAATTCACATTAAAATAACATTAGAAGCGCCGCTTCAATTCTAATAATCTTCTAATATATTTATTTAGATTAAATTTAAATTATCATATAAGTTTGCTGCACTTTATACGCAATACTCAATATGAGAACAATTTTACTTCTTTTTTTTATTACAATAACAAGCTGGTCACAAACTGGAAATTTAACAGGAAAAGTGAGTTACGCGCACAATGAATTGGCTTTTGGCGCAACTGTATCTGTTAGTGGAACACAAAAATATGCCATCGTAGACGACAATGGTCGTTTTGAAATAAAAGGTTTGGCTTACGGGGAATACATCCTTGAAATCTCTTCTATGGAAGCCCAAAAGAAAACTCAAAAAGTTACCATAAACAAACCAACTGTAGAACTTCATATTTCAGTAGAAAGAAATGATGCTAGATCATTAAAAGAAGTTGTTCTCCAAAAGAAAACCGTTAAAAAAGAGATTATAGAAAAAGGATTTTCAGTCAATGTTATAGACACACAGGAAGCCGCTAAAAGAAACATTCAGACCAATGAATTACTAGGACAATCTGTTGGTGTCCGAATTAGACAAAACGGTGGATTGGGTGCGAATGTCGCTTATAATTTGAATGGGATGACTGGGAATGCTATTAGAGTATTTATAGACGGAATTCCTATTTCTACTTACGGTTCTTCTTTTAATTTAAACAGTATTCCTCCAGCTTTAATAGAACGAATTGAAGTTTACAAAGGAGTCGTTCCTGCTCATTTAGCAGATGATGCTTTGGGCGGTGCCATTAATGTTATATTAAAAAAAGGAGCTAAAAATACTTTAAATGCTTCCGCTTCTTATGGTTCATTTAATACATTTCAATCCAATTTTAATACGACTTACAGAGATAAATCAGGCTTTACTTTAAAAGGTTCAGGTTTTTATAATTATTCTGATAATGATTATGATATATGGGGAAAATTTGCTTATAACATTCTTCCTAACGGACAAAAAGTTTACATCAAAGCCAAACGTTTTGAAGATGCTTATCGTTCACTTGGCGGCAGAATTGAAGCAGGTTTTACTAATGTAAACTGGGCAGATAGCTTTTTAATAGGTTTTAATGCTTCTGATGATTACAATGAAATCCAGCATGGGCAAGCGATGTCTAGACCTTATAAAGGAAGGTTTACAGAATCTGATGCACAAGTTGTAAGTATTAATTATACTAAAAAAGACTTCATCGTAAAAGGTCTTGAATTTACAGTAAATTCTGTTTTTAGCCAAAGAGGACAAGTTTTAAGCGATACGGTAAAGTATAATTACAACTGGTTTGGGGAAAGGATAATTGGCTTACGCGGTGAATATGTTTTAACTCCTTACGGTGCCCAACAGGAAAGACCTACAATCCTTCATCAGAATAGTACAATATTCAGCACTAGAAGCGGCTTAAATTATACGCTAAATGAAAATCACCGATTTGTTTTCAGTAGTATGCTGTATTCATTTGACAGGGATGATTACGACGAGATGAAATCACAGTTAGAAAGGGATTTTCAACAAAAAAGAGAACTTCAAAAAAGTATTCTATCATTTGCATACGAACTGGAAACTCTTAATTCTAGATTAAAAACTAATCTTTTTGGAAAGCGTTATAATCAAAAAACAGAACAGAGAACACCTGTGCTTACCAATAATAATACAACCATTGAAGAGAAATTTGAGAGTAACAATACCACTTTTTATGGGTATGGTCTGGCTGCTTCGTACTTTATAACTCCAAAATTAATGTTTTCTCTCTCGGCAGAAAGGGCAATCCGACTTCCTTCTGAAAATGAAATATTTGGGAATCCAGGCGAAAATCAAAGCGGTAACAGTTTGCTAATGCCTGAACGTAGTAATAATTTAAATGTTGGTTTACGATTTGGCCCTTACATCATCAATAACCATAAATTCGGTTTTAACGGATCTGGTTTCTGGAGAAATACAAGAGACAAAATTGTACGAAGATTTAGTCCACGTTTAAATGAAGCATTAGAAGTCGCACCATCTATCAATTTAGGAAAAGCACAATCTCTAGGTTACGAAGCTTCAGTAGAATATTCACATAAAAATAGGTTATTCCTGTCTATGAATATGTCAAAGTTCACTTCTCGTTCTAAAGATCAATTTGATAAAAACGGAATACAGTTGGATAGTTACAATAAACAATTTCCAAATGAACCTTTTTTTACTATAAATGGTAACGCCCAGTACAATTTTAAAGATGTAATACAAAAAGATTCGCAATTAAGTCTTTTTTACAATTTTGGTTATGTTGGAGCTTTTTATACCAATTGGTTGGGTAATGAAGACGACAGAACGCCTGTTCAGTTTCCGCATGATTTAGGATTGAGCTACACTTTTCCTAATAAAAAGTTTATCGCCAGTTTTGATGCTAAAAACATTACGAACCAGCAGGTTTACGACAATTTTGCAGTTCAAAAACCTGGAAGAGCTTTCTTCCTAAAAATAAATTATACACTCAATAAATTTTAGTAACTGATTAATTAATTTTTTAATGACTATAAATATGAAAAAAAGTACCTTTAAACTACTTGCATGTGGATTGGTTTTGACCACATTTGCACTTACTACAAGTTGCAGCAGTGATGATAATAATAAAGAATCAGAACCAGTAAACCCAATAAATGACGGACGTTGGATTACAGTTGCAGGAGCCTTGATGCAAACGGATCCTGGAGATGGAAACGGTGGAACTAGAATTTACTCTATTTCTAAGGAAGATGCTATTAACCCAAACATTTCTGTTAATGTTTTCGAAAATGGTGAAGCTGTACAATCTAACAGAACGGCTCGTTTGCAATCTTCTGTAGATGGAAACACACTTTTCAATATTACTTACACTGGTGCAAACGGAGGTGAATTCATGACTTACAAAGTAAATGGAGCAAAAAACTTTGTAAAATCTGATGTTACTGCTAACATTTCTCAATACGCAGGAACTTCACCAAGATGGGTAAAACTTTTTGACGGTGATAAAACTGGAGTTGCAGTAAACGTAACTGCACCAGTTGTTGTAACAGAAGCAGATGGAAAAACATACAAGTACACAAGAGGCTCTTCTACTGTTCTAAGTTTAGATTTACAAAAATCATTAATTTCAGATTACAGACAATATGAAATTCCACTAACTGCTGAAGAAGAGGCACAAGGGCACCATATTTTCCGTTTAGATGCTCCAACATTAAATAAAGCAGGAAACAAATTAATCATTGGTACTTGGATGCGTAAGACTGATCCGGCAACGGGACAAAATGCTTCTAGTTTTACACGCTTAGGTTCTAAATCTGTTGTGGTTGATTATCCTTCATTAGAAAATCCTAAAGTGATTACTTCTACAGTTGGATTTGGTGATACAAGCGGCTACAGAAGTTTCAACAGCTTCGTGGCTACTGACGGAAATATCTACCAAGCTACTCAAAGAGATGCTCAAAGAGGTTCTTATATCTTAAAAATCAATCAAAGCAATGAATATGACAATTCTTATGTATTTAGCTTAGATACTGCTCTTGGAATTAAAGGTTCTTATATCGATGCTTGGAGATATGTTGGAAACGGAATTGCGTATGCAGTGTACACTTACGAAGGAACTGAACAAGGTTTCTTAGCAAGATTAGACTTAAATGCAAGAACAGCTACAAAAGTAGAAGGCATTGCTTATGATGCCGACTTGAATTTTGGTCAATACCAAGGTTTTGTTGTGGATGGAAACAACTTCTATATCGCTGTTACTCCAGTTGGAAAAGACGGAAACATCTACGTAATTGATATTCCAAGCGGAAACGTAACAAAAGGAGCAAAATTAATCAACAAACCAGGAAACCACTACATTGGCGTATTCTAAATAATATAGCGCTGAATCAGCTTACAGATTCATTCAACTTGAGTTTTTTTTTAATTGGACATTCCGCTTCTATTTATAGTAAGCGGAATGTTTTTTTTATAGATTGTGAGAATTTGGAGTGTATGCGCTTAAAAATTTTATCCCACAACTTATAATTAGAATTTTGAAGCAAATTCTTTGGCAAAATCTTCTAATTTGATTTTACCTTCCGCTTTTCCATCATTTTTTAGAAAATCAGCTGCAATGGTTTCATTTCTTAGTCCGCCTCCCATTTCGGTATATAAACCCGCCATTTCTTCTGGAACTCCAGCCTGTGTCATTCCGCCGAAATATTGTTCGTCTGTAAACTCAACCCAAGGCAATTCTGGTTTTCCGATTGCTTTACCAAATGCTGTTACTATTTCTGATGGAGTTTTAACATCACTGATAATGTAGCGGATATTTTTTCCTTCAAATGGCTTTTGCAATTCTTCAGCAGCGGCTAATGCAATATCCTCTGGATGTACTAACGGAATTTTAAGCGAGGCTGGAAAATTGGCTCCCATTATCCCTGCTCCTTTTATCATCGGAATATCGTTGAAGAAATTGATATAAAAATAACCCGCTCTTAAAAAAGTAATAGAAGCATCCAAATTCTCATAAATCTTCTCGATGTTGTGCAAGCCTGCAATCGGACCATTTCCTGACGGCAAATCGGCTCCAATACTGCTCAACATTACCACTCTTTTGATGTTGGCTTGCTGGATTGCTTTCGCGAAAGCATGACCTGCATCAGTAGTATTTTTGATGATGTCTACTCCGCCCATGTTTGGAGGTGTCATGGCAAAAAGCGCATCTGCTCCAGCAAATGCCTGTGCGAGAAAATCGGCATCGCTAACGGACCCAATTGCTGTTTTTGCACCTAAATTTTCGATTGCTGCTTTTCTATCTGCATTACTGCTGACAACCGTTACATCGTGACCTGCTTGTACTAATTGAGCGGTCAATGGTTTTCCGATATTTCCTAACGAACCTGTAATTATAATTTTCATATCTAAATGTTTTTTTATTCAACAATACAAAGGTATCTTTGTACTTACTTTTATACAAGTACTTACCCTAAAGTATGTATATATGACAGCAATTAAAGAAACATCGACAATTCAGGAAAACAAGCAATATGCTTTAGAAAAATGTCCCGTGACATTTGTAATGGAAAAAATGGGCGGCTACTGGAAACCCATAATTTTATATCATTTATCGACTGGAGATAAACGCTATAGCGAATTGAAAAGAGCAATTCCGACCGTAACAGAAAAAATGCTGATCCAGCATTTGAAACAGCTTGAAGCAGATGGTTTGGTCATTCGCGAAGCAAGACCTGTTGTTCCTCCTTTTGTAACTTACAGACTGAGTGATGCCGGAAAAGGGCTTCTACCCGTAATCCAAGCGATGGCAGACTGGGCTTTTAAAGTAAAAGACGGCGTTTACAATCTACAGTAAACGCCGTCTTGGTTTAAACAACAATTTCTAACTCAAAATAATCTACTAATTCAATTTTCTTTATCTTGTTTGATGAAATACAAATCTTGATTGTAATCGGCAATTGCTTTTAAAGCATTATAAATGTATTTTGAAACCAAAGCTCCTCCTTCAAAATTGATCAGATCAATATCATCTTCTGGTGTATGGTATTGTTCGTGTCCGCCTGTATGAAATCCGATTACGGAGATTTTTGCTTTGTAAAAAGAAACATGATCCGACCCGCCTACTTCACCAGCATGCACTACAGGATTGAGTCCGCTCTTTTCTCCTAATTTTTTCATTAGTTCTACACCGTCAGGAAAAGTTCCTGCACCGCCCATATAGAGCTGTTTTTCGCTATTTAATCTTCCGACCATATCCATATTCAGCATTACTTTTACAGCATCTTTTGGAACTGGCAGATGATTTACAAAATATTTAGATCCTAACAATCCCTCTTCTTCACCACTGAATGAAACAAAAATAACGCTGCGTTTGGGCTTATTTTCAGGTTTTGAAAGTTCTTCCAAAATACACAACAACGCTGCAACTCCAGAAGCATTATCATCGGCACCGTTATGAATCTCAAAAGCCTCCTTCTTTTTGCTTCCAGAACCTTTGCCTCCCCATCCCCAATGATCGTAATGAGCGCCGATTACGATGTATTCGTTTTTGAGTTTTGCATCAGAACCCTCCAAAAGCCCTACTACATTCTGTGTAGAAACACTGTCAGATTTCATTTTGTTGATATCGGGTTTTACAAAAATCTTGAAGGGCTGATAATAATTACTGTTAAATTTTTTTAACCCATATTTCTTAAAATGCTTTCGAATATAGTCTGCAGCTTCATTATTTCCTTTTGTTCCTGGAAAACGCCCTTCTAAATCATCTGACGATAAAAATTTATCGTGTTTATAAAAAGTCTGAGCCATATCTTTTTGGGCAAAAAGAGTACATGAACAAAGCGTGACGACAAGAAGCGCTAATTTTAGTTTTTGGACTTTCATCATAATTCAATCAGTAAAAAGATTCAGTTTATTGTTTTAACTCAAATGAGGTATGTTTGATGTACTTTCTGTCGTGTGTATACAATACATGAATTTTCCCATCGGTAGTCTGAATTATGGCTGGATAACTGAACTCCCCTTTTTCTTCATTTTCCAAATCGAAAAGTTTGGTCCATTTAAGACCATCTTTAGAATATTCAACATCTAAAATGTTTCGTCCGTAAAACCAATCTTTTCCTTGCGGTAATGGATTGTTAACCAACAAAAACAATTTTTTATTGATTGTCAAGGCATCAATTCCCGAATTTGAATTTACTACATTGATTGTATCTGTTTTTTCCCAGCTTTTCCCGTTATCATAAGACCAGCTTGAAACAACTTTATTGTGCTTGCTTCTCGATAACATCTGGATATCCTTGGCGCTGTGAATTAAAAATGTCGGCTGAATAATTTCTAGATTTTTAGGATTTTCGATTTCGATTTTTTTCCAAGAATCTGTCGCTTCTATATATTCTTCAACATGTACGTTCCAGATATTTTTGTCAACACTTTCTGTGCTGCTGCCGCAGATAATTATTCCAGGAGTAGTTTCTATGGGTTTATTTCGAATAGGCCCCAAAAATCCGTCTGGCAAATATTTAGATTCTCCCCAAGTTTTTCCGTTGTCTGTAGAAACAGTCATCGCTCCGAACCATTCTCTTGGATTTTTACCAACTTTATAAAAAAGATAAAGATTACTGCTTTTGCTTTTAAATAAAACCGGATTCCAGCAAGGCAGTGTATCACCGTTCTTTAGCAAGGGTTTTATAATATTTTGCGGAGTTGTCCATTTTTTGTTTTTGTAGGAAGAAATATAAATGCCGACATCTTTTGCCCCTTCATATTTTCCACCAAACCAAGCCGCTGTTATCTCGTTTGGATTAATTTCGACCAAGGTCGCAGCATGACTGGCAGCCGTTACGGGCGAATCTGCCACAAAATTACTTTCGATTTTGACAGCCTTGTAATTTGTTTTCTGCGAAAGGCAAGTAAAGCTAATTAAAACAAATAATGCAGCTGTGCATCTAAATTTTAAAATCATTCTTTTAGGGTTGTAATTGTTTATAAAACAACAAAAGGAGAGTTACCTCTCCTTTTGCATTTTAAGTAAGGACTGTGTCGATCTTTACTCACCAAATTAATTATTTTGTGTCCCACCAAAGTTTAGTTCCACCTGTGTCTGGGCCTCCTAATTTTACAATTCCATCTTGAACAGCAGCTCTGTTTGCAGAATATTCGTTTGTAACATAGATAACTCTTTTGATCAAACTTTTTCCAACTCCAGCATCATTATTCTCTGTGTTAAGCGGCTGATAAATGATTTTAGCATCACTTCTTCTTAAGTCCGCAAAAGCTTCCCAAGATTCAGGGAAAATTGCTAAGTATTTTTGAACCGCAATTTGTGTACGCTGATCAGCAGTAGAAGATGACCAAGCAACTGGCAATTTCACAGGAATACTTTCTGTTACTAAACCAGGGAAACGCGTATTCACATTTGGAGCACTCGGTAATGCAGTTCCTGCAATGTAATTATTAATAGCAGTAGCATCTGAAATTCCCCACTGTGCCATAGATAATCTAATACCTTGCTCATACAAAGATTGAGCGCTTCCACCCATATTCCATCCATTTAAAGCACCTTCAGCTCTTGAGAAATAATTTTCTGAGGCCATGAAGATTTCGATGTTTTTACTATTACTCAAAGGATTTGAACCTGGTTCTGGTCCTAATCCTAAAACATCATCATTAAAAGAAGAGAAATACTCATTATCTTGATCCGTAAAAAATCCTCTTAAATATCCAGTAGGTCTTCCAATATAGTTACCACCAATTCCAGGTGAAAACCATTTTTGCAACCTTGGATCAGAGTATCCTACTAAAAGACTTTCCATAGAAGCTGTCATTTTGTAACCCCATCCATTTGCAACCATATTTAAGTTGTTTGGTGTTGCAGCACTTACATGGAAATAGGCACTTTGGTCATTAGTCTGCATCACTCCTGCTGCAACAGCTGCTTCCGCTTGCGTTTTTGCTTTTGCTGGCTGTACATCAGAAATTCTTAATGCCAAACGTAATCTTAAACTGTTACCAAAAATTCTCCATTTGTCAACACTTCCTTGGTAAACTCGGTCGGTTGTTTGAAAAGCAGCAACTGTACTTGTAGAAGAAGCGCCTAAAGTAGCATTTGCTTCATCCAACAATTTAAAAAAGTCTTCATAGATAGATTCAACGCTATCGTAAGGAACACTTCCTTGATTGTTTCCTGCTTGAGAATAAGGAATTGGTCCGTATAAATCTACCATTTGATTATACATAAATACTTTCCAGATTTTTAGAACTGCCGTAGCTTCAGCATTTCCTTCGGAAGCTTTAAAAGCATAATTTAAACTTGGAGCAGCAATAGTATAAAATCTTGTCCATCCTCTCGCTTCATATCCACTAAAATTATTTCTTTCTGTGCCATAATTTGATGACAGATAATGGATAAAAGTAGAAGATAAAATACCTGTTGCAATACCCCATGTACCTTGATCATCTGCCCAGCCAGTAGCATCAGCCGCTCCGTTATGAATACCACCATACAGAGCATATGCAAATGCAGGGCCCGCCATTGAAGCATCTAACTGGTCTTCTGTCAGCGAATTAGGATCTTTATTTATTTCATCAAAATCGCCTGTACAGCTTGATAAAATAGAACCTGCCAATAAAGCAACTCCTAATGTTTTTAGTTTAAAACTATATTTCATGATATATCTTTTTTTTAATTAAAATCCAAATTTAACATTTAGTCCATATTCTCTTGTCGTTGGAATATTGAAAGACTCAACACCTTGCAAGTTTCCTGTACCAGCTCCATTTTCTGGATCAAAATGTTTAGCTTCATTTAAGAAGAAGAATAAATTTCTTCCTACTAATGAGAAATCGATGCTTTTAAAACCTGAATCTCCTAAAAGACGTTTTGGTAATGAATATCCAAAAACAGCCTCTCTTAATCTGATGTTTGTAGCGTCATAAATAAAAGGCTCTGCTAAAGGATCTCTTTGTCCAATTGATACCCAGTATTCCTCAGCTGTAACACTTGTTGTATTTGGAGTGTAAGTTCCGTTACCGTTATCTACTACACCAGGAACAACAAATCCATCTCTTCCAGCAAGAGTAATATCACTTACTCCTAAACCTGCCATTCTAGCTTGTGTATACGAAACAACTTCGCCACCAATTCTAAAATCAACAAGGAAACTTAAAGAGAAATCTTTGTATTTGAAACTATTTCTGAAACCTGCTGTCCAGTCTGGATTAAAGTTACCCGCTCTAACATCAAATGAGTTTGTTGCTACTGGTAAACCTGCATCATTTACGATAACATTTCCGTTTGGATCTCTTCTGAAACCTTTAACATATAAATCACCATATTCACCTCCTAATACTACTTTACTTCTAACCAATCTTCCTTCACCTAAAATCAATTCATCTCTTCCTTCATAGATAGAAACTACTTTAGATTTGTAAGTTGCAAAGTTTGTTGTAATATCCCATGTAAAGTTATTTGTTAGAATTGGAGTTGCTGTAAGCACCGCTTCAAAACCTTTATTTTGGATTTCTCCACCATTCACAATCGCTCTTGATTTTGAAGAAGATTCTGGCGTGTTGATATAAAATATCTGATCTTTTGTATTTGTTTGGAAGTAAGTTACATCCAACCCTAAACGACTGTTGAAAAATCTAACATCAGCACCAAATTCAACTGAGCTTGACATCTCTGGTCTTAAATTTGGATTTCCAGCTGTTGACTGTGGGAATAAAATACCACCGTTTGCTCCAATATATGTTAATCTTGAACTAGTTTGGTAAGGATCTGTATCGTTACCCACTTTTGCATAAGATGCTCTTACTTTAGCAAAACTGATCGCTTCTGGCAAATCAACCATATCAGAGATAACTCCAGATAAACCTACAGAAGGATAAAAGAATGATCTGTTGTGTGCTGGTAAAGCAGAAGACCAGTCGTTTCTAGCTGTTAAATCTAAGAACAAATAATTTCTAAATCCAATTTGAGAAAACCCATAAACAGAATTGATTTCTTTATTGAAATTCGATGTAGTAGAAGTTGGATCAGGTACATTTCTCATTGTGAAATAATTTCTTTTACCTAAACGTCCACCTGAATTTAATGAAGAGCTATTTTGTTTCAAAATGTTAGCACCTGCATTGATTCCTACAGAAAAATCTCCAAACTTCTCATTGTATGAAAGCAAAGCATCTGTATTGAATTCTGTTGCTGTTTCATAAAATTCATTATAATTACCTACGTTTTGATTAAACTCTTCAGTAGCGTATCTTTTCGTAACGATTTTATTGGTTGTCTGATCTAAACCAGCTCTAACTTGTAAACTTAAAGTACTTGTAAAATCATATTTAAGAGAGGCAAGACCTATAAATCTGTTTCTTTTATCACTACGATCATTATCACGTAATGCAGTCCAGAATGGATTTCCTCCAGGAGTTCCTGAACGATCTACAAAGTAATTTTTTTGCAATTCACCTGCAGCATCAACGTATTCGAAATCTCTGTAATCACTATATTTAATACTACGAGGTAACAAGTATGCAGAAGTACCAACAGACTCTTCTCCTGTTTTTATTAAATTATCAATTTCCTGAACGATGTAGTTTGTTTTTGTATCCAATGATAATTTATCAGTAAGCTTGCTTGTAAATCTTAAATTAAGATTGTGTCTGTCCATTTGGTTTCCTCCAACAATACCTTCAGCGCGTGTGTTAGTATAAGAGAAATACCCTTGTGCTTTTTCGTTTCCAGATGTAACAGATAATGTATTCGATAAGTTATAACCTGTTTTGTAGAAATCCTGCACGTTGTTTGGCTGAGCCGTGTAAGATGTAGTAGCAGGTCCTGCATAATTAGGATTACGAACAAGTTGCCATGCTGGAACTTGTCTTCCGTCAAATCTTGGTCCCCAGCTTGAAGGTGAAGAAGCGCTGTAGTTTCCTAAATCTCCTTGTCCGTATTCATTTTGGAAATTTATTAAGTTGTAAGCAGAAGAAGCCATAAAGTTTGATGACAACGTTACCGAAGTTTTTCCTGCTTTACCAGACTTAGTAGTAATAACGATAACACCGTTACTTGCTCTAGTACCGTAAAGTGCCGCCGCAGATGGTCCTTTTAAAACCGTCATCGAAGCAATATCGTCAGGATTGATGTTCGAGATACCATCTGGTTGTGTAACACCTCCCGTATCAAGATTTTGATTATCTGCACCAGTACCACTACTAATTGGCACACCATCCACAACATATAATGGTTGGTTGTTACCAGTAAGAGATCGGTTACCTCTTAAAGTAATTCTTGAAGAAGACCCAACACCATTTGAAGTAGTCGAGAAGTTAAGACCAGCAACTTTACCAGAAAGCGAGTTGGCAACGTTTAATGATCTTGCTTCAGAAATTTCATCTACTGCAATGTTTTGTGCAGAATACGTAATCGCTTTTTTCTCTCTTTTAATACCAAGAGCCGTAACTACTACTTCTCCTAATTGTTGTGTGTCTGGTCCTAAAGCTACGTTAATAGTAGTTTGTGTTCCAACAGCAACTTCTTTTGAAGCAGATCCTACATAAGTAAAAACTAAGACTGCTGATTGGTTTGAAACATTAATAGTGTACTTACCATCAAAATCGGTTGATGTACTTGTTCTTGTTCCTTTAACCACAACATTTGCCCCAGGAATCGGAATACCTGTTCCAGCTTCTGTTATCGTTCCTTTTACTGTAGTCTGCGCTTCCAGATTCTGAAATCCGAAAAGGCATATGACAAACAGTAATTTTAGTACGTTTTTAATCATATTAGTTGTTTTTTTAGAGTTAATAACATGTTAAACTTAAGAATACATTTTGTTAACGAATTATTATTTCGACAAATGACAATTTTCAAAAGATGTTGGTTAAAAATAGACGTTTTATTGAAAGAAAACGTTTTCAATTGTAATCCTTATCCTCCTTATTTTTCAAGCTTAAACCCTATTAATCTAATGGATTTAAGCTTTTTTTAACTGTATTCGTTTTTTTATCTTGTTATCGCTTAAAATTCTTCTGCAATAGGCTCTTTTAGTTCACAATTTTGAATTGGGTTTTTAGCAAATCAACAGTGTTTCCGCCCACCATAACTTCAAAGTCTCCCGGCTCTGCTACAAACTGCATCTGTCTGTTCCACAGGCCTAATTCGTCTTTTGTAAGTGTAAATTCAAAATTTTTGGTTTCTCCTTTTTTAATAAAAAGTCTCTTAAAACCTCGTAAAGTTTTCTCTGGCGTCGTAACCGAACTGTAAACATCATTTACATATAACTGAACCACTTCGTCTCCATCAAAATTTCCAATGTTTTTAACATCGATACTAACTTTTAGAGTACCGTCTGCTTTTATTTCTTTTGAACTGATTTTAAGATTCGAATATTCGAATTTGGTATAACTCAGACCATGACCGAAAGTATATAACGGATTTTCGCTTTCGCTAACGTATCGGTGAATAGCAGATGGTTTTTGGTTGTAATATATAGGTAACTGCCCTACTGATTTCGGAACGGTAATCGGCAGTCTTCCTCCTGGATTGTAATCCCCAAATAAAACATCAGCCACAGCTCTTCCTCCAAGTTCTCCCGGAAACCATCCTTCTAAAAGGGCTGGAATATTATCTGCAATCCAATTTGTAGAAAGCGGACGACCATTTAACAACACACAAACCACTGGTGTTCCTGTTTTATGGATTGCTTCAATCAATTCTTGCTGCATTCCGTGTAAGTCTAAAGTTGCAGCATCTCTGTTTTCTTCCACCAATTCGTTTGATTCTCCTAAAACTACAATCGCAACATCAGCTTTTTTAGCGGCTTCGATGGCTGGCTGCAGATTTACTTTTTCTAAATTCCAACGCAAGTGAGCTCTGGCTCCCCAGCCTCCTTCCCACATTTCAATGCGAACTTTGTATTTCTTTCCTGCTTCGATATTTTTTGGAGTTGTTACGATACTCGTCGCCCCTTTTGTCCAGTTGTCAATAACCAATTGATCATCAATCCACATTCTGATTCCATCATCAGAACTTAACCCTAACCAACCGTCAAATGATTTGTCTGATTGAATGTAACCTGTCCAGCGGATAGAGAAATCATCTACATTTACGCCATCACCAGGCGCCCAAGGCCAGTCAAATTCTAATTGACTGTCAATACGAGTTAAAGCTGGTGTTCCTTCAAGATTTCTGTTGTTAAAATATTCACCTTTCAATCCGTTTTGAGATCCGTCTGAAGTAAATAAATATTTAGACGGAATTGCTTGTCCTTTTACAATCAGCGGCACGCCTTCTTCATAAACAACATTAGCTGTTTTTCCCATAACTTGCTGTACGCCTTCAAAAACTGTAACTCCAACACTATTTTTAGGAGCATAACCTCCCATTCTTGAAGCATTTGCATTTGGCCCTATTACAGCAATATTTTTTAGATTTTTACTTAATGGTAAAATATTATTTTCATTTTTCAACAAAACCATCGATTTCTGAGCCGCTTCTAAAGCAACAGCCTGGTTTTCTTTGGTATGAAAGCGCTCTTTAATCAAGTTTTTATCTGTATACGGATTTTCAAACAATCCTAATAAAAATTTCAAGCGTAAAACTCCTCCCGCAGCACGGTCGATGTTTTCCATTGTCAATTTCTTTTCGTTTACCAATTCAATAATGGTATTCTGCCAGAATTCATTTGGAAAATCGTAAAACTGCATATCAACTCCTGAGGAAACTGCTTCTCTAATGCTTTCTTTTGGAGAATCAGAAACTTTATGTGTTGTCTGAATGTATTTAATTGCTCCTAAGTCTGAAACTACTATCCCTTTAAAACCCCATTCTTTTCTTAAAACATCTGTCAATAACCAGTGGTTGGCCGCGCAAGGAATTCCGTCTAACTCAGAATAGGCGCACATTGTTCCTAGCGCACCGCCTTTCATAAATGCTTTTTGGAAAGATGGCAAATGATCTTCACGTGCTGAACGTTCTCCCACTAAAATTGGAGAAGAATTTCCTCCTGCTTGCGGAATACCGTGAACTGCAAAATGCTTAGGTTCTGCAATAATAGAACGATCTGATTTTAAATCGTCTCCCTGCAACCCTTTAATAAAAGCCAAACCGATTTCACTGTTCAAGAAAGCATCTTCGCCAAAAGTTTCAGCAACACGTCCCCAACGTGGTTCGCGTCCTAAATCTAAGTTTGGGCCAAAACCAAAATGAACACCATGTGCTCTGGCTTCCATACCAATTACTTTTCCTACTCTGTCCATTAAAGCAATGTCCCAAGTAGCACCAAGTCCGATGTTCATTGGGAAAGCAGTACTTCCTTCGTCTAAATAACCATGAAGCATTTCGCACATAATCAACGCTGGAATTCCCCAACGGTTTCCTTTGATTACGTTGGTCTGTAAATCATTGATCATTTTCGCCGAACGCGGATAAAGGTCATGGATCGCTCCAATTCCTAATTTTCCGATTTTTTCTGCCGATTTCCCTTTAGCAAAATCTTCCTTCTCTTTAAAAAAATCTCCTCTGTACATATCCATCTGACGCACTTTTTCTTCAAGCGTCATACGGCTCAACAAGTCTTTTACTCTGTCCTCAACAGGTGCTTTTGCATCCTGATAAAGATACTTTTTCTGGGCGTAGGTCTGGTTAAAAAAACCTACAGCCATTACAAAAATAATGGCTGTTCTTTTCATTCTTAATTGTAACATAGTTGTGTGTGTTTAGTTTTGAATCACTTTAAGCTTTGTGCCATTCACCAAATCGTCGTGTGAAATAAAAAAGCTGTTAAGTGTTTTTCCGTTTAGCTCAATCGAATTGATTTTTCCGCCATTATTTTCTTGTCTTTCAATTACGATATTTTCTTTCTTATAATATCTTGAATCTAATTTAATCGTCACTCTGTGAAACATTGGCGTTGTAATGGTATAAATTGGATCTCCCGGCGATATTGGATAAATTCCCATCATCGAATACACCAACCAAGCCGACATAGTTCCCGTATCATCATTTCCGGGTAATCCTTTTGGTTCATTTTTGAAATATTCGCGAACCAATTTTTTTACCATGTCCTGTGCTTTGTATTCTTCGCCTTTCACATAATTAAATAAATACGGATTGGCAATGTCTGGTTCGTTTGCCATATCAAACTGTTTGCTATCGAAGATTTTCTGCAATTGTGCCGAAAATGCTTGATCTCCTCCCATTAATTTTTTCAAACCAACAATATCATGCGGCACCATAAAATTATACTGCCACGCATTTCCTTCGATAAAACCAACATTTTCTTCAAAATTTGCTCCAGAATTTGGATCAAAAGGTTCGTACCATTTTCCGTCAGGCGTTCTTGGACGAAGCAGATTTAAGTTTTTATCAAATAATTTTCTGTAGGATAATGAACGTTCTTTAAAACGTTTTACATTGTCTTTATCACCGAATTCGTTTGCCATAAGCGAAATAGCATAATCTGAAATATTATATTCCTGAGTCGTCGAAACTGGGCCTTTGTTGTCGGTTGTCAAATATCCTTTTTTGATATAATCTTTCAATCCCGGACGAAGCGGATTATTTTCAATATTATCTGCGCCTTTCAACATCGCATAATAGGCTTTATTAATATCATAATCACGAATTCCTCGCAAGTAAGTATCTGTAATTACTATACTTGCAGGGTCTCCAACCATAGTAAAAGTTTCAGTCGAATTCAGCTCCCATTTGGGTAACCAGCCGTTTTCATCGAACATGTCCAACATGCTTTTTACCATATCCGATTGCTGTTTTGGATAAACCAAAGACATTAGCGGATGGACATTTCTATACGTGTCCCACAAAGAAAATACGGTATAACGAGTATCTTTGGTTTTAGCAATCTTAGTTCTTTTGATTACTGGATATTCTCCATTAATATCATTTAAAATATTTGGGTGAATTAAAGTGTGATACAAAGCCGTGTAAAAAATCGTGTTATCCTCTTTTGTACCGCCTTCAACTAAAATTTTAGACAATTCTTCGTTCCATTCGTTATAGGTTTCTTTGTAAATTGCGTCAAAAGATCTGTTACCGACTTCTTTTGCTAAGTTTTCACGGGCATTTTCGATACTTACGTATGAAATTCCGATTTTCACTTCAACCGTTTCTTGTTTATCGAATTTATAGGTAAAATAACTTCCAATACTATCCCCTACCACGGTTTTGATTGTATTTTCCATCATTCTGGTTTTTCCGTTGTAGCCCATCCATTGTGCTTCGACACCGTTGTATTTCGCAGGTTTTTTCCAAACTCCAAATTTATCGGCAGGTTTAGAAAATTGAGCCACAAAATAAACTGGGTAAGCATCTTCGGGACTGTTGTAACAAAATGAACCAACTGAACGGATTCCTTCAATTTCTGTAGAAGAAACAACTTTTATCATTGCGCCTTCTTCATTCGTTAATCCTAAACCAAGATTTAGCAAAATATTGGATTGCCCTTTCGGGAAAGTGAATCGGCTAATCCCAACTCGTTTTGAAGCGGTGAATTCGCCTTTGACTTTGTACTTATCGATGTCTACGCTGTAATATCCAGCTTTTGCTACTTCGTTTGAATAAGTCGAACCGTATTTTAAATGATCGATTTCTACATTTCCAGTGGTTGGCATCAATAAAATAACGCCTAATTCCGGACAACCAACTCCGCTTAAATTCACTTGACTAAATCCTGTCAAAAAAGTATTTTCATTTACATACGGATTTGAAAGCCATTGGCTGTCTTTTTCCATTGGAGTGTTTTTTACTCCCGCCACATTAAACGGACTAATACTCGCCATTCCGCGAGGCGCAATTGGGCCTGGATAGGCCGCACCATAGTTGGAAGTTCCAATAAACGGATTTACAAAATCTGCTGGCTCTTGCGCAAAAATGGTAATGCTAAAAAACAGCATGTAAAAAATACATGCTGTTTTAAATTTATTTGTATTTAAAACCATAGGTTTCATTTTTATTTGTTGATCGCTTCGATTTTTAAAGTCCAAGCTTCTTTTGCTGGAAGATTGTTTCTTAAGCTTTCTGGAATTACTACTTTAAATCCGTTTCCTTCTTTTGTCCATTTTAAAGAAGTTTTAGAACCTAACATTGTAATTTTTGTTCCTTTTTTAGGGCTGATTGATTTTACAGTGACTGCAGCAGGAATTTTATCTTCTCCGTCTTTAGCCAAATAAAAAGCAAATACATTTCCAGCTTTATTTTGTGTGAAACAGATGTTTTCTTCTTTGTAAGGTTCAATTGGTTTTGTGTTGTAAATCGCTGTGCTGTTTACTTTCATCCAATCTCCGTAAGCTTGCAATAAATCGTACGCCCCTTTATCCCACTCTCCTTCTGGACTTGGAGCAACATTTAATAATAAGTTTCCTCCTTTTGCTACAATATCAATCAATAAATGAATTCCCTGTCTTCCAGTCATGTAAGTTGCACCTGGAGAATAAGACCATCCACCGCCTGACGGAATACAAGATTCCCAAGGATAAGGCAAAGTTTTAGCAGGAACACGTCCTTCTGGAGTTAAATAGTTTTGGTTTTTACCGTGAACTGCTCTATCCACAACAATTAAACCTGGTTGTTTCTGACGCGCTTTGATTACCAATTCATCCATTTTCGGATCTTGATCTACTACTCTATGTTTGATGAAACCGTTTTTAGATTCGTTCTCCGTAAATTTATCGTCGTAGTTTTCTTTGATGTTTACTTGGTCTCTTTTTCTAACCCATCCACCATCTAACCATAAAATATCAACTTTACCGTAGTTCGTCAAAATCTCTAAGATTTGGTTGTGCGTGAAATCAACATATTTCTGCCATTTTTCTGGGTATAACGACGGATCGTAATTTACGTTTCTGTCGAATGGAGGAAAATAAGGATCCCAGTAGTTTTCGTTATGCCAATCTGGTTTAGAGAAATAAGCTCCTGTTGAAATCCCTTCACCTCTAAAAGAGTTAAAAATTTCTTTTAAAACGTCTGCTTTAGGGTTTGTATGAAACGGAACATCTTTACTCGTAATCTTGTAATCAGAATATTTAGTATCATACATATTGAAACCATCATGGTGTTTTGTAGTGAAAACCATGTATTTCATTCCTGCATATTTTGCTGCTTTAGCCCATTTTGCAGGATCAAATTTCACCGGATTAAAAGTCTTTCTTAATCCTTCGTAATCTTTGATATAATCATTATAATTAGATGGATTGCTTCCTTTTTTACGTTCACACCATCCGTAATCTTCAGGGCAGATAGACCAGGATTCTACAATTCCCCATTGGCTGTAAGTCCCCCAGTGCATTAGCAGACCAAATTTTTTGCCTTGCCATTCGTCTAAGTTTTTTAATACTGCCGGATCTGTTTCTGGTACGTATCTTTCATCTTCATAAATGGCCTGAGAGAACATTTGTACTGAAAATAAAAGGGCGATCATGAATATTCCTTTTTTCATCTTTACTCTAATTTATAATTTATTTATTCTTTGTTTTTTAGTTTAGTTTATCAAGTATCGGTTGATCTGTAAAAGTTAATTCTTTTGGGGTATTTTCGTTAAGTTGCTCCAATACAACAAACTTATTTTCACCTTTGTTCAACCAACAGCCTGGCACATAAAGTGTTTGTTGCGGCCCTACTTTCCAATAGCGTCCTAGATTGTGTCCGTTAACAAATACAATTCCTTTTCCCCAATTGGTCATATCAAGAAAAGTATCGGCTGGTTTATCAATGTTTACAGTAGCTTCATATAAAACTGGACGTCCCGCTTTTACAGTTTCATTTTTAAGAGTTGGAACTTCACTCATCGGCATTTTATACATTTCCCATCCACCACTAATTTCATATTCATTAATGATTACTGGAGAAATAATTCCTTTCGTATTATGCACTATTTCAGCTCCGTAATTAATACGTCCCATATTTTCAACCAAAATTTCTAAAATACCGTTAAAAGGAATAGAAACGGTCAGCTCGTAATTTTTGAAAACTCTATTCAACTCACCAACCTTAGCTCCATTTACATAAACGGTAGCAAAGTCTCTTAATCCTTGTATTTTTAATTGACCTGAAATGGGCTGCGTAAATCGTTTACGATATAAAACATATCCGTGTCCCTGACCTAAGTTTTCAAATGTTAATGGCTGGTCATTGACAACCGCTTTTTCTTTTTTGATCCAACTTAAAACATCCATACTCGATTTAATTGGCTGATTAGGATATTTTGTAACTGGTATTTTCTCAGGAATCGGCGCTAATTTCGTTTTAGAATACTTTTGCATTACGTCACGAATAGCCATGAATTTTGGTGTAGCCCAACCTGCTTCGTTAATAGGCGCATCGTAATCATAGCTTGTAATATCGGGCTGAATATCCATTTCTTCATTATAATTTGCACCAGAGGTAAATCCGAAATTAGTACCACCGTGTACCATATAGTAATTAAAAGAAACACCCGCATCTAGGTACTTTTTAGTCTGGCTTGCAATCTCGTCAGATCCAATTTTAATAAATGGTTCTGCCCAATGATCCAACCAGCCAGAATAAAACTCTGCGACCATGTAAGGACCTTGTCCTTTATGGAATTTATCAACCTGCTTTTTTAAGTTTTCTATATTTGATTCTCCATTTGCAGTTGGTAACACGCCTTCGACAGCACCACCTTCAAAAAGCCAAGTACCATCAGAAGTAAAAAAAGGCTCTGGAAATCCCGTTTCTTTAAGCATATTGTAAATGGCTGTTTTGTATGCTTTATGATCATCAGCACTGATATCGGTTCTTTGAGAAACATAAGAACCAAATTCATTCTCAGCCTGAACCATAATAATTGGTCCTCCTTGGTTAGCAAAATTTCCTTTTACGACTGCATACAAATGTTCCAGATACGTTTTACAAGCTTCTAAAAATGCTTTGTTATTGGTACGAATTACCAAATCCTTATTGTTTTGCAGCCACCAAGGATAGCCTCCAAATTCCCATTCGCCACATGCATACGGTCCTGGTCTAAGAATTACATATAATCCTTCGCTTTTAGCAATACGTAAAAACTCTGCCAGATCTTTATTTCCCGTTTTAAAATCCCATACATCTGGTGCTATTTCATGATAATTCCAAAACACATAGGTTGCCACGGTATTCAATCCCATAGCTTTAAGCATTTGCAGTCTATGTCTCCAATACTCTTTGGGAATACGTTCATAATGCATTTCTCCCGAATGTATTTTGATAACTTTCCCGTCTTGCTTAAATTCTCCATTAGAAATAGAAAATCCTTTTGTTTGCGCCTTCGTTAGAAACGGCATCAAGCAAATCAATAATACTCCGAGCTTAAATAATATCTTTTTCATTTTTTTTCAGATTATACATTTATGACTTTAAAACTTTGTAAAAGTTTGAACTTTGACAAAGCTGTCACAAGTATTTCACGTTAAACTATGTGTTGGAAACTAGTTTCTTTCTAAACTCTTTTACCAAGTTTCGAAAGAAAAAAAACTATGTTTCTATGTGTTTAAAAACTAATTCACCAAAATTTCATCCACAAACAACCAAGAGCTTTCACCTTTTGGACTTTTCTTTAAGTTGCCTGCAATTACTTTTACAAAACGTGCGTTTTGTTTTTGGAAATTGATTTTGAAATCTTTCAATTCCGGAACTGCATTTACAGCATAAGGACGAGTTATTTTTCCAACTTGTTTGTATTTAGAACCATCATTAGAAATCAGCACTTTAACTTCTATCGGAAAATTAACTCCCGCTCCCTGACTTTCTAAAGTTCCAACGATAACTTGCTCAATACTTTCCTCTTTTCCAAGCTCTACCACGAGTTCCATATCGTTCACCAACCAAGCTTGCCATTGTCCGTCGTGGAAATTTTTACTTCCTCTAATGGTATTGACCATTGTGTTTGCATCTCCTTTGTAACTTTGGTTGTAAGGTGTCAAGTATTTAACTTTTTTTGAAAAACCTTTATGGAAAACTAAGGTATCTGTGTATGTTTTTCCAACTGGTTTATCGTCCTGAAATAATGAAGCTTTTAAAACTGTTGTTTCTTTAATTTCAATAGGAGTTGTGTATTTTATTGGATGATGATCAATATTTTTATCTCCTAAAACATAACGAATATCTGGATTAGGAAACTCATTTTTCAATTCTACTTTGATTTGTTTATTCCCTAAATCAGCTGTTGGAGAAGCCGTTACCAAATAAGCACTTTTTGCATAATTCACCCCCTGATAATCGTAACGTTTAAACATTGAAAACAATCTTGAAGTAAAATCATTCCAATTACGCTTTTCTTTCGGACTCCATAATGTTTCTGATAAAGCCGCTAATCTTGGAAAAATCATATATTCAGAATCTTTTGGTCCTTTAATATGTTCTGCCCATAAATTGGCTTGTCCGCCTAAAACATGTGCTGCTTCCTGCGGTGTCATTGTTGCCACTACAGGATCAAATTTGTACACTTCGCTTAACGGATTGTAAGCATCAAAAGCTAAAGGTTCTTCGTTTTGCGGACCTTGATAAAAGTTAAAATAACATGGAGATTCTGGAGTCATAATTACGTCATGCCCTTGATCTGCTGCTTCGATGCCGCCTTTCATTCCTCTCCAGCTCATCACCGTTGCATCTGGAGCTAAGCCACCTTCAAGAATTTCATCCCAACCGATAACTCTTTTACCTTTTGAGTTGATGTATTTTTCCATACGTTTTACAAAATAGCTTTGTAATTCGTTGACATCTTTCAAGCGTTCATCTTTAATTCTTTTTTGGCAATGCGGACATTTCGCCCAATTGGTTTTAGTCGCTTCATCACCACCAATATGAATATATTTTGAAGGGAAAATCGTGATTACTTCATCAATTACATTTTGCAAAAACTCAAATGTAGTTTCTTTTCCTGCACAATAAATATCTGTCAAAGGCCAAACTCCGCCCGATGGAACTCCTATTTTCTGATCGAAACAAGCCAATTCCGGATAAGAAGCAATGGCACTGCTTACGTGAGCCGGCATTTCGATTTCGGGAATTACTTCAATTCCTTTTGTTGCGGCATATTTTACGATTTCTCTTAATTCATCTTGCGTGAAAAATCCGCCGTAAGTTCCTTTTTGATCTGCAGTTACAGGAAGCCTTGCATTCCATGATAAGTTTTCCTGATCTACTCTCCAAGCACCAACTTCTGTCAGTTTTGGATATTTTTTGATTTCGATTCTCCAGCCTTGATCGTCAACCAAATGCATGTGCAAAACGTTCATTTTATGCGCTGCCAAACGATCGATTGTCGCTAAAACATAATTCTTATCAAAGAAATGACGCGATAAATCCAGCATTAAACCTCTCCACTTAAAACGAGGTTCGTCATTAATGGTTAAACTTGGTATCTCCCATTTTGCAGAAGTAATCGCAAACTGGCTTTCAATTGCTTCAGGAAGTAATTGTCTAATGCTTTCTAAAGCATACAAAAAACCATTATTTCCTTTCGCAGAAATAGTAATATTAGTCGGATTTACATCTAAAACATAAGCTTCATTCTTTAAGTTCGGATCTGTTTTTAGCAAAACATAATTGCTAGCCGGAGCTTTTGTAGTCACTTCCGGTTTCCATCCTGCTGCAGTTCCAAATCTAGAAGCAAAAGAATTTGCTGCATCTTTTTGGAAATCGCCGTTTACTACAAACTTTGTGTCTTTTGTGAATTCAAAAACACCTGTTTTAATAAGGGTCTGAGTCGGTTTAGGAATGATACGAATATCACTTTCCGTATACACTTTCTGAGCGTTAGCCGAGAAAATTGAAGAAATTAGCGTTAATAGAAATAGTAATTTTTTCATTCTTTGTTTTTTGGTTTCTCTGTGTGGATTGTTGTTAAAACCCAAGAGAGGTGGTTTTTTAGGTTTAGTTTGTCATTTCGACTGAAAGGAGAAATCGCAATAGAAATTCCTCGCAGAATGTCGCCAATCTTTGTCGAATCCCGAGTGTGATTTCTCCTTCGTCGAAATGACAAAACTTTGTGGTAAAACTTTGTCAAAGTTTGAAACTTTGACAAAGTTCTTGTCAAGCTATGTTATTTATTAAAAGTGAAACGCCTCTAAACACAATAAAAATCTATGTTTCTATGTGTTTAAAAAATTTCACTCAAAATCTTATTTATCCCAAGACATTTTAAATTTTGCGTCTTCCATTCTGTGTCCTTTTACATCATCGGAAACGGCAAAATTAAATCCTGATCTTAGGCTGTAACCTGCATATTCGCCGTTTTTGTTTAAAGCAATAAAACCAACTTGCAGATACTCCATATCTTTATGATTTTTATGTTTGTTGTAAATACGTTCTGTGATTTCTTTACAAGCATCGTAAGGAGATTTTCCCTGACGCATTAGTTCCACCACCATTGCGCTTCCCGCAGTTCTAATAACTGCTTCGCCCAAACCTGTTGCCGCTGCAGCTCCCACTTCGTTGTCCAAGAAAAGACCCGCGCCGATTATTGGGGAGTCACCGACGCGTCCGTGCATTTTCCAAGCTGCACCGCTCGTGGTACATCCGCCAGAAAGATTGCCTTCTTGGTCTAACATTAGCATACTTATGGTATCGTGGTTTTCTATATTGATAACTGGTTTATATTTAGACTCTTCCATCCATTTTTTCCAGTCTTTTTCTGATTCTGGTGTCAAAAGATTTTCTTCTTTGAAGCCTTCTGATAAAGCAAACTGTAACGCTCCTTGTCCTGCTAACATGACGTGAGGCGTATTTTGCAGTACTCTTTTTGCTACAGAAATTGGGTGTTTGATTCCCTGCAGAAAACAAACGGAACCGCAATTACTGTTGTGATCCATGATACAGGCATCAAGAGTTACTTTCCCTTCGCGATCCGGATAGCCGCCGTAACCCACACTACGGACAGTCGGATCGGCTTCAGGTATTTTCATTCCGGCTTCGATAGCATCTAAAGCCGATTTTCCTTCTTTAAGGTTTTTCCAAGATTCTTTATTCGCAGGTAAACCGTGGTTCCATGTCGAAATAATAATCGGTTTTGTCTGCTTTTTTTCTTTTGGTTCTACAGCTGTTTCTTCATTTTCGCGATTCGCTGCAAATCCGCTTACGCCCAAAACAGAACTTATGGCTAAGGTGCCTAAAGTCGTTTTCTTAATAAAATCTCTTCTATTTGACATGTCTTTTGGTTTTAATTCAACTTTCAGAAACAAAACGTTCTTAATGTTGCTAAAATACTCAGTAATAATTTTTAATCCCAGTAAAATCGACTACAAGGTCGATTTTACGGCCTTAATAGTCTTTAAATTACTATCTGATAAGGCATTTCCGTCAAAAAATGAAACTCCAGTTGCGCCATTTCTCTTCGCTTCTAAAATCGCTTCTTTTAATTCTGCATCCGATTTTAATCCCGGAATATAGATTCCTGTATTGACTTTTGTATTTTTTCCTTCCAAATCGGCTACACCTTGTTTTGTTGCGTAACCTACCCAGTCAATTTCTTCATCATAAAAACTATGATAAATCATTGGATATACTTCGTCAATATTCCATTTGTCCCAACGCTGACGCACCATGTGGTCTGCCATTTCTGGATAAGGAAATACTGCTGCCGTTAATTTTTTATTGTGTTTATGAGCAATTTTATAAGCATCATCCACTACTGCTTTTACCGCATTTAATCTGAAATTTTTCCACTCCATATCAATTGAAGTATTGTGGCTTTTCTTCGGATTTTTATGATGTTCTTTTTCGAATTTGCTTACACAGGCATTGCAATAACAAAAATCAAATTGTGGTAATTCTGTATCCTGAACCAAGTTGTATTTTGGCAATAAACTGATTGGCAGGAAAATATCTGGGAAACGAATGTAATCTAAATGTACGCTTTCCACTCCTTCTACTTTGGCTAAACCTTCCACTAAACCTAAAACGTGGTTTCTAGATTCTTCTTTAGTCGGACAAAGCCATTGGTAATAATCTACGTATGGACGGTTATCAAAACAAGATTTTCCTTCTTTGCTCACCTGATACCAATCTGGATGCTGTAAAGCGATTGAATCATTTGGGCGGTTCATTGCCATAATCCAGGCATGAACTTTTAGACCTTCTTTTGTGGCAAGCGGTACTAATCTTGCTAATAGTTTTGGGTCGGTTTGTGTGTTAATTAAAACTTCATCAATACCGCCGTCTTTGTATTTTTTGAATTCTTTCGAATAATCTGCATCCGATTTCTTAGCGTCGGCAGTTGTCCAAACTCCAAAAATGAATTTCCCGTTTTCTTCTGCTTTAGTTTCTTTTTGCCCGCATGAGAATAAACTCAGCGAAAGCGCTAATACTAAAACTTTTGATAGTTTTTGTAACTTACTCGTTCGTAATAATTTTACCATCTTCTTTTATTATTAAGGTTTTGTTTGAAAAAGGACTTTTCACTGCAATATTAAATCCTGATAAATGATTTTCTAATGTCGGTTTTAAAACTTTTCCATCAACAATTATATTTTTTTTACTGATATTTTGAAGGGATTTTGCCCAAGTTTTATTCTTTTCAAAATATCTTTTTTGAGCCCTATACAACGTGTACAGTTCCCATTTCACTTTTTCTTCCTGCGGAATTGTATACTTATCATCGCTTTCTTTAGAAGAGAAGTATACATAAGCCCATTTTTCGGGCTCATGCATATTGATGACTCCCATAGGCGACCAAACCCAATTGTATTCTGGGAGAAATTTTCCTTCTTTGTCTTTTTTACGTTCATATTTTCCATCAATAACATCGTGCTGCCAATTTACACGAGAGAAATTGACTCTCCAAAATTTGTCCTTTGGAACAATATTATCGAAATACGATGTTTTATAAACCGACCACGGAATGGCAATTTCTAATGTCCAGCCTTTATCGGTATCTGAAGCATTATTTAAAGTTCCGTCAACCTTTACAGCCGATTTTAAACCTGTAATATTCCAGTCGTTTAAAACGGTGTTTTTTTCTCGGTACGGTTTATTGATGAATAAATCCCAAGCCGTATTCAGCGCATTTATTTCTAATTCATAATAATTGTGAGTATCATTATCGGGATCGATAAAAACCTCAAAATCATTATTGTAAAAAATAATAGTATCACGCTGTCTTAGATTTGCCCAAACATGAGGCTCCTCCATTTTGGCTAAGATATAGTAGTAATTATCGTCCCAAAGCATTTTTACTTGGGTCTTGTACTTTGGCTTTTCAACACCTTCTATATCGATAAAAGGCGTTGTCCAAGATGCTTTTTCCCAAGCTTTGTCTGCTTCATCGCCGTCAATTACTATTTCTTTTGAGGTTTTGTATGCAACATAACTTTTAGGACTGACCTCCTTTTCGGCCTGCGCATAAATCATCAAAGAAAAAAAACTTGCGAACAGGGACAATAATTTACCTCTACTATGCATCATTATATTATAAACTATTTTCTTTTGTAAACTGAATTACCTCGCTCAATTTTCCGAAAGCTATCGCCACATGTGTATCTGCTGCACCGTAATAAACGGTCAATTTATCTTCTTCTATACTGTGTAAAGCTGCACAAGGAAAAACCACGTTTGGCACGTCTCCAACCATTTCATAAGTCTCTGCTGGCCCTAATAAATATGGCTGTGTTCTGTATTTTACTTGATCTGGCGAATCAACATCTAAAAGCGCTGAACCCATTGCATAACGGAAACCGTTGCAAGTATTGATAACTCCATGGTAAATCATCAACCATCCTTCGTCTGTCAAGATTGGAATTGGTCCTGCTCCTACCTTTGTACATTGCCAAGCACTTTGGTCAAACGGAGATGGTTTCATCACCAATCTGTGTTCTCCCCAATATTTCATATCCGGGCTGTAACTGATCCAGATATCACCAAAAGGCGTGTGTCCGTTATCACTTGGACGGCTTAACATCGCATATTTACCGTTGATTTTCTGTGGAAATAAAACTCCGTTTCTGTTGAAAGGTAAAAAGGCATTTTCGCATTGGAAAAATTCTTTAAAATCGAAAGTATAACCAATACCAATTGTTGGTCCGTTGTACCCGTTACACCAAGTAATCCAGTAACGATCTTCAATCCAAACTACACGTGGATCGTATTTATAAGCAGATTCGATCATATCTGTATTTCCAGATTTCATCTCAATTGGTTCATGGTTGATGTCCCAATTGATACCATCTTTACTGAAACCAGCAAAAATGTTCATCTGAACTGCTTTATTATCACATCTAAAAACCCCAGCATATCCGTCTCCAAAAGGTACAACTGCACTATTGAATATACTGTTTGATGAAGGAATCGAATATCTGTCGATAATTGGATTCTCCGAATATCTCCACATTACATCTTTACTGTTTTCGGGTCTGTCTTGCCAAGGAATAGTACTCATTTTTTGTTTTTTTTATTTATTAGTTTTTATTCTTTTTTATTCTAAAGCTTCTTTTTGTCATTTCGAGGAACGAGAAATCACACTAGAAGCTCCGTAATCTTTGTCGCCAATCTTTGTCGAGTTCCGAGTGTGATTTGCTTCGCCTATTCACTATCGCTCGGGTCTCGTTCCTCGAAATGACAAACTGTACGTAAAAACTTTGTCAAAGTTTTGGACTTTGACAAAGGTGCTGGACATACCATCTCGGCAAATCCTGCGTTCCCGTAGTTGAAACTACGGGCTATTATCTATGCTATGTGTTAGAAACTAGTTTCTTTCTCTTATCTTTTTCAAGGTCAAGAAAACTATGTTTCTATGTGTTTATTTTTTTACAATCCAAAAAGAGCTTTTCAAAATGCTCCATTGTGTTAGTCGCCAATCTTTGTAGAGTTACTCGTGGAGATTTCTCCTTCGTCGAAATGACAGACTTTGGAGAAAATCTTTCCTCTAAAATCTATATTCTATTTTCTTTATTCTTTATTCTTCAATCTTACGAACCCTATCCAACCAAGTAAACTTCAATACTGTAGTGGTCACTAAGAAAACTACCAAAGCAACACCTGCTTTTGGATAATCTCTGATGATAAAGTAAATCGGAAGCAGAATCATGCTTGACTGCCAAACAATTCCGATAATACAATTCATCATATCTAAATAGAAATCGTTATTCTTTTGGAAAGACTGATCTTCAGCTTTCAATTGTTTGTAAACTGGAGTCCAGAATCCCCATGGTCTAACATTGCTATAGAAAGATTTTAAGACTTCCATGTCGGTTGGTTTGCTTAGGTAAGTTCCTAAAAGACAACCTAAAATGGAGAATCCAAAAATTAATGGGAACAAATAAATTGATGGCACTTGTGAAAGATCATGCAAGAATGTTCCCGCAGTTAAATTTCCTTTATTCTGATCTAAAACAAACTGAAGAGAAGCGGCGATCAATCCGCCAACCATTCCCCAGAAATAGCCCCATCCGTTGAAACGCCACCAAATCCATTTTAGGAAGTTGGCCGCAACATATCCTCCGTATAAAGCACTTGTAATCCAAAGTGTTAAGGAGTTGATAGAATCTGCGAAAAATCCCATGAAAACGCCTAAACCAACCACTAAGAAAGAAGAAATCTGACTTACTTTGATATAATGTTTGTTTGAAGCAACTGGTTTAAAATATTTTTTATAAATATCGTTTACAATATAAGCTGGTCCTGCGTTTACGAAAGCTGAGAATCCAGACATGAACGCTGCTAATAATCCTGCTAAAAGAATTCCTTTAATTCCGACCGGGATATAAAGATTGACCACTTTTGGCATCAATAATTCTAAATCTGCTCCCGTTAGATTTAAATTTGCATTTAATTCTGGTGCTAAATTCACCAAAGCAATAACCACAATTCCCGTGATTAATAAATATCTAGGAATGAACAAAATCAAGTTGGTAAAACCGCTCATATAAGCCGCTTCTTTTACCGATTTTGTAGAAAGAACACGCTGTAAATCGTAACTTGGAGTTGGTCCTGCAACGCTGGCGAAGAATCCTTTGAAAAGCGTCATTCCGATGAAAGCGCCAAACATCTTATAACCTTCTGTATCGATTAATTTGTTGAAAGTTTCGAATTTATCGCTCCATTGTGTTTCGAATTCCCATCCGAAGAAAACATTTTTCCATTCTGGCGTAATGACCGAATTGATTTGAATATCTGTATAATTAATGAATGCATAACCAGCGATTAAAACTCCAGCAACAATCATAATTAAATATTGCACAACCTCTGTTGCAACTACAGAAAACATACCGCCTTTAACAGTATAAATGGTAGTTAAGAAAATGATTAACAAAGCATAAGCCTGTTCAGACGTTAAGAAAACACCACCATTCATATGAACTGTTAAATCCCACGGAAGAATAATCGTTACAAATTTTCCGATTCCGACGAAGAAATAAGCGATAAAACCGATTGTAGAAATGATTGCAAAAATCGCTACAATAATATGTGAAGCTTTTCCAGCCTGATCGCTTCCAAAACGAGTTAAAATCCACTCAGAACCTGTCATTACTTTTGACCTTCTAATCCATACTGCGAGGAACATCATGACGAAAATCTGGTTCCATATCGGCCAAAGCCACATAAACATGAAACTTTTTACACCGTATAGAAATAAAACGCCAATCATCCAGGAAGTTCCTGAAACATCAAACATTCCAGAGCCGTTACTTAAACCTAGAAAATACCATTTAATAGATTTTCCTCCCAAAAAATAGTCATCTAAACCTTTGGATGCTTTTCTTGAAATCCAGATTCCTATACCGACCGAGAGTACGATATAGATTAAAATGATTGATACGTCTATAATGTTCATTAAATTATTTATTTTGAATTAGTTAGTTTAGTCCCCAGTTTTGGTTTGGCTGTGCTCCCATTACAAAATGAAGCACACCGCCGTTTAGCAATTCTTGGTGAGAAATTGCTGTTTTATTAAATGCTTTTCCGTTTAAAGTAGCCGATTGGATATAGAAATTCTTCTCTGAAACATTCTCTGCCTCGATTACAAAAGTCTTTCCGTTTGGAAGATTCAAAGTTGATTTTTCAAAAATCGGACTTCCAATTTCGTATTCTCCCGAAGCAGGATTCATTGGATATAATCCCATTGAACTGAATACGTACCAAGCCGACATTTGACCGCAGTCTTCGTTTCCGCTCAAACCATTTGCTGTCGTATTGTATTGTGTATCTAAAATATGACGTACCCAATATTGTGTTCTCCAAGGCTGTTTTGCATGGTTAAACATATAAGCAATATGATGGCTTGGTTCGTTTCCGTGAGCGTATTGTCCGATCAAACCAGAAATATCTGCTGAAACATTGTTTCCTGTAATTTCAGAACTCTCTGTAAATAATTGTTCTAAACGTTTGGTGAAAGTGTCATTTCCGCCATGAAGCTTAATAAAATCATCTACATTATGAGGTACAAACCAGCTGTGCTGCCAAGCATTTCCTTCTGTATAATCGGTATGTTCTCTGTGGTTAGAGTGTTTTGGGTCAAAAGGCTCATTCCAAGATTTTCCATCTTCCGATTTTCCTCTCATAAATCCTGATTTCGCATCAAATAAATATTCGTAAGCTTTAGCACGTTTAGAGAAAAACTCATAATCAGCCGTTTTTCCTAATGCTTTCGCCATTTGCGCAACGCACCAGTCGTCGTAAGCATATTCTAAAGTGATTGTAACCGATTCGTCTAATAAGTGGTACGGAATGTAACCGTATTTTTTATAGAAATTCAAGCCACGTTCGTCCTGCATCATCGTTGCTTTCATGGCTTCAAAAGCTTTTTCGGCATCAAAACCTTTAATGCCTTTCATATAAGCATCAACAATAACTGGAATCGAATGATATCCTGTCATGGTATTGGTTTCATTGGCATATAAGGTCCAAACCGGAAGTATTTTTTTAGTTTCATAATAGGCCAACATCGAATTGACCATATCTGAAACTTTTGTTGGTTCTAATATCGTCAGCAATGGGTTCTCTGCTCTAAAGGTATCCCAAAGTGATAATGTAGAATAAGCCGTATAATTCTTAGTGGTAATAATTTTATCGTCTTCTCTTCTGAACTGACCATTTTTGTCACTATACGTTATGGGCGCCACTTGAGCGTGATAAAGAGACGTATAGAAAATTGTTTTAAGTGAATCAACAGGAGTTTCGACCGTAATTTTGCTTAAAGCTTTGTTCCAATCTAAAGTGGCATCCGATTTTGCTTTTTCAAAATTCTGACTTTCAGCATCTAAATTACCTTTTGCATTTTCAACACTTACAGAAGAAAGCGCCACTTTTACGCCTAATTCTTTTGAGCTTTTAGAATCAAAGAATAACTGCAAAGCGGTGTTTTCGCCTTCAGCGTTTGAACCAGAAACTACTTTTTTATCGGCAGTAATAATTGATTCTGTAATTGGTTTAGAAAACTTAGCTACAAAAAACACTTTCTGATTTTTTGCCCAGCCCGTGCTATAACGGTAACCGCTAATAGTATTGGCATCTTCAATTTTGATAGAAGTTTTTACCGCCTTATCCCAATTGATGGCAAAACCTAAATCGACTACAACAGACTGTGTATCGTTATTATTATAGGTATATTTATGGTAGGCGGTTCTTTGCGTAGAAGTTAATTCTACATTGATTTTAGGATCTTCAAGAAAAACTTGGTAATAACCCGGTACTGCTTTTTCGTTAACATGACTGTATTTTGATTTATACGGAAGGAAATCGCGTGAAGCGGCTTTGGCGGTTAAATCTAATTTTTTGTTTGTCGGCATAAATAAAATATCTGCCAAATCACCGATTCCTGTTCCGCTTAAGTGTAAGTGACTAAATCCAGAAACTATCGAGTCAGAATAATGATAGCCTGAGCACCAGTCCCAGCTAGAAATTCCATTATCCGGACTAACCTGCAGCATCCCGAACGGAACTGTTGCGCCTGGATACGTATGTCCGTGACCGCCAGTACCTATAAAAGGATCTACATAATTTGTTGCAAAACTTTGTCGATGTTGATTTTTATCTACATTTATTTTGCAACTTGCAATAAAAATTACCGTGAGAGACAGCAGAGTAATTTTCTTCATATCAAAACAATATTAATTTAACTTTAAATTTAGATAAACCAGACTTTTATCAAAATAAATTTAGACGGACGACATTTAAACAGCCCTAAACATCAAAAAAAGACAACAAACGACATTCTAAAATAACAATATGATTTTTAACTCAAGCAAACCTTACAGCTTACCTATACGTTATCACGTTTACTTTTGGCTAACGTATTTCTTGTTTAATACTTTTAGATGGGGAAGCTATTTTAACGATTATGTTTACTCCTTAAAAACAACTTTATTGGGTTTTCCGATTCATATGGCATTATGCTACCTTAATATATTGGTGTTAATGCCGCATTTGGTTTACCGCAAAAAATACATTCCCTACATCATAACGGTCTTGTCTGCCATTTTTGTGATGGTAGTCATAAAATTTAATTTGACTTATCTTCTGATTACGCACGACGTTTGGCCCGAAGGACCTAAAACCATCAATACGCTGACGCTAAATTATACAATAGATATGATGATGGGGGAATTATATGTAATGACTTTTGTGACCGCAATAAAAATCACGCTCGATCTTTTGCAAGAACAAAGACGTGTAACCGATTTAGAAAAATCGCAATTAGAAACAGAACTTCTTTTCCTGAAATCTCAAATCTCGCCGCATTTTTTCTTTAATACCTTAAATAATATCTACTCGCTTTCTGTAGAAAAGTCTAACAAGACTCCTAAAATAGTTTTAAAGCTTTCCGAATTGATGCGTTATATGCTTTATGAAACAAAAGAAAAAAAACAATCTTTAGAAAACGAAATCCTCTGCATCCAGAATTATCTTGATTTAGAAAGAATTAGAAACGGCGAACGCTTAGAAGTCAATATGTATATTTCGGGTGATATTCATGACAAGGAAATTTCACCTGTATTATTATTGACTTTTGTCGAAAATGCCTTTAAACACGGAGTGAACAAAAATACCGGAAACGTAGTTATCGATATTAATTTTAAGGTCAAAGGCGATTATTTATACTTCAGTATTTCGAATCCGATGCCTGAAATCACCAAGCACAAAGACAACTTAAATATTGCCAGCGGTATTGGTATTGAGAACGTTAAAAAAAGACTAGAGCTGGGCTATAATAAAAATGACTATAAGCTTTCATTTAAAAATAAAAAGAATATTTTTGTTGTTAAACTAGTAATTAAGGTCACTTAACGCCCATTTTCTGCCTTTTTTAAAACTATACCTACTAAAAATCAATACTGGCCCAAAAATAACTGAAGAAATGAAAATAAAGTGTTTGATTATCGATGATGAGCCATTGGCAATAAACGTTATAAAAAACTATATAGAGCAAATTGAAGATTTAGAATTGATAAATACTTTCAGTAATTCTATAGAGGGACTAAATTTTTTAAAAAACAATACTATCGACGTCATTTTTCTTGACATCAACATGCCAGTTTTAGACGGTATTAATTTTATCAAGAGTTTAGAAAATCCACCTTTACTAATCATAACAAGCGCTTACGACCAGTTTGCAATAGAGACTTACGAACTCGATGTCTTAGATTACTTAGTAAAACCGATTGAGTTTCCGAGACTCATGAAAGCTGTAAACAAAATCAACAAACGGCTTAACAATACCAACAAAATTCCGCAGGAAAACAGCAAAGAAAATCCATTTATCTTCGTTAAAATCGATAAGAAAAAAATGAAGAAGATTTTCTTGAACGAGATTCTAGTGATTGAAAGCTTAAAAGATTATCTGAAAATCAGTACAACATCGGGAAAATTCATTATTCACAGCACTTTATCTGATTTTACGAGCTTATTGCCCGAGAGAGATTTCATAAGAATTCACAGATCCTACACCATTGCCATTGACAAAATAGACGCTGTTGAAGGAAACAGCATTGAAATTGAAGGACTTAGATACGTAATCGGAAGATCGTATATTGACGAAGTTAAACAGAAGATTTTAAATTCTTCTATATAGGTTTTAACCCAAAGTTCGCTAAGATTTGTTTAGCCACAGATTAAAAAGATTAAATGGATTTAAATATCTGTGCAAATCTTTTTAATCTGTGGCTAGCTATTTATATAAGCATTTCCACAATTTAATCAGAACATAGCCCTCGCAAAGCTTGACAAAAATAGCTTTGCTAACTTTTTTATTTAAATGTCAGTACAAATTGCCTTAGCGAACTTTGCGTAAATCTTAGCGTCTTTTGCGGTGAAAAAAAGTTCTTTGCAAAAAAATAAAATAAAAAATGCAGCCAACCACGGCTGCATTTTCCCTCAATTATAGGTAACTAACCAAATAAACCATGAAAGTCTATTTATCTTTATGACAACTAAAAATGATAACGCTTAAAAGCCTCTATTGCAGAATAATCTGCAAGACCCAAGTCGTGGTATTTTTTTGCTGTCAGTCTATTTCTGTCTTCTACTCGCACCCAAAACTCTCTGCTGTCGTCACCTTGAAACATAACTCCGTCTTTTTGAGACTGGTGATAAAAAATAGCATGTCGTTTCTTCAAAACCTGATCAGGACTCATTGGTACTGCCATGTCGATTTGGTACGATTCCCATTCATGCCAAGCACCTCTGTAAAGCCAAACCCAGCAGTCATCCATAAAGCTTTTATGTTTTAATCTTTTCAAAGCTTCAAACAAGCTGTCAAGACAAACTTTATGAGTTCCGTGCGGATCTGCCAAATCTCCGGCGGCATAAATTTGATGCGGTTTTATTCTTTCAATAATATCACACATAATGTCTATATCTGCATCAGAAAGATTATTCTTTTTTACAGTTCCCGTTTCGTAAAACGGCAAATCTAAAAAGTTTACATTAGAATCTGGCAGACCTAAATAACGAGTCGCGCCATACGATTCACTTCTTCTTATTAATCCTTTCAGTTTTCTGACTTCTAAGGAGTCAATTTCGTTTCCTGTTCTGTTTTTCAAGAAACCGATAATCTCGTCAGAAACCGCAGAACTTGGATTTAGTGCTTTTGAAATCTCAGCAAATTTTAAAGCTTCTTCATTAGAAACCGCAATATTTCCTGAAGTCTGATACGCAATATGCACCTCATGCCCCTGCTCTACCAAACGATCAAAAGTTCCTCCCATCGAAATCACGTCATCATCTGGATGCGGACTGAAAATGATGATTCTTTTTTTCTCTGGTGTAGAACGCTCCGGTCTGTATGTATCATCAGCATTCGGTTTTCCGCCTGGCCAGCCCGTAATGGTTTGCTGCATTTTGTTAAACATCTTAATGTTTAAGTCGTAGGCAGTCCCTTCTTCCGTTAAAAGACTCGACATTCCGTTGTCGTTATAGTCTTTGTCTGTAAGTTTCAAAAACGGCTTTTTGGTCAACTCACTCAACCAAGCCACTGCTTTAAGCTTTAGCTCATCTGTCCAAATACAAGATTTAACCAGCCAAGGAGTTTTTACCCTTGTCAATTCCGACGAAGCTTCTGTATCTAAAACAAAGGTCGTATTTTGATGTTCCTGCAGATAAGTTGCTGGAACACGAGAAGAAATCTCGCCTTCGATGGTTTTCTTTATAATTCCCGCTTTACTGATTCCCCAGCCGAGCAGCACGATTCTTTTTGCATTTCTAACCGTTCCGATTCCCATCGTAATAGCTTTTCTTGGAACATTATCTATTCCTAAAAAAGCAGAAGCGGCATCTACACGAGTTAAATGATCCAAAGTAATGCTTCTGGTTCCCGAGTTGACGTGCGAACCGGGTTCATTAAAACCAATGTGCCCTGTTCTTCCAATTCCCAAAAGCTGAAAATCTAATCCTCCATACGATTTGATTTTCATCTCATAATCAATGCAATACTGTTGTAATTCTTCGCCACTAACCTGTCCGTCAGGAATATTAATGTTTTCCGGAAGAATATTTACATGATTAAAAAGATGTTCATGCATAAAATGATAATAACTTTGAATATCATTTTTATCCATCGGATAATATTCATCGAGATTGAAAGTGATTACGTTGGCAAAACTTAATCCTTCTTCTTTATGCATTCTTACAAGCTCTTCGTAAACTTTGATTGGCGAAGATCCTGTAGCCAAACCTAAAACGCAAGGCTCGTTTAATTCGTTTTTACGCTGAATCAAATTTGCGATTTCCTGTGCCACTAATAATGAAGCTTCCTGCGATGATTCGAAGATAACATTATGAATTTTCTCAAAACGAGTTTCTTCAAACTTCCCTGCCTCTCTAAAACCTATGTCTTCTTTAATCATATTGCTTTCGGGTTCATTTAATTAATGTAAGATAAAAGTAAAGTTTAATTCTCCTCTGAAATCAAAAATTCGACTAATAACCATTATCGTTCGGCAAAAGACAAAATATGAAATGTAAAGCCAGTTTTAACTTCAAAAAGACTCCTTATTCAACCACTCCGATTTCGGCAATCGAAACAGACTGGCCTTTTCCTACTCCTGCTGTAGCAGTAAATCTTAAAAATCTTGCTTTTATTGCAACAAAAGTCTTAAATTGCTCAATTGGGTTGTGTTTGATATTAGAGAACTCTCCTTCTGATTGTTTTGTCCAAGTAACATTATCCAAACTCGTCTCGAATTCATAATTCGAAATAAGGTTAAGATTGTTCCCTATTTGTTGCGGCATATATGTAAACCCCTTTATCTTCAGTTCCTCTCCCATGTCGATAGTTATAGTTTGGGGCAGTTTGTCTTTATCATTTCCAAAACCCCAGTCGGTAGCTGGATTTCCGTCAATTATTCTTTCTGCCGATTTTTGATCGCCGCTAGAAACCGAAACGATATTCCATTTTTCTTTAGATACACCATATTTGGCTGTTTTTACAGCACTGTTTATCTTTTCTTTTTCATTTCTAGCAATCGCCTTAATTTCAACAGCTTTATTATAGATGAAAGGCTTTTTATACAATTCGCTTTTGGTCGAAGGATTTTTTCCGTCAAGCGAATAATAAACAGTGCTGCCTTCTTCCGATTTAATCGTTACAAGACCATTTTTTTCTCTAGAAATCTGCGGTTCTTTTACAAATATTGGCGCATTAAAAGCTTGAATTTCACTGATTACAAAACCAGCTTTTGCATCCAGAATATTGACACGAATTGCCGATGCTGTCACACGGTCAAATCGTAGGATTCTTTTATAACCAATTGTGGTTTCATTTGCAATTGTTTTCCATTGTCCATTAACATTCGCTTCAACCGAAAATGATTTTATGCGTTGCCCTAATCGAATATATTCCTGAAGCAAAAGACGGTTTATAGCCATCGGTTTTTTAAAAGTAAATTCAACCGAAGCTTGTTTTACCTTGTCGTCTGTAGCCCAATAGGTATTCTTATTTCCATCGATAAGATTCTGCGGGCCAAAATCAGAATTGTTTCCCCTTATATTAGAAGCCTGAGCTTTTGTGCCTGCTAATAATTCTTTTTTGAAATCGGATTTAATAACAGCTACCAATTCTTTTAATCTGGCCTCATCATTTTCGTGTACCAATCCGCGTTTATCAACAGGAAGATTTAGCAATAAAGTCGCATTTCGCCCAATTGATTCGTAATAAATATCAACCATTTCATCAAGCGAACGCACCTTGTCATCTTCTACAGAATGATAAAACCATCCTGGTCTAATAGAGACATCAGCCTCGCCCGGAACCCACTTTTCACCATCTTCATGTCCCGACATAAATTCGGTATAATGCACTTTTCCTGCCAATTCATCTTTTTGGCGCAAGGTAGACCAATTGGTTTTACCGGCACGCCCTTCCTCATTTCCAATCCATCTAGCCTCAGACGGACCAACTCCCCAAACCAAAGTTTTAGGCGCAATACTGTAGATCAATTTATAAGTTTCGTCCCAGTTGTAATAAGTAAGCGTATTGATTTTTCGGGTTTCGTTTGCACCTCCATAAAAGCCGTCGCCGCCATTTGCACCATCAAACCACATTTCAAAAACATCTCCGTAATTGGTCAATAATTCCTTCAACTGATTTCTGAAATAAGTAATGTATTCAGGTTTTCCGTATGCTGCATGATTTCTGTCCCAAGGAGAAAGATACAAACCAAGTTTTAAATTGTATTCCTTGCAGGCTTCTGCCAAATCTTTAACCAAATCCCCTTTTCCGTCCTTCCACGGAGAATTTTTTACAGAACGTTCGGTGTAGGCAGAAGGCCATAAACAAAATCCGTCGTGGTGCTTTGCCACTAAAATGATTCCTTTCATTCCGGACTCTTTTACAATACGAGCCCATTGACGTACATCTAAATCAGTCGGATTAAACAATTCTGGCGATTCGTCTCCGTAACCCCATTCCTTATTCGTAAAAGTATTGAGCGAAAAATGCACAAAAGCATAAAACTCCATTTCCTGCCAGTCGATTTGTTTTTGGGTCGGAATTGGTCCAAAAGGCTTTGGCGCATTGGCCAATTCCTGACCAAATCCGAATGATACTATACCAAAAAGACATACGGAAACGAAAAAGTACTTCATTGCTTATCTGTTTTAAAAAAAATAGGATGAACGATAAATGTAATGTATTTTACAAATTAGATAAAGACAATTTCGACCAATGACCATTTTGGGAGAGTTTTGGAAAAATATTGGTTATAAATTAACCCGTTGGGTGTAATTAAAAAAATAAAAGAATTTTAACACATAGAGGCATAGTTTTTTTGTGCCGAAAAAAGAAAATGGAAGAAACAAGTTTCCACACATAGCTAAACTATGTGCATTTAGACTAGTGAAACGACTTTTTTAAGTTTAGTTAAACTATGTTTCTATGTGTTGAAAATAATTTCACCCAACGAGTTATAAATTAATCTATTTCTGTAAAATGCTTCAGGACAAAATGGTATATTAGCTTATCAATAAAAAATACAAAATGAGATTTTTGGATATCTTTAAAAAGAAAAAAGGTTTTGATCTTCCAAACATGTATGTAGGAATTGTAAATCGCGAACAATACAATCTTATAATGCAGATTGCTCTAGCCTATCATCAGGAAAAAAATTATACTATCACAAAAATAGATGAGGGTGAAATTGTCGTTGAAAACAACGGAGATACAGAACACCGCTACTTAGATAATCTGGTTCGAAATTTGGCTTCGCACAATCACGAAGATTGGAAAAATGCTATTTATGAGCATTTCGATAAACTAAAATACAATTCGGCTGCGTTTGACTATCTTTATAAAGATTTTAGCTATGCATCTCAATTTTTGCGGGTTTTAGTAAAAGGCTCCACTTTTAATTTTCCAGCCGAGCTTAGCGAGTATATCTCACGAGTCGATTTTCCCGAAACAAATACTTTTTTAATTTTAGAATTTGAAGGACAGTTTCATTACATCAGAAAAGCAGATGTTTTGGAATGGGAAACCTCAGAAGAAGAATTGTTTGAGATAGCATTGGATAATATTCCTGAAAATGAGATTGAAGCCAATGAATATGACTTAAACGATGAATTTAAACTTTTTATTTTCTTTAGCGGTGATTATGCTGCTTCGTATATTTTAAACATAAAAGAAAAAGCAACTTATGCGATAGGAAGTTATGGAACGTTATTGGCGATTCCGACAAAAGGAACCGTATACACACACCCTATTGAAAAAGGAAATGTTTTAGAACTGATAACTATCTTGAATCCCACGATTGAAAAATTCTACAACGAAGACCCGGGAAACATAACACTAAATTATTACTGGTATTATGATGATAAATTTGAAGTTTTCCCGATTGGGCAAGACGCCGAAGGCTATTTTATAAGCCTGCCCGAAAATTTGCATAAGCTATTAAACAAAGGTTAAACCCGTTGGGAGAAATAGAATAAAATAGCTTCATTAAAGAATTAAAATCTAATTTGATCTGCTAAAAATCTGCGTGAAATCCTTAATGCTTATAAATTTTTCAGACAGTTTCAAACCGATTAAAGCAGAGTTAGACAGATTTATATCTAAACTGATTTAAAAGAATTGAAGAAAATAATTTCACCTAACGGATACAAGGTTAAATAATTGCATATTACGCCCCCTCTTGCCTTGGCTGTGAAAGATAGAATCTATAAGAAATTAAATATAAAATATTCAACACTTTAAGACCTAAATTTACATTCTAAACTCTCTAAAAAATACGAAAATGGAACCAAGAATGATTTGGGCAAATCTAACTTCAGAAAATCTCAAGACTACTTTTCTGACCCAGATGGCCACAAATTCAATGTTTTATATTGGCCCGGCATGTAGCGAAATTTCCCTAAAATGCAATTTTAAAGTTTTTGCAAAAAAATCCATTTCTGAGATGTTATACTTACTTTTTTTATTAATAAAAAGTAGGTTTATGAAAAATAATGCTTTTTCATTTCTTCTTAGGTCAAAATTTTAGATAAAAACATTTTATTCTTAAGCTTTACAAAATAGTCTGTTTTTTTTAAGCCAATCCATCCTATAACTACCTAAAACCTTGTTTTTAACCATTTTAACAGCTTCAACAATAAAAATATAAATATTTCTTACAAAAAAGTTAAAAAGGGAAAAAACTTACCAAATCAGGTATAAATACCTACCTTTAAAATACATATAGTTGCTACATTAGCACAAAATAAGAACTGATTACCAGCAAAATACCATTTTTTTTTCAAGCTGAATCGGTTACCAATACAATTTCAAAAAACAATATTAATAATCCTAAGTTTAAAATTATGATTGAAATTTACTTTAAAAAAACTCCCTCTTTATACTGTGATTCCACTCGGTTTGAAAAACCTAAAATTCTCGTATTAATGACATAAGTCTTAAGGTAAATTCTTGTAATCACTACGAGAACCAATTGTTTTATGTTGTCATTTGCTACTTTCATCTATATGATCTATTGCAAAAGTCAATTTCATGACATTAAATACCTGTTTCATAACATTTTTTTTCCTGTTCAAGGTCTTGGAACCTAATTTTAAACCTGAATAGGCGAATAAAACTGAGTTTTATTTTTATTGTGTAGTAAAAAGCTTTTAATATTATTTTTTTAATGAGGATATACACTAAATATGTTTCATTAAAAATAAACCCATATAAATTTAATCTATTAACTATTAATTAACCCCTTAATTTAAAAACTATGGATGGAACAATAGGAGAAATTCGACTATTTGCTGCCACTTTTACCCCAAGGAGCTGGGCATTTTGTATGGGACAGCTTGTCGCAATACAAAGTAATACAGCATTATATGCTATTTTAGGAACAACTTACGGAGGAAATGGAAGCACTACTTTTGGCCTGCCTAATTTTGCGGGCCGCGTCGCTATAGGAGCTGGCAGTGGTGGCGGCTTGTCCACTTATGTTGCGGGTGAATCACTGGGAAGCAATACGACAACATTGCTGACTCAAAACCTACCTAATCACTCACATGTTGCAACAGCTACAGTATCTATACCTGCCTATCCGGACTATGGTGAAGCCAATACTCCAAGTGGTAATATATTGGCAACCAAAACCAACATGTACAATTCAACACAAGGAGACGACAATATGAAAACAACTCCTTTTAATATGACACTTGCACCTGTCGGATCAAATATTCCTTTGTCTGTTACGCAACCTTCAATTGGAATGAATTTTATCATTTGTTTAGTAGGAGAATTCCCGTCGCGCAATTAACTAGTAATTGGAAAAAACAGTTTTTTTAAGTAATAACTCAAAATAGTATTATGGAAGGATATTTAGCAGAAGTACGTCTTTTTGGCGGAAATTTTGCTCCAAGAGGATGGATGTTCTGCAATGGAGCACAATTAAATATAGCCGCATATGAAGCGCTTTTCGTTTTAATCGGAACAACATTTGGCGGTGATGGTGTAACTAATTTTAAATTACCTGACCTTCAGGGGCGTATTCCTGTAGGTATAGGCCAGAGACCTGGAGGATCAAACGTTGTACTTGGTCAAGTTGGTGGCGTCGAACAAGTGACCATGACCATCAATCAAATGCCTGCACATACACACGTGGCTACAACAAGCGCCATTTCGATTCAAACCTATAATGCGCCAGGTAATACTGCGTCGCCAACAAACAATGTTTTAGCAGGTTCTGATACTGCATATTCAGCTGAAGCACCAGACGGTACGCTAAAACCTGTTACTACAACAGTCAGTGTGTCTAGTGTTGGAGGTACACAGCCATTTCCTATTATTCAACCTTCACTAGCTACAAACTATATTATTTGTGTAGAAGGTATTTTCCCAAGTAGAAACTAAAACCAATCAACCATGGAAGGAACAATGTCCGAAATCCGATTATATGCTGCCAACTTTGCTCCAAAATACTGGGCATACTGTTCTGGTCAGCTTCTTAACATAAATACAAACCAAGCCTTGTTTAGCCTTTTGGGCACCACTTACGGAGGAAATGGTATTACCAATTTTGCATTACCTGATTTTAGAGGAAGAGCTCCTGTAGGAACCGGTACTCCTTCGGGTGCCTCTCAATTTGTTTTGGGTCAGTTATCTGGTACTGAATCTACTACTGCACTGCTTTCAAATCTTCCCTTACATACGCATACAGCAGCTGGTACGCTTACTTTAAAAGCTTATGCCGATACAGGAGATACTGCGGCACCACAAAATGCGTATCTGGCTTCAATAAATAATCTTTATTCTGACAAAACACCAGATAGCGCTTTGAAGCCTATAACACCGTCTGTTACTGTAGCCGTAACAGGAAATAGTCAGCCGATTTCTATTATGCAGCCTTATTTAGGTTTGAGCTACATAATATGTATGCAAGGAATATATCCATCAAGAAATTAATAATCAACACCCATTAGAATTGACTAATGGGTGGTTTGTCTTTTTAATTATCTATACCAAATATTTATGAAAATAGCTTTACTCTTGCCCCGATCTGTCATTTATCCTTCGATGTCTTTTGATATAATGGACGGTTTTAAATCTTCCCTAAAAAAAATGGGACATGAGGAAAAACACGAAATTGTTACAGCCAGTATAGGACTTGGCGCCGATAATAAAGAAATTTACTCGTGCAGCGAACAATTACTGTTTAATAATACAGATATTATTATAGCTTACATTAATCCTGATACAGCTGAATTTATACAACCTCTTTTCGAAAGCTCAGGTAAATTACTGATTGTACTGGACAGCGGTTATCATTTTCAAAATTTTGAGAAAAAAATACCAAACGTTTATTTTATTTCGCTTCAAAATGGTTTATGCTCTCGTTTAATCGTACGAAAAGCCATTGAAGAAGGCCAACATAATTTTGCGTTTACTTGTTCTTTTTATGATGCCGGTTACCGTCCGCCTTATACTTTTTCGACTGCTATCCAAGATAATGGGGCTTCGATTCATTACAACCATGTCACATCATTAAAAAAAGCTGATTTTAATTTAGGTCCATTAGAAGAATTTTTAGAACAAAATGACAATGTTTCCTTATTGGCTTCTTTCTGTGGTGATATGACTGAAGATTTTTTCAGGGAGTCGTCAAAGCTCAAAAACATAGCTTCTCGCAAAACTTATGCAAGCGGTTTTACTGCCGAAGAATCGTGGCTCAATAAAATTGCTTATCCGGGTTACAATTGGAGCTGTGCCGTACCATGGTCAGTCAATTTAACAAATGATGAAAATGTAGAATTTGTGACGGTAATGAAAAATATCCGAGAACAAAAAGCAAACATTTTTTCGCTTTTAGGATGGGAAGCAGGCCTGTTTGTAACAAAGTCAAACGGTCAGACATTGGATCACATTAGCATTGATTCTCCAAGAGGAAAAGTATATTTTAATCCTAATACTGGTTTTTCAGAAGCACCTGTTTATTATGCAACGGTGACAAAAAATGAAGAAAACGGAAACTGTATTTTAGAAAATGTAATCGAGGTTACCGATTTAGAAGAAGAACGTAGTCGTTTACATCAGCACGTATTGGCTATTCAGAACACAGCTATAAATTCTTGGTTAAACTCTTATGCCTGTTTAGACTCATGAATCCAATACGCGACATAGTAGTTTTGTGCAATAACCGAATGGCTTTTGCGGCTATTCAAACCTTATACAGCATGGGCAGGCTTCATACTATTGGAGTTCCTTCAGAAAATGAAGATGTAAAAGCTTTTTGTTCTGTTTTTGCTGCAAAAGCCGGAGTCAATTTAGTATGGATTGAAAAAGGCAAATTACAACTTCAACTTCAGGAAATCATAAAAAAAAGCAATGCAAAATTCATTTTTACGATGACATTTCCATGGAAAATTCCAGAAGAAATCATCGAAAAAAATCCAAACCTGTTTTATAATTTCCATTATGGATTATTACCTGAAATGAGAGGAGTTGATCCTGTTTTTGAATCCATTAGAAAACAAAAAAAAGAGACCGGAATTTCTGTTCATGCCATTGAAAAAGAAATTGATAAAGGAAAAATAATCCTTAAGAAAACATTACCGCTCCATGCCGATTTAACACACGGAATGCTTTGTACAAATTTATCGTATCTGGCTTCTTACCTCTTGCCTGAGCTACTTATTTTATTGAATATAAATGAGAAAGGTTCAAATCAAGATGAAACTTTAGCACAATACTATAAAAAACCGACCATTGCAGATGTCAGCATTCAGTGGGAAAAACAGGACTCAAAAGCCATACAAGCTTTGGTAAATGCCTGTAACCCATGGAACAAAGGAGCATACACACAATGGAATGGATTAAATATTAGGCTTTTAGAGGTTACTCAGACTAATAGCATCTCCAATAGTTCAAGCAATCCGGGAACTATCTTGGAAATAACCGAAAACAACGGCTTAATTATACAATGTTATGATAATACCCTTTTGCGTATAAATACAGTTTATACAAATGAAGGTTTTATGAGTGGGCACAAATTGCTCGCTTTTGGTCTAAAAAATGGCGAGCGATTTGCCTCCCTATAATTTAATTATCTTATTATGAAACACTTTTACTCACAAATTAAAAAATTCTTAAATATCGCCCTCTTTCTGGGGATATTTTTGCAGAGTTACTTAAGTAACTCCCAAACTACACTCGTAGCAGGAGACATTCTGTTTACAGGATATGACACATCCCCAGCATCAGCACAGGGTGATACTTTTAGTTTTGTCTGTCTGAAAACTCTCGATCCGGGCACTACTATTCGTTTTACCGACAGAGGGTACGGAGCAGACACTTCTTGGTGGCCAGCAAGCGGTCTGGAAGGAACCGTTACTTGGGTTACCTCTGGCACAATCCCAGCTGGTACGGAGGTATTTGTACAAGGATTAAACACCTTTACCTATAACAAAACTACTTCTAGTTTGGTTTCAAATAGTACGCTTACACTGAACAATGGAACTATGTCAAACGGATTGACATTGAATGGTCCTGGAGATCAGATTTATGCTTTTCAGGGCGGTACTGGAGATCCTTCTAATAGTGGTGTTGTATTTATTGCCGGAATCCATTTTTATGTTTGTCCTTCAGGAACTACCACTGCTACATGGGATACAGGCTGTACACTCGGTACAAACACCTCTACATTAAAAACGGGTGTTGGAGGCCTAGTTGGCGGTACAAGCGCATTTTACACAGGACCTCTAGGCGGAACTGGTACCACAGTAGCCGTTTCAGGTCGATTTGATAATACCTTAAATTATCCGCTAAGTACAGTAGCAGAAATTAGAGCTGCAGTACTAAATCAGGCAAACTGGGGTCTTACCAATGCTACTCAAACTTTGCCATCAACTAAGCCTTTTTTAAGTACTCCAACAGCCATTACAACCAACCCTGCTAGTAGGGTAGTTTGCTCAGGTAGCACTACATCATTTACTGTAGTAGCAACTGGGGCAACAAATTACCAATGGCAGGTAAATACCGGAAGCGGATTTGTGGATGTAGCCAACGTAGCACCTTATTCGGGAGCAAATACAGCAACACTTACAATAACCGGAGCAACATCTGCAATGAATAGCTATCAATATCGCTGCGTAGTAGGCGGTTCTGGTTCTGTAACTTCTACAGCAGCAACTTTAACTGTACCTGTACTTCTAGCCTCAGCTGTGCAATCGCAAAGCAACGTAAGTACTTACGGCGGTACAAATGGTTCGGCTACCATAGTTGTTAGCAATGGTGTTAGTCCCTACTTTTACTCTTGGTCGCCTTCTGGAGCAACAAGTGCTACAGCAACGAACCTTGCAGCTGGTACTTATACGGTAACAATTACCGACAGCACTCCTAATGGTCTTGGAGGTTGTACTATTTCGCAAACTGTAACTATTACTCAACCGGCAGGTTCTGTAGTATCTACAAACACTTTAAGCGGTTTTACAAGTTGCGGAGCTGCTTCTCCAGAACAAAGTTTCACCTTGCAAGCTGGTGGTTTAACCGCAGGACTTACTGTTTCAGCGCCTACTGGTTTTGAAATCGCTACAAGCAGTACAGGACCTTATAGCAATAATATCATTTTTAATCCCACTGCTGGCGTTGTAGCTCTTCGGACGGTGTATGTTCGTTTGGCTGCGTCTGCCACAGGTACTCCATCAGGAAATATTACTATTTCTTCTACAGGAATTACAACCCAAAATGTAGCCGTATCGGGAACTGCAAATGGTGTTACTATTACATCACAACCTGCAGCTGTATCTGTGTGCGATGGTGGGAATACTAGTTTTTCTGTAACAGCCTCGAATGCTACAGGGTATCAATGGCAGGTAAATCAGGGAACTGGTTTTGTTAATATTACAAATAACTCAACATATTCTGGAGCTACAACTAACATACTGAATATTACGGGAGCCACAACGTCATTTAATGGTTATCTCTACAGAGTTGTAATTTCAGGAACATGTCCTTCTGTAAATTCGAACAATGCTGCTCTTACCATAAATCCAACCCCATCAATCACTACACAGCCAATTACAAGTCCAATTTGTGCGGGATCTAATACTTCGCTAAATGTTATAGCTTCAAATGCTACTGGATATATCTGGCAGGTAAATGACGGCAGTGGCTATACGGATATTACAAACAATTCGACTTACTCAGGAGCTACAACTGCAACTCTTAACATTACAGCAGCTTCTGCCGCAATGAACAATTATACTTATAGAGCCGTTGTATCTGGTGGATGTACTCCTAATGCAATTTCAAATGCTGTTACGCTAACAGTTAATTCTGCTCCGGCAATTACTTCAAATCCATCCGACAGTTCTATCTGTAATAACTCAAATACGACATTTACTGCTACTGCTTCCAATGCCACAGCTTACCAGTGGCAGGTAAATCAGGGAGCAGGGTTTAGTAATATTACAAACGCAGGTGTTTATTCTGGAGCTAATACTGCAACTCTTGTTATTACAGGAGCAACTGCAGGACTAAACAATTATCAGTATCGTGTTGTGGCTTCAGGAAACTGTCTTCCAACAGCTATTAGTACTGCAGCAACATTGCGCGTTTCTAATATTCAGGCCACTACAGCACAAACTGATATTGCTTGTCACGGAACTGCTACCGGTTCATTAGTGGTTTCTCCAACAGGAGGTATCGGATCTTATACGTATGAGTGGTCGAATGGAGCAACTACTTCAGCAATTACTAATTTAGCTGCTGGTAACTACAGTGTCACTATCAAAGATGCTGTTTTATGTGAAAGAGTATTGAATTTCACGATTGTGGAACCTACTTCACTAACGGCTACAGCGGGAACTGTTAACAATGTAAGTTGCCATGGCGGAGCAAACGGTACTGCAACAGTTAATGTAAACGGCGGAACTCCAGGCTATACTTATTCTTGGGCTCCATCTGGAGGAACTAGTGCTACTGCATCAGGACTTGCTGCCGGTGATTATACCGTTACGATTACAGATGCTAATGCCTGCCAGACTACACAAAGCTTTACTATAACACAGCCAGCTGCTGCTATAACTCTTACGCCATCTCAGACTAATGTTTTATGTCGTGGAGCAGCAACGGGATCAGCGAGCGTAACAGTTACTGGAGGGACTTCTGGATATACATATTCATGGGCACCATATGGAGGAACTGCTGCTACAGCAACAGGACTAGCTGCAGGCACATTTACAGTAACTGTAACTGATGCCAATACTTGTCAAGCAACACAATCGTTTACTATTACGGAACCTGCTATGGCTTTAACAGCAACTGCAGGACCAACTTTAAATGTAAAATGCAAGGGTGACTCAACAGGATCTGCAACTGTAATTGTTACAGGAGGAACTGGAGCATATACGTACTCTTGGGCACCTTCTGGCGGAACTGCCGCTACAGCATCAGGGTTAGTTGCAGGTACATACACAGTAACCGTAACTGACGCAAATTCATGTACAACCACGCAGAGTTTTACAATCACTGAGCCTGCCAATGCACTTACAGCAACTGCAGGAACTGTTAACAATGTTTCTTGCAACGGAGGATCAAATGGTTCTGCAACTGTAAATGTCACTGGAGGAACAGGGGCACGCACTTATTCTTGGGCACCATATGGAGGGACTAGTGCAACTGCATCTGGTTTAGCTGCTGGAAACTATGTAGTTACAGTTACAGATACTAATAATTGTCAGACTACACAAAGCTTTACTATAACACAACCATCAGCTCTTGACGTTAGCGGTTTTCAAACTGATGTGTCTTGTAATGGTGGATCTAACGGTACTGCTACTGTAGCCGTAAGTGGTGGAACAGGCTCTTATACTTATCAATGGTCTCCTTCAGGAGGAACTGCGGCTACCGCTTCTGGTCTTCAAGCAGGTACTTATACAGTAACTGTAAGAGATGCAAACAATTGCCAAAAAACACAAAGTTTCACTATTACAGAGCCTATATCTTTAACTGCTACACAATCTCAAACTAATGTTCTTTGTAACGGTAGTGCAACAGGAACAGCTACGGTAACTGCTTCTGGCGGAAGCGGATCTTACAGCTATTTATGGTCTCCTTCTGGCGGAACTGCTGCTACAGCTACAGGCCTTACAGTAGGAAACTATTCTGTATTAATTACCGACAACAACGGATGTTCTATTACTAAAAACTTTACCATTACTCAACCATCGGTATTGACAGCGACTACCACTCAAGTTAGCGCCACTTGTTCTACACCAGGCGAAGCTGGAGTTATACCAGCTGGGGGAACAACTCCATACACTTACTTATGGTCTGATGGCCAAACAACTGCTACAGCAACAGGATTACTCGCAGGAAATTATTCTGTAATGGTAACGGATAGCAATGGTTGCATTATTAGCAGAAACTTTACCATTACAACTACTAATACATTAGTTGCAACTACGTCTCAAACTAATGTGCTATGTAATGGACAAAACACAGGCTCTGCTAGTGTAGTGCCTTCTGGAGCTGCTGGTCCATTTACATACGCATGGTCTCCATCTGGTGGAACTGCTGATACTGCAACTGGATTAGCCGCAGGAAATTACTCTGTAACAATAACGGCTGCTAATGGATGCTCAATTGTGAAAAACTTTACAATTACACAGCCAACAGCCATCAATATCACGCCTTCTCAAACTAATATTACCTGTAACGGAGGATCAAATGGTTCTGCAACTGTTAGTGTTACCGGAGGTACAGGATCATACACTTATTTATGGGCTCCATCTGGAGGAACGGCTGCAACTGCAACAGGATTGGCGGCTGGAACATATACAGTAACGGTTACCGATGCTAACTTGTGTCAAAAAACACAAAGTTTTACTATCACTCAACCGGCTCCAATGGTAACAACCGTAACTCAAACAAATGTTTCTTGTAATGCTGGATCTAATGGTTCTGCAACTGTAAGTGTTACTGGAGGAACAGGAGTTTACACTTATTCTTGGGCTCCATTTGGAGGAACGGCTGCAACCGCTACAGGTTTATCAGCTGGCACCTATACTGTGACAATTACAGATGCTAATGGATGTATTGCTACACAAAGTGTAACAATTACAGAGCCTTTGGTTCTTACTGCATCCTCAGTCACAACAGATGTTACTTGTAATGGTGCTAATGACGGAACTGCAACAGTAAGCGCTACCGGCGGAACTGGCACTTATACTTACTCATGGGCTCCATCTGGAGGAACGGCTGCAACTGCGACAGGATTGGCTCCTGGAACTTATACAGCAACCGTAACAGATGCAAATGGATGTTTCACAACTCAAACAGTAACTATCCTTACAACTCCTGACGTAACTGCTCCTGTTCCTAGTGTAGCAGTACTGCCAGAAATAACCGAGTATTGTTCTGTTTTGGCTTCTCAAATTCCTGTTCCAACGGCAGTAGACAATTGTGTCGGATTATTAAATGGAACTACGACAGATCCTCTAAATTATAATACTCCTGGTACTTATACGATTACTTGGAAATATGATGATGGTAATGGAAATACAACAACGCAGCTTCAGACTGTAAAAGTACTTGTATCTCCTATCAATGCAGTAACTTTTAGTAATGCAACATTTACTTATGACGGAAATCCGCATTCTATTCAAGTAGCTAATCTTCCAACGGGAGCAACTGTAACTTATTCATCAAACAACGGATCAATAAATGCTGGGACTTACGCTGTAACAGCAACAGTAACGCCTGCATCTTCATTGCCAAATTGTTCGCCAATTGTTCTTACAGCAAATCTTGTAATTAATAAAGCAGCGCAGCAAATTACGTTTGGAGCTATTCCGACTAAAACATTGGGAGCTAACAATACTTTCAATTTAACAGCAACAGCAAGTTCAGGACTCCCTGTAACATATTCTTATACGTATGATTCTGCACTTCCTCCTGCGACTGTTACACCTGCTGGACAAGTTACTATGACGAGATCAGGAGAAGTACTGATTACAGCTCATCAGCCTGGAAACAACAATTATCTTCCGGCAACAGATGTTTCTCAATTATTGGTAATTTTAAACAACAATATTGATGTTAAAAGAATTTTAATTGGATCAACTGTTTACGAAAATCCTGCAAAAACAATAACAAAATTATTGGCTTGTGGCGAAACTAATCCGAATATCTCTGTTGTAAATGAGTCAAATGCGACAATTACACCTGCAGCTAATTTTACAATTCAGACTCCAAAACCAGGAATCTATACTCAAAATGTAAATATTACATCTGAAGACGGATCATTATCTGCAAACTATTTAATTACTGTAGAGAAACCATTTGGATTCTATGACATTGTACAAGTTAAATTTAACAATGTGCTAATTGTAAACAACAATCCGCAAACTAATGGCGGGTACGAATTTACAGCTTACCAATGGTTTAAAAACGGACAGTTAATTGGTACAGGACAATACTACTCGGCTGGAGAAAGCATAGGCAATGTTTTAGATCCAACTGCAAGTTATATGGTAAAAATGACAACCAAAGATGGTAAAGTTTTACAAACTTGCTCAGCTCAGATTACTTTAACTCAGACGCTTCAGGCTAAGCTATATCCAAACCCAATTCAGTCTGGAAAAATAATTACTGTCGAAGCCGACTTCCCATCAGAAGAATTGGAGAAAATGCAGATTAGTCTATATTCTGTTACTGGTCAATTAGTAAAAACAGTTCACTCTTCATCAGTAAGAACTGAAATACAATTACCTGAAACCACTGAGAGCAATATGTACCTTGTTGTGCTTGAAACTCCAAATGTGAAAAAATCATTCAAAGTAATTGTAAAATAAAACAAAACCTGCCGGTATTATTTTAGATTTAGAATAGTACCGGCATAATAAAATCTTTAAGATGAAAAAATATTTAACATCACTCGCTGTTGTAACTGCTCTTTTAACTGGAGGTTTTAGCAGTTATGGACAGGATATCAAACAGGAATTTTCAATTTCGGCTGGAGGTCCGTTTTCATTTATGAAATATTCTGGAGGCTATGTTGCTGGAAATGGATTTAGTGCCGGACTGCGTTATTCATACTATCTAAATGAAGGCTTGAGCCTGGGAGTTGGAGTCGAATACCAAAGCTACTCTTCTGATTTTACATCTCAATCTCTAAATGGCAGCTACGATGCTGTAGACAGCGAAAACGAAGCCTTCCAGTTTCGATACAGAACTACAAATTTAAGAGAGGAACAAAATCTGGGGTACGTTAATATCCCGCTTAACATTCAATTTGAAACACCTGGAACTTCTAAATTGTATGTATCTGCAGGAGCAAAAATCGGATTTGCAGTAAACGGATGTTATACCACTACAATGCAAAACCTGACTACAAGTGGCTTCTATCCACAATACAATGTAGAATTATTTTCACCTGAATTTGCTGGATTCTTCAGCAAAGACAATGTAGACATCGGAAAACAAGATTTGGAAACAGAAATTTCATATTCCTTTACTTTCGAAACTGGTTTAAAACAGCTTATCGGCAAACGAAGTGCATTTTACATTGGTGCTTATCTGGATTACGGCCTGAACAATATTTACGACAAGGGTGCAAACAAACCTATTGTACAATACAGTCCAGAGCTTCCAGTACAGCTGCAATACAACAGCACTTTAGATTCTCCGTTTGTACATAACGTGAGACTGGTTTCCTACGGTATAAAACTAAGATTTGCAGTACATTAATTTCGATACCAAAACAAAACTAAAAAAGCTATTCAATTTAATGAATAGCTTTTTTTATTTTATCTCAAGAGAAAAATTAAACCGTTATAGAAGTATCCTAATCAGTCAAAACTTAAAAATCACTTATATAAGTTATATGATTCTAAAATTTGGCGACTTGGCAAGAGCTAATTTTACTGCACTTTAACGCCAATTGTTGATGCTTCTAAGCCAGATGTAGTCACCTTCAATTGAATATTCTCTTTTTTTCCGTTTGACTGAATTATGGCAACACATTTCCCATTAAAAAGTTTGCAGGAATTCGCTTTAAACGACTCTAAATTGGCCTGATAACCATTATCAACTCCAACCAATTTTCCTCCGCCAGTCACTTCAAAATTGATTAAATCCATGGCGTTCGGCACTAAGTTTCCATCTTTATCTAACATTGAAACCGTTACGTAAACCAAATCGTAAGTATCGTTTTTAATTGCAGTTTTATCTGCTTTTAAATCCAATTTAGAAGCTTCTGTTGCTGTTTGGATTTCTTTCTCCAAAACTACATTTCCGTTCTTTCTTGAAACCGCTTTTAAAGTTCCCGGTTCGAATTTCACTTTCCATGAAACATGCAAATCATCATTTTGTTTTGATTTTTTGCCAAGCGATTTTCCGTTTAAGAACAATTCAACTTCATCTGCATTATTGTAATACGCCCAAACGTTTATTTCCTGATCTTTTGTCCAATTCCAGTGCGGTAAAATATGTAAGACAGTTTTGTTTGACCACTCGCTTTGGTACATATAATAGACATCTTTTGGAAGTCCGGCTAAATCCACAATTCCGAAATAAGAGCTTCTTGCAGGAAACGGATACGGATCTGGTTCGCCAATGTAATCAAATCCTGTCCAAATAAAAGTTCCCGCCATGAAATCCTGACTTTTAATCGTTTTCCAGTTTTCTTCATGCGTTGCGCCCCAATACGATTTCACCTGATCGTAAGCCGAAACGGTCCAATCTGCATTTCCGTCAAAGGGAGCACCGTGTTTGGTTGGCCACGCTTTAATAACATCCGATTGGTCATAATGTCCGCGCGTTTCTAAAGCCGAAACACTTTCTGAAGCCAATATCTTCTGTCCTTTAAATTTTATTGGGAAATCTTTATAATCTTCATGTTTGTAATTGAATCCCAAAAGATCCAAAGCTCCAGATTGGTAAATAAAGTTCTTCTCGATTACATTTTCGGTCAAAGCAGAAGTTACCGGACGCGTTGTGTCTAACGATTTTACGATTTTAGCCAATTCTCTTGTAATCGCGATTCCAGTCGAATCAAACTGTTCCCTGATTTCGTTCCCAATACTCCACATCATAACCGACGGATGATTGCGGTCTCTTTTTATAAAATCTTCTAAATCCTGTTTGTGCCAGGCGTCCCAATCTTTATGATAATCGTTGGTTACTTTTTTCTTCTTCCAAACATCAAAAGCTTCGTCCTGAACAATGAATCCCATTTCATCGCACAATTGCATCATTTCCAACGAATGAGGGTTATGAGACATTCTAATAGCATTTGCTCCCATTTCTTTCATCAAAGTCAGTTTTCTTCTCACAGCGTGAATGTTTTCAACCGCTCCCAAAGCGCCATTATCATGATGCAGACAAACTCCGTAAATTTTGGTTGGAACACCGTTTAATGAAAATCCTTTTTCTGAATCGAAATTGAAATACCTAAATCCAAGTGGTGTTACATAATTGTCAACCAACTTCGATTTTTCGTAGATTTTTGTAATGACTTTATACAAATACGGATTTTCAGTATTCCATAATTTTGGTTGTTTTACTTCCAGATTATGAATCTTTTTTTCTGAGGTTTTAGGTCCTATTTTTTCTGTTGAAGTAAAATTGGCAACTTCCTTATTTTCTGCATTCACAATCGAAGTAACCAGCTTAAATTCTTTTGCAGCAACATTATCATTATCAACGGTAACTTCTAAATGTATTTTTGATTTTTCGGCTGAAACTTCTGGAGTTGTTACAAAAGTTCCCCACTTCCCTACATGCAGTTTTTCACTCGCAACTAAACGCACATTTCTGTAAATCCCAGAACCCGTGTACCATCTAGAATTAGGTTGAGAATCGTTATCCACTTTTACGGCAATAGTATTTGATTTTCCAAAATTTAAATACTGAGTCAAATCATAACCAAAAGAAATATAGCCGTTTGGGCGAACTCCCAATGATTTACCGTTTATAAAAACTTCGCTATTCTTAAAAACACCATCAAATTCGATAGAAACCGTTTTATTTTTCCAATTCGCAGGAACCGTAAAAACTTTTCGATACCAGCCTTTACCTGCAGGCAGAAATCCTTGTGCTTGGTTGGTTTTAGCATCTTTATCAAAAGCGCCTTCAATACTCCAATCATGAGGCAATTGAAGTGTTCTCCAATGCGAAGCATTAAAATTAGCGTTTATAGCCTCTGGATGCTCACCCAATTTGAAGTTCCAGTTTTTATTGAAGTCTTCTACAATTCTGGCTTGCTTTTGTGCTAAAATGGATACCGAAAACAATAAGGCAATTGTAATTTTTTTTAAAATCATATTCTTTAGTTTTTCTCTCGCAAAGACGTAAAAACACAAAGTTTTCTCCTAAACCATATAAGTAATATAAGTTCAATTAAGACAAAACTTAAATATCTTATATTACTTATATGGTTTAATTTCCTTTGCTACTCTGCGACTTTGCTAGATTATTTTTATTTACTGAAATTCGAAGTTATCCAACATTAGCCCCTTCAAATCATCTCCTTCGAGCGTAATTTTATAGGTTCCTGCGTTGATATATCCTCCAGATGTTGTGTTCAAAATCTTCCATTTTTCAGGTGAAGGGAAAAACTCAATCGTGTCATTTCGCATCAAAATTCCGTACGCATCTTCCATTTTGAATTTCACTTTTAACGGAACTTCATTTCGATTCATAAAACGGAAACGCATTAAATAGATTCCCGCCACACCTGGTTTTACCTCAAACTCGATGCTGTTATTGGTTTTCTTAGTGAATTCGATATAATCTGCTTTTTTGAAATTTCCTTTTTCGATTCCGGTTCCTGTTGTTTTTGTTTTTTCAGCTTCGATGATTACGACAGGTCTCGAATCGTCTTTTTCGCCCATATCGTAAGTTGGAACAACGACAATTGTAGAAATTGCTTCTGAATTATCAAAAAGAACCTTCTCACCTTTCTTTACTTTTTTAGTGAAAACGTCAAATAAAATTCCGTTGCTGTTTTTCGCTTTTTCTTCTATTTTTTTATAATCCGAAAGTCCGTTTACTGTTTTGATTTTACTGTCAACTAAAATATAAATCGTCGATTCTTCTTTTACAGTGAATGAACCTTTATTTTTTGAATTAACTGAAAACTGTAAATAATCTGCGCCAAAAACTTCTGAAGGCAATTCGGTATAACTCACTTCTGAATTTAAATATTGTTTCGAATTAATATCCAACCAAGAACCTATTTTAAACTCTTTAGAATCCAAACTCACATTTTGAATATTGCTCGGTGATTCATTGACAGCTTTAACGTTTTTATCTTTCGTCGCAATCGCAATCGCAGAAATAATCGCTTGCGAAGCTTTTATATTTGGAAATGAAATCACAATTTTTCCGTTTACGCTTTTTACTAAGAACGTTTTCTTTAAAGCGTTGTCATGTCCTGCTTCTGTCCAAATATCAAAATCTTTTAGAACAATCTTATCATTAATAGCAACATCAAACAGACGCCAGCCTTTGCAATCCATTCCGCCTCCTGTTCCGTACCAAGGTTCTGTGAAATACAATTCGACTAAATATTCTCCGTCAGGCGCAGGAAATTCGTAACGAAGCTTATCAGCTCCGTATCTCAAATTTTGAAATAATTCTTGGTCTTTTGTCCCGTTTATTGGGTCAAAAGTTTTTCTCTGACTGGCAAAAAAATCAGGCAATTTTTCAAAACTATCGGTCCATGATAGCGAACCCCAAGTATTTTGTCCATTTTTATGTCTGTCTGTTGACCAAATATTTCCGGAACTGTCCATCAATTCAGAACCGCCACAGTTTACTCTGTAAAGATAATTGTAGCTTTTATTTGGTTTTAAAATATCGTTTTTATCAGCTACTAGAGTTTCAAAATTGGGTGCTTTAGGCAGATTATTCAAAACAATATAATCTTTGGCAACCGCTTTTCCGTTTACATATCCAACGGCGTATAAAACATTGTATTGAATATTGACATTATTGAAGATAAAATGCTGTCCGATTCCTGGATTTTTCAGTTTTCCTAATGACGATTTATTCACATCATTAAACAATTCTACTTCCTCGCAATTCGAATAAATATCGATTCCGTTTTTGATTCCCGGTTTTTCCCAACGACTTGGCCAAGTGTGCGAAACAATATAGACCATCGGATTGCTTTTGTTGGAAACGTAATTCGCACGATACATATAAAACGCATCCAGAGGTTCTCCCCAAACAGTAAAAAGTCCTTTGTAATTTACAGGTCCTACCTTATCAATATCTCTAAAACCTTCTCCATTTTGTACGCGTCCCGGATTTTCGTGTGAAGCAAAAATCCAGTTGAATTGCCCCGCGATTTTATCTCTTACCGATTCGGCTTCTCTCACTTTAATTTCCATTAACTGAGAAAAACGGTTTTCGCTTAATGTTCCTTTTTGGTCAAACTCTCCTTCCGTATGTAAATCGGCTGAACGCCATGCGCCGTATTCTCCGTTTAACAACTGAGTCGTCATTTCCAAACTATATTTTAACGGATCGCCGCCATACGTTCCCGACCAGTTCTGTACCACATTCCAATCTGTTCCTTCTCCTCCATTACACGTCGTTACAATTCTTTGCGAAGCTGATAACGGATCCATTTCGCGGATTATCTGCGTGCATTCTTCTGCAAATTCCTTTGGAATCGTGCTTTCGTTCTGCAATCCCCACATTACAACAGATGGGCTGTTTCTACGTTCTTTAATCCATTCTCGTAATAAAGTTTTAAAGTTTTCCTTGAATTCCGGCGTATCGTACCAGATATGTGCTGAAAACTGACTCCAAAATAAGATTCCGTTTTCGTCCAATTCTTTTTGATATAATAAGTTATGAGGCTGATGCGCTTCTCTAAAAGCATTAAATCCGCCCGCTTTGATTTGTTCGATTCGGGAATGAATCATTTCATCTGAAAACGAATGGCTTTTTCCAATCAAATGTTCGTATTCGCAGACTCCGTTTATAAAAACAGGCTCGTCATTGATGAAAAAACGATTGTCTTTTCCGTCACGACTAACCGGCCAGCTAACCCAACGGATTCCGTAAGGTGTCGTTAACTGATCAATTATTTTTCCGTTTTCATATACTGAAGTAACCAATTTATACAAATACGGATTAGATGGCGACCATAATTTTGGGCTTAAAATCTCAGGAAGTGTCTGTGCTATTTCTTTTGTTTCTCCCGAATTGATTTTGTTGTCGCTTTTTATAATAACAACTTTTTTTCCTGAGGCATCCAAAAGAATATTCTCGATTGTCAAATTTCGTACTGACGTCCCGTAATTCTTGACTTCTGTAGTTGTATGAAGAATTGCCTTTTGTTTAGAAACCGATTTATCATTCCACATATGAACGCCAAACGGCTGAATTCTAACATCGTTTGTAACGACTAAAGTAACAGGCCTGAAAATTCCCATCGGCTGAGAACCTTCTGAGAATCCCCATTCGCCCGAACAGCCTCCGCAAACCCAAGGCAAATCGGCAATAAAGGAAGGATGCGATGCTTTTACCAGAATCTGGTTTTCTTTTTCTAAAGAAACAGCTTTGGTAATATCAAGGGTAAAAGTGGTTCGCCCACCTTTGTGTTCGCCCACTTTTTTGCCGTTTACCCAAACTGTTGCGTAAGAACTAACGCCTTCAAAAAACAAAAAAAGCCTTTTCCCAGCGGCGGTTTTGTCGAGTTTTAATGTTTTTTTGTACCAAGCAGTGCCGTGCAAATTTCCATGTTTTGTTCTTCTAAAACCATAATACTGATCCCAATTGTGAGGCACACTTACCTTTTGCCAATTGGAATCAGTTTTTGGATTTTCTACAAAATCTTCTTCTTTCAGCGGAAGATTATCCAAGATTACGGTCTCCCAAGATGAATTCAGCGAAATTTCTTTACGAACTGAACCTTTGCTCTGACTCCAAACAAAGCAAAGACTTGAAAAAAAACAAAAAATAAAAAAAACTATTCTATTCATATTTTTAAACCATATAAGGTATATAAGGTAATTTAAGTTTTGTTGTATATCCTGCAAGGTTTTCAAAACCTTGTAGGAAATCGTAACATTTGTCATTTCGACGGAGGAGAAATCACACTAGAAGCTCGACAAAGATTGGTGAATTTCTGAACGGAAATTCTTGTGTGATTTCTCCATTTGGTAGAAATGACAAACTATGTAGAGTTTCTTGCGGAGGTACCTCGTTCCTCGGGATGACAAGATTTTGTTTATATTCTTAATTAAAACTAACAGATTTTAAAAACCTGTTAGGTCTAAATTAACAACGAGTTCGCGTGAGGGATTGAGGCGGTATCCTTTTATGTAGCGGAGCGGAATAAAAGATATAGCCGAAAGCCCGACCCGGAGGGACACGCCCAAATTATTAATAAAACAACCAGTCAATAGCTGCTTTCTCTCCTGCATCAATATATCCAACATCGCGTGGTGTAATATTTTGATCTGCGTCGATAAAACCTAAAATCAATACTTTTCCTTTTCCTAAATCTAATTTATTCTCGCCTGGCTGAAAAGTATAGGTATGAATGTTTACACGTGGTAAATCTTTTAAATTCATGGCACTTGCCAAAATCACTTCGGCTTGACCGTGTGCATTTCCTGCAGCGTCTGTTTCTAAGCTTGGCGGTAATAAAAATCTCTTTTGATCCGAATTGAAATACCCAACTACTAATTTAACCGCTTTTGTATTTCTAAACTTCAAATGCGTTCCTTTTTCATTCTGATCGTTTTCTACAAACGAATATCCTCTTAAATTTTGAAGTTCTGGAGCAATTTTAGTTAATTCAGAAATATCTGTTCCATACACTTTTGTTCCAGTTTTAACTAAATAAGTTCCCGGTTTTTCGTCAATGAATGTTACTTCAGCAGTTTTCCAAGGTTTTCCTTCTTTAGTTTCGATTTTACCGTCTTTTGACGATTTCAACTTTTCCAAATTTCTTTTGAAATTAGCCAATTCACGTTCGTAATGCGGTAATAATTCTGCCCAAGTTTTGTTGTTTCCATCGTCTCCCCCAATTGGGATACGGCGCTGAGCGGTCTGCATACTGTTGGCATAATAATACGTATCTTTTGTTAGTTTTACCAATAATTCATAGTACTCAATGCTTTTCGCTAAATGAGGCATTGCTTTGTCTAAATCGGCAATATCATTTGAATAACTGTATCGTAAAACCAATAAAGCGGCTTTTACTTTTTCTGAGAAGAAATCGGCAAACGCTTTGTAAGCATGAATATCGTTTTTAAGACGTTCAAATTCTTCTTTGTCTTTGGTTACGCTGGCTTCAGCTTTGTCAATGGCTTCAACTGCCAATCTTCCATGTTCTGTAATTTCAGCAATAATCTGCGTTGGAAGCTCGCCAGAATGTGGTTCTTTGTTCCATTCTTTTTTAGCATATTCCAAAAGCAATTCGCCAGCTGGTCCACAAGATTCGTGGAATCCAGGATACACTCTCCATTTTGACGGATTTACCAATTGGCTTTCGAACATTCCTAACAATAAAGTTTGGCGGTTTCCTTCTGTGATTCCAAAACGTCTTAAGGTTTTTGGAGCGATTTCTCCTGTTTCTTCGTAAGCTTTTAAAATGTTATTGGCAGCTTCTTGACTTGTTCCGAATTTCTTCGCTAAGTCTTTATCCCAAAACTGAACTTCTTCGTTTCTATCTCTTTTGCTGTCCCAAGCATATCTTGCCCAAGCTTTATACCAAATCCAGTCGCGATCCATTTCCAATAAACGTTCGCCGGTTTTAGTTTTATCTGCAGAATAGGGCCAATCCCAATACGAAGCTTGCGGATACAAGTGTAATGCATTAGCTCCATGAATGTTATGCATCGCTTTTACCGTTTTCTGAATAAAGTCTGGTGAACCGTATCTGAAAGGCTCCAAATTTGCAAGAATATGAACATTTGAAATATGAACCGAGTTTAATGAACTAAGTTTTTTATGAATATCTCCCCACGGACCACCTGGAGTATAAGTCGTCAACGATTCTCCATTATACTTATGCATCGTGTATAAATTTTTGTACAATGGTTGCGATTTTTCCATCACCAAAGGTGCATCTGTATCGTGAGCACGCAAAATAATTGGTGGTTCGTCTGTTCTTCCTAACTTTTTCATTCCGTCATGAACTCCAGGAATAATCGTTTTGGTAAACCACTCCACATCATCATCAATTGTGTTTATAGCTTCTCCCAAACAAACTAACAATCCAACATTTGGATATTTTTCAATGAAAGCAGTAATCGATTTTTGCGTATAATCAGCAATTTCTGGAGTAATTGGTCTTGAACGATCCTGAGTTTTAATGTTATAGTGTTCTGCAAAAGGCTTAGATACAATAATGTTGTAGAACATCTGAATTACCCAGATTCCTCTTTTGTTGGCTTCTACTGTTAAGAATTTATAGATTTCTTCATTCTTCTTAAAATCTTCATCGCTTACTTCAACTGCAAATGGATATTCTTTCAGTTTTACCAAAGAAGCAAACGGATGTCCGTTCCATAAATACAAAGAGTTCATGCGGTTTTCTACCAACATATCTAAATATTTAATCCAAAGTGCTTTATCATAAAACCAAGGGAAAGTTTCTGGTGTATACGGATATTCGTAAACATCGCGACCCGGAAGATAAACCGGTTTCTGTACGCCGATACAAGCACCACGCAAAACCATTTCTGGACTATCTTCAATATTGATTTCCGACGGAAGCTGACCTGAAGTTTTAATTCGATCCACTAATTCTAATGCTCCGTATAGAGTTCCACTAGCGTCTGATCCTTCAATATAAATTATATTATCCTTCGTACGAATCTGGAAACCTTCTTTCTTTGCTAATTTGCTGTCGTCTATTTTAGCGCTTTTCGCATTTTTCTTCCAAAAATCGGTTCCTTTTTCTCCAATTACAATTGTTTTATCTTTTGATTTTTTGAATTTATCAGCAGAAGTTATGCTGAATCCTTTTGTTTTCAGTGTTTCAGATATTTTATCTGCTCCAAATTTTGCTCTTGGCGAATTCGCATCACTTACAATAGTGATGTTCTGCGCTGTCGCGAAAGAGACATAAAGACATAAAAAAAGTAATTGTAAATATTTCATGGTATGCTGTTTTTTGTATCTGCTGAACATCCTGCAAGGTTTCGAAACCTTGTATATGCATCTATTTTATAAAATACCTACAAGGTTCCGAAAACCTTGCAGGAAAACGTGAAATTAATTCTGGAAAATCTTTTTTAAATAAGCCACATTTGCTCCGTAGTTGGCTTTTACATTGTGAACCTGTGTTACGTCACGAGAACGCTCTACAATCAGCCAGCCTCTCCATTTCATTTCATCTAATGTCGCTTTGATTTTTGGCATATCAATCGCTTTGTCATTTTCCAACCAAAACTGATCGGTGTTTGAAGCGTGAATCTGCGCTAAATATTTCTTGCCTAAGATTTTTAATTCTGCTGAAATATCTCTGCCATTATCAACTGCATTGGCAAAATTGAAAGAGCTTTTGATGTATTTTGAACCTACTTCGTCCAAAAGTTTTTTCTCATCTGTGGCACTTAACGAAGTTTCGATTGCAATAATTCCTCCTATTTTACCTACTTCTTTTCCTGCCCATTGCAATCTTTTAATCACTTCTGGACGCAATTCTGGATTTTTAACCAAATCGGTTTGCGTTCCTAATGGAAGATACGCCACTTTTACTTTCATGTTTTTCATCGCCTGAATACAGTCTGTAATCATTGGCGTGATTTCTCTTGTGGCGAAAGATTGCGCGTAAAATCCAGACATGGCAATTGAACTGATTCCAACTCCGGTTTCTTTTGATTTGTCCAAGAATTTTTGTCTTTCAACAGGGTCACCCAATTTACTGTCAAATGTGGGTCTATTTCCTAAACCTCCCATGTCGAGTTCGATTCCGTCGGCTTTTATTTCAGCTGCCAAACCAAAAGCGCCTAATTTTTGTCTTTTTAAAATCATCCAGTCGCAAACAGCAACCTTATATTTTTGCTTTTTGTTGGAAGACTGAGCCGTCGCACAGCTGTTGAATGTTGTTGATAACGCAACAAATAATATAACAATTAAGTTTTTATTTAGCTTCATGTTATTTGAATTTACCATTAAGATATTAAGGAAATTAAGCTTCGGTGCTTTTACTATTTTTATTCTTAGAATTTTTAAGAGAATTAAGCTTAATGTTCTTTTTATAGAAAAAGCATAATAAGCACAACAACTTAACTTTCTTAATCCCTTAATGGTTCAATTAATTTTACTCTTCTTCTGCTTTTACTGCTGTTACCACTTTTCCTTCTTCACCCGGCCAAACTCCATTTTTGATTGGAAGTGCAACCAATTTACTTGGATCGATTTTTACGTATTTCAGCTTTTCTCTTCTCCAAGTGTAAACAATGTGCACCATTCCGTCTGAACTTTGAATCATTGAAGGATAAGAATATTGACTGATTTTTGAATCTTCTAAAACCAAAGCAGCGTTCCAATTGATTCCGTCTTTTGAAACCGAAACATTCAAAGGCGTTCTTGGTCCTTTTGCTTCTGTTCCCGGAGGTAAAACGTGATTGTAAACCAATAAATGTCTTCCATCTTTAAGTGTCACAGCATCAGTTCCAGAGTTGTTATTTGGCAATCCGATTAACTCAACATCCGACCAAGTTTTTCCGTTATCTTTTGAGAAAGTGCTAAAAATAGCTCTGTTTCTTGTTCTTCCAATCGCTTGAATGCTTCCGTCTTTATGGAATAAAATACTAGGCTGAATAGCATTGATTTTTTGTTTTCCTCTTGGAAGCGTATCGCCCATTACCCAAGTTTTCCCAAAATCAGGAGTAGATTCCATACGAAGTCTCCAGCCATCGCCTTCAATACTTGACGGACATAATAAAGTTCCGTTGCTTAATAAAACAGGTTTATTTTTGATTGGTCCTAAGAAACCGTCTGGCATTTTTTTAGCTTCAGACCATGTTTTTCCGCCATCAGATGAAGTTCTTATTACCCCCCACCATTCTGATGGTTTTGGCCCGATTTTGTAGAATAACATTAAATCGCCACCCGGAATCTGATATAAAACCGGATTCCAAGTTGGTAATCTCGGTCCGTCTTTCATGACACCGTCGGCTACTTTTACACCCTCGTTCCAAGTGTCGCTTCCTTTTGGTTTAATTGCCACATAAATGCAGACATCAGGATTTCTTTCGTGAGTTCCTCCAAACCAAGAAGCAACCAAATCACCATTTGTAGCTTCGACAATTGTAATCGCATGACACGAAGGATAAGGTGCTTTATCGTAAACAAACTGATCTACTAAAATTCCTTCTTTCCAAGTTTTCTTTTCTAGAGCCGATTTACAACTTCCTAAAAGGAAAAGTCCAAACAAGACAAATGCTAATTTTGCTATCTTCATTCTTAATAAATTATGAATTATTTTATTTCTATAAATAAACACCTAATATTTTTTTAGGTAAAAATATTTATTAAGTGTAAAAATAACACTAAAAAATTAACAATGCATCCTGTACTGTCCCGAAATACTAAAAATGCAGCATATTTAACGTTTATCGCAAAATTTCCTGACGAAAACGTAATAGCTAAATCACTTTTTTACTGTTGTAACATTACATATTAAAACAGTACGATAAATGGTATTTTTTAGGGTTGAACTTTTTAAAAAAATATTATTTCTTAGGTAAGGTCTTTTTTTCCTTTGCAGGAGGCAAAAAATTCTCGTTTGTCACTACATTTTTACCCGTTTGCTGCTCCAGTTCTATTCTTGCATTTTTTGCTACTTTCCCACCTTTTTTACTTGCCTCTGCATTTTCTCCTAATCCTCTTGCTTCATCGTTTTCTGCTATCTGCCTTGTAGAAAGTTCGGCCAGTGCTGTAAAAATAAGTTCTGCCTCGCTCATGTGATCCCTAAGGTTTTGCGACTTTAAGCCTTTTGCTTCCTTATGTTCTTTCACTGAAAGGCCAGTCCATTCTTGATGAATAATATTAGTTAGAATTGCAAATTCATTTTTCCCTTCAATTCCAGCTTCTTTCCAATAATCCGTTAGTTTATTTCGAGTTTCCTGTCCCATCATACGCTGTTGAATCCACTTTTCACTTCGTCCGTGTTCTTTCCAGTTTTCTCTCGCACGGTCTATACTTTGTGAAGGATCCTGAATTTCTTGAATACGTTCATGACCTACTTTTGCCAGCCATAATTTAAATGGTTCTGCTTTGGGCGATGGAATTGATTGTACTATTCTAAAAATATTCTCAACATTGCCTGCTAGTGTTTTACGCTTTTTTCCATTAGTCAGCATTGTTACCTGGGGACAATTTGTCCCTATGTAACTTCCAAGTGCAACATCCCTCTTTCTAATTTTTTTTAAATAATCTGTAGGGTTCTTAGAATCTGTTAAAGCCTCCACAATATCTACTATAGAAAAATACCAAATTTCATTATCCTTATCGTAATGGCTTCGTACTTTTTTATCTTCAAAAACTTTAATAGCATCCATAAATCACTTTTTACAACAATCTGCAATAGTACGAAAAAACTTTCTTATTTTACATTCAAAACATAGGATCCTGACGGTAATGTAACAGCAGTATTATTAGTATTTGTTTTAATAGAAGTAGAAAACTGAGTTAACTTTTGCTTATTCACTGTTATTGATGAAACATTCGTTGTTGGTAAATATACTATAGCCGTTGTATTAGCAGGAATCGTAACATTCCAAACCAACCCTTTTTTGTCTTTTTTCCAATCACTTTTTATCGTTCCGTAAACCGATTCGTATGAAGCATTTACATAACTCAATCCGGCATTAAAATCAGGTTTCATAATAATTTGTTTGAACCCCGGAGTTTCAGGATTGCTTTTGATTCCTGCCATATTTTCGTAATACCAAATCAATAAATCGCCTAAAAGCATTACGTGATTTTGCGAATTCATTGCCGGGTCAGCTGTGTTTCCGTTCCACAATTCCCAAATGGTTGTGGCGCCGTTTTCGACCATATAACCCCAACTTGGATAGGTTTTGTTGGATGCCAATTTGAAAGCCAAATCGCCACGACCGAAATTAGTCAACGTTCTCATTAAAAACTGTGTTCCGATAACGCCCGTACTCACATGACCATTTTTAGTCACTTCAACTTCATGTACCAGATTTTCGAAAACTTTTTGTTTTAATTCTTCTGGAACCATTCCGAAAGTTAAAGGCAATAAATTGGCTGTTACGGTATTATTGGCGTAACTGTTTTTTGATGCATTAAAATATTTAGTATTGAATGCTTTTTTGATTCTTGAAGCCAATTCATCATAATGTTTAATATCATTTTCAGCATTGGCAATGACAGCAAACTTTTTCATGATATTTAAAAGCTGATAATAAAACGCACTCGAAATCAATTCGCCATCCGTTAAACGAGAAGGGTCTTTCGAACGGATTAATTCTAAAGATTCAGGCGGAACGCACCAATCTCCGTATTTGTCTTTGGTAATAATATCTTCAACCAAATAGTTTTGTTCCATATAATCCATCCATTTTTTCATGTATGGATATTGTTTCTCTACCACTTTTGCATCACCAAACTGCTGATATAACATATCTGCAACCGTAATGTATGTCCCGGGCCAAGTCACATTATCGCCATAATAACGCCAGAAGGCAGGTGCCACATCTGGAATTCCGCCATCAATGGTTTGTGAGTTTTTAATATCATCTAACCATTTTGCGTATAAAGTCTGATTGTCAAATAAGAAACTTTCTCCGTAAGCTCCCGTTGTTCTGTCTCCCAACCAAGGCTGGCGCTCGTTTCTTTGCGGACAGTCAATCGGCATTCCTTTGTAATTCCCGCTGATTCCCCACCACGCATTCTTAAAAATCTGATTCATTATCGGATTTGAAGAATCGAAAGTTCCTGTTGTTGCAATATCATCGTAAACGACTTTTCCAACAAAATTTTCTAAAGCGGGTTTGCTTTTAAATCCTGAAATCTCTACAAATCTGAATCCGTGAAAAACAAAACGTGGTTCCCAAATTTCTTCGCCTTCGCCTTTTAAAGTATAAATATCGGTCGTTTTGGCATCGCGCAAATTGGCAATGTACAAAGAACCGTCTGACTGTAAAGATTCAGCAAATTTCATCGTGATTTTATCTCCCGCATTTCCTTTTACTTTCAATTGCAGCCAGCCTACCATATTTTGTCCCATATCCAAGATATAAGTTCCCTTAGGCGTTTGTGTGATTGAAATCGGTTTTACTTCACCTTTAATTTTCATATTTGCCGACATCTGTCCTTCGTAGAATCCGCCTGGTTCTTGAACATATTCCGCAGCAAGCCATTTTTTATCATCAAAATTAACGGTATTCCAGCCTTTCATTTCTTTGCGGGCATCGTATTCTTCTCCATCGTATTCGTTATTCGATAAAATCGGTCCGTCGGTGGTGATTTTCCAAGTATCATCGGTTCTGATTACATCTTTGCTTCCATCGGTATATTCTACAAATAATTGCAGAGCCATTTTTGGGAAACCAAATGATTTGATTTTATAGGGTTTGTAATCTTGGCGCATGGCAAAAAAACGTCCGTTCCCTAAAATCGTTCCCAGCATATTTTTACCTTCTTTCAATTGAGAAGTGACGTCAAAAACATTGTATTTTATATTTTTGGTGTAGTCCGTGGGAACTGGAGCTAAAACTTGGTCGCCAATTTTATTTCCATTAATGTACAACTCGTACAAGCCCATTCCCATAATATAAACTTTGGCACTTTTGACTTGTTTTTTCAAGTTGATTTCTTTTCGTAAATATCTCGCAGACAATCTCGAATATTGCGAAACACTGTCATCTTTAGACAATTTTTCATAGCCAATCCAACGAGTCGATTTCCAATCGGCATAAGTTAAAATTCCAATACTGAAATGTGCATTTTCTTTGGATTGAATTTCACCTTTATTGGTAAAAACGGTTACTTTCCAATAAACGTCTTGTCGGTCTTTTAGTTTTTTTCCATTATAAATCACATTTATAGAAACATCACTTTGCACTTTCCCGCTATCCCATAAATCGCCATTTCCTGCATTCAATTTCGCTAAACTTGAAGAAGCAATAATTTGATACGCTGTCTGTTTTACATCATTTATAGCTGCTTTTATTTTCCAACTCAATCTTGGCTGTAAAACATCAATCCCTTCAGGATTGGTCGACATTTCGCATTTTAAATCACTTACAACGATTTTGTTTTGGGCTTCCGCCGAAATATTTAAAAGTGAGATGATTATTGTAATATGTAAAAAAAACTTTTTCATGGTTTTATTTTTAAGCTTTTGCTTTATTTTATCTCTCGCAGATTTTGCAGATTTAAGCTGATATAAGCAGATTTTTTTGTCATTTCGAGGAACGAGAAATCACACTAGAAATTCCTCAAAGTAAATCGACAATCTTTTGCCGACCTGCTTGGGTGATCCCTCGTCCCCGAGATGACAAACTAAACTTTTAAATGAAAAAAAATCATTTTAATCTGCTTAAATCTGTTTAAATCTGCGTGAAACAATTCGACACAACAATTCGACACAACAATTACGTCTACTCGGAAATAACTCGCTCCAATTTCTCAGAAACTGCAATTTCCTTCCCGTTTTTAAAGATTCTAAATCCTTTTCCTTTTTTATATTTTTCTCCTGTTTTATCCCAAAGAATGGTAATAATATTTCCATGATACAAAACATTATCCAAACAAAACCAATCCCATTTTTCTTGCGGAATCAACGGATTTACTTCAATTTTTTCATCAGCTCTCGGGCGTAAACCAACCAAACCTGTAATCATTAAATCGTTGAAAGTCGAGTGATTGTAATAACGGCTTCTTTCTCTGTCGCCCATTAACCAATATCCTGTTGTTTCATCCAAATATTCGCCAATATAAGGTTTTCCTCTGTAATACTGCGATTGTACGTACAACTCCATTTGTTTGAAATAATCTGGTTTACCAACAAAATCCTGATTATAATTATTGAGGACATTCGCTAACGCGGTCAAAGTCTGCGAACTTGCAAATGGCCAAATCGCACCGTCCCATTCACAAGTTCCTGTTCCGTGAGTTCTGAATCTCGGACTTCTTCTTTCCGCTGTCGTTAAACCAAACGGAGCCGAAAATCCTTTTTCCTCCCTAATCTGTTCCCATGCTTTCTCAAAACCTTTGTTTTGCTCCGGCAGATTAAAATACCACGGAATAAATCCGATTGCTTCTCGAACCTGAGCCAAAGTGTCTTTTTCCGTAAAGGTCTCAAAAAATTCGCTTTTCTGATTCCACAATTTCGTTTCCACTAATTTTTGCAGAATATCAGCTTTTGCTTTGAATTTTGCCTCTGCTTCTTTATCGCCTCTCATAGCAGCCATTTTAGAAATCGCCATAGCGTTTCCATACATGTAACTATTAATCGTTGGTCTTGCATTTTGAACTTTTCGTCCGCCACTTAAAGATTCTTCCATTCCGTCTTTTACATCGTGCTGCCAAAACAAACCATCCTTACGCTGACGGTCTTTTTCCCAAACAGCATAATCTGTAACCATGTCTGGATACATATCCAATAAGAATTTTTCATCCTTATTGACCAAATAACGATTGTACAAGGCATCAGCTGTCCAACTACTGAATTTATACAATTTGTTCATTGGTTTACCATCGTTTCCTCTATACCAGATTTTCACATCTTGCTCAATGTATTTAGAATCATGAACCCATCTAAATTCGTTGATATGATGTCCTAAAGCACAAGCAATCAAATTGTATTTATCGGCGTATGAACGGTCTACCAAAAACTCAGTAATCCCGAAACCTAGCGGTGTTTTTTTGATGTGTTTTCGAGCCGTCCACCATCGATAATAATAAATCTCCTCAAAATTTTGCTGCGGACATTCAAACAGCGGAATATTCTTTTCCATCCAGGCCCACGCACTATCATTCGGAATCGCAAATTTTAAATTTTCATCTTCCATCGTATTGAAATAATCAACATAATGTTTGAAGTTTTTTTCTTTTAAAATAACCGATTTTCCTTTTTGAGAATGGTCTACACCAGATTTGCAGCTGCTGTTTATACATGCAATTACAACTGAAAATGCTATTATTTTATGTTTAAAATGTTGTAACATATTTTAATTATTATTTTAAATCTAATTCTTTGGGCGTGTTCGTCATAGCGAATCGTGCTGACCGTTCCCCGATTCTCGATGAAAAAACGGGAGAGCTCCACTTCCATCACTCACGCAAAAGACCTTCACGTTTTCAATCTCCTGCAAGGTTTTTGAAAACCTTGTAGGTCTATATTTCATTTTTTCAACACAATCTTGTCATTTCGACCGAAGGGAGAAATCCTCGCAAGTAGCTCCCGCATGCTTGAGCAACTTTGTAGAGTTTCTTGCGAAGATTTCTCGTTCCTCGAAATGACAAACTGTACGTAAACCTAACATATTTTAAAACCCTGTTAGGTTTAATCGCAGGAATATCAATATCATTTCAATTCTCGATTCACAATACAAACTAAACCTTCTAATTTATACCTACAAGGTTTTGAAAACCTTGCAGCAACGTCCAGAACTTTATATTTCTTATATCACTTATATGGTTTTAAAATATTTTTAATTCCCAGTAAAAGTATACGTCTGCCCCGCTTTCATATTAACATCGTAAATATTGTAAGTTGGCAATTGTACTTTAGGTAATTTTGCCTCATTAGAAACAATCGGTTTCTTCACTTCCACATCATAAAACAACGGATTTGAATTTTTCCCTTTTGCTTTTTTGATTGAAGAACCTTTTAACGTATTTTCCACTTTCAATCGGCAGTTTCCTCCAATTTTTGAGTAGATTTTCAGCTCCGAAACTTTATTGTTTTTCCAGGTCATATCTATTACAAAACCGCCTCTGGCAACTAACCCTTTTACGCTTCCATCTTTCCAAACAGCTGGTAAAGCAGGCAGTAAATGAATCGCATCTTCCTGGCTTTGCATCAGCATTTCGGCAAAACCAGCGGTGCATCCAAAGTTACCATCAATTTGGAAAGGCTGATGTGCATCTAACATATTCGGATACGTTCCGCCGCCTTTTCTTTGGTCGGCTGTAACCAAATGCAATTGGTCCTGAATTAATTTATAGGCATGATTTCCGTCTAACAATCTTGCCCATAAATTCACTTTCCATCCCATTGACCAGCCAGTAGATTCGTCTGTTCTGTAAATCAATGATTGTTTGGCAGCTTCAAACAATTCAGGTGTTTTGATTGGTGAAATTTGATTACTTGGATACAATCCGTACAAATGCGAAACGTGTCTGTGATTGTCTTTTGGATTATCCCAATCGTCTTGCCATTCTTGTAACTGACTGTGTTTTCCGACTTTCATCGGCGGCATTTTTGCCAAAGCCTCGCTCACTTTTTTCACATAAGATGCATCTGGCGAAACCAATGCAGAAGCTTCCATAACATGTGTAAACAAATCAAAAATCAACTGATTGTCCATTGTTGTTCCTGATGCGATTGTTGCTTTTCCTGTTCCTCCTGCGTGTGTGTTTTCAGGAGAACTTGATGGAACAACCACCAAATATTTTGTGTTCGGATCTATTACCATAAAATCTAAAAAGAAATCGGCGGCTCCTTTCATGATTGGATAAATTTCTGCTAAATATTTTTTATCACCTGTATATAAATATCTTTCCCATAAATCCTGACATACCCAAGCGCCACCCGTCGGCCACATTCCCGAAGCCGCTGAATCTACCGGAGCAGTTACACGCCAGATATCAGTGTTATGATGCAAAACCCATCCACTGGCATTGTACATTGTTTTTGCCGTTTCTGCACCTGTTATGGCCAACTCTTTTGCCATTTGCACAAAAGGTTCGTGCATTTCCTGCAAGTTGGTTACCTGTGCAGGCCAGTAATTCATTTCGGCATTGATGTTGGTCGTATATTTACTGTCCCAAGGCGGTGTTACCATATCGTTCCAAATTCCTTGCAAATTGGCTGGCTGTCCGCCTGGCTGTGAACTCGAAATTAAAAGATAACGTCCGAATTGGAAATATAAAGCAGCAAGCTGTGGATCAAACTGTTTCGAAAAATCTCGGATTCTTTCGTTTGTAGGCTTCTTAGTCAATTCATTCGAACCTAAATCTAAAGCAACTCTGTTGAAGAATTTTTGGTAATACTCAACGTGAGCTTTCTTTATGATCTCAAAATCTTTTGTTTCCGCTTTCGCTAGATAGTCTTTACTTTTCGCAATTTCGTCGCCCGAAATATCCTGATAGTTTTTGAAATTGGTTGCAATCGAAATGTACAAAATCACTTCGTCAGCTTTATTGATGCTTAAAACCCCATTGCTGGCATCTATTTGGCCTCCTTTGTTTTTAGCGCTTAATCGGCCCTGAAATTTTACTTTTCCTTTTACGCCTTCAAAGTTAGTTCCAACTCCCGAAAGTATAATCTGGTTTCCTTCTGTCGAAGCTACCGTCTTATCAATCGGACTGTTCATGAAAACATTACAAGTAATTTGTCCCGGCTGACTTGCAGAAAGTTTGACTACAATGACCTGGTCTGAAAATGCGGTTAGAATTTCTCTTGTAAATTCAACACCGTTTACTTTGTATTTTACTTTTGCCGTAGCGTTGCTGATGTCTAAATCTCGGTAATAATCGGTATATTTCTGATGTCCGTTGAACGAAATATAAACGCTTCCAAAAGTCTGATACGGCATTCCGTCATTGGTTTGCGACATGATATCTTTGGTAGCAAAATCCTGTGCTTCATCAAATTTTCCGTCAAAAATAAGCTGTCTTACTTTTGGCAAAGCCTCGATTGATTTTGTATGTGCATTGCTGTTTGGAGAACCAGCCCAAATCGTTTCTTCGTTCAATTGCAAACGCTCCACCGCTGGGTCGCCAAAAACCATTGCGCCTAAACGTCCGTTGCCCAAAGGCAAAGCTTCGTTCCAGATTGCTGCAGGTTTATCGTACCATAATTTTAGGTCGTTTTGAGCTGTTGCTGTTAAGGAAAAAATTCCAAAACAGATTGCCGTTATTTTAATTTTTAACTTCATAGTATATTTTTTTTTCGCCACGAATTACACGAATTGCACTAATTTCTTTTTTAATTTTTATTTTAATTTCTCTAATTTATTTTGCCACAGATTAAAGGATTTCCACTGATTAAAAATCTGCTAGATATGCAAAATCTGCGTGAAAAAAATTTACTCTCGCAGATTTTGCAGATTAAGCAGATAAAAAAATCCTTTTAATCTTTTTAATCTGTGGCAAAAAAATAATTCGTGCGAATTAGTGAAATTCGTGGCAAACCTAATTATTTCTTAACCTCGTAAATTTTCAGATTCTTTTCTCTGAACATTTCATATAATTTGTTGATGTCTTTCAAAGCATTTTTTGGGAGTTTTTCTCCTTTATCTCCAAAAACCAGCAACTTTTCTTTTGGTTCAATTACACAAGTCGACTCGTCGATTTCGCCTTTTTCGTTTTTCACTTTATTCAAATCTAAATTTAAATATTTCGCCATAAACGGATACAAAGCCATACGTTTTGAGATTCCGAAATCGTGTCCTTCCTTTGCAAAATGCGCATTTTCGACTAAATCTTTCTTTCCGTACAATTCGTAGGTTCTTTGGATAAAAGGAAACTCCAACTCAGGAACGGCCAATGTCCAATCTTTTCCGTCTGAAACAATTAATTGTGGTTTTGGCGCCATCATAGCTGAGATTTCGGCATTATTGGTTCCGTTTCCGCATAAGTGAATGCCGCGTCCGCTTTCGCATGGACAACCGCCTGAAAAGTGTGACGAAACCATTACAACTGGAGCCGAAACTTTCACTCTATCATCAATCGCAGATAAAAACATCGTATGCGACCCTCCGCCAGAACCTCCAGTTACACCAACTCTTGTCATATCGGCATTTTTTACAGTTGACAAATAATCCAAGAAACGAATTCCTGTTAGCAACTGAACTGTCGATGCAATACTGTTTCTGTGTGTTTCTTCTGGAAACTGCAATAACGATTCTCCCCACGCGAATAAATCGTAACCTACTACAATTGCGCCCATTTTGGCCATCATGGCACAACGGTACTGTTCATCTTTTCTGTATCTTCCGTCACCGAAATGCCCATCAGGTGTAATAATAACCGCTGCCTTTTTGTTTAACGGATACGGTTTGTAAATCGACCCCGTTGCATAAACACCTGGCAAGATTTCCAAAGCAATATTCTCTACACTATAATCTTTGTAAATTCTCTTTGGAGTTAAAAGTGGTTTAGACTTGGGCATTGGGGGTGCCTTTTCTAATCCAAATGATGCAATCATACAAGCTTTTAACTCCGTTTTGCGTTTCTCCCATTCTTCTTTGGTCGAATAAAGGCTTTCTAAGTAAAACAAGCGTTCTTTTCCTTTATCAACCGAAACTTTATGGTTTTCATACTTGCGTATGATGTAGGTTCCATCGGGTTGTTTAAAATACATCAATTCAAACGGCGCCAAGATATTAGTCAGCGAAAGCGGTAGATTTCCCGGTTCAATTCTCCAGTCGGCATAGTCGAGTTCTTTTCCTTTCAGCAAACCTCTGTCATCGTTGATGGTTACGTTAAAAACAGTCTCGATTTTTTTCAGTGTTTCTGATACTGGCTTTCTAAAATTCGTATCAGAAGTACTTTGCGCATTGGCAAATGTCAAAGCAAAAATGGAAACTAAGATGATGTATTTTATTTTTTTCATTTTGATATTGTTGTGTGTTGGGACGCTGATGACACGGATTCGCTATCGCGAAAACGCTGATTAAAACGGATTTTTTTATTATTTTTAATTGCCTCCTGCTTTAGCTGGAGGGAAATATTTTTGATTCCTAAAATTGGCTTTAGCCGAACTTAGTCATTTGGCTAAAGCCTTGTGACTTACTTTGTTTTCTTACACCTCCAGTTAAAACTGGAGGCAATTCAATTATTACGTTTTTAAAAAAAGAAAAATCCGTTTTAATCCGCGTCTTTATGAAGTAAATCCGTCCCATCCGCGTTATATATTGTGCATTCTATTGTATAAATTCCTGATCCTAATTCTAAAACAGGTTTTTGTGCTTTTTCGTTATAACCTGCTCTAACTCTTTTATTATCGATTTTTATTTCAGAATTTTTAGCAACAGGCAGTTTTAGCGTTGCTGTTGTATTCACCGGAATTTGAACGGTTAAAATAAACTTGCCTTCTTTCTTTTCCCATGAAGAAGCAATTTTTCCGTAAACCGATTGATAGTCCGCTTTCGCGAAAGTCATATCGCCAACCACTTCTGGCTGAATAAAGAAATGTTTGAAACCCGGTTTTTCAGGATCCGATTTGATTCCCGCTAAACTTTGGTAAAACCATTCTTCGATCTGACCTAACATAAAGTGATTCCACGAATTTCCTTTTCTCGGATCCCATTGTTCGGTTAAAGTGGTCAAGCCAAATTTAATCTGAAAACCATAACCCGGCGCATCATAATGATTGTGCATTCTGTACATGGTTTCATTTTCGCCATTTTGTGCCAGAGTTTGGAATAAATAACGATTTCCAACATCTCCAGTCGTCAGTCGGTCGCCTTTTTCTTTGATGTCAGCTAAAAGATTCTGCATTACCGCATCTTTATACTGCGGTTCTACAATATCCATAAAAATCGGAACAGCATTGCTAAACTGGCTGTTTGTCCCGTATTGTTTGGTTGCTTCGTTAAAAAATTCTTTGTTGAAAGCTGTTTTAATCTCCGAAGCCAATGCATTGTATTTGTCAAAATCTTCGGTTTTTCCTAATAACTTTGCAGCTTTTGCCGTCAAATATGCTCCATAATAGTAATGAGAAGTCGCCGAAAGCGCAATCGGACTATTTTTAGAATATCCTGCAGCATGCGTTCCGTAATCGTACCAATCTCCTAATCCGTGAGAAACGATATGGTTTGTAGATTTTGTTTCTAAATAATCCACGTATTTTTTCATTATCGGAAAATATTTTTCTAATAATGAAGCGTCACCATAATATTCGTAATACATCCAAGGCAAGATTACACCTGTTACACCCCATTCTGGAGAATCGGTAAAATCACCACCGAATATTATATACTCTGGTACAATACTCGGAATCAAACCATTATCTCTTTGTGAATCTGAAATGTTCTGCATGGTTGCAGGAAGGAAAGTCTGCAGATTGTAATTGAACATCAATCCTGGACCATTCAACTGAATTTCTTCCAGCCAGCCTAACTTTTCACGTTGCGGACAATCGGTAAAAACGCTTTGGAAATTACTTTTTATCGAGTTATTTATCAGTTCGTGGGTTTTGTTGAAAATCTCATTCGAACAGGCAAAACTTCCCGCTTCTCCAGCCGAATTGTAAATGAAATTCGATTTCAAATCAACTAAAGTTGGAAACTCTTTGTTTTTATCTTCTTTGTAATTAATATTTTCAATCTGAACATACTGATAACCATAGAAACTGAATTTTGGCGTCCATTCTTCTGTTCCGTCTCCTTTTAAAGTGTAATCGTAATAATATGGTTTTCCAGACCTTCCCTGCGCGATTGTTCCTTCTTCATTTAATCCTTCAGCCACCCAAACACGAATCGATTGTCCTCTTTTTCCTTTTACTTTTATGGTTGGAAATCCCGAAAGATTCTGTCCCATATCAAAAACATAGAAATTAGGTTTCAGTTCTTTTACGGTTTTTACTTCGTATTGTTTCTGAATCGTAACCGGCGGAGCAGTCTGCGGTCTTAAAACTCCTTTTGGTGCTTCCTGAATCACTACTTTCTTCCAATCTCTATCTTTGAAATCCTTACGATTCCAGTCTTTTTGTTCCAAGTTGGCATTGTAATCTTCTCCCCCAAAAATACTGTTGTACGTAATCGGACTTTTGCTGTATTTCCAAGTTCCGTCTGATTTTACAATTTCTTCTGAACCGTCATTATATTTGATTTTCATTTTAAAGAATAAAGTCGGCGGGCCAAAACTCACGAAGAATTTGGTATATCTTTCGGCAAGCGTATTGTACATTCCGTTTCCTAACAAAATGCCAATTACGTTATCGCCTTTTTGAAAATCTTTTGCGCTTAATTCATAAACATTATAATTAACCGTTTTATCATAATCGGTCCAAAGTGGCGCAAATTGACTGTTGCCCACTTTTTTTCCGTTGATAGTTAATTCATAATGTCCTAAACCTGAAATGTAAACTACAGCTTCTTTAACTACTTTTTCAATTTCGAAAGGTTTGCGAAGCATGATACTTCTGCGTGCCAAAGAATCGGAAGCATTGATAAAGGACATCTTTTTTTCTCTGTTGAAAGTTGCTGTGTGATACGTTCTTCCTTCTGGCAAATGACTGTCGGCTTTGGTAATCGCACCAATCCAAACCGGATTTAAATCTGATTCTAACGGAGCGGTCCTAAAAAAGGCATTCTTACTCCATTTTGAAACTTTTCCTGACTGATTCCATACTTTTACTTTCCAGAAATATTTGGTTTCGTTTTTTAACGGTTTTCCATTATAAACAATATGCAGGTTTTTATCGGTATTAACTCTTCCTGAATTCCAAATATCTCCATCATCATTATTTAGTTTTTCTTCTGATGAAGCTACTAAAATCAAATAAGCAACTTGTGAGGCATCAGATTCTTTTGAAACCAATTTCCAACTCAATCTCGGTTGATTCTGAACTACGGCTAATGGATTTTCAGCCATTTCTGTTGTTAAACGTACAGGCAAAATTTGTCCATTAGAAATAAATGTGACTAAAAGAAATAGTATAATTTTAAAATGCTTCATTTCTTATTGTTGAGATTAGTACACGAATGACACGGATTTACTTCGTAAAGACGCGGATAAAAACGTTTTTTTTCTTTCTAAAAATATAAAATCCGTGTTAATCCGCGTCTTCGCGGTAGCAAATCAGTTCCATCCGCGTTCTTTTTTTCGCCACGAATTACACTAATTTCTCGAATTTCTTTCTAAGTCAAATAAAAAAATTCGTGCAAATTCGTGCAATTCGTGGCAAGCTAATTATAATTTTTTTGTTACCAAAGATTCGATATTGAATACTGCTTCTGGGATTAATTTTCCGGTTTGAGGCAGGTCGTCGTAATCGTCTGTGTCTGGCGCTGTGTCCGGATTTGGCGTGTGTCTCTGCTCTCCTGTGCGGAACATAATTCGCTCAAAACCATCTGTTGGCGCATAGAATATTTTGGTTGATTCTTTTTCGTCGTTTACTTTTACGGTGTACTGACGGTTTTTAGCATCTAATTTTACCACTACTTTATACGTTTTATTGGCTTCGTATTTAGCAATTGTATTAAAACGTGCTCCCGTTTTTACTTTCAATTGTCCGTCGCTGTCAAAAACCAATCTTACTGAAGGCAACCCTTGTTTATTTTGAAATTCAACCTGCAATAAACCGTGATTGTTTTGTTCTGGTTTTACTGTAAAAATCGCTTCCATTTTTGAGGCGAAAGGAATCACTCTTTCAGCACGAGAATAATCAAAATAATCCTGATCTCTTAATGTCAGCCATTTTTTACCATCGGCTTTCTTTTCGATTTTGGTTGATGCCCATGATAAATCATACGTATTCCATAATTTTAATTCTTGTCCGTCGGGAAGAGTATTAAAAACATCATTTACATTTTCTGTAACCACCGAAGTAACGGGAACCGAAATCGATGCGACCCAAATATCTTCTTTATTTACGCTATATCCCACCCAAATTTTTCCGTCTGGCGGAGTTCCGTTTTTCTCCGTAATTCCGCGAACGTATTGCGGCCCTGCAGATTTGTAGTTTCCGCCGTAACGCATCGGACTTACTTCTCCATGAACCAATAATAAATCTTTATAATTCAGTCCGTCATCACTTGTTGAAATCGCCAAAGGCCAACGGTATTCTGACGGATTGTAAAGTGTTGCATAACGATTATCTGATGTTTTTTGTCCCCAGATTTTAGCATTGCTGTTTACGAATCCCGGCGCACGTAATGGCATATAATCCCAAGATTTTCCACCGTCTCTGCTGATGGATGTTAAAGCATGCTTCCATAAACCAACTACATTTCCGTTTGGCAAATGGTAATAACTGAAGGCTTTGTATGGTTTCTGCAACGGAATCAATTCATCATCACGATCGGCTTCTTCCACCCATTGCTGTAAAACTAAAGGTTCTGATAAAATTTCTTCGCAAGCTTTTTTCAAACCTTTGTCTTTTGATGCGGTATAAAATGGGAATTTCGATTTCGATTTATCCCATGTTTTATTGTATCTGATGAAATAAATTTCGCCAAAACTTCCGTCTTTCTTGATTTCACGAATGACACGTCCAATTCCTTTTCCGTCGTTTGGATCATCTTTTTCATCCATTGCGATTCCGTAATACGCTAAAGCAAAAAGTCGGTTGTCTTTTGAGGTATAAAAACCCATTCTCTGGTGCATAATCGCATCGAGATTTTTGGCAACACCTTCAACACCTTCTTTTTTCCATCCGTCAGGGATGCGATAAATTGGGAAAATCACTTCTGGTTTTGTCCATTTTACGCCGTCTTTAGAAGTCATTAATAAAGTCTGGCTTGGCGGAATATGCTCTCCAGAAGGGTCACTTAAATAATGCAGATAAAAAGTATTATTCCAATACGCCATCATCGGCTGGTGATTGTACGTCCATCCAAAACCATCTGCTTTTTCCGGGTGTTCACGGCTAGCGCGCATGATTTGTGTGGCGTGAACTCCAACTGCTGGACTCAACTGTCCGTGATGGTAATCGATGTTTGAAAGTGTTTTGCCAACATAACGCACCGTGTCGTTCTGTGCATTTACAGCGGTACAAGCCAAAATAATTGTGGCAGTTGTGATGATGTTGTTTTTTATGTTTTGGAAAGCAATCATTTTATTATTTTTTTGTTTCACGCAGATTAGGCAAATTTTAGCTGATTTATGCAGATTTTTTTATTTCCTTTTTAAAATAAAATCTGCTTAATCTGCTTAAATCATTTTAAATCTGCGTGAAATTTTTCTAACCATTTCTTTTATCTGCCTGATCTGCTAAATCTTCGGGAGAAAAAAAAATACTCTCGCAGATTTGGCAGATTTTAGCTGATTTTTTATTTTCTATCAATTAATCCCTTTAAAACGTCTGAAGAGATTGTTGTAATCGTTCCGTGTTTGTGTCCTTCAGGAAGGCTTATTTTGGATGATACATCTTCAAAATGAACAAAATCTGTTGTGCTTAACGCTTTATAATTTTTCGAACCGTAATTATCATAATACAACAGCCAGTTTTTACCGACTTTTACTACTGTTGGACCTTCCGATAAATACTCAGTTAAAGGTTCTGAACTTTTTTGAAACGGACCCAAAGGCGATTTTCCGAAAGCTACTTTTATATTTCGCATGGGTCTTGTATTGTCTTTTAAAACCAAAACATAATCTTTCTTTCCTTTTTTGACAATCACACAATCAATTACGCTGAAACCTGGATCGTAATATAATTTTGTATCAGAAAACGTTTTGAAATCTTTTGTTGTTACATAATACATTCTGTGATTGTTTTTCTCCTCTTCAACACCTTTTGGAAATCGGAACGGGATTGTCGATGCCCAGATAATTATGTATTCTTTTTTTACATCATCATAAAAAATCTCCGGTGCCCAAACGTTTACCACTTCTGGTTCGTTTTTCATGACTGGAATATATTGTTGCTCTGACCAATGAATTAAATCTTTTGAACTTGCGTAGCCAAAACCGTTTCCGCCTTTCCAGTCGGTTGTCCAAACCATGTGATAGGTTCCGTCTGCTCCTCTTGTTATTGACGGGTCACGCATGATTTTACTCGCTCCGATTTCGGGTTTTAAAAATGATCCTTGTAATCCTTTCCAATTGTAACCGTCTTCACTGTATGCCAAATATAAACCTTCTGTTGCGGGTTCTCTAAACGACGTAAAAAGATATAAATCTTTCTTTTTCTGCGAATAACTCACAGCAAAAAGCGAAAGGGTTAGTATGATGAATATTTTTTTCATGTCTTTTTCTGTTCTCCTGCAAGGTTTTCAAAACCTTGTAGGTATTTCTATATTTTTAACTAAACCTACAAGGTTTCGGAAACCTTGCAGCATTACAAACTAAATCTTTCTCTTTAGCCCCGATTACTTCACTACACTTTTATTTTCACCAGAGTTCAGTGAACTTCGTTTGCAGTGGAAATCCTTTTGTGCCGGGGTTCGGCGCAAAAGATTGTAACGGAAAGCGGGAAGATGTTTTCTAAAATGCCTATTGTTTCTGCTTCTAATTATTAATACCTAACAGGTTTTAAAAACCTGGTAGGATACGTCTAACTAATTATTCTACAATTGCTTTTTTATCTAAATCTTTTCCTTTTTTGATTGCTGTTGTTACATTGTTGAACACATTGTTTTTCAGGAAAATATTTTTGGTGTCTTTTCCATCAGCTTCGATAAAAATGTCGGTTGAGTTGAATGGAAAATTATTGTTGATTAATGCATTCGAAACATTATCTAATTTGATAACCGGTACGCCTTTTATTGCTGTTGAAGAACCGACGTTGTCTAAAATCACATTTTTTGAATCGGATATTTTGAAAGACGAACCTACCGTTGCGTTTACTTTTACATCGTGAAATTCAACATCTGTCGCTGTACTTACTGTAAAACCTTCTTTTCCATCAATGTTGATGTTAGAAAAAGTGATATTTTGAATCGGCATTTCTGTAATTCCTAAAATCTGCCCCGCTTTATTTACGTTTGAAGCGGTGATATTGCTCATGTGAATATTTCTGAAAATCGGGGTTTTCTCGGTTACAGGCTCGACTTTTGTTCCTTTATCGTAAAAAAGACTTAAAACGAAAGCTTCTTCTTTGATGTTTTTCATGACGATATTATCGACACGGATATCTTCTACAACGCCGCCTCTACCGCGAGCCGATTTGATTCTGATTCCTCTGTCTGTTCCGTCGAAAACACAGTTGGAAATAGTGATTTTTTTGATGCCACCTGACATTTCGCTTCCAATAACCACTCCGCCGTGACCACTCAACATGGTGCAGTTGGTGATGGTTACATTTTCTGTGGCTTTTCCATATGTACGTCCGTCTCCGTCTCTTCCAGATTTGATTGTGATACAATCGTCTCCAACACTGATATGGCAGTTTGAAATGTGAACATTGGTACAAGAAGAAGGATTGATTCCGTCTGTATTGGGTGAATGCGGATTGAAAATTGAAATTCCAGTAACGGTTACATTATCACAAAATTCTGGATTGATTGTCCAGAAAGGCGAATTTTTGAACGTAACACCTTCAATCAAAATGTTTTTGCAATTGTAAGCTTGAAAGAAAGAAGGTCTGAAGAATTTCTTGTCGACTGTTCTTTTGTAATACGGTTCGGTGTAAAGACCTTTGTTTTGCTCTTCCCACATGGTTTGGTATTTGGTTGGAGGAAGAGGTTCTTTGGCTGTTTCGATTCGGTATACCTCATTCCACCACGCTTTTCCTTGTCCGTCGATTACGCCTCTTCCTGTAATGGTGATGTTTTCTACATCTTTAGCGTAAAATAAGGGCTGGAAACTTTTCATTACGATTCCTTCGTAACGCATTTCTACATAAGGAAGAAAATCATCGAAATTCTCTGAGAACTTCAAAAGCGCTCCTGAATCTAAATGAATGTTGATGTTGCTTTTCAGTGTTAACGCTCCGGTTAAGTATTCTCCAGCCGGGAAATAGATGGTTCCTCCGCCATTTTTAGATGCTTTTTCGATTGCATTCTGAATGGCTTGAGTGCATTTTTGGCCTTTGTTGTTTCCGCCTTCTTTTAGGATGTTGTACCAGCCGTCGTTTGCGAATGCTGTTAAACTGGTGATGAAGCAGAGTATAATTAGTATGTTTTTCATAGTTATTTTGTTTTTTTTGGTCTCACGCAGATTTTGCTGATTGTGCAGATTTTTTTTCTGCCACAGATTTCACAGATTAAAAGGATATTTTATCTGCTTTATCTGCCAAATCTGCGAGAGTTTTATTATTCGCATTTTTTTGTCATTGCAGAAATGACAAAACTGTGTGGTTACTTTGACTTCAAAATCAAAACCCAGTCATTGCCGTCTTCTTGTTTTCCTTCTGGTTGAAAATTTCGAGTTCCTTCTTTGTTATCAAATATTCCGATTTTTGTTTTCTTGCCGTTTCTTGGATTGTACCAAGTTGCTTCGAATTTGTCACCAGCTATTTTTCCTAGTTTTACTTCAATTATTCTTCCGTTGTAGGTGTATAACAAAGCGTATTTTTCTCCTCTTATGGCCGGAATATAATCGTATTTTTCTCCTTGGTTAACCACTAAAGAAACATCTGGAGTTCCTTCTAAAAATGGAAATTCTTCCATTAATTTCTTGATGTAAACCATTTGTTTAGCACCGGGCGCATTGATGGCTGACGTCCATAATTCTTTGTTTCCGTATGCTGGTTTATCGCCTTTTCTGAACATTTGCATTACGGCATTGTGTCCATACGTGTAACCTGCTCCGCCTGATAAAACCGACCAATATCCGTAACGGCGAACATCGCTTGCGGTCCATTTTGGCTGTAAAGTGTCGTGCAAACCGTGTGGAATTCCTTCGTAAGATGGTTCTCCGTCAAGTGTAGGTTTTGTTGGTTTTAATTCAAAATCTCTTAGAACGAATTTATAGTTGTCTTCTTTGAAATTCGTTTTTATCGAATCCTGGTCGTATCTTCTGTGTCCTGACTGGAACATATTGAAATCCAACCATTTTGCATTGTGAAAGTTTTCTGAAGAATCGGTTCTTCCAAACGGGTGAAAAGTCACTAATTGGTTTGGATTATTAGTTTTTAAAGTATTTCCGATAGCATTCCAGATGTCCTGAAATTCGTTTCCGTGTGTGTCTCCACCGTTTAACCAGATTACATTGGTTCTGTTTTTATATCTTTTAGCCAAGAAATCAGCATAAACTATTGCTTGTTCTTTGCTAACTTTATTTCCTTTTGAAACGTTGGTTCCCCAAACTGGTACCATGGCAACGTAAATTCCATTTTTCTGAGCTACGTCTAAAGTAAAATCTACGTGGTCCCAGTAATCATACTGTTTTGGGTCTTTGAAATCATTTCCTGCCGTAAGCAAAGGTTTCGAAACGTCTTCGTTGATTAATGCAGAAGCGCCATACACGTTTACAGCATTGATGTTATGCAAAACCATAACCTGAACAACATTGAATCCTTTTTCTTTTCTGTCTTTGAAATATTTCTCAATTCCGGCTCTATCCAGTTTACCGAATGCCAGCCAGCCTGTGTCGCCCAGCCAGAAAAATGGTTTTTCATTTTCGGTCACAAAATAATGCTGATTTTTAGATACTTTGATTTGAGGCAAATTTTTAGATTGCGAAAATCCGCTTTGTGAGGTAAACACAAAGCTTATACAAAGGGCGCATAAAGATTTAATTTTCAGATTCATTTTGTTTTGTTTTGAATTTATGTTTTTTGGGTATGGTTGCCACGAATTACACAAATTTTCACAAATTTTTATTCTACTTGTATTTTTAAATCTGCTTAAGATATTTACTCTCGCAGATTTTGCAGATTGAGCAGATTTAATTTAAAATTAAATTCGTGCAAATTCGTGTAATTCGTGGCAAACCCATCTTTTACTTTTTCACTACAAAAAGCACTTTTTCTTTTATTTCAGCTTGAGGGATTATCACTTGTTTTCCTCCGCTAATGTTTGCTTTTTTCGTTATATTTCCTGTTGAAGCATTGATTGCAAATACTTCAAATGTTCCTTTTTCATTTGATAAATCTATCGTGATATCTTGGTCGTTTTTCAAATAGAAAAGATAGCTTTTTCCTTTATTTTCCAGTTTCCAAAGATTGTCTGAAAACGTATTTCCGTCAACTAATTTCATTTCGCTTAAAGCGGCATAAAACTGAGGCAATTCAATTTTCGGAATGTTTGCCAATGAGGCTCCTGCCATCAAAGCCGGCCAACCGAATCTTGAAGAACCGTCTGTTGAATATAAAATCACTTTTTCAGGATATTTTTCTCTGTATTCACGAACGGCGCGATATACCTGATTGTCGGTCTCTTTTCCAGTTTTTAATTTCCTGGCGTGCTGTCTTGGGGCTAAATTTACGCCTCCCTGTGGTGCATAAGCAGAACCGTCTTCTTTGTAATACCAATAACGAATATCGATTACATCAACTGTTTTTACTCTTTTAGTATCATTTAAAATAGCATCCTGAACGTCTTTGGTTGCACTTAAACCAATTAAGCCCTTTTTACCTGTTTCGTCTTTCCATTTTTGGGCTTGGTCCAACCAAAATTCCATGAAATGAAGCGGACCTGTGTATTCGGCACTTGTCAGCTGAATTACGTTGCTGTTTTCCTGAAAATTCTCAAATGATTTTCTGATGAAACCTTCGTGTAATTTTCTTCTTTGCGCATTCGTTATATCATAAAACTGCTCTGCCATGAAAATACGTTTGTCTCCTGCATAAGGCGGTGGCTCAGGAAATCCTGTACTGTTGATATTATTTGCTGAACGCCAAGGTGAACTTGCCCAATGCGCTCCTGCTTCTAAAATATTGTGCTGAAAATATTGCTGATTGATTAACAATTGTCCATTTGGTTCTGCCAATGTTGCGAACTGCGCTAAACGGTTCCAATACCAATCGTTGAATTTTGTCAAATCATATTTGCTCAAATGGTCCCAGGCAAAATCTTTTCCGCTTCTTGCAAAAGGCTGTTCGTAAAACGGAGGCCAAACATCGTCATCGACTCTACGAACACGTTCGTGGTCGTCCATTCTGCGGTCGTACCATAATCCGTAATTATGCTCTAAAGCCACGATATTATTTTTAGTCAAATAATCTACCGTTTCCTGAACTTTATCTGTTAGTCCGTTTCCTGTTCTTCCTGGAACGAAACGTGTAATATGCGGTGTTGATTTGTTTACGAAATCATCGGTCAAATCGCCTCTCCACCAAGCTACATTCGTTTCTTTACCTGCAATTACTTTTCCTTCAAAAGTCAGCCAGCCATTTTCTGTGGTTACTTTTGAAGTCGATTTTTCAGTTTTATTTGCAGCGACTTTTAAATCATTTGCGTTTTTTAAACCTTTGCTGTCTGTGTTTATCGGATTTGCTTTTGAAGCTTCTGCAATCCATTCCTGTAAACTTTTTGCTGTTGTTGCAGAATTTTTAGTCAGTTCCTGTGCTACTTCAATTGTTGGACTTGATGAAGGCTCAGAACCTAAATCGTAAATAAAAGGCTGAACCGGAAGTTTTCCTAATCTGGCTTCTAACTGCGCATAGAATAAACTTCTTGGACTGATATGTTCGTTTACGTTTTTCCAATGTCCGTTTCCTCCAAATTGTCCCCAAACTCCAAAAGCCCAGTTTTGCGCTGTTGGCGGACTATAACATTCTACTTTTGATGCCGAAGATTCCCAGATTACAGAATTTGCTGCTGTCCATCCTGCGCCTCTTCCGCCTTGTTCTCTATTATTGTAGCTTAATGCTTTTCCGTCGATATTGGCAATATCAAATAAAACTCCGGTTGCCCAGCTTCCGATTGCGCCGCTGTTTTCAAATGGTAAATGTGATTCGCACTGAACAAACGCATTTGGACCCGTTGTTCCGAATCCGCCTACAGCGAAATCATGATATCCAAATTCTGAATAACAACGTTGAAAAAGTGTTTGCTGACCTTCTGTATAAAAAGTATGTCTTCTAAATGAAGCGATTTCTGAAATTGGTTCAGTTGCAATACAATCTTCAACAGTTACTTGCTGACTTGTTTTTAAGATCGTAACCGCTCCGCCTGCAAAATGTTTAAAATTAACCTGTTTTACCCAGGCATTTCTTGTGTTTTCAATACTTATTGCTTGCCAACGGTGTTCTTCATCTTTTAAGTTTGAAGGATTGTAAGTTGATTTTAATAAGATATTTTCAATTCCGATATGTTCAATTCTTCCCGCCCATGAATAAACCGTTAATTTTGAAGTGCCAAAAACATCATCCAAAGACATTGTAATTGGAGCGTTTACGGTTACTTCGTTTCCGTTTATTTTGGTTACAACACGATTCCATGTTGTCGTCCAATCTCCTTTTTTCCATCCAATCCAAGAAGTTTCTCCACCGAAATCCTGCATGTTTACTTCTTTAATGAAATTATCCGTTAAAGGTTTGGTGATTTCGATTTCGTCTCCAACTTTTAATTTTGAAGTATTTTTTAATTGGATTTTCTGAGTTCCAAGTGGCGTATAAGCATTCGCAAATTCAAATGAATCTTTGTACACTTTATCATTCTCACCCAAAATTCTAATTAAAGCTTCTCTTTCCAATCCGGTTCCTAAAAGTACGGTTCCGTTTTCGGTATTGCCGCTTCCTCTTAAGACAACTCCAGATTTTCTGATGTATAATGTTCCACTGATTTTGAAAATTCCTCTATCCAACAAAACAGCTCCACGAAAACCTGATTTATCTGGTTTTAGAGAACTTACATAATCAATTGCGTTTTGGATTTTCTGCGTTGCATCTTCTTCTTGTTGGGAAACAAAAATCTTGTTTTCCAGATTCGGAATTGCAACTTCTGAGTTTTTATATCCTGCAAAAGAAAAATCTGGAATTTGGTTTCCTTGATTGTCTTTTGTAAAAGAAAGTTTGCCTTCTTTGGTTTTTATGATATCTGGGAAATTGTTTTGGGCTGTGATGTTTAGACTTAAAAGTAACATCAAACTAGACAAAACAATTTTATCTTTTTGAAGGGAGATTCTATTTTTTAAATGGGTAAAATTCACCTTATTATTTTTTTAGACTTTAAAATTAAACCATATAAGTAATATAAGCTCATATAATTTTTAAGATTGTCTTTTTCCGCAATATTGTCATTTCGACGAAGGAGAAATCGCATTAGAAATTCTACTCTGAAAATCGCCAATCTTTGTCGAGTTTCGCGTGTGATTTCTCCTTCGTCGAAATGACAAACTATGATGGATATTGTATGTGTATTTAAAACCTGACAGGTTTTAAAGCCTGTCAGGTTTGCGTCGAAAATACTTAACTATTGCAATAATGATTTTAACTTAGCCAAAGTATCCGTATTATTTTCAATTTTAGTCCAATCAACTTTACTATTTGGGTCGATATTATTAAAATACTTTTCAATATTAGTATAACCGTCTCCGTTCAAATCTTTATTGGCATCTGAAGCATCGTTCGGATTTAGACCATATTTCTTTTCCCAAGCATCTGGAATTCCGTCGTTATCCGAATCTTTATACGCTTTCCCTTTGTAAGTCGGATATCCTCCAACTTGGTCTGGATGCGTTATGATTCCTTTTTTATAAGAATCTGCTGGTAATCTTCTTTTGATAAATTCTTTTCCGATTGAATTTTCTAAACCGTCTTTTACTTCAATTTTTCCTGTACGAACTTGTTTGATAACACGTTCATCTACAGCATCTCTTTTCGGAATTGTGGCTCCAACATTGGCTAAAACAAATTCGTAAGCTTCTTCTGCCCCCATAATTTTGAATTGAGGCATTGAGAAAGGTTTTGGTTGTTTGATTGCTGCTAAAAATGCTGCCGTTTCAGCTTCTGGAAGATTTTCCAACTGTACACCACCATTCCAGTTATCTGCTGTAACTTCAGGCGAACCCACGATGAAGTTTCCTGAAACATACGCTCTTCCATATTGTTTTGGCTCAATATAACCCGATTCAGGTTTTACGATTCTATGAGAAATTGGCTCATTTACAGGTGTAATTGGCCCCGGTTTAAAATAATTATTGATGATGTTCAACATCGAACGATAATCACCTCCGTCAAGCGTACGATTCCACCAATTAAATACTACGTTATTCACAAAATTAAAGTCGCCATACATTCCGATAGAAGCATTTCTTGAAATGTTGTCTGCCCATAAATTGCGCATAAAAGTACTATTTAATCCGCCGATTGTACTTCCGAAAGCATGATTGTACGTATCTAAACCTTCTGATGAAATAGTGTTTTGAATCGTGATATTACAAGCTGGCAATTTTTCCAGTTTCGATTTTGCATTAGCTGCAAATTGATGTCTGTATAAAGAAATATTTTCGTCAAGTCCCCAGCTTACTGAACAGTGGTCAACGATTATATTTCCCATTGGATTTCCGCCCAATGCATCGTCTCTTCTGGTTACTTCGGTTGCTCCACGTCTGAAACGCATGTGTCTGATGATAACGTCATGTGTATCGATTTCTAAAGTTTCACCTGCAATACAGATTCCGTCACCAGGAGCTGTCTGTCCTGCAATGGTTACGTAAGGTGCACGCATGCTGATTCTTTTTTTCAGCTGAATGATTCCCGAAACATTAAAAACAATCGTTCTTGCTCCAACCGCTTCGCAAGCTTCACGGAAAGTTCCTTTTCCGCTGTCTTCTAAACTAGTAACCACAAATATTTTTCCTCCACGTCCGCCTTGTGTGTAGGCTCCTCCACCTTCAGCACCGGGAAAAGCAGGAATATTAGCAAAAACAAAATCTTTTGGATAAGAAGCCCAAGGCAAATATGGTTTTCCTTGTTTCGCTTCTTCTTTTATAATGTGATAATTTGCATTCCAGATTTCGCTCAATCTTTTTTCTTCATCAGCTAAAATAGCGTCTGCTTTTGCTTGAACATCTTTTGGAATTACAGGATATTGGGCATACGCCGATGACATAAGCGAACAAAATGACAAGGCTATTAATGTTCTCTTTAAATTGTGGTTTGGAAAAATATTTTGCATTAGTTTAGTTGTTAGTAGTTAGTGCCTAGTCCTTAGCTTTTTTGTGTTTGCCCCTGGTTTTTAGTAATTAGTACTTAATCATTTTAAGTCTAAAACAACTTATCTTTAAAGACTAATCACTAGGGACTAAGGACTATTTATTGGTCTGCTTTTTTAGCTTTCTCTCTTTGTTCTACTCGCTCGTGCCAGTCTTTACTTTCTTTGTTTAAGTCGTAACCTTGCTTTGATAAATAGTTGTTGATTCTTCCTTTATACTTGCCAAACCAGCCGTGTTTTTCTTTAGAAGTTCCACCATCCATTGCATGTTCCCTCGCCTCTACTAAAGCATTGTAAATGTATTCTTTCTGTTCTGCCGTTAAGTTTGGAAGCATATCGTTGTAACCTGCAACAGTAATTGGAAGTACACCGTAAGTCATTCCGTCTTTAACTTCAGTAATCTTGTCTTCAGATAATTCTTTACCTAGTTTTTTAAGGTAAGATTTATGCAATTTTGCAATAGATTTATCTGCTTTTGCTTTCAGTTTATCAATCTCTTCGTTTTGTTTTTCTTTAACTAAAGAAGTATCTTCTTTTACCTTTTTGATTGCAGCATCTCTTCCATCGTGAATTTCGCTTAAATCTCTAAACTGCTGTGCAATAATATTTGAAACCGCTTTTTCTTTCGCCTCGTTTTTCAAATCTAATTTGGTAACGATTTTTGCCGCTCTTTCGTTGGTAACTTTTACATATTCAGGATCTAAATGTTGTTGCGCATTTAAAGTTGAAAATGCAAAAACCAGCGATAATAAGCCTGCGTTTATTTTATTTAGTGCCATGATTTTTATTTTTTATATTTGAAAACATTCCTGTTTACTAAGAAACAAGAATGCCTTCAAAAATTATTCCTATTTTAAATCTAATAAAGGTCTAACTAATGTTTCTTTATTATTAGCCAAATCTTTCCAGTCTACTTTTATCGCAGGATTTACACCATTGATGTAATCTTCGATATTTGTATAACCGTCTCCATTTAAATCTCCTTGTGCATCAGATGGATCATTAGGGTTTAAACCGTATTTTTTCTCCCATGCATCCGGCATACCGTCTTTGTCTGTATCTAGGTAAGGTTTTCCTTTATACTCAGGATATCCTCCAACTTGAGAAATGTCTGTAATAATTCCTTTTTTATAAGAATCCATCGGTAAACGTCTATGTTCAAATTGGTAGAAAGTCTTTTTTTCTAGTCCTTTTGCATATTCCGGAACTCCCGTTTTTACTGTTCTTACGATTCTTTCATCCACTTTATCTCTGATTGGAAGAGTAGCTCCAACATTTTTAAGAACGAATTCATAAGATTCTTCAGCCGTCATGAATTTGTTGAACCATGGCATTGGGAAAGGCTTGTCGCTTTTCATTTTAGCAAAATATTCTTTTGCCTCATCGTAAGTCATTAATTCACCTTTTTTATTTTCTAATTGAATACCTCCGTCCCAGTTGTCTTTAGTCACTTTTTCGTTTCCATTAACAACGTTTCCGTTTACATACGCTCTACCAAAAACCATATAAGGTAATTTACTTCTTCCTGATTCTGGTTTTAAAATTCTATAGCTGATAGGTTGTGTCAAATCGGTTACAGGACCTGGTTTGTAGAAGTTGTTGATGATGTTGTAGTTAGCTGTATAATCTCCACCATCTGTAGATCTGTTGTACCAGTTGAAAACTACGTTGTTTACGAAGTTGAAAATTCCGTTCCAACCAATAGAAGGGTTTCTTCCTGCATTGTTAGCCCACATATTTCTCATAAAAGAGCAGTTTTCCCCACCAAGAGTACTTCCAAAAGCATGATTGTAAGTATCTAAAGCTTCTCCGAATAAACTGTTTTGAATTGTAATGTTTACTGTTCCGACTTTAATATCTGGATAACCCGGTCCCGGATTGTACATATGTCTGTAAATTGACATATTTTCGTCTAATCCCCAAGTTGCAGAAACGTGGTCAATCATAATATTTCCAACAGGATTTCCTCCAATAGCATCATCACGACGTCCTACGAAAGTTTCTCCACGACGGAAACGTACGTGTCTAATAATCACATCATGCGTGTCAATCCAAGTTGATTCTCCTGCAATACAAATACCATCACCAGGAGCTGTTTGTCCAGCAATTGTAATGTAAGGTGCACGAATAATCAACGGACTTTTCAATCTGATAATTCCGGCAACATTAAATACCACTATTCTCGCTCCTCCTTGCTCGCAAGCTTCACGCAAAGTTCCAGGTCCACGATCTTCTAGGCTTGTTACAGTATACACTTTTCCACCACGGCCTCCAAATGTGTACATTCCCCCACCTTCAGCACCAGGGAAAGCAGGAATTTCTGCCTGAGGTAAATCGGTTGGTCTGGCTGCCCACGGAATATATGGTTTTCCATGTTTTGCTTCTTCTTCAATTACAACTAAAGCTTTTGCCCAAGCCTCATCAGAAAGCCTTTGAGCTTCTTCTTTAATTGCCTTTTCTTGCGCCTGAACTTCTGGACTAATTTTTGGATACTGAGCAAAACATTTTGCACTTCCTAAAAAAAGCAGAGATGATGCGATAAATAATGCGGAATTTTTCATTTTAATACTAAACTGTTTGGTAATTCTTTTTAAACAAATCACCTGTATCTTTTTACAAATACAGGTGAAAAGTTATATATTAATTCTTTTTATATGAATAAAGTTATTCTTGATAATTAAACGTTCCTGCTCCACCAAAATTATCATTCCAGCCTATTGTCTGTAACAACCATGGATTAGCTGTTAAGGCAGTTGTGTTCAAACCATTAATGTAGTAATTCGGATTGAATTTAATATTAACAGCTACACCACTAAAGTTATCCATAGGTACAAGCAAAGGTGTACGAATAAAGTTTGTGTTATAAAATGTTGCTAAAGTTGCTAACTGAGCATTGAAATTTGCTGCATCAGGATCAGCTACTATACTTGCACGTGCAGCTGCCAAAGGATCTGTCGTTGCAGATGTTGTTGCAACTCTGTATTGTAGGAAGTTACCAGTACGTTTTGTTCCGTTAATTGGAGTTAAACCTAATTTACTTACAGTACCTCCTGTAACCCCAGGTAAAACTTCATTATCATATAACATCCATCTTTGCACATCCCAAAAACGTTTTCCTTCGTAAGCTAATTCTACTCTACGTTCATATAAAACAGCTTCAATAGCTTTATATTTATCTGCTAATGTACCAATACCATAATTGTTTGCAGAAGGAATGCCAACGCGGTTTCTAATTCTTCCTAAATAAGCTAAAGTATTGTTTGTCTGACCTAAAGCTGCGTAACATTCTGCAATATTTAATAATAATTCAGCATAACGATACTCAAAGATATCAGTTCCTGAATATTGGAAATTAGTTTCTTTACTAGCGTTAATATTAGTCATTTTTCTAACAAAAGCAGGACTAGAAATAGCGGTATTTCCATCTGAAAAACCAGCTTTATTAGTACCATCTACCCAACGGTAAGCCCAAAGAACTGAATTAGGAGTTTCTTTTGAACCCCATTTAGAACCTGAAAAAGCAAATGTTCTGTAAAACCTAGGATCTCTATTAACGAAAAAAGTAAAATCATTGTAACCATTTGCCGCAGTTGGTCTGCTACCATCTGCCATTGGAAATAAATCAATCATTTCTTTAGGAGCAGCAACTCCTCCTCCTGTTCCACCTAAACTTAATAAGCGAATTCCTCTTTCCCATGAATTATTGATTGCTTGAGAGAGATTACCAGTTCCACAAAGTTGTACTGTGATTGCTTCTGAACAAAAAGCATTATCTATCAAAAACATTTGTTCCCATTGTTTTGCAGTGCTTCCATATAATCCATAACCATCAGCTGTCAATTGAGCTTCTGCTTCTAATCCAGCTTTCAAAGCAGCTTCCCAACGCTCATTTGAACTGTCCCAGTTTTTGTTAAATAATGGACTGGCAAATGTCAATAAAACTCTAGATTTTTGAGCCATGGCAGCTCCTTTAGTAAAACGTCCATAAGCAGCCGCTCCCCAGTTTGGAGGTAATAAACTTGCTGCCATGTCTAAATCTTTCACAATCTGCGCTACAACTTCAGATACTTTTGCTCTAGGAAGTTGAATTGAAGGATCATCAGCTGCTGCGTTCTGAACTGTAGTTACAATAGGAACTCCTCCATACACACGCATTAAATCAAAATATTGCATCGCACGCATGTAGTACATTTGTCCTTTTGCCTGATCGCGAAATGTTTTGTCTAGATTTGAACCTTTTACGTCAATATCTTCTAGGAAAGCGTTACATTCCCTAATTCTATTATAAGGATGATTATTAATACTGGTTGTTAATTTTGCACCATAATAACCACTTGCATCTTGTGAATTTATAAGGGTTTTATTTGGATTAATAAAATCCTGTGTCCCCCCTAATTCTTCTGTCAGCCTAGAATTGGCATCTGTATAAGACCCAATAACTGTCGAAGTTGGTGATTTATATGCGTTATAAAAATCATAGTATTGATTGTCAACATAAGCTTGTGCACGCTCCTGAGTTTGGTAGAACGTATCATCATAAAAGCCATAACCTTTCTTCTCTTTTAGAAAATCATCACTACAAGAAGCAGCACCTGCAGCAAGTAATAGTGATAGTGTTATATATTTCAATGGTGTTTTCATAATTTCTTTTTGATTTTGATTAGAATGATACGTTAAAATTAAGCGACCAAGTTCTAAGTGTAGGATAATTCATAGAAGAGTTATCATACATATTTCTATAATGATCTGGATAAGGATTATATAAATCCCAAAGATTATTACCTGTTACCCCTAACGTTATAGCAGAAATTTTTGTGTCTGCAAATACTTTCTTAGGGATATCATAATTAAGACTTAAGTTTCTAACAAAACAACGGAAAGTACTTACCTGCCAGAAATCTGAATCAGTAGACATATATGACCATTGTCCTACACTTGGGTATTTACCCATCGGATTATCCTCAGAATACATATCTCTCCAAAAACTTTCACGAGACCACATATTGTGTGCAGATGATGTACCTTGATTTACTCTATCTATAAAAGTAGCTCCTCCCCAAGAAGTTGAGATTTGAGTTCTTAATGAAAATGCATCAATTTTAAAACCTAAATTAGTAATTATATTATAAGTTCTATTACTATTGGCTAATTTCACATAATCATTATCTTTCATGATTTGTCCGTCTGCAGGCGCTAAAGTACCGTCAGGGTTAAGCTGACCAGCAACGTCTTGATAAGCTAAAGATCCTTTTCTCATTCCTGATATCGAATTGATATCTAAGTATCTAGGCACACCTCCAACTGCAGTCGCACGTTCTGTCAAATAAGCCCAGTAATTTGCAATATCTTCATCTGTACGCAAGATACCATCTCCCGTAGATGTTCCTTTCCAAACTGCAAATCCCCATACTGGATTAAATGTTGAGTACCCTACTCTTTTATTATTATTAGATGGGACAACATTTCCTTGATCAGGGTATTTTTTAATTTCATTATCACCATAACTAAAGTTAACTCCAACATTATAACTCATATTACTTTTTATTTTATCGTTCCAAGTAATACTAATTTCATGCCCCCATGCATCAATCTGACCATAATTTTGTTCAGCATATGCTCCACCAACAGAAATTGGCACACCTACAGCACTGCTCATATCTGTTAACATTTGTTTATTTTTATCATAGTAATAATCATAAGTTAAGCTTAATCTGTTTTTCAACAAAGTAATATCAAATCCTAAGTTATTTTTTATCGTAGTATCCCATGTTACATTTCTATTTGGATTCACTCTAGGTGTTAAACCATTTCCATTATATCCACCTCCACTAGTAGGTGTACCAGGACCGAACTGAAACCCTTTATCCACAATAAGATCATAATATTGTTCCCATCTCCACGGATTGATATTATCTTTACCTGTTTTACCAATCGAGTAACGAACTTTAAAGAAATCAACCCAAGGCAATCCTTTTTCAAACCAATTTTCCTTAGACATTACCCAACCCACTTGAGCAGATGGAAAAGTTCCCCAATAATGTTCTGGTGCAAATTTTGTCGAAGCATCACTACGAAGAATAAACTGAAACAAATACTTTTGTTTAAAGCTATAATTTAAACGTCCAAAATAAGATAATGTTCCTCCTTCAACTTTAGTTGCTTGGCTATTAGAAGTACTCAAAGTACCCGCCGTACGATAATCTCCTAAGTAATCTTTTCCTGTATTCTCATAAGCTAAACGAGTAAACGTATTATATGTTTCTGAAGCTTCTCCACCTACCATAGCACCTATTTGGTGATCTCCAAATGTTCTATCATAATTAATCATAAAATCACCTTGGCTACTTTTACTATCGGTATTATTATAGTAAACTCTTGAATTTCTTACATTGGTTTCCAGGATATAACTACCGGTAGGATTTGTTGTTGCATTATAAAAACTAGGATTAGCAGCACTTGCTAAGTGTCTATCTTGAAGCTGGTAATCTCTAATTCTAACTAAATCATATGGTAATTGAATTTGCTCCGTATAAGCTGAACTTTGATTTCTTGAATAACTTACTTTGAAAGATAATCCTTTAACTGCAGCAAGCTTATAATTTAATGATGTATTAACATTGAATGTATTGTCATTGGTAATTTGGTGAGACCCGTTGTTCAAGTTAGCAAAATAGTTCCAACCCGCAATATTATTGTTGGCATTTGCACTTCCAAAGTTTTTATTTGAATTAGGAAATGGAGACACATAGTACTGATTTCCATCATTTAAGGTAACCTGCCATGGAACATGTTGTGGCATGTGCAATAAAAATCCATAATCTGCTTGTTCTCCACCAGTATTAGAAGCATAACTTCCATCACTTATGTTTGCTGATGCTTTTGTAAATGTTTTATCAATCACACCTACATTTCCAGAGATAGAAGCAGAAAAATCTAAATTCTTAGCAATTTTTGCATTGATACCTGTACGGAAATTCCATTTATCAAATTTTTGATATCCTAAATTAGCATCTTGTGTCAGATATGTTGCACCAGCAAAATACGTAACATCTTCACTACCTCCGCTCACATTGAAAGAGTGTTTTTGCTGAATAGCTGGTTTCCAAGCTTCATCAAGCCAATTGTAGTTTAAACTTTTCATTTGTTCCAATTCTGAAGCCGAGTATATTGTAGCTGGATCAAGTACAGCTGGCGGAACTACTCTTGAAGCAAAAAATCGGTTACTGAATACTCCAAATTCATAAGCATCTAAAACTTTACTGTGACTAACAGCATCATTTATTGCAAACTGACTATTGTATGTAAATTTTGCCTTACCAGTTTTACCACGTTTAGTTTTTACCACAATCGCACCTTGTGAAGCACGAGAACCGTAAATTGCTGCAGAACCATCTTTTAAAACAGTCATACTTTCAATCTCTGAAGGATCTAATCTATTAAACTGTTCCAATGTAGGTTTTCCATTTGTTGGATCTACCTGTATCATGTCATCAATAATAATCAATGGAATATCAAACCCCCCATCTTTAGACAAACTAAAAGTTTGACGAATTTGAATACTTCCTGCCTCACCAGGACGACCAGTCCCACTAGTAACATTAAGACCTGGAACTAATCCTTTCAGTGCATCAGATAAATTGGTTACTGGCAAATCCATTAAATCGTCTGCCTTAATAGTGGCGATTGCACCTGTAAGTTCTTTTTTCTTCTGAGAACCATAACCAACTACAACAATGTTTTCTAATTGATTAAAATCGTCTTCCATTTTCACATTAACCATAGTACGATTATTAAGAGGGATTTCTTGTTTTTTCATTCCAATGAACGAAAAAACCAAAGTTCCTCCACTTTTTACCTTAATCTGGTATTTTCCATTGTAATCTGTTGTGACTGAATTTTTAGTAGATTTTTCAGTTACGTTAACTCCCGGTAACAGTCCGCCTAAATTGTCGGTAATAGTTCCTGTAACAGTAACTTGATTACTTGAGTTTTGAGCATAACTCAGCACAGTCATCATCGCAAACAAAAGAAAGCTACATCTTTTAATAAATGCTTGTTTCATAAATGTCTTTTTTGGTTAGTTTATAAATTTGTTAGTTAGTCATGTTAATGCGCCTTTTTCAAAAAACAAAAAATTAATTAAATTTTAAATCTTTTAATTAAATGTCAAAAACACATTTATTTTTAGTAATCCAAAAATAGGATGATGGTATATTACAACCGTCCTGCTCTATCCTGTTTTAATTGTTTTATTTCATTAAAAGCAGTCAAAAAAAACAATATTAATAAAAATTGGATTGAAAAAATATACCTATCCGAAAAAAAGAGATGATTTCTTTGAGTAAAACAAAATTTAGCAAGCCGTTTTAGCATAAATTTCATGAAAAATTCATCAAAAACAAACATTATGTAATATTTTTTCAACAGATGCTAGTAGTCATACTGACATTTAGTATCTTAAGATTTCGCTCAAAACCTAGAAAACGTTTTCGTAAAAGCTGTTTTTACTCTACCATTTATATTAAAAAACTTATAAAATGCGATGTTTTCAAGTGTTAATTTTTAGCAAATTTTTTTTGAAAAAAAATATTTTTCAAACGTAAATTCTGACCAATCTGCCTATAAACAATACGTTTTAAAAATGTCACCCGCCAAAATAGTAAGAATTTTATTGTTTTAAAATAAATAGAACGTCCAAGAAGCAGGACACTCATATAAAAACACTACAATCTGTTCACTCACAGCAAACATAATGCCCCACATTTTCTATTCCTTTAATTTTAATTTAGGCGGGCTCATCTTTATCAGGAAGCAGGATGCGTACTGCTTCAAAATTGATGAAACTATTCTTACAACAAAATTGTTGTTACTATTGGCCTAAAAGCAAAGTGCTCAGCAAAACTGAGCACTAAACATAAAACTGTGAATGTGTAACGATTTTATTTGTTCGGATTCCATCCGCTTAGTACTAAATCGCGATCGTATTTTTTGACATCCTCTTTTTTCAATTGGTGCGACCATGATGCACGTTGCGAAGTATTTTTGGCACTATTACCTTTGCTTCCATATTCTGCGTAATAAGCCGTTTTATCTTTGTCAGGAAATCGAGTATCTATCCAAGCATTCCAACCTTCTGGAATAATATGCGAACCTAAATCTGTATTGATGAAAACGGTTTGAGCATAAGGTCTCCAAGGTCTTCCCAAAAACACTTTATCTACCGATTTGTCTTTTGCCGTAAGTTTACAATCCACAAAAACAAAACCATAAGCCTGCCCTTGAGGAGTTGAAGCTGCTGTGATGTAAGAATTTACCAAGCTTTCGATCGTACATTTATAGAAATAAGCCGTAGCAGCTCCAAAAATAAAATCGGTTGTTCCGTTGATGAGACAGTTTTCAAAATAGATACGAGTATTTCCTTCTGATAAATAAAGCGTATCCTGATTTGCTAAAAGATTACAATTCTTTACAACAACTCTGTCACCTTTAATATGAAGTGCTACTGCCTGCCCTACTCTTCCAGCCGTATTTTCGACAGTTAGATTTTCGAGCGTAGTATCATTTCCTAGAATTAAAAAAGAATATGAAGTTCCTGTTCCAAATGCCTTTTTCCCTGACGAATCTGGCTCTCTAAGCGGTTTTCCAGAGTAATCGTCAAATGAAATTATGGTTTTATTTCTATCAGCTCCTTTTAAAGTAATGAAAGGTTTTGACACTGGAATTTCTAATTTTTCAATATATTTTCCTGGTTTTATACTAATTACAACTCTCTTTTCTGAATTGTCTTTCACATTATTTATCGCTTCTTGAATCGTTTTAAAATCGCCAGAACCGTCTTGAGCAACCGTTAATGCTAATTTGTTATCTAGCGTTTGGGCTGAAAGAGAAAGTGTTGATAGTAAAAATAGCGTTAGAATATATTTCATGTGTACAATTAATTTATTCGTTATGTTTTTGTGGTTATTGCAAAAAATCTTTGTCAAAGTTTAAAAGTTTGATAAAGATGATCGCATTTCAAGAAAATTAAAAAAATCCGTTTTAATTCGCGTTTTTACGAAGTAAATCCGTTTCATCGGCGTCCAAGATTCAATGCGACATCCAAACCGTCATTTCTCCTTGTCCTTTATTTCCCCAAGCAAAATACGGAATCAATTTTACGGTTAATGATTTTCCGTCTTTTGTTGAAATTGGTTTATAAAGTGTCTTGTTCCAAGAATTATCCGAGGCAACTTTTGAAGTCGCTTCGATGGTAACTAATTTTCTGTTTTTCAATTCCGTAAAATCAGTTTTAAAATCAGAATTTAGGTTTAAAATCACATCGTTTACACTTGTATTGGCCGGAAGCTGATCAGATTCTAAACAATACACCAAAGGACCTCTTTTAACGGCAACTTGATTTTTTACTTCTTCAACTAACGGATTGGCTTCCATCAATTCAACTGGCATTGGTAGATTCAATTCAATAACATCTCCTTTTTTCCATTTTTGATTTAACTTCAAATAAGTTCCTGAAACGATTTTATCTAAAATTTTAGAATTATTAACCGAAACTTGCGCATTCTGGCTCCAGCCTGGAATTCTTAAAAAGAAAGCCTGTAAGTCTTTTGGAGCCTTAATGATTTTCAAAGTTACCTTTCCATCCCAAGGATAATTCGTCTGCTGTTCAATTTCCAAAGTTTCTCCACTCAGCGTTTTTGTATTCAAATTATTGCTTCCGTATAAATTAACGTACAAACCTTCTTTTGAAAGATTGTAAGCATAATTTCCGACTTCGGCAACTGTTCTCGTTACGTTTGGCGCACAACAGTTTGATAAGGCAATATATCCTTCACGCACATTTCCCCATCTTTGATGAAAAGGCAAATCGTTGGAAACATTCAACGGATTGTTATATAAGAATTTATCTCCTTCTAGATTCATCCCCGAAAGTACGCTGTTGTAAAGTGCTAATTCCACGATATCAGCATATTTTGCATCTCCCGTAATTTGAAGCATTCTCCAGTTCCACAGCACATTTCCAATATTAGCGCAAGTCTCTGTATGAGCCGTCGCATTTGGCAATTGGAAAGGTCTACCGTACGCTTGATGAATTTTTTGCACTACCGTTGGGTCGTAAGAAGTTCCGTCTGGCGAAACTCCATCATACAACGAGCCACATCCTCCTGTAATATACATTTTTCGATACGTTACATCATCCCAAATCGATTCTAAATTGTCTAGTAATTTCTTCTCTCCTGTTTCAGCATATAAATCGGCAACTCCCGCGTACAAGTAGTTTGCTCTTACAGCGTGACCCATGGCTGTTGTCTGCTGTCTAAACGGAACTCTGTCTTGATTGTCATCCGTTCCATCATTAGTAGTACCTCTAATATCGATAAGATTATTAGCCAATTCTAAATATTTCGGGTCTTTTACCGTTCTGTACATTTCGACAATTCCCATATAATGTGACGGACAAATCGCATTTCTAGCCAATTCTGGCGAAGCTTTTTTGTAGAAATCATACAAGAAATCGGCAACACCTTTGGCAATGTTTAAGAAATTTGTTTTTCCTGTGGCACGATAATGAATGCAGGCTGCAGTCATTAAATGTCCCATATTGTATTTCTCGAAACCCAATTGTTTTTTTACTTCTTCTGGGCCTAAAGTCCCCCAGCGTTCATCGATTAAAACCGGAGTGTGAATATAACCGTCTTTGCGCTGTACCTTTGCGAAAAGCGCAATAGCCTTATCCATTTCAGCATCGAGTTTTTTATCTTTTGTAACGGCATAAGTTGCCGCCATTCCTTCAAAAATCTTGTAGAAATCACCATCATGAAAAGAGGGACCTTTGAAAGTTCCTTTATCCAATCCGGCCGCAATTTCGAAGTTTTTATACGCATGAGAAGTTTCGCTATGATACAAATCCCACATGTATGGCAGGGTGTTTTTTGTTTCTACATCGAATTGCTCTTTCCAGAATCCGTTAGTCCATTTTACGTCTTGAAGTCCAACACTTTGGAGCTTAGAATACGGACTTTGTGAATTCGCTACCAAGCCTCTGTTTTGCGCAAACACGCCAGTACTAACAAAAAATAAGCTTAAGGAAACATTTAATATTTTTTTCATTCTTTTATAATTTTGAACCATATAAGAAATATAAGTTCATTTAAACTAAACTTTTTAAACTTTAGCAATACAGATTTAAGTCAAACTTATACTATCTTATATATCACTTATATGGTTTAATACTTTTTACTTAATAAAGAAATTAATAGTTCTGCTCATAGAATCCCCGTCTGCATCTTTTACGGTTATTACAAATGATGCAAAACCTTTATCTGAAGCTGTGAATTGAATTTCTTTTCCGTTTAAACTCGCTTTTCCGTTTTTTACCTCAGAGAAAGTATAAACTGGTTTGTTTTCAAAACCTTTGAAATAATCTGCTACGTTTAAAACTTTTTTATCTTTTAAATTGATAAAAAAATGAGGCTGCGCCAACCAATCTAAATAATTATCCAATTGCGTAAATCCGTCTTTATCAACATCTGAATTGGCATCTGAAAAATCTCCGGCCGGTGAATTTTCATTTAAACCGAAAGCTTTTTCCCACCAGTTTGGTAATCCGTCATGGTCGGTATCCCAATCAGAAGGACGAGTTTCTGAAACAAAGTTTGGCCATCCTCCTGCATCTTGTTCGTTATCAATCATGCCGCCTAAACCGCTTTTGCTTCCTTTATAAGTGAAAGTTCCCTTTAAAGTTTCATTAATAATTCGATTATCATGTTTGTCAAAAAACGGCTGATTTGCTCCAACATCTGAAAGTACGTTTTTATAAGCTCCTTTAGCCGATTGCGTATTCACATAAGAAGGGAAAAACGGCTTGTCTACGAAAGTTTCATATTCTACTTTTTCTCTATTTGTTACAGTCGATTTTCTTCCTTTATCCTGAGATTTCTCATCAAAATAACCCGGCATAACATTTCCATCAAAATAATAACGTTGCATTCCTTTTCCAACACCTTCGTGCTGTGCATTTAACGCTACAAAAATTCCAGTTGAAGCCCCCGGCTTATAATAATTATTGACAAAATTTACCTCGTTTGCACCACCGTCAGTTGTTCTTTTTCCCCAGTTGTAAACCACATTATTAGTAATATCCAATCTACCGGTATAAAATCCGTCTCCGCTTAGACCACCGCCAATACTCCAGTTTCTTCCATAATTATGAGCCAATAAATTGTGATGAAAACTTCCAATATCTCCTCCGATTGTCGCGGCGTAACCGTGCATTTTTCCTGCTTCGTATTTATCATGTCCCGCAACATTTAAAGCTTCTGAAATTAAAGTTCGTTGCAGCGTAATATGATGCGCGCCACGTGAACTAAACGATTCGTCAATCGTCCAGCTTATCGAACAATGGTCAATAATACTATAATCTGCACCCGTTAAGCCCATTCCGTCAAAAGTAGTTCCGCCTCCAATTCTTACTTTCAAAAATCGAATCACGCCATCATTGCCAGTCAATCCAATTGGCGCTCTGCTGATTGTAATTCCCTCTCCGGGAGCGGTCTGCCCTGCGATGGTAATATAAGGCTGATTTACAACCAATCTTGAAGCCAGCTTAATATTTCCCGAAACATTAAAAACAATCGTTCTAGGTCCAATTTCCTGATTTATTGCATCACGCAAACTTCCTGGTCCGTCATCATTTAAATTCGTAACTTCAATTACTTTTCCGCCACGACCTCCAACGGCATAACGTCCGTAACCTTCAGCGCCTGGAAACGCCAATTGAGCAGGTTTAAACGACCAAACGTTTCCTAAAGTCACTTCTCCATTATTATCCACTTCATCCACTCTCCAGTAATACGTTGAACCGCTGTATAAGTCAGAAACGGCAAAGCTTTTATCGGTCTGTTTTCCTTTAAATTCTTTTGAAGATTCTGTTGCTCTTTCTACCGCATTTTTATCTGTACCAAAATAAACTTTATGACCCACTACATTTTTTGGAGCATCCCATTTTAAAAGCACATTTTTAGTCACTTCGACATGTTCGTCTCTATTTTTTGGTTCTGGAGAGCGGGCTTGATTCATCAAGTTTGGCGTATCGAGTTCAAAACCATTAATAACAATCTGTTTTACAATATCAGGGTTTGTAGCTGAATCAATTTCAAAGCGAATCACCGCATCTTTTCCTTTTTCAGCATTAAAATTAATGTAAGCCATTGCTGCATCTACTTTTGCATTGGCTCGCTGACTAGCATTTACCGTTTGCTGCAATTTCCCGTTTACAAAGATTTTGATTGGAGAAAAAGTTTTTCCTGTAATCACATCAAAAGCGTTATGAAAAGTCAAAAGTGTGTGTTTTCCTTCTTTTAAACCACTGATTTTCAATTCTAAATCCTCAGCAGTAACCAAACCGTCGCTCCCTAATCTATTGTAATAAGGAGCACTCATACCGACTTTATACCACTTTGAAGTAAAGTTTCCTTTTAATTTAAAAGTTACTCCATTGAAGGTTTTCTGGTCTTCTTTATTTTCATTGATAACCCACGAATCGTAACTTGGGTCATGAACTTCTTCTAATCTTCTTTGAAAAAAGTCAAAATCGACTTTTACTATTTGTTTATCAGTATTTTGCACTGATTGCGCTTGTCCGTTTGTGGTCAAAAATAGGGACAAAACAGCGCCACTTATTAATTTCTTAATCATTTTGATTGTAATAGTTAGTTTAATTTCGTTTTCTCTGCTTCAGATTTCCCAAGCAGATTTATAATATCTTTTTTTCTTTCTTCTGGAATTACTTTCAAAACCTTCAACTCTCCGTTTAGGAGTTCAGCTTCAATTGTAGTATTTTGTTTAGCATGCAATTTAAAATGAACATTCCATTCTTTCGGCCACGCAGAGAAAAGATAAATTTTTCCGTCTGCTTCCTGCAAAAGCATTTCCTGCATGCCAATCATTCCCGAACCTCCCCAATTATGGTCGGGAACCCAGTCAAATCCCGGTCCCCAAAATGCTGGAAAACGTCTTTCTGAATTCGCCATTTTCATTGTATTGTATTTTACAGCTTCATCTGTCAATCCTAAACGAGCAGAGAAAATGTTGTCTTGTTTCCAGCCTACGTGGCTTCTGAATTTTAAAGCATCAGCGTCGTATTTCCATGTATTCAAAGCCGTTTCTAAATCCGGTTTTCCGATGCCGTAAATTCCCCACGGATAAACAGGATACAATTGCGGAACTTCGGTATTATTAACCCGTTCCCATGTTTTGGCAGGCAATAAAACTTTATGATTTTCGTTTTGTCCGAAATTCAAAGGCGGAATCCGATTTTGAAATCCTTTTAAATATTCCACATCTTCTTTAGATAGCTGATTTGCCGAAAGGTTTAAAAGGTTTTCTGTAATTACCTGTAAAGCCGAAATCGTGCTGTTTGCATTATTAGCCATTTTATAAGTTTCTGCTCCCGAACCCGGATATAAAACTAATTTACCATTTCCGTCTAAAGCTTTTCTTCCACGTTGCTTGGCCAAATATTGATAATGTTCATCAAAAAAACGCAGACAACTAATGATGAATGGATTGTATTTCTGAATATCTTCTCCAGCATATTCTTTCTGCTGCAACATCATTTGACAGAATTCCAAAACCGTATCCCATTCGTATTCGAGCCATGCATTGTATTCCATTCCTGGGTCATACTCTGCTGGACGTTTCCATTCATATTCAGCAGGATTTGGCAGACCGAAATTTTCTAATTGTTCTGTAAATGAAGCACCATTATGTTTCCAATAAACCTTGCTTCTTAATTCTGCATTTTTTTGAAGGCTCAAGTAATAATTCAACTGTGATTTCATCATATCAAAATCACCGCTTTTTACCATCGGAAAATAAACCAATCGCTGGTTTTGAGCTGTCATGGTTCCTCCTCCCCAATTTCTGAAATCGGGCGTAAAATTTAGGTCTTTATTCGTAAAAACAGGGTCAACTGTAAAAAGTCCCCCGTTGAATTTCGTTGGATATTTTCCATACGCATTGCAACCCAGCATATATCGAAACAACTGATAATTCTGACCGATTTGATAGACCGAATCTTTCTCGATCGATTGTTTTTTTTGAGTAAAAATAAAACTGCGGTTCCAGAAAGCATTCCACCATTTTTGAGTGTTTTTTTCCGCTTGTTTGAAATTATTTTTATTAGCAGAAATCAAACTTTTTAATCCATTATCCCAAGTTGAAAAATCAGATTGATTCGTGTTTAAATATATTTCTAACGAATGCTTTTTGGAAGGTTTTATGCTAGTTAAATTAAAACCTTTAAAATCGGTATTTTGATATTTACCAAGAAATGTTCCGTCTGGTTTTAGATTATTCCCTGTCATGAATCCGCCGAAAGTTAGATTCGCAATCGGGTTCAACATTTGGTCTTTTACCGATTCCATTTTCTGTTGTTTTACCGCCACATCAAAAACTGTATTTTCTCTATTTCTGTGGTAAAATTTGATTCCGTTATTTTCAAACGAAATAGAATCTTTATAGGTAGTAAGTTCTCCCTGTGGCGCCCATTTATAAGAATTGGCATTATTTTCTTTTCCTTTCGGATAACGATTTTGATAACGCCAACTTTCATAAGAAGCTGTCATTTTCAACGTATTTTTACTTTCTAAATCAACATGAATAATCGGTTTAAAAACATCTACCCAAAGTTTGATTTTAGTATCATTCTGACCAACTAAAACATAACCGTCTTTGAGTTTCAGTTCCTGATGAAAACCGTCTTTCCCTTCAAATGGATTCGGACTTAAAGTAACTTTTACACGACCTAATTTCAATAAAGTATTATGTTCGTCAAAAGTTCCGCTTCGTGAAAAATAGAAATACAAATCACCTTTCTCTACCCAAACATTCATACCAATATCGCCTCCGCCTAACGGCATCGATTCTGATGAATTCTGACTCTGCGTTGTCCAAACCTGATTGTAATTTTCAAGCGTAGCAATTTGCGCTTTGAGGCAAAGCGTTGTGAAGAGAGATAATAAGAATATTAAATTTTTCAACATTTTAATTTTATATAGAATACTATTATTGAACCATATAAGTCATATAAGATAATTTAAGTTATAGCTTTAAATATTAAACTTATATTTCCTAAAAACACAAACCAAACACAAAGCTTATATTGCCTTAAATGACTTATATGGTTTAAAAAATTACCACTCATCAGTTCTAAACGAAGAAACCGGCAAACCTCCCGCGCTAAACAATTCCGCTTTAGCGAAATCTTTCCATAAATAACGTATTGCAACTGGTTTCTTTACTTTATCTGATGTCAGAACTACTGATTTTCTTCTAACGACCGTTTTAGCTGGATAGAAAACTTTGTCCTCTCCTGCGATTTCAAAACCTAAAACTTCCTTGTCATAAGATGTAATTCCGTTGGCAACATCATCAAAAGAAACGGTTACGGCACCATCTTTTATCTCCATTGATTTGTATTTCGGACTTTCGAATTCAAAACCTTCAATTCCGTATGTCCTTGCCAAAGCCTGAAAAGCCAAACGGTTTCCTCCTTTTTCTTTGTCCATTGGGTGAATGTTATTTTCTTCTCCAACATCCATTAAAACCGCCATTGCCGAATTCGGAATTTCCTTTGAAGCCTTAAATTGCGCTTCTCTCAAATATGCCGAATTGTATTTTTCCTGATAATCTTTTGGATGAAATGAGGCGTAATTAAACGGTGCAATCTGAGCGAAATAAAACGGGAAATCACCCTGATTCCAGATTGTTCTCCAACTGCTGACCATTTTTTTCATCAAAGCGGTATACTCCGAAGCTCTTTCGTAATTTGATTCTCCCTGATACCAGATACAGCCTTTAATTCCGTAACCAATTACAGGCGAAAGCATTCCATTAAACAAAGTTGTCGGAACACGATTTGGGTCTTTTGCCAATTCTTCTTTTGTGGTCGGAATTTTAGCACTTGCAAAATCTTTTAGCATTTCTTTGTTCATCCACGCTTCCATGCTTGAACCTCCGTACGAAACATGAATCAATCCTACTGGAACATCTAAAACTTCCTGCAAAAGTGAACCAAAATACCAAGCCGTTGCACTAAAATTGGAAGTCGATTTTGGAGAAGCTTCTTCCCATTTTCCTTCAAAATCTTGTAAAGGTTCTAAAACCGTGGCTCTTGGAATCGTAATTAAACGAATGTTTTTATTGGTTGATCTTACGATGATTTCATTTCCGTTTTTAACGGGCTGTCCCTGAAAACCTTTTAACGGCATTTCCATATTCGACTGTCCAGAGCAAAGCCAAACTTCTCCTAACAAAACGTTTTTGATGATTACTTTTTCGTTTCCTTCTGAAACTTCAATGGTGTATGGTCCGCCAAAAGAGGAAGTTTGTAATTCTGTTTTCCATTTTCCAGAAGCGTCTGACTTTGTTTTGTAGGTTTTAGAATCCCACGAGGTTTTAATTACGATATTGGCATTCTTTTCTGCCCAGCCCCAAATTGGTGCATTTGATTTTTGTTGTAACATAATATTGTCTGTAAACAATGCTGGTAATTTGATTTTGGCATTGATTTGAAAACTCGCTAAAATCGTTAATAATGTAATAATTAATTTTTTCATTTTTTTGTTTTTTTGCCACAGATTAAAAGGATTAAAAAAGATTGTAAATCTGTGATTTAAACTTTTGTTTTTTATTCTTTAAATTCTAAAAGATATGTCGCTCCTCTGGAGCTAAACTAATCTCTGGATATTCTTTTTCTATAAATATTTAGCTCTTCCAGAGCTTTTTCTTTGGCTCACTAAAACCATTCTTATTTAAAATAAAACATCTTCTTTTTATATTTAAATATTCTATTCTCTATTACAAGTCCCAGAGGGACGAAATATTTATAGAAAAAAATGACACATCATACAAAAGCTCCAGCGGAGCGACATATTTATCCTAATTTTTCTATTGTGTAGCCATTTTAAAAAAATAATAATCTGTGAAAATCATTTTAATCTGTGGCTAACATTTATTTCTCCTGTAAAATTGTAACTGGCCCTAACAACCCTGCTTTCAACAACGGTTCTCCTTCTAAACGAAACGGCGCTGTTGTCCATGTTAATCTTTCTTCTTTTGGCAATTTTTGGTCGCCAATTAATCTATTTCTCCAGGTATTTGTGATTTTAATTTCTATCGTATTTTTACCTTTTTGCAAAGCTTTTGAAATATCGGTTTTAAAAGGAAATGTCCAAAGTGTTCCGCAGTCTTTTCCATTGATTTTAACTTCTGCAATATTGGCAATTTCGCCTAAATCCAACCAGATTTTATCGTTTTTTTTACCTTTCCAAACAAACTCTTTTTTATAAACTACAGTTCCTGAATAATATTTGATTTGATCATTTTCTGAAGTACTCCAATCAAAAAGCTTGTTTGTTTTTACCACTTCTTTCGGACCTTTAAAAGCTGGATCGAATTGCAATTCCCAATTTTCATCTAAAGTTTGAACTTTCTCAAATTCAGATGATTTACCTTTTACTACAACTTCTTTTGTTTCTTCTTTAAAAATCACAAAACCAGATTCATTGGCATCTAAAGTTATCGAAACAATTGTTCTTCCGTTTTCTATTTTCCAATTGGCTATAGCCGAAGTTTTATCCGTTACAGGATTGTACCATTGCGGCACTTTTCCCGAAATTCTAAAAGACGCCTCAAAAGAACGTTTTTCTGCTTTTTGATTGGAAATGAAATAAATATCTTCTGTATCTGATTTTCGATGCGCCCAAGCTAATGTTTCGGCTTCAGAACGCTTTAAATTAGGAAAATAAATATCCTGCGTAATTCCGATTGAAGCGAAATCATTTCCTAAATACGGTAATTTAACAACCGTTCCTTTTCCGATTTTCCACGTTGATGAATTGGCATTATTCCAAATTTCATCAATTACACTCTGCCATTTTTTTTGATCTATTTCTGATTGAATTCCTGGCTGAATATTTGGTTTTTCATCCACAAAAATGGTTGCTCCATCTTTTAGCAATTTCAGTATTTTTTCTGCAGAAGCCAAAGATAAAATCTTATTTGGTGCCATTTTATGACTTCCCGGAAAGAATAAAGCGCCATATTCTATTCCGCCATCAAATGAAATTTTTTCGTTTACCACTTTCGCACGATTAATCAAAACATCGGCATTGAAAGAATCATATTGATACCCATTTAGCGGGTTAATCCATTGCGATAAATCGGTGATATTTTTAGAATAGGTCACTTCTTTTGGCATTTTTGCCGTTGGCTGACCTTCATTTTCCATACGGATTTTCTCGTTTTCTAATCTTTCTTTTCCAAAAACATTCGGAATAAAAGGCACCAAACGATCTGGAACAAAAGAACGCGAAGGAAAATCTTCTCCAATAAAAACCGCCAAATCAATAACAGGTTTTCCTTTTTGTAATTGAAACTGTACTCGTTGGCAATAATCAAACCAAGCTCTTCCGGGTTTCCACCAAGTTTGATCTCTTTGGAAAAAAGTTCCGATATCGTCTAAAGTCATTCCCGGTTTTCTGTTCGTCCACGGATTATGAACAAAAACGTGGTAAAACAAACGGTTAATTCCTAAAGCATAATTGCGGTCTGCCGTTGTTTTTAGATTTCCGGGATGTTCGTCCCAATCCATTCTCAACGCCGTAAAAGACTCTGCCTGAATAATATCTTTTCCGTAAATATGCCCTCCAGAAATAGCATCGACCATATCAAAAGGTTTGTCATGTGTTGGGCTTTTCAGCCAAAATTCGCCGCCCGGATAATCAACATATTTATAATGCAGCAAGGCATCGCTGGTTACAACTGGCGCAACATTTTCGGAACTCAATTTAACGTTATATTCTTTGGCAATTTGAGCAACCGTCGCATAGAACTTATCCGCTACCAAATCACCTATTGTCTTTCTAACATCATACAAAATTCTTTCTGAAAAAGTTGCACTTTCTATTGGAATTCCGGCCATTACAGGCAGATATTCCACAATATCATAACCTCGTCTCTTTTTAAACTCAGCCTGAAAAACCGAAGACCAGTTTTGGCTTCCGCATTCCCAGCTGTCAAAATGAAGGATTTCCAGAACTCGTGAAGCCACTTGTGGGCCAGCAGAACGAACAGCTTCTCCAAACCAATGGTCTAACTGAAAACGAATCAGTTCGGGATTAAATTTATCTACTTCCAAACCTTTTCCTGCTCCGCCAGTTGCATTTTCATGTCCCGTAGAAGTATGCCCCATTCGGATTATTTTCCATTTTCCTTTTGGTGCTTTCCAATTCAGATTTCCGTTAGCATCCACAAAATTGGAAATATTGATGATTTCTGATTTTTTGAATGCATTAGAATTTGGAATTTCTTTTTCAGTTGTCTGTGGAGTCAAACGCCAAATGGCACCTGATTTCCCTTCGTAATTATTAATTAACGACTGATTCGAAAGCGTAATTTTACTTACTTTCAGATTCTGTTTCCATTTCGCAAAATCCAAATCTTCTGCTCCAGGTTCTGTTCCTTTTGGATCATAAACAAATCGGAAATATTTTGCTGTTACGGGTGTAATCGTATGTGTATTCGGGAAATCCATATCCTGCCAGCCGTGGCGCGGTGCAATCAGTCTTTCGTGAAATCTAAAATTGACTCCGTCATCACTTACTTCCACAATCAGACGTTGCGCCTGAAAATCTCTTCCTTTGGTTTCAATTACAATGGATTTGCAGGTAAAAGGTTGTGCAAATTCGTACTGAATCCAACCTGCATCGGCAAATTTGAAATTCTCGTCTTTCTTAGGATCAGCCAAAAATGATGCATCGCTATTGTTCGATGTCGTTACTTTTGGCAATTGCAATTGCGAAGTGATTTCGTATTCTTTAATCGGAATCGCAAAAGTGGCAATGTCTTTATAATACTCTTTGTAATGTGCTGGAACTGGTAGTTTTGAAGCCACTTTTTTTCCGCCTAAAATTTCAGTTGTCGACCAAACTACTCTCTGCATCGACATTTCGGGCGTAATCCACGGCCCGCCTGCAACAGCAAAACCGTCTGCTCCATGAAAAGCAAGTTTTAATCCTAAACGATCTGCCTCTTTGAATGCCCAACCAATCATATCCCAAAATTCAGGTGTCAACTGTAAAACCGGCGGATCTATCAATGGCGGATTGGCTGGTCCTTTGATCGTCATTAAATAAGCGCCCGCAATTCCGGCTTGTTTCATCGCTTCTAAATCGGCTGTGATTCCGGCTTTAGAATAGGCTGTTTTCATCCAGTACCAATACACCCAAGTTTTGGAGGATTCTAATGTCGGCTGAAAAGTAGTTTCTTTTTTATGGACATCCTGTGCGGAGACGATGCTTGCAAGGAAAAGAAAAAAGATAATAGTCGAAAGTTGGAAAGTCCAAAGTCGAAAGTCTTTTTTAAAAAGAAAAATGTGGTTACGGTTAGACATTATTGTTATTATTTTCTGTTCGTAAACCCGACAGGTTTTTGAACCTGTCGGGTTTAATATATTTTTTTTTATTAAAACATAGCCAATGGTTCAACCATTGGGACGCAACGTTATTTAACAATACGTTTCCCGAGGTTGAAACCTCGGGCTATGTTTGCTAATCTGTATGCATTTTTGTCATTTCGACGTAAGGAGAAATCACACTAGAAATCTACAATGTATTTCTCCAATCTTTGTCGACATACTCGTGTGATTTCTCGTTCCTCGAAATGACAAACCGTATCTTTTAATTTTTAATTCTTAATTTTTAATTCTTAATTGACTAATATTTAAACTTCTTCAAACTATTTTCCAATTCATTTTTTGAACCACTAAAAGGCGTCAAATAAAAACTGTATTCATAATTTCCTGATTTAATCTGATATTGTTCCAATGGCTGAGCCACAATCGTCCAGCTGTCGTTTCCTCCTACTCCCATTTGGATTAAATCGATGTTTAGTGTTAAGAATCCTGGATCTTTCAAATCGTACGTATGTCCTGATGCACTTAAGTTTTCCTGTGTATAAGGCCATGCGCTCATGCTTAGAACTTTATTATCGTTTACCACTAAAAATCCGTTATTTTTCTGTGGGGTGCTTAATGCCATCCATCTTACATCACATCTGTTTCCGTTTTCTTGCGGTTTTGGATAATGTTCAATAAAATCGTTTATTGGAAGTGAATATTTCCCAACAAACGAACCAAAACTTCTGTCGTTGTAATTTTCCAGTTCGCCTTTTCCGTACCATGAAATCTGGTCGAAACTTCTTTTAACTCCCATCTGCATTCCAATTTTTGGAATGTTTGGCAGTTTGTCTGATGCTTTTAAGCTGTAATCTACTTTTATTAATCCGTTTGGTAAAATATTGTAAACCACATTTACGCTTGCACTGTCTTTTATCACTTCGTAATTACTTTTGATTTTAATTGCTGAAGCCGATTTATCAATGGCAATATTTACCAGTTTTGGTTTTGCTTTATACCATTGTTTTAATAATTTCTGAGACTTCCAACCACGTTTATCGTTGTCAGTTAAAGGTCTAACAAAATTCGGAAGTAATGGTGTAAAAACCTGTTCTTCTCCATTAAAAACATAAGAACTTAAAGCTCCGTTTGTTTTATTGATTCTAATATCAAAAGTTTTTCCTTTGATATTAAAATCAGAATCTGATTCAGAAACATTTACATTTTCTTTTTTCGATTCAGGTGAAACAGCTTCCTTCTTTTTCAATATAAACTGATCTTCCGCGACAGCGTAACCTTTTGAAGCCCAAAGCTCGTCTTTTGAAAGCTGGAATTCTATATTTAAAATATATTCTGCATCGGCTTTCATTTTTGGTAAATACGAACTGATATCTAAAGTTGTCAATTGTCCTGCTTCTACTTTGAGTGGTTTTAAAATCTGGGTTTTAATTACGTTTCCGTTTTCCAACACTTTTAAAACGGGAATATATCCTTCTAAAGATTTAACTGCCTGGCGATTTTTAATTTCTAATTGATTTCCATTTAAAGATGAAATCGCTGGCTGATACACCCACTTATTCTCAAAAATCGAGCCTTTTGGTTTTCCGTAAGAATCTACAATTCCTTTTGTATTGAAATTTCCGTCATGATACTTTTCGCCGAAATCCCCTCCGTGAGCAAAATAATTTTGTCCTGATCTCGAATCAAATTTCACGATTCCCTGATCTTTGAATTCCCAAATACAACCTCCGATAACTCTAGGAAGCGAACGGAATTCATCCCATAATTCTTTTAAATTTCCAACAGAATTTCCCATTGCATGAGAATATTCAACGAAAATAATCGGACGTGTATCTTTCTTTTGTTCTACTAAAAATTTTGGTGTGAAAACGCCCGGATAAAAACGGCTAACCATATCGACATACGAATCATCTTGCGGATTTTCGAAACGATAAGCATGATCGATTGTTTTCGGATATCTTGGATCAAGCGGATCGATATATCCGTCTAACTTTGCATTTCCTTGCGCTGGTTCATAATGCACTGGACGTGTAATATCGAAATCGTGAACCCAACCTGACATTGCCGAATGGTTTGGCCCTTTTCCGCCTTCGTTTCCTAAACTCCACATTACAACCGATGGATGGTTTTTATCTCTTTCGACCATTCGAATCATTCTTTCCATATAAGCGTTTGTCCAAAGCGGATCGTTGCTTAATTTACCGCCAATTCCATGTGTTTCTTGGTTTGCTTCGTCCATTACCATGATTCCGTATTGATCACATAATTCGTAGAAATAAGGATCATTTGGATAATGACTCGTACGTATAAAATTGAAATTGAATTTTTTAATCGTAGTAATATCTTGTTTGATATCTTCTCTCGTAACTGCTTTTCCTCTTGTCGGATGATGATCGTGGCGGTTTACGCCATAAACATACGTTTCTTTTCCGTTGATGAGCATTTTTCCGTTCTCTTTCGAAAATTCAATCGAACGGAAACCAACTTTACAGCTTTTGGCTTCGGTAACGTTACCGTTTTTATCTTTTATCGAAATGACCATCGTGTATAAATTCGGCTCTTCTGAACTCCATTTTTTAGGATTTTTGATGGTTTCCTGAAAGAATCCAAAACGAACATTGTCCAAACGAGGATAACTTTCGTTGATTAAATCGATTACAGGTCTTTGAAGCGGTTCTTTGAATATTGCCGTATTATTTGCATCATACAACTGAACATTCATGGTGTAATCTTTGATTTTTGCTCCAGTCAAATTCTCTACTTTTGGACGCAATTTGAAAATAGCGTCTTTGTATTCTTTGTCTAATTTGGTTTGAACAAAGAAATCCTGAATGCGCAATTTTGGCTCTGCCATAATGAAAACTTCACGCTGGATTCCACTCATACGCCAATGGTCCTGGTCTTCTAAGTAAGAACCATCTGTCCAGCGAATTACACGAACTGAAACTACATTTTCGCCCGCTTTTAAATAAGGTGTAATATCAAATTCTGATGGCAGAAAACTGTCTTCGCCATACCCTAAAAATTCTCCGTTTAACCATACCTCAAAACCGGAACTTACGGCTCCGAAATGTAAAGTCACAGTCATATCTTTCCAATTTTCTGGAACCGTAAAACTTCTTTGGTAAGAGCCTACTCCGTTATAATCTTTAGGAATATAAGGCGGATTTATTGGTCGAAATGGATAAACAGCACTTTTGTAAATTGGATTATCATACCCTTTCATTTCCCAGTTGGAAGGCACTTCGATTTTATCCCAACCATAAACGGTGTTTTTATAAAAGTCTTTTGATGCTAAATTTAAGTTAACGGCATATTTAAAATCCCAATCGCCGTTCAGCATTTGGATTCGGCTTTTGGTTCTGTCGCCTTTTAATGCGTCTTCAACACTTGAATAAGAATATGAAGTTGCTCTTGCTGGTTGTCTATTGATACTTGTAATCGTTGGGTCTTCCCACGGAGCAAATTGATATTTTTTATGCAATTCCGGAACTCCTGCTGGTTCTCCTGTTACGGATTGGGCGTTTATGTTAATTGTGAATAGTAAAATTACAGTCAAAAAGTCGAAAGTCGAAAGTCGAAAGTTGAAAAATTGCTGAATATGATTTTGCTTAAACATTATTTTATTTTTAGTTTTTTTGTCATTCCGACGAAGGAGGAATCTCCGTGCGATATTCTACAAAGATTGGTAGATTTTCTGTGTGGAGCTACTTGTGGAGATTTCTCCTTCGTCGAAATGACAAACTGGGTCTTTATTTATCTTATGGTTATTAAACCTGACAGGTTTTTAGAACCCGTCAGATTTAAACGTACTTTATCTTAATTCTTTGTACTTTGTACTTTGTACTTTCCTCTTAATTCTTCTTCTTTTTCTCCGGCGGAGCCACAAAATTCAATTTGCTTTTTCCTAAATCTTTAGATGTTGCAATGGCAATTCCTCTTTGTTCTGCTTTGTTAACGGCGCAGTAAAAATGATACACAACCCCATCATGTTTTACGACAAATGATTTATGTGCAAACAAATCATCGTATGGTTCAGATGATTTAACTAAGTCATCGCCTTTCCAATCTGTCCAGTTTACTAAATCATTTGACACTGCAAAACGGTTAAATGCACCTTGATTCCAACCTGTCCAAAAAGCTCCGAAATAAAACATCACCCAAGTATCATTAATACGCTGAATATAAGCATCTCCCGAAATTCCTTTATGATGATTGATTAATGGTTTATCGCCATAACGTTTCCATGTTTTCATGTCGTTTGAGACTGCCATCGCTATACGTTCTGCTCCTTTAGCAGGATTGATACTGTCTCCACGGGCATTGTAATACATGATAAAATTGTGTCCAGTTAGTTTATCCTTATCACGAATTACGCTGTTTTTGTACATCGTGCTGTTATCCCACCATCTGGCGTCTTTGTCTTTTGGCGTTAAAACCGGATTTTCTAATCTTTGAAATTCGTGCGGCTTTGTCGGCGCTTCTTTGGTATAAGCCATTCCGATTGACAAAACGCCTGCTTCGTAACCTTTACTGTCTCCACCAAAATAACTCATCCAATATTTGTCATCGTATTTTTCCCATTCATAGCTTCCGCCCCAAGTCATATCTTGCAAAGCAATATATCCTGCTTTTTGGTTGACATCCCAATGTTTTTCGTTTTCTGAGAAAGACATTACTTTTCCTAAATGTTTCCAATCTAATAAATTGTCGCTTTCTGCTAGCCAAGTTTCGTAACCTCTTCCGTCGTAAATTAAATACGTCATATACCATTTCCCGTCTTTTCTAAATACACTTGGGCAATCCATTTTGTATGAGTTGTCGGTAGGAACCATCACCAAACCGTATTTGTAAGGCGTTTTGATTTCTTCGTAAATCTCCTGCATTACGCTGTCGGTGATTTCTCTTTTCTTGTATTTGGTGGCACAGCTGGTTATGGCAAGTGCTGAAATGGCTACGATTAGATATTTAATTTTCATTTTTATATGTTTTTGCCACGAAGGCGCTAAGGCTCTAAGTTTTTTTCTTTTGGAATGATTTAATCTCGCAAAGTCGCAGAGGCGCAAAGTTTTTTTTTCTCTCGCAGATTTTGCTGATTTAGCTGATTTTTTTTATCTGCCTGATCTGCAAAATCTGCGGGAAACTTTATCTTTTCAATTCTTTTAATTTAGACTCCATCACGTCTTTGTTCAATTTTACTTTTACCATTCCTGTTGGATGAAATCTTCTTTTTAAATCGATTGCATTGTATACGATTGTGTAAACGTCATTTCCTTCTGGGATTAAACATAATGGCGTTCTCATGATATCCCACCATTTATCAACTTTGGTTTCTATTGGTAAATAATGTGCTTCTGCCCAGTTTACGCCGTCTGCTGATAATGAATACGCAATCATATTAGGTAAATGATGTCCCCAACCGTCTGGACCACCGTCGAAAATCGCGATGTACAGACCGTTTGGTAACTGACTTACGATTGGATTTTCAACAAATAGCGGATGCATCGTCTTAATTGGTTCCAAACCTTTATTCATTCTCAACCAAGGGCCTTCTAAACTTTTGGATTCGGCTAAAGCCACAAACCAGCCTTTTCCTGATTTCTTTGGATAATCTGCCCACGAATTGAACGGATAAGCACCGCTATAAAATCCGAAATATTTGTCGCCTACTTTATATGGAAAAAAAGAAGCCACACCCTGACGACCTTCCCATGGCTGAGAATCTAATCCCGGTTCCATGATAATTCCCATATCTTTATAAGGCCCACCTATTCCTTCGATTCCTTCTACCATTGATTCGCAACGCCAAATTCTTCCGAATGAATGATTTGGTTCTATTTCTTTGCTTACAGTATAAGCTAAATAATAGCCATACCATTTATTTGCTTTTTCATTAAAAACAGGCATATACGACCAAATTGCGGCACGACGATCATTCATTGGATTATCATCTTCGGTAACAGCATATACACCACTAGCTTGGTAGATTGTAGATTCTCTTTTCCAATGAATGGCGTCTTTACTTGTCCAATGACCGATTTTAGTTTTTACACGATCATAATAATAGTCAACACCTTTTTCTCCTGCTCTTTCGGTTGGAAACATATGATAAGTATCTCCGACTTTTACCACACGTCCGCCTTCAAAACCTCCTTGAATTCCTTCTGTTCCAGACATTCCTTCATCAATAACAGGTTTATTTTCTCCGCCGATAATTTCGAAAAGTGGTTTTTCATCTGAAAATCCTTCCACAATAAAAGTTGGATTCCAAAGTTTTCCGTCTGGAAAATTGGCATTTCTTGATTGTAGATTTTCAGAACTTTTTACAACTCCCAAAACAGCAAACAATCCTTTTCCCGGATTCAATGTTTGCGTTCCTTTTGAGAAAGAAATCGCATAAACATCAACAGAAGGTAATCCTGTTATAGTAACTCCATTTTCTAAAATTAATTTAGCATTTTGAAGTTTATCAGCTTGAAGATATTCTGAATTATTCTCTTGAAAAACGCCAATTAAAACTGTTGCATTTTCTTTAAATTTTAATTGTAATGGAGTATTAGTTCCCTTTTTATAAACATCTAAAGGAAGTTCAACTCCTGTTAATCCTTGCAATTCTGGAGCTAAACGAACAATATTGTGTTTGCTTCCAGAAAAAACATGCGCATATTGTGAGGTTTTGAACGTTTTGTATTTTGATTTTACAATTTCAAATGAGGCTGGTTTCCATGCTGTTTGCGCTGTTGCTTGAATGCAGACAGCCAATAGCATTAGGAAAACGGTTTTTAATTTGATGTTGTATTTTTTACTTTTTGAAAACATTGGTTTTTTATTTTTTGGCTTTTATTCTTTTAATGCATTTCCACAATCTTTGGAGAGTTTCTTGCGAAGATTTGCTTCGCCTATTCGCTAACGCTCGGGTCTCCTTCGTCGAAATGACAAAACTAGCGTGATAATCTTTGTGGTTACGAGTGTGATTCCTCCTTCGTCGGAATGACAAAAACTGGACGTTATAAACTAAGAACTAATTACTACTAAGGAATAATCACTAGGTACTAATCACTCATAACTCATAACCCATAACCCATAACCCATAACCCATAACCCATAACCCATAACCTTTTAACTTAAAATAACTCACAAAGCCTTATAACTCACTTTATACTCCACATTCGGTTTTACAATCAATTGATATTTGTTTTTTGCTAATTCTGTAATGGTTCCTGAGTTTGTTTTGGGTTTGCTGGCACTTTCAAAAATCAATTTTCCTTGTCCTTCGCCTGCTTTTACTTTGATTTCTTTGGTACTGCAATACACGGCCACTTCTCCGTTTGGTGTTGGCACTTTTCCTTCCATCCATTTTAAACCTCCTAAACTAGGTTTTACTTCGTATTGGGAATAACCCGGAGCGGTTGGTTTTACACCCAAATAATATTTCCCTAATAAATAAATCGGACTTGCGCCCCAAGCGTGGCAAAGGCTCTTTCCGTACGGACGACCATACATCGTCAAATGTTCCGTTCCTTTTTTGTTCGGATTGTATTCTTCCCAGAAAGAGGTTGCGCCTTCATTCAGCATGCCGCCCCAATAGTTTTTTATTTCTTTTAAGACATAATCTTGCTCGCCCATTGCGCATAAGGCTTCCAATTCATAAAAACGCATATATGGCGTTGTGATTTGGAGAACATCTTTATTCAACAACACTTTATTTTTTACACTTTGTTTTTGTTCTTCATTAAAATAATTGAAGAAAATACCGAACATATTGGCGTATCTGGTTACAATGTTTTGCATTTTTCCATCGATACGCTGATGTTTCATCACGTTTTCTTTTTTATCCCAAAAAACATCAAATAATTTGGTTTTTAAATCAGTTCCTAATTTCTGATATTGTTTTTGGTCTTCTGTTTTACCAGCAATTTCAGCACTTACCGCCATAGCTTCTAAACTTCTTGCTAAAAGCATTTGTTCAAAACTCACTTCTCCTGTTTTTGGTAGTCCGTCAGCCCAGTCGATGAAAACCCAGTCGCCTTCTAATGGCTCAAGGAATCCGTTTTTGTTTCTTCTTTCTAAACAGAAATCCATCAACGATTTCATTCTTGGATAAAAAGTTTTGATGAATTTCGTATCGCCTGTGTGCAAGTAGTAATCGTAAACGCCTACAAACCAATACAGCGAATAATCCATTATGATATTTACGTGAGCGGTTACAGGGTCTTTTCCACGAAGTGCTATCATGGTTCTTTCTACCGAAGGCGAATCAAAAAACAAATAATAATTCATTAAATAACTCTGATAAGCATCACCCGACCAAACCCAACGATCGCGTTTAATCCCATCAATAAAAAATTCACGAGATGTTAAATGCATCGTATAAGCCGATACATCCCAAATTTTATTCAGTTGCTCGTCTGAAGATTTGAATGCACCACGATAGTCTAAAGGCAAATATTCATAAAGCATCGAAATCGAATCGTATTTTACGCCTGCATCTGCCTGAACCTGAACATAACGGAAAGCTTTTGAACCGTCATGAGTATAAGTTTCAGATTGTTTTCCATCAAAAGATAAATGGTCTAAAGTTTCGGATTTAGCAGAATCCAAAGCCTCTTCACGAGATTCTCCATAATACAATGCTAGTTTTCCTTTTCCTTTTAAACCATGGATTTTAATATAACCAAAAGTTTCTTTACCAAAATCTACTAATTGCCCAGCTCCGATTTTTTCTATTTTTTTAGCGCTTAAAGGTTTGGTTGTCAATCTAAATCCAGAAGGTTTATTTTCTGGCGAATTGAAATTCCAAGAACCAACAGGAACCCATGGCGTACCGGATTGTTGTGCTTTTCCGGTTTCGTCAATCCAAAGTTTATCTTCGTTGGTTACTTTCCACGAAGCATCAGATTTAACATATTTCCCATCAATATAAATCGCAGGTAATACCTCCTGATTATAGACTTTAAAAGAAATTTTGTGTTTTCCAGCAGGAACTGTTATTGATTTTGGCTGTCCGTAAATCTGGACGCCGTCTAAAAGTAATTGAAAAGGTCCTTCTGAGAAGATTTTTACCTCGTCTGGCTTTGGAATATCTACTTCTGTCTGAAAAGTGACCAAAGCATAAGGACTGTAATATTGCCAAAGCGGCGGAAATACAGCTTCGCGTTCTGTACGTCTTACCTGCATTTTATTGCTCAACCAAACTTCGAAATCGCCTGGGTACCAAATCCATGTCGCTTCTTTTGATTTTTCCTGAGCCGATAGTAAAGAACAAGAAAATAGAGCAACAAATACAATGAAAATCTTTAAAATGGAAGAGCGGTTTAGCATAGTAAGTTTATTTTGGGACTAAAGATAAGTGTTATTTTTACATTTCACAACCTGCACTATCCTGTTATTCATAAATTACAGTAAAATTTGATAATTTTTTAAGGGAAAAATTACGACTTATCACTTTTTTAGTACTAAAAAAAAATGATGCTATGATCTTTATGGGACGCTGATGAAACGGATTCGCTATCGCCAAGATGCGGATGAAAGCTGATTTTATTTTTTTATTCTTTTTTTGTCATTTCGACTGAAAGGAGAAATCACACGCGGGATTCCGCAACTTATGTCGCCAATCTTTGTAGAATTACTAGTGTGATTTCTCCTTTCAGTCGAAATGACAAAGATTGTGTTATTTTGGATAAACTAAAAGAAAAAATCCGCATCAATCCGCGTCTTTACGAAGTAAATCCGTTTTATCCACGTTCCGATATTAGGTTAATGATTAAGCCGATAATTTATCAGCCTCATTTTCATCTTCTAAAATATAATTAGAAGGCGTTTTCCTCAAATGCTTCTTAAACATAAAAATAAAAGCGCTGGCAGTCTCGTATCCCAAATCAAGAGCAATTTCTTTTATAGATTGCTTTTCGCCCAAACGTTTTATGGCTTCTAGCAGTTTTAGTCTTGTACGCCAATCGCTGAAATTCATTCCGAGTTCTTTGACGAATAAACGTGACAAAGTTCTACTACTCATAAACGAAAGTTCGGCGTAATAATCAATGGTGTTTTTACTGGCAATATCCTCCATTATAAGTTCGACTACTTTTTGTAATCTTTCGTGATTGGTCGTTGGGAGAAATGTTGCGCTTGGTTCTATTAAGGCCAATTCATCTAGAAAAACTGTTATGATTCTGTACTGCGAAGGTGTTAGATTGCCGCTAGTTCCAAAAGAGATAATTTTGAAAACCAATTGCTTTAAAAACATTGGTATATCAAACGAGAAACTTTTTTCTGGCAGACCTTTCATTACAGAAGGGTCAACAAAAACACTATAATAATTCACATCTTTCTGAAAAGTAACCTGATGTTCTATTCCGCCAGGAATCCAAAGTCCTTGTAGTGGATTTACAACCCAAATGTTATTGCCTACCACGACATTCATAACGCCACGTGTTGCATAGATTAACTGCCCGCGCGGATGCGAGTGCGAGATGCACATTTCGTTGTTTACCGTTTCGGTATAACCTATAACAGGAATAGCTGGATTCACTTGGTATCCATAATCCTGAGCCATTCGATATGTCCGAATCTGATTATTCATTGTCCAAATATAGCAATTTTGACATTCTAATTTGTTCCAATTTTGTAAAAAATTAATACCGCTGTAATTTTAAAAATACATTAATCTAAATCACACTCATGGAAACCGTTAAAGTACAACCAGAAGTAATTAAAAAAACAACCTATTCGATACTTTTTATAATCAGCTTTTCGCATTTAATTAATGACCTTTTACAAGCTGTTGTTCCTTCTATTTATCCACTTATTAAGGACAATTTCGGACTGAGCTTTACTCAAATCGGAATCATCACTTTTACCTACCAAATCGTCGCTTCTATTCTTCAGCCGTTTGTGGGAATGTATACTGATAAGAATTCTAAACCTTATTCGCTAATTATCGGAATGTGTTTTACCATGATTGGTTTGTTTCTGGTTTCTATAGCAACTAGTTTTATTTTCCTATTGCTATCTGTAAGTTTAATCGGAATTGGGTCTTCGATTTTTCATCCAGAATCTTCACGTGTAGCGCATTTGGCTTCGGGCGGAAAAAAAGGATTGGCGCAGTCTATTTTTCAGTTAGGCGGAAATGCAGGAAGCGCTATCGGACCGTTATTAGCGGCTTTTATTATCATTCCACACGGGCAATCTTATGTGGCTTGGTTTTGTATTATTGCTTTGATTGGCGTTTTTGCTTTGTATAAAATTGCAATTTGGTACACCGAACATTTATCTGAAAGAAATGCGAATAAATCGGCTCATAAAATTGAAACGCATCATTTATCTAAAAACCGTGTAATTGCTTCGCTTGTAATTTTATTGGTTTTAATTTTCTCTAAATACTTCTACATGAGCAGTATTACGAGTTATTATACTTTCTTTTTGATTGATAAATTCCACATCTCGATTCAGCAATCACAAGTATATCTATTCTTGTTTTCTGGAGCTGTTGCTGCCGGAACTTTAATCGGAGGTCCAATTGGTGACCGATATGGCCGAAAATACGTAATCTGGGTTTCTATTCTCGGAGTTGCTCCGTTTACTTTAATGCTGCCTTATGTCTCTCTTTTCTGGGTTGGAACTTTATCTGTAATTATTGGATTGATTCTTTCTTCGGCTTTCTCTGCAATCTTAGTTTATGCAACTGAATTAATGCCCGGAAAGGTCGGACTTGTAGCAGGTCTTTTCTTCGGATTTGCTTTCGGAATGGGTGGATTGGGTTCTGCTGTTCTAGGAAAAATCGCGGATGCAACGAGTATAGAATATGTATTTAAGATTTGTGCGTTTCTGCCTTTGATTGGGGTTATTACTGGGTTCTTGCCTAATATTGAAGGGAAAAAGAAAGAGTAATTTTTTTATGCTGCAAAGGCGCTAAGGCACAAAGATTTTTATTTTAAAAAAAGTTACAATTGCGAAATAATAGAAAGCTCAAAAGGCTTTAGCCAAACTATACTTTTTTTTGGCTAAAGCCTTTTTCTATTCTTGCTTTATACCTCCAGTTAAAACTGGAGGCAACTTATGAAATAGCTTTGCTTTATTTATAATCTTTTCAAAACATAGCCAGTGGTTTCAACCACTGGAACGCAAAGTATATTACATTACGTTTATCAAAATACGTTTCCCGTGGTTGAAATCACGGGCTATGTTTGATATTCTTGATTTATTAATGTCCATTAAAAACCAAATACAAAGCCAAAATCACTAACCCCAACAAACCAAACAACAGCTTCACTTTTTTACTAGTTTTAGGAATATCCGTTTCATCTGAAACATTCACTTCTGGATTTCTATCGATTAAAGAAATAATAACTGCACTAATCATTAAAACAGCAAAAATGTAAAACGAAATCAATAAGAAATGAGGCCAAACTGGATATTTATCGGCAGGGAAAATCCATAGATATAAAACCCCAACAAACAAACTAAAAGCCGAACCCCAAGAAAGCGTTGCATTTACGGCTTTTTTGGTTGTGCGTTTCCAGAAAACACTCAAAAGAAAAACAACAGATAACGAAGGCGCCAGGAAACCTAAAACCGCCTGAAAAATGTTGAATAAATTCTGCCCTTTTATATTGTCAATCGCAACGGCAATCAGAATCGCAAATACACATCCAGCAGCAATCGTTAAACGACCAATTTTAATCTGATCCTGAATCGTCGCCGTCGGGTTGATTTTCTTTACATAAATATCATTCGTAAAAACGGTGCTTAAAGCATTCAATGAAGAACCAATTGTTCCCACCAAAACCGCAATCATTACGCAGATTACTAAACCGTTCATGCCGCTTGGAAAAAGATTCGTAACCATCGTCATATATGCCAAATCTGAGTTTTCTCCTAATTCAGGATACAAAGCATAACACAAAATTCCAGGCAAAATAAATAATGGAAGCGCCATCACTTTTAACCATCCAATAAAGTTTACTCCCAATTGTCCCTGTTCAAGGTTTTTCGCACCTAAAACGCTCTGCACCATCGATTGGTCGGTACAGAAGAACGCCACTGCGGCAACAGGATATCCCAACAAAATAGCCGGCCAAGGATAACTTGCATCATCAGAAGGACGCACTAAATTCCAAAAGTTCGATGGTGTTTTTGCTGCTAAAGCTTCGATGCCGCCCACTTTCTGCAATCCTAAATACGAAAGGGTTAATGAAACTACAATCAGCAGAATCATCTGAAAAACATTAACTTTAGCAATAGCTTTTAATCCTCCTGCAAAAGTGAATATTCCAGAGAAAATCACTAAAACCGTAACACTCTGCCACATCGGAATTCCGAGAATCTGACGAACTAGAACGCCTCCGCTGAATAATCCTAAAGACAACCAACTTACCAATATTTTTACTAATGCATACCAAGCGAGAATGTTCTGTGTACTGTCGCCGTAGCGTTTTCCCATATATTCTGGCATTGTGCTTACTTTACTGGCAATATATCTTGGCGCAAAAACCATTGCCAAAAGCAGTAAAAACACAAAAGCGTACCATTCGAAATTTCCGGCTACAATTCCGGTAGCGTAACCGATACTTGCAAAAGCCAATAATGACGAAGGCCCAACGTTGGTTCCCCACATATTAAACCCGATGCTGTACCAGTTTAAGGAGTTTCCAGCTAAGAAAAGCGTTTCGTTTTTCTTTCGCTGCTTCATACTTACCACATATCCAATGACCAATAAAGCCACCAAATAACCCGCAACAATGACAAAATCCAGCGTGGTTAATTTATCGTAGATACTGTTCATAGTCCGTACTCGTTAAGAATATCGGCAATTTTAACCGGCATTCCAGTTTGCAGCGATTTGTCCATTGCTTGTAATAAAGCTACGGTTCCAATTCCTTCTTCCATATTTGGATACGCTTCGAAACCTTGCTCAATGCTGTCCACAAAATATTCTAAGTAATTCTGATATTCTCCTCCATGATGACTTTGTCCTTCAAAACGGAAATAATATTTAATGGTACTGTCTCCCCAAGTGATTACTTTTTCTTCTCCCGTTCTATCAGTAATCGCATAACGCAATTCGTGATAATCGGCCTGGCTCGCTCCTTCAGTAGCTCTTAAAATCGTGCTCATACCGCTGTCACGCTGTGTTGGTTGCGTTGGAGACGTATAGACTCCGCTTACACGAGCAATTCTTCCATCGGTTGCTTTGAAGATAAAATGCATGGTGTCCTCATTCTTTAAACCTGCCGATTGTCCGTTACTGCTTATCATTCCGTAACCCATTACTTCCTGAATGTTTGGCAAATACCATCTAATGAAATCTACAGGATGGCTCAAACCTCCGTACAGCCATTTAAATGATTGCAAAAGAGACCATTCTTTCTTTAAAAACCATCTGTGGTCGGCATGGTATTGCGCTTCAATCGTAATTAAATCACCTATTAAACCTGCTTCGTAATCGGCTCTTTGTCTTTTGGCTGGTTCGAAGAAACGGGAACTTTGTCCAATGAAAACTTTCTTTCCAGTCGATTTGCTTAATTCTAACAATTCTTTTGCATCCGAAAGGTCATCGATAAACGGTTTGGTACAAACCACATGCTTTCCATGCAACAATGCTTGCTTTACGTGTTGTGCGTGTAGATGATCGGGTGTATAAATCGCAATAATATCAATTGACGAATCGTTTAATAAATCGTCGTAATTCGTGGTGTACGAATGAAAATCGAATTCTTTTGCTCGCTGTTTGCAGATTTCTTCATTTCTGTCGCATATTTTAACGAGTTCTAGTTTTGAACTTTCTATTGCAGCCGACATTGTGCTTCGTCCTTCTCCAAGTCCCAGAATGGCTATTTTTAACATTGGTTATGGTTATTTTAGATTGTTGATAGTTGTGATGATCCTAATAGGTTTCCAAAACCTGTTAGATATGTTTTTTAGCCACAGATTAAAAGCTTAAAAAGGATTTCTAATCTGTATAAATCCTCTAATCTGTGCCTAATATTGCTTTGAACTTAACATAACCTAACAGGTTTTGGAAACCTGTTAGGAAATTAAATATTATTTCGTTTCTACTTTGTTTAAGAAAATCCAGGTTTCGTCTGGTTTTGTGCCATCGATTCCAGATTGGTATTTTTTCATCAAGGCATTCCAGTCGTCTACACGAGGATTGTTTTGAGTTGTTTTTGGATTTAGTTTATCCAAGCTTTCGCCTTTTGGAATACTAATTACCAAAATTAATTGTCTGTCTTTTTTGAAAACCTGCAATTGCTGAAAATCGGCATTACAGAAACCTTTGGCAACTTCTGGCCATTTTTCAAATTGCGTTTTATGATACTCTACATATTCTTTTTGCAATTTTTCATCGGCAGGAAGATTCGCAGTTAAAACCACATTTTCCCAATCTGATGCTGGTTTTGAATCTTTACATCTTTCGAAATTTTGGAAATCGTAAACCAAATCTTCATAGATTTTAATTTCTAAAGAAGGAAAAGCACCTGCCAATTTTCTTTTTGTTCTTTCTGGCTGGTTCATTTTTCCGTAAATCACCAAATGATTTTTCCATTGGTACAATTCCTGACCTACAATTCTGAATCCAACCAAAGTCGATTTGATTTTTTCGATATCAAAATCAGAACCTATCAATTCGATGGCATAAGGCTTTGGCATTTCCTGCAATCCCCATTTTTCATCGATTACGACTTCTTTTTCTAAATCTTTATAAGGCGCTCTAATTCCGGCTGCATCTTTAATTTTAGAACTTACATACGAATCATTGTGCTCCCAGATATTTCCTTTTGGTCCATTATGGTTTTTAAGGATTTTCTTTTCGGCAATCCAGTTGTTTTTAATGGTGAAACCTTCACTTCCTTCATCGGTATACAAATACAGCCATAAAAACGGGTCGTGTGCATATGGACTGTTGTAAACCTTATCGATATAATTTTCTTCAATTCGGCTTCCCGGCTGAGCCGAAAGCGTGTAAATTCCCGAAACATCATGCAAATGCTTCGCATAATGATGAATTTTATTCGCTAGAATCTTATTGTTCTGCATCACGTTTGGTGTATGCGTCCAACCCCAGCCCATCGCAATTCCAGAATACGATACATCCGAAATTTCGTTGTGTTCAATCGTAATATTTCGAACAAAACCAGCACTAATTCCTAAAGTTCCCCAATCTTCATTGGTTACGTTGGTGATTAAATTATCAGCGATTACTTCATCAGAACACATTTCTCTTTCATCTTTTATTATTAAAGGCAAATGTGCTTCGAAAGCTTCTTCAGAGAAAATTCCAACGTTAATGGCACTTCCGCCAATATCTTTAAACAAGTTTCCTTTTACGGCATTATGATTCGTTCCTTTATTCAAATCTAAACCAGTCGAAGCCAAATGCTCAAAACGACACGATTCAAACTGAATATTATTAGCATAATTTACTTCAACCGCAGCACGAGGTCTTCCCACCCAAGCCTGATTTTCTAAATTCGCCTGATTTGGCGTTCCCGGTTGTTTTAATTTATAAGCGTCTAACAAATATAAACCTGACTGCAACGGCACATGACCTTGCTGTGAAGGACGAAGCCAGTTGCTGTACTGAAACGAAATTCCTTTAAACTGAAAATGATGCACAGGCGAATCAATTGTACCTTTTACTTCCACTAGATTTTCTAAAACAGGCGCAGTTACAACAGCCGAATTGATATCTTCTCCAGCTCTAGGAATATAATAGATTTTAGCATTTTTCTTGTCCAAATACCATTCGCCAGGTTCATTTAAAAGCGAAAAAGCATTGTTTAAGAAATAAGCTGAATTTCCGTTATTCTTAGAAATCCACGGTGCCGGCCACGGATGCTCGCTTTGAATACGGCTTTCTGGTTCTTCAAACGAAAGTTTCGCGCTATCTTTTTGTACTTCAATATTTTTGATACGCAAGTTGGCATTCGACCACCATTGTACAATAAACATTTCCATTCCAGGCTCAAACTTCACCGATTTATCTTTGAACGGAATCCAGCAGGTTTGCTCTTCGTGATTCCAAGATAGAATACGTTCCATTGTGGTTCCAGCAGTGTTTTTGGCTCTTACCGCTTTTTTGCCGTTTACCCACAATTGTCTGTAATCAATAATGCTTCCTGCTTTTTTAGGAGCATCAGCCACCCAGACAGCCCCTTTTTTTAGGCCGTTTATAATAGTGGTCGATTTTGTCCAATTTTTAATTTCGATTCCGCCGCTTATGATAGGCTTTGCATTTATATCGGCTACAATTGTCGTCGGACTTTCTGCTGTTCCCGAATCTTCAGGACGTACAAATAATGGTTCATTTAAATAATACGTTCCGTCCATTACAATGATACGAACGCCGTCTTTTATAGATGGGTCTTTTAAACGACGAAGTTCCCTGGCTTTTCGCATCGCCATGTGAACCGTTGCCAGCGGACTTTCCTTTGTTCCCGAATTTTTATCGCTCCCTTTTGTGGAAACCCATAGTTCGGCAGCACTCACAGAGAATGATGCGAAGATTAAGAAAAAGACAACGAGTAGTTTAGTAACAGAATGTAAGCGCATTATTTAGATTTTTGATTATTTTCTTGGTGTAAATTTATGAGGCATTCAATTTAAATACTATTAATTTTACAAATAAATGTATTTTTAACACTTTTACCAAATAATTCGTCCAATTTAAACGAACATAAAATTTTTGGCATCCTGTACCCTCCTGTATTTCTTGCAAGAAACCGAATTAGTCTACACTTATGCTTTGAAGCAAAATGTTATATTTCATGCAAAATCCATTGTAAATTGTACTAAAACAGTTCAAGTGACTGGTTTAACTTAATTTTACGAAACCAACTTATGGTTAATCCAAATTTTTTAATAGATTTGTGTAATCGATTACATTTAAATATTATTATTTATGTGCGACTAATTTTTCACATCCATAAAAATAAACAACAAAAAATTACTAACAATGAAAACTAACCGACTCAACTTTTTTGCACTAGCAATGGCATTTATGCTCTGCTGTAGCCCGAAAAACCTTAATGCTCAGAATAGCTCTTCGGAAGATAGCTATAGCAACATCGAATTTAAAATGTCTAAAATAAATGAACCTGTCATTCCAAACAATACCGTAAATCTTAAAGACTTTGGTGCTGTAAACGGCGGTTATGTTTTAAACACAAAAGCTTTTGCAGATGCAATAGATGCATTGTCTAAAAAAGGCGGCGGAAAATTGGTAATTCCACCAGGAATCTGGCTCACAGGTCCGATTATCTTAAAAAGCAATATTGAGATGCATGCAGAAAGAGGAGCTTTAATAAAATTTTCTCCAGACAAAAGTTTGTATCCTTTAGTGGAAACTAATTTTGAAGGTTTAAATACTTGGCGTTGCATCTCTCCTATTTACGGTAAAAATCTTGAAAATATTGCTTTTACCGGAACTGGCGTTTGGGACGGTTCTGGAGAAGTTTGGAGACAGGTTAAAAAAAGTAAAGTAACAGACAGCCAATGGAAAGAAGTTATTGCAAGAGGAGGCGTTTTAAATAAAGACAAAACAAGCTGGTATCCTTCAGAAGTTTTTATGAATGCATCTAAAGGTGCTGACCAAAATGTGCGTCTGGACTTAAAAACGAAAGAAGATTTCGAAAAAATTCATGATTTTCTTCGTCCGGTAATGGTCAGCATTCAAAACAGCAAAAGGGTTTTATTTGACGGACCTGTTTTTCAGAATTCTCCCGCTTGGAATATTCACCCTTTTATGGTTGAAGATTTGATTGTTCGAAATGTAAGCGTTCGTAATCCTTGGTATTCTCAAAACGGTGATGGTCTTGATGTGGAATGCTGTAAGAATGTATTGGTTGAAAATTCAAGTTTTGACGTGGGAGACGATGCCATCTGCATTAAATCCGGAAAAGATAAAGACGGACGCGAAAGAGGTGTTCCTTGCGAAAACATTATTGTAAGGAATAATATTGTATACCATGGGCACGGTGGAGTTACCGTTGGAAGCGAAATGTCTGGCGGTGTAAAAAACCTTCATGTTTCAAACTGCACTTTTATGGGAACTGATGTTGGTTTACGTTTTAAAAGCGCAAGAGGACGAGGTGGCGTAGTTGAAAACATCTTTATCTCTGATGTGTATATGACTGATATTCCATCTCAGGCTATTTCTTTCAATTTGTATTACGGCGGAAAATCTATTGCTGAAACATTAGAAGAAGGCGGAGACAAAGTTGTCAACAAAGCAATGCCTGTAACGGTTGAAACACCTCAATTCAAAAATATTTCGATTAAAAACATTACCATTAAGGGTGCTCAACAGGCAGTATTTCTACAAGGTCTTCCTGAAATGAATTTAGAAAATATTGAAATCACGAACTTAATTGCGAAAGCCGAAAAAGGTTTTTCAATTATTGATGCTAAAGGAATAAAATTAAACAACTTACAATTAGATATTGAGGCTAAAAATGCATTTGAGATTTACAATGCTCAAAATCTTTCTTTAAAGAATGTAACATTTAATCCTTCTTCTTCAAATGCGATTACAATTGATGGAGGAGTAACCAAAAATGTTGATTTAACTGGCTTATCTAAAACGACAACAGTTGGAAAAGATGTGCCTAAAAAATCGGTAAAATTCTAAAATCTTGGTTGATATGTTCAAAGTAAATTCTGCAATTCGCTCAAAATTGCTTTTATCAGCTTTTTGTATGTTTTCATTTTTATGTAGTCTTGCACAATCGAGTGAAATCAGTACAAAACCTTTTACAGACGGCACCAATCACTGGTATTTTATTAAGGATAAAACCAATATCATAAATCCGATTCCGAATCAGCCGAAATATGCTGAAACGGATTACACCAAAATCGCCGATAATATTTTATATTTTCAGCGTGACAATGGCGGATGGCCAAAGAATTATGACATGAAAGCCATTTTGACGCCACAACAGATTGATAGTGTCGTTAAAACGAAAAATATTGAACATACAACTTTTGATAATGAAACGACTTATACACATATCCATTATCTGGCACAGGTCTATACACTAACAAAAGATTCGAGATATAAAGACGGTTGTCTGCGCGGTATAAACTTCACTTTAAAAGCACAATATCCAAACGGAGGCTGGCCACAATATTATCCGCTGGAAAAAGGATATAGTCGCCATATTACTTTTAATGATGGAGCTTATATGGGAATTATGAATCTCTTGAAAAAGATTGTAAACAATGACCCTGATTATGCTTTTATTGATGCTAAAACTAGAAAAAAAGTGACTGCAGCCTATGAAAAGGGACTCGATTGTATTTTAAAAATGCAGATTAAAGACAATGGAAAATTAACCGCTTGGTGCCAACAACACGATGAAATAACACTTGAACCTGCTTGGGCTCGTAAATTTGAACCGCCAAGCATCTGCAACGCTGAAAGTGTTGATGTTGTTTTGTTTTTAATGGACATTGATAAGCCGAATGAAAAGATTATTAATGCCGTGCAAAGTGCTGTAAAATGGTTTGAGGATTCTAAAATTTATAATACCAGGGTCGAAAGTTTTGAAGCTCCAGAAATGGAATCAAAATACAAAAAAATCAAAAATGATGTAAGAGTGGTAAACGACTCGACAGCGCCACCAATTTGGACACGCTACTATGAATTAAAAACACATAGACCATTATTTTCTGACCGTAATAGCGAAATATTATACTCACTCGCAGAAGTAAGCCGAGAAAGACGAAGCGGTTATGCTTGGTATACATACAGACCTGAAAAAGCTTTGAAAAAATATACAGCTTGGCAGAAAAAATGGGCTCCGCAAAATAATGTTTTGAAAGAGTAAAATGGATAGTTTTATCGACCAAAGGGAGAAATAACTAGAATCCGATTTTCAAATATAGCCCGTGGTTTCAACCACGGGCTATTTCTATTTTGAAATAATATGAAAATCATTGTTTTGTGATTTCGACCGAAGGGAGAAATCACACTAGGAATTCCGCAAAGATGGTCGCCAATCTTTGTCGAGTTTCGTGTGTGATTTCTCCCTTCGGTCGAAATGACAAACTATATATTAAATATGGTGGTTAAGCATTAGACTCATAACTCATAACTCATAACTCATAACTCATAACTCATAACTCATAACTCATAACTCATAACTCATAACTCATAACTCATA
>NZ_SJTF01000008.1 GCF_004634245.1 Flavobacterium foetidum
CGCGCCGTAGGTAATAAGTATGTAGAAGTAAAAAGGATAACACCTACAAGGTTTTGGAAACCTTGCAGGAGAAAAAAGCTTCGTGCCGTAGGTAATAAGTATGTAGAAGTAAAAAGGATAACACCTACAAGGTTTTGGAAACCTTGCAGGAGAAAAAGCTTCGCGCCGTAGGTAATAAGTATGTAGAAGTAAAAAGGATAACACCTACAAGGTTTTGGAAACCTTGCAGGAGAAAAAAACTTCGCGCCTTAGCGCCTTCGTGGCAAAATTCCTCTTACAAATCAAATTCATCATCAACAACCAAAGAATCACTTTTAACTGCAGTAGAATCGGGAACTTTGATTTTGATTAAGGAACGTGCATTTCCAGAAATATAAACCGGTAATATGCCTGTGGTATCTTCAGGAACTAAAAGTCCTCTTCTAAACATTAAATTTTTCAAGAACTTCTGATTTTTAATAGCGTAATCCTTCAAATTTCCTTCGTCGTTAAACTGATACATGAATTTTCTTGGTTTCGGAATAATCGTTGCCAAAAACAGACATTCATCGACATTAAGCGTTGAAGGACTTTTTTGGAAATAAAAATGACTTGCTTCGCCAATTCCATACACATTTGGTCCCCATTCTATAATGTTGAAATACACTTCCAACATTCTTTCCTTGCTTACAATTCGGTTATTTTCTAGAATGTAAACTAACAAGATTTCTTCAAGTTTTCGCGAAAGCGTTTTTTCTCTGGTCAGGAAAACATTTTTAATCAACTGCATGCTAATCGTACTGGCGCCCCGAGAGAATTTCTTGGTTCTAATATTTTTTAGGATGGATTGTTTAAATGCTTCGTTAATAAAACCGCGATGCGAAAAGAAAGACGGGTCTTCTGTCGTAAGAACGCATTTTCTCAGATAAGGAGAGATTTGGTCTAAAGGTGTGTAGTTCGGATTGGCATTTCCGACCAAAACGGGTCTTTGCAATACATTTTGAATAATCGCACGATAGACAAACTCGCCGTTTAGCTTATTTAAATCGGCTTCGCCATATTTTGTAATTCGTAAATCTTCTTTTTTGAGTTTGCTGTCAAAAACGAGCGTATTGGGTTTGTTTTTGTTGAATTTGAAGTCCAGCTTATAATCGAAATTCCCGGTCGCCTGCATTCCTTGAAAATGCGTAAATAAACCGTCTGGAAGCGAAACGATAAAATCCTGCGCTTTCATCTTTGGGATATCGACTTTTAAAGTATAAACGGTATCTTTTTCAGTATCATACGAAATGTAGGGGCGTAATTTAATTTTGTTGAGCTGCATTGTTGAGGTGCTGTCAATCGAAATAAAATTGTCTCCCAATAGGAAACGATAATCAAAACGGGCATTTTTGATGATGACATCTTCTTTTCCGGCAATTTTCGGATGGTTGATTTTCAGGTTTACGATAGAAGTAAATCCGTCAAGATGAAACTCACTCCCGCTTTTGTCAATGTTTTCGACATTGAGTCGAATCGAATCAAAACTTGCTTTTAAATTGTATCGTTCATCAAGATACGGAACGCGAATGGCGCCGGTATCAAGATTAAAAAATCGAATATCTGCTTTTTGGTTTCTTGGGTCGGCAAATCCTTTAAGGTTCCATCGCTGGTCAAAATCTTTTGCAACAACATGAATGTTCGTTTCGAGTTGTTTGTTGCTTAGAACCAATTTATTTACAGCGATATTCGTTTTTTTGCCGTTGTCGTCAATTTTGAATTGAAAGTTTTCAAGGTTCATGTCTGTCGGAACCAAATTGAGCAATTGTGAAATGATGCGGTAAGCAAATGCGCCGTATTTTCGTTTTTCGCTCTTTTCAGAATCGTCACGGTTTCTTTTCAAAAAAGCATCAAAATTGCGGATTTTGCCTTTTTTTACTAATTGAATATAACCATTGTTGATTTTTAGTGTTCCAACTTGTACATCACCAATCAGTAGGCTGCTTAAACTAACACTGGTCTCAATATTTTTGATTCTTAAAAGAGTGTCGGCATTTTTTGGAACCAATGCCACATCTGTAAGTTTGATGCTTGATAATCCGTTAAAAGAAGCTTCTTTGATAGAAAAATCACTGTTGTAATCAACTGCCATTTTATGCGTTACTTTGGCAATAGCTTGTTTTAAAAGTGAATTTCTGAAAGAATATAAACCAATACCAAGCAGCAACACTATAACAACCAGTATTTTTAAAACTGTAAATATTTTTTGTTTAGGAAAATTCATATATTTTAGTTTTTTGCCACGAATGACACTAGTTTCTCGAATTATTTTTTTGTGGCTAATAAATTTCAATAAAAAATTCGTGCAAATTTGTGTAATTAGTGGCTAAATAAAATCAGCCAAAAAGAATGCTGGCAACATCTTCAATTTTAGCGACCAATTCAATTTTTATTCCTGTATTTTTTAAAGCAATTTTATTGTATTTAGAAACAAATATAGTATCAAAACCTAATTTTTCGGCTTCCTGAATGCGCTGATCCACTCGGTTAACTGGACGAATTTCACCAGAAAGTCCGACTTCACCTGCAAAACAAAAACCTTTAGTAACCGGAATATCTTCATTTGATGATAAGATCGCGGCCACAACAGCCAAGTCAATTGCAGGATCGTCTACAGAAATTCCGCCCGTAACATTCAGAAAAACGTCTTTGGCGCCTAGACGGAATCCGGCTCTTTTTTCTAAAACAGCCAAAATCATGTTCAATCTTTTGGCGTTGTAACCTGTTGTGCTTCTTTGCGGAGTTCCGTAAACAGCCGTGCTTACAAGAGCTTGTATTTCGATCATCAGCGGACGCATGCCTTCAAGCGTTGTGGCAATAGCAGTTCCTGATAATTCTTCGTCTTTATGTGAAATCAAGATTTCAGACGGATTACTCACCTCTCGAAGTCCGCTTCCGAGCATTTCGTAAATTCCAAGTTCAGAGGTAGAACCAAAACGGTTTTTAAGCGAACGTAAAATTCGGTAGATATGATTTCTGTCGCCTTCAAACTGAAGAACGGTATCCACCATGTGCTCGAGGATTTTTGGTCCGGCGATATTTCCGTCTTTGGTAATGTGGCCAATTAAGATAACAGGAGTTCCGGTTTCTTTAGCAAATTTGATTAATTCGGCTGTAGTTTCGCGAATCTGAGAAATGCTTCCCGCTGTAGATTCAATATAATCGGTATGCAATGTCTGAATCGAATCGATAATTACGATTTCGGGTTGCATCGCCTCGATTTGTTTAAAGATGTTTTGCGTTTTGGTTTCGGTTAGAATATAGCAGTTATCGCTATTTGGCGTTATTCTTTCGGCACGCATTTTTATCTGTTTCTGACTTTCTTCACCAGAAACATAAAGCGTTTTATAAGGTAATTTTAATGAGATTTGAAGTAAAAGCGTGCTTTTTCCGATTCCTGGTTCACCTCCCAAAAGCGTTAAAGATCCAGGGACAATACCACCTCCTAAAACACGGTTCAATTCACCGTCGGTAGTATCCATGCGTACTTCCTGAGCCGAATCAATTTCGGTTATTTTTAATGGTCGCGGTGCTTTGCTGGATGGAGTTGGCTCGCTTTTCCACGCCACTTTTTCCTGCTTCTGAATAATTTCTTCAGCAATTGTATTCCATTCTTTGCACGCATTGCATTGTCCCTGCCATTTGGCATATTGGGTGCCGCAATTTTGGCAGAAAAAAGAAGTTTTAACTTTTGACATTATTTACTTTTTTTGGCAAGTGTATTCATTTCGTCAATTTTCTCATACATATAATCTTTATTCAAATCGCCAATTGGTTCCATTTGAGATGCATTTTGATATTTTTTTGAGGCGTGTTTCGGATCCCCCATTTTTTCATACATCAAACCTAACTCATATTCTCCCAACATGGCTTTTGGATAATGCACATTTCCAATTTCGGCCATTTTACCCAATTCATCATAAGCATTTTTCTTGAGGATCAGATTTTCAACTACTTTAAAATCGCTCATTCTCACCGGAATCTGAACGCCTAAAACTTCAGACATTGTTGCGTATTTTTTTTCAAGATAATCGGCATAACCCGTTTCAAGAACAGCAATTTTGTCGTTGTATTCGGCAGAATTTATTGGTCGGTACACTTCAAAAATCTGATACAATGCATTCGGAATGGAATGCAGCACCTCAGTATAATGAGTGGCGCCCTTAAAAACATCATATTTGTAATTTACTAACGGATTATTGGCAATCTTAATATTTCCGTTCAGCTTGTCAATAGGCTCTTTTATTTTTTTGATATCGCCTTCTCCAGCAGAAAGATAATAGAAAAATGGTTTTTGCACCTTTGCAAATTTCTCCGCAATACGAACTTCCATTTTTGGCGCAAGTTCTGGGCTTAAACAAATGTAAGCGTTAAAAAGCGGTTCTTCCTTATACAAGAAAAAGTTTGCAAAGCTTGCTGTTACATCATGACCTGCAATAATCCTGAAAGGAGAAGTGCGGTATTTTTTTTCGATGTACGGAATTAATTCTGCACCTACAAATTCAAAGAATTTGGCTCCTTTCTCAAAAGGCAAACCTTCATTTTGGTCGATTGTGGTGTCGTCATAACGCTCACCATCTTTGTTTTGGTGAATTCCGATAATAATCATTTCTGGAATATCATCCCAATACGATCCATAACTTACAGCTCCAGCAAAAGCATCAAACAGATAATCTCCATCGAAAAGATATAAAACCGGATATTTTTTATCTGATTTTGCATCGTAAGAAGGAGGAAGGCCTATGATAATTCTCCTTTCTTCACCCAGTTTTTGTGATTGAATGTTGTCAAATTTTTTCTGCGAAAAGACAGAAGCTGAAATTAATACTAGCAGCAGGTAAACTTTTTTCATGATTTGTGGCATTTCAGTGAATTAAAAAGTATTGAAAATAGTACGGCAATATAATACTTTATTTGCTTTTTGATATTTTGGGAACAAAAAAAAGCAATGATTTCTTACGAAGATATTTTTAATTCGGACAAAAGAAAATCTGTTTGTGCAAAAACTATTTTGACAAACGAAATTGAGGATTAAAAAGTAAAAAAGATTAGGTTAACGAATTATCGTTTTCATTCGGAAAAATAATCCATGGCTTGAAGGTTTTTGCTTCTTCAAAATCCAGGGTTGCATACGAAATGATAATGATGATATCGTCTTTTTGAACCTTCCTTGCCGCAGGGCCATTCAGTGTAATTTCGCCTGAATTTTTCTCTCCTTTAATGGCATAAGTTTCAAAACGCTCTCCATTATTAATGTTAACAATAGATACTTTTTCGCCTTCAATAATATTTGAAGCTTCTAAAAGTGTTTCATCAATAGTAATGCTGCCAATATAATTTAAATCGGCGCCGGTTACCTTAACTCGATGAATTTTTGATTTTATAACTTGAATTTGCATGCTGCAAAGTTAGATTAATTTAATGAAATGGTGTCAATCAGTCTTATAGAATTAACAAATACCGCTATAAAAGCACGGTATTTCTTGTCGTTCTCTTTATAATCAACGGGCAAAAGTGTAGATTCGTCAGCAATAACAAAATATTCTAAGTCGAATCTCTCGTTATTTTTAAAAGCATTTTCTACGAATTCGATAGTTTCTTTCGGATTTGTACTTTGAAAAAGCTCTTTTGCTTGAGTTAAAACCTCGTAAATAATAGAGGCTTCCTTACGTTCTTCTGGAGAAAGTCTTTCGTTGCGAGAACTCATAGCCAAAAGATTTTCTTCCCTAAAAATCGGGCAACCCACAATTGTAACAGGTAAGTTATTTTTTTCGACCAATTTTTTGACGATTTGCAGCTGCTGAAAATCTTTTTCTCCAAAATAGGCATTAGTAGGCGTTACAATTTCAAAAAGACGTTTTACAATTGTACCGACTCCGTTAAAATGTCCCGGACGAAATTTTCCTTCCATTTGGTTTTCCAATCCGTCAAAGTCAAATTCCTGCGAAATAGTATTGCCTTCATAGATATCCTCTACAGAAGGTGCGTATAAAATGATTTTGTCACTTAATGTACGCATTTTCTTAATATCTTCTTCAAGAGTTCGAGGGTATTTTGCTAAGTCTTCAGGATTATTGAACTGCGTAGGATTGACAAAAATGCTTACAACTGTATCGTCGTTTTCTTTAAGAGATCGCTGCATTAAAGCAAGATGCCCTTGGTGTAAAGCCCCCATTGTTGGTACAAATCCAATAGTTGAATTTGCAGTTTTGATAGTCTTGATATAGGCTATCAAAGCGGCTTTACTGTAAAAAATATGCATTGAAGTGTTATTAAAATTTAGTGCAAACATAATATATTAGTTATAAACTGCATAAAATTTTGTAATTTTGCGACGTTTTTATTACCAAAAATTAAGTAAAATACTATTATGAAAGATAAGAGGATATTATACGTATCATCTGAAGTCGTGCCTTATCTGGCTGAAAATGAGGTTTCTTTAATGTCTTATGATGTTCCAAAAATGATAAACGATCAAGGAGGACAAATAAGAATTTTCATGCCAAGATACGGGAATATAAATGAAAGAAGACACCAGCTGCATGAAGTAATCAGACTTTCAGGAATGAATTTGGTAGTGAATGATTTGGATATGCCGTTGATTATCAAAGTAGCTTCGATTCCGAAAGAAAGAATTCAGGTTTATTTTATCGATAACGATGAATATTTCAAACGTAAAGCCACTTTTGCGGATGAAGAGGGAGTTTTGTATCCCGATAATGACGAAAGAGCTATCTTTTTTGCGAAAGGAGTAGTTGAAACTGTTAAGAAATTAAACTGGGTTCCAGATATTATTCATGTTCATGGTTGGCTTGCGGCGATGCTTCCGATCTACATGAAGCATTTCTACAAACACGAAGCCATGTTTTCTGATACTAAAATCGTGACGTCGGTTTACGGTCAGTCTTTTGATGAGAATTTAGATTTGGAGATGATCAACAAAGTTAAATTTGACGGCGTGCCACACGAATCTGTTGCTGATCTAGAAACTCCAAATTACGAAAATATCTTAAAAGCTAGTATCTTACATTCAGATGCTGTAATTATAGCTTCTGAAAATGTTTCCCCAAGTTTAACAAAATTTATAGAATCTTCAGGAAAACCTTTTTTACCTTTCGCTTCGAAAAATGCATTCGCAGAAGCGTATACAAATTTCTATAAAACGATGGGTCTTTAAAATTTAACTTTATTATTAAAATGTATAATACTTCTTTTATTAAGAAAATTCTAGTAGCTGCAATTGTTGTTTTTTCCTATTCCTGCGATAAAGATTTTAATGCGATTGGTGATGATTTGATCAGTGATGATCACTTTGGACTTGAGTCGGAAAAGTATAATGTGGTTGCTTTTAATCAGGAAGTAACTCCCATACAATCTAATGCTTTAGCAGATAATGCATTAGGAATTTACGAAAATCCTGTTTTTGGAACCACGACAGCTAATTTTGTGACACAGGTAACTTTGGCTAATTATTCGCCAAGTATTGGTGAAAGTCCTGTCATTGAGAGTGTAGTGTTAAAGATACCTTATTACAGTCATCCAACAGAAGCCCTTACTGAAGGAGGTTCTAAATATGAATTGGATTCTATTTATGGTCCTGCAAACGGAAAGATTAAGTTAAGTATTTATGAGTCTGGTTATCAAATGCGTAGTTCGTATTTTGACAATGGTAGCCAGTATGCACAATTATATTACACAGATCAGAATGCTCTTTTTGATACTTATAAAGTTCCTACGCTGTTAAACGATGCTGCGGATGTTACGCAGAATAGCGAATTCATTTTTGATGCTGCTCAAAAGGTTGATGTCACTGTAGATGAAACTACAAAAGTAGAGACCAAGAATTATTCAAAACCAGAAATGCGTTTGAGCTTGAATAAAGATGCTTTTAAGAAAATAATTGAGGCTCCAGCTTCAAAACTTTCTGCAGCTGATGTGTTTCAGGAATACTTTAGAGGATTATATTTTAAAGTAGAGAAGTCAGGAAGCAATCCGAGCAGTATGGCATTGATGAATTTTTCTGGAGGAACAATAACAATAACCTATAAATGTAAGACGGACAGCACTGCAGATGCACCAGAAACAACAGAAACACGTACTTTGGTTCTTAATCTTACTGGTAGCACAGCAAGTCTTCTACAGGAAGAAAAAAGCCAAGCATTTAAAGATGCTATAACAGAAGGCAACATTAACAGAGCGGCTGGTGACGAAAGATTGTATCTCAAAGGAGGTCAAGGGTCTTTGGCTGTTTTGAAACTTTTTGACCCAACCGATGTGAGCAGTTACGACAGCAACAATAATCTGGTAAATGTGCCAAATGGTGTTTCTGACCAGTTGGATGAAATCAGACATAATTTTAAAGTCAAAAACTGGAGAATCAACGAAGCGAATTTAGTTTTTCATATCGATGCTGATAAATTGACCGCTCTTGGAAATGAAGAACAAGTAAAAAGAGTTTATTTGTATAATCTTACCAATAATGTTGTACTTGCTGACTATTCTTCAGACGGGACATCGGCCATTAATTCAGATCCAAAAAGTTCGAGATATATTTTTGGCGGGATGATTAATCTCGATAGCAATAAAAGAGGCAAAAACTATAAAATCAGAATTACGGATCATTTGCGCAGCCTTATCAAAGACGAAACAGTTAAGAATGTAGATCTTGGATTGGTTGTTACGCAAAGCATCGGAATTGTAACTTCTAATATTTTAAAAGAGAAAAATACATATATTTCTCAAGCACCGAGAGCATCAGTTATGAATCCGCTGGGTACGATTTTGTACGGAGGAAGAGTTTCTTCTAATGTTCCAGAGGATAAAAGACTAAGACTTGAGGTTTACTACACGAAACCAAATTAATAAATATATATGTGTGGAATTGTTGGATATATCGGTCACAGAGAGGCTTATCCTATTGTAATAAAAGGACTAAAGCGACTGGAGTACAGAGGATATGATAGTGCCGGCGTTATGTTGTTTGACGACGAATCGGGCATAAAACTTTGTAAAACAAAAGGTAAAGTTTCAGATCTTGAAGCTAAAGCGCAGACAGAGCTTACTGCTACAGGCGCTATAGGAATCGGGCATACGCGTTGGGCGACGCACGGGGTTCCAAACGATGTAAACTCACATCCACATCTTTCGAATTCTGGTGATTTAGTAATTATTCATAACGGAATTATTGAGAATTACGCACCGCTTAAAGAAGAATTGATCAAAAGAGGATATACTTTTAAATCGGATACCGATACAGAAGTATTGGTTAATCTTATTGAAGAAGTTCAGAAAAAAGAAAACATCAAGTTAGGAAAAGCTGTTCAGGTTGCCTTAAACCAAGTAGTGGGGGCATATGCAATTGCTGTTTTCGACAAGAAAAATCCAAACGAAATTGTTGCGGCGAGATTGGGAAGTCCGCTTGCAATTGGTGTTGGCGAAGGCGAGTTTTTTATTGCTTCTGATGCTTCTCCATTTATTGAATATACTTCAAATGCAGTGTATTTAGAGGATGGCGAGTTGGCAAACATCAGACTCCACAAGCCGCTTAAAATCAGAAAAATTAAAGATGACTCTTTGGTAGATCCTTATATTCAGGAGCTTCAAATGAATTTGGAGCAGATTGAAAAAGGTGGTTACGACCATTTCATGCTAAAAGAGATTTACGAACAGCCAAGCGTTATCAAAGATACTTACCGAGGACGTCTTCATGCTAATGAAGGAATTGTTCAGATGGCAGGAGTTGAAGATAATCTGGAGAAATTCTTGAATGCAAAAAGAATTCTAATTGTGGCTTGCGGAACTTCTTGGCACGCAGGTCTGGTTGCAGAATATATTTTTGAGGAGTTTACCCGTATTCCGGTTGAAGTAGAATACGCATCAGAATTTAGATATAGAAACCCGATTATCAATAAAGACGACGTAGTTATTGCGATTTCTCAATCAGGAGAAACTGCAGATACTATGGCTGCAATTAAGCTGGCTAAAGAAAACGGAGCGTTTGTTTTTGGTGTGTGTAATGTGGTAGGTTCTTCAATTTCGAGAGAAAGTCATGCGGGCGCTTACACACACGCAGGTCCAGAGATCGGGGTAGCTTCAACAAAAGCATTTACGACGCAGATTACCGTTTTAACAATGATTGCGCTTCGATTAGGAAAAGCAAAAGGAACGTTGTCAAATCCAGATTTCCATGCTTACTTGCAAGAACTCGAATTGATTCCAGAAAAGGTTGCAGAAGCTTTAGAAACCAATGATCGAGCAAAAGAAATTGCTGCTGCATTTAAGGATGCTCCAAACTGTCTTTATTTGGGTAGAGGCTATAATTTCCCGGTAGCTTTAGAAGGCGCTTTAAAACTCAAGGAAATTTCATACATCCACGCTGAAGGTTATCCTGCGGCAGAGATGAAACACGGTCCGATTGCGTTAATTGACGAATTTATGCCGGTTATCGTAATTGCGCCTAAACAAGGGCATTATGACAAGATTGTAAGTAATATCCAAGAAATTAAGTCAAGAAGCGGAAAAATTATCGCTGTAGTTACAAAAGGCGATATTCAAGTTCGTGAACTGGCAGATTATGTAATTGAGATTCCAGAGACTTCAGATGCGTTATCACCGTTAGTTACGACGATTCCGTTGCAATTGCTTTCTTATTATATTGCTGTAATGAGAGGCTGTAATGTAGATCAACCTCGTAACCTTGCAAAATCGGTTACAGTAGAATAGATTTATAAAAACATAAATATGTTAAAAAAGCGAGATTTTAGGTCTCGCTTTTTTTTATTGTCATATTTTTTTTCTTACACCTGTATTTTTATGAAATCTTCAAAAATTGGCGAAAAAATTATATGTATGCATAGTATCTTGGTTTTTATTGATTTATTATTTGAGTTAAATCTAACATTTTAGTGTTACGGAATAGTTAAAATTTACCTGTTTTTTGTGGTGAATATTAATTTTTTTTAACGTTTTTTTATTAATACTAAAAATAGTTGTATTTTGGCTATATAAACTAACTAAAAAACAAACCCACATGAGAATCTATTTGCTAATTATGTTGTTTTTCAGCGGAATATCCTTTGCGCAGAATACAATTACAGGTTCTGTTACGGATAGTAACAAACAATCTATTCCTGGTGCTAATATTGTTGTTGTTGGCGATAGTGGCGGTGCAGCTACTGATTTTGACGGGACATTCAAATTAACTACAAATGCCAAGCTTCCGTTCTCGATAAAGGTGACGGCAATTGGGTTTGAATCGGCTACAATCAGTGTCACTTCAGTAAGTCAGAAAATAAATGTGGTGCTGAAAGATGAAGAAACTAAACTAGACGAAATTGTAGTCTCTGCTTCCAGAACACCAGAAAGGGTGATTGAATCGCCGGTTACCATTGAAAGAATGGGGATTCAGGAAATAAAAAATACTACGGCGGCAACTTTTTATGATGGTTTAGAAAACTTAAAAGAGGTAAATTTTAATACCAGCAGTATTTCTTTTAAATCTGTAAATACACGTGGTTTTGCCACTGTAGCCAATACTCGTTTTATGCAGCTTGTTGACGGAATGGATAATTCATCTCCAGCTTTAAACTTTGTATTAGGAAATCTTATTGGTGTTTCTGATATAGACGTGGCGAGCGTTGAGCTTCTTCCAGGTGCATCTTCTGCGCTTTACGGAGCAAATGCTTTTAATGGAATTATGTTTATGACCAGTAAAAGTCCGTTTACAAATGAAGGGATAAGCGTTTATTATAAATATGGACAGACAACGCAGAAAGTTGCTGGCACTAATGATTATAATGATTTTGGAATCAGGGCGGCAAAAGCATTCACAAAACATTTTGCTTTAAAAGCTAACTTCACTTATATGGAAGCGTCTGAATGGATTGCGGCCGATACAAGAAGCATGACTGGTGGTACTATCGGCCATGCAACAAATCAGAATTACGACGGTTTGAATATTTATGGTGACGAGGTGACCACTTTTATTCCGAATGTAGGACAGGTGAGCAGAACGGGTTATCGTGAACAAGATTTGACCGATAATAAAGTTCAGAGTATGAAAGCTGATTTCAGTGCGCATGTAAAGCCTTGGGCGAATGATACCGAATTTATACTTCAATATAAAATTGGTACAGGGAGCACAATTTACCAAGGTGCAAACCGATATGCTTTGAAGGATTTCTTGATGCAACAAGGTAAGTTTGAAGTAAAAGGCAAAAACTTTTTTGGTCGTGTTTATTTTACAAGTGAAGATGCAGGAAACTCATACGATATGAGATTTGCGGCATGGAATGTTAACAGAGCTGCAAAATCAGATCAGGAATGGTTTACCAATTACGCAACGGCTTACCAATATGCAGGTGCGGTTATGGGAACAAATGCGAACGAATCTGCCGCTATTGCAAGAAATTTTGCTGATTACAATGTGTTGCCATCGCAAATCTCTTTTATTCCGCAACCAACAGGTTCTCCAAGATTTGAACCAGGAAGCCCACAGTTTAACCAGGCACTTAAAACCGTTGTGGCAAATCCAGATTTGACACAGGGAGCTAAATTTATTGATCATTCAAAATTATATCATTCAGATGTAAATTATAATTTCAAGGACATTATCAAATGGGCAGAGTTGCAAGTAGGAGGTTCGTGGAGAAAATATGTTATGAATTCTGAAGGAACAATCTTTACAGATTATGACGGCCCGCTTGAATATAAAGAATATGGTGCATATGCTCAAATTCAGAAAAAATTCTTAGACGACAGATTAAAATTTACAGGTTCGCTTCGTTATGACAAAAGCCAGAATTTTGACGGAAATGTTTCTCCAAGAGTATCTTTTGTATATTCTGCAGGAGAAAATAAAAACCATAATTTCAGATTGTCTTACCAAACCGGTTTCCGTAACCCAACAACGCAAGATCAGTATATTGGTCTAGATTTAGGGCCTTTTGCTTTAATTGGTTCCGCGCCAGAAAATTTGGATCGTTTTCAGGAAACTGTAAATGTTAGTGCTGCTGGGCAAGCGGCCGGACAACCAGCAACCGTTAATATGTCTGGTCAAAATGCTTATCGTAATGCGTATACTGTAGCATCGGTTCAGGCTTTTGGGGCTTCGGGTAATGTAGCAGATCTTCAAATAGCTGATATTGGATTGGTAAAACCAGAACAAGTTCAAGCTTTTGAAGCAGGATATCGCACAGTGATTCAAAATGACTTGTCGGTAGATTTAAATGCTTATTATAATATTTATAATGATTTTATGAATACGGCAAGAGTTATCTCTCCTTATTATGGTACGGTTGGTACGCCACAATCTTATCAGGCGCTTGCTTTTGGAGATAGAAGAGTTTATCAGGTTTATACCAATACGACAGCTCAAATTTCGTCATTTGGTGTTGGAGTTGGATTGGCTAAGAAAGTTTATAAGGATTTTGAATTAGGCGTAAATTATAATTATGCGCAATTTAACTTCAATCAGGAAGACGATCCCGATTTCGTAGCAGGATTTAATACGCCAAAACACAGAATTAAAGCGTCTTTAGGAAATGCAAAATTAATCAAAAACCTAGGTTTCAATGTAAATGTTAGATGGAACTCTGAGTATTTATGGGAGTCTTCTTTCGGAGACGGAATGATTCCAGAGAATACTGTTTTGGATGCTCAGGTAAATTATGCCCTTCCAAAATGGAAATCGGTTATCAAAGTTGGTGCTACAAACCTTTTTGGATCAGATTATCTTCAGGTAATTGGAGCCGGAGCAATTGGGCAGATGTGGTTTGCTTCATGGACAATCAATCCGTAATGATTGTCTGCTGAAAATGAAAGAGATAATAATTTTAAAAAGTACTAAGATGAAAAAAAATATAAAATGGCTGTTATTGGTTTCTTTGACTGTTATGGCCGCTTGTAATAACGACGATAATAATGATACTCCTGCAGAAGTTCCTGTAACCCCGGGTTCTGCGGTTTTTACAAAGTATGTTGCTCTTGGAGATTCTTTTGCGGCAGGCTATAGTGATAATGCATTGTTTAAAAAAGGGCAGGAGAATTCTTATCCTAATATCTTGTCGCAACAATTCGCTGCTGCTGGAGGAGGAGCTTTTACCCAACCCTTGATGAATGACAATGTTGGAGGTTTGCTTTTGGGTGGAAATGTAATTGCTGGTACGCGTTTGTCTTTTGATGGAGCGACTCAGACTCCAATAAGTGTGGCGGGAAGACCAAGTACAGAAGTTACTGCACATTTAACAGGTACATTTAATAACTTAGGTGTTCCAGGTGCGAAAAGTTATCATTTAATAGCGGCAAACTATGGAAATGTTGCTGGTGTGGCAACAGGTGCAGCTAATCCATATTTTGCAAGATTTTCGAGTACTCCTGCGGCAACTGTTATAGCCGATGCAGTAGTTCAAGACCCAACTTTTTTCTCTTTGTTTATTGGAGGGAATGATGTTTTGGCATACGCAACTTCTGGAGGAACAGGAAAGGATCAAACAGGAAATCCTAATCCAGCAACATATGGCGGAAGCGATATTACAGATCCAACAGTTTTTGCAAGTGTGTATACTAATTTGGTTACAGCGTTAACAGCGAAGGGTGCTAAAGGTGTTGTGGCAAATTTACCTTATATAACAACTTTACCTCATTTTACAACAGTTCCTTATAATCCGCTTACTCCTAAATTGATTGGGAAAAATAATGAAGCTGTAGGTGTGGCTACAATTAAAGCCCTTAACACGCAATTATATGGACCGTTGAAGTTGGTTTTGACTAAGTTAGGTGCTGGAGACAGGATTAATCTGCTTTCTGAAACTGGAGCTAGTCCTATGTTAATAAAAGACGAATCCCTTGAGAATTTGACTTCCGGTTTAATTGCTGAATTTACGCCGTTAGTAGGGGCACAGAATGCTGCTTTTTACGGCCTTGTTTTTGGACAGGCTAGACAAGCTAAAGCGACTGATTTAGTAGTGCTGACCACAAGAGCCGATATTGGAACTGCTCCTACTTCAGCTAACTCTGGAATTGGTATGGCGCCGCCAGCACCGCTGAATGCATTTGGAATTTCTTATCCTTTGCAGGATAAACATGTTCTGATTCCAACAGAAATTGCAGAGATTAGAAAAGCTACAGATGCATATAATGTAACTATAGAAGCTGTTGCTAAAGAAAAAGGTCTTGCATTTGTAGATACAAGAGCGACTATGACGCAATTAGCAAATGGCGGAATTAGATTTGGGAATTACACAATGAGTTCTTCTTTTGCCACTGGTGGAGCATTTTCTTTAGACGGTGTTCATCCTAGTGCTAGAGGATATGGTTTGATTGCGAATATTTTTATTGATGCTATAAACGCCAAGTACGGTGCGACCTTGCGTCATGTAGATTTAGGAGTGTATCCAATCCAGTATCCTGCAACGCTTCCTTAAAAGAAGAACGTAATATTTATAAAAAACCGCTGATTTCTATAAATACAGCGGTTTTTTGGTTTTGTAAAAAAATGAAGTTTTTATGATTTTACGACAGACTTTTAGGAATCAAACAAAATCATTCTATTTTTTATGAAAAAAAAATTGATTTTATATTTTAAAAAATTATCTTTGCGCTCTGAAAAAAGAGGTATTTTCGATAAACCTAAATAGCTATTTAATAAATACATAAGTAATGTCAAAAGTAATAGGAAAAGTTGCTCAAATCATTGGACCAGTAGTTGACGTAGTTTTCAACGGTAAGGATGTTGAACTTCCAAAAATTTATGATTCACTAGAAGTCACTAAAAAAGACGGAACTATCTTAGTTCTAGAAGTACAATCTCATATTGGTGAAAACACTGTTCGTACCATTTCGATGGACTCAACAGACGGTTTAAGCAGAGGATATGAAGTAGTTGGAACTGGAAATCCAATCCAAATGCCAATCGGTCCAGACGTATATGGTAGATTATTTAATGTTGTTGGAGACGCAATTGATGGTTTAGGAGACTTGCCTAAAACAGGAGAAAACGGTTTGCCAATTCACAGACCAGCTCCAAAATTCGAAGATTTATCAACTTCATCTGAAGTTTTATTCACAGGTATTAAAGTAATCGATTTGATTGAGCCTTACGCAAAAGGAGGTAAAATTGGATTGTTTGGTGGTGCTGGTGTTGGTAAAACAGTATTGATTCAGGAGTTGATCAACAATATCGCAAAAGGTCACGGTGGACTTTCAGTATTCGCGGGAGTAGGTGAAAGAACACGTGAAGGAAATGACTTGCTTCGTGAGATGTTAGAGTCAGGAATTATTAAATACGGTGATGATTTCATGCACTCTATGGAAAATGGAGGATGGGATTTATCTAAAGTAGATATGCCAGGAATGAGAGAGTCTAAAGCTACTTTCGTTTTCGGACAAATGAATGAGCCACCTGGAGCTCGTGCTCGTGTAGCACTTTCAGGATTATCTATCGCTGAGTATTTCCGTGACGGAGCTGGATCAGACCAAGGAAAAGATGTATTATTCTTCGTTGATAACATCTTCCGTTTTACACAAGCAGGTTCTGAGGTATCAGCACTTTTAGGTCGTATGCCATCTGCGGTAGGTTACCAACCAACATTAGCAACTGAGATGGGTGCGATGCAAGAGCGTATTACCTCTACAAACAAAGGATCTATTACATCTGTACAAGCGGTTTACGTTCCTGCGGATGACTTAACTGACCCGGCGCCGGCTACAACTTTCGCGCACTTAGATGCTACAACAGTATTGTCTCGTAAAATTGCTGAGTTAGGTATCTATCCAGCGGTTGACCCGTTAGATTCTACTTCAAGAATTTTGACTCCACATATCTTAGGAGATGAGCACTACAACTGTGCACAAAGAGTGAAAGAAATTCTTCAAAAATACAAACAATTACAAGATATCATCGCAATCTTAGGTATGGAGGAGTTATCTGAAGAAGATAAACTTGCGGTATCTAGAGCACGTCGTGTACAGCGTTTCTTGTCTCAGCCATTCCACGTAGCAGAGCAATTTACAGGTATTCCAGGTGTATTAGTTGATATTAAAGATACTATCAAAGGTTTCAACATGATCATCGATGGTGAGTTAGATCACCTTCCAGAAGCAGCTTTCAACTTGAAAGGATCTATTCAAGATGCAATCGAAGCTGGAGAGAAAATGTTAGCTGAAGCATAAAAATAAAGTTAAAAGTTAGAAGTTAAAGGTTATACGTTTCGTAACTTTTAACTTTTAACAAATAACTTCTAACTTAAAAAATATGATTTTAGAAATAGTATCACCAGAAGCAAAATTATTTTCGGGAGAAGTTACTTCGGTTACTTTGCCAGGAGTTGATGGAAGCTTTCAGATTTTGAATCATCACGCGCCAATTGTTTCTATTTTAGAAAAAGGTACAATTAAGATTGCAGCTCCAAGCTTCAGTTTCTCTAAGGAGGCAGCAGATAAATTCACGAAAGTAAATGACCAGACTTATACTTTGGAGATTAATTCGGGAACTATCGAGATGAAAGACAATAAAATTATTGTTTTAGCAGACTAAAACAATTCTATAATACAAAAAGCCAGACAGTTAGTCTGGCTTTTTTATTGGGATACACTTTATTCTTTTACATATTCCATAATGTCTCCTGGCTGGCATTCCAATATTTCGCAGATGGTTTCTAAGGTCGAAATACGAATTGCTTTTGCTTTTCCGGTTTTTAATATAGAAAGGTTAGCCGTTGTAATGCCGATTTTTTCTGCCAGTTCGTTTGAGCGCATTTTGCGTTTTGCAAGCATTACGTCTAAGTTGATGATAATAGGCATAATTTAAATAGTTAATTCGTTTTCTTCTTCTAATGAGCGTCCTCTTTCAATCAGTTTGGTTAGCAATACCAAAATGCTTCCTAAAAGTACGGCATAAAATTCTATGTCTAGAGTTGGATTAAAAGTAACGCTTAAATTTTGGAAATAAACATCCTGCAAAGATGCTAAAACTTGAGGTTCGATCATTATATAGCCAAATAAATTAGTGTCAAGAAAGCTGTAAATTATAGGGACTAATTGGGAGAAAAGAAACACATAGCCTAATCTTTTAATATAAGTTGAAAGAGATTTTGAAAAATATATTTCCTTGGCCAGTTCTCTTAAAATCAATGCTAGAAAAATCATTTTTAGAATCAGAATTAGACTGTTTAGATGTTCTCTTATAGCTAGCATGGCATTGGTAGAAGGTTCATTAGTCAACATTTTTAAATAAGCTGAATCTCCTTTTGGGGCATATTTTATAAATTTAAATCTATTGGATTGTTTATGCAGATAATTGCCATTTCCATCGGAGCCAACCGACATTCGATTGCTTTCAGAGCTAACATTGTAGAGGTTTATGGCTTTGGCCACCTTATTGTCTTCTAAATATGTTCTGGTTATTTGCGGATAAGAGTCTGCTGCATGTACACCAATACCTCCCTGATTTTTTCTTATAGTATCTGGAATTTGTAAAGTTAGTGCGACAGGCACATAATATCCTTCAGAAGTTTTGTTTCCCATTACGATGGTAGAATTACCATTTTTTATGATAAACTGTCCGTCGTTTCCAAAAAATTTTCCCAACACTGTTGTGACAAGAGAAAACGAATAAGCTATAATTGCAAATAGTACCGCAAAATAGAGCAATGATGCAAAATGTTTTATTGGGTTCATGATGATTTAGGTTTTTGATTCGTTGCAAATATATAAAAATTATCGAAAAACGATAATTAATTATTAAATAACGATTTTACTTATCGATAAAAATTTTATGTAGTCACTTAATACGAATCTAAACGATAGGTCGGCCTTTGGCTTGCTGTTATTTAATTAGGATCAATTTCATAACTTTGTTTTTATGAAACTAGCCCAAAACCTCATTCAGAAGCTCGAAACGAGAAAACAAAATAATTCATTCCGACAACTGCCAAGTTTTAATAATCTGGTAGATTTTTCGTCAAATGATTATATCGGTTTCTCAAAGTCGGAATCGATTTTTAAACTGGCACATCATTACCTTATTGAAAATGATATTATCCAGAACGGCGCAACGGGTTCGAGGCTCATTTCAGGAAACCATTCGCTGTATCAGCAAGCAGAATCATTTATCGCGGCATTTCACGACTCAGAATCGGCTTTACTATTTAATTCGGGTTATGATGCCAACGTTGGCTTTTTTAGTGCTGTACCGCAACGAAATGATGTTATTTTGTATGATGAATTAAGCCATGCTTCTATTCGAGATGGAATTTTGATGTCTAATGCCAAATCATACAAGTTTCTTCACAATGATTTTGAAGATTTGGAACGTTTGGTTGTAAAATTTCCAGAGGCCAATATTTACATTGTAACCGAAACTGTTTTTTCTATGGATGGCGATTGTCCAAATTTGGAGGAACTTGTGCTTCTTTCCGAAAAATACAATTGTTTTTTGGTTGTCGATGAAGCGCATACTTTAGGCGTTTTTGGAGAAAGAGGTGAAGGATTGACGCAAGACCTTCAATTGCATAACCGAATTTTTGCTAGAATCATGACATTCGGAAAAGGACTTGGCAATCATGGCGCAGCTATTTTAGGAAGTATTGAACTTCGAGAATATCTCATAAATTTTGCCCGAAGTTTTATTTACACGACCGGATTATCTCCACATTCTGTCGCTACAATTTTGACGGCCTATGAGCATTTGGAAAGCGAAAAAGAAACAATCGAGAAGCTTCGCCAGAATATTGTTTTTTTCAATCGACAGAAAAACCTCTTGGGATTAAAACCCATTTTTGTCCGCAGTAAGTCGGCAATACAATCTGCCCTTATCCCAGGGAACCAAAATGCTAAAAATCTTGCACAGGAACTTCAGGACAAAGGTTTTGATATCAAAGCCATTTTATCGCCTACCGTTCCCGAAGGTCAAGAGCGTCTTCGTTTTTGCATTCATAGTTACAATACTGAGGAAGAAATAACTCAAGTATTAGAATTGCTAAGGAATTTCGTGTATTAGGTAGCGGATTTAACGGATACAGATTTATGAGATTTGATATCTATACCGATAAATCTCAAAAAAGGAAAAAATTCGACAACAACAGCGAAGGGTTAAAAAAAACACACTTCTCATCCCTTGTATTTACTCGCTTTCTTAAAATAGTTTAATTTTTTTTGTAACGTTTTGATTGTTTTATCACTTACGAGTCGTAATCAAAAAAATAAATGCTATGAAATCAAAATTAACTTCGTCAAAAGAAAATTTTTCTAAAATTATCTTTTATGCTTCTATAGGATTTTTGTTAGGCTTGGTAAGCTACTTTCTAATAAAAATTATCGGTATCATTATCACTGTCTGTTTATTTGTGGGAGTTTTGGCCTCATGGCAGAGAAAAAAAAGTACTAAATACTAGAAGAAGTTTCAATCATCAATCAAATTTCAATCAATCACTCATCAACTAATCAATCAACAAAATGAAAAATTTAATCCAATTAGTAATAGTATTTATATTGGCAATCGGTTTTACGGCAAAAGCTCAGGAAACGGCTCCAAAACTAGAGAAAACGCTTCTGTGGGAGGTTTCGGGAAACGGACTGGAAAAACCTTCATACTTATACGGGACAATACATATGATTTGTTCGCCAGACTATTTTTTGAGCGAAAAGACAAAAAAAGCATTTGAAGCTTCAAATAAACTCGTTTTAGAAATCAATTTTGCGGATCCTAACGAGACTTTGGATATGCAGAAAATGGCAATGGGAAAAGAGCCTTTGAGCAAAAAACTGAGTTCTGAACAATTGGCTAGCTTAGATGCTATTCTGAAAAAGAGAACCGGAATGTCTGTGCAGCAAGTGGATAATTTTAGTCTGATGTCTATAATGAGCCTTATTTCGATGAAATCTTTTGGCTGTTCAGACATGAAATTCTATGAAATGGAATTTATAGAGATGGCTAAAAAGAAAAACATCGAAGTTGGCGGACTTGAAACAGTTAAGTTTCAATTTGCAATGTTTGAAGGTGCTTACACAAATGACGAAATGATTACATTGCTACAAGAATCTAACGGAGAGGAAGCGATTAAGCTTATTGCTGAATATAAGGTAGAAAATCTAAATGGCTTATATGACATTGTTACAGATAAAAAAGTGACCAGTGAAAAAACCAAAAAGCAGATTTTGGATAACAGAAATCTTAACTGGGTTAAAATTATGCCTGAACTAATGAAAAAAGAAAGTGTGTTTTTTGCTGTCGGGTCGGCGCATTTGGGTGGTGAGTATGGTGTAATCAATTTATTAAGAAAAGCGGGATATAGTGTAAAACCAGTACTGAATTAAGTTTATTTTGAAACAGAAAGAACAAGAATTTTTAAACCGAATCGAAAGTCATAAAGGGATTTTGTACAAAGTTTCTAAGATGTACATGGACAATCATGATGACCAGCAGGATTTATTTCAGGAAATTGTATGTCAGCTCTGGAAATCGTATGATACTTTTAGGAATGAAAGTCAGTTTTCGACCTGGATGTACCGTGTGGCGGTAAATACTTCAATTGTTTTTTTGAGGAAAGAAAAACGTAAAGTAGATAAATATGAAATCGCATCTGAAAACATAAAAGATGATGAAGGCGATTCGGCTATAAAAGAAAGTCAGTTAGACCATTTTTACAAGGCGGTACAGAAACTCGAAAAAATCGACAAAGCAATCATATTTTATCAGCTCGAGGGTTTCTCGCATAAAGAAATTGGTGAGAATCTTGGAATCTCTGAGGGAAATGCCAGAGTAAAATTAAACAGAGCAAAAGAAAAATTAAAAGAAATTATTAAAAATCAAGGATATGGATTTTAACGATATACAAAACGCATGGAACAATGAAAAGCCTCAGAATATTGTTCTTCCGAATTTAGAGAAAATCGAATCGGCAAATACGCCTTTGGGCAAAATCAGAAGAAACCTGAGAAATGATTTGATTATGCAAGTAATAGCTGTATTGGCAATAGGGGCGACGCCTTTTTTATATGGTTTTTCGCAAAAGTGGATTGCACCTTTCTATCTGCTCTTCAGTATCTTTTTTGCGGTTTGCGTGTATTATTTGACAAAGCTTTATCTGTTTTACAGAAGATTAAATAATATTACGTTAAAAACGAAAGATAGTCTTTACGAAACTTATTTTGATATAAGATTGAATATGGAGCTGTACAAAACGTTTGGATTTGCCCTAACGCCTTTTTTAGTGTTGTTTTCGATTGGGCTTTTCTATGATAAATATTCTATAAAGCCAGGAGGATTTCAAATAACGGATTTCAACAATGAACAATTAATAAGTGTTTTTTTCATAGTTGTTTTTTGCATTTTGTTTATGGGAATTTTGCTGGAATGGACAGTAAGATGTTTCTACGGAAAATATGCTAAAGAAATCAGAAAAGTAATAGACGAATTAAAAGAAGAATAAAAGTAAGCCCATCGTAACTGATGGGTTTTGTTTTATTGGTACTTTTACAGCATCAAAAGCAGATTCAAAAAAGTTATGAAAATATTCGTTACCGGAATTTCTACCGATGTTGGAAAAACAATTGCTTCTTCTATTATTGTCGAAGCCTTAGAAGCTGATTATTGGAAACCAGTTCAGGCTGGAGATTTAGATAATTCGGACAGTCATAAGATTAAAGCTAGAATTTCGAATACAAAAACTAAAATCTTCGAAAACAGTTACAAATTGAATACGCCGGCTAGTCCGCATTTGGCCGCTGCGATTGACGGAATCACCATTGATTTAAAGGAAATTCAGGAACCAAAAACAGAAAATCATCTCGTGATTGAAGGAGCGGGAGGAATTTTTGTTCCCTTAAACGAAAAAGATACGATTGCAGACTTGATTCGGCCAGATTATAAAATTATTGTAGTTTCAAGGCATTATTTGGGAAGTATAAATCATACCTTGTTGACTATTGAAGCAATTCAGCGTAACGGATCTAAAGTCGACGGAATTATCTTTAGCGGAAGCGAAAACAAATCAACAGAAAGTTTGATTCTAAATAAAACCGGAATTAAATGCATTGGTAGAATAGATGAGGAACCATTTTTTGACCAAAATGTAATTCGTGAATATGCTGACTTGTTTCGAGAAAAGCTTATGGATTTGTAGAATGTATAATATAGAGAATAGAATATAGAATATAGATGTGGAGAATAGAATATAGGGGTTTGAGTGTAGAATATAGGGCATCGATAACTATCGTTGAGTTTAGAGTTAGTTTTTTCTCTTTCCTCTATATTCCATTCTCTATTCTCTCTGTTTTCTGTTCAATTATCTCATTTTAAAATAAATATGGGTTTAGTAGAAAAAGACAGCCAATATCTCTGGCATCCTTATACGCAGCACAAAACTGCTTCGGCACCTATTGCCATTACAAAAGCTGAAGGCGCATTATTTTGGGACGAAAACAATAAGGAATATATTGATGCAATTGCTTCTTGGTGGGTAAATCCGTTTGGGCACAGCAATAAAACGATTGCCGATGCCATTTACAAGCAGCTTACGACCTTAGAACATGTTTTGTTCGGAGGTTTTACACATGAACCCGCTGTAAAAGTGGCAGAAAAACTGATGGAAATACTGCCGAAAAACCAAAAGAAAATATTCTTCTCGGATAATGGATCGACCGCAGTTGAAGTGGCGATAAAAGTAGCCTTGCAGTTTTTCTTTAATAAAGGCGAAAAAAAGACCACTATTATAGCTTTTGAAAATGCTTTTCACGGAGATACTTTTGCCGCAATGGCTGCTAGTGGGATTTCTTTTTACACGATGGCTTTTCAGGGAATGTTTATTGATGTGGTCCGAGTTCCGGTTCCGGTAAAAGGAAAAGAACAGGCAAGCTTTGATGCTTTGGAAGAAGTCATAAAAAAACATAATTGTGCCGGATTTATCTTTGAACCTTTGGTTCAGGGCGCTGCCGGAATGGTGATGTACGAACCCGAAGCTTTAGACAAACTCATCAAGATTTGCAAAAAGAATAACATTTTGACTATTGCAGATGAAGTAATGACAGGTTTTGGAAAAACAGGCAAAAACTTTGCTATGGATCATGCAACCGAACAACCGGATATGATTTGTTTGTCTAAAGCCTTAACGGGAGGCACTATTCCGATGGCAATCACCACTTTTACTCAGGATATTTTTGAAGCTTTTTATGATGACGACATCAATAAAGCATTATTTCACGGACATACTTTTACGGCAAATCCGACAGGATGTGCGGCTGCTTTGGCCAGTATCGATTTGCTGCAGACTCCGGAAATGCAGGAAAACATTACAAGAATACATAAGAGTCATCTTTTGTTTCAGGAAAAGATTGAAAAACATCCGAAAGTGATAACTGCAAGAACCTTGGGAGTTATTTTTGCTGTCGAAATAAAATCGGATTCCGAAGAAACCTATTACGGTTCTATGCGAACCAAACTATACAATTTCTTTATCGAAAACGGCGTTGTCTTAAGACCAGTTGGTAATATCGTTTATATACTGCCTCCATATATTATGACAGACAAACAACTTGAAAAAGTTTATAAAACCATTGAAGAAGCAATCGAAATGGTATAAATTATTCTAACGTCACGCTGTGCAAAAGTTTAAATTTCGTTATATCATTTATATGGTTTGTTTGTCGAAAACATTTAAAAATCAATACATTGAATGCTAAAATCTCTATAACCGCCTTTTCGTCTATTTCTCCGTTGGGAAATACAGAAACAGAAGTTTGGGAGAACTATCTTTTTCCTCAACATTGTTTTACAAAGCAATTTTTAGATAATCAGGAAACTCCTGTTGCTGCTTTGAGCGTGGCATCGAAAGAAATTATAAATGAAATTAGAGAATCTGATGTTAAGTATAAATTTCTAGACAATTCTGTTTTGTTTGCTTTGGCAGCTTCTAGAACTGCGGTTAAGAATGCTGGATGGACAAAAGAGGATGTTTTTGGAATCAATATAGGTTCGTCTAGAGGAGCAACAGATTTGTTCGAAAAACATTATAAGGAATATTTGGAGAACGGAAAAGCGCAGACATTGGCCTCGCCGACGACTACTTTAGGAAATATTTCATCTTGGATTGCTCATGATCTTCAGAATAATGGTCCTGAAATTTCGCATTCCATTACCTGTTCAACAGCTTTGCATGCTGTTTTAAACGGAATCGCTTGGCTGAATTCAGGAATGGCAACTAAATTTTTGGCGGGAGGGAGCGAAGCGCCTTTGACAGATTTTACAATTGCACAGATGCGTGCACTCAAAATCTACTCTAGAATAAATATTGATGAAGAATCTTGGCCAAATCTAGCATTTGATTTTGATAAAACACAAAATACAATGGTTTTGGGTGAAGGCGCTGCCGTATGCTGTCTCGAAGCAGGAGAAAAAGAAAATGCAATTGCGTACATCAGCGGTTTTGGATATGCGACAGAAATTTTGGAACATAATATTTCAATTTCTGCAGAGGCAGACTGTTTTCAGAAATCTATGAAAATGGCTTTACAAAACGAAAAACTAAACGACATCGACGTTATCGTGATGCATGCTCCAGGAACCATAAAAGGAGATTTGACAGAACTTCGTGCAATAGAAAAAGTATTTGGTTCTCCGTTACCATTGCTAACCACCAATAAATGGAAAATAGGGCATACTTTTGGAACATCGGGACTCTTAAGCCTTGAGCTTGCATTATTAATGATAAAACACAATACTTTTATCGGAGTGCCTTTTGCTAAATCAGATTTTGAGCAAAAACCAATCAAAAAAGTTTTGATAAATGCAGTAGGTTTCGGCGGAAACGCAGTCAGTATTTTGATTGAAAAAGCATAGATTGTTACAGCCCTAAATAGAAAAAATCCATTCCGGAATCTCTGGAATGGATTTTTTTTATTGAAAATCGGTTCGAATTAATTGAAAATGATCTTCTTATTTATTGCATGGTCGTTTTCTAAAATTATTTTGACTAATAAAACCTGTTCGCCCATTTGCAGATTATTAATTTTTAATTCAGATGCATTAATTTTCTTTTTAGTGAAAACCAATTGTCCGGCGATATTGTAAATCGAGACCTCTTTAATGTTTTCTTTTGAAGAATTGATGGTAATCGTTTTGGCTTTCACGGAAGTGTAAACACCATTTTCGATATTTTCGAAATCATCGTTGCCGAGTGTCTTAGAGGTGTAACGCAATACAAAACGATCTGTAAAAGTTCCTACTGTCGACGTAAATGTATAATCAGCATTTCTTAAATCGTGGATTGTACCTGTTTTTTTGTCTTCGAGATAAACAGCCTGATTTGCAAATAAACCTTCTCCTTGGTCTATAGCAATCGTGAAATCACCCGCAAAAGTGGTTTTGTATCCCAGCGGAATTATCTCTGCGTCATCAAAAGGAAGTGCACGTGCCTGAATGGTTAAATTATCTGTATCGTTGATAGTGTAAAAGTCCACATAACTATTTGCGCCCATGGTTACGGCATCGTAGTTGGGATCCATTTTGTTGGTTGCATTTTCTATATATCCTATCAAAGTTTGTTTAAACGCTCCTTCATTATTGCTGAAATTTAACCAAAGACGATTTTTTTCGGTTCTGTTTGTTTTGAAAAACTGTGTATTGTGTCCAGCTTCACGCATAGCATTGTTAAAAATAACCGAAGTTCCTGTTGGTTGAATAAAGAACGACTGGCCAGAAGCAATGTAACCATCTACACTCGCCGCTCCGTTGCTGGTTTTAACTCCACCCACAAGGCTGAATACTGCATAATCGCTACTGCTATAATTGTTAGTCTTGTCTCCCGGAATTCCTGCGCTTGGAGATGTATTATGTGTCCAGAAGTACAATGCACCAACATTTGTGCCTGCAAGACCGTTGATTCTGATGAAATCTTCGGCATCGACAGCAGATGGATACGGATTTCCGATTAGATTCCAATTTCCAGTAACCGTTGTTACAGGGATGTCTCCATTATTAGGAACACCTACAAAAGATGCCAAAAAAGTCGCTGGAACAGTAGTGCTATACGATTGAGGCGCACGAACAATATAACCTATACCCGGCATCATTGTCAAAGTTCCGTAATTATTGATTACCCATTTTTGAGTAGTGGCATTATAACTGTAATATTTATCTAATAATGTATTTGAAGATAAAGTATTAAGCTTATACGAAGCACTGTAAGTCGGAGCAGACCAATACGTAAAATCGTAACGACGCACGGGAGTTGTAATACGTCTGTATACGATATTTCCAGTGTTGGCAACATTATTAATCTGAACAAGGCTTGAATTGTTTTCAAAAGTTAATGAACCTGTTGCGGAAACAGTAACAGCATTTGTTATGTTTAATGTAACGCCTGTCGGAACTACAAGATTTACACCAGAATTAACAGTTAAAGAGCACGCAGTTAAATCTGATGTTATCGTATAGGGTCCAGAGAAAGTTACTCCTTTTGAACTATCAGGCGTTCCATTTGACCAAATTGTACCATTCCATGTTGTAGATGACTGGTTGGTTATGTTAAACGTTGTGGATGAAGGTGATTTACAGCCAGTACTGTTGGTTACTCTAAATGAGTATGATGTGCCGACAGGAATATTAGTAATCGTTGCCGTAGTTCCAGAACCGTTGGTTACAACGCCTCCAGGAGTTCTTTCTAAAGTCCAGTTTCCTGATGGCAGATTGTTCAGCACTACACTTCCTAATGCAGAACAAGTTGTATTGGTTACTGTGCCGATGGTAGGGGGTGGTAGTAAATCGATTACTGTTGCGATGTTGTCGGTATAAGTCTGTCCTGAAATATCCTCGACAATGTTTAAAGATGGATCTGTTCCTGTAACTTTTGCTGTATTAGTAATCCTTCCGGCTGCGACATCGGCTGCCGTGATGGTATAAGTTCCTGTAAGTGTTGTAGAGGCACCTGCAGCCAAACTCGGAATAGAATTGCCTGTAATGGTTAAGCCCGGCATAAGATCGGTAACAGAAATGTTGGTAACAGGCACTTCACCAGTATTTTTGATATCAAAAGTATAAGTAACAGTATCGCCTAATTTACCGCAAGTAGCAATTGATGCTCTTTTGATCATACTCAATTCAGCTATTTTTAGTGAACTTGTATTAAAGGCAATAAAAGCACAATCGGAGTTTCCAGAGAAAGTTACAATAAAGCGGTCAACTTGCGAAGCATTTGCAGGCGTAATTCCAAACGACTTGGTTTCTATTCCAACTATTCGGATATCTCGGGTAGCCGCAGCCGTAAAAGCCATTGCGCCATTATCGGCTCTAAATAAATCTAGACTGTAAGTTCCAATGGCAGTTACAGATCCAAAAGAAACAGATAAGGAGTTTCCAACTGTTGCTCCAGAAGCATCCACGAATCTAAATGAGTCTGGCGTACCACCCGGTTCGGCAACCTGAGTTATAATCAAATCAGGGATATTATCCTCAATACCCGAAATGGTAAGATTGTTTGTTCCGATTTTAAATTCGGCTGTTCCTGCTTTGATGTTTGCAATACCAGTTCCAAGTGTAAGTCCGTTTACCCCATCAGTAAGTCGGGAAGCAAGTTCCGGACCAGTCGAAGTGGCCCCCATTAGAGGCGGCGTCAAAGTTGCAGTTGAATTGGATCCGTCTATCATAGCGCCTTGAAGGAAATAGGTGCTTGGATCAATTCCGATGGTTTGAATTTTTAAAGCTCGGTATTTTTGAGCATTAAAACTAACTCCTCTTGTGGTAAGAGTGGCATCATTTACACCGGTAGAATAGGTAGTGCCATTCCATAAAAAAGCGAGAAGATTATTTTCTGTATTCGGACGATTACCTACACCTGTTGTAGAGTTAGATGTCCAATATCCGTTCCAGTCTGTATGAATTCTGGTAACGGTTGTCTGGCTTATAGTTTTAAAAGAAATCAGGAAAAAAAGAATTCCTAAGCTTTTTAAAGATAAACTATGAAGATTCAAAATTGGTTTTGATAACATGGGGTTGGGTCGGTTAAAGTTTCGTAATATTTCTTTTTCGTATTTTGAATGTTAATCAGTTATTGTATTTGATGTTTAGATTGACTCAATTCAGATTCCTTTTGAACGCACAAAAATCCGGCATGTTGATTGCCGGATTTTTGATGGTTATTATTATTTATCTGAAAATGATTTTCTTAGTAACAATATGACCATTTTCTAAGGTTACTTTTGCTAGCAAAACTTGTTCGGATACCTGCAGGTTGCTAATCTGCAGTTCCGTTGCCGTGACTTTTTTCTTGTTGTATACTTCCTGTCCTCCGATATTATAAATAAGGACATCCTTAATGTTTTCTTTAGTCGAAGTGATGCTTACTGTTTTATCTTTTACCGCAATCAATATACTTTCTTCAATATTTTCAAAGTCTCCTGTTCCAAGAGTCTTAGAAGTATAGCGAAGAGCGAATCGATCTGCAAAAGTTCCCACCGTTGTTGTAAATGTATAGTCGGCAGTTCTTAGGTCATGGATTGTTCCCGTTTTCTTGTCTTCAAGATAAACAGCCTGCTCTGCAAAAAATCCATCAGTATGATCGATTCCGATTGTGAAATTCCCCGCTACTGTAGTCTTGTATCCAAGAGGAACAATATCGGCTTTGTCAAAAGGAAGCGCACGTGCTTGGATAGTTAAAAGATCTTTATCGTTTATGCTGTAGAAATCAATATAACTGTTGCCTGCCATCGTCAAGGCATCGTAATTTGTATCCATGCCGTTAGTTGCATTTTCAACGTATCCAATAAGAGCCTGCTTAAATGCTCCCTGTGCGTTGGTGAAATTCAGCCATAGACGGTTTTTCTCAATTTTAGAAGTCTTAGCTGTTTTAAAGAACTGAGCGTTATTCCCTCCCACTCGCATGCTGTTGTTGAAGACAATTGAGTTTCCGGCTGGCTGTATAAAGAAACCTTGTCCAGCGGCGATGTAACCATTCGGGCTAGCTGCACCGCTTGTTGTCGCAACACTACCAGTAAGACTGAATACCGCATAATCGTTGCTGGTGTAGTTGTTTGTAGCGTTACCGCTAACGGCACTGCTTGGAGGCGAGTTATGCGTCCAGAAGTACAAAGCTCCGATATCAGTTCCGGCAAGGTGGTTTACATCTATCCATTCTTCAGCATCAAGAGCAGAAGGATACGGATTCCCAATAAGGTTCCAATTTCCTGAAACTGGGTGTATTGTATAAGGCCCATTGTTTGGCGTACCGATAAACGATCCAGTGTAAACAGCAGGAACAGTCGTACTGTAAGATTGAGGAGCTCTCACGATATAGCCAACTCCGTATTCCATATTGACATTTCCGTAGTTTTTAATTACCCATTTCTGTCCAGCTGCATCATAACTGTAATATTTGTCCAGCAATGTATTTGGCGACAAATTATGAAGAGTGTTGTCTGCACCTGTCACTGGCGTTGACCAGTAGGTAAAATCATAACGTCTTACTGGCTGGGTATTTCGTTTGTAAGTAATATAACCGTTGTTTGTCGCATTGGTAGTCTGAATCAAGCTCGAATTGTTTTCGAATACCAATTGGCCCGTTCCTAAAACCGTTACGGCATTTGTAACTTGCATAGTATTGTTTGAACCAACAGTCAACGACGCTTGATCATTAACCGTTAATGAATAAGCATAATACGTTCCAGTACTTGCAGCAAGAAGAGGTTTAACCGCTACGTTCGGAATTTCAACACAGTCTGTTGCTGTCGGTACTCCTGAAGGAGTCCAGTTTGAAGGAGTGTTCCAAGAAGTGCTTGTGCTTCCGTTCCATACTTTTCCTGCTGGTGGGGTTATGGTGATAACAGTTGCTGGAGAGATGCATCCCGTGCTTGTGTTTTTAACCGTAACATTATATGAACCTGCGGTTAAGTTTGTAAATACACCAGAAGTATTAGTGTAACTGGTTCCGTCAATGCTGTATGTGAATCCAGTTCCCGAAGCAGGATCTGTCACAGTAATTGTACCTGTATTATCTGCACAGCTTGGCTGTTTTGTAGCAGAAGCAGTTGGTGCATTTGCGGCATCACCTGGCGCAGTTGAAGGTATAAAGTTAACATTCATAAGAGCGTCTCCCGCATCTTCTTGTAAACGCACTTCTATTTCAGAATCAGCACCAAGATCGTAAGTTGTATTGTTTACTGCTGCGGTATTATTGTTGATGTTTCCACCGGCTGTGTAAATTAAAGTTCCGTTATGGTAAATTCGAAGATTATCATCGCAATTTGCTACAACGATTCTATATCTTCCGCAAGGGAAACCTTTTCTTTTATAGCTTATAGTAAAATTATCTACAGGAACCGGTGCCCCGCTCCATCCAGTTGCTGAATACGGTGAAACAGCTCTATTCCAAAAAGCGGTAGTAGCAATGTTAAGATTATTGTCTACATAACTTCCAGCATAACTGTAAGCAGGAAGGTCAAGATTTGCTAGAGTATAACCGTAAACATTCCATTTGTCAATACCAGGAGGATTGCTAGCACCCAAAACAGTACTAATAATTCCATAAGAAAATGAAACCCTGCTTGCGCCTCCCATTTCAAAATATTCTAAAACAAAATCGTGTTGTCCAGCACTTAATGTTACTTGTGCGGCATATGAGTTATAGCCATGTCCAGTATATGAATTTGCCGGAGCAACATTCACCAAGGTACCGTCAATATACAAACGCACACCATCATCTCCGCCAATGGTAAAGTTGTAAATACCAGCGGCAGTCGTAGTTCTCATTTTGTAGCGAACAAAGAAATTATCACTTGGAGGAGTGTCACAATTTATAGTTCTTGTAACACCATTTACAGCTCCATTTCCAATATTTCTATCAAATAGCGCGTTTTCGGTTACAGTTCCAATATAAGTTGAAGTTGAAGAAACAGGCACTGTATTTGGATTAGCCGGATTCGGATTTGCTCCGGTCCAATTGTAAACATATCCAATCCATGAGTTTGTTCCAAAGGTATTTTGGTCACCTGTTGGTGTACATGCTACTACTTCATCAGCACCCATGTAAGGTTTTACTCTTGCTTCTCCGTCTATATCTGTTGTGACTGTTGAAATTAATTGACCTGCAAGCGAATTGTTTGCTGCACTTGTAGTATTTAAGTGGAAATCAGATAAAAATACTGGTGCAGAATTTACGGAATTAGCATCTTTTCCTGTATTTGTTTTCCAGTTTGCAAAGGATGTAGTGGCTTGCCCAGAAATTTTTGCGTTAAAATTTGATGCATTATTTGTTACGTAATGACAGTTATAGTTTAATGTTGTAACTCCAACAGCTGAAAAGAAGGAATATTGTGTTCCAGTTGATTGTGAATTGTAAAATATATTATTTCTAATATCATAGTTAGACCCACCCTCTAAGTATAAACATGAAGAATATGCACTTGCATTTGCATAATTCATTACAATAGTATTGTGATAAATATTATAACCTGAACCTGATTTTATATAAACGCCCTGACCTTTATTATGATAGTTATAATCATTATTATCAGTTGTAGTGTTGTAAACATTACTGATAATATTATTATATATTGTTGTACTAGTGTTGTTATCTATAAATATTCCTGCTGTAGAACTTCCGTTGTTATATATATTATTTGCAATATCGCTGATTTTATTATTTGAGATTGTACCTGAACTACTTCCTACTATGGTAATCCCTGAAGCGGTTCTGCTGTTGTAATTCGAATTTTTTCTAATTCCGGATATTAGATTTTTATCAATTGTATATCCGTTCACATTACTCAAATAGATACCCAACGATGGTTTATTAGCATCTGTGGTAGACCCAATTGTATTTTCTGATATTGTCCAGTTGATTGTGTTATTGTTGTTTGAACCATCAACAAAAACTGCTTGGCTCACATTTGTAAAAGTTACTTTAGAAACAGTGTTGTTGGAATTAACACCTGTACTACCAAAAGAATTTCCACCTGCAAAAACTCCTATAGTATATACATCTTTTGTAGTATCAACAACATTCAGCTGAATTGTCAGATTCCTGATAATATTATTATCTGCATTGCTATTAAGAGCGATTCCAGCCTTAGTTGTTTCGGGGCTTGCGTTATAGGTGTTGTAAATTCTTAATCTATTATCTGTCGTTGAATCATTTCCGTCAATAATTATATTATCTGCTCCATTGAAAGTTATCATGGGACCAGCAACCGCACCAGAAATTACCACATTACTACCAGAAGCAGGTCTAATTGTTAATCTATTGGTAGAACTTGTACCGCTAAATTGATTAATAGTAAGCGTTGAAGTAATAGTTTGATTTTGATTTAATAAAAACACAACAGGTCCAGATACTCCTACTGAATTAATTCGAGCAATTGCATTTTGCAAAGTATTAAAAGGCGCTGCATTTCCGGAATTAATAGTATACGTTCCATTTAAGGCTTGTGCAAACCCAAAAAAGGGTAACAATAAAAATAAAAGTAAAGTTTTCTTCATGTTAAATGTTTTCTATCAGGTTGTTATGCTGGCATAAGATTTTGATGCGTCGCAAAGATAGATACATCTACGTGCGGGAAATAGTTAGGGTTTTAAGAATGGCTATATAATCGATGAAATGTTAATAAAATCGACAAAATACACGCCAAAAAATCGCTTTTGCCGTTTATTCTTATAAAATGTTAAAATTTATTATAGGAATAATCTCAAAAAATATGCTTTTTTTAGTTGTATTTTTTAACTTTTAGTCGTAAAAATGCGAGTTTGAGTATAAAATCCTCAAATTTGGAATAAATTACAACCAAAAGTAGTATTGTGTTTCGTCAGGAATTTAATACAGTATTGAGTGTAAGGAGCAAAATTTGTTAAAAAATGAAAATTTGGTAAAAAGTTCAACAAAAAATTAATCCTTTTTTTCTTCAAATTCTTTCATTTTTTCATAAATCAGATTACTTTCATAACCTCTTCGAAGCAGATAGTCGCAGAATTTTTGTCTTTTTTTAAGAGGATTTTTTTCTGACAAATTGCCCCAATGACGTTCGGCAAGATTCTCAAAAGTTTCAAAATATTCTTCAGTAGAAATTTCTTTCAAAGCTAAATTTATATTTGTTGCTGAAATTTTTCGAGCTTTAAGTTCGCTAGTAATTCTCAGCTTACCCCAGTGTTTTATGCGGTGTTTGCCTCTTGCGAAGCTGCAGGCGAAGCGAGTTTCATTTAAAAAATTTCCTTCAATAAGCTTTACAATGATCAAATCTATTTCGTCAGAATTCATTTTCAAGCTGTATAATTTTGCCACCACTTCTTCATGACAACGTTCCTGATAAGCACAAAAATTTTCCAATTTTTGTAAAGCTTCTTTTGGTGTTATAATGTCTTTCATCGGCTTTTTCTTTCTTTTTAACGATTAAATGTGAATTATTGCATTTGATAGCAAAATTATTCTAAAATTTGTTAATATTTGTAAAAAAGAAAGAATGCAAAAAATTCGGCCAACCACCGAATCGACATTTTTTTGCCTCTAAAATTTTAACAAATGTTCAATAAGTTTCAAAACGAGATTTGAACATTAAAATTAGATAAAAAACGCTCGAATTTCATTTTTCTTTTTTACGCCCAAAAACAAATTTATCACATAATACCACATGCCTATGAAACGAAAATTACTTTTGTTCGTTATCTTTATTGTTTTTCCTTGTGTAACTTTTGCGCAGTCTATTTGGAACAATCCAATAACGGGAACTAATCCTAACTCAGCAAATCCTTATACTACTGGACAAACTGTTGCATCAAATCTTACTGCTTTAGGAATTGGGAGGTCACCTAACTTAACTGGTTCTCCTGCAAATGATCGATATAATGCTACTGGTTGGGGTACTTCTTTTAACGCGAATAATTATTTTGAATTTACTTTAACTCCAACTGCTGGATATAAAATAGATTTTAACAGTCTAGTTTATACAAGTACTTCTAATAATATTTCAGGTGTTTCTGTTAGGTCTAGTATTGATGGATTTGCTTCAGATATCGCAACTCTTGGCGTTGGTGGTGGAACTGTGTCGTTGAGTGGATCCTCATTTCAAAATGTTGGAACAATAATAAAGTTTAGAATATATGCTTGGGGTAGCGGGGTATCAAGAACTTTTAGTATAGATAACTTTACTTTCAATGGTAACGTTTCATGTATTGCATCACCAACAACTACGGGAACAAGTATTTGTCAAGGCGATTCGGGGGTCGTGAGTGCCACATTCTCTCCAGGGACTGGAGTTACGACAAATACATTTTCAGGTTCTTGGAATGCTGCCACCGATCCTACTGCAAGAATCATTACGACATCTATGCAGAATAATACTAATTGTGGATTTGCCAATGTAGTAAGAAATTATACTGCAACTACTTTTACTGTAGATGTATCTGGAACTTATACTTTTAAGATGACAGACACTTCAGATTATGATGGGATGGCTTATATCTATAGTGAAGGGCTTACTCCTGGTACATGTGGTACAGGATGGGTAGTAGGAGATGATGACGTAGATGGCTCTCAACGTGAGCCTAGAATGACTCCTTCATTAACTGCAGGAGTAGTTTATACATTGATTTCTACAACTTATTCAAATGTTGGTGGAACCTACACAGGCAATTATTCTTGGACTGTTACGCCTCCGAGCGGTGGTCAGGTAACTTTGGCGACCGTAGGATGGTATACACAACCAAGCGGAGGTTCTTTAATAGGGACAGGCTCACCTTTTAACCCAGTAGGTGTGGCAAACTCAGGTTTGCCAAATACAAATACACCAGGAACTTATTCTTTTTATGCATCAGCTGGTGGAACATGTAGCGGAAGGACGGTTGCAAACTTTGTTATTAGTGCAAAACCTGTAATTTCGGCTATGACTGCTTCAATTTGTTCCGATGGAAACTTTTCGGTGACGCCAGTAAATGGTACTAACGGAACTGTGCCATCAGGTACAACCTACAGTTGGCCTATACCAACAATGCCAGCTGGAGTAAAAGGTGGTGTTGCAGGAAGTGGCGCGTCTGTTATTTCTGGTACTCTTACCAATTTCAGTACAACTGCACAAAATGTTGTTTATACAGTAACGCCTTTAACGGGAAGCTGCTCAGGAACGCCATTTACTGTTACAGTAACTGTAAATCCGGGGGATGTTAATAACAGAATTACCCTAGCTGGTTCAACCCAAATTTGTAATCAGGTACAAGAATATAACAACCTTACTTTGACTGCCCCGACAGGAAATTATTTTAACAATGTAAGTTTCGCAAGTTATGGTTTGCCAAACGGAAGCTGCGGTTCATTTACTGTAAATAATTCATGTCATTCTACTTTGAGTCAATCAGTTGCGGAGAGTTATCTTTTAGGAAATTCAAATACGGTTACTATTGCCGCTTCAAATAGTGTTTTTGATGATGGATGTGTTGGTCTAGAAAAGAGATTGTATATCGCTGCTAATTACTCACAGCCGATATGTTCAGGAACTGTACCGGGAACAATTTCAGGAAGTCTTCCTACAGGAACAGTTACTTCCTATTTATGGGAAACAAGTACTAGTGCTTCTGGAGTTTTTTCAAATGCTCCAGGAACCAACAATACTCAAAATTATACTCCAACAGTGGCTATAACTCAGGATACTTGGTTTAGAAGAAAAGTTACTATTAATGGTTGTACAAATATTTCAGGATTGGTATTGGTAAAGGTTACTCCATTGCCAACAATTACACATTCAACTACTGCAACAGCTATATGTGCGGGTACAGTCAGTACAGCTTTGAGTTATTCGGCTGTAACAGGAACACCGACATCTTACAGCATTGTTTGGAATTCGACTCCAGCAAATTCATTTCTTCCAGTTTCGAATGCTTCATTAACAACAACTCCTATAAATATTGCGATTCCGGCTGCAGCCAATCCAGGGACTTACACAGGAACACTTACTGTAAGAAATGCAAATGGATGTACAAGTACTGGAACAACTTTTACTGTGACCGTAAATCCAAATTTGCCAGCCAGTGTTAGTATTGCGGCTTCTCCAGCAGGAGCAATTTGTGCGGGCACTTCGGTAACATTTACTGCAACTCCGACAAATGGAGGAACCGCACCAACATACCAATGGTACAATGGCGCAAGCTTGATTCCGAGTGCTACAAATTCAACTTACACAACCACAGGACTTGCAAACGGAAATGCAATCACGGTTCGCATGACATCCAATGCTTCACCTTGTTTGACCGGAAGTCCGGCAACTTCGAATGCGATAAACATGACCGTAAATCCAAATTTGCCAGCCAGTGTTAGTATTGCTGCTTCTCCAGCAGGAGCAATTTGTGCGGGCACTTCGGTAACATTTACTGCAACTCCGACAAATGGAGGAACGGCACCAACATACCAATGGTACAATGGAGCAAGTTTGATTCCGAGTGCTACAAATTCAACTTACACGACTACAGGACTTGCAAACGGAAATGCAATCACGGTTCGTATGACATCCAATGCTTCACCTTGTTTGACCGGAAGTCCGGCAACTTCGAATGCGATAAATATGACCGTAAATCCAAATTTGCCAGCCAGTGTTAGTATTGCGGCTTCTCCAGCAGGAGCAATTTGTGCGGGCACTTCGGTAACATTTACTGCAACTCCGACAAATGGAGGGTCAGCACCAACATACCAATGGTACAATGGAGCAAGTTTGATTCCGAGTGCTACAAACTCAACTTACACGACTACTGGACTTGCAAACGGGAATACAATCACGGTTCGCATGACATCCAATGCTTCTCCTTGTTTGACAGGAAGTCCGGCAACGTCTAATGCGATAAACATGACCGTAAATCCAAATTTGCCAGCTAGTGTTAGTATTGCGGCTTCTCCAGCAGGAGCAATTTGTGCGGGTACTTCGGTAACATTTACTGCAACTCCGACAAATGGAGGAACCGCACCAACATACCAATGGTACAATGGAGCAAGTTTGATTCCGAGTGCTACAAACTCAACTTACACGACTACTGGACTTGCCAACGGGAATACAATCACGGTTCGCATGACATCCAATGCTTCACCTTGTTTGACAGGAAGTCCGGCAACTTCGAATGCGATAAATGCAACTGTAAATCCAGTACCAACAACTCCAACAGCAAATGTTGACAGTAATGTTACTTGTTCGAATACAGGAACTATAACATTAAGCGCTTTGCCATCTTCAGGAGCTTGGACAATACATCAAACAGGAACAGCATCACAAAATATTCCAGGTACTGGTGGCAGTACTACTATTTCGGGACTTGCGGTTGGAACTTATAATTTTACAGTTGAAAATGCTTCAGGATGTATTTCGGGTCAGGTAACGGCTGATATTACAGATGATTCTTCTACAACATGGAATGGTACAACTTGGTCGCAAGGGCTTCCGAATAATTCGAAAGCAGTAATTTTTGCAGCTCCTTTCACGATAACGGCAGACTTACAAGCTTGTTCTCTAACTATAAATTCTGGAAATACTGTAACAGTTAATCCAAATGTAACGTTAACAATTACGAATGCGGTAACGACAAATGGCCAATTGATATTCGAAAACAATTCGAGCTTGATTCAGACTACCAATGCGACAAACAACGGTTATATTACTTACAAACGAAATACCCAGCCAGTAAGACGTTATGATTTTACCTACTGGTCAACGCCAGTGACAGGTGCAGACAACACTCTTCATAATTTGTCGCCAAATACATTGCTGGACAAATATTACAGTTATGATGCAGCTGGAGAGAAATGGGTAATTAAAAACTACGGAAATGTCAATATGGAATACGGCGTTGGCTATATCGTGAGAGCTCCTCAATCTTACAGTACGACTGTTCCTGCTATCTACACCGGATCGTTCATCGGTACACCAAACAATGGTCCTTATACAATACACCCAGTTTCAGGAAATTGGAACCTTATCGGGAATCCGTATCCTTCTGCTCTTGATGCTGAAGAATTGATAGATGTAAACCACCTTGCCGGAACAGATGTCGGAGCTTTGTACTTCTGGACGCATAACACCCCGCCGAGCAGTTCTATTGGAGGTAGTGCGACAAACAACTATACGAGTAACGATTATGCGGTATTCAGTCTTACTGGAGGCGTAGTAACCACAAGTGGTGCTGCACAACCTACAGGTTACATTGCATCTGGACAAGGATTCTTTGCACAGCCAGCAGGAAACGAAATCTTATTCAACAACAGCATGCGAGTGGGAGGTAATAACGCTCAGTTCTTCAAAACAGCTAAGACTTCTAAAATTGAGAAAAATCGTCTATGGCTGAATTTCACCAACTCTCAAGGAGCTTTCAAACAAGCCCTTATCGGTTACGTTGAAAATGCCACAAACAAAATGGACATAAACTACGATGCCGTAACGATGGCAAGCAACAGCTTTGTTGATTTTTACAGCATAAACGATAAAGACCTTTTGACGATTCAGGCAAGGGCGCTTCCTTTCGACAAAGCCGATATTGTTCCTCTTGGGTACAAGACTACAGTAGCGGGGAATTTCACAATCGGAATCGATCATACTGACGGATTTTTTGCAGAGCAGGCTGTTTATCTTGAAGACAAGAAAACGGGAACAATCCATGACCTAAGAACTGCCGATTATACGTTTACAACAGCGGTGGGAACTTTTGCTGACCGTTTTGTACTTCGATACACTTCTAAAACGCTCGGAACTGGAGACTTTGAAAACATTGACGAAAGTGTGTTGATTGCGGTAAAAGACAAAAAGGTTAGCATTATCTCGACTAAAGAAAATTTAAAAGAAGTGACTATTTTTAATGTGGGAGGTCAGTTGGTTTTCAATAAAAAGAAAATCAATACAACCGAATTAAGAATTAATGATTTGCAGGTAGCCGACCAAGTTTTAATGGTAAAAGTAGCCTTAGAAAATGGCCATACTTTAACGAAGAAGATCATTTTTTATTAGTAGTTAAAAGTGCCTTAAAGGACATATTAAAAGAGTTCATTCTGATAAAAAAGAATGGACTCTTTTCTTTTTTAAATATCCCTAAATTTAGGGATTGCATATTAGAACTCAGCTAATTAATTTTAGGTTAATTCTTACTTTTTAAATTAACCTAAATATTAAGACTTTGATTAGAAAATTATTTTATGTGGCAATCATAGTTCTTTTTCCCCCTAAAGCATTTCTTTTCGCGCAACAGGGAAAGATGGATTCTTTTTTTAACACTCTGGATGATGGGCTGAGTGGTGATGGATTTGATAATGCCGTGAGAGTGTTAGCACTGCAACCCGATGGCAATATGATTGTCGGAGGTGACTTTTTGAGTTTAAATGGGGTTCCGCTATCTTATTTAAGCCGATTGAAACCAGATGGATCAGTAGATGAAGATTTTTTGTTAGGCACCGGCTTGAATGGTAAAGTTTATTCCGTTTTTCTAATGCCCGATGGTAAAATTCTAGTCGGAGGAAGTTTTACGTCTTTTAACGGACATAGTGCTAATAGATTGGTACGATTAAATGCCGATGGTTCATACGATGCTTCATTCAATTCAAGCACGGGTTCTCCAACGGGAATTATTTATGATATTGCTGTACAATCTGACGGGAAAATTGTAATTGTGGGAAGTTTTACAAAATACAATAATGTCACCGTAAATCGTATTGCTCGTATTTTTCCGGATGGTACTCTTGATACCTCTTTTTCTACAGGAGTGGGTTCCTCTCTTAATATTACAAGTGTCAAAGCCTTATCTGATGGAAAACTTATTATTGGAGGTAATTTTTCTTCTTTTAGCGGTAGTGCGGCAAATCGTATTGCAAGATTGAATTCCAATGGAACTATAGATGTAAGTTTTAACACCGGTAGTGCCTTCAACGATGACGTAAATGCTATTGAAATTCAAACCGACGGAAAAATCGTTGTTGGAGGTAATTTTACCGAATTTAACGGAAGTAATGCAAATCGAATCATTCGTCTTAATAGCGACGGAACCCGTGATAGTGCCTTTAACACAACAGGTTCAGGATTTAGCAAAGAAGGTGTTCAGATTTTAAAAATTGATTCTGAAGGAAATATTATGGCAGGAGGTTCGTTTACTGGCTTTTATAATGGAGCCGATGTCAATCGAGTGGTTTTGCTTAATCCGAATGGCGATATCAATACTGATTTTGACATTGGTTCGGGACCTGCATCGGCCCAGGTTTTGGCTTTAGCTTTTGATGATGAAAAATCATGGTTTATAGGTGGTTCATTTTCTATTTTTGATGGAGAAAATCAAGGCAGATTAGCCAAAGTTGATAGCGAAGGAGTACACGACATTTCATACTTAGCAGCTGGAGTAGGTTTTGATAATTCTGTTTTTGATATTCAGGCTTTAGAGAACAATAAAATAATCGCTGCAGGAAGTTTTAAAAAGTTTAATGGCAATCCATCTTCGAGAATTGCGTGTTTGTTGGAAGACGGTACCTTAGATCCTGATTTTAATAAAAACAGCAACGGTGCTGATAATCTAATAAAAGCTCTGATTAAACAAACGGATGGAAAAATTATAGCAGCAGGAAATTTTTTAAAATACAACGATACAGGTTCAAGCCGTATTGTACGAATTTTGAGCGATGGTTCTATTGACGCTAGTTTTAATATCGGAAAAGGATTTAATAATCAGGTTTATTGCTTAGCCTTACAGTCAGACGATAAAATAATTGCAGCAGGAAATTTTGCTTCGTACAACGGAATTGCAGCAGGAAAAATTGTCCGAATACTGCCCAACGGATCTCGTGACACCAGTTTCAATCCGGGAAGTGGTGCAGACGGAATTATACAATCGGTTATTGTACAGCCTGACGGGAAAATTCTGGTTGGGGGTAATTTTTCAAATTTTAATGGCATAGAACACCCAAGACTTGTGCGTCTTAATTCTGATGGTAGTATAGATTCTTCGTTTACTATAGGTTTTGGTTTTGATAAATATATCTATGCCATGGCGTTGCAACCTGATGGTAAAATAGTAATAGGAGGAAACTTTTTGACATTTAATTTGATTTCACAAAAGCGAATTCTACGATTGAATTCAGACGGTAGTTTAGATAACAGTTTCAACTCAGGAGCAGGTTTTAGCAAAGGAGATGTACGCAGTATTTTTGTACAGCCAGATAACAGGATTCTTATTGGAGGAAGTTTTTCAGGAACTTATAAAAATAGTCCTTCACTGCGATTGATACGTGTAATGCAAGACGGGAATTTTGATCCGTCATTCTCGGTTTCGCTCAATAATACATTGTATTCTATGAGGGTTTCTGCAGACTATAGATTGGTGATTGGCGGGAATTTTAATTCGGTCTCAGGGATTTCCAAACATCGAATAGCAAAATTAAAATTATGTTTGGATTCAACCGTTTGGGATGGAAATAATTGGTCAAACGGATTCCCATCTGGAGGTAAGGAAGTTGTGTTTAAAGAAAGTTTCCCTAATCTGACTTCGGCAAATGTTTGCAGTTGCACGATCGAAGGCCAAAAAACAGTTACATTATTAAGTGGGAATACTTTAGGAATTGAGTTTTCTTATACAGGTTTAGGAACCCTTGTTCTTGAAAATTCTGCAAGTCTTTATCAGTCAGATGACGAGATGGTAAATACTGGTATCATACATTTAAAAAGAAAAACACAGCCAGTATTAAAATTTGATTTTACTTATTGGTCATCTCCAGTTGATCATCAAAAGCTGATTGATTTTTCTCCTAATACTTTAGTAGATAAGTACTATTCTTATAATGATGTTTTAGAGAAGTGGAAAATTGAACTTCCTGAAAGCTTTATGACAGTCGGAAAAGGTTACCTTATTAGAGCGCCTCAGAATTATTCGTCCACGCAGAGATCCGTATTTGAAGGTGTTTTTAAAGGTGTTCCTAACAATGGAAAAGTCGAAATAAAATTTGAGAAAGCCGATAGTTTTTGTTTAGTGGGAAATCCCTATCCTTCAGCTGTTGATGCTGCGCTCTTTTTGAAGAAAAACACATCAAAAACTAAAGGAGCTCTTTATTTCTGGACGCACAATACTCCAATAACAAATAATAATTATTCAGCCGACGATTACGCTGTTTATAATCTTTTGGGCGGAACAGCTACGCGTCCTGCGCTTTCATCGGGAATCAATGACTCAGAACCAGATGGTACGATTGCCACGGGACAATCTTTTTTTATTCAAAGTAACACTTCTGGCACTATCGAATTTAACAACAGTATGCGCATTTCTGGTCGAAATAGCTCTTTTTTTAAACCCTTCAAAAAAGAGATAAATACAAACACTGATGAAAAGCATCGAGCCTGGATTAATCTAGAAAATTCTGATGGAGTCTTTAAGCAGATTTTGGTTGGATATACCCCAGATGCTTCTAATTCTTTTGATTTGATGTACGATGCTGAAGATATGAATGCCAACGCAGCAGCTGATTTCTACAGTCTGGCAGACCAGAAAAAATTGGTTATTCAGGGACGGGCAATGGAAACGGCAGAAAATGACATAATTGTCCTAGGATTTAGTACGGTTTTAAAGGGAAATTTCAATCTAAAGTTAGATCACCAAGATGGCTTTTTTAATGAAGCAGATTTATATCTAGAAGATCGAGATTTGAAGATTACCCATAATCTCTCAAACGGTCCGTATAATTTTAACTCAGAAGTCGGTACTTTTAACGAACGCTTTATTTTAAAATTCAAAAAGGAGTTGTTAAACACTCCTGATTATCTGGCTAATAATGCCGAGCTATTTGTTGGTGTAAAGAAAAATACAATTACTATTGAATCTCAAAATCAAGTCATTAGAAAAGTCACTATTTATGACGTCTCAGGTAATCAACTCTATGCTACTACAGTTTTAAAAAATAAGATCCACATTGACGATTTGCGTACAAACCATCAGGTCTTATTTTTAAGAATTCTTTTAAATGATGATACAGTCCAAACCAAAAAAATAATTTTTTAAGATTTGAAATCCAACTTTACTGGTTGGATTTTTTTTATGGAATTAAAATCTAAAATAGGACGCCGAAATAAGGTTAAATTGAATTAACCAAACTCATTTTTTACTGAAAATTTAACAGTTTTTTCTTATAATTGAATAAAGTATGTTCTAAGGTGTTAAAATTCAATGTTTTAACCTAAAACCTGTAATTTAGCGTAAATAAAATCGTACCTTGTTGTAAATTTTTGTCGACAAATAACATTAAAATCCGACGAAACAAAACCATATAAGCCATTAACATTATTTTTTCTACTTCATTTTTACAAAAAAACTTAGTTTTTTAGATTGTATAAGCCCTCAGAAATTGACTGAATTTTAAAGCCTTTTTTTGAGAATAACTACATTTCTTAAAAGATTTTTTTTTTCCTTTTAAGAATGCTTTTTTGAAAAGTGTTTTAAAATTTATAAATGATTTTTTAATAAGCCAGTATTCGATTTTTAATTTTAAAATACCACCAATGAAAAAAAAATTACTTTCGACGCCCCGTACTTTTCAAATTTTTAATGACTCCTTAATAGCTTCTTGCTATAATTTACGGCAAGCTATCTCTAAAATATTTCTACCAGTCATCCTGTTTTTTGTTTCTAATTTAATACACGGACAGGCGACTGTTTCCCATACCTTTGACACAAATAACTCTATCATAGTTCCCAACGGTCTGACTTCGATGAATATTCAGGCATGGGGAGGTGGTGGATCCGGAGGTGGAGCGACCAACTTACCTGCACTTCAGGGGCGATCTGGGTCTGGAGGTGGAGCAGGAGCACGCGCCACAGCTACTATTACAGTTACGCCTGGAGCTACTATATCCGCTTTGGTTGCGACTGCCGTTTCAGGAACAGCAGGAGGAAATGGAACTGCAGGAAATCCTTCGACTATTTCAGGATTTCAGTCGTCTATTTTTGCCCCGGGAGGTTCTGGAGGATTGGGTAATACTGCAGGAGGTACTCTAGCTGGAGGAGCCGGTGGGACAGTAGCCGCAGGTGCTGGTACGGTAACTGCTGGAGGAGATGGAGGACAGGGATTTACATCTGGATTAGCTGCACTATTTACATCTGGAGCAGGAGGAAGTTCTCCCGGCGGTGGAACTGGTGGGGCGAGCCATACTAGTGTAATTGGAGGAGTCAACGAAAATGGACTTCCCGGAGGAATACCAGGCGGAGGCGGAAGTGGGGGAATCATTACTAATACGGGAGAAGTTAGAGCAGGAGGTGCAGGTGCTGCTGGTCGTGTTATTATTAGCTATACTTGTCCAACCTACAGCCTTACTTCTACAAGCGCTGCTCCAACTTGCACAAGTTCGGGAACAACAGTGGTGACAGTGACAGGAGCAGCGGCCAATCTACCAGTTGGATCTTATACTGTTACTTACAATCGGAGTACTCCCAGCGGATCTAATCTTACAGCCACTTTGAGTGTTGCAACTGCTGGAACGGGTACTTTTACTGCTACAGGTTTAACTACAGCTGGTACGAGTACGATTACAATAATCTCTATACGATCAGAAGGTTGTACCTCTACAGTAAATTCAAATAACACAGCGAGTGTAGTAGTTTCAGCGCCTTCGGTGGGTGGTGCAGTTGCTGGAACGACCACAATTTGCTCGGGTGCGACAAGCGGAACTTTAACATTAAGCGGTCATACAGGAACAATAGTAAGATGGCAGTCATCAACAGATGGATTTACAACTTTTACAAATATTGCCAATACTACAACAACATATGCCTCAGGACCATTAACTGCTACAACACAATTTAGAGCAGTAATTCAAAACGGGGTATGCGCAACTGCGAATTCAACTCCAGCTGTAATAACCGTAAATCCTTTACCACAAGGAAGCTTGACAGCCAATGGGCCATTTTGCGATACGGGCGCAGGGCAGCTTACCTTTACGGCTAGTGCAGGAACAGGACCCTATACTGTTGTTTATAATGATGGAACAGCAAATCGCACGGTCGCTAATGTTGTAAGCGGAACACCATTTAATGTTTTTACTACTCCAGTAACAAGCACTACGACTTATACTCTGGTATCGGTTACAGGAGCAAATAGCTGTGTGCGAACTACTGGTTTTACAGGACCTTCAGCAACGATTACAGTCGGTATTACGCCACGAGGAAGTTTAACTTCCAATGGCCCACTTTGTTCGACAGGTACTGGGCAATTAACCTTTACAGCTACTGAGGGAATGGCTCCTTTTACTATTGTTTATAATGATGGTACAGCCAACCGTACTGTTACGGGAGTAGTGAGTGGTACGCCGTTTAATACATTTATTAATCCAGTAACAAGTAATACAACTTACACTTTAGTTTCAGTAACGGGAGCAGATTCCTGTGTCAGAACTAGCGGTTTTCCTACTGGGCCCACAACAATTACCGTGAATCCATCTCCTCAAGGCAGTTTGACAGCTAATGGCCCTTTTTGTGCAACTGGCGCAGGTCAGCTGACTTTTACGGCAACTGCCGGAACAGGGCCTTATACCGTTGTTTATAACGATGGAACAGCCAATCGTACTGTAACAGGAGTAGTAAGCGGCACGCCTTTTAATACTGCAATTGCGTCAGTCACAAATACTACAACATATACACTGGTTTCAGTTACTGGAGCTAACTCTTGCGTTAGGACTACTGGTTTTACAGCAGGCTCGGCAACGATTACTGTAAATCCTCTGCCTCAAGGAAGTTTGACTGCCAATGGCCCGTTTTGTACAACAGGCGCTGGTCAGCTGACTTTTACCGCAACAGCGGGAACAGGGCCTTATACTGTTGTTTATAACGATGGAACAGCCAACCGTACGGTTAGTGGAGTAACAAGCGGTACGCCGTTCAACACCTTTACGACTCCAGTTACCGCTACGACCACTTATACTTTGGTTTCCGTAACCGGTGCTAATTCTTGTATTAGAAGCAGTGGCTTTACGACAGGTTCGGCAACGATTACCATAAATCCACTACCGCAAGGAAGCTTGACGGCCAATGGCCCTTTTTGTGAAACAGGCGCTGGTCAGCTTACTTTTACGGCAACTGCCGGAACGGGGCCTTATACTGTTGTTTATAACGATGGAACAGCCAACCGTACAGCCAATAATGTCACAAGCGGTACGCCGTTCAACACCTTTGCGACTCCGGTCACCGCTACGACCACTTATACTTTGGTTTCCGTAACTGGTGCCAATTCATGTATTAGAAACAGCGGCTTTTCGGCAGGCTCGGCAACGATTACCGTAAATCCTCTGCCTCAAGGAAGCTTGACTGCCAATGGCCCTTTTTGTGCAACCGGAGCAGGTCAGCTTACTTTTACAGCAACTGCGGGAACGGGGCCTTATACAGTTGTTTATAATGATGGAACAGCCAACCGTACAGTCAATAATGTTACAAGCGGTACGCCGTTCAGCACCTTTACGACTCCGGTTACCGCTACGACCACTTATACACTGGTTTCCGTAACCGGTGCCAATTCATGTGTCAGAAGCAGCGGCTTTACGGCAGGCTCGGCAACGATTACCGTAAATCCTCTGCCACAAGGAAGCTTGACGGCCAATGGCCCTTTTTGTGAAACAGGCGCAGGTCAGCTTACTTTTACAGCAACTGCTGGAACGGGGCCTTATACAGTTGTTTATAATGATGGAACAGCCAACCGTACAGTCAATAATGTCACAAGCGGTACGCCGTTCAGCACCTTTACCACTCCGGTTACTGCTACAACCACTTATACTCTGGTTTCCATAACTGGTGCCAATTCTTGTATAAGAAACAGCGGCTTTACGGCAGGCTCGGCAACGATTACCGTAAATCCTCTTCCGCAAGGAAGCTTGACGGCCAATGGACCGTTTTGTGCAACCGGAGCAGGTCAACTGACTTTTACGTCAACTGCCGGAACGGGGCCTTATACAATTATTTATAATGATGGAACAGCGAACCGTACAGTCAATAATGTTACAAGCGGTACGCCGTTCAATACCTTTACCACTCCGGTTACTGCTACAACCACTTATACACTGGTTTCAGTTACTGGAACCAATTCATGTGTTCGTACTAGTGCTTTTACGGGAGGTTCTGCGACCATCACGGTAAATCCGACTCCAGCGCCGTCTTTTACAGCTCAACCTGCAGCTTCAGTATGTGTAAATACATTTGTTACATATACTACACAATCTGGACAATCGAATTATGTTTGGACTGTTTCTGGAACTTTGGGTAACGATTACAATGTAGTATCCGGAAGTCTTTCTAATACCAGTGATTCGGTAACATTAGAATGGCTAACAATAGGCAATAAAACTGTTACAGTTGGGTATACGTCACTCGGATGTCCTTCAAGTGTGAATGCCTCTAATACAACCACAGTAATAAGAACAGTTAGGGGCGTAGTTAATGGTGGTACTGCTATTTGTAGCGGCAGTCCGAGTCCGTTACTGACTCTAAATGGATATACAGGTACTATTGTGAGATGGGAGTACGCAGAAGCTATTCCGTATGTTTGGCAACCGATCAGTCATACGGGCAATACCTACCAACCAGGAATATTGGCCACGAGTACCAGCTATCGAGCTGTTGTTCAAAATGGGTCTTGTCCTGAAGAAGGTTCTATTGAAACCAGAATCGATGTCGAACCAAAACCTTCTACACCTGGATTTGGAACAATTGTACAGCCAACATGTGTTAGCTCCGTAGGAAGTGTTGTTTTAACCGGTTTGCCGTCAACGCCTAACTGGACAATCACTCAAACAGGAACAGTTAACCAGACCTATACTGCTACTGGAACGACTTATACGATAAATAATCTTGCTCCTGGAACGTATACTTTTACCGTTTACAACACATCAATTTGTCTTTCTGATCCTACGGCTAGCCTCGAAATAGCTGCTCCAAGTACCAATATCTGGAACGGAACTAGTTGGTCTAAAGGAAGTCCGCCTTCTATTACTGATGCGATTCGATTTTCAGGAGATTACTCAACAACCGGAAATTTAAGCGGCTGTTCTTGTGTTATTGATCCTGGTGTAACCGTTACTGTAAATTCTAATCATACCTTAACAATTACAAATTCGGTAACTAATAGTGGAGGAAGTTTTATTTTCGAAAATAATTCTAGTTTGTATCAGACAACCGATGCTGTAAACACAGGAAATATTACTTATAGAAGAAACACCATGCCAGTGCGTCGCTACGATTTTACTTATTGGTCGTCACCAGTTACACGCTTGCCGGCGTTTACATTACAAAACCTTTCTCCTGGTACTCTGTTGGATAAATATTATAAATACAATGCCGCTGGAGACAGCTGGGTAATTATAAATTATGGAACAGAAGAAATGGCAAAAGGTGTGGGGTATAATGTTCGGGCGCCTCAGAGCTTTAGTACAACAATTCCGGCTGTGTATAATGCGGAGTTCATAGGTGTTCCAAACAATGGGCCAGTTTCTGTGCCGCTGGGAGGTGTAGATAAATGGAACCTAATCGGTAATCCGTATCCGTCTGCTGTGTACGCAGATCAGTTTATTGTTGACAATGCTGCAAATTTATACGGTACTCTTTATTTCTGGACACATAATTCGCTTCCAAGCGGTTCGGTTCCAGGAACGGCGCAGAACAATTATACTTCAGTGGATTATGCTATTTATAATTTAAGCGGTAGTACAACCGTTGGGAATATGTCTGGCACTGGAGCTACCTCGCCAGGAAATACTGCCGAGCCTTTAGGATATATTGCAGCAGGACAGTCATTTTTTGTGCAATCTAAAAATGCTTCTTCGGCAGCTTTCACTAATTCTATGCGTGTTCCCGGAAATAACAGCCAGTTCTATAGAACCACAGCCTCTTCGGCTATTGAAAGACACAGGGTATGGATTAATTTAAGAAATAAAGAAGGCGCTTTTAAACAAATTCTAATAGGTTATGTCGAAGGTGCTACAAACGGCTGGGATACCAACTACGATGCTGTTACGATGGACAGTAATAAATTTTTAGATTTTTACAGTATAAATGCAGACAAAAAACTTGTTATTCAAGGGCGTGCCCTACCTTTTACAGGGCTCGAGGTTATTCCGCTTGGATACAAATTAAACATAAGTGGTGAATTTTTTATCGAAATTGATCATGCCGACGGTCATTTAAATGTTATTCCGGTATTCCTTAAAGACAAGGCAACTGGGATTACTCATAATCTACAAAAAAGCAATTATACTTTTACCAGCAATACGGGTGTTTTTACGGACCGTTTTGAGCTTAGTTTTGGCTTGGTTAATCTAGATACTGAAGATTTTGAGAAAACAGATAGCGCTATTTATGTTTCGGTGAAGGATAAACAGATAACAGTTAATTCTCAAATGATGAATGAAAATCTCAAAGATATCGCAGTGTATGATATTTCTGGAAAGCTGTTATATGATAAAAAGAACATAGGAAATGCTCAATATGAAATTTCGAATCTGCAGTCTGCCGAACAGGTTTTGGTATTAAAAATTACCTTAGACAATGGAAGCATAGATACAAAGAAAATTATATTTCGATAAATAATAGCCCAATAGAACCACAAAAAAAACATCCGCCGCGGCGGATGTTTTCTATTTTAAAAAGTTTTTTCTAAATACTGATGTGTATTTCGGATTGCTTTTTCATTCTTATAATCAATCCATTTCTGACCTTTTATTTTTCGCATCATGACATCAAAATGGCGCATTATCAAAACATTGTAAGCTGCTTTTGATAAATTGCTGATACTTTTAGGAAAAGAGCGAAGGCTCATCGAAAATCCTGGTGTCAAATATTTCATATAATGCCAATATCCTTCTGGCATATAAAGCATTTCGCCATGCTTTAAATTAGTGATAAAGCCTTCTACATTTTTAAGGGCTGGGAATTTTTCGTAATCAGGATTGTCAAAATCGATATCTTCTCGAGAAATCAATGCATGAGGTACCTTATACATATATTTTGATTGGTCTGGAGCAAAAATCATGCATTGTTTTTCTCCGTGAAAATGAAAGTGTAGAATGTTCGAATAGTCAATATCATAATGCATAAAGACTTTTGAATTCTCTCCTCCAAAAAACAACATCGGCAGCTGCTTTACGAGTTTTAAACCAATATCAGGCCATAAGAAGTCATTTTTTAACGACGGAACCTGTTTCATAAGATTATATAAGAAAATACGATAATTGGTTGGCTTTTCTTCCAAAAGGTCGATGTATTCGCTCATTTTCATTCGAGTATGAGCTTCATTAAAACCATCTTCGTGATTAACAGGTCTGTCATCGTAAAGAGGTACGGTGAGATCGCCTGCAATTTCTTTCATATAAGATAATTTCCATTTATTGTAGGCGGGCCAGTCTTCGGTCAGTTCTTCAATAACAACGGGAATTTGGTTTTTTACATATTGGGAAACAAAATCTTCTTTCGAGATTTTTTTCACCCTTTCTATTTGTTTTAATTTCATTTGATAAATAAAAAATTGCTTATAACACTGAGTTACAAGCAATTTAAAAATATTTATCGAAATAAATTAACTCTTTCGCTTAAATTTTTGCTTTAATCGATGCGTCAACATTTCTTTCAATCGTATGTCCTGGTCTTGACCATTTTGGTTTTTCTCCTAAAGAGGCATATTGAGAATCTGCTGCTTCAACTGTTTTTGGCTGCATGATTTTAATGAAAGGCTTTTGAGGCACCATTCCTAATGTTTCAAACATTTTCATGTCTTCATTAACATCCGGATTTGGAGTCGTAAGCAGTTTATCGCCCGCAAAAATAGAATTGGCTCCAGCAAAGAAACACATGGCTTGCCCTTCACGTGACATATTGGTTCTTCCGGCAGATAAGCGAACTTGTGTTTCTGGCATTACAATTCGAGTAGTCGCCACCATACGAATCATTTCCCAAATTTCTACAGGTTGCTCTTCTTCCATCGGAGTTCCTTCAACGGCTACCAACGCATTAATTGGCACCGATTCTGGCTGCGGATTTAAAGTTGAAAGCGCCACAAGCATTCCTGCTCTGTCTTCGATGCTTTCTCCCATTCCGATGATGCCGCCACTGCAAACGGTTACGTTTGTTTTGCGGACATTCTCGATAGTCTGTAGACGGTCTTCGAATCCGCGTGTCGAGATTACATCTTTATAATATTCCTCAGAAGTATCTAAATTGTGATTGTAGGCATACAAGCCAGCTTCCGCTAGACGTTTTGCCTGATTTTCGGTAAGCATTCCAAGCGTGCAGCACACTTCCATATCCAGTTTGTTGATGGTGCGCACCATTTCTAGAACCTGGTCAAACTCTTCTCCATCTTTTACGTTTCTCCAAGCTGCTCCCATACAAACTCTAGACGATCCGCTTGATTTTGCTCTCAAAGCCTGAGCTTTTACCTGACTTACGGTCATTAAGTCATTTCCTTCAACTCCAGTGTTGTATCGTGCGGCTTGTGGGCAGTAACCGCAATCTTCAGGACATCCTCCGGTTTTAATAGAAAGTAAGGTTGAAACCTGAACAACGTTTGGGTCGTGTTGTTGTCTGTGAATGGTTGCCGCTTCATAAAGCAGATCCATTAATGGTTTATTATATATGGCGATAATTTCGTCTTTGGTCCAATTGTGTTTTGTAATGCTCATTGATACATTGTTTTTGAAGTTTCAAAAGTAACTAAATTGTTCTAATCAGCAATACCGAATATTTTGAATTGAAGATTAGGCGGTCTTTTAAAAAAAGAAGCACTTTAAAATCATAAAATGTTATTCTATGATTTTAAAGTGCCGCGATTTTAGTATTTATTCAGGAAATTAATCAGCTGCATATTTGTTGTTCCAATACAGCATCATCATTAATGTAACGATTACTGAAGAAGCAATTCCTTCAAATAACAAACAGATGCAGTAAGTAGGAACAGAAGGATTTCCTCCAAACATAAAAGTCTCAGAGAGTGTTTTTATATAAGCATCGCCTCCTCTAGCATAACTATAAACCAATAACCCAAATACACTCATTGATACACCAACAACCGAAGTGGTCATTGCAGAAACAGCATTAGACACAAAATTGGTTTCACCTTCGTGAAGATTCATCTGCATTGTCCTGTTTACACCATAAAATATAAAGAAAACATTAAGTGTTCTTAGGTAAAACAAATCTGCCAATCCCAGTACATTCATCAATAAAAAATAAATGCCAATTCCGAGAAAAATCAAAAAACCGTTGGTAATTTCTTTAGGTAATTTCATAGTGGTTATTTTTAAAGAAGTTAATAGTAAATATTTGGAAAACAGAGTTCTGTATCAAATTTACTAAAAAAACAACTACGATGATTTAAAAACAGACAAAAAGTCTATTGCTTAAATTATGCGATTTTTGAAATAAAAGCTAAGGCAGATAACCGGTCTTGAGCTAACTGATTTTTCAGCAATTCTACCGATCCGAATTTTTGTTCTTCGCGAATGTATTGCAACAGAGAAACTTCAATTTCCTGGTCGTAAATATCTTTGTCAAAATCAAAAAGGTGTACTTCAATAGTTTGCCGTTCGCCGTTGACAGTCGGATTGAAACCAATATTCATCATTCCAAAAACAGTTTCTCCTTCAATAGTTGCTTTTACAGCATAAACACCCGTTTTCGGAATCAGTTTGTATTCTTCTTCAATTGCGATATTGGCAGTTGGAAAACCGATTGTTCTTCCGAGTTGTTTTCCTTTCACTACTTTTCCGGTCAGGAAATAATTGTAGCCCAGATATTCATTGGCCAAAGCCATATTTCCTTCTTGAAGCGCTTTTCTGATTTTCGTCGAACTTACCGAGACATCCTGAATTTCCTGAGCCGAAATTTGCTCCACTTCAAAACCATATGCAGCGCCAAAAGCAATCAGATGGTCGATATTTGCAGTCCTGTTTCGGCCAAAACGATGATCGTGTCCAATAATTATTTTATGAATTTTGAATTGATCGACTAATATAGAATGAACAAATTCTTCTGCTGTTAATCTTGAAAAATTTTCATTAAACGGATGAATGACAAGATTCTCGATTCCGGTTTTTTCCAGAAGTTTTGTTTTTTCAGAAATGGTATTTAAAAGTCGGATTTCTGATTTTTCTTGAAGAACCATTCTTGGATGCGGAAAAAAAGTAAGCACAAGACTTTCGTATTTTCCGTTTTCAGTTTGCTGGGTAATACGTTCCAGAATTTTTTTGTGACCAATATGAACGCCGTCAAAAGTGCCTAGAGTTAATATGGTTTTCTTGGCAGACTGAAAATCGTTTATAGAATTGAAGAGCTTCAAAACAAATTATTTAAAGATGCTGCAAATTTATACTTTTCTATTTTAAATTTAATAGTAATCTGTCGCTGATTTTTGACTAATAAAGCTTTTTCTTTTCGTCTAAATGAATGTACTCGTCGACAAAAAACGATTAATTGTCGTATATAACATAAGAATTTGATTTAATTGATTTATTTTTGAATATCAATTCCCTAAACATGAAAAAATTATTACTTTTTATTTTTCTTTTTTCTTGCAGTATTGGTGTTTTTGCACAAAAAGATAATTTGTGGCAACAGATAAATTCTGTTTCTTCGTTTAGAAAATCGACTGCGACTGTAGAATCAGCTAAAAAGTATTATACCTTAAATACAACCTCCTTAAAAGAAAAGTTGGTCTCGGTAAATGGGAAAACCGCAAAAGAAAATCCCACCGAAATCACGATTCCGAACAGTGAAGGAGTTTTAGAACGATTTTCAGTTTGGGAATCTTCAAATTTTGATCCAGAACTGCAAGCAAAATATCCAGAAATCAGAGCTTACGAAGGAAGAGGAATCGATGATAAATCGGCCAAAGTTCATTTCAGCGTTGCACCTATAGGAATTCAGACTATGGTTTTTCGTCCAGCGAAATCGACCGAGTATATCGAGCAGAATCCAGAAAACACATCAGAGTATGTTGTTTTTAAAGCCACTGACAATGCAGATAAAAAAATGCGTTTAGAATGTAAGACCGCAAATGTAAGTCTGGCAGATGCATCTTCGTCAAAGACAGCCAAAACGGCCGCAAATACTAAACAATTTAAAACGCTTCGTCTAGCATTATCCTGCACAGGAGAATACACTGCGTTTCATGGCGGTACAAAGGCAGCCGCTCTTGCGGGAATGAATGCGACCTTAACACGTGTCAATGGCGTATTCGCAAAAGATTTGGCAGTAAAAGTTGTTCTCATTGCCAACAACGATGCGATTATTTATACCAATGCTTCAACCGACCCGTATTCTAATGCGTCTGCAGGTGCATCTCAAACTAATCCGACTTGGGGTCAAGAGGTTCAAAGCACCTTGACTTCAGTTATCGGAAATGCAAATTATGATATTGGACATTTATTTGGGGCTTCGGGCGGAGGCGGAAATGCCAACTGTATAGGATGCGTTTGTGTAAATCCGACAACGGGTAATCCGCTTGCAAAAGGGAGTGCTTATACTTCTCCGGCTGATGCAAAACCGCAGGGTGATACTTTTGATATCGACTTTGTGGCGCACGAAATGGGACATCAATTGGGAGCAACTCATACATTTTCGCACACTAGCGAAGGTACCGGAACTCAATATGAGCCAGGAAGCGGTTCTACGATTATGGGATATGCTGGAGTAACTGGAAGTTATGATGTGCAGAATTTTTCTGATGATTATTTTTCGTACGGAAGCATTCTTCAAATCCAAACAAATCTTGCCGGAAAATCTTGTCCTGTCACTACAGCGATTGCAAATAATCCTCCAATCATAAATGCTGGTCTAGATTATACAATTCCGAAAAGCACTCCTTTCATTTTAACGGGAACTGGTACAGATCCAGAAGGCAATGCGATAACCTATACTTGGGAACAGTTTGACAGCGCTGTTACCACTTTTAACGCAAACTCTGTAGCTTATCCTGCCAAACCAGACGGACCGATGTTTAGGTCGATTGCGCCCTCGACTTCTCCGATACGGTATATGCCAGCTTTAAGTTCTGTGCTCAATAATGTATTGACAACAACTTGGGAGTCGGTTTCTTCTGTTAACAAAACAATGAATTTTACCCTTACCGGAAGAGACAATGCAGCCGGAGATACAGCACAAACCGGAACAGATGCGATGGTAGTTACAGTAAATGCCAACACAGGGCCTTTTGCAGTGACTTCGCAAAACACAGATAATATAGGATGGGAGAGAGGATCTTCTCAGACCATTACTTGGAGCGTCAATAGTACCAATACGCTTCCGGGTTCTGCCAATGTAAATATTAAATTGTCTTTAGACGGCGGCTTAACATTTCCTGTGGTGTTGGCTTCTAATACGCCAAACGATGGTTCTGAAACAGTTGTAGTGCCAAGCGGAATAAATGTTTCTGGTAACTGCAGGCTTTTGGTAGAACCTGTAGGAAATATTTATTATGCAGTAAACAGCAGACCTTTTGCGGTAGGATACACTGTTTCTACAGATTGTGGATCGTACAGTGTTGGTAATGCTTATAGTATTCCTTTCGGCTCATCGTATTTAGATAAAACAGTAACTGTTCCTGCTTCTACAGGAACTGTCTCAGATGTGAATGTTCTGGTAAATGTAACGCATGCCAAGTTATCAGATTTAGAAATGCAACTTGTAAGTCCGAGCGGCACAGTGGTGCGCTTGTTCAATAGAAGCTGCGACGGTACAAATTCGACGTTATCATTGCAGTTTGACGATGAAGGAGCACCTTTAAGTTGCAGCGCAACCACAAACCAAATTGTGATTCCAGTTGATGCTTTAAGTGCTTTTAACGGAGAAAATCAGCAAGGAAATTGGACTTTTAGAGTTCGTGATAATGTGACTGGTGGTTTCGGGACTATAAATTCGGCTTCAATAAATATTTGCAGTAAGACCTATACTCTAGGAACATCAGATTTTGAGAATCTAAATTTTGCGCTTTATCCAAATCCGAACAAAGGTAATTTTTCGATTCAATTCGAAAGTAATTCCAATACAGGAGTAAAAATTTTGGTGCATGACATTTTGGGAAGAACAGTCTACAGCGCAGATTTTGAGTCTGTGGCCGATTTCAATCAAAATATTCAGCTTCCAAATCCAACTTCAGGAATTTACTTTGTAACGATTATCGACGGAGAAAGAAGAACCGTAAAAAAAATAGTAGTCAATTGATAATGTTAACCCGTTGGGTGAAATAGCTTCATTCAAAAATTAAAATCTCATCTGCTAAAATCTGCATAAATCCTTTTGTTTATAAATTTTCACGCAGATTCAAACAGATTTAATCTCTAAGCTGATTTAATAGGATTGAAAAAAATAATTTCAATCAAAAGGTTAATGAGCCATAGCGATACAGATTACGCTAATTTTAGCTCCAGGAATTTTTAGCAATGCTCGAGAACAGGCTTCTAAAGTCGCACCAGTGGTCAAGACATCGTCTACAAGAACGAAATGTTTGTCTTGGTCTGTTTCTTTAAAATGAATGTCAAAAATGTTTTCAATGTTTTCAGACCTTCCTAGTAGATTTTTTTTGGACTGGGTCTTGGCGTATTTTTTTCGATATAAAATGGTGTCGTTATAAGTTAGTTGTAAGCCTTCTGCAATCGCTTTTCCAAAATTGGCGGTTTGGTTATAGCCTCTTTCCTTAAATTTCTTTTTATGAAGCGGTACCGGAATCACGACTTCAAACGGACTAGCGAGTTGCAGTTCCTTTAGTTCTTCTGCATACCAGCTTCCTAAAACTGTTCCGATTTCCTGATGGCCTTTGTATTTTAAATTATGAATGAGCTCCTGAACAATCCCTTTTTTATTAAAATATAAAAATGTCGAAACATGTTGCATGTCAATCTTGCCGTAGAACTTTTTTGAGGCTTCGTTTTTTGGATCTAAATAATAATGGGTCAAAGGCATTTCATGTCTGCAGATTGTGCAGAAAACTATTTCGTTAGACATCAAAATCTTATGACAGCCGCTGCATACTTTCGGGAAAAATAGGTTTAAAAGAAAATTAATCACAAAACACAGGAATTTATTTACAAAAATAACGAAAATGCCGTTTCAAACTTTATAATTTTTCTTTTTTTTAAAGGTACTTTTTATATTTTTGCATCACTATGGCAAAACAAGAAGATATATTTAAGAATGTGGTTTCGCACGCAAAAGAGTACGGATTTATTTTTCCGTCAAGCGAAGTTTACGACGGTTTAAGTGCTGTATACGATTACGCACAAAACGGGGTCGAATTAAAAAAGAATATCCGTGAATATTGGTGGAAATCAATGGTTCAGATGAATGAAAATATTGTCGGCCTTGATGCTGCGATATTGATGCATCCAACAACCTGGAAAGCTTCTGGTCACGTTGATGCTTTCAATGATCCGTTAATTGATAATAAAGATTCTAAAAAAAGATATAGAGCAGACGTTTTAGTTGAAGATTTTGCTGAAAAAATTCACCAAAAAGCGCAAAAAGAAATTGACAAAGCAAAAGCTCGTTTTGGAGACGCATTCAACGAACAAGAATTTGTAACTACAAACGCTCGTGTTATTGAATATTTGGCTAAAGAAAAAGAAATTAGAGAACGTTTAGGGCGTTCTTTAGGAGCTGGAGATTTAGACGATGTAAAAGCTTTGATCGAAGAGCTTGAAATAGCTGATCCTGAAACGGGTTCTAAAAACTGGACTGATGTAAAACAGTTCAACTTAATGTTTGGAACTAAATTGGGTGCTTCTGCAGAAAATGCGATGGATCTTTATTTACGTCCAGAAACGGCTCAAGGTATTTTCGTAAACTTTTTGAATGTTCAGAAATCTGGTCGTATGAAAGTTCCTTTCGGAATTGCCCAAACGGGTAAAGCGTTCAGAAACGAGATTGTAGCAAGACAATTTATTTTCCGTATGCGTGAATTCGAACAAATGGAAATGCAATTTTTTGTACGTCCGGGAGAAGAAATGCAATGGTACGAACACTGGAAAGAAACGCGTCTAAAATGGCACTTGTCTTTAGGTCTGGGCAAAGAAAACTACCGCTACCATGATCACGAAAAATTAGCACACTACGCAAATGCGGCAGCAGATATCGAATTTAATTTCCCATTCGGATTTAAAGAATTGGAAGGAATTCACTCTCGTACAGATTTCGACTTAAAAGCGCACGAAGAATACTCAGGAAGAAAACTACAATATTTTGATCCGGAGTTAAACGAAAACTATGTTCCTTACGTAGTAGAAACTTCTGTTGGTTTAGATCGTATGTTTTTGGCAGTTTTTGCTACTTCATTAAAAGAGGAAACTTTAGAAGACGGTTCTACAAGAACTGTTTTACAGTTACCGGCAGTTTTAGCTCCAACTAAAGCAGCGGTTTTACCATTAATTAAAAAAGATGGTTTGCCAGAAATTTCAAGAAAAATCATTGAAGATTTGAAGTGGGATTTCAATGTGGCTTATGATGAAAAAGATGCTGTAGGACGTCGTTACAGAAGACAGGATGCTTTAGGAACGCCTTTCTGTATCACAGTAGATCATCAAACTCTTGAAGACGAAACAGTAACCATCCGTCACCGAGATACAATGAAACAAGACCGTGTAAAAATTACTGAATTAAGAGGTATTATCGAAAACGAAGTTTCGATGAAAAACTGGTTAATGAAGATGTAATTTTTTCTGAATACTATTCAAAATCCCAAATTCTAATGCTGAATTTGGGATTTTTTTGTTTAACGAAAGGCATTAAACTTTTCACCACTATTTTTCAAACTTTTTAAACTTTAACATTTTGGATTAATGTGTTAACAATGAGTGTTTTGAATTTCAAATATTCGTAATTTTAAGTGTAAGTAAAAGACTAAATCCAATTTTTTTTCTCAGTTTTCACAAATAATTGTTTCTTTAACAAAAAAGAAAGAATGAGTAGGAAGAATTCTTCGCAAATAATTAAAGCTTAAAATTGAAAAAGTATTCGTATATTATTATTGATGATAATCCCGAAAGTGCTGTAAACACTAGAAAAATTGCAGACGGCTTTTCGGAATTAAGCTTTTTGGCATCGGCATCTAGTTACGAAGAAGGGCTCGCATTGGTTTTGGAACAACAGCCAGCACTTATATTTTTAGAAATTGCACCAGAGAATATTTCCAGTAATCTATCGCTTTCTTTTATTAATGAATTGTACAGGTATTTAGCCGCGATTCCTAAAATCATAATTACGACTCTGAAAAAAGATTTGGCGTTTGAAGCCATCAAGTATGATGTTTTTGATTATATCGTAAAACCCGTAATACAAATAGACCTGCTCAAGCTGATTCTGAAACTAGACAAAAGCACTTTGGCCTCAGAATCAATTAAAATCAAGAACGAAATTACAACTTCTGTAACATCGTTTGCAAGAACTGCTCGCAATATCGAAGAACCGCTCGTTATTTGTATAAAATCTTACGGAGATTACCGTTATGTCAATGCAGAAGAAATCTGTTATTTTCAGGCCGATAACAACTCAACCGATATTTATCTGAGCAACGGCGAAATGATTACAGCTTTTAAAACTTTAAAGCATTTTGAGAGCCTTTTGACTTTTCCTTTCATCCGGATTCATAACAGTTATGTCATCAACAGAAATTACATTTCGAGGATTCATAGCGGAAACTCAATGTGTTACATAAAAAACTCCTCCAAAAAGATTCCGTTTTCCAAAACTTACAAGACAAATGTTGACCTAATTATTGCAGATTTTGCAGCTGGAAATTACCTAGAAGTCTAAAAATTAAGTGTTTACATGAATTTGCTACCCATTGACTACCAATTGGGTACGATCTACCATAAACCTATTTTTTTGTATAAATTTTTTTTGAATACCGTAGTAGTTTTACACCATGATTCGCAGCAAAAAGCGATGATTTTCCAAAAAAAAATAAAAACATAATTAATACTTTAGGTCATGAAAAAAACAGCTTTAACATTCGGATTATTCTCTTTAGTAACTGTAGCAACTTCTTTTGCAGCTCCAGAAGCTCCAACTTATTTAGCAGCAAACGATTCTATTAAAACATTACCAATCGACGGTGGTGCAGCAGGTGGTGTGATTAAAAAACAAGATTTTCATGGATCTAACACTGAATTACAAAGCAATCATTTGAATTTTGCAAACGTTAACCAATCTCTTGGACACGATAAAAAAGTAGACTAAACTACACAACAAAAATACAAATTAAGGCTGTCAGATTCTGACAGCTTTTTTTGTATCTATTTTTTAGTATTTTTGAGAAAATTCTGAAACACAATTGAAGAAAAAAAACAAAATACTATTCCTTTTATTTCTTGTTTTAATGGCATGTAATAAGAAAGCAGAATCAGATCAGGATACTGTGGCAATAGACAGCCTGCCGACTTTTCTTTCGCTGGCCAATGAGAATAATCTTCCGTTAAAAATTAAGCAAAAATACAATCAGAAAGCACTCAATATTATTTTGAGGCAAAAAGACGATTCTATCAATAAGGTAAATCTTTTTAAGGTAGCCAATCGTTATTACAATATGAGCGATTGGAAATCGTATCTCGAAACCACAAAACTGATTCTTGAAAGAGCAGAAAAATCAAAGGATTCTGTTCATATGGCTAAGGCTTACACTTATCTAGGCGACTATTATTTGTCTCAATCTGTGCCCGATAGCGCTTTTTTGAATTATTATAAAGCCGAAAAAACATACCTGAAAATCAATGACGAGATCAATCTTGCGAAAACTTTTTTGAACAAAGCAAACCTGCAATATAACGAAGGTGATTTCTTTGAAAGCGAAATAGCTGTTTTTAAAGCCCTAAGCATTTTGAAAAATCAGAAAAATGTAAACGAACTTTTGTATGAAAGTTATAACCTGCTCGGAATTTTATACAACGAAAGAGAAGAGTTTACCAAAGCGCTCGAGTTTCAGAATAAAGCTTTGAATATTTTGAATGATAAGACTATAGCACATGCCTATCAGTATAAGGCGGCTTCTTTAAATAATATAGGTTTTATCTACATGCATATGGGCAGTTACCAAAAAGCAAAAGGCTTTTTTGAAAAAGGGCTTCAAGAAAAAAATCTCTTTGTAGATCGAACGAGCCTCTATGCAATTTTATTGGATAATTTAGGTTATAGCAAATTCAAATTAAACGAATCAGATCAGTTGCCCGATCTGTTTTTCGAATCTTTAAGAATTAGGGACAGTCTTGATCTTACTTCTGGAGTAGTGTCAAGTAAAATTCATTTGTCTGAATATTATGCTTTTAAAAAAGATACTTTCCGAGCATTTCAGTTTTCAAAGCAAGCGCTGACTTTATCTCGAGGTTCTACAAAACTGATTAATACGCTCGAAGCACTTAAGCAAACTGCTGCGGTTGACCCTAAAAATGCTTCCAAATATTCGAGAGAATATATTCAGCTTAATGAAAAAATGCTGAAAGCTGAACGTACAATGGGGGAGAAGTTTTCTAGAATAGCTTATGAAACCAACGAAATTAAAGATCAGAATTCTAATCTTCAGGAAAAAAATAAGACACTTATATATGTTTTCAGTATCTGTACCTTGATTGGTTTGTTTTTTTATGTTTATAAAACCCAGCAAGCAAAAAACCGCGAACTGATTTTTAAACAACAACAACAGATTGCCAATGAAGATATTTATAATCTCATGATTTCGCAGCAAAATGAAATCGAACAAACCCGAATCAAGGAAAAGAAAAAAGTAGCGCAGGAACTTCATGACGGTGTTTTAGGTCGAATGTTCGGAATAAGAATCAGTTTGGACAGTCTTGATAAAATGGATGAAGCTCAGGCAGCAGAAAAAAGAAAAAAATACCTGGCCGAACTCAAAAACATCGAACAGGATATCCGAGAAATTTCTCACGACTTAAACAGGGAAAAGTCAGAATTAATTAATAATTTTGTTGCAATACTAAAAAAACTGTTTGAAAATCAGAAAAATACTTACTCGTCAAAATTAATTACCGTTTTTGATCCTAATATAAGATGGGAATTGATCAGCAATATCGATAAGATCAATCTGTACCGAATTATTCAAGAAGGACTTCAGAATTGTAATAAGTATGCAGAAGCAGATATTATTACAGTTGAATTGAAAAACGAAGACGACTTTTTAGTAGTTAGAATTATTGATGACGGAATTGGATTTGATACCAGAAGAACTAAAAACGGAATAGGTCTTCATAATATTGAATACCGTACAGCCGAATCTAATGGTATAGCAACAATAGAATCTGTTAAAGGAGAAGGAACGACACTTACAGTGAAAATTCCCATTGACCAAAAATATAAACCTGAATCACCATGATATTTGACAACCCCAAATCAACATCAAACTTAATCAGGCGACATGTTTTAATCGTAGACGACCATCCTTTTATAATCGAAGGATACAAAAATGCGATTACTCGCTATAATCCAAATGAGTACGAGTTTGTAATTTCTCAGGCGCATGACTGCAAATCGGCTTATGATTTGATTGAAAGTCCAAATGTACCCCCTTTTGATATTGCTTTTTTAGACATCAGCATGCCGGCCTATGAAGAGAAAGAAATATTTTCTGGAGAAGATTTAGCCAAACTTTTAATGAAAAAAATTCCAGAATGCAGGATTGTGCTTTTAACGATGTACACCGAACTTCTGAAAATAAAAACCATTATCAGAACGATTCAGCCCAATGGCTTGGTCATTAAAAACGATCTGACTTTTGATGAATTGCTTTTTGCGCTCGATCAAATCATGAAAAATGAAAAGTATTATAGTCAATCGGTGGTAAAAATGCTTAATCAGTCGACGCACAACTCTATAGAAATAGATGAATTCGATAAACAGATTTTAATTCATCTTTCTGAAGGAACAGAATCTGAAATCATGCCGAAATATATTCCGATTTCATTCTCAGCTATTGAAAAACGAAAAAAAAGCATGAAAGAACTGCTTAAAATAAAAAGCGGTTCAGACGAAGATTTAATCAAAGAAGCGAAAAGTAAGGGGCTTTTTTAAAAAGAAATTCCAATTAGAAAATTCCAAATTCCAATAAAAAAAGAAATCTCAAAAAAGAAATTCCAAATTCCAATGCTTATAGCTACTGGAATTTGGATTTTTTTTATTGGAGTTTTTAAAAATTTATTCAGTAAGAGCATCCCAACCACGTGCTTTTAAGGCAATTTTTGTATTGGCACGAGTAACGAGATGGATTCCTTCGTTTTCTTCCGTCATGTGACCAATAACAGAGAAATTCGGGTTTCCTTTTATTTTGTCAAAATCGTTAATGTCAATTGTAAATAGAAGTTCATAATCTTCGCCGCCGTTAATAGCGACCGTAGTACTGTCAATATTAAACTCTTCGCAAGTAGAAATAAACTGCGGATCTAAAGGCAATTTATCTTCATATAAATTACAACCCACTTTTGACTGTTTGCAGATGTGAATAATTTCAGAAGATAATCCGTCTGAAATGTCAATCATTGCAGTTGGTTTTATGTCTAAAGCATGAAGTAGAGTACGAACATCTTTTCTTGCTTCTGGTTTTAATTGACGTTCTACCAAATAAGTATAAGGATCTAAATCCGGCTGATTGTTTGGATTTACCTGAAAAACTTGTTTCTCACGTTCTAAAACCTGTAATCCCATATAAGCAGCACCCAAATCTCCGGTTACAACCAAAAGATCTGTTTTTTGAGCTCCATTTCTGTAAACCAATTCCTTTTCATCAGCTTCTCCAATTGCCGTTATACTAATGATTAAGCCTTTTTGAGATGAGGTCGTGTCGCCTCCAATTACATCGACTTTATACTCTTTTGCAGCGTGTGCGATGCCATCAAACAATTCTTCTAATGCTTCAAGAGGAAACCGATTTGAAACTGCTACAGAAACCGTAATTTGTGTTGGTTTCGCATTCATAGCACAGATGTCAGAAACGTTTACGACAACGGCTTTGTATCCTAAATGTTTCAAAGGCATATAAGCCAAATCAAAATGAACTCCTTCTATCAATAAATCAGTAGAAACAACTACTTTTTTGTCTTTAAAATCAAGAACAGCAGCATCATCGCCTATACTTTTTAAAGTAGATTCCTGAGTAACATCAAAGTTTTTGGTTAAATGGTCTATTAAACCGAATTCGCCCAATTGTGCTATGCTGGTTCGCTGCGGATTTTTATCTTCTATCATTTTATTTAAGTTCCAAAGTTTTAAAGTTGCAAAGGTACAAAGGTTTTTTTTAAAGATGCTAAGATTCTGAGATGCTAAGGTTCTAAGTTTTTTCTAGTCTGTTTGCTGTGTAGAGACGTTCCCCGATATTCAATTATAATTTTCAAAAACGTTCTTTGTGAGGTCGCGTGAAGGATGGAAGCAAGTTACCGAAGTAACGCGGACAGCCTGACAGCATGCCGACAAGAGGGCGAATAAGCGCAATCTAAGTTTGCCCTCTTGTCGGGATGGTGGCACGCCCAAAGAATAATCATCTTTTCATGCTAAAATGAGCTTTGAATTCCTGTGCAACGCCATTTTTGCTGTAAGTAACACGGAACCAATAATCTGAAGAGGGAAGCGGACTACCGTTGAAATTTCCGTCCCAGCCGGGACCAGATGGTTTGATCATTGTAATCAGTTTGCCGTAACGGTCATAGATAGTAATAACCGCATCGGGCTGGTCGGCGAGATCAGGAATGTTCCAAGTGTCATTGTAGCCATCATTATTGGGAGTGAAAAATTTAGGATATTTGAGCACTTTGGCAAATAAAATAAGATGGTCGCAATTGGCTTTTGTATCTCTCACGGTAATTGCATGCTCTCCCGAATCAACGTTCTGAAATATGTTGCTGGTTTGAAAATCGCCGTCATCCAGCTGATATTCATAGATTCCAAATCCATTACTTAAGTTGACGATGATATCGATGGTATCTGCAAATTCATCCGAAACGGTTACGGTTGCTATAGCTGGACTCGATTTTTCGACGGTTACGGTGGCCGGATTATAACCGCAGTCGTTGCCAACATCGGGTACGTTTTTAACAGGCACAACAGTGTAAGTTCCATCCTGAGTTGCGGTATACGTTGGTCCAGTACCGATTTTGTTATTATTAAAATACCACTCAACAGTATAGTCGGGAGAATTTATTCCGGAACTCAGTATAACTGGATTTAATAATGCTCCCGTTTGATAATCGACACAAATGGCTGCGTTTTGCACAGAGAAATTTTTTAACGGATAAATAGTAATATAAAAATCGTTCTGGGCATAACAAGTAGAATTGGTTGCTGCCGCTGCATAGATATACAATCTTTGGCTGGTATTTATTTTTTGGCCCGCTGTAAATTGAGTTCCAGTTGCATTGGGACCGCTGTAATAATTGCCGACTGCTAAAGGAGGCAAGGTGTAGCTTTCGCAAATGGCAACATCGGGAGTATTGGTTAAAACAGGCGTTTTAGAAATGCTGACTTGAAAACTCTTTTCGCTGACACAGGTGAGGCGGTTACCAGAAACAGCATAAACATAAATAGTCTGCGAACTGTTTAAGATGGTTCCGACTGGAATGACGGGGCCTTTTCCGCCAGGTTGTGCATAATAATTACCCAAAGTCAACGGCGGCAAAGTATAACTGTCGCAAACATTGATATTGCTAAAATTGCCGACATCTATTCCGAGATAATTTACTTTAAAAAAGGTTTCGTTGTTGCAGGAAGTCAAATCGGGCCACTCGTTATAAATATAAATGGTTTGTGTAGTGTTGATAGAGGTTCCTTCTGCTAGCTGTGTTCCCGTGCCATGCAGACCTCCAGTAGCGGTGTAATATTTTCCATTTCTCAGTTTTGGGAGTATAAAATCGTTGCAGGTCACTACATCTGTAAAACTATCAACAGGTGGCACAGGTCTTATCTGAACAGTAAAACTATGTTCGTTTGTACATTCAGATCCTACAGCATAAACATAAATAGTTTGGGTTGTTGTTATGACATCGCCTGCTTTTAGCCGTGTTCCTCCGCCGTTGGTTTTAGTGAAATAATTACCATTTACTAATGGTGGCAAAACATAACGGGCACATTCCAATCTGTTAGTTGGAGTATCTACTGGAGGAAGCGGTTTTATGGTGATGACATATTTAAGATTTTCGGTGCAATTGGGCGAGGTCGTAGTTGGGGAATAATAATACACAGTTTGAGAAGTAGTAATAACAGTTCCTACCGGAATGCTATTTCCTTGACCTCCCGGACTTTCGTAATAACCGCCAATGGCAATGGGAGGCAAAGTAAAACTGCCGCATCGCGAAATCGGTACAAAAATCGATGAGTTTACAATATCAATTTTAAAAGAATGCTCGTTGGTGCATCTTCCGTCATTTGCAAAAACAAATACAGTCTGGCTAGAAGTTATTCTGTCACCGGCTTTCAGCGCTTTTCCTTGACCACCCGATAGGGTAAAATAATTTCCGTTTGCTAAAGTTGGAAGCGTATACGAATCGCAAGTCACAATGTTGGAGGGTTTATCTACTTCTGGCAAGGGATAAACGGTAAAAGGGACTTCAATGTCACGGCATACCGACCCATCGATTACGGCATAATAATAAATAGAGCCACTGCTTGTAAATGCTGTTCCTTGAGGGATAGAATCGCCACGTCCTCCAGGTTGTGTGAAAAAACCACCCGCAGGTACTCTTGGAACAACGTATTGACCGCAACCGTCTTTTTTGAAGCTAATCTCATAAATTAGCGTTACATTAAAACTGCTCTCATTGGTACAATTGTTTGTATTGGGTCCGGTATAGATATAGTAAGTACCGCTTTTGGTAATAACATCTCCAGGATTCATTTTAGTTCCCGTTCCGTTGATAGAGGTGTTGTACTCACCATTTGTAATTGGAGGAAGCGTATAACTGTTGCAAGCAATTACATTCGGAATCTTATCGACCGAGGGAAGCGAATTAACAATGACATTAAAACTGACTGTGGCATAACAAACCGAGTCTGAGATATTTTCAATACGAACCCAAATCGTTTTCGGTGATTGGGCTATAGTGGTACTGAAGGTTTTCGGATCTGCGATATTGTTTCTGGCATTATTTGCATCAGCTTCGCTGTTGTAGTACCTGATTCTGTAGGCAGCAGTATTTAATCCATTTAAGATAATGGCTTCCTGAACAGTTAAGTCAACGGTTATACTTTTAGAAATAATGTCACAAACATTTAAGTCTGGTGGTTTTACAACATTGATTGGGTCGGTAACTAATAAATTAAATGAAACTATATTGTTGCAAAAGAAGCTCTTGTCATAAACAGGCACCACTTTTATGTATATAGTCTGATTGCCTGAGCTCGTATAAGATTTTAATTGATTTTCGGGTATCATAGGCCCATTTGCATTAGCTGCAGCTAAAGAATCAAAATAATAAATCACATGTTGAGCAGAATCGATTCCTAATTCGGTTTGGTTGTTTTGTGTTAAGTCATACTGATAAGTGCCACTTGTAGTGTAACAGGCGGTTAAGTTTTTTGGAGTTTTAATAGTTAAATCCTTGATTATAATTTCGTCCTTAACCACACAGCCAGAAAGTGTCGCCGTAACTCCATAAGTTCCAGCTTTAACTATTGTTAGCATATTGCTGTTTTCATTCGGAATCACGGTGCCGTTTAATGTCCAAACATAGCTGAAATTGCCAACGAGCTCCGATTTAAGTATGATTTTTTCGCCTTGACAAATAGTTTTATCGGGACCTAAATCCATAGTAGTCATAAAACTTCCGCCTTTTATGAAAACAGCCGAATCGTAATTGCTGTCGTTATAATCGCCAATAGCCAATTTGATGCGATAAGTTCGGTTTGGAATCACAGTCGATGAAGCAGTTAAAACTTTGGTCTCGCCTCTCATATTAATGGCCGACTGAGAAGGATTTGCTACATTATAGCGGTCAAATAAATTGGCATTGGCAGACAAGCAAGACGAATTATATTGTTGGTCTCTAATATTCTTAACCGAAACTGGAGTTGTCGTTCCCGGCACTACGGCAAGATTGGTAGAAATTCCCGTAGTTAAATCTGTCAGGATAAAGGCAAAAACATCGCTAAAGCCGCACTGAAATTCACCGTATTCGTTTGAGGCAAAAAGGAAATCAAAACTGAAATTGCTGGATAAAGGCGTAAAATCAAATTCAAGAAAACTCACATCTGTTACTGGAACGACTTGACCGTTGTTGTCGCTGATTTGCTGTAAATCACTGTCGGTGGCATTGTTCAGTTTACTGCTTTCGTTGTTGCCCGTATATGGTCCTTCTGTGTATTTGGCTATTCCGTTTCGTATGATGATACCGGTTGAAATAGGGAAATTCGGATTTGTACTGGTGAATTTGCCAATGCCACGACGCGAAGAGTATCTGAAATTAGTTTCGTTCGAACAGCCATTTTGCATCAATTCTTCCCGAACCAGTTCAGGTATGCCCAAAGTTGTAGTGTCGACTATTATTCCCTGTGCTGAAGATATAGTCGAATAAAATAATAAAATCAGAAATAAAGCAACTCTCATAATTCCTATTTTTTACTCATCGGGTTACTTAAAATTACGAAATTATTTATTTTTAAAAATATGATTATCAGTATTTTATGATTTAATGTTGCGGTTTAAGCAAAAAAGCATCATAATTTCAATTTTGTTAAATTCTAAGAGAAATTCATGTAAAAAAAAGAGTCGCAGTTCCTTATAGAACAAGGTAAAGCGTCTTGTTTCTGTGCTACTCGAAATGGCATAAACAAAGATTTCTAAAAAATATTTTTTCCTGCTGACAAACTGTTGTCACCGGCCCATTTTACTTTTGAAGTATTAAAAATTTAAAACTTTAAAACCATGAAAACTTTAGAAGCACAAGTAATTACATCAGAAGATTTATTGAAACATTGGCAAGGGCACAGAGCCTTAACAAGAAGATTAATCGAAATTTTTCCAGAGAAAGATTTTTTTGAATTTTCTATCGGAGGAATGAGGCCTTTTGCAAAATTAGTTGATGAACTTTTAGCTATTGCAGTTCCGGGACTTAAAGGAATTGTGACGAAACAAACTGAAGCATTCTCAGAAGGAGATGAAAAATTGATTTTTAAAGCACAATACCTTGAAAAATGGGACGAAGCCACAGCAGAAATCAATAAGTATTGGGAAAAATTATCTGTTGAAGATTTCAGCGAAACTTTTAATCTTTTTGGGCAGTATGAATTTCCGGTTATTCAGAATATTTTATATTTTATTGATAATGAAGTGCATCACCGTGGTCAAGCTTACGTGTATTTAAGAGCTTTGAATATCGAACCACCGTTTTTCTGGGAAAGATAATTTCTGAAAAACAATAAAAAAACTCTCAAAGCAGAAAATTCTCTTTGAGAGTTTTTTTATATAAGTCTTTGTCTGTTGATTTCCAGTAATTCTAAAATTCTTGTTTTCAGGCTTTGGGGTTCCAGAATTGTGGCATAATCACCAAACATCAAGAACCATCGCGGAAAACCGTCTTCCATGTTGCGGCACATAAAGGTCATTTCGATTTTGTCCCCAACTTCTTTTTCTGCTACAAAACCATGGTATTTTCTTTCAGATACGAGATATCTTGCAATTTTCTTTTCGACCAGAATCCTGACTTTTGTAGTCGGACAATTTTCAGTTTTATCTAAGTAAGTTTCTAAGGCTTCGTGTTCGATAGTAAAATCAGATTCAGTTTTCTGGATTCCCAGAATTCGGTCGGTTCTAAACTGGCGGTAATCCTGCCTTAAATGACAGTATCCCAAAAAATACCAGTTGTTATTGTCGTGAAAAACCCCTACAGGTTCTATGTTTCTTTGCGTTGTTTCTTCTTTGCTAAACGTTTTATAAGAGAGCAAGATTTGTTTTTTTTCAGCAATTCCTTCAAAAAGAACCGCCAATGTATTTGGCGAATTATGATTAAACATTGGCTCGGCAGTGTTCATGACAACTCGCGACTCAATATTGGCCAAATAATCTTTATCTGTACTTCGCAAAACCGATTTGAGTTTGTACATCGCCGAAGCATAATTGGTTCCAAGAGATGGATCGGTAAATTTCTGCATCAATTTTTCGGCGGCAATAAAGCTGTTTATTTCCTCTCGGGTAAACATTACGGGTGGCAGTCTGTACCCCTCCATTAAAGCATAGCCCACTCCCGCTTCGCTGTAAATGGGAACTCCAGATGCTTCGAGCGTTCGAATGTCTCGGTAAATGGTTCTTAAACTGCAATCAAAACGATTGGCCAATTCCTGTGCTTTTACAATTTTTTTGGATTGTAACTGAATGAGGATGGCGACAATTCGGTCAAATCGTTTTGGAGCTTCGTCGAGCATTTTTTTAAGATTCTAAGGTTCTGAGGTTCTAAGTTGCTAAGTTTTTTTGCTGTGAAGAGCCAAAGATACAAATGAAAAAATGAAACAAAATAAAAAAAGCTGTTCCAAATTGAAACAGCTTTTTACTTAATAAGTCGGATGAATTTAAACATTTTTTTGCATCTTTACAGAATTATAGTATTAAATTCTGAAAGAAATGAAGCTCCCGTTTGAGCCAATTATTTTTGGCTATGAAATTAATATCCATTTAATTTTAGAGTATCTGGCATTTTTTTTAGGATTCAGATATTATGTTTTTTTGCGAAAGAGAACAAATGATAGTATCGTTTCTGCTAATAGACTTTCCATCATATTAGGAGCGGCAATTGGAGCTTTTTTAGGCTCTAGGATTATGGGTTTTTTAGAAAACCCTGTTTTTCATCTTGATGCAAAATCAATTTTAGAACTTTTCAATGCCAAAACAATCATGGGAGGATTGTTTGGCGGCCTGTTGGGGGTTGAAATGGCTAAGAAGATTATTGGCGAAAAAGAGTCATCAGGCGATTTATTTACTTTTCCGATTATTTTAGGAATTTTTATTGGGAGAATTGGCTGTTTTTTATCTGGGACAAATGAGTTTACATACGGAAAAGAAACTACCTTTTTTACGGGTATGAACCTTGGCGATAATATCAAAAGACATCCAATTGCTTTATATGAATTGGTTTTTTTGATTATTTTGTTTTTTGTTTTGAACAAATTAAAAACTAGAAATAGAAAAAACGGACTGTTATTTCAGTATTTTATGATTGCCTATTTTACTTTTCGTTTTTTTATAGAATTTTTGAAACCCAATCATTTCTTGATTTTTGGAATAAGTTCAATCCAGATTTTATGTTTGATATGCCTGCTCTATTATAACAAAACAATTTCATATTTATTTGTAAAAAATGCCAGTTAGAAAATATACTTATTATGACTTTACATTAAGTCTCTGTCCAGAATGCTTAAAGAGAATCGATGCCAAAATTGTTTTTGAAGATGATAATGTCTACATGCTTAAGAGATGCCCGGAACATGGAAGTTCTAAGGTTTTAATTGCCGATGATGTTCAGTATTACAAGAATATCCGAAATTACAATAAACCATCTGAGATGCCGTATACTTTTAATACAAAAACACATTATGGCTGTCCTTACGATTGTGGTTTATGTCCAGACCACGAACAACATTCTTGCTTGACAGTTGTTGAGGTTACGGATCGATGCAATCTGACCTGTCCGACTTGCTACGCAGGTTCGTCGCCGAGTTATGGACGGCACAGGACGCTCGACGAAATAAAAGTAATGCTCGATACAGTTGTTAAAAATGAAAAAGAACCGGACGTTGTGCAGATTAGTGGAGGAGAGCCAACCATACATCCTGAGTTTTTCGAAATTTTGGATTATGCAAAATCAATTCCGATAAAGCATTTAATGCTAAACACAAATGGAATTAAAATTGCAAAAGACAAAGAATTTGTTCAGAAACTAAAAAGCTATTCTCCAGATTTTGAAATTTATCTTCAGTTTGATTCTTTTGAAGATCGTGTGTTGCAGGAGTTGCGCGGAGCAAATTTAAGCGAAATACGAAGACAGGCTTTAGAAAATCTAAATGAGGTTAATTTGTCTACGACTTTGGTGGTTACGCTTCAAAAAGGATTAAACGACCATGAAATTGGTAAAATTATTGAGTTTGCATTAAAGCAAAAATGCGTTCGAGGAGTTACATTCCAGCCAACTCAAATTGCAGGCCGATTAGAGAATTTTAACTTAGAAACCGACCGCATGACATTAACAGAAGTTAGGAGAAAAATTCTGGAGCAAACGACTGTGTTTAATTCCGATGATTTGCTTCCGGTACCTTGCAATCCAGATGCTTTAGTGATGGGATATGCATTGAAATTAGGAGCGGAAGTTTTTCCGTTGACACGATATATCAACCCAAATGATTTATTGGATAATAGTAAAAACACGATTATTTACGAACAGGATGAAGTGCTTCGTGGCAAAATGATCGACTTGTTTAGTACCGGAAATTCTGTAGAAGTTGCACAGGAAAATTTGAAATCGATATTGTGTTGTCTTCCCAATATTGATGCGCCAGAATTAGGTTATGATAATCTGTTTAGAATTATTATCATGCAGTTTATTGATGCCTATAATTTTGACGTGAGAGCAATAAAAAAATCATGTGTGCATATTGTCAATAAGGATAATAAAATAATTCCGTTTGAAACCATGAATTTATTTTATAGAGATGATAAAGTTGAAAGACTAGAAGAATTAAGAACTAAAGTATAAAGAATATGACAACGTTAGAAGTAGGTAATTTAAATGGTTTGGTTGCATTTTTTGTAGCGATTATGGTAGGGCCTCCAATTTTAATGGCAATCATAGGTTTTGCGGTAAAGAAAAATCATCCAAACGCAGCAAAAGTTTGTTTTATTATTGGAGCATTATACCTGCTTATCGGATTAGGAATATGCGGAACGCTTTTGTCCTAATAAAAAACCCCTAATAATTTCCGTTTATTAGGGGTTTTAGGCTATATTATTGTGCGTTAGAATCGAAATAAAAGTCCGAATTGTGGTTGATTGAAGATGTTTTCAAACAAGTTAATATTCAACTTAAAAGTATCTGATGACGGACCGTCTTCTGGTGAAACACTATTGTACGCTAAAATATTGGCTAAAGTAAATGTTATAGCAATATTCTTAGTTACGAAATAATTTAAACCAACATTGATATCAGCAGTAATACTATTGTCAGTATCTGATACACCATTGATTTCGGTTTTGTTTCTTCCAAATCCTAAGCCAGCTTCAGCGTAAGTTTTTAGACGTTTTTTGTCCAATTCCAGAAAATAATAACGAGCAAAAGCACCTACTCCAAATACATTTGTTTTGGTATTGGTCAATTCTGTTTCATTACTTTGATAGTCTAATTTAGCTCCAACTGCAAATTTATCATTTAACAAATAGCCAAATTTTGGACTAAAACCATAATAGTCTGAGTCTCCACCCGTACTAATTTTGATAGAACCTTCCAAGAACATGTCTCCTTTTTGGAAAGTCACACCTTTTGCAGAATTCATTTCCTCTTCAGCTTGGTATTCTTGAGCGTTTGCGAAACAAAATGCGAAAAGGGCTAAAATGATTGAAAATTTGGTTTTCATAGTTTTATATATTTAAAATTTGTAAGATTAAAAATACTTTTTCTATGTTAAAAGGCCCGTAGATTTGTTTGAACGAGTTAAAAATCCATCTATTGAGTTAAGAATTCACTTTCTTTGTAAGTTTTGACGTGATAATTTTATGAGCGATGCAAACAAAAAACCCGACAACTTTCGTCATCGGGTTATCTATATTCTATGTTTCTATACTCTATTTTCTAAAGTAAAATCTAGTCATTCAACTTCAAAACAGCCATAAATGCTTCTTGCGGAATCTCAACGTTTCCTACTTGGCGCATACGTTTTTTACCTTTTTTCTGTTTTTCAAGAAGTTTACGCTTACGCGAAATATCTCCACCGTAACATTTTGCGGTAACGTCTTTACGAAGTGCTTTAATCGTTTCACGAGCGATGATTTTTGCTCCAATTGCCGCTTGAATCGGAATGTCGAATTGCTGTCTTGGGATAAGTTCACGTAATTTCTCGGTCATTTTTTTACCGATATTGTAAGCGTTATCTTCGTGGATCAATGCAGAAAGCGCATCGACTGTTTGAGCATTTAAAAGAACGTCAAGTTTTACTAATTTCGAAACTCGCATTCCGATTGGAGAATAATCGAAAGATGCGTAACCTTTAGAAACGGTTTTTAAGCGATCGTAAAAATCGAATACAATTTCTGCCAAAGGCATATCAAAATTCAATTCAACACGCTCCGTTGTTAAGTAGGTTTGGTTGGTAATTAGACCACGTTTTTCGATACACAAACTCATTACGTTTCCTACGAAATCGGCTTTTGTAATGATAGTAGCTTTAATAAATGGCTCCTCAACTCTATCCAGTTTTGAAGGCTCTGGCAGATCTGAAGGATTGTTTACAACAATTGGCGTTTCTGGATGTTTTTTGTTGTAAGCCAAATACGAAACGTTAGGAACAGTTGTAATTACAGTCATATCAAACTCACGTTCTAAACGTTCTTGGATAATTTCCATGTGAAGCATTCCTAAGAATCCGCAACGGAAACCAAATCCTAATGCCGCAGAACTTTCAGGAGTAAATACTAAAGAGGCATCATTCAATTGTAATTTTTCCATAGAAGAACGTAAATCTTCGTAGTCTTCTGTATCTACTGGATAAATACCGGCGAATACCATTGGTTTTACATCCTCAAAACCAGCAACCATATTCGTTGTCGGAACTTTTGCATCTGTAATCGTATCACCTACTTTTACCTCACGAGCTTCTTTAATTCCAGAAATCAAATAACCAACATCTCCAGCCGAAACTACATTTTTAGGAACCTGATTTAGTTTTAACGTTCCAATTTCATCAGCAAAATATTCGTTGTCTGTAGCCATGAATTTAATCTTCTGGCCTTTTTTGATTTCTCCGTTTACAACTCTAAAGATTACCTCAATGCCGCGGAACGGATTATAAACTGAGTCAAAAATCAAAGCCTGTAACGGCTCTTCTGGGTCTCCTTTAGGAGCAGGGATTTTTTCGATAATAGCGGCTAAGATGTTTTCAACACCAAAACCAGTTTTTCCTGAAGCATGAATAATATCTTCCAATTTGCATCCTAATAGATCGATGATATCATCGCTAACTTCTTCAGGGTTTGCACTTGGTAAATCGACTTTATTCAAAACCGGAATAATTTCTAAATCATTCTCAAGTGCTAAATATAAGTTAGAAATAGTCTGCGCTTGAATGCTCTGTGCGGCATCCACAATCAGTAAAGCTCCTTCGCAGGCAGCGATAGATCTAGAAACTTCGTATGAAAAATCTACGTGTCCCGGAGTATCAATTAAGTTTAAGATATATTCTTCTCCTTTGTACTTGTATTCCATCTGAATGGCATGACTTTTAATGGTAATACCACGCTCACGTTCTAAGTCCATATTGTCTAGCAGCTGCGCCTTTTCTTCACGGGCAGAAACTGTCTGTGTAGCACTCAATAATCTGTCAGCCAATGTACTTTTACCGTGGTCAATGTGTGCAATAATGCAAAAGTTACGTATCTTCTTCATTTTAATATATCAGTTCTCTAAAGAGTTTTAGTATTTTTTGGGTATAATTTTCCGCTCCAGCAAATGCTTTAATGCGTGTAACTAAGGCGCAAAGATAGCGCAAAGTTTTGGATTCTGGAATGATGATTACCGATAGTTGGCTGCTTAAAATAAAATAGCGCTTTAAAATTCGAAATTAAATCCTTTTTCGGTCAGTTTCTGATAGATTTCATCATCAAATTTATACAGTTTTGCGGCCCTGTGCGAAACATCTTTTTGTTTTTCGTCTAGAGCGACCAACAGCTTCATGTGCAGAATTTTTCTTCTAAAGTTTGATTTGTCGAGTTCAATTCCTAAAATTTCTTCGTACAGATGCATTAACTGCAGTAAAGTGAATTTTTCTGGCAAAAGATTAAAACCAATAGGTGCCTGACGCACGCGGTTTCGAAGCTGCAACAAACTGACGTTCAGAATTTCGTTATGGTCAAAAATCAAATCAGGAATTTCACTGATTTTGTACCATTTTGCTTCAATCACCCTTAAACTTGCCTTGATGTTATAATCTTCGCGGCTAACCAAAGTATAATAGCCAATGGTAACCACACGTCTTTCGGGAACACGTTTTGGGTTGGTAAATGCCTTAAGCTGTTCGAGATAGATGTTTTCTAAACCGGTGAGTTCCTGAAGAATACGCTGCGCTGCATCGTCTGCACTTTCGTCTCTTTGGAGCCAGCCTCCCAAGAGTCCCCATTGTCCCATACTTTCTCCCTGTGCATGCTGTACCAGCAGCACTTCTAAGCTTTCTTTATTAAATCCGAAGAAAACGCAGTCAATTGTGATTCCTTCTACCGCGGGTTTGTTTATTTCTGTCAAGTTAATGCCGTATTATTTTAAAAAAATCGAAACTAGTTTTGCTGTTAAAATTCAAAATTAAATCCTTTCTCTGTCAATTGTTTGTAGATTTCGGGTTCAAATTTATAAAGCTGTGCGGCCCTGTGCGAAACGTCTTGTTGTTTTTCGTCTAAAGCCGCCAATAATTTCATGTGTAGAATTTTTCTCCTGAAGTTAGATTTATCCATTTCGATGCCTAAAATTTCTTCATAAAGTCGCATAAGCTGTAATAAAGTAAATTTTTCTGGCAAGAGATTAAAACCAATTGGCGCCTGGCGTACTCTCTGACGAAGATGTTTGAGGCTGTAGGCCAAGATTTCATTATGGTCGTAAATAAGATTCGGAATACTGTCTATTTTATACCATTTTGCATCGGCGGCGGTAAAACCTGCTTTAATATTATAATCTTCTCTTTTTACCAACGCATAATAACCAATTGTAATGACCCTTCTGAGCGGGAAACGGTCTGGTTCTCCAAATGCCTTTAGTTGTTCAAGGTAGATATTGTCAAGTCCGGTCAATTCGTTTAACAAACGATGCGCTGCATTGTCTGTGCTCTCTTTTTTGTAAATCCATCCGCCGGGAAGACCCCATTTTCCTTTACTGATTCCCTCTGCATGTTGTACTAGCAGTACTTCCAGACTTCCTTTATCAAAACCAAAAATAACGCAGTCAATCGTGATGGCGTTCATTGCGCTTTGTTCGCTTTTCAAGGCAGGTTTGTCGTCGACATTTTCAATCATACTCACGATAAATTTTGACAAATTAAACAAATTAAATCTTTAAAATCTTTTATAGAACCTTTATATTTTTTTTAACGGAACAAAAAATTGATAATCAAGCTCTTGCAAAAGCTTCTAAAAACAGGGTTTAGAGTCTTGTTTTTTAAAACACTGATTATCAATTCTCTAAAACCATATTTTTTTGATATTATTTATTGTTTTTTTAAATCCATTTTTAAAGCATTGATAAAAATGATTAACCAAATATTAGAATTGAAAAAAATTAACCCTAATATTTTGTTAATATAGAAAAATTGTTTTACACTTGTAGTCAAATTTACCATAAGATAAATTCATATTGACTATAAGTTTAAGAAAGACAAATCTACAATTAACTTAAATTATCGCAAATGTTTTTTTTAGGAATTGATTCGGGAGGCATTTTTACCCAAAACAACCAGCAGCTACGGGTTCAGAAAACACATTATTTGTGTATTGTTTGCCGGTAATCACGAATAAAAAATGATATAAACTTTACAACTCAAACTTCGGAGACTGCGGAATTAGTCTTCACAACCAACTCTATTTAGAAAAATTACTAACTTAAATTAACCAATTCTTACTATGAAAAGCAAAAATTGTATTAAAACAAAAAAGCTTCCATGTTTTATGGCGCTGCTGCTTAGCGTATTTATGATACAGTCGGGATTTGCACAGGAATCCAAAACTGTAAGCGGAACAATTACTTCTGCTGTCGACGGGATGGGGGTTCCAGGAGCAAGTGTTGCTGTACAAGGAACCAAAACAGGTGCCGCATCAGATTTTGATGGGAATTACAAGATAGAAGCAAAAACAGGTGATGTACTTGTGTTTACCTTTATCGGATTCAAAACGCAGACAGTTACGGTCGGAACCCAAAGAACAATCAACGTTACCTTGCAAGAGGAAACAGCAGAATTAAAAGAAGTTGTGGTAATTGGATACGGATCACAAAAGAAAACACTTGTTACCAATGCTGTTACTCAGGTAAGTGGAGAAAGTTTGGCTAAAACCAATACTGTAAATGCCTTACAAGCGCTTCAGGGTCAGGCGGCTGGTCTTCAGGTTACTTCTACTTCAGGACAACCGGGTGAGGGTTTTAATGTAGTGATTCGTGGTGTCGGATCTACTGCAGGAAGCACGCCACTATATGTTGTAGACGGAATTCTTACAGGTGATATTTCATATTTGAATAATTCAGATATCGAATCTATCTCTGTTTTAAAAGATGCGGCTTCTGCAGCAATTTATGGTTCTCAGGCTTCAAACGGGGTTGTCTTAGTAACTACGAAAAAAGGAAAAAGAGGTGCAACAGGACAAATTACCTTTGACCAATATTACGGCGTACAGTCTGTTGCTCGAAAAGTTGATATGCTCGACGCAAGAGAATATGCAACTATCTTAAACGAAGCAGCGGTGAACTCTGGTAAGAGCCCTTACTTTACAAATGACCAAATTGCTGGAATGGGTTCTGGGACAAACTGGATGGATAAAATGCTGACGGATAATGCGGCTACAAAAAACTTTTCTTTTGGTGCTTCAGGTGGTTCAGAAACTTCTGTTTATTCTACTGCTTTGTCTTATTTAGGACAAGAAGGAGTTGTTGGAGGAAAAGATTTATCTAATTATGAGCGTTACAATTTCAGATTCAACTCAGAACACAAACTTTACAAAGACGTAGTTACCATTGGTGAAAACTTAAGTTTTGCCTATGTCAATAAAAACGGAATTGGAGTAGGAAATCAGTACAATAACTCGTTGAGAAGTGCTTTTCAGGTAACGCCTTTATTGCCGATGTACGATGCAAACGGAAACTATTTTGATACTACAAACAGTACAGAACCTTGGTTGGCAGGTGTAGCAAATCCGTATGCCTTGATGGTTTACAACAACCAGAACGAAAGAGATAGCCAAAAATTATTGGGGAATGTGTATTTACAGATTCAGCCGTTTAAAAATTTGACTTTTAGAACAACTTTAGGTCTTGACTATAATGTAAACGAAGGACATTCGTATACCCCAGTTTACAGATTATCAATCTATGCAAATACTGCTTTTGATAGAGTAACCCAGAATATGGATAAAAGCAAAAGCATCAACTGGGATAACTTGTTGACTTATAAATTTAACGTAGCAGACAGCCATCAGTTCGAAGCTTTGTTAGGTACTTCTTATATCAAATACGACAGAACATTAATTGAAGTGGCCAATGCTGATTCGGTTTTTAATGATTTAGAACATGCTTGGCTAGATAATACCACCAATAAAGACGGTGCGAGAATCTCGATGAAAGGGAATAAATTCGAAAACATCCTAATGTCTTATTTTGGAAGATTAAATTATAATTACAAAGAAACTTATCTGTTAAATGCAACATTGAGAGCAGATGGCTCTTCAAAATTTGCAGCAGGAAATCAATGGGGTTATTTCCCATCAGTATCTGGAGGATGGGTGGTTTCTAATGAAGGATTTTTAAAAGATTCAAGAGCTATAAACTTTCTTAAATTAAGAGCAAGCTGGGGTCAGGTTGGTAACCAGAGCATTAGATCCTTCCAGTTTTTATCATTGATAAAATCTAATAATACCAACTATAGTTTTGGTAACGAAGAAGGCGTGCTAACGCCAGGAGCATATCCGCAGAATATTGCAAATCCTAACTTAAAATGGGAAACTTCAGAACAAATTGACCTTGGTTTTGATGCCAGATTTTTAAATAATGCTTTGAGCGTAAACTTCGATGTTTATAAAAAGACAAACAAAGACTGGTTGATTCTGGCTCCTATTTTGGCTACTGCAGGTGCAGATGCGCCATACATAAACGGTGGTGATGTAGTAAATAAAGGAGTTGAGTTGAGCTTGAATTACCAAAATAAAATTGGAGATTTCAATTACAGCATAAGTGCAAATGGAGCCTACAATAAAAATACAGTTGGAGAGATTCCGAATGCTGATGGCATCATTCACGGGTTAAACGGCGAACTTTATGATAACTCAGGCGAGTTTTACAGAGCACAGAACGGATATCCATTAGGTTATTTCTGGGGTTATAAAACAGGAGGAGTTTTCCAGAATCAAGCACAAATTGATAACTACAAATCGGCAAACGGAGTTGTACTGCAACCAACAGCAGCGCCTGGAGATATTATTTATGTAAACACAAACGGCGACGATAAAATAGATGCCTCCGACAAAACAAGTATCGGAAATCCAAATCCTGATTTTACATATGGTTTTTCTCTATCTGCTAGCTACAAAGCTTTTGATTTTTCTCTAAATGCAAATGGTGTGGCAGGAAACCAATTGGTTCAGTCCTATAGAAATCAAGTAGGTACTTACGGAAATTATACTTCAGCAATTTTAAGCCGTTGGCATGGTGAAGGTTCTTCTAATACAATGCCTCGAGTAACAGAAGACAATAGAAACTTTACGCAGTTTTCAGATTTGTATATTCAGAATGGTGATTTCTTGAGAATTAATACAGTAACATTAGGATTTGATTTAGCAAAAATGAAACAGTCAAAACCATTTTTTGCAAGTCAGTTTAGAGTGTATTTCTCTGTATTAAATCTTTACACTTTTACGAAGTATGACGGTATGGATCCAGAGATCGGATTCGGTTCTTCAAATGATGACCAGAAGTTTTCATCAGGTGTTGATGTGGGTTACTATCCAAGACCAAGGACATTCATGTTAGGTCTAAATGTTAAACTTTAATACATAAAAAAATGAAAAATACCTATTTATATATTTTCTGTTTGTGTTTATTTTCTATGGCTTCTTGCAGCTTAGAGACAGAACCTTTGACACAGCAGACAGATGGAAATTTTTATAAAACAACTGATGATGCATATGCAGCACTTGTAGGCTGTTATGACGGAATGCAGGTAGCTACGGGAGGAGCAGGAAAAGGAGTGCCTGTTGTAACCGAAATCATGTCTGATGATTGTTTTGGCGGAACTGGTAATTCAGATAAATACGATTATGCGGCTATAGACGAGTTTGATATTTCTCGTGCCCCTGCAGAAATCGATATGTTTAATGATAACTGGATTGCTTATTATAAAGCGCTCTATCGTTGCAACGTTCTGTTATCTAAAATGGATCAGATTGACTGGAAAGGAGATACAGCTTTAAGAAATACTTATGAGTCTGAAACGAAATTCATAAGAGCTTACTTGTATTTTGAAATGGTACGTCTATGGGGGAATATTCCTTTATTGACAGCACCTTCAACCGAAAATGTGCCACAAGCAACACCAGAAGAAGTTTATAAAGTTATTGCGGAAGATTTAGTTTTTGCTTCAAACAATTTACCATCGGTGGCTTACAGTGCTACTGTCAGCGGACGTGTTACAAAATGGGCTGCAAAATCTTTACTTGGACGTGTTTTCTTATATTATACAGGATACTACGGAAAAACCGATTTGGTAGGTGTAGTGACAAAAACACAAGCTTTAGCACATTTAGAAGACGTTGTGGCATCTAGCGGACATGGCTTATTAGACGATTTCTCAACGCTTTGGCCAGCTGCTTCTGTAGATAAATATGCAGGAGAGAGCAATAAAGAAGTAGTATTCTCTATAAAATATACGTTTACCAGCGATTACAACGGAAACACAGATGGTAACCATTGGCTGGTAATGTTTGGAATGAGAGAGTTTTCTTGGTATCCTTACGGTCGTGGCTGGGGTGTAACCGTAAATGCTAAATTATGGAATGCTTATGCAGCCAATGACACAAGACGTACTGCAACGATGATTGGAATTACAGAAGAAAAAATTCCATTTACTAAAATAAACAATCAACGTGAATATACTGGTTATTACAATAAAAAATATTCACCAATGGTTGATAAAAACGGTGTAGATATGCCACTTGTGCTGGGAAGTCAGTTTTGGGATATCAGCCAATATCAGGATTATACGGTGCTAAGATATGCAGATGTATTGTTAATGGCTGCCGAATTAGGAAGCGGAAGTGCTCAAAATTATTTTGATCAGGTGAGAAGAAGAGCCTATAAAACAGCTTTTACCTCTTTACCAGTTACCCAGGACAATATCATGAACGAAAGACATTTAGAGTTTGCATTAGAAGGAATCAGATATTGGGATTTACTTCGTCAGGGAGTGAGCAAAGCATCTGCAAGCATTGCAGAAACAACTACCGTTCTTAATGGTGGAGCTCAGGCTACAAAAACAATTTCTGCGGGTAACATTCAAAAAACAAATGGGTTACAGCAAATTCCAAACACGCAGATTACCTTGTCTAATGGAGTTTTAAAACAAAATGCCGGCTGGTAATTTTAACTAAAAATCAAAGAAAATGAAAAATATTAAATTCTTAATGACCTCATTTTTGGTATTGGCCATGCTGATATCATCTTGTTCGCCGGACTCATATTCGTTAGACGGCCCGATTGATAAATCGGATATACATTTTGAAATTACCCAGGATTTAGTAAAAGATCCGGGAGGAAATACTGTAATCTTAAAAAATACAACTCCAGGGGTTATACTAAACTGGGATTATGTAACAGGAAAATCAGACAAGGCAGTAGAAACGGTTCAATACGCTTTTAAAGGAAACTATACAATTAAAGTTTCAGCGGTTACAGGCGGCGGAATCGTAGAGTTAGATCCAGTAACCATAACGGTAACTCAGGATAATTTAAATTATGTAAACGATCCGCTTTGGACAGCCTTATCTGGAGGAGTAGGAAAACAAAAAGTATGGATAGCTGATAACGGCAAATACGGAATGGCTCCAGGAGCAATGTCGTATGCAGACCCAAGCACAACAGTTGAATGGGGTAATTTTACGCCAAACTGGGAGCCAGAAGGTAATGCAAATTCTAGTACAGACGCTGATATGCACTGGGGAAGAACCATGACTTTCAGTCTTGAAGGCGGACCATTTTTAAAAATTCATGAACCAGACGGAACGCTTAAAGAAAGTGGTACTTATTTCTTGGATATTAATACCCATACTTTAACAACAACTGGTGCGACAATTTTAAGACCGGATAATTATATCGCAAATGCAAGTAATTGGAACAACAATATCAAAATTCTGAAACTGACAGAAAACCAGTTAAGAATTGCCATAATGAGAACCAACAGTGAAGGGCCATGGTGGTACATCTGGAATTTTGTTTCTAAAGAATATGCTGATAGTTATGTACCGCCTGCTACAGGACCAAACTATGATGAAGGTTTTGATCCTACTTTTGCTTCGGGAGAATTGTTAAAAATGCTTACCGGTGGCGCTGGTACAGGAAGAGTCTGGGCTTTAGACGGAAACGGAAACCCAGTGGATTGGATTGGCAAAGGAAAAGGTTGGACAACGGGCGCTTCAAGCTCTTACAATTGGGGTTGGAACGACGATTGGGCAGCAGCAGCGGGTAATTCATGGATTCGCTTTGATCAATTCGGAGGTAAATTGAATTATACAAGAAGTCAGAATGGTGTAGTCACTACTGGATTGTTTACAATTGACGAAGAAAAGAACGAAATCAATTTAGGAACCAATACACTTATTCAAAATTCGGGAAGCTGGATGAATCCAACAACCAATGTTATTAAAGTAGTCAAAGCATTTAATACTGACTATCAAACAAAAGGTATTTGGTTTGGAACCTCTTATGATGCAGGAAAAGATGAATGGTTTGTTTTCCACTACATAATGCCTTAATTTACACTGTTTTTTAATTTCACAATAACCTGAAAGTAATAATTGCTTTCAGGTTATTTTAAAATTTATAACCCTATGGTGCAGCTGACTTCATTAAAAAAAATAGGATTACTTTTTGCAGGCTTTCTTCTAATTACAGCTTGTAAGACATCAACAAACGAACAATTTAGTAGCCGGAAAGTTTCTTTTAATGCAGACTGGAGCTTTCATCTTAATGACAGCATAATCGATAAAGATACCATTGGAGCTTCCACAAAATGGAGAACTTTAGACGTTCCTCACGATTGGAGCATTGAGGGAAAATTTGATGAAAAAAGTCCGGCAGGTTATGGAGGCGGAGCACTTAACGGAGGTCTAGGCTGGTACAAAAAAACATTTAAAGTTGCTGCAGAAGACAGCACAAAAATTACTTCGATTACTTTTGACGGCGTTTACAGAAACAGCGAAGTTTGGGTAAACGGACATTATTTAGGAAAACGTCCAAATGGCTATATTGGTTTTCAATATGAAATCTCTCCCTATTTAAATTACGGAGACAAAAACAACGAAATAATTGTTAAGGTTGACAATTCAAAACAACCAAACTCACGCTGGTATTCAGGTTCAGGAATTTTTAGAAATGTCTGGCTTGAAACAACAGATAAATTGCACGTTGCACAATGGGGAACTTATATCACAACTCCAAATGTTACGGCAGAAAAAGCTTCTGTAAGTATTGAAACGACAATTAAAAATCAATACAAAGAAGCTAAAAAAGCAACGGTAACGACTACTATTTTTAAAGAAGACAAAAAAGTAACATCGGTTACTCAATATATAACCATCAATGCCAACGGAAATCAAACGCTGAAACAATCGGCAGAAGTTGAAAATCCGACACTGTGGTCAGATGAAAATCCAGAATTGTATACAGCAGTTACAGAAATTTCGCTTGACGATAAAATCATTGACCAATACAAAACCACTTTCGGAATCAGAGATTTTAAATTCGATTTGAACAAAGGTTTTATTTTGAATGGAAAACAAGTCAAAATAAAAGGAGTTTGTATGCATCACGATTTAGGTCCGTTGGGTTCGGCAATCAACACACGCGCCATCGAGCGTCAGTTAGAGATTTTGAAAGAAATGGGCGTAAACGGAATCAGAACTTCACACAATCCGCCTGCTCCAGAACTTTTAGAACTTTGCGACAAAATGGGTTTTATTGTCATGGATGAAGCTTTTGACATGTGGAAGCAGACTAAAACCAAATACGATTATGCAAACGATTGGGACAAATGGCACAAACAAGATTTAATAGACCAATTGTTGCGCGACCGAAATCATGCCAGCATTTTTATGTGGAGTATCGGAAACGAAATCCCGGAACAATGGAATGAAACTGGAATTGAAATCGCCAAAGATTTAGCCTCAATTACACGTCAATACGATAAAACCCGTCCGTTGACAGCAGGAATGAATCCGCCGGTAAATATGAATATTGATGAGGTAACACTGCAATTCGAGAAAAAGAATGTTTCTATTAATCCGCTTGCTGGGTCTGGCGTTTTAGATTTAATCGGATACAATTACGCGCATCAAACATTCGAACATCACTTAAAAAACTTTCCAAAAACGCCTTTTATTGCGACCGAAACAACTTCAGGTTTGCAGACAAGAGGTTATTATGATGCTGTTTCAGATGCCATCAAAAAATGGCCAGTTAGCTGGGATAAAAAATTTGAAGGAGGAAATCCTGGAAATACCGTTTCAGCCTACGACCAAGTGCAGACGCCTTGGGGCTCTACACACGAAGCCACTTGGAAAATCATTAAAAAACATGATTTCTTAGCCGGAATGTACGTTTGGACAGGTTTCGATTATATCGGAGAACCCACTCCATACGAATGGCCTTCTGTTAGTTCGTATTTCGGAATCGTGGATTTAGCCGGTTTCCCGAAAGATGTCTATTATATGTACCAAAGCGAATGGACAGATAAAACGGTTTTGCATATTTTCCCACATTGGAACTGGAAAGCAGGACAAGCAGTTGATGTTTGGGCGTATTACAATAAAGCTGATGAGGTGGAACTTTTCGTAAACGGAAAATCAGTCGGAAAAAGAGCTAAAAAAGGAGACGATTTACATGTAATGTGGAGAATTCCTTTTGAAGCAGGAACATTAAAAGCAATTTCTCGCAAAGGCGGAAAAGTGGTCTTAGAAAAAGAAATCAAAACGGCAGGAAATCCTTCGCAATTAAAATTAACTGCTGACAAAAGCACTATCAAAGCAGATAAAAATGATTTGTCTTTTGTAACGGTTGATATTTTGGATGCAAATGGAACTTTGGTTCCAAATGCCAATAACGAAATCAACTTTTCTTTAAAAGGAAATGGAAAAATCGTAGGCGTATGCAGTGGAGACCCAGTTAGTCACGAATCGTACAAAGGAAATAAACATACGGCTTTGGCAGGAAAATGTTTGGTTGTTATACAATCTGGAGATACATCAGGAAGATTAGAATTGACCGCAAAAGCGAATGGACTAAAACAATCGACAATTGTAATTACAACAGAATAATTAGGCAAAGTTCCTGCAAGGTTTCCAAAACCTTGTAGGTATAGAATAAGTTTTGAATAATAAATAGTAAGACCTACAAGGTTTTGGAAACCTTGCAGGAAAGAAAAATAAAAACTAACTCATGAAAAACTCACAACTAACCGCACTGTTTTCTGCTTTTCTATTTGGATGCGTTCTTACGCCAAAAGCATCAGCTCAAATTCAAAATGCAGATGTGTTGAACGCACCAATCGATATCAGCAAAGATTTTCAGAACTATCTGAATACTTTTTATTTCGCAGACGAATTGGCTTCTTTTGATCCTGCAACAGGAAAAGGAACCATCAAATATCTGCGATACAATTATAAAACACGTCAGGCTTTCAACAACATGATGATGAAACCAGATGTGGAAAAAGCAAACGAATTCCCAACAACAGAATACGCAGAATCTCCTGTTCTGCCATTCGAAATTCAGTTTGTTTCAGATAGAACCCTTCGTATCAAAACGACTTCTGGACCGCAGTTTCATCCACAAAAAGAGTCTTTAATGTTGGTTGACGGCGTTGCGCCAAATCACCCAGAATTATGGAAATATGCTAAAATTGAAGGCGGTCACAGTTATACAAGCAAACACGGTAGAGTTGAAATTTTGACAAAACCATGGCACGTAAAAATCTACGATGAAAAAGGAAAATTGCTGACAAGTACACTTCACGATACCGATTTTAAAAACACATACACGCCAACACTTCCGTTTTCTTATGTACGTAGAAACAGCGATTATTCAAGAAGTATGGGCGCGGCTTTCAGCTTAGAGCCAGACGAAAAAATATTTGGTTGCGGTGAATCATTCACACAATTCAATAAACGCGGACAAAAAGTAGTTTTATGGACGGATGATGCGAACGGAATCCAAAATGAAACGATGTACAAACCGATTCCGTTTTACATGAGCAGTCGTGGATACGGAGTTTTTATGCATCATTCAACTCCAATTACTGTGGACTTCGGAAAATATTTTTCAAGCGCCAACGAAATGTACATTGGAGACGACGAAGCTGATTTGTTTTTCTTCATTGGAGAACCAAAAGACATTTTAGATCAATATACCAATTTGACAGGAAAAGCGGCTATGCCGCCACTTTGGTCTTTCGGTTTCTGGATGAGCCGTATTACGTATTTCTCAGAAAAAGAAGGGCGTGATGTAGCAAGAGATTTACGTAAATATAAAATCCCAACTGATGTTATTCACTTTGATACTGGTTGGTTTGATGTAGATTGGAGAAATAATTACGAGTTTGCAAAATCTCGCTTCCCAGATGCAACTAAAATGATGGCTGATTTAAAGAGAGATGGTTTCCAGGTTTGTCTTTGGCAATTACCATATTTCACACCAAAGAATACTTTGTTTCCTGAAATCATGGATAAAAATTTAGCCGTAAGAGACAGAAAAGGAAATCTTCCTTACGAAGATGCCGTTTTGGATTTCTCAAACCCTGAAACCATTTCTTGGTACCAAGGAAAATTGAAAAAGTTATTTGATGAAGGCGTTGCTGTTTTCAAAGTAGATTTTGGAGAAGCGGCACCGCCAGACGGAATTTACCATTCTGGAAGAACTGGTTTCTATGAACACAATTTATATCCGTTACGATATAATAAAGCAGTTGCAGAAATCACGCAGAAAGAAAAAGGATACACTTTAATCTGGGCAAGAAGTACTTGGGCAGGATCTCAGCGTTATCCGTTACATTGGGGAGGCGATTCTGAAACTACAAACGGAGCGATGTCGGCAGAATTACGCGGCGGACTTTCATTAGGATTAAGCGGATTCAGTTTCTGGAGTCATGACGTTGGAGGTTTCGCAACAAAATCTCCTGAGAATATTTACAGAAGATGGACGCCATTCGGAATGTTTACTTCGCACGTGAGAAGCCACGGAGAACCGCCTCGCGAACCTTGGTTGTACAGCAAAGAATTTTTAGAAGGATTTAGAAAAGCTGATAATATGCGTTACGAATTAATGCCATACATCTACGCTCAAGCGAAAGAAAGTTCTCAAAAAGGATTGCCAATGATGCGCGCATTATTTGTAGAATATCCAAACGACCCAGGCGCTTGGTTAGTCGATAATCAATATTTATTCGGGTCAAGCATGTTGGTTGCACCGCTTTTTGAAGAAGTTGAGGAAAGAGATGTTTACCTTCCAGAAGGAACTTGGATTGATTACCAAACTAAAAAAGTGTACCAATCTGGATGGCATAAAATCAAAGCAGGTGAAGTGCCAATCGTAGTTTTAGTAAAAGACGGAACTGCAGTTCCACACATAGGTTTAGCGCAGTCCACAAAAGATATGGATTGGACTAAATTAACATTAAAAGTATTTGCAAGCGACAAAACCACTTCGGCAACAGCCAAAGTATTTTTACCAGAAGGAGATGCTGTACAAGAAATAAAAGTGAACAAAAGCGGAAACAATTTTGATGTAGCAGCAAATCCATTAAATGGAAAAACCACTTTTAAAACTGAGTGGGCAAAATAAAGTAAGTCTGCCACGAATTACACGAATTAACACAAATTTGATTCGTGGAAATTAGTGTAATTCGTGGCAAAATATATAGCCACAGATTACACAGATTAAAAGGATTAAAATCTGCTTAAATCTGTTTAATCTGTGTGAAAAAAAAATTAAACACATAGAGACATAGATTTATTGTTTGTGAATAAAGAAATTGGAAAGAAACTAGTTTCTCACACATAGAAGCTATGTGAATTTAAACAAGTCAAACGCCTCTTTTTAAAGATTCCAATAAGCTATGATTCTATGTGTTAAAAAAGTTAGCAACAAGTAGCACAAATTTAATTCGTGGAAATTCGTGCAATTCGTGGCAAAAAAAACATAATACCAAAAAACATGAAAAACTATCTAATTCTCCCAGCCGTACTGTTTTCAATGACAATCGGCTACAGCCAAAAAACGAAGAATGCTTACGAATTAGCATCGCCAAACGGAAAAAACAAAATCAAATTTGAGCTCGTAAAAAATGCTCCAAAATATGCCGTTTCTCACGGAAAGACAGAAGTAATTACTCCATCTGACATGGGATTTGTATTGAAAGGAAATGAAGACTTAAGCACAAACTTCGAAATCAAAGGAGCCAAAACTTCTACGTTTGACGAAACTTGGGAGCAAGTTTGGGGAGAAAAGAAAAACATCAGAAATCACTATAATCAATTGGTAGTCGATTTACAGCAGAAAACTGGAAACAAAAGAAAATTACAAATCCAGTTTCGTGCTTTCGATGACGGAGTAGCTTTTAGATATGTTTATCCAAAACAAAATGTAAAAGACAGTATTTTCATCATGGATGAAAAAACAACTTTCAACTTAAAAGAAGACGGAAAAGCGTGGTGGATTCCTGCCAACAGAGAAAACCGCGACGAATATTTGTTCAAAGATGCGCCAGTAAGTACGCTTGATACGGTTTTGACTCCACTAACAATCGAAAGCAAAAGCGGATTGGCTTTAAGTTTCCACGAAGCAAACTTGTACGATTTTGCAAGTATGACTTTGGTAAATACAAAAGGAACAGAATTAAAATCAGACTTAGTGCCATGGGCTGATGGTGTAAAAGTTCGTGTGAAAGATTCGTTTACTTCATCTTGGAGAACGATTCAAATTGGAGAAAATCCAGGAGAATTGATTACTTCTTATTTGGTTTTAAACTTGAATGAGCCAAACAAATTAAAGAATACAAACAGCTATTTCAAACCCTATAAATATTTAGGAATCTGGTGGGGAATGCATATCGGAAAATATACTTTCTGGGAAAGCGACAAACAAGGCGCAACGACAAAACATGCCGAAGAATATATCGATTTCACAGCAAAAGAAGGTTTTCACCATTTATTAATCGAAGGATGGAACAAAGGTTGGACGCCAGGTTGGTATGAAAACCGTATGCACATGTTCAGCTTCACGAAAAATGCTGATAATTTCGACTTAGAAAAAGTAGTAGAATACGGCAAGAAAAAGAACATCGAATTAATCGGTTACCACGAAACGGGGTCCAATTTAATTAACTATTTAAAACAAGTTGACGAAGGTTTTGCTTTATACAAAAAACTAGGAATTCATACGGTAAAAATTGGTCACGTAGGTTCTAAATTGAATATGAAACAAATGCATTTTGGGCAATTTGGTGTAAACTATTTCAGATATATTTTAGAAAAAGCGGCGCAATACGATTTGGCGGTTTTATACCACGAATCAATTAAAGATACCGGAGAAAGAAGAACGTATCCAAACATGGTTTCAAGAGAAGCAGCGCGCGGACAAGAATACAATGCTTGGAGCGAAGGAAATCCGCCAAACCATTTAAGTATTATTCCGTTTACGAGATTGCTTTCAGGACCAATGGATTTCACGCCTGGAATTTTTGATGTCGAGGTAAAACAAGGTTATCCAGGAAAGAGAATTCAGGGAACGGTTGGTCAGCAATTGGCATTGTACGTAACAATTTATTCTCCGATTCAAATGTTGGCTGACCTTCCAGAAAACTATGAAGGAAAACCAGCATTGCAATTTTTAAAATACGTTCCGACCGATTGGGAAGACACTAAAATCTTAGAAGGTAAAATTGGCGAATACATCACAACAGCAAGAAAAGACAGAAACAGCGCGGATTGGTATTTAGGAACTTTGACAAACGAAAAACCAAGAAATGTTGAGGTTTCATTATCATTCTTAGATTCTAATGCGACTTATGAAGCACAGATTTATGTAGATGCCGAAGGAACAGACCAAACGCACAATCCAGAAGCGGTTGCAATTTCTAAGAAAACAGTAAAAGCTTCAGATAAATTACAATTAAAATTAGGCGGTGCTGGCGGTGGAGCAGTGAGATTCAAGAAATTGTAATTTGGGTTAGAAGCTAAGAGTTAGAGGTTAAATGTTAGATGTTAAACCCGACAGGTTTTTAAAACCTGTCGGGTTTGGTAACGCAACTATTAAGTATCCTAACAGGTTTCTAAAATCTATTAGGTATTCAAATATTACGTCACAGCTAAATAGTTATTTTAAATAGGAAAAAATAATAAATACCTAACAGGTTTTGGAAACCTGTTAGGATAACAAAACCATTTTCAGATGAAAAAACTTTTAATACTAGCAGGAGTTTTATTTATTTCAATCTATTCGTTTGGGCAAAATGCAAACAGAATCATAAAAGTCGATTTCAAAAAAGAAGCAGGAAAACTAAACACCATGTTCAAAGAATGCATTGGTGCCGGAAGAGCAAACGAAGGACTTCGTGCAGATTGGCAGCAGCAATTGGCAATGGTCAAAAAAGAATGCGATTTTAAATACCTCCGCTTTCATGGTTTATTGACAGATGATATGGCGATTTACCGTGAAGACGAAAAAGGAAATCCAGAATACAATTACCAATATGTAGATGTTCTGTTCGATTTTATTGTAAGTCTGAAAATGAAACCTTTCGTTGAATTAGGTTTTATGCCTAATGCCTTGGCAAGCGGAAAAGAAACCATTTTTTGGTGGCGCGGCAACGTAACGCCTCCAAAAGATTATAAAAAATGGGAAGATTTAATTCGAAATCTAACTGCGCATTTTAAGAAACGTTATGGAGACGAAGAAGTAAAAACTTGGTATTTTGAAGTGTGGAATGAGCCTAACTTATCGCCAGGCTTTTGGAGCAGTACACAAGATGAATATTATAAATTATACGATTATGCTGTGCGTGGCGTGAAAGCGGTAAATCCAGCGTATAAAGTCGGCGGACCAGCAACAGCGGGTGCGGCGTGGGTTCCTGAAACCATTGCTTTTTGTGCAAAGAATAATGTTCCGATTGATTTTATTTCGACGCATGCTTACGGAGTAAAACATGGCTATTTGGACGAATTCGGAACTTCTGGAACTATTTTAAGTAAAGATGAATTTAGCGTAAGCGGCGAAGTTCTAAATTCACGCAAACAGATTACAGAATCGGCTAAACCAAATCTGGAGTTGCATTATACAGAATGGAGTTCTTCTTATACCCCAGCAGACCCAATTCACGACAGTTATCATTCAGCAGCATATATTTTGCAGAAATTAAAACAAGTCGGCAATGAGGCAAACTCCATGTCGTATTGGGTTTTTACCGATATTTTTGAAGAAGCTGGGCCAAGATTTACGCCTTTTCACGGCGGTTTCGGATTATTGAATACGCAGGGAATTAAAAAGCCAGCTTATTTCTCTTATTATTTAATGAATAAATTGGGAGAAACTGAACTTCAAAATTCTGATAAAAATTCTTGGGTAAGCAAAGACAAAAATAGCAATGTTCAGGTTTTATTATGGGATTTTACCAATACACATCCCGGCGATAAAGAACTCAATCAGACGTATTACATAAAAGACCTTCCATCAAAAGAAAAAGGAAAAGTAAAAGTTGAAATTGATGGAATGCAGAAAGGAAAATACGTCTTAGAAATTTATAAAGTGGGTTACAAAGAAAATGACGCTTACGCGGATTATTTAGCCATGAATAAACCGAGTCAGTTGACACGTGAGCAAGTCAATTCGATAAAAGAAAAAAATAACGGAGCACCGATTTTAACAGAAAAAATAACAATTGACGGAAAAGGCACTTTCAGCAAAGAATTTAAAATCAATGAAAATGATGTTGTCATGCTGAATTTAATCAAGCAATAGCAAAATTAATTTAAACACATAGAAACATTGATTTTTATTGCTTCTGTTTAAGATTACAAAAAAAGCAAGCTTTAACACATAGTTCTATGTGCATTATTCTCAGTGAAACGCCTTTTGTAAGTAACTAAAAGCTATGTTTCTATGTGTTAAATAATTTCACACAATGACTAAACAATAAATCGAGAGAAAACCACAAACATAAAATAATATTAACTGCATTTAAAGATGATGCGTGAGGAAATCAAAAATCTTTAAATCAAAAAACACCTAATTATCTATGAAAAACAAAATGATATACCTTTCGGCAGCTTTGGTTTTTGCATTGTTTACTTCATGTAAAAATGAGACACAGACTTCGGGTTCGAATTCGGCGGAGACCGAAGAATACATCGGAAAAGAAATAAGCACTGAACATGACGCAGAAATCGACAAACTGATTTCACAGATGACATTGGAAGAAAAAGTAGGAATGCTTCACGGAAACAGTATGTTTGCCAACGCAGGCGTAAAACGTTTAGGAATTCCCGAATTAAAAATGGCCGATGGTCCGCTGGGAGTTCGTGAGGAAATCTCGAGAGACAATTGGGCTCCGGCTGGCTGGACAAACGATTTTGCGACTTATTATCCTGCAGGAGGTGCTTTGGCCGCAACTTGGAACGCTGAAATGGCGCATACTTTTGGAACCAGTTTAGGAGAAGAATTACGTGCAAGAGACAAAGACATGTTGCTTTCGCCAGCCATCAATATGGTAAGAACACCGCTCGGAGGAAGAACCTATGAATACATGTCGGAAGACCCATTTTTGAACAAAAAAATCGCCGTGCCTTTGATTGTGGGTTTACAGGAAAAAGACGTAATGGCTTGCGTAAAACACTACGCGGCTAACAATCAGGAAACGAATCGTGATTTTGTAGATGTACAAATTGACGAGCGTACACTTCGCGAAATTTATCTTCCTGCTTTCGAAGCTTCGGTAAAAGAAGCCAAAGCGTATAGCATTATGGGCGCTTACAATAAATTCAGAGGTGAATATTTATGTGAGAACGATTATATGCTCAATAAAATCCTTCGTGACGAATGGGGATTCAAAGGAATCGTAGTTTCAGATTGGGCAGCGGTGCATTCCACTGCAAAAGCATTGAAAAATGGTTTGGATATTGAAATGGGAACACCAAAGCCTTTCAATGAATTTTTCTTAGCCGATAAATTAATTGCTGCGGTTAAATCTGGTGAAGTTTCTGAGAAAGAAATCGATTTGCATGTAAAAAGAATTTTAAGAACATTGTTTCAAGTTAAAGCAATGGGAGGCGGAACTCGTGCTAAAGGAAGCATTGCAACCGAAGCGCATTACCAAGACGCTTACAAAATTGCTGCAGAAGCAATCGTTTTGTTGAAAAATGAAAATAATGCACTTCCGCTAAAATTGGACGGAGTTAAATCTATCGCCGTTATCGGAAATAATGCGACAAAGAAAAATGCTCTTGGCGGATTTGGTGCGGGTGTTAAAACAAAAAGAGAAGTTACGCCTTTGGAAGGTCTTAAAAACAGATTGCCTTCATCAGTAAAAATCAATTATGCTGAAGGATATTTAGAGCGTTATGATGAGAAAAACAAAGGAAACTTAGGAAATATCACAGCAAACGGACCAGTTACCATCGACAAATTAGACGATGCAAAAGTTAAGGAAGCGGTAGAAGCCGCTAAAAACTCAGATATAGCCATCATTTTTGCGGGTTCAAATCGTGATTACGAAACAGAAGCTTCAGATAGAAGAGATTTACACTTGCCTTTTGGACAAGAAGAATTAATCAAAAAAGTATTGGCTGTAAATCCAAAAACAATTGTGGTGATGATTGCCGGAGCGCCTTTTGATATTAATGAAGTGAGCCAAAAATCTTCTGCTTTAGTCTGGAGCTGGTTTAACGGTTCTGAAGGTGGAAATGCTTTAGCCGATGTGATTTTAGGAAAAGTAAATCCGTCAGGAAAATTACCTTGGACAATGCCAAAACAATTGAAAGATTCTCCTGCCCACGCTACAAACAGTTTCCCCGGAGACAAAGCGGTTAATTATGCAGAAGGAATTTTAATTGGATACCGCTGGTTTGATACTAAAAACGTAGCGCCGTTATATCCTTTTGGTTACGGATTATCCTACACCACTTTTGCGCTTGATAATGCAAAAGCAAATAAAGAATCATATGCTCAAAACGACGTAATTGAAGTTACAGTTGATGTTAAAAACACTGGAAAAGTAGACGGAAAAGAAGTAGTTCAATTGTACACTTCAAAATCGGATTCTAAAATTACCCGTGCAGCGCAAGAACTAAAAGGTTTCAAGAAAGTTGCTGTTAAGGCTGGAGGTTCAGAAAAAGTAACTATCAAAGTACCAGTTAAAGAATTGGCTTACTACGATGTTGCTTCTAAAAAATGGACAGTTGAACCAGGAAAATATACCATCAAATTGGGAACTTCTTCAAGAGACATTAAAAAAGAGATTACAGTAACAATTAAGTAGTCTTTTTAACCATATAAATAATTTAAGTTCATTTTGACTTTGCTTTAAACTTTGCGTCTTGCGAGATTAATTGAAGCTTGATTAAATGAACTTAAATTGCTTATATGGTTATTTTTTTAAGCCTATTTTGTAAAACTTAAACCAAACCAAATGAAAAAAACAATCAAAGATTATCTGCTGAGCTTACTTTTATGTTTTGCTTTTTTAGGCGTTTTAGCTTGCAGTTCAGACAAAGAAAATACTTCTCCAGAAACCACAGTAAAATTATTAAATGCGAGCACCACTAAAATTGATTTTGATAGTAAAGAAAATACTTCCGATGTGACTATTAATTCAGAAGCCACAGCATGGACTTTAGTCAGTTCGGCAAGCTGGGTAAAAGTGAGTCAGGCAGCTGGGACAAAAGGAAGCATTATTGTGAGAATAACAGCTTCAGCCAATGCAGAAACTGCTGCTAGAACCGCTTCTATTACTTTAAGTTCAAGCGAAGCAAAAACGGTTACCATTGCAGTTTCACAAACGGGTGCAACAGTTGCTGCAGGTTTATACCCAAGCTACAATACCAATCCAATCGCAGCTGATGCAAGCGGAATGGGAAGCTCTGCAGTTGAATTAGCAGCAAAAATCAAATTAGGATGGAACATTGGAAATACTTTGGAAGCAACGGGCGGTGAAACCGCTTGGGGAAATCCAAAAGTGACCAAAGCTTTAATCGATGCCGTAAAAGCAAACGGTTTCAATGCCATCAGAATTCCGTGTTCATGGAATCAAAATCTGGAAAATGCAGCGACAGCAAAAATTAAAGTAGATTGGTTAAATCGCGTTAAAGAAGTGGTGCAATACTGCGTAGACAATGATATGTATGTTGTAGTGAATATTCACTGGGACGGAGGCTGGCTGGAAAATAATATTACAGAAGCCAAAAAAGTAGAAAATAACGGCAAACAAAAAGCTTTTTGGGAACAAATCGCAACGCATTTACGCGGATTTGACGAACATTTGCTTTTTGCCAGTGCCAACGAACCAGCGGTTGAAGATGCAGCTCAAATGGCGGTTTTAAATTCGTATCACCAAACTTTTATTGATGCCGTTCGTTCGACAGGAGGAAAAAATGCCACTCGTGTTTTGGTAGTTCAAGGCCCGACAACAGATATTGAAAAAACAAACAAATTAATGACTACATTGCCAACAGATAAAGTTTCTGGCAGAATGATGGTCGAAGTGCATTATTACACACCATGGAATTTTGCTGGTTTAACCAAAGACGAATCTTGGGGCAAAATGTTTTATTATTGGGGAGCTGGTTTCCATTCGACAACTGATACTGAACGAAATGCAACTTGGGGAGAAGAAGCCGATTTAGAAAAGAATTTCAAATTGATGAAAACCCAATTTGTAGACAAAGGAATTCCAGTTCTGTTGGGAGAATTTGGAGCAATTCGCAGAACAACCTTAACTGGAGACGCTTTAACTTTACATTTAAATTCAAGAGCCTATTATTTAAAAACGGTGGTGAGAACAGCAAAAGCAAACGGATTATTACCTTTTTATTGGGACGAAGGAAGCTTAGGAAACAACGGTTTCGGAATCATGAACAGAACCAATAATACCGTCTTCGACACACAAGCTCTAACCGCTTTAATAGACGGATTAAAGTAAAAAATGTAGTTAAACCATATAAGTGATATAAGTAAATTTAAGCGCATTGCTAAATGAAAACTTAAACTATCTTATATCACTTATATGGTTTAAAAAATATTTAAATTAAAAAAATGAAAAAGAGTTTAGTTTTTATTTTTCTGTTAATTAGTGTTTTAGCTAATGCTAATGTGAGAATGCCTTTAATATTCTCTGACGGAATGGTGCTTCAAAGAGACAAGCCAATTCCGATTTGGGGTTTTGCCGATGCGAATGAAAGCGTAGAAATTCATTTCAACAAACAAATCAAGAAAACAACAGCCGATAAAAACGGAAAATGGACGGTAAATTTAAGTGCTGAAAAAGCCGGCGGACCATTTGAATTAGAAATTATCGGAAAAAATAAAATCACCATCAAAAATGTTTTGGTTGGCGAAGTATGGATTTGTAGCGGACAATCGAATATGGAGTTTCAGGTTTCCAAAACCATGAATGCCGAAAACGAAATTGCAGCTGCTAACTATCCAATGATTCGTCATTTTGGCGTCGCACAAGATTTAAGTGGTACTCCAAAAGATGATTTAAAACAAGGAAAATGGGAAGAAGCCAATAAACAAAATGTAGGCAACTTCACAGCAGTTGGCTATTATTTCGCTAGAAAACTGTATGCAGAATTAAAAATTCCAATCGGAATTATCAATACATCTTGGGGCGGGACCAATGTCGAAACCTGGACAAGCCGAGAAGCTTTCGAAAACAGTCCCGATTTTAAAGCCATGATTGTCGATGTTCCAACTGTAGATATCAATGCCATTTTTGAAACGTATAAAAAATCGGTTTTAGACAATCTGAAAAAAGTGCAAGGTTTTGATGTTTCGATGGAAAATGAAGAGCAATTCAAAAATCCAAACTTCCAAGATAAAAACTGGCCAGAAATAAAAGTGCCTTCACTTTGGGAAAACCAGCAAATAGGAAATATTGACGGAATTGTCTGGATGCGAAAAACGATTGTTTTAACAGCAGAACAAGCCAAAAAAGAAGCGACTTTACATTTAGCAAAAGTTGACGACGAAGACCAAACATTTGTAAATGGCGTTCAAATTGGAACAAACAATCTTTGGGACGCCAAAAGAATTTACAAAATTCCATCTAATGTCTTAAAAGAAGGAACAAACGTAATTGCAGTAAGAATTACAGATTATAGTGGCGGAGGCGGTATCTATGGCGATGCAACCGATTTAAAAATCGATTTTAAAGATTCGAATCTGCCTTTAGAAGGACTTTGGAAATTCAATGTCGTAAAAGTGAGAATCGAAGTTTCGCCAAACAGTTATCCGTCATTATTGTACAATGCCATGGTAAATCCGTTAGTGCCTTACGCCATGCAAGGCGTTTTATGGTATCAGGGAGAAGCCAATGTTTGGAGAGCAGCAGAATACAAAAAATCATTTCCGTTAATGATTAATGATTGGAGAACAAAATTCAAACAAGGAAACTTCCCGTTTTACTTCGTTCAGTTGTCAACATTTGATGAATTTGGAGGAAACAGCCAAAAAGGAAGTCGTTGGGCAGAACTTCGCGAAGCACAATCTGAAACCTTAAAACTGCCAAACACCGGAATGGCCGTGACAACAGATATTGGAAACGCAAAAGACATTCACCCAACCAACAAACAAGACATCGGATTGCGTTTGGCGGCAACAGCTTTAAACAATATTTACGGGAAAAAACAAGTTCACAGCGGACCAACATATAAATCTCAAACAATAAAAGGAAACCAAATTATTCTAACTTTCGATAATATCGGCAGCGGACTTTCAACGCCAAGTAATGACGAACTAAAAGGATTCGAAATCGCAGGCAAGGACAAAATTTTTCATTCCGCGAAAGCGATAATTAAAGACAATAAAATAATCGTTTCGAGCGATCAGGTTCAAAATCCGGTTGCAGTGCATTACGGTTGGGCAGATGACGATACAAATATCAATCTTTTCAATAAAGAGAAATTTCCAGCATCGCCATTCAGAACTGATAATTGGGAAATGATTACGGCGAATGAGAAGTATAAAGTGAGTAAATAATTTGGGCGTGACCCCAATAAGATAAGTGGGCTAATTCTCTTTGCGTATACGAGCCCACTTATCTTATCGGGGTCGGGCTATCCGCTCCGCCGCGGCGGATTGCTCCTATCCCTCACGCGCATAAAACGGCTATAGATCTGATCGTAGTTTTTTATCCTAACAGGTTTTGGAAACCTGTTAGGTATCACTAGATTTTTTTATTAGTTTAGATAAAAATAAATACCTAACAGGTTTTGGAAACCTGTTAGGATAAGATAACCAAATATGATAAAGAAAATATTTCTCCTCTTACTTCTTACATCTTGCTATACAACCATTTCTGCACAGTCCAAAAATGTTTTATGGTACAAACAACCCGCAGAATTTTTTGAAGAAACTTTAGTTTTAGGAAACGGAAAAATGGGAGCAACCGTTTTTGGAGGCGCCAATTCAGATAAAATTTATTTGAATGATATTACGCTTTGGTCGGGCGAACCCGTAAATGCCAATATGAGTCCAGAAGCTTATAAAAACATTCCAGCCATTCGCGAAGCTTTACAAAACGAAAACTACAGACTGGCAGAAGAACTCAATAAAAAAGTTCAAGGAAAAAATTCAGAGAAATATGCACCATTAGGAACATTAGAAATCAATAATTCAGAAAAAGGAAAAGCGGTAAATTACCATCGAGAATTGGATCTTTCGAATGCGATTTCAAAAGTGAGTTACGAAATGGCGGGTATAAAATATACTAGAGAATATTTCGTGTCTGCTCCAGATAAGGTTATGATTATCAAATTGACAGCCGACCAAAAAGGAGCTTTGAATTTTGATATTAATTTGAAAAGCCTTTTGAAATCGAATGTTGAAGTGCGAAACAATATTTTGGTACTCACAGGTGCTGCGCCAATTAATGAAAATGCAGGATACAATGTTGTTCCAAAATATCTGAATCTGAAAGAAAGAGGAACACGATTTACAGGTTTAGTTCAAATCAAAAAAACAGATGGGACAATTACAAGTTCCAGAGAAACCTTGACATTAAAAGATGCGACTGAAGCCATAATCTTTGTTTCTGTTGCAACAAGCTTTAACGGTTTTGACAAAAATCCGGCATCAGAAGGTTTAGACGATGTTTCAATCGCTTTGCAAAATCTGAATAAAGCCTATGCCAAAACATTCGATAAACTGAAAGAAGCCCATATCGTTGATTATCAAAAATTCTTCAATCGTGTCAATCTGGATTTAGGAAAAACAACCGCTCCAGATTTGCCAACAGACGAACGTTTATTACGCTACGCTGACGGAAAAGAAGATAAAAACCTTGAAATCCTTTATTTCAATTTCGGAAGATATTTATTAATCAGTTCATCGAGAACCTTGGGCGTTCCAGCGAATTTGCAAGGACTTTGGAATCCGCATTTGAGTCCGCCTTGGAGCAGTAATTATACTATGAATATTAATTTGGAAGAAAATTACTGGCTCGCAGAAAACACCAATTTATCCGAAATGCATTCTTCGCTTTTGAGTTTTATTAAAAACCTTTCGGTCACCGGAAAAGTTACCGCTAAAACTTTTTATGGAGTAGATAAAGGCTGGGTTGCAGCGCACAATTCAGATATTTGGGCCATGACCAATCCGGTGGGGCAGTTCGGAAAAGAAGACCCAATGTGGGCGTGTTGGCCAATGGCACAAGCATGGTTAAGTACGCATATTTGGGAGCATTATATTTTTAGCCAAGATGTAGCTTATTTGAAAAAAGAAGGTTATCCGTTAATGAAAGGAGCAGCCGAATTCTGTTTAGATTGGATGATAACAGATAAAAATGGAAATCTGATTACCTCGCCATCAACTTCGCCAGAAAATCAATATAAATTGGCAGATGGTTTTGTGGGAGCAACATTGTACGGAGGAACGGCAGATTTAGCGATGATTCGTGAATGTTTTGACAAAACCATAAAAGCATCAAAAGTATTGAATACTGATGCCGCTTTTAGAGATAAATTAGAAAAAGCACTGGCTAAACTTCATCCGTATCAAATTGGGAAAAAAGGTAACCTGCAAGAATGGTATTTTGATTGGGAAGATAAAGACCCAAAGCACCGTCACCAATCGCATTTATTCGGACTTTTCCCGGGCGACCATATTACGCCTTTAAAAACGCCTGATTTAGCCGAAGCTTCAAAGAAAACATTAGAAATAAAAGGCGACGAAACCACAGGCTGGTCAAAAGGCTGGCGAATTAATCTTTGGGCAAGACTTTGGGACGGAAATCGTGCCTACAAAATGTATCGAGAATTATTGCGATATGTTGACCCCGACGGCAAAAAAACAGAAAAACCCAGAAGAGGAGGAGGAACGTACCCAAATTTATTCGATGCTCATCCGCCCTTTCAAATTGATGGTAATTTTGGAGGTGCAGCTGCAGTTGCCGAAATGCTGGTTCAGTCAGACGAAAATGAAATAAGATTATTACCTGCTTTGCCAGACGCTTGGTCAGAAGGTTCTGTAAGCGGCATCTGTGCTAGAGGAGGATTTGAAATTGAAATGAGTTGGAATAATAAAAATCTATCTCATGCTGTAATTTCTTCTAAAACAGGAGGAAAAACAACTTTGATTTTCGGAGATAAAAAACAGGAAATTGTTTTGAAAAAAGGAGAAAGTTTAGAAATCGATATTTAATTTTATATTAGATTTTAATTAAACCCGACAGGTTTTAAAACTGTCGGGTTTGGTTTTTTTAATATGCTTCGGAGAAGCAACATATTTATAGAATATTTACAATATAAAGCTCCAGCGGAGCGAAATATAATTTTGGGAATGAAGATGTCGCTCCGCTGGAGCTTTTTCTCTTTGTGTAATTGGATTTCTATAAATATTTAGCCTCTCTGAGGCTCTCTAACTGTCGGGTTTGTTTTTAGGAATAGTTTTAAACACATGAAACATAGTTATTCTATACGTTGAAAGGAATTTCACTAGTAAAAAAAACATAGATATAGCTATGTGTGAAAGCATAGCTTTTTAAATTATCCTTCTATTAGTTTGTAAAAAATCTATGTTTCTATGTGTTTAAAATCAATTAATCCAATTTATAATTATACCCCAACTGTACATAAAACGGAATCAATGGTGTTATCTTAAAATCCTGCGTCATTACTTTTCCCGCCCGTAAAGTAATATCACTTCGATTAAAAGAATAACCGCCTTGAATTCCGAAATTGAAATTCCCTCCTGTTGAGGGTCCGTACCAGCCATTTTTTGCCTCAGGATAAACTTCTTTATAGATTTCCAGATGTTTGAAGCGGGTCAGAATTGCTTTGTCAAAACCAAATTCGCCTGAAGCAAACCATTTTAGTTTGTAATATCCCAGAACCACTGTGGCATCGGCTCCAAAATTCTGGAACACAACGAGCGGATTTTCATAACGGCGATAAATAGCATGAACAGAAGCATTCAAACGAAAATTATCAATTTTATAAAAGCTGATTTGTCCGCCCAGCTTGGTCTTGAAATCATCCAAAAAATAACTGCCTGCCGGAATCGAAATCGAAGCTTCTGCCACAAGCGGTTTTTCTGTTCGAAAATGATAGCCGTAATGCAAACCAAAAACCATGCTGTTTTCCCAGCCTGCATTGATATTGAGAATATGCTTTTCTTCTTTTTTGAGATTTTCCCAATTTAGGGTTTGAGCCTGTAAAATGTGAGAGCTGAGATAAGAAATGATAAATGTAATTAATATTATTATTGCTTTCATACCCAATTATTTTAGTTCATTTAAATAAAACAACACAATCGGATGAACATTCTCCCATTTGAAATAAATCATTTCATGTCCTGTACCTTTTACTTCTTCGATTTGTGCGTTTCTAAAATACATCGCTTCCTTTCGGGCAAAACTGTAGCCGTAAGATTTATTCATTTCTCCAAATAAGAACAAAACTTTGGTGTCGTATTTCATTAAGTTTGTAGTAAAATCAAATCCTTCATTTTCTGAAATATCAACAAATCCATTGAGTACTGCTGCGCCCATACGCCAGAAAGGAGAAGGGCCTTCAATGCCTTCATCGTTTCCTTTGGCATACGAAAAGCTCGACGAAATGCCCATTTTATAATCTAGAATCTCGTGTTGGTTTTCTTTTCCAGTTAAAAACTGGTCAATATAAAAAAGGTTGCTGGTTAGCTCAGAAAGAAGCTCTATTTTTCGGCTCGATTCGCCATATTCATCAAGCAGTTTTTTGTTGATTCCGCCCGGTTCGGCCAGAATAATTCCGTTGATTTTATCCGGATACGAGTTGATATAGGCAGTAGCGAGCATTGCGCCCCAAGAATGTCCAAAAAGAAATATTTTTTGTGTGGGAGAAGTTCTGTAATGCGCAATTACAGCAGTCAGATCGTCTAAAACTAACTGAATAGAATAAGTTTTTTTGTCATGTCTTTTGGATAATCCCGAACCACGCTGGTCGTAAAAAACAACATAAAAACCATCATCGGCAAGCTCTTTTACGTTTAAAGCATTTCGATAATCGGCACCTGGACCGCCATGAAGAAAGACCACCATTGGATCGTTCGGATTTCCGAAGGTCTCTGCATGAAGCTGTGTTCCGTTAATCGGAATCGAAGGAAGACTAGAGTCGTACTCTACGGTTTTGGGAACTAAATTTCCAAGTTTGTTAATGTCATTTTCTGTTTCGCATCCTAGGAAAAAGAAAATCGAGACAGCCATTACAGCTGTGTAAAGTAAGTTGGTTTTCATTGCAGAATTGATTAAAATTTATGCAAAGATGGGTTCCGCTAGTATGCTGGTCGCCCCAACTTGTAAGGTGGTTCCATTCTTATATGCTTTGAGGTTAAAATTTTAAACACATAGGAACATAGTTTTTTGTTTGAGTAGAAAAGAAAACTAAAAGAAACTAGTTTCTCACACATAGCTATGTTTTTTATTACAAATGAAATGCCTTTCAATACAAAAAATCACTATGTTTCTATGTGTTTAAAATATCATTTCAAAAATTCAGAAGGAGAAAGTCCAGTTGCTTTTTTGAAGTTTCGATTAAAAGCCGTTTTCGAATTGAAGCCGCATTCAAAAGCAATAGAAAGCAAAGTGAATTTTTGATTTTCGGGCAGTAAAATCAGTTTTTTAAATTCTTCGACACGCTGTAAATTGATGTAGTCATAAAAGTTTTTTCCTTCGGCAGAATTAATGACTTGAGACAAAATGTTAGGATGAACATCTAGTTTTTGAGATAATTCCGCTAAAGTCAAATCTGGATTTTTATAGAGTTTTTCAGTCAGCATAATCTCAGTTAGTTTTTGATGAATGGACTGAAGCTGTTCTGAACTCAAACTTGATTTTTCGTATTTGATTTTTTCAGTTTGATTTTCCTCAACAAAAACGCTTTCTAAAACTAGGTTTTGAAAATTATCATTTTGTGAAATAGGCTGGTTCGTAAAAATTCCGACTTGCTTGATTCCGAAATAGCCAATAAATATTAAATAAAAAACGACAACAGAAAAGATATGTTTCTCTTCATAAAAAATAACTACGAGCCAGATTATACTTGATCCAAGAATTAAATACTGCAACCAACGCAGGTTAATCTTTTCAGTAAAAGAAAATTGGTCTGAAATGTTTTCTCTGTGTTTGGAAAGTTTCCGAAGTGAAAGTAAGGCATAGAAAATTCCGGAAATTAAAATAGCGCTGTATAAAATCAGAATCAGGTTTTCGTATCCTTTTCCATCATTTTGAAAAACGGTTAATTTTTCCTGAAATGATAATGTGAAAAACGGCATTAAAACTAAAACAGCAATTACAAAGGGTAAAAAATGAAGCCAATTGTATTTTCGATGCGGATTTTGATTGGTCAAAGCAGAAGTGTACAAATACAAAAACGGACCTTGCAATAAAGGCATTGGAAGTTCTAAACCCAGTAAAAATGGAAAAGAAGAAAAGTCTTTTTTATAATGCAGGTAATATAAAAACAAGTGAAACCCTGTGCAAAACAGCCAAAGCGCCAGAATTTTATCAGCTTCACTTTTGTTCTTTTTACTAGTTAGAATAACGACCAGAAAAAAGGTGATTATAATGCCCGTTAAATACAACATGGTTTAGATTTTTGGTTAAATCGGTTTGTTGGAAATACGGAGCAAGATAAAATATTTCCTGCAAATATTTGAATGTGTGGTGTTTTCTGTAGGTTATTAAAAAAGAAGCTTCGGAGAAGCGAATATTATAGCATAAATTAGATAGCAACGATTGAAGCTCCAGCAGAGCGACATAATTTGTATTATGATGATTTATATGTCGCTCCGCCGGAGCTTTTTTACATTCGCGGGATTTAATTTCTATAAATATATCGTCTCGCTGAGGCTTTTGAATAATAAGCCCTACAGGTTTCAAAAACCAGGAGGGTTTAATTCTTATCGATACAAATATTATTTTTCTGTCTGTTCTTTTTCTTCTTCTTGCTTTTCAGCATGCTCCTTTTTAAATGTTTCGTACCATTTCTCAATAGACGGATAAACAAAAGAAGCAACTTTTTTTACCGGATTATAAAAAATGTAATTGTCTAAAGTTTCTTTTTTTGCGAAAGTATTATTGAAGTTTATCTTTTCGAATAAGGCTATAAAAATACTCAAAATCAGAATTGTTTTTAAAACCCTGAAAAATCCTCCTCCGAGACTGTTAAGCCAGCCTAGCATGGCAAAATCTGCAATTCCGGTCAGCATTTTTGCTAGTAAATAAACGCCAATCACAACCAGAATAAAAGTCAGAATAAAAGCCGTAATCTGAATATTGACCGGATTCCACGAAACATGTTTTGAAATCATTTCGGTCATGAATGAAGAAAATTTTATCGCAATATAAATTCCTAATAGAAGCGAGATAAAAGAAGCAACTTCAACAAAAAGCCCGTTTTTAATTCCTTTATACAAGCTAAAAGCCAAAAGTGCGGCAACGATAATGTCAAAAAAACTCATGTTTAGGTTTTGGTGTTTAATGAGGCGCAAAGATAGGTTTTTTTTGAGGTTCAGAGTGGCAGAGAGACAAAGGTTCAAAGGTTTTATAAAATGAGATAAATTTCAACACATAGAAACATAGTTTCAAAACTGTATAAACGCGTTTCACTTGTTTTGCTATGTGTTAGAAACTAGTTTCTTTTGGTTTACTTTTTGGCTCAAAAAAAATCTATGTTTCTATGTGTTTAAAATTTTTAGGCACATTGTATATGAACTATGTATCTTTGCAAATCAAAATTTAGAAATCAGATTACGATTCTGTCCCCTTCAGAATCAGATTTTTCAGCAATCTGATATCTAAAATCAACAATCTAAAATCACACAATGTCTAGAGATATACAACTAAAGGAGCGCTGGGAAAAGCTCGTCGATATACTTTCCAATCAGTTTTCGCAAGGCGAAGATTTAGATTTGGATTCTATAATTTATTTAATCGGGGTTCAGGAATACGGAAAAGTGCATCGTCAATACAAAAAAGACGAAAAACTAAATTTAATGCACATTGCCATCTGCCGATTATTGGAGCCTTACGGATTTTACGAATTCGAATATTTTGACGAAGAAGGCTGGCCGCATTATAAGGTTAAAGAACAATTACCTCCGTTAAAGGCAGGTGAACAATCGGTTTTAATGAAAGAAGCGATCGTGAATTACTTTTTAGAAAGAAAACTTATTGACTAGATTTTTTAGTGTTCAGTATTCAGTTTTTTAGTATTCAGTACTGTAAACTGCAACTAAGCAAGCCACTGACCACTAAATATCTGAACACTGATTACTAAAAAAACTGAATACTAAAAAATGTGTAGATACGCCATGACATCCTATAAGCCTCATTACGCTTGTTTTAATTGTCGAAAGACTTTTAAAAGAAGATTAATGGGTGATATCAAAAAAGGAGAAGCTTCTGTTTTTGAAGCTAAATGCCCTGAATGTGCCCAATTAATGGCAAATATGGGACTCGATTTTGAATCGCCTAAAAAGGATGATGTCAAAAAATGGGAACATCTAAAAAGTTTATATTCCGTTGGCATTACTTTTCATTCCTGCGGCTGCAGTGGACCAGGTTATATTCCGAATTCGAAGGAAAAACTAATCGAATATTTTGAAGAGATGAAAAAAACATATTTGAAGAATATGGATTTTTGGCGCAACAGAATTGAACCTTCAACTAAAAAAGAAAAAGAACGCGATACAAATAAAAACTGGTCTGAATTGGCCAGGATTTCTTCTAATTATAAAAAAGAAGTAGTTACCAATCAGGAAGGTTTAGAGTATTGGCATGAACAGGTTAAAAAAATCGAAGAAAAACTAAGTCTCATAAAATAAATTTTAAACACTCAGAAGCAGACAATTTTACAGATTTTACAAAGGGCAGTGTAGTGTAAATATCCTGTTTTACAGCTACAAAGGAAACTTTGAACTTTAAGCGGTAAACTTTAAACAAAATACTTAAATTTGTATTCTCAAGAAACGAATGAAAATGATAGATAAGATTAAAGAATATATTGGCGAAGCAGAAGCTTTTTCAACTGAAAACGCAGCAGAACTAGAAGCATTCCGTATAAAATTCTTAGGAAAAAAAGGAATTTTAAATGATTTTTTCGCCGAGTTTAGAAATGTTCCAAACGATCAGAAAAAAGAATTCGGTCAGGTAGTAAACGCTTTAAAAAATGCGGCCGAAGATAAAGTTAAAACTATTGCAGAAACTTTAGAAAGCAAAGAGGAAGCAAAAGGTATTTTTGGCGATTTAACACGTGCTGCAGAACCAGTAATTATTGGTTCGCGCCACCCGATTTCTATCGTAAAAAATCAGATTATAGATATTTTTGCCAACATCGGATTCAACGTTTCTGAAGGTCCGGAAATCGAAGACGACTGGCATAACTTTACGGCATTGAACTTGCCAGAATATCATCCAGCAAGAGATATGCAGGATACGTTTTTCATTCAGACCAATCCTGATGTGTTGTTGCGTACGCATACATCATCTGTTCAGGTGCGTTATATGGAAAATCATAAACCGCCAATTCGTACGATTTCTCCGGGACGTGTTTTCCGTAACGAAGCAATTTCATCTCGTTCGCACTGTATTTTCCATCAAGTGGAAGGATTGTACATTGACAAAGATGTATCTTTCGCCGATTTGAAACAGACGTTGCTTTATTTCACAAAAGAAATGTTCGGCAAATCTAAGATTCGTCTTCGTCCGTCGTATTTCCCATTTACAGAGCCAAGTGCCGAAATTGATATTTATTGGGGACTAAAAACAGAAACCGATTACCGTATCACAAAAGGAACCGGCTGGTTGGAAATTGGAGGTTGCGGAATGGTTGACCCAAACGTTTTGAAAAACTGTGACATCAATCCAGACGAATACAACGGATTTGCGTTCGGAATGGGAGTAGAGCGTATTGCAATGCTTTTATACCAAATTGGAGATATCCGTATGTTCTACGAAAATGATGTTCGTTTCTTAGAGCAGTTTAAAGCTAATATTTAGGAGCTGTTTCCTGCTGTCCGCTGTATCTTTTGTCTCGTTGAAAAAACGAGACAAAAGGATGCCGCTTCCATCAGGGCTAGGGCTTTACGTTATAAACGACCTTGCGATGTGTCAAAATTATCGAAAATTTAAGCTTAATTCTCTTTTTACCATTAAGCAATTAAGGTAATTAAGATTTAAGGCAAGATAGTAATCATTATAGGTTTATAAGATATATTAAGCTTCCTGTTTTCATCAAACAAAACTTAACTTTCTTAATAACTTAATGGTAAAAAAAGGAAACTTTGGCATAATTACCTTTACAATAAACAAACCTTTGTTGAAGTTTCAGGCTTTGACAAAGGTTTTTAAAATTTAAATAATGAAAAAAGATATAATAATTCCGGAAGTCGAAAACGTATTTCTTGCCGCCGTGCAGGAATGGAGCGACGATTTTATGGAAAAAGTATGGTACGCTTATTTGGTTAATGATAGTGATTTCAACTTAGATAGCGTCATGGTAGTTTCGAAAGCATTTGGAACTATTGATGGCGAAATGAAAAAAACTTCGATTCTGCGTCATGCTTTTGTGGAAGTTCCTTCAGTTTCTGTTGTAAAAATAGAATTGATTGAAAAAAGCCTTTTAGTATTGAACAACGAATTCATGGTAACTTTCTTCATCGGAAATACATTATACGATAAGAAATTTATCTTCAAAGCCAATTCGCTTGACGAAAACAAAACGGAAGAAGTGCCGATTTTGTTTGTTGAAGGGGTGATGGTGAAGTAGTGGTCAGTGATCAGATTTTTTAGTAATCAGTTACAGACGTTACATATAAACAAAAAGTCAGGAAGATTATTTTTCTCCTGACTTTTTGTTTTTTAAGTAACTACCTTGACCACTAAAGGTATCACTGAATACTAAAAACCTGACCACTGAATACTAAAACTACTGTGGTAAAACAGGCTGTTTCATTCTATATCCTGTGCTTGATAGACTCATAATAAAATCTTCTAAAGCAAGCAGTTCTGATTGACTCAAATCTAATTTTTTTATCAGTTTAGAAGTGGTTGGAAACAAAGTATCATTTAACTGAGTTTCTTTTCGTTTGGGCTGAGGCATTCCGGCGTTGTAAATGTTTAAAACGCCGCGCAAATTCGGAAATAAACCATTGTGCATATACGGTGCATTTTGAGCCGCTCCGCGTAAAGACTGCGTTTTAAATTCGCCTACATTTTCAGCTTTTCCCGTTACATTGTATCTTCCTAAATCCTCATATTGTCTTCCGTAATACGTAAGACCAACATTATGAAATTTATTATCGGCAAAATTGGCTGTATTATGACAATTAATGCATCTTGCTTTGGTACGGAATAAATGTAAACCTAGAACCTGTCTGTTAGTTAATTGAGTAGAATCTCCTTCAATGAATCTATCAAATTTACTTTTCGGACTAATTAGAGTTCTTTCGAAAGTAGCAATAGCTTTTAAAATTTCTTCCTGAGTTAATTTTTCTTTTCCGAAAGCTTTTTTAAAATACGGTTTATAACCTTTTATTTTGTTTAAGCGTTTGGTGGCTAAATCGATATGAAAGTTCATTTCTTTAGCATCTTGTATGGGGAAACTGGCCTGATCTTCGAGAGATTTGGCTCTTCCGTCCCAAAAGAAAACTTTAGAATAGGCAATGTTGAGTAAACTTGGCGCATTTCTACTTCCTTGCTGTCTGTCTTCTCCGTAGGAAACTCTTCTAGCATCGCCCCAGTTTAATTCGGGATCGTGGCAGTTGGCACACGAAATCTGACCGGATTTGGATAATCTCGGATCAAAAAAGAGCACTTTGCCTAATTCGGCTTTTTCTTCAGTATACGGATTGTTTGCCGGGAATTCGGGTTTGCCTAAAGTTCCGATGTCTTCAAATCCCTGAGTGTAAACCATAGAGTCTACTTCAGGCTTTGGCCATTTTTGATAATCGCCACTGCTATAGAGCGCTTTTAATTCTGAAATCGAAAATTGAGGCTCTATTTTAGAATAAGATAATAGGATTAGTGAAAATAACATTGCCCAGACGGCAATCAATTTTGTTTTCATTTTAATAATTTAATTGTACACCCATTTGAACCCAATAGGTGGTATTGGTATTAATGCTGACTGGATAATCAGTTTGTTTTTTAAGTGCGATTTTCTCTTTTAGATTGGTAAAGAAAACCACTGTTTTATTGTTTTTTACAGGATAACTGTATTGTAAACGTAATTCTGACGCAAAATAATTTGTGGTATTGACAGCATAATCGTAAAGAATCACTTCGTCAAAAAATCTGGCATTTGTTCCTCCCGAAGTATCATAATAGTCCAATTTTGATGGAAGCGGAAAATACATATTGAAACTTGCCGTTGCATTCAATTTACTTTTATCAAAAGCAAAATCTTTACTCGTATAAATTCCAGTATTTAATGAATTCAATTTGATATGTGTTGTGGCCAAAACATCATCGTATTCGTTTTGCTGGTAAAGCAGATTCAAACCCACTAAATAATCAATTTTAGAACCTGATTTTTGGGCCAATGAGGCTGTCCAATTGATTTTATTCAGTGAATTGGTATAATTGTAACCATTACTTTTTGTGTCAAAATTTTTCGCATCACTTTGATCATATTGCAAAGTAGATTGAATTTCTTTTTTATTCCATTTGTGCATGGCGAATATTTCGGCATGATTGGAGTTTGTTTTAAGTTTTAACCGTTCGTTTGCTTTAAGTGTATAGGAACTGGAATAAAAAATATTGTTTGAGTTTTGTTTGTGATATAAAGCGGTTATAATTGTTTTCTTATTTGAAAAAGTATAGCCTAGCCCCAGTTTATTTACTTGATCAATATAGGTATAAGTAAAACCTCCTTCATTATTTCTAAAAGAATTTAGAATTCTACCATAACCAGCATTAAAACGAAGATAAGTTTCAGGATAGATTTCCAGATTTAAATTGGTATTATTGTAGGTATAGTTGAAATCTTTTTGATTTTCGGCATAATTGCCAAAAGCAAAGGCTTTATGATTTTTAGTTAACTGATAACCAATTTGCATTTCTCCTCCCAAATTTCTGTTTATGATTTGTGATCTGGCATCTAAAGTTCTACTGAATTTTTCGGTACCATACTTGGCTTTAACAGCCACAGATAAATGATTGGTAATGTCTTTAGAAAAACCTCCGCTCAAAGCATAAACCTGATTGTCCCAATCGGCTTTTCTGGGAACATAAAAATAATGCGGGTCAATTACTTCCTGTTCTTCGGCACGGTCATCAGAAAGTACCCAGCCAAGATTTTTTTCAAGTATTTTTTTGATGGCCAAATCCCCAAATAATTTCCATCTGGATTTTGTTGTAAAATAACCCTGCGCTAAAAATTGATACGTATTGATTTCGTTCGCGATCCGTTTTCTTGCAAATTCATTTTGCTGATGTTCATACGAAACTTCGGTAAAGGTGAAATCTTTAATATTGGGATTGGTATATGCAATTGGGTATTTAAAAATTTGATTTTTGATTTGATTATCAATAATGTGATTCTGCACTTTTATAGTGTCTTGTGCATTCACTGTAAAAGCGAAAGAAAACAATAAAAGAAGTAATGCCCAGAATCTCCAGGCATTACTTTTATTGTAATATATTTTAGTTTTATTGATTTTCATTAAAGAAAATTTTAGTTGAATCCTTTTGGATTTGCTGTTGCTTCCACAAAGTCATTCGTAGAGTTGTTCGTGTCCTGAAGCACAATTCTGCCGGCAATTGTAGTTTTAGTTTTTCTTATTACCGATTTTGAAGAGTAAGCTCCTGAAGGGACATAGGTATTTCCTCCATCAATTTGAGAAGGCAGTTTTTTAGGAACTAGATTGGAACCTAAATCTCTTGTAGTATCAACTCCATCAATAATAACACTAACCGGAATTTGAAGTGCCAGATTAGCATCACCTTTAGGATTTTTATATTTTTTCAATGCTGTGAATTCTGCATCAGTCATTTTGAAAATAACATAGCTATGTCTTCCGTTTGAGTCTAATATCATGTCATTGTTACTATTTCCCCAGTAAGCAATGTTTACATCTGGAACAGCAGCATTTTGAATATCATATTGATACAAATCACCAGAATAATCTCCTAGGAATGATTCGAAATCTGCGGTACTTAAATCTACCGTTAATTCAGGGCTTAGAATACTAACGGTTTTACCTTTGTTGTCTACATAATTTGCTTTATGGTTAATACCATTTTGGGCAATTACAATACTTGCTCCCGGTTGTACAGGATATTGAGTTCCGCTTCCAGGAATTTTAATGATATTTAAGGCATAAACATAATTGGTATTTGCAGTACTACCCTCAGTCATGCCTTCTGATTTGCTCCAATCAAACTGTCCGTTTGGCAATGAGTAACCTAAAACAGTAGTGGATGTAGATCCAGTCAGCAACGCCACGTATAATCCATCTGCATACTGAACGGTATTAGAATTGTTATAAATTTCTATAAACTGATCTCTAAAAATTGCTCCTTTTTTAGTGTCAGATCCAGCGTAATAAATTTGTTTAATAACGAAATCGCCTACTTTAGAAGTTTTCATTTCGATGTTGCTTGCAAGCGTTGTCGCATTTACGATTACACTGCTTTCGGAACCATTAAAATTAATTTCAGCTTCTGTTGGCGTGTAACCAAAAGTCTCTGTAAATTCAGCAGATGCAATCACTTTGGTTGCAGTAATAGTATAAGTTCCCGGTAAAATCTGTTTAAAAGTAGCCACACCGCTTTCATCAGATTCTACGGTATATTTATTGGCAGTTTCTGTATTCACAATAGTTACGCTTGCTTTTTTAACAACCTGACTGTTAAAAGTAGCATCATATTTAAGTGAAACACTAAAATCAACTGGTTTTAATGCTTCGTTTTCGTTATCATCATTGCTGCAGGACTGAATGATTAGTCCAAAGAGTATTATAAAAAGAGATAGCGTTTTTTTCATAGGTATATAGATTTAAAATTGATAATTAAGTCGGGTTCCAAAAGAGAATTTTGCGAAATAATCGTACGGACTCCTAATGCCGTTTTTCTCGTAATAAGGCTTCAGGTTTAAAAAATTGGTCGAATAAAAGGAAACACTAAATCCGTTTAGAAAATCTTTGGAAAGACGCAGATGAAAATTATGAAGCATGTTTTCAAGCTTATTTTGTGAGTCATTTTGCGTATCGCGGAAAATGTGTCCGTATTTTTGTGAATTTGTACGATCTGCCTCTGGAATTTCATGATAGGCCAATTGATTGTCTAAATAGCCATTTGGATAATTACTGTTCGTAATGTAGGAAGTACGTAAAATGATATGCTCGCTTCTTAGTGACAATAATAAACCTGCTTTTGGAATATGATAACTGAAGTTAAAACTTGCAGTGAAATTCTCATTGGTCATCGGCATCGAAGGATAGACTCCATATCTTTCTGCCGATAAAAGATCAGTGGAACCATAATAGGTAATCGATTCACTTAAATCTTTAGATCTCACATAAGATGCATTCATGCTTACATCAAGATTCAGTGCCTTGATTTTTCGAAAATTGATTATGGTTTCAATACCCATATCTTCCGAATTGGCATTGTTTTGAATGCTGTTTGTTAGATAATACAACTTATCTGTTCCCACAACTTCATACGTTGGCATTTCTGTTCCGTTTGTAGTTACATTTACTCTTGGAATTTCTTTTGAGATAGGAACCTGCTGTCCCGTAAAACCATTCTTAAGTTTGTTGTAATATCCTGTTAAATTAATATTGGCAAAAGGAAGATTAACATCTAATCCGCCCTCTGTTTTGTACGATTTTGAAGGTTTTAAATTCAAATTATCTCCAGAACTTACTACAGTCAAAATCCATGCTTTTTGATACACTCCTGGATTTACATAAATTCCGTTGCCTAGTAAACGGTCTATGTAACGCTCTCCAGTGTACAATTGATTCAACGAAGGCGCTTTGGACGATAATCCAAATCCGCCTCGAATTCTGAAGGTTTTATTTAAAGAATACGATGAATTAATACGCGGCTGCAGCGATACATTTCCAGACTGATTTTCATATCGCACACCGTAATCAATATTTAGGGTTTTATCTGCTTCAAATTTTTTATAGACTCTGTCTTCCAAATAAGCAGAAAACTGAGTTTCTGTTCGGGTTCTGTTAAAGTCATAATCTCTATAACCTAGTCTGGTGTCGCCTCCGTCATCCAAGACATAATAATTGATTAAGCCAATTGCACTGCTTTTTCTTCCGTCTCCTTTGTTGGAACTGGATCTTCCTGATAGTCCAAATGATAAGCTGTGAATCCAATTCCCTTTATTGGTAATCGTTTTTGTGGTTTCAAGATTTACGAAAGTTGAAATCGGAATACCTTCAACCGTACTGATACTGGTATATTGCGACGGAAGAACAAAAGCATCATGAATGCCTTCTTCTTTAGAATCTGTTGCAGCCGTTAAAGCTCGATTTATCCATCTTTCTTTTCTAGAAAACTGCCTGTCGTAAGAGAAACCACTGTTTACGTTGATACCGTCTAACCATAAATTAGAAGGTTTCCACATGAAATTATTAGAGATAGAAAATCCTTGCTTTTCGTTTTTTATGATATCTGCCGCAATTTTATCCGGATCACGTTTGGCATCATCAAGTGTTGATCTTATCGAAAGGTTTACAGTATTTTTTACTTTAGAATGTTTATCGGTAGTTTTCCATGCTAAACTCCCACTGACACGCTGATAACTCAATAAATTGTTTCTTGGATCGGAATTAGAATCCAGAAAGTTAATTCCAAAATTCATGGAATTATTGGAGTTTAATTGAATTCCTTTTGTCAAGTTCAATTCGCTTGTACCATCTCTAAGGGAAGCAGAAACTCTGTAAGGACTATTTCCCACTTTAGTAGTGATTAAAACCAGTCCGGAAGTCAAATCGCCATATTTTGCTGACGGAATTCCCTGAATGATTTTTATTTCTTCGATATTATTTGTTGAAATTTCCCTAAGATCAACACCAACATTCGGATTATTGAAAGGTGTTGTATTAACGCCATAATCATTGCCCGCCAAAGAAGGTGTATTTGGACTTAGAGCCTGCATGTTTTCGTTGTTGGAAATCGGAATATCATTGATCATAAATGCAGTTCCAAAAGCTTTATTGCTTTTAAAAGAACCTACTTCAGTCGCTGTTCTGAAAACAATGTTTTTATAAGAATTCAGATTAAAAGAGGAAGTAGTTTGTCCAGGAAGCTGTTCTAATACATCGTCAAGCGTAAAAGCCTGAACATTGTTTATAGCATTTGTACCAAGAGTCAACTCAGAGTATTTACGTTCTTTATTGGCTGTAACCATTACTTCTTTCAGATGAAGCGTGTTATCTTCCAAATAAACCGTAATTGAATTTTGCCCGTTTTTTAAAATCTGATTAATATCTTTTTTTCCAAGAATGGAGAAATTCAATTCAATATCCTGAAAATACGGAATGATCATGCTGAATTTTCCATCTTTATCAGAAATCGTCCAGTTTTCGGTTTTGGTATCACGAACAAAAACACCTGCTAAAGCGGTCGAAGTTTCTTTAGAAAAAACTTGACCAGAAATTGTCTTCTGTGAAAAAATAACTTGACTGAACAGTAAAAGAATGGCAATGAATCGCATCTATGCTTAATTAGAACAAATAAAAATAATAATGCAAATCTATCGATATTTCTTTGTGAAGCAATAAAAAATAAGGGAATTGTAAAATTGTGCATTATCCGATTTGTGAGAAATTAGCAAGAAAAGAGTTTTTAAATTCTAAATTTATGTGTTTGATAAACAGCTAAGTAGTGTTTTTATATTTTTGTAAGAAGAGGATGTGAATATTTTTTAGAGACGATGTAGGTTTGATGTATTGTGAGTAAAGTTATTTCCTGTTAATTGAGACTGATTCTTTTAACTTGGTTCTAGTTTTTTTAGATTTATACAATAAAAAAAGAGCCGAAAGATTAATCTTCCAGCTCTTTTATCTATTCTCTTTATTCTATTTTCTATTCTCTAAAAAAAGATTTAATCCAAAGATTCAGTCAATTTTCTAAAGACAGATTTAGCATCTTTTCCTTCGTATAAAACAGCATAAACGGCATCGATAATTGGTGTTTTAGCTCCATAACCCTGATTTAGTTTATAAGCACTTTTTGTAGCATAATAACCTTCTGCAACCATACTCATTTCCATCATGGCACTTTTTACAGTGTAACCTTTACCAATCATATTTCCGAACATTCTGTTTCTTGAGAAAACCGAATATCCCGTAACCAATAAATCGCCCAGATAAGCCGAATCATTAATATTACGTTTCATTTTATGGACTTTACGAATGAATTTCTTCATCTCACGAATCGCATTACTCATTAAAACCGATTGGAAGTTATCGCCATAACCCAAACCATGTGCAATTCCGGCCGCAATCGAGTAGATGTTTTTCAGCATCGCTGCATACTCAGTACCGATAATGTCGTCTGAAATTTTGGCTTTAATGTAATTTCCAGAAAGTGATTTGGCAACTGTTTTGGCTTTGTCAGGATCGCCACAGGCAATGGTTAGATAAGAAAGCCTTTCCAACGCAACCTCTTCAGCGTGGCACGGACCAGTAATTACGCCGATATTGTAATACGGAATATCGTATTGAATATGAAAATGCTCCCCTACTATCAAACTGGTTTCGGGAACAATTCCTTTGATTGCCGAAAAGATAATTTTATTCGATAAAGAAACCGTCATGTTTTTCAACTCGGCGTCTAAGAAGGCAGACGGAATAGCAAAAATGATATAATCTGCATATTCTATGGCTTCGTTTATATTGTTAGTTAATTTGAGTTTGTTGGTATCAAATTCAACAGAACTTAAGTAATTCGGATTGTGTTTGTATTTCTGAATATGTTCTATCGCAGAATCATTACGCATATACCATGCAATTTCTGAAAGGTTCACACATAACATTTTGGCAATTGCTGTTGCCCAGCTTCCTCCTCCAATTACTGCAAATTTTAACTTTTCGCTCATTATTTTATTAATTTGAAACAAAAGTACTTAATAAAGTAGTAATAACATATAGTTCTCTTTTAAGAAATTTTGTTAAAAACTGTGCTAAGTTATCTTTCCGTTTAAATAGAAAACCTTCCAACATTAAAATAACATTAAAAATATTTTAAAACAAACACAATAAAGATTTAAGGCCTTTCGTTATAAGACTTTATAAATTTAAATTTTATGAATTTCACAAAATTTGAGTTAGTTAGTTTTGTTTTAGTATTGTAAAAGGCGTTCGTGAGCTTGTAAGAACGCCTTTTTTTAAGTTGGCAGTGTTCAGTTTTTTTAGTGTTCAGTAATGACACTTTGAGAATACATCATGCACTGAGCACTAAAAAGCTGAATACTGATTACTTTTTAATAACTAAGTTCCACAATAGATTTCACTTTATCTAAAGTGACCAATTGTTTTTCGCCAAGACCTTTCCAGCCTCTTTCGTCGAAACGGTTTACGATAAAATCTGCTGTTTTAGAATAATCTTCTGTGTATTGCGAAAGTTTGGTGTCCATTCCCATAGTATGGAAAAATTCAACGGTTTTGTTGATGGCTTCTTTTGCCACTTCTTCATCAGAACCAGAAAGATTAAAAATACGTCTTCCGTATTGCGCCAGTTTTCCTTTTTTGGTTTCGAACATTACAGTATACAAACTTGGACCTATAATCGCCAAAGTTCTGGCGTGATCAATTTCATATAATGCTGTTAATTCATGACCAATCATATGTGTAGCCCAATCGCTTGGAACTCCTTTTTGGATTAATCCGTTTAAAGCCATGGTACAGCTCCACATAAAGTTGGATGCCAAAGTATAATCGGTTGGGTTTTTAACTACTCCAGGACCAACTTCAATTAAAGTCTGTAAAATTCCTTCGGCAATTCTGTCTTGTAGAAAGGCATCAGTTGGATACGTTAAATATTGCTCCATAACGTGTGTGAAAGCATCTACAACACCATTTTCAAGTTGTCTTTTTGGCAAAGAAGCAATTACGGTTGGGTCACAGATAGAGAATTGCGGGAACAAAGCGCTTCCGCCGGAAGATAATTTCTCTTGAGTTGCTTCAATCGTTACGACATAACCTGAATTCATTTCGCTTCCTGTTGCTGGAAGCGTTAGAACTGTTCCAAATGGCATTGCATTTTCTTTAATCAAGATTCTTTTTTGAAGAATATCAATTGGATTTCCTTCGAAATGAACAGCTGCCGAAATAAATTTTACACCATCAATAACAGATCCGCCTCCGACAGCCAGAATAAAATCGATTTTTTCTGATTTGATGACATCAACCGCTTTCATTAAAGTTTCGAATCTTGGGTTGGGTTCGATTCCGCCAAATTCTACGATTTCAAAACCTTTTAAATTCGCAATTACTTGGTCGTAAATTCCGTTTTTAAAAATACTTCCTCCGCCGTAAGCCAAAAGAATTTTAGCATTTTTTGGAACTAAAGTCGAAAGTTTTTCAATTTGTCCTTTCCCGAAAACCAAATTCGTCGGATTGTATAATTCAAAGTTAAGCATGTTTTTTTTAGAGTTTCTAAGATGCTAAGGTTCTGAGGTTCTAAGTTTTTTTCTTTGAACTCATCTGCAACCTAGCAATTGTTATTTGTTTAATTTTTTAATAGTAAAGAAATAAGGGATTAAGTTTTTAAGCAACTAAGAAAAACCTTAGAACCTTAGTATCTCAGTCCCTTAGCACCTTTTTTTAATTCAATTTCTGTATCAATTTTCCAGCTACCAGTTTAGACGATGCTGGGTTTTGACCTGTAATTAAAAGTCCATCTTCTACAGCATAAGGTTGCCAGTTTGGTCCTTTAGAAAAAATACCTCCGTTTGAGGCTAAAGCATCTTCCAATAAAAACGGAACCACTTTAGTCAAACCAACCGCTTCTTCTTCTTCGTTGGTAAATCCGGTTATTTTTTTACCTTTTACTAAATATTCGCCTTTTACTTTTACGTTTTTCAAAACAGCGGGAGCGTGGCAAACAAAAGCTACTGGTTTGTTGTGCGTATAGAAAGATTCGATTAAAGCGATAGAGTTTTGATCTTGAACCAAATCCCAAAGCGGACCGTGACCTCCTGGATAAAAAACAGCGTCATAATCTTTTTGGTTGATCGTTGACAGCTTTAAAGTGTTTTTTAGTTTTTCCTGTAAAACCTTATCAGCGTCAAAACGTTTGGTGTCTTCTGTTGCCGATGCCGGATCAGCACTTTTGGGGTCAATTGGCGGTTGTCCTCCAAGAGGGGAAGCAATCGAAATTTCGACACCCTGATCTAATAATTCATAATACGGTGCAGCAAATTCTTCTGACCAGAATCCGGTTTTTTCTCCTGTATTGCCCAGCTTATCGTTGCTGGTAACAACAAATAATACTTTTTTCATCTTTTTTTTATTTGATTTTTGAGCCAAAGCAGAGGTGCTTGCAGCTGTAAATGCAATTATTGCGAGTAATGCTATTTTCTTCATAAGATTAAATTTTGAACAAATTTACGGCTTATGTGATATCAGTAAAAATAAAATAAACTATGTTTGTTATAAACAAATTTATATCATGGTAAATCTAGAATGGTACAGAACATTTAAGGCAGTGTATAAAAATGGTAATTTTTCGGTCGCTGCCAAAGAGCTTTTTATGAGTCAGCCTGCGGTTAGTCAGCAAATTTCTATGTTAGAAGCGCATGTTGGTAATAAATTATTCAACCGAAAATCAAAAGGCGTTGAACCAACAGAATACGCTAAGTTACTGAATAATTTGATTATAGACGCGCTTGATCGTCTCGAAAGCGTTGAGACAGGTTTTAGGGCAAAAGCAGAAGATGCTACCCGATTAATTTCTGTCGGAATCTCTAAACATCTTTTTGACTGTATCGGAAATCTATTGATTTCAAAGTTTGATTTGATTGATTTCACTTTCGCAGAAAACGATGAACTGTTTGCCTTAGTTGATGCTAAAAAACTCGATTTTGCCATTACTACAAAACGATTCGACACTTTTGATACCACTTATGAAATTGTCGGGAAAATCAAATTGATATTAGTCGCGCCAACATCCTTAGATATAACCGAATTCCGCCAAAAACTAAAATCGGATAATTTTACTGAAATTGAACAGTGGCTCAATGCGCAAAAGTGGTATAGCCATGATGCGAGAATTCCGCATATAAAATTGTTCTGGCTTCACGCTTTCAATAAAAAAAGACCATCAATGGTGCCGAACTATATTATTCCGTCAGAATCTGAAATGCTTAGATTGCTATCTAAAAATGAAGGAGTGGCCGTAACATGGAATTGCAATGCTAGAAGTTATATCAAAGAAAATAAATTACAGTTGGTATGGAATAGTTTTCACGTTCCGGAAGAGTTTGTGTATTTGCTGGCACCGAAGAATAATAACGTAAAATCGTTTTTTGATAGTATTGAGAAGGAATTAAAGCTGTTCTTCGGGAATAGGCTGTAGTTTGAGCCAAATAAAATATATGAAAATTCTTCTGTTTTTTCTTTGCCTTTAGTTTACAAAGGTCTATTTTTGATATGAACCACTAAAACTTCCAATTATGAAAAGATTATCAAAAATTTTAGTAGTTACAGCGGTAATCCTCGTTGCTTTTTCTTGCAGTAAAACAGAAGAATCTATTGTAGATTGTCTTGGAGAATCAATTTTTATTAAATTGCATAACTCTACCGATGCAACTAATCCAAAATTGATGAATTACTCTGTAGAGTACAGCGGAACGGGAACTTTAAGTTCTGTAAAATGGAACTTTGGAGACGGAACATCTGCGACAGGCGCTGTAGTTACTCATACTTATACGGCAGCCGGAACTTATGAAGCGACAGCAGAAGTAACCGTTAAAAAAGATGGTTCAGAATGTACTTCGAGCCCAAAGCGAAGTGTTACGGTAAACTAGAGTTAAAATTGTATCGCACAAATTCTCGCAATTAATTTGTGAAAATTTGTGCAATTTGTGGTTGATTTTAGCTTCCAACCTTGCAGATTTTAAGTCTGTATTGTTTTAGATATAGAGAGTCAATTTTATAATTTATTGCTTTTGCATTAGATTATAAAATTGGCTCTCATTCGTTATATTTGTTTGATATGATTTAGGATTATGGAAAAATTACAAAATATTAGAATAGCGGTCGATGCGATTGTATTTGGCTATAAAAATAATGGTTTATATGTATTATTGATTGAACAAAAGTTTGGTTCGGCAGATAAATACTGGGCATTGCCGGGAGGTTTGGTACAGAATGAAGAATCGCTGAGTGATGCCGTTATTCGGGAATTGCACGAAGAAACCAATGTACAGTTGACTTTTATGGAACAATTATACACTTTTGGAGATGATATTCACCGTGATTCTAGAAATCGTGTCATTTCGGTTGCTTATTATGCTTTAGTCGATGCATCCAATTTGGAGATTAAAGCCGATACCGATGCCGAAAGAGTGCAATGGTTTAAGATTGATGAGATTCCGTCTTTGGCATTTGACCATAATATAATACTTCAAAAAGCGATTTCGAGACTTAAATCAAAGCTCACTTATGAACCAATTGGCTTTGATTTGCTACCGGAGGAATTCCTTTTTTCCGATTTGGAAAACCTTTATTGCACGATTTTAGAAAAAGAAATCGACCGCAGAAACTTCAGAAAAAAAATATTGAGTTACGGAATTTTAGAAGAGACCGAAAAATTTTCACCCATAAAAACAGGTCGTCCGGCAAAACTTTTTAAGTTCAATAAATTGAAATACAATGAATTGACTGAAAACGGCTTTCACTTCGAAATAAAGTTTGCGTAATTTTTACACAAAATAAATTGTTTATTCAAAATTTAATTCTACATTTGCGTATAATTAACGCAAACTCAAAAACTATGATACTAAATCTCGATCCAAAATTCGCTCCGATTCAAAATCAGGAAGAAATCAAATTTCAAAGTTTTACATTTTCTGGCGGCGAACCTCATATCAAAATTGTTCCGGATTTTGATACCAACAGAAAAGTAACGATTACACACCGATTGAATTCATTCAACGATTTAGGCTTGTTGTGTATCACAGTAGATGCGTTACGCAGAATGGACGTTAAGATCATCGATCTTTTTATTCCGTACTTCCCAGCTGCGAGACAAGACCGTGTTATGATTCCAGGAGAACCGTTATCTGTAAAAGTATACGCAGACATTATCAATGCCATGCAGTTGAATAAAGTGTTTGTTTTTGATGCACACTCAGAAGTAACTCCGGCTTTGTTGAATAACAGTACCGTAATTCCGAACTATACTTTTATCAAAGAGGTTTTAAATAAAATAGGCCAAAACGTAAAACTGATTTCTCCAGACGGAGGCGCTTTGAAGAAAATCTATAAAGTTTCTGAATTTCTAGGAGGAGTTGAGGTAGTAGAATGCAGTAAAAGCCGAGATGTAAAAACAGGAAAACTGTCTGGATTTAAAGTTTATGAAGAGGATTTACAGGGAACGGATTGTTTAATTGTAGATGATATCTGCGACGGTGGCGGAACCTTTGTTGGTTTAGCCGAAGAATTGAAAAAGAAAAATGCAGGAAAACTGTACTTGGCAGTAAGCCACGGAATTTTCAATAAAGGTTTCGAAGTTTTAAACTGCTTTGACGGCATTTTTACAACGAACTCTTTTAAAGACTTTGACGGTGAAACGGTTGAGGTAATTGGATTGGATAAATTAGTTTAAAAAGTTTCAAGTGTCAGTTTCAAGTTGTTTTTAGGAAAGTGAAACTTTAAACATGGAACATGAAACAAAAAAATACTATTAACCGTTTTAGGTTTAAAACCCAAATTTTAAGCTCAGTGCACAACTTGAAACAAGAAAAACCTGAAACAAAAACAACCAAAGTTATTATGAGTGATGATTTAAAACCAAGATTCATTGAGTCTCTAAAAAGAAACAATGATCAGATTAGAGAAGACAGAGCCAAAGTAATTGGTGAGGATTCAGAATTAATATACAGACGAAGAGTCGAAGACATCGAATTAAAAATAAAAAGACTCGAAAGAGAACAAGAAGGATTAATTGATATTAGTCCGCTGGATAAAAACAGTTTAACCTTTGCCGATTTTCAGCCAGAAGCTTTTGTACAAAAAGATATGGAGCTTTCGCTGACCATCAGAAATTTGAATATCCAGTTTGAAGTAACAAAAAAGAGATTTGAGTATTTATTTGGTAAAAAATATTAGTCATGGGAGGTACAAGATATGATTTCGGAGCTCGCGAAAGCAGAGCAAAAAAAGTAGGGTATGCTAGTAAATCAGCTAGCGAGATTTTTACACAGAATGCATTAAGAATGGCGCATGAATCGATGAATCCAAATGGAGTGATTTTTAGAGAAGCAAGAGATTCAGACGTTCATCCAAACACAGTTCCAATCATTTTAGGACTGGACGTAACAGGAAGTATGGGACATATTCCCCACGAACTGATTAAAGAAGGACTTCCAAAATTAATGGGCGGAATTATTCAGGGAGGCGTTCCAGATCCGGCACTTTTATTCTTAGGAATCGGAGATCATGAATGTGACAGATATCCTTTGCAAGTAGGACAATTTGAATCTGGAGATGAGGAATTAGATATGTGGTTAACAAGAACTTATATCGAAGGTGGAGGAGGAGGAAACGCTGGCGAAAGTTATCTTTTAGCGTGGTATTTCGCAGCTTTTCATACCAAAACCGATGCTTTCGAAAAAAGAGGACAAAAAGGATTGTTGTTTACAGTAGGTGATGAACCAGGTTTAAAAACACTTCCGGCTTCTGCAATCAAAGAAATAATGGGGCAGGGACAACAGACGTATACGCATCTTGAGCTATTGGCAGAAGCCCAAAAAAGATACGATGTATATCACATTAGTGTACTGCATTCTGGACAAGCGATTAATGCCGATGTAGAATGGAAAGAATTACTGGGACAAAATTGTTTGTCTATCGAAGACCACAGAGAAATCCCGAATGTAATCAAGAAAATCATCTGCGATAAACATAAAAGTTCTGGTTTAGGAACAATGCCAGTTTCTGATACAAGTGGTAGCAGTTTAGATAATATACAAATGCTTTAAGTTTTTAAACACATAGAAACATCGGAAGTTTTATATTATTTACCATCAATACATTAAGTTCGTAAAGCTAAGTCTTAATTTTCTTTTTATCATTTAGGATTAAGTTCATAAAGTTTAGCTTAATTTTCTTAATGTCTTAATGGTAAAAAAAGAAACTAGTTTCCAACACATAGTTGCTATGTGAATTAATGCAAGTGAAACGCCTTTTTTAAGTTTCGAAAGCCTATGATTCTATGTGTTTAAATAATTGCACAACAGTTTAAAAAAATGAAAACAGCACAAATAGTTATAGGTTTAGGATTTGGTGATGAAGGAAAAGGAATAACAACAGATTTTCTGGCAAAACAAAATCCTGAATCTATAGTTATTCGGTTTTCGGGAGGACAACAGGCGGCGCATACGGTTATGATTGGGAATCAAAAACACGTTCATTCTAGCTTTGCCAGCGGTGCGTTACGCGGACTCCCATCTTATTACAGCGAACACTGTACAATTCACCCGCTCTTTTTATACAATGAAAGAGAGGAATTAAAAGAAAAAAACGCTAATCTGGATTTATACATTCATCCATTAGCCAAAGTCACAACTCCGTTTGATGTTTGGCACAACAGAGGAAACGCCAGAAATATTGACCATGGAACCTGCGGAAAAGGCATTGGTTCAACCATGAAAAGAAACGAAGGTCCGTATAAATTATTTGCCATCGATTTGATTGCGCCTCGAGAAATGCTGTTAGAAAAACTAAACCAAATCGCTTATTATTATGGTTTTTTGAATGAAAGCGAAATTGACGAAGAAGTTCAGGCGTATCTGGATGCAATTGATAACATAAAATGGAAGATTGTCGATTATACTTTCCTTTCAAAATATGATAATCTGATTTTTGAGGGCAGCCAAGGAATTCTCTTAGATATGGATCACGGTGTTTTTCCGAATGTGACGTATGCCAATACTACTTCAAAAAATGCAATTGAAATTTGCAATAAACTGAAGATTGAAGAGGTGGAGATTTATTACGCAACCAGAAGTTACACCACAAGGCATGGTCACGGCTGGATGCCAAATGAAAGAGAAATACAATTAAAAAACAACGAAGAAGAAACGTGTGTTTTCAACGAATATCAAAAACAGCTCAGATTTGGGGATTTGGATTACGATTTGTTGAATTACGCTTTACAATTAGACGCAGCTTACAGTCCGAATGCAAAAAGAAATTTGGTCGTGACGTGTATGGATCAGTTGGAAAAAGAGTATGAATTTGAAAAGCTGACAACAGATTTCAATACGATTTACGGATCATTTTCACCCGATTCTAAAGATTTTAAAAACATAACTTCTTTGTATCAATAAATAGAAAAAATGAAATACACTATAGAAAATATAGCTCCAGAAAGTAAATTTTTACTTTTCTGGGGACATCAGCCAAGTCAAGACGGAACGATTACGAAAACCTGCTTCAGCCAATGGTGGTTGAGTTCATTCGAAGTTAATGGTGTGAATTATAAAACCGCTGAGCACTGGATGATGGCGAAAAAAGCCGAATTATTTAACGATCAAGAAATCTTAGAGAAAATCATAAAATGCAATTCTCCAGCCGAAGCCAAGAAATTAGGCCGCAAAGTTAGAAATTACGATGATAAAATCTGGTTAGAAAACCGATTTGAAATTGTAAAAGAAGGAAACTTTCATAAATTCAGTCAAAACCCTGATTTGAAAACGTTTCTTATAAACACTAACGACCGAGTAATTGTAGAAGCAAGTCCGGTCGACCCAATCTGGGGAATTGGAATGGCAAGCGATCACAAAGATGCTTTGATTCCTGAAAAATGGAAAGGTTTGAATTTGTTAGGTTTTGCTTTGATGGAGGTTAGGGATGAATTGAGATAATTGTGTAAAAATGAAAATAGAACTTCTAAAAGCAGATATAACAGAAATTGAGGTTGATGCCATTGTCAATGCGGCAAACACGTCTTTAATGGGCGGAGGCGGAGTTGATGGAGCTATTCACAGAAAAGGAGGGAAAGCTATTTTAGAGGAATGTGTTCAAATTCGAAATAAGCAAGGTGGATGCAAAACAGGAGAAGCGGTTATCACAACGGCAGGAAATTTACCATCAAAATATGTTATTCATACAGTTGGCCCAGTTTGGAATGGCGATAAAGAAGAAAAATCTAAATTATTAGCGAACTGTTACAAAAATAGTTTGAACCTAGCTATTCAAAATAGAATAAAATCTATTGCTTTTCCGAATATTAGTACTGGAATTTATCATTTTCCAAAAGATAAAGCAGCAGAAATTGCAGTAAACACGATAAAAAATTTCGATAAATCAGAAAAAATAGAAAAGGTAATATTTGTCTGTTTCGATGATGAAAATTACAAAATTTATAAAAGCCTTTTGTAGATGTTCCGTCGGAACATTTCATTGGGAGAAAAAAAATATTAAAATGAATGAAAATATAGCAAAGAGCGGCAGCAAGTTTTTAAGTCTGGTGCTCAGACATTCACCAGAAAAAATCGGATTGAAATTAGACGAAAACGGCTGGGCAGATGTCGAGGAATTAATAGCAAAATGTAATAAAAAAGGGAATCGTATGGATGCTGAACTTTTAGATTATGTTGTAGAAAATAACGATAAAAAACGTTTTGCTTATAACGAAGATAAAACGAAAATTAGAGCAAGTCAGGGACATTCGATTTCAGTTGAATTAAATCTGGCAGAAACAGAACCTTCAGAATATTTATATCACGGAACGGTTGGAAAGTTTATGGAAAACATCAGAAATGAAGGTTTGAAAAAAATGAGCCGTCAGCATGTACATCTTTCCAAAGACAAAGAAACGGCAACAAAAGTAGGAAGCAGAAGAGGAGTGCCGCAAATTTTAACCGTTAGAAGCGGCGCCATGTTTAGAGACGGATTCAAATTTTATTTGTCCGAAAACAATGTTTGGCTGACAGATGAAGTTCCTGCAAAATATATTGAGTTTTAAAAATGAAAAATACAATAGAATCTGGTTTGTTTGGTTTGGCGATTGGCGATGCTTTAGGAGTTCCGGTTGAGTTTCAATCCAGAGTTTATTTAAAGCAAAATCCAGTTACTGAAATGTTTGGTTTTGGAACGCATCATCAGCCAATCGGAACTTGGAGCGACGATAGTTCGCTTGCCTTTTGTCTGGCCGAAAGCTTATGCTCGGGCTATGATTTAAATGATATTGCAAAGAATTTTATAAAATGGTATAGAGGTGATTTATGGACACCGCACGGACAAGTTTTTGATATTGGAATAGCAACTCGTCATGCCATTCTTAATATAGCAAAAGGACATCAACCTGATTTATGCGGCGGTTTTTCTGAAAGCGATAACGGCAATGGCTCTTTAATGCGTATTTTGCCTTTGGTTTTTTATCTTCAAAAAGAAAATGATATTGAAATTATCTATAAAAAAGTAAAAGAAGTTTCATCAATTACACACGCTCATTTCCGTTCGGTGTTTGCTTGTTTTATTTATGTTGTATATTGTTTGGAGATTTTAAAAGATAAAGATAAATTCGAAGCTTATAAAAACACGCAAGAAACTGTTTTTGAATTTCTGAAAAGTAAAAGCTTTAATCCTGCAGAGACTCATTTGTTTGATAGGATTCTGAAAAATGATATTTCAAAATATCAGGAAAATGAAATTCACTCATCGGGCTACGTGCTTCACAGTTTAGAAGCCAGTTTTTGGTGTTTTTTAAATTCGGATTCGTATGAGGAAACGGTTTTAAAAGCGGTCAATTTAGGAGAAGATACAGACACAACCGGAGCGATTGCAGGAGGATTAGCAGGTATCTATTACGGAATTGAAGCTATTCCGCAGAAATGGATTGACAATTTGGCTAGAACAAATGATATAAAAGATTTGGCACAACGATTTGAAATAAAATATAAATAATCCTATATGAACCCACTACTATTAACCGACGGTTACAAAGTTGACCACAGAAGACAATATCCAGATAATACCACTTTAGTTTATTCTAACTGGACACCTCGTAAATCAAGAATTGAAGGGGTTGATGAAGTAATCTTTTTTGGATTGCAGTATTTCATCAAAAAATATATCATTCACGATTTTGAAGAGTATTTCTTTAAAAAATCAAAAGAAGAAGTGGTGAAAAAATACGCCCGAAGAATCAATAATTATTTAGGCGAAAATCAGGTTGGTACCAAACATATCGAAGATTTACACGATTTAGGATATATTCCGATGGTTTTTAAAGCATTGCCAGAAGGAGCAAGCGTTCCGTTAAGAGTGCCAATGTTTACGATGTACAATACGATTCCGGAGTTTTTCTGGCTGACGAATTATTTTGAAACTTTGCTTTCTGCCGTAATCTGGCTGCCTTGCAACTCAGCAACAATTGCAAAAGAATACAGAAAAGTATTGGACAAATATGCTGCAGAAACTTCTTCTGTTCCAGAATTTGTAGACTGGCAGGCACATGATTTCTCTATGAGAGGAATGGGCGGCATCGAAGCTTCTTTAACTTCTGCTGCTGGACATTTATTAAGTTTTACAGGTTCTGACACGATTCCAGCTGTCGATTTCTTCGAGGAATACTATAATGCCAACTCAGATCAAGAATTGGTTGCAGGCTCAGTGGCCGCTACAGAACATTCTGTAATGTGTATGGGAACTACAGAAGGCGAGTACGAAACTTTTAAAAGATTGATTACAGAAGTATATCCAAAAGGAATTGTTTCTATCGTTTCGGACACTTGGGATTTATGGAAAGTTTTAACCGATTATCTTCCAAGGTTAAAAGAAACTATTGTTTCAAGAGAAGGAAAAGTGGTAATTCGTCCTGACAGTGGTGATCCGGTTGATATTATCTGCGGAAATCCAAACGGAAAAACAGAACAGGAAAAGAAAGGAGTTATCGAATTGCTTTGGGATGTCTTTGGCGGAACAACAAATACCAAAGGTTTCAAAGAATTAGTTCCTCAAATCGGAGCTATTTATGGAGACAGTATCACCGTAGCTAGAGCCACTCAAATCTGCGAAAGATTAAAAGAAAAAGGATTCGCTTCTACCAATGTGGTTTTAGGAATTGGATCTTTTACCTATCAGTACAACACAAGAGATACTTTTGGTTTTGCTATGAAAGCCACTTACGGAGAAGTAAACGGAGAGGGGAGAGCCATCTTCAAAGATCCAATTACAGACGACGGAACTAAAAAATCGGCCAAAGGATTGATGAAAATCGACTTGATTGACGGAAAGTACCAGTTAAGCGACAATGTTTCTTGGGAAGAAGAAAAACAAGGCGAATTGAAAGAGGTTTTTAGAGATGGAAAACTTTTGGTTGATCAATCGCTGAGTGAAATTAGAAGCAGAGTAAAAAGTGAAGTGAGTATCGAAGCTTCATTATAAAATAAACGAAAGCCTGAATGTAAGTTCAGGCTTTTCTTATTGTGATTAAGTTTTTTGCTTTCTGTTTGTCATTTCGACCGAAGGAGAAATCACACAAGTATTTCCATAAAGAAATTCGCCAATCTTTGTCGAGTTTCTAGTGTGATTTCTCCCTTCGGTCGAAATGACAAGATTGTGTTTATTTCTTATAAAAATTATTATGATCAATATATTCCCAAACTTTCGGCGGAAGCAAAGGCTGAATATTTTTACCTTCTTTAATATTATTTCTAATGAAAGTCGAAGAAATCTCTACAATCGGCGCATCAATAACGTGAATTTTTGGATGCGATTTTAATTCCACATTTTCGGGTTCGTCTGAAATTGCTTCGCCTGTTCGTCCTTTGGCCTCGAGTCTTGGGTAAACATAAATGTGATGATTTTCCAGAATGACTTCATAGTTTCTCCACTTATGAAGCGTTTTCAGATTGTCTTCGCCCATAATCAAAGAAAATTCATGATTTGGGTATTTCTCTTTTAAATGTTCGAGAGTAATTACCGTATAACTCGGCTGAGGTAATTTAAACTCAATATCCGAGGGTTTTATCTTTGGATAATCTTCTGTTGCCAGAAAAACCATTTGAAGGCGTTGTTGATCGTCTAATAAAGTCGCCTTTTTCTTCAACGGATTATGTGGCGTAACAACCATCCAAATCTGATCCAAATCTGCATATTCTGCCATGTGGTTGGCAATGATCAAATGACCAACATGAATAGGGTTGTATGTTCCGAAATAAAGGCCTATTTTCATTTTTTATATTTTCACAGAGATTCGCTAAGATAGCACAAAGATTCGCAAAGTTTTAAAATAGCTTTGCGAATCTCTGTGTTTTTTCTTTGTGTATCTCTGCGGAATAAAAATTATTTACTTACAAAATCCTTAACCAATTGATGCGCCTCCTCTAAAGCTGTTGGCAAATCATAGTTTTTAATAATCACATCAAATTGCGGAGCCGTTGCCAATTCTACAGAAGCTTTTGCAATACGCATATTAATTTTGTCATCGCTTTCTGTAGAGCGTTCTTTCAATCTTCTTTTCAGTTCGTCTACACTTGGTGGTTTTACAAAGACAGCCAAAGTCTGTTCTGGAAATTTATGTTTGATACGCAATCCGCCTGCAACATCAATGTCAAAAATGACATTTTTTCCTAAAGCCCAAATACGTTCTATTTCCGATTTCAAAGTACCATAAAAGTTATCACGATAGACTTCTTCCCATTCCAAGAAATCTTCAGCTTTAATGTGTTTTTTGAATTCTTCTAACGAAATAAAATAATAATCTTTTCCGTGAACTTCTTCTCCGCGTGGGTCACGTGAGGCAGCTGAGATTGAAAATTCAAGATTTAAATCTTCTTGTCCTAATAAATGTTTTACGATAGTTGTTTTTCCCGATCCTGATGGTGCTGAAAAAACAATTAGTTTTCCTTTGTTCATTTTTGTTATGCTTTAGCTTTAGCCATATGCTTCAAGCTGTAAATTTTGGGTGACCTAGTAGGCGTTTTTTACAAAACATTCAAAACCTGTTCCTTAATTTTCTCCAATTCATCCTTCATCATCACAACCAATTTCTGCATTTGAGCATGATTTGATTTTGACCCCATTGTATTGATTTCGCGACCCATTTCCTGAGTGATAAAGCCCAGTTTTCGGCCATTTGCTTCATTTCCGTTCAAAGTTTCAAGAAAATAATCCAAGTGATTGTTTAAGCGTACTTTTTCTTCAGTAATATCTAATTTTTCCAGATAATAAATCAGTTCCTGCTCAAAACGGTTTTCGTCAACATTCACCTGTAGTTCGGAAATAGCGGTCTGTAAACGTTCCTTTATTGCCTCAACTCGCTCAGGATCCAATGCTAGTGCATCATTCATGTACTGGCGTATATTTCCTATTCGGAGGTTGAATTCCTTTTCGAGCGAAACGCCTTCATCCTTTCTAAAAGCAATAATATTTAGCAATGCTTCATCAATAATGACTTGAATTTGTTCCCAGTCATTTTCGTCAATCTCTTCGCGTTCCGTTTTTAAAGTATCGGGCATACGAACGGCCATTTTCATTAATTCGGTTTCATCTGCATCCGGATAAACCTCTCTCAATTGCGCAATATAAGCTTTTACAACAGGTACATTAACTTTAGTTGAAGTCTGTTCGGCAGTACTTTCCACGTAAATAGCAAAATCAATTTTCCCTCTTTCAAGTTTGGTCGAGATTTGGGTTCGCAAACCTAATTCCATTTCGCGGTAAACCGAAGGCATTCTTACGTTTAAGTCTAAACCTTTGCTGTTTAGAGATTTTACTTCAACGGTAATTTTTTTTGCAGGCAATTGCAGAGATGCTTTGCCAAACCCTGTCATAGATTGTATCATATAATTGAGTATAAAGGCGCAAAGATACTAAAAAAGTTTACAGTCAGACTTTCTAGTTGCTTAGAGCGGAGTTTTTAAGAAGGATTTGGGTGTTCCCTGCGGTCGGGCTGTCTGTTGCAATCTTTTTGGAGCAGAAAAAGCTCCAGAAAAAATCCACTTCCATCCCTAACGTGACAGAACGTTATAGAACCTGTTACTATTAGTTTGTTAAAGCTTTAATGACTTCGGCTACATTCTTCTGGCTATTGCCGATGTAAATTTTTCCGTCAATAATAAAAACCGGACGGCTTAAAAAAGTGTAATGTTCTAAAATATATTTTTTAAAATCGGCTTCCTTCAAGTCCTTGTTTTTTAAATCCATCGATTTGTATAATTGAGCTTTTCTGCTAAATAAAGCTTCGTAACTTCCAGCAAGCTGATGCATTTCTTCCAATTGCTCGTCGGTAATTGGCTCTTGTCTGATATCCTGAAAAACCAAATTGTTTTCTGGTAAACTTTTGATGATTTTACGGCAGGTGTCGCACGAAGCTAAATAATATATTTTGTTCATGATTTTATTAATTTGTTAGAATGCAAAGAAAATCCATTTAAAACTTAAAAATGACTAATTTTAGAAAAAAAATGAAATTATGAGTTCAGTTTTTGATGTACAGAAAACAATCAGAGAAATTCTTTTAAAAATCTTAGACAGTCATTCGTTAGAGCAATTAAACAAAATTCCGGACGGGTTTAGTAATAATCTTATTTGGAATATCGGGCATTGTATTTCGTCACAACAAGTATTGGTTTATAAATTGTCTGGTCTTCCAACAATGGTTTCAGAGGAATTTATTGCGAAATACAAAAAAGGAACAAAGCCGGAGGGAGATGTTTCTCAAGCCGAAGTTGATGAAATCAGAACATTGCTTTCGACAACACTCGAAAAAACAAAGAATGATTTTGAAAGCGGACTTTTTGTAGATTATCATGAATATACTACAAGTTTAGGCTATACGCTTAAAAATGTTCAAGGAGCGCTAGATTTTAATAATTATCATGAAGGCGTTCATACCGGAATTGCAATGAGTTTGAGAAAGCTTGTTTAAAAGCAAAATCCCGCCAGAGCGGGATTTTTTATTCTATAATAGTTTCGATTGTTACTTTCATTGCGCCTGCGCCCTTGTTTTTAGTGATTTCCATAAAAGCTCGTTTTGAAAGGTCGATTTCTCGGGTTTTTACGAACGGGCCACGGTCTGTGATTTTTACGATTACAAATTTTCCGTTGGCTTCATTAGTGACTTTTACGCGGGTTCCGAAAGGAAGTTTTTTATGTGCGGCAGTGTATTTGTTGTTGTTGAACCTGCTTCCGTTTGCAGTTCTTCTTCCGTTGAATTTATCGGAATAATAGGAAGCATGAGCGTTTTTTTTATACGGTTTTAAGACAAGGCCTTTGTCGGTAAAAACAGAATCGGTCGGAATGGCAAGTATATTGGGTCTAATAATTTTTGCAGTGTCCTGGTTATTTTTTGATTCAACAGCAGGTTTTGTCTGGCTGTAGGTAAGGCTGCTAATGAAAATTAATGCAATTGTGGCGAATAAAATGTTTTTTTTATTTCTCATAGGTTATTTTTTTTCAGACTTGGGGGAGTTTGTACAAATAATATGCCGAGATAAAAAAAGCCCTGTATTAGGGCTTTTAATTGGTATTTTCTAGAACCAAAGGTTCCACGGAATTCTGCTTAAAATAAGCAATAATCCTAATCCGTAAAATATAGCAAAGGTTTTAAATTTAGCTTCGCTGTTGATTAGTTTTTTATGTTTAGACCACCCGATAGTAATAAGGGCAATCGCAATTAGATTGATTAAAGGATGCTCCAGAGAAGTTAAGCGAGCATTTTTTTCCATGTTTCCTAAAAGATTAAACCCTCTAGGCGACACAAAATAGGTTATAATTCCAATCAAAAATTGTGTGTGTGCACCGATAAGGGCAAATAAGGCAATTTTACGGTCTTTCGCAAAAAAATCCTTTCTTGAAGTTAAGCCAATTACTGAATTTACCACTGCGATAAGCAAAAGCAATAATGCAAGATATGCCCATCCCGAATGGAGGTGTTTTAAAAAATTATACATAAACTCTGTTTTTTGTTTCAAACAAATATAGCAAAAATGACCATAAAAAAACGGCATTAACCTTAAAAGTCAATGCCGTTTTTATTATTTATTTAGATTCTAAATTCTTAGAAATTGTAACGTAAACTGAAGTTCCAAGTTCTTCCTAAACCAAAGAATCCAGTATTAGCAACGTTGATTCCTTTGTAGTTAACTGAAGTTGGCGTTACAGCAGTAGCTGTAGTCAATTCAGATAAATAAACTTCATCAAATACGTTGTTAACGTTAACTCTGAATCCTATAGAATCGTGTTTTCCTTTTCCGATGAACAATTTGTATGAAATACCTGCATCAACTAAATCGTAGCTTGGTAATTCTAAGTTGTTTTTTACAGCTCCAACATTAGAGTATAATTTGTCATAGTATCTCCAGTCTGAATCGATAGATAGATTTTTAACGATTTCATATCTAAATCCTAGACCATAGCTAACTTGAGCACCATCTCCAACTTTTCCACCGTCAACATCTTGTTCTACCTTGTCTAGAGTAGCTAAACTTTCGTCTCTTGTAGTGGTAACTACATTACCTTGATATTGCCAGTCTCCGATAGATACAAAACCTGTTAAACTAAGGTCTTTAATTGGTTTAGCAGCAAAATCTAACTCAACACCAGTATGTACTTGTTCTGTACCTTCGTTTGTTTTATAGATTAAATCTCCTAATTGAAGAGAAGGATATTTAGCAACATCAGCAGCAAGAGCAGTAGTAGATGTTGTTGTAACTCTGTCTTTCCAAGATGTTCTATAAGCATTTACACTTGCAGTAATCACTTTTGATGTGAAAGTATAACCTGCCTCAAGACCGAATATTTTTTCATTCTCTGTTAAAGGGTTAACAGCATTTGTAAAGTTTAAGTAGATGTTATCGTGGTAAGGTTGACGATTGTAGTAACCTGCATTTGCATAAATACTATGATTTTCAGCAAATTTATAGCTTGTCCCTCCTTTTACGTTGTATCCTACATTGTTTACTTTTTTAGAATCTTGATTTTCTGGTAAGTAATCAAATCTGTCAACTCTTTGGTGTGACTGGTTAGAAAGAGATCCTTGGAAGAAAGCAGAGAAGCTATCATTAGAATATTCTAATTGACCAAATACACCTCCATAAGAAATAGTCTCTCCGTAATCGTAATCAATTCTTTGGTCTTCTCCTATAGTTTTGAAAGTTGCAGGCCAAGGTAATGCTCTTCCAATTTCAGTAACGTAATTACTTTTTGAGATACCGCTTGGTTCGCTATTTCCGTTTTTAAGAACTCTTGTGTCTGTCCAGCTTGATAGTCCCATGAAGTCTGCAACTTGTCTAAAGTGCGTTCCTTTGTAAGTTCTTAAATCAAGACCAATGTTTAAAGCTAAGTTGTCTGTTAACTGATTTTTTAAGTTAGATACTAATCCGTACCAAGCGTGATTGTTAACACTTGCTCTAATTACGTATGCACCGTTTGTACTTCTTCCGTCAGCATTACCTGTTCCGTTAATTATAGCTTCGTTGCTTGCATAGATTCCGTCAAAGTTGATTTGTCCTCCTGCTGGAGTTGCTGGTTTAGTACCGTAATTTCCGGTTCCACCACCTCTACCCCAAGATCCGTATAATACGGTAGAAAGCTGTGTTTTATCGCTGATATCGAAATCCCAGTTTAAGTTAGCAACTGGTTTGTGGTAGTAGTTAGTTCTCTCAGACTTATATTTTCCGTCTAAGTATCCCCAGTTGTTATTGTATTTTCTTCCGTATTTCAAATAACTGTCAACAGATTTTGTAAAGTTTTGATCGTGCCATTGTGGAGCACCTGTTAACAAAAAGTTGAAGCTGTGTTTTTCATTAGCTTTATAACCAACAGAGATAAAGTAAGTCTGACCTTCTCCTTTTGTTCCGTCATTGTATCCATCACCTTGCCAGTGAGATAACATTACGCTTGTTCCCCATCCGCTTTTGCTCATACCTGTATTGTAGGCTGCAGTGGTTTTAAAGTAGTTGTCATTTGCAACACCTAAAGATACAAAACCTCCTTCTTGTTTGTCAGTAGCTTTTGTAATAAAGTTAACTGTACCTCCCACAGAAGAGATGGCTAATTTAGATGAACCAAGACCTCTTTGAATTTGAATGGCGTTTGCAATGTCAGACATACCAGACCAGTTAGACCAGTACATTTTACCGTCTTCCATTCCATTAATTGGCTGACCATTTAATAAGAAAGCTGTATTGTCCTGAGCAAAACCACGAACTGTGATTCTAGAATCTCCATATCCTCCAGCTTGTCCTGCAACATATACAGAAGGTGTATTTACCATTGTCTGAGTAACGTCTGCGGTACCAACTTTTGCTTGAATGTCGGCAGCTTTAATTGTAGAAACCGCGATAGGAGTCTTTCTGTCTTTTGCTAAGTCGATGATTCCCTTACCCATAACTACAATTTCTTCTAGCTGGTTGTCATCTGAACTTAAAATAATTGTTCCAAGATTAACTGTCCCGCCATTTGAAACGGCAAAAGAAACTGTTTTTGTTTGATAACCTAAGTAAGAAATTACAATTTCTCCTGCTGTTGCCGAAGTGGTAATTGTAAATTTACCGTCAAAATCACTTGTAGCAGCATCTGAGCTTCCTTTTACAGCTGCATTTGCACCTGGTAATGAGTTTGTCCCATCTGTAATTGTACCTGTGATTTTTCCCTGAGAAAATACGGTCGAAACTATCATAAAGAATAGTCCAGTCAGTAACCAATTTTTCATTTTGATCATTTGTTTTTTCGTTTATTGTTTTTGGCAAAATTATAACAAATTAATCAGTTAATGTTATCGAAATGTTAAGAAAAGTAAGTTTTGTCTTTTATGCTGCGTATTAAAATGATTTCTTCTTTTTTCAATAAAAAAAATATTGTTTTATTGAATTTTAGTCTGCGTTTTTTGTTAAATGTGTAATCATTTGAATTGTGTTGTAAGCTAAAACTTGTAGATGGACGTGATTTTTATGTTTTTTGTCGGTATTTTATGCGAAAAACGCCTTAATTCAGGTTAAATTAAGGCGTTTCAAAATGTTATGAAATTTCTGAATTTCTAGTTTTATTTATTTTGTAAGAAATGATTCAACAAAAATGAAGTTGAACTATCATGACTTTTAACAGTCTTAGAATTGATTTCATCCAAGATAGAATTGGCTAATTGTTTTCCTAATTCAACTCCCCATTGATCAAAACTAAAAATGTTCCAAATAACTCCTTGAACAAAAATTTTATGTTCGTATAAAGCAATCAGAGAACCTAGGCTTTTTGGTGTCAGTTTCTGAATCAGAATAGTGTTCGTTGGTTTGTTCCCTGTAAATACTTTGAAAGGTTTTAGGTAGGAAGCTTTTTCAGCATCAAGTCCCTGTTTGTCAAATTCTGCCTGAACTTGAGCTTCGGTTTTTCCGTTCATTAGAGCTTCTGTTTGAGCAAAAAAGTTCGACATTAATTTATCGTGGTGATTATCATTTCCGTACAAAGGTTTGATGAAACCGATAAAGTCAGTCGGAATTATTTTTGTTCCTTGGTGAATAAGCTGGAAAAATGCATGCTGCGAATTGGTTCCTGGCTCACCCCAGATAATAGTTCCTGTTTGGTAATTTACTGGTTTTCCATCACGACCAACGCTTTTTCCGTTGCTTTCCATTGTGGCTTGTTGCAGGTAAGGAGCCAGCTTGGATAAATATTGCGTGTACGGAATTAAAGCTTCGCTTTCGGCTCCGTAAAAATTATTGTACCAAACGCTTAATAATGCCAAAATTACCGGAATGTTTTTGTCGAATGTTGCTGATTTGAAATGTTCGTCCATTTCGTTGGCGCCTTTTAACAAATCATTGTAATTGTCAAAACCAATTGCCAAGGCAATACTCAATCCGACAGCGCTCCATAGCGAAAATCTTCCTCCAACCCAGTCCCACATCGGGAAAACGTTGTCTGGATTAATTCCGAATTCTGTTACTTTCTGAATATTTGTAGAAACCGCAGCGAAATGTTTTGCGATATCTTCCTGTTTTCCTGATTTTAGAAACCATTCTTTGATAGTCTCAGAATTGGTCAAAGTTTCCTGAGTGGTAAAGGTTTTTGAAACGATTACAAAAAGCGTGGTTTCAGGATTTAATTTTTTGATCACTTCATTTACATGATCTCCGTCAACATTCGAAACAAAATGGGTATTTAGGTGATTTTTGTAAAATTGCAACGCTTCAACTGCCATCACCGGACCAAGGTCAGAACCACCGATTCCGATATTAACAATGTCTGTAAAAGCTTTTCCAGTAAAACCTTTTCTTTGCCCGGAAATTACTTCTTCTGTAAAGTTTTTGATTTTCTTTTTTACTTCATAAACTTCCGGAATCACATTTTCTCCGTCAACTTTTATAACGGCTGTTTCAGGCGCACGCAAAGCGGTGTGTAAAACAGCGCGATTTTCGGTCTGGTTAATCAAATCTCCTCCAAAATAAGCGTCAACGGCATCTTTTAGTCCAATTGAATTTGCTAGTTCCAGTAAAAGAGAAATAGTTTCCTGACTGATATTGTTTTTAGAATAATCTACCAAAAAGTCATTCCACTGCAGGTTGAATTTTGCTGCACGGTCATTATCTTGTTGAAACAATTCTTGTATTGTGGTTTTGTGAATTGCGTTGTAATGGTTTTGCAGATTTTTCCACGCTTCAGTCCCCGTTGGGTTGGTTGTGTTTAAAGCCATTTTATATATAATTGAGTTTGTTTTTTGAAAAAACAAAAATACTGAAATAACTTTTAAAAGCTTACAGGTTCGCGATTATATAACAATTAGTTACGAAAACGTTTTATGGAATTTTATAAATTGAAACTTACTTTTGTAATTTGTTGCAAGCTATTTTTTTATAGATGTAAGTTGTAAAGTTCATCACTAGTATTAAATAAAATCTTAAGCAAAATTGCAAACGGAAAAACGATGCAGCCAATCAAAAATATGGTTTTGCCGTGATTTCTGTCTTTTTCACTGTAAGAATAGATTCGTTCTCCGTTTGGAAGTGTCTTTTTAGAAGTCCAAAGAGAATAACCAATTATGATTCCGATACCACCGCCCAAAAGCGAAAATAAATATCCGGCGATAATCCATGGTTTTTGGTTTTCTTCTGGTTTTGCCAAAATCTTTAAACGTTCGTTTTTTAAAGATTGCAGCATTTCAGGGTCAATGTTTTTGCCTCTTTCGGTCAGGATTTTCTGGGCGAGTTTGTAATCAAAAACATTCCACTCATCTGCTTTTAGAAGAACTTCATACAATTCTTCATTTGTAAAACTCAGTAAATAATAATCACTGTCTACCTCACTTAGAAGTTTTTCGGTCTCTTTCTCCAGAATGGCTTCTGCCTTTTTAAAATCTGAAGGGTCTATTTTTACTTCATACTGATTTTGAACTGTGCTTCCTGAAAAAGTAATATCAACTGGGGGAATATTGTCTCCTAATACAGTTTTGATGTAATTCAGATTTAAAAGTAATTCGAGTTCTTTTGCCTGAGACAGAGTTGGTAATTTTCTAAAAGTGATAAAATTTTCAGTCATTTATGATTTGGTTTTGAGGGAATAAATGTAATTAAAATTTAAGCAGTAAATGAAAAGGATTAATTTCTTCATTTTCATTTTGTTTACCAAATCTTCCACCAAGGTTTTTTATTGACATGGATAATTTTCTTAGCGATATCAACTTCAATTTTTTTAAACGTTTCAGTCTTGATTTTTGAATCATCAAAAAACAATAATCCATTTTCATCCATCCCTATCGGAAGTCTGGTTCTTTCTTTCCAGCTTTCTGTTTGTAATTCAGGAATTAACGGGCTGTCTTTTTTAGCATCAAATTTTTTTCTGGCTTTTTCGATGATTTCTTCTTCTAAGTTCGAAGTTGAATTCTTGAAAAGTGTCAATGAATTATCGGGTATGCTCAAAAGAAAAACCTGGGTTTTGTCGCCAATTTTCTGAACATCCAAAACTTTAAAATAAGCAATAGTGTCTAAAAGATAATGGCCAATTTTAGCAGAGTCGGGATTAAATTTTGATAAGTCTTTTGCATGAGCACTAGCAATTAAATACCTCAAATTTCCAGAAAGTCCGCCGCCAATCGAACTCATGTCAGTAAAACCTTTTTCCTGAATAATTTGTCCAACTTTATAATTTGAAATTAGATTTTCAGCAAGATTGGTATCTCGATAAAATAATTTTAAACCTGAAAAAGTTTCATGATAAATGGTTTTAAGACGCGAATTTTTCATGTTCATTTAGAATTGAGATTTTTGATTATGCTACAAATTCCCAATACTGTCCAATTCTCTTTTCAGAGGTTCAATTTGTTGCATGAAACGTGTTCTGTCATTTCCGGTAAGAGATTCTCCAGTTGGAAGATTCAAACGAAGTGCATCTACCTGAACCCCGTTTTTCCAGAAACGGTAACAAACGTGTGGTCCCGAAGCCAAACCGGTACTTCCAACTAGTCCTATAGTTTGTCCTTGTGTTACACGCTGTCCGCGACGAACCAAGATTTTTGACATGTGCAAATATTGAGTAGAGTAGGTTCCGTTGTGTTTTACTTTAACAAAGTTTCCGTTTCCTGCTGTATATCCTGTTGTTTCTACAACTCCCGATGCTGTGGTCGAAATCGGAGTTCCGGTTGGAGCGGCGTAGTCGGTTCCTTTGTGTGCTTTCCAAGTATGCTGCACTGGATGAAAACGGTTCATGGTAAATCGTGAAGTGATTCGGCTGAATTTGATCGGTGTTTTTAAGAAAAAGTTTTTCAAAGTCTTTCCTTCGTCGTCATAATATTCGACTTTTCCAGAAATCGTATCTTTTTGAAAAGGAAATGCATAAACGATTTTTCCTTTGTATTCAAAAAAAGCAGCTTCCAAATCTTCAACTCCGTCATAGGTTTTGTTGTTGATAAACCTTTCGGTGAAAATTAATCCGTAACGGTCGCCTTTTTTGAGTTTGAAGAAGTCGATAGACCAAGAAAATACTTTTGTGATTCTGCTCGCAAGAGCCGTTTCGACGCTTTCGTTTCCTAAGGTTTCAGATAAAGAGCTTTTTAAGACTCCGCCAATTATTTTTCGCTTCAGCGTAACAGGCTTTATTTTTTTGTACGCTTTTGCGATACTGTCGCGCAAATCGATAACATAATAAGTTAAGGCATCTGGCTGATAAATAAAAACCTGTAGGTTGTTGGTTTTGTTTTTTGCTCTTAGCAATGTAAAAGGTTTGTTGTAACGAATAGAACGCACATTAAAAGAATCTTTAACCTGCTCTACAATATTATGAACTTTTTTGTCTCCAATATTCTGGCTCTGCAAGATAGAGCCAAAAGATTCTCCTTTTGAGATGGTGTCGTTTACAACATTAAAATCAGCGTAATTAAAACCGAATTCTACTTTTTTGGTTTTGGGTTTGGTAATTTTGTTCTCGACTATGGTTTCTTCTTTTTTGTTGCAGGAGAAAATCGAAAACAAGACAATTAAAATTACGACTGCTTTTTTCAAACTATTTGGATTTTATGCGGAGAAATTAAACGTCGGTTTCATTTCCCCAATTGGACAATTCTTCTTCGGTCCACAATTTAGGAAAAAAGATGCGTCTTTGGTATTTTGGATGCATATATTTTTGCCAGTCGCTTCCTCCTGTAGCTTCTCCTGTTCCTTTTCCGCTTTCCAGAATGTACTTTCTAGCCGTGTTTAGATGTTGCATAACCCAAGTGATATTCACGGTTTTATCGTAATGACGCATTGCGGCGATTAAGTCAGGATTTTGCTGATCGCTTTCTGGAAGCTGAGAAAATTTCTGCCAGATGTTTTTTGTCTTAAAAATAGACATTTGCCTTAAAAACTGAACTTTGTATTTGTTTTCAAATTCTTGAAGCAGATATGATTTTTCGCCAGTATGATAATCTTTTCCGGCAGCTTGCCAGTACAAATGTTCAAAAGTGGTTTCGAGATCGGTGTTTTCGTCAAAACCAGCTTTGTATCTCCTGTCGGTTAGATTGATTACGTCTGTAGAAGCAAATTCAATCATTCTGTATTGAGCGCTCTGAAAACCGCTTGCAGGAGTAAGCGTATTTCTGAATTTCATATATTGATCCACTTCCATTCCGTTCTCCATAATGCTGAACGAATTCGTCAGCATATCAAAGTATCTGGTAATTCTTGATAATCTTTCGCTGAAAAAGTCAACCTGAATATTTTCTTGGTCGGCAATTTGGTCGATTTCCCATAAAATCATTTTAAAGATCAACTCGTTTACCTGATGGTACATAATAAAAACCATTTCGTCAGGAAGAGTCGTGCGTTGGATCTGCAGATTTAAAAGTGCATCGGTTTGAATGTAGTCCCAGTAAGTGATAGGTTTTGACCAAAGCAATCCTTCTAATTGCACATCAGTTTTTTGATTTATGGCTTGATATTTTAAATCAATTTCTTTTAAGATCTCTTCAGAACGATCTGTAGTATTCATTATTTTTTTACTTTAAGTGGACTTTGTAATCCTTTATATTCGTCAAGGTCAGCTTTCAGGGAACCAACAGCTAAATCTGCTTTTATTCGAATAGGAACTTTGTTTTTGTCGTCTGTAATCCAGAGTGTTAAGCTTTCTTTTTCTTTGAAAACCCTTCCGGTCTGAACCGATGGTTTGAAAACCATTGCAGAAACGGTTCCAAATTTAGTCGTAATATCTTGACGGCCTACAAACTTTAACTTAAATTTTGTGATTTCATCATCAAAAAACATATCAATCGTAATGGCCTCGCCCGATCTGAGTTTGTCTATATTCGGATGATTTCTTAGATAGTAAAAAGAAGATACAATGTCTTGTACATTTTCGGTGACTACGATTGTTTTTTCTGATTTTCGTTTGTAGTCTTTAACCAAAACTCTGTTATCAGTTTGGTTAAAAAAACCTTCCTGGTTTTTGGTATAACCGCCTTCGTCTATTTTTCGGACAAAACGATATGGACTGCCGGTTTCTTTGTCAAAATAACTTTCGTACAAATCTTCAACCTTAAAAAAGAATTTAGACATACCAGTTGTGTAACCTTTACCCACGGCATGATAAACTTTTTTATTGCTAATGGTGGCATCTTTAACTTCGAGAGTAGCGTAACCGGCATTTACGATTCCGTAATGAATTCGGAATTTGAAGTATTCACCTGTGTCAAAAGCATCTTCTTTTTGAGAATCGAAACTAAATGTCGTGAGAATTAATATAGTGAGAATGAGTTTTTTCATAATTATATTTGTCTGTTTATTTGTATTAAAGGCAAATTCTATTCCAAATTTACCAAAACAAAAAAACTCAGTCAAGTGCTGACTGAGTTTTTATGCTATTAACTAACCAAAAAACTATAAATTATGAAATTTATATCAATTAAGAAGGAAACCACCCCTTCTTGTTTTGCGGTGCAAAGATAGATAGAAAGTTCAAAAATAAAATAGGCAAAGTCAAGTTTAACATAACATTTGCAAAAAAAGCATCGTTTTTTGGTGAATTATATGGTTTTGTATATGAAAATTGACGTTTTATAGCGTTCCTCGCAATTCTTGCTCTCTCTCAATTGATTCAAAAAGGGCCTTGAAGTTGCCTGCACCGAATCCTTTTGCACCCATTCTTTGTATAATTTCGAAGAAAAGCGTCGGTCTGTCTTGAACTGGCTTTGTGAAAATCTGTAAAAGATAACCGTCTTCGTCTGCATCGACCATAATAGCCAATTTTTCGATTTCGTTTAAATCTTCTTTCATCATATCCATATGAACACCTAATCTTTCTGGGATTGCTTCGTAATACGTATGCGGTGGAGCTGATAAAAATTCAACACCACGTGCTCTTAGTTGTGATACTGTTTTGATAATATCGTCTGTTGCAATGGCAATATGCTGAATTCCAGGTCCGCCGTAGAAATCTAAATATTCTTCGATTTGTGATTTTTTCTTTCCTTCAGCCGGTTCGTTGATCGGGAATTTAATTCTTCCATTTCCGTTAGACATTACTTTACTCATCAAAGCAGAATATTCTGTGGTAATTTGTTTGTCGTCAAAAGATAAGAAGTTTACAAATCCCATAACTTCCTCGTAGAATTTTACCCAAGTATTCATTTCGTTCCAACCCACATTTCCAACCATGTGGTCAATATATTTTAATCCCGTTGGTTCTGGATTAAAGTCAGATTTCCATTCTCTGTAACCTGGCAAGAAAACACCATTGTAGTTTTTTCTTTCTACAAAAATGTGAACCGTTTCTCCGTAAGTGTAAATTCCGGAACGAACTACTTGCCCAAATTCATCTTCTTCGACAGTTGGTTCCATGAAAGAACGTGCACCGCGTTTCATAGTTTCTTCGTAAGATTTTGTAGCATCTTCAACCCAAAGCGCTGCCACTTTTACTCCGTCACCGTGTTTTTTCAAATGCTCGTTGATTGGAGAATCTGCGGTTAAAGGCGTAGTCAAAACAATTCTGATTTTATCTTGTTTGATAACATAAGAGGCTCTGTCTTTTACTCCAGTTTCTAATCCCGCATAAGCCAATGACTGATAACCGAATGCAGATTTGTAATAATGTGCTGCTTGTTTTGCATTTCCTACATAAAATTCTACATAGTCTGTTCCTAATAATGGAAGGAAATCTTGTGCTCCTTCAAATATTTTCTCTAATCCGTATTCTACTGATTTTACTTCTTTTGACATGATGTTTATTTGTTTAATCGGTTAATCGTTTAATTGATTTTTCCGAAATGTTGTGTTTAAGATTTTTTCTAACCGCAAAGTTCGCAAAGATTTTACGCAAGGTTCGCAAAGTAATCATAGCGCTCTTTGCGTAAAATCTTTGCGAACTTTGCGGTTAAGTAGGTTAACTATTCCGTCCAGGATTTATAATATTGTCCATCGTCAAGTCCCATAGCTTCCTCCGTAACCATTAAAGGGCGGAAAGTATCCACCATAACGGCTAATTCTAAAGTTTCTTTGTGACCAATACTGCGTTCCATCGCACCTGGCGCCGGACCGTGCGGAATCCCTTTTGGGTGTAAAGTGATATGACCTTGCTCAATATTATTACGGCTCATAAAATCGCCATCAACATAATAGAGTACTTCGTCAGAATCTATATTGCTGTGGTTGTATGGTGCCGGAATAGCTTTTGGATGATAGTCGTAAAGTCTTGGGCAGAATGAACAAACGACAAATGTGGCTGTTTCAAAAGTTTGGTGTACCGGAGGCGGTTGATGAACACGTCCAGTTATAGGTTCAAAATTGTGAATCGAGAATCCGTATGGGAAATTGTAGCCGTCCCAGCCTACAACGTCAAAAGGATGCGTGGCGTAAACTACTTCATGCATCATGCCTTCTTTTTTGATTTTAATTAAAAAATCGCCTTTTTCGTCATGCGTTTCCAACTCGTTTGGCAAAATAAAATCGCGTTCGCAAAATGGCGAATGTTCCAAATGCTGACCGGATTGATTTTTGTATCGTTTTGGAGTATAAAATGGAGCATACGATTCTACATAAAATAGTCGATTGTCTTCTGTTTCAAAATCGATTTGGTAAATAATACCGCGCGGAATAATCAAATAATCGCCATATTCAAACGGAATATTGCCTAACATGGTTCTTAATTTTCCTTTTCCTCTGTGAATGAAAAGCATTTCATCGGCATCGGCATTTTTGTAGAAATAATTTCGAAGCGATTCTTTCGGCGCAGCCAAACCAATAATACAGTCTTTGTTGACTAACATGGCCTTTCGGCTGTCCAGAAAATCGTTTTCAGGTTTCAATTCAAAACCTTTAAAAAGTAATGATTTTATATTTTTTCCGATTGCAATTTTGGGTTCAACCGAATAAGAATTTAAAATTTCCTTAACCTGAGTTGGTCGGTGAACATGATAAGACAATGACGAATGTCCATGGAAACCTTCTGTTCCAAATAACTGTTCGTAGTAAAATCCGCCGTTTGGTTTTTCGAATTGGGTGTGTCTTTTTTGAGGGAAGTCCCCAAGTTTGTGATATAGTGGCATGGCTTTTTCAATTAGATAATTTGTAAATTAGATAAATCGAAAATTTTGAATTGCAGAGTCACTAGCCAATTCTATTTTTCAATTGACTAATTTATCTCAATTCGATAGAGCCATTATTCAGGATTTCTCTTGATTAGGAATTGAAGATACTCTAATAAACCTGTCCATTTAGTTTTCATCACAACAAATATCGTAATTTTTATTAATTAAAAATGCAAATTGTATTTTTTTAGCATTAAATTAATTCTAGATGCTTCTTTATTCTGCCAAATATATAAGAAAAATGTTTAGGGCTAAAATAAAAATCCGATACTGAACCATGTAAAGCTTTTTGACATTTCTGGTGACCAGGATTGCTTAATTTCGATTGGTCCAATAATGGTTTCCAATCCGTAACCCAAAGCATATCCTGTATATTTTGGCATCGAAATCCAATCTACTGAGGTGAAAATATCATCTCCTAAATTGGCAAAATTGGCAGAAAAATTAATATGATTCTTTTTGAAAATTTCATAATCCAGCGTGATATCTGTTTTGATAAAACTATTTCCAGAAATACTTAAAAAGTCATAACCGTAAAAATAGTTGAAGTTGTTGATTTTATTGTATCCATAACCTCCAAATATAAAGTCGAAATACGGCACGCTGTCGCTTCCTATGTTAAAACCGGCATCTGCGCCAATTTTTACAGTTGCTTTTCTGAACAAGGTCCTCACAAAACCGAGTTCTGCTTTGGCAATAGAAAAGGGTTGGAATTTTTTGGTATAATCTGAAGAAGCCAAGTAGGTCTGCAGGTCTGTAGAAAAATACAAGCCGGAACTAGGAAAATATTTATCGTCAAAAGAGTCGTATTTGAGATAACCAAAAGCACTCAAATAACTGCTTTTGTCTATTATGTTTTCTTCGTTAATCAATGTTGGCGAATTTATTTTCAAATATTTGTATTCGAGGCCGCCGCCCATTAAAAACTTTTGTACAAAAATGGTCTGAAAATAAGCCTGATTGCTCAAATCCATAAAATCGACATTGATAAGACCAACATTCGGATTTTGTGAAACGATATTGCTTAAGCTCGTTGTTACATTTCTGTTGAACTGATTTAATCTAGATCGGAAACCAAAACTGATATTGAATCCGTTTTCGACATAATAATTAAAATCGTACCTGAAATTATCTCCTAAAATAATATCAAGTGAAGTGACATCGTTTTTTAAGAATGTCTTTTTATGAGTAAGATTCAGTAAGACAGCGCTTTTATAAAGTCCGTCATAATGAAGTCCAAGTTTTAAATAAGTTTGTGTAGGGTTTTCCTTTAAAACCAAATCCAAATCGTCCTGCTCTCCATTGGGTTGAAGGCAGTAGGAAATCGCACTAAAATTCTGCGTTGCATTCAGATTATTGATTCCGGTTTTTAAATCGTCGTATGTAATGGTGCTTCCGGGCTTAAATCGCAGTTTTCCTCGAATGTATTCTCTGGTATAATTATCGAGCGGATCGGTGTTTATTTTTTTAATTTCTAAAGTATCTGTAACCAGTTTGAGTTTTGGCTTTTTGTAAAACTCAGTTTCGGGAACAAGAGCTTTTATTTTTTCGTACACAGCAAAAGCGGCTTCTTCTCCTTTTCGGATGATTTCTTCACCTTTGTCAAATGAGATAACGCCATAATCACGAATGTCTGGTTTGATATAAACATCAGTATCTTTGATTTTGTTTTTCATTTTATCAATCGACTGCAGATTGGTAATCTGAACCAAAATCCTAGTGGCATTTTTAAGGTTTTTTCGTTTCATCAAATCATCCTGAACATCAACGCCAATAATAATATCGGCACCCAGATTTCGGACTTCCTTTATCGGATAGTTGTTTACAACGCCACCATCGACCAATAAATTGCCGTCTATTTCTACAGGAGTGAATAGGGAAGGGAAAGCGGCGCTTGCCATCATGGCCTGAACGAGATTTCCTTTGTTGAGCAAAACTTCTTCTCCAGTTTCAATATTGGTTCCGATGCACAAAAAAGGAGTTGGGAGTTTATTAAAATCACGAACATGGCGAACATTGCGTGTTAGGCTGCTCAGCAAATTGTAGTTATACATTCCTTTAGAAAGCGCTTCGGGAATTCCGACACGTAAATTGCTGAAAGGTAATACAATGGCATACAATTCATCGTTCTTTTTGCCATAAAAGTTTTTAGACGAACGCGGAATATAATCGTTTATCAATTCGTCAAAGTTGGTCTTTTTAAAAATAGAGTCAATTTGTGAAGCATTGTAGCCAGACGCATAAAGTCCGCCTATTATAGAACCCATGCTGGTTCCGCCAATATAATCGATTTTGATTCCGGCTTCTTCAAGAACTTTCAGAACTCCGATATGAGCAAAACCTTTGGCGCCTCCACCGCTTAAAACTAATCCGATTTTTGGTCTTTTGATACTGTCTTTTTTTATTTCTTGCGAAGATGCTTGCTGTGTAAATAAAAAGGTTGTAATGAATGCCAGTGTCGATACGCCCCAGATGGAAATGGAAAACTGCGAGAGACAAAAGGATATTTTTTCCTGCCAAAAAAGAGCGACCCAAGAAGCTCCTTTTTTGGAATTGGAAAAAAATCCTTTTGACCGAGTATTTGAAATGGACAGCTGGAATTGGCGCATAAATACTTTAATTGGTTTTTGTAAAAGTCGTAAATATTATTGAACTTACATTTCAATTTTTGTATTAAATAACATTTAGTTTTTCAATAATACCAACTTGTTGTTTTTATCAAATGTCCATCTGTCAGTGTGCCATTTTGCGCCTCCTCTACAAGTAGATTCAAATGTTTTATTTCTTTTGTTTATTGTTACATCACAAAATTCACCGCATTGAGCACCAGCGTCCGATGGCATTTTTGCTTCTTTAAATAAACCATTTGCTGGATTGTAAATAAAAATTTGGTGAACGGTATAAACTCCCATTCCATCATCTGTATGGTAAACCGAAAAATCTTTGTAGCCATCAAAATTATAATCTTCTACAACAATATTTGTTCGTTTATCTGTTATCGAACCTGAAATTTCTATGTTGTGCAAAACCTGTGTTTTGTTGTTTTTGGAAATGTAGACCTCTAATTTTTCAGAATCAGTGGGCAGTTTCAGATTTATTTTAGTCTTGTCTTTTTGATAAAATTCAACATTCGCTTGACTGAAACAATTTAGCGAAAACAAAATAAGGATACAAAATACTTCTATTCTCATTCTTGCGGCTTGTTATGGTAAAAGTTTACGATTTTTTTTGCTTTTGAAACTCCAACAACTTCTGAGATTTCTTTTTCGGTTGCTAATTTTAATCTTTTCACGCTTTTAAAATGCTGGATCAGAGAAAGCATTGTTTTTTCTCCGATTCCGGGGATGCTTTCTACAGACGAATTGAGTGCCGATTTGCTTCGTTTGTCACGATGAAAGGTGATTCCGAATCGATGTGCCTCGTTTCGCAAATGCTGGATTACTTTTAAAGTTTCTGATTTTTTGTCTAAATACAACGGAATCGAATCTCCCGGATAGAACAATTCTTCCAGACGTTTTGCAATTCCGATAATGGCGATTTTTCCGCGCAATCCTAAATCGTCTATGCTTTTTAGCGCTGCCGATAGCTGGCCTTTTCCACCGTCGATAATGATCAATTGTGGTAAAGGTTCGTTTTCGTCTAATAATCTTTTGTAGCGACGATATACAATTTCGGTCATCGAAGCAAAGTCGTTCGGACCTTCAACCGTTTTTACATTAAAATGGCGGTAATCTTTTTTGCTTGGTTTTCCGTCTTTAAAAACCACGCAGGCCGCAACCGGGTTGGTTCCTTGAATATTCGAGTTATCAAAACATTCAATATGTCGAGGCTCGACCGGAAGACGCAAATCTTTCTGCATTTGCGCCATTATTCTATTTACATGGCGATCTGGGTCAACGATTTGCAATTGTTTCAATTGTTCAATGCGATAGAATTTGGCATTTCGAATCGATAAATCTAAAATTTGTTTTTTATCTCCAAGCTGCGGAACAGTTACCTTGATGTTTTCGCCCAAATCCAATTCGAAAGGAACAATGATTTCTTTTGATAACAACTGAAAACGTTCCCGCAATTCTACAATCGCCAGTTCTAGCAATTCTTCGTCGCTTTCGTCCAATTTTTTCTTTATGTCTAAAGTGTGAGAACGAATAATAGATCCGTGAGAAATCTGTAGGAAGTTAACATAAGCGGCACTTTCGTCAGAAACAATCGAGAAAACATCCACATTGGTGATTTTCGGATTGATGATTGTCGATTTGGACTGATAACTTTCCAGAATATCAATTTTTTCTTTGATTTTCTGAGCCTCTTCAAACTGAAGATTCTGAGCGTAAGTGTTCATCAATTTTTTAAAATCTTTCAAACTTTCTTTGAAGTTCCCTTTCAGAATTTCCCGAATCGCATTGACTTGGCGTTGGTATTCTTCTAAAGGTTCAAGACCTTCGCATGGCCCTTTGCAATTGCCAATATGATATTCTAAACAGACTTTAAATTTTCCGGAATTGATATTAGATTCGCTCAAATCATAGTTGCAGGTTCTGAGCGGATACAATTCTTTAATCAAATCCAGAATAGTGTGTACCATTTTGAAATTGGTGTACGGACCAAAATATTCAGAGCCGTCTTTGACCATTCTTCGGGTTAGAAAGATTCTCGAAAATGGTTCTTTTTTGATACAAATCCACGGATAGGTTTTATCGTCGCGCAACAAAACATTGTAGCGTGGTTGCAAAGTTTTGATCAGGTTGTTTTCTAATAAAAGGGCATCGGTTTCTGTTGGGACTACGATGTGTTTTATGGTCACGATTTTTTTTACCAGAACATTGGTTTTGGCCGTATCGTGAATTTTATTGAAATAGGAGGAAACCCTTTTTTTTAAATTTTTGGCTTTGCCGACATACAAGATTTTCCCGTCTTTATCATAATATTGATAAACGCCGGGATTGTCTGGCAAGGTTAAAATTTGAAGATCTAAGGCTGGTTTTTGCATTCTTTTTTATGTCTGAAGATACCCGAAAAGCTTTTTTTAAAACCATTCTGATTTATAAATGAAGCTTAACATTGAATTAGTTTCAAATTTACGAAATCAAAAGAATAATTTCTATATTTAGATTTTATAATTCTACATGAAAAATAATGCTCCATTGGTTATTTTTGGCGAATCGATTTTGCCGGGAGAACATAGAACCATTAATGTCGAAATTGCCCGTCTGCATACTACGACCAAACTCAATATTCCTGTAATTGTACGCCGCTCGAAGCACGAAGGGCCGACTGTCTTGTTTTCTGCCGGAATTCACGGTGACGAAATCAACGGTGTCGAAATTGTTCGTCAGATTATCAGCAAAAAAATTAACAGGCCTGCGCGCGGCACGATTATCTGTATTCCGGTAATCAATATGTACGGTTTTGTAAACAAATCAAGAGAGTTTCCAGACGGACGTGACCTAAACCGTGTTTTTCCAGGAAGCAAAAAAGGTTCGCTTGCCAGCCGATTTGCTTACCATATTGTCGAAGAAATTCTGCCTATTTTAGATTATGCAGTCGATTTTCATGCGGGTGGCGCAAGCCGTTTCAATGCGCCTCAAATTCGAATCACAGAAAATAATCCGGAGTTGAAGATTTTGGCCGATGTTTTTAATGCGCCCTTTACATTGTATTCCAGAAATATAAATGGTTCTTTTAGAAAAACTTCTGAAAGTGCAAATGTAAAAATGCTTCTTTTTGAGGGAGGAAAATCATTAGACATCAATAATGAAATTGCAAACCAAGGTGTCTTAGGAACCAAACGTTTGCTTCATTATTTGGAAATGCTGGATTCAAACCAAATTGTAGAATATCCTCTAACACCTTCGATTTATATTAAACATTCAGTTTGGCTTCGTGCCAAATGTTCAGGCTTACTGCATGATTTTAATCTTATTGGGAAATTTGTAACCAAAGGCACTATCTTAGCAATTATAACCGATCCGTTCGGGAAATTTGAACAGAAAGTCAAAGCGCCACATGACGGATATGTAATCAACGCCAATCATTCTCCAATTGTTTATGAGGGTGATGCGATTTACCATTTATCTAAAAGCCCAGACGATGCCGACGAATAAAAAAGAACTTCGTATAGAATATAAAAATTTACGCAAAGCACTTTCTACTGACGAAATAGAAGAAAAAAGTTTGGCTATTGCCAACCAACTGATTCAAATGCCGATTTGGAGCAAAACTTATTACCATGTTTTTCTTCCTATTGAAGAACAGAAAGAAATTAATACCGAATATATTTTGCATTTGCTTTCCGGGAAAGACAAAGAAATCCTTATTTCAAAAAGTGATTTCCAAACCAGAAAAATGACTCATTTTCTTTTAACGGATAATACCAAAATCAAAAAGAATGAATACAATATTCCTGAACCTGTTGACGGAATCGAAGTGCCGTCTTCTAAAATCGAAGTAGTCTTTGTGCCACTTTTGGCTTTTGATGATTCTGGAAACCGAATTGGTTACGGAAAAGGTTTTTATGATAAATTCCTTGCTGAGTGCAAACCCGAAACCATTAAAATTGGTCTTTCATTTTTTGAATCGGTTGCTGCAATTGATGATGTCTTCGAATCGGATATTAAATTGGATTTTTGTGTGACGCCTGAGAAAATTTACCATTTTTAATTACAAAATATAGTTGCCACAGATTAAAAGGATTTCAAAAGATTAAATCCATTTAATCATTTTAATCTGTGGCAAGAAAATAATCATTCCAGCGCATCTGCCAATTCCAAAACTGCGATTGGAATTTGGGACTTTTAAATTTGAATGTTTTAAAACTTATTTTACTTCCTTGATGGTTGATGAATCGATCCAACCCTCGGTTCCGTCTGTTAATTCTACTTTTTTCCAAGAGCCCATTGTTTCCTTAACATAGACTTTTGCTCCTTCGTGTAATAATATGACGGCCGATCCCGCTTTTTGCGGCTCGCTTCTCACTTCGCTCATTTCAGAAAATACAATTGCAGGACGATCGTTATCAAAATGACTTTTTTCAGACATTCCGGCAGAAACACTGATAGCCAAAGCAATTAGAAGAATAAACATTCCGACAAAATAAATCCTTTTTACAAGTGCTAACTGAGAAAAGTAATAACCTATAAAAGCCAGTAAAAAAGCAAAAGCAATTCCGACCGAAATCTTTGCCCAAGTATTATAATCGTAGATAGAAGTAAAGTTCTGAATAAGTTTTGCAAACCCCACTTTTGGAACTTCCTTAATTTCGTCAATGGTAAGCTTTTTGGCGAATTTCAGATTGTTCAAAGTCTCGGGGTCGTTTGGCTTTAGAACCAAAGCTTTTTCGTAATTGTAAATCGAAGGAGCAACTTTATTGAGTTTATAATAACTGTTGGCCAAATTAAAATACAATTCGGCAGATTCTAATTTGTCTTCCTTGATGATATTTTCATAGACCTGAACAGCTTCCTCATATTTTCCCTTTTGATATAATGCATTAGCAGATTCAAAGCGCCCTTGCGCAAAGAAAACTTGGGAAATTAATAAAAAAACATATAGTATATTTTTCATTTTTAAATATTGTAATGAGATTTTCAACTTTGCGAACTTAAATTCAACACAATCTAAATCAATTTTCTTAGCGAACTTTGCGGTTAAAAAACTAAACAATCTGTTTTTCTAATTCAGAAATAATCAAAACTGCCTTGTCATAATCTTGCTGAATCGAAGCGCTCGATGCTGGAGCATATCTTGCAAATTCGCAGTTTTCTGTTAAATTGATAAAATTCTGAACGGTCTCTGGAGCGGCATTTCTTGATAAAAGCAGTTCTCTGATATTATCTTTACTCATTTCAGAAGTCTCGATATGCAGTTTTGCTTTTAAGAAATTGTGCATTGCTTTTTCCAGCGCAATGTAAAACGGCTCTTTGTTGTTCAAGTGCTTTTTGGCCTGAGACAAGTATTTTTTCGCCAGTTTATTATTCATTCTAATTCTGTTTCCAGTTACATCGCTGTCTATAGCTTCTTTTTTCTTCTTCGCTAGAATTATAAGCGGAATAATTATAAAAGGAGCGAAGATTAAACCTAAATACAAATCTGAATCGTAAAAGTCATTTTTGTCAATACTAACTAACGTAGTTTTAGTTTTGATGTATTTAAACTGTTCGGTTTTTGCTACAACATTTTTAGATGCTGTTGATGGATTGGCTTCTGCTAAAGTTGGCCCATCAAGAACATCAATCATAATTTCTTTAGAAGTGATGGTTTTATAGGTGCCAGAACTTAAATCAAAGTATGAAAACTGCATTGGCTTGATTGCATATTTTCCTTTGTATTGCGGAATTATAGTGTATTTGTCTGAAATTCTTCCAGACATTCCTGCAAGAGAAGTAGTCACCTGCTCATCGTGTACAGGATCATACATTTCGAGTGCATTTGGAACAACAGGTTTTGGAAGCGTAAACAATTTCATATTTCCGGTTCCCTGAGCACTTACGATTAAATCTAGGCTTTCTCCATTTTTTAAAGTAGTCTTAGACGGAGTTACCACAAAATTAAATTTACCGACTGCACCAGTAAATCCTTCTGGTTTGCCACTTTCCGGAAGTGGTCTTACATTTATGGTTTTTGCTCCTGCCGAAACTACTCTGTTGTCTTCTGCAAGAATCATCTGGCCAAACATATCGCGGCGATTTGTCGGCATTTGAACGCCAATATCAAGCGAAAGCGGTTCTAAAGTCAGTCTGCCTGATTTCTGAGGATATAGTATCGTCTTTTTAAGCACTACATAATAACATCTTTGTCCTTGAAAAGTTCCTTCTTCAAGTGATAATTGTTTGATGTCGATATTCTGATTCCAAAAATCGTTGTATTTAGGCTTTGCAAGTTCTTTAAAACCCGTAACATTGATTCCGTTAAAGTACAATTTGTAAACCACCGTCATTGGTTCGTTTACGTACGGATTTGTTTTAGAAGTCTCAGCGACCAATTGCAGCAATTCGCTTCCGCTACCTTGAGGCCTGTCGTTTGGATCTCTTTCCTGTGCGACGGCATTCGTAACAGTAACTTTAATTGGAGCGGTTTTATAAACCTGTCCGTTGTATTCTATTGCAGCCTGTTTGATTGTTAGAGAACCTTTTCTGTCGGGCTGTAAAATATAAGAATATATTTTTTGAAATGAACTTCTTCCGTTTATCCACGACTGGCTGATTTGCTGACTAGGACCTGCCACAATGTGGAAGCCTTCAAAATTCGGCTGGTCGAAATTATCTCCATCGACATTCATGATAAAATCGATTCGAAGTCTTTCGTTTACTCCAAGCGTGTTTTTGCTGACTTTGGCTTCAAATTGTACTTGAGCCATAAGTCCCTGAAAAGCGAATAGTAATAGAATTAAGTATCTTTTCATTACTTGTTTTATGCAGTTTTGTTTAACTGTTATGTGTGATTTAGTTTCAAAAAGTGAGCTAAAATAATAATTTAACGTTTAAAAGGTGTTGCTTATTTTACCAGTCTTTTTCAGCTTTCTTCGGACTGCCTTTTACTTTTTGAGCGTTTACCTTGTCTTGGATTTTCTTTTCCTCATTGTTTACAGCGTCCAGTAAATTCTGAACACGTTCTTTTGAAATTCCGCCAGGCTGTGGTTTTGGTTCTCCTTTGTTGTCAGACTTGTCATCTTTTTTAGGATCATTTTTGCCATCTTTTTTATCCTTGTCTTTGTCGCCCTGGTCGTCTTTTTTGTCTTTGTCCTGACCTTTGTTTTTATCCTTGTCTTTGTTTTTATCTTTATTTTGATCCTTATCCTTATCTTTATTTTTGTCTTTGTTTTGGTCGTTTTTCGGTGGGTTTTCTTTTAATTTCTGTTTTGCGTAAGCATAATTGTAACGTGTTTCTTCGTCGGTAGGATCGTTGCGCAATGCTTCTTTGTAGGCTTCTACGGCTTGAGAATAGTTTTTCTCTTTCATCAGCACATTTCCAAGATTATGAAAGGCTTTGTGTTTTTCTGGTCTTGTTTTGGCATTTTTTATCGCTTTCGCGTAAGCGTATTTGGCTTCAGAAATCTGATTTTGTCTGTAGATAGTATTCCCCAAATTATAAGGCGCCACAGAGCGATTAGGAAATTTTGATTCCGAAATTCTATAGTTGGCCTCAGCATCAACAAATTTATTTTGCTTATATTCTTCATTGGCAGCAGGCAATGATTTGTCTTTCTTTTGTGCAGAAACCGCAAAAGAAACCGTTAGTAAAATATAAAGAAGTAAATTTTTCATTCTAAATTTTGTTTTTTTTAGCCACGAATTTGCTTCGCCTGTTGACTATCGTTCGGGTCGCTAATTGACACTAATTTTTTATTTCTTTTTGAATTTCACAAATTTAACAATTTGGTTTTTGTGTAAATTCGAGCAATTAGTGGCTAACTTTTTTATTTTTTTTCGTTAAATAAATTCAACTCTTTTATCCAATTTGTTTTTCTTTCTAATAGGAAAACATCTGCAAATAATAATAAAAAGGCAAATCCTATAAACCATTGGAACTGCGATTGGAATTCAGCCATCTGCGTAGCTTCAAATTCGGTTTTTTGTATTTTATTTAAAGCATTTTTGATGTATTCCAAAACCTCTTTAGTGCTGCCGCCATAAACGTAATCTCCTTTTGCAATTGTTTTTAATCCTTCCTGATTAAGTTTGGTTATTACAGTTTCTCCATTTTGATCTTTTTGATAGTTTCTGATAACGCCATTTTCTCGCAAAGGAATAGTGCCTCCTTTTTCTGTACCAACACCAATAGTGATGATTTTCATTCCCAGTTTATTGGCTTCTTCGGCAGCTGCTAATGCTCCTTCTGAATGATCTTCTCCGTCAGAAATCAGAATTAGCAATTTGCTGGTTTTGCTCTTTTCATCAAAATATTTCGCTGATAAACGAATAGCCTCGTCTAGCGAAGTTCCCTGAGACGAAACCATATCTGGACTCATGCTCTGCAAGTACATTTTGGCAACCCCGTAATCTGATGTAATAGGCAGTACAGGAAAAGCGCTTCCGGCATACGCCACAATACCAATTCGGTCGCTTCCGAGATTATTGATGATTTGCGAAACCAATTGCTTGCTTTTCTGCAGACGGCTTGGCGCCACATCTTCGGCTAGCATACTTTTTGAAACATCGACTGCAAAAACAATGTCAATACCTTCTCTTTTTACGGTTTCCATTTTCGTTCCAATCTTCGGATTTACTAGTCCGATTATCAAACATAGAATTGCAAGAAGAAGTACCGTTATTTTTAAAACAGGTTTAAAAACAGATTTTTCGGGACTTAGCTTTTTTACCATTTCCAAATCACCGAATTCGCGTTGTTTTTTTCTTTTCCAATACATATTGAAAATAAAAATACCTGCCACGATTGGGAGCAAAAACAATAAGTATAAATATTTTTTTTCGTCTAATTCCATATAATTTTTTAAATTCCAATATTGAAATTCCAAACTTGTATTTACTTAAATTTCAACTTTTCAAACTTTAATTTTTGCTTTCCAATTTTAGATTCTAATTCAACTTAGAATTTGGAATTTAAAATTTGGAAGTTTTTATTTTTGAAAAATTAAATAAAGCTTCTGTAAACTGTATTTCTTAGTCCGACTTCAAGCACGATTAAAATCAAGGCAAACACCACAAAAAATCTGAATTTCTCGTCGTAATCGTAGAATTTTAATTCTTGGATTTCGGTTGTTTCTAGTTTATTGATTGCGTTATATATTTCGGCTAATTTATCGTTGCTCGTTGCTCTAAAATAAGTCCCATCGGTTTTGCGGGCGATGCTCTTCATTAATTTTTCGTCAATTTCTACTTTTTGCATTTTAAACAATAAGCTTCCGTTTGGAGCGTATGCGTATGGAGATGAAGCCATTCCGTTTGTTCCCAGCCCAATCGTATACACTTTTATTCCGTATTGTTTGGCAATATCCGCAGCGGTTTCAGGTTCTATAAAACCAGCATTGTTTACACCATCTGTCAATAATATAATAACGCGGCTTTTTGCTTTACTGTCTTTTAAGCGATTCACCGCTGTTGCAAGTCCCATTCCGATTCCGGTTCCGTCCTGCAATACGTTGTCGTACTTAATTTCTTTTATTGCTTCAAGAATTATGGCTTTGTCGCTGGTTACCGGAGTTTTGGTATAGGCTTCAGAAGCATATAAAACGAGTCCGATTCGGTCGTTTGGTCTTTCGCCAACAAAATCTGCCGCCACTCTTTTTAGAGCCTCCATTCGGTTTGGCTTTAAATCTCGTGCCAGCATACTTCCAGAAACGTCAATTGCCATTACAATATCAATCCCTTTTGTGGTTTTAGTCTGATTGCTGATGTCCACCGTTCTCGGTCTTGTCAGTGCTATAATTAATGAACTTAATGCTAGAATCCTAAAAACATACAAAGCAGGTTTTAGCTTGGCGAGTAGAGAAGGACTGGCCGAAAATCCTGCCGTAGAACTCATTTTCAGCGTTGCCGACTGTTGGTTTCTTTTCCAGAAAAACCATCCTCCTGCAACTGGAATCAAAAGAAACAACCAAAAGAATTCTGGATTTAAAAAGGTTAGTTTATCCATTAGTTATTCGCTTTTTTAAGTTCAACAGAATTTAGAATTCGCGTTGTAATGTCGTTTGCATACGTATCGCCTTCTTCATGCAAAATTATTATCTGCTGCAATCCTTGATCTTGTTTGAAAAGAAGGATTTCATAATACGCTTTTATGCTGGTTTTAGTAGCCGGATTCAGGATAGACATCGTTCCGTATCCCTTTATTCCCTGAATGCCTTCGTTAGTCTGAAAATCTTCCTGTTTGACAATGATATTTTGCCCACCTTGAAGTTCTACTATTTTTAGAGAACCTTCTAGTGCTTTAGACAAATCAATCTCTGTTGGCTGTTTGAATGTACTGGTTGAAACGGCAATGTAAAAGTTATCAATCATGCTTCCGTATGTGAACAGCTGCATTTCTTTGATAAGTGCCATTGCTTCTTTAGGAAGTGCTTTTTCGGTATCCGTTCGTTTCAAAACTTTCGGAGTTTCAATTAGAATACCTGGATTTCCGTATTCGCTTTTTACCCATTCTCCTTCTAATAATTCTTTAGACGGATGACCAATCAGATTATCCTTCACGTAGTTGAAGCCTTTTGTAACTACAAAATAAGTGGTAGTTACAAACAACAATAAAATTACCGCAGCAACAGAATACCCAATTCGTGCATTTCGTTTTTTAAGAAGCTGTGCCTTAATTTGTTTTTGTCTCTGCGCTTCATTCAATAATTGATCTTCAATATCTTCAGGAGCTTCCGTTGGAATAGCATTGTCCAAGGTTAAAATTACTTTCTGGATTTTGTTTCTATCTTCGGTGATTTCGAATTCAAGCGGTTTTGATTTCGCAAATTTTACCAAATCGGCTTGACGTAAAACGCGTTCAAGATTTTCGACCGTTTCTGCTGTCAGTACCATTTTTTTCTTAGTTGAAGCTGTTCTGATTCCTTCAATTAATTCTGAAGTCGTGCTTTCCATCGCTGGAATCTGAATCGCTTCTTCTATATAATTTCTGGCGATATCTGTTAATTCGCTATAATATTCTTTGATTTCACCTTTTTGAACCAGTTCTTTTTTCTCTAGATTGTTCAATAAACTGGTCGCTTTTTCGATAGGCGTTTTATAAACTTCTTCTTCAATCTTTTTCAGCTGACGTTTTTTAACGTACCAATAAACGAAAGCGCCGATTCCGATAATCACTAATGCAATTAAGACGTAAATCCACCAAGTTCCCATTTCCTCATCAACAGAAGCAATGTCTTTGATGTCGTACATTTTTTGCTGTAAAGTATCCACCTTTACGTTGGCAACTTCAACTTTGATAGAATCAGAAAAGAATGGTTTTTTGTCAATCAGGATCTTTACACTAGGGATTACGTATTTTCCAGAGTCAAACTGTGTTAAACCGTATTTTTTTATTAATTCGTAAGTGTCGTTTTTCTTAACCGTATCAATCGGATAAGACTGAATTACTTCTAAAGCACCGATATTTTTAAGTTTCGGAAAAACAACTTTTGATTTTGAGCTTACAACAGTTTTAAGTGTTAGCTTAAACTCGGCACCAATTTTATTTTTTGTGGTATCAATGCTTGTTTCTACAGGTTTCTGCTGCGCAAAAATCATAGTAGAAAAGAGAAATAAAAATATATAAAGTTTAAATTTCATTTGATTTGGATTTCAGATTTTAGTCTAAAATGAAAGCTTAAAAATGAATTGAATGATGCAGATTTAAGCTAGTTTGTTTTTTTTAATTTTTGCAGAATTTATCTTTTTGAAACAATCTAAAGTCTAAAATCTGCTATCTAAAATTATTTTATCGTGATTTGAAATAGCCTAATAGTTTTGTAACATAATTTTCGTCTACTCTGGTATTTACGATTCCTGCTCCCGATTTACGGAAAGTGTCTTTAAAGTAGTTCAGTTTTTCTTGATAATGTTTCTCATAATTAAGACGAACCGCTTTTGAACCCGTATCGACCAATTGTATAGTGCCAGTTTCGGCGTCTAGCATGGGCACCATACCTAGATTTGGAATTCTTTCTTCGCGAATGTCATACACACGAACTCCTGTAATATCATGTTTTTTTGAAGCAATTTTCAAAGTATGCTCGTAAGCATCAGACATAAAATCGGAAATCATGAAAATAATGGCTTTTTTCTTTTGAGTTCCAGATAAAAACTTCAAAGCTTGAGCAATATCGGTTTTATGACTTTTCGGCTCAAATTCAATCAATTCTCGAATGATGCGAAGTACGTGCGAACGCCCTTTTTTTGGCGGAATGTATAGTTCTACGGTATCAGAAAATAAGATTAGACCAATTTTGTCATTGTTTTGTGTAGCCGAAAAAGCCATCGTCGCCGCAATTTCGGTTACGATGTCTTTCTTAAATTGATTTTTAGAACCAAAAGATTCAGAGCCCGAAATATCGACCATCAAAACCATAGTCAATTCGCGCTCTTCTTCAAATACTTTAACGTGAGCTTCGTTATAGCGTGCGGTCACATTCCAATCGATGTTACGAATATCATCTCCGTATTGGTATTGACGCACCTCGCTAAACGTCATTCCTCGTCCTTTAAATGAAGAGTGGTATTCTCCCGAAAAGATATGATTGCTCAGTCTCTTCGTTTTGATTTCTATTTTCCGTACTTTTTTTAAAAGCTCTTTTGTATCCATTTTTTTTAGTGTTCAGTGATCAGTTAGAAAGTGTTCAGTAAGTTCAAATTCTAAAAGGTCTTTCTGTCTTTATTAGTGTTCAGAGATTCAGTTAACAGTTTTTACTGAATACTAAAAATCTGAACACTGAGCACTTTTTTTAAGGTACCTCAATCTCGTTAACGATTTTGTTGATAATGTCTACAGAAGTAATGTTTTCTGCTTCTGCTTCGTAAGTGATTCCAACTCTGTGGCGTAAGACATCGTGAACAACTGCACGAACGTCTTCTGGGATTACGTAACCACGACGTTTGATGAAAGCATAACATTTAGCAGCATTAGCCAAGTTGATACTTCCACGAGGAGAAGCTCCAAAACTGATAAGCGGTTTTAAATCGGCTAATTTGTATTTTTCTGGGTAACGTGTTGCGAAAATAATATCTAAGATGTATTTCTCAATTTTTTCGTCCATATAAACTTCACGAACCGCTTCTTGCGCACGTAAAATCTGGTCAACAGAAACTACTGGATTTACTTTTTCGAAAGTACCTTTTAAGTTCTGACGAATTACAAAACGCTCTTCATCAATTTTTGGATAATCGATAACAGTTTTTAGCATAAAACGGTCAACCTGTGCTTCAGGAAGTGCATAAGTACCTTCTTGCTCAACAGGGTTTTGCGTCGCTAATACTAAAAACGGACGGTCTAATTTGAAGGTAGAATCACCAATGGTAACTTGTTTTTCCTGCATCGCCTCTAATAGCGCAGACTGTACTTTTGCAGGAGCACGGTTGATCTCATCGGCAAGAACGAAATTGGCGAAAATCGGTCCTTTTTTAATTGAGAATTCGTTTGCTTTAATGTTGTAAATCATGGTTCCGATAACATCGGCAGGTAATAAATCTGGCGTAAACTGGATACGGCTGAAAGAACCTTGAACTGCCTGAGAAAGCGTATTAATAGCCAAAGTTTTTGCCAGACCCGGAACTCCTTCTAGTAAAATATGTCCTTGTCCAAGTAACCCGATTAATAGACGCTCGACCATATGTTTCTGACCCACAATAACTTTGTTCATTTCCATTGTAAGAAGGTCTATAAAAGCACTTTCTCTTTCAATTTTTTCATTTATCGCTCTAATGTCTAAAGTCGTTGTATTTTCTTCCATATAAATATTTTTAAAACCTTGATTTTAACGCCTAATTTTTGAGAGTGCAAATTGACTATTTTTTGAGAAGTAAGATGTTAAAGAATGGTTAAAACTTCGACCAATGACCTAATTTTAAGGACTAATTGTGAATCTATTTTTATATTTTTAAGAACTTTGATGATTATGTTTTATTAAAGCATAATTATTACCAAAAATAACGCATAACTATTATGAGCAAAACAGTCTTATCGCCTATTATTTCAGGCACTATGAATTGGGGAGTTTGGGATAAAAACCTTACAACCAAAGAAATGGAAAACTTGATACAGGTAAGTATCGAAAACAAAATTACTACTTTTGACCACGCCGATATCTACGGATCTTACACCACCGAAGCCGATTTTGGAAAGGCTTTTCATGCTAGTAAAATTGACCGTGAAAAATTACAATTAATTACCAAATGCGGCATCCAAATGATTGCCGAAAAACGTCCTCAAAATAAAATTAAACATTATGATTATTCTAAAGATTACATCATTAAATCTGTTGAAGGTTCTTTAAAAAATTTGAAAACAGATTATGTAGATGTTTTCTTGCTTCATAGACCAAGTCCTTTAATGCAGGCTGATGAAATTGCTGAAGCAGTGGAGAAATTAAAAGGAGAAGGTAAAATCATTGATTTTGGTCTTTCAAATTTTACAAGTTCACAAACAGAATTAATTCGCCAGAAAACAGAAGTGAGTTATAATCAGGTGCAGTTTTCTGCAACACATTATGAGCCAATGTTGAACGGAAGTTTGGATTATATGCAGACACACGGAATTCGTCCGTTGTCATGGAATCCGCTTGGAACTGTTTTCAGAGAAGATACAAAACAAACTCGTCGTTTGAAAAAACTGTTTTCTACCTTATTAGAGAAATATCATTTAGGAGCAGATACCCTTTTATTATCATGGATTTTAAAACATCCCGCTAAAGTGATTCCAATTGCTGGAACTGTGAATATTGCTAGAATTCAATCTTTGTCAAAAGCAATTGAACTGGATATGGATACAGAAGACTGGTTCGCAATCTGGACAGAAAGTATGGGCGACGATGTGCCTTAATTTTTAGTGTTCAGTTTACAGTTTTTAGTGTTCAGTTAGAATGCAAAAATATAAACACATAGAAACATAGATTTTTTATGTTTTTAAAAGATGAATTTAGCGTTTTACTTACACATAGTTATGTGAATTTATGCAAATGAAATGCCTTTTTAAGCAAAGTAAATCTATGTTTCTATGTGTTAAAAACAAAATATTTAAAATGAAAAAAACAGTTTTAATTACTGGTGCCACTAGCGGAATTGGAAAAGCAACTGCGCAGATTTTGGCAAAAAACAATTACAAAGTGATTCTTTGCGGAAGACGTAAAGACCGTTTAGAGGAACTCGAAATAGAACTTTCTGCTTTTACAGAAGTACATTCTTTGGCTTTTGATGTTCGCGATAAAAAAGAGGTTCTGGAAAAAATAGGTTCTTTGCCAAACGACTTTTCGACAATTGATGTTTTAATCAATAATGCCGGAAATGCCCATGGTTTAGATCCCATTCAAAACGGAGATTTAGACGATTGGGATGCTATGATGGATATTAATGTAAAAGGACTTTTATATGTTTCCAAAGCAATAATTCCGCAAATGGTCGAAAGGAAATCGGGACATATTATCAATATTGGTTCTACAGCCGCCAAGGAAGTTTATCCAAACGGGAATGTTTATTGCGGTTCTAAACATGCCGTTGATGCTATTACAGCCGGAATGCGAATCGACTTAAATCCATTCGGCATTAGAGTCGGCGGAATTCATCCTGGAATGGTGGCTACAGAATTCAGCGAAGTCCGTTTTAAAGGAGATATAGAAAGAGCAGCAAACGTTTACAAAGGATTTGACCCTTTGAAGGCAGAAGATATTGCAGACATCATTCACTTTGTGATTTCAAGACCTTATCATGTAAATATTGCCGATTTGGTTGTTATGAGTACAGCACAGGCATCTTCGACTATAGTGAAGAAAAATAATTTATAATATTTATTGTAGAGACGCACAGTAGTGCGTCTTTTTTTTAATTTTAAGTTTTAATAAATTAAATTAGTGCGAATTAGTGCAATTCGTGGCAAAATAAAATCGACATGATTAATAAACGCCTTTTAATTAAAAATCTTCTAGCTCATAATGACGAAAGCAGTTTTTATGATAAAAAAAGGCAATTGAATCTACATTCCAGAGAAGGAAAAGGCAAATTTTTGAAACACATTTGCGCGCTTTCCAATTCCAATCCGAATAACAATTCTTATATCGTGGTTGGAGTTGAAGATCAGGATAATGAGATTGTGGGCGATGACTTTTTCGATGACAGCCGAATTCAAAATCTAGTGAATGCCTTTTTAGAAAATCCGCCAAAAATTCAATACGAAAATGTCCCTTTTCCGAATCTTCCAAAAGACAAAGTAGTCGGTTTGGTTACGATAAAACCCAAAAGTAAAATCTCCTATTTTAAAAAAGGAATTCATACCATTCTCGCCAACAGTATTTTTGTAAGGCGGGGCAGTAATTCTATACCTTTAGAAGAACACGAAGAAATTGAAAAAAACAATCAGAATACAGAAACGGTAATCGGAATCGAAAACAGTTCTCGAAACAGCATTCAGTATACTTTAGACGGCGTTATTGACTTTATGAATTTCAGGCATAAGGATATGTCTCCGAAATATCGTGTTTTTAAAGAATTGTTTGTAATCTGCTGGGCGGGAGTTCCTAAAAAACTTCGAGATAAAACGTATTTATCTCGTGTTGATATTGAATTGATAAACGAACAAATCAAGCTTTTTTATTCTGCACAAGATGTAGTTACAATCGAATATAATGACGATACTTTTACCATTACAGAATATGTTCCGCTGGGTCTTAATGATAAAACGAGTTATTATCCGTTAGAAGAGCAAACGATTCATTTTTTCGATAACGGTTATTACAAAATCGACCGTCAGATGCTTTTTCAGCCTCCAGAGTTCAACCGAAAAATGTTGTATCATATTTACAATTCGAATACAGCACTGCTAAACAAACTACAGAAGGAGATTGTATTATCAGAACGCGAAATGAAAGATTTAGAAAATCTTCCCTCAACTTTTATGATTTGTTACCTCAATGGTTTTGAAGATGCAAGACAAAAACTGATTGACGCTAAATTATTGCTTAAGCCTTACAGTCATGTTTATACTTCGTTTAAGGAAGCGTTGAGAGTTTTAAGGAAAATGAAGTATGATATTCAGTGAGAAAGAGGTTCTGAGGTGCTAAGGATTTTGTTTAGGTATAATTTTCAATAAAAACATCTTCGATTTTTTTTAGATTGTCATTTTCGCCAAACTTTAAATGATTGATTTCGTTAACATAAAACTTTTCTATAAATAGCTTAATAATGTACATGACCTCACTTCTGTTTTCACTACTGGTCAAAAGTTCTTTAACAAGGTAATTGCTTAATTTTAATTTTTGATTTTTATATTGATTTGACATTAAATTCGAATCCGAATCTTCATGTAAAGAAATCATTTTGTCAACCTTGTCAATTTCTTCAATCAAGTCTAGTATATGATACAATTTGTTGTCCTTCATTGTAATATGAATTAAAATTTAATCTCTAAAAAACCTTTTGACAATCTGTTTCCTCTTATTCTTCTGGTTTTTGTAAATCGATCAAGCCAATATGCCTTGTCACTTATATATCTGAAGTTGTTAGCATGATTTTCTGGATAGACTTCAATGATATAGGCATCAACGCCATAAATTTCTTCTGAATGTGGAAATATGAAATCATCTAATCTTGACCCTAATTCTAAAACAATACTGTAATCAAGAAATGTTACTAAATCGATATCTCCAGGATTTATTTTTTTGGAAACAAATGACCCATTTATCCATTGATGTAAAACATCTAAATTACATACTTTTTTGAAATCGTCATTATATTTAACATAAGCTTCAAATATCTCCTTTCTTCGAATGGAAGGTATTTTTTTTACAAATTCATTTTCAAACTCTAGAATGGTTGAGGCAATTTTATAATCAGGAACTAATAGGCCTGAATTGTTAAATGTTAGCATATTCAAAATGGTTAAAAAAGAATTCAAAATTATACAAAAATATGTAAGAATTTTAATATTTTTTATTCAATTGAATTTTGTTTACCCATTGCGGTTTTATTTAAATTTCAAATATTTCCCTACTTCATCATACGGAAATAAAATATCTTTAGGGCCATCTGCGTACGAAGCGGCCTCATAAGAGTTGTAATATAAAAGCAGACCTTCGCTGGTGTAAAAAATATTTTGTGGCAACTGAAATTTATCATTTTCAAACATCAGGCCTGTGGCATTGATGTTGGCCTTTTCTGGTATTTGATATTTTGTTCGGAAAGCTTTTTCGGCGAAAGCCTTAAATTCTTTTTCATTTTTAAAAAGCTGATCATTAGCGATAGCTTTTCCGGTTTTTGGGTTAAACAATAGAGAACGATATCCTTGATAACCATGGGCGCCACCTGTAAAAGTGTAGTGGTCTATGCGAATGTTTAGAATCTGTTCAGATTCAAATTCTACATTCCCTTTTATTTTTGCTTCCCAACCGAAAGTTTCAGTTGGAAATTTTTTATGCATTTCTTCGTAAGATTTTATAAAAGAAGCTGCCAGCAATTTGTAATCACTTGTTTTGATTGAATCTTCTTCAAAATATACAATCTCTTTTATGACATTATAGATTCTTTTATTGATGCTGTCCGAAATAATTTTCTTATTTTTTGCAATCGGAATTTCCATTGAGATTATCGGGCAGTCTTTTTCGCACGGAATAGTGGACTTCTCTTCAAATGTCTCGTTTTCAAATGAAAGCTCTTTATTACAGCCTGTAAACAACAGCAGCAAAAAGATAAAAAGTGGATATTGTTTCATGTCACGAAATGTTAATTATATAAAAAGAAAAAGAAGAGGAGCTAAAACAAATTAAATTAAAAGGTAAATTTGTATTTTAAAATTACGATTTTTAAAACATAAATCAAAAAAACTGCGAATATCTACAAATTTGCTGAGAACAAACTTTAATAAATAAATTTTATTTATATGAAATTCAATACAAAAGTGATACACGGAGGACAGCATCACGACCCGTCTACTGGCGCGGTTATGCCACCCGTTTATCAGACATCTACATTTGTACAGACAAGTCCTGGAAAACCTTTGGCAGATTACGAGTACAGCCGTGCTTCAAATCCTACTAGAACTGCTCTAGAAGACGCACTGGCAAGTATAGAAAACGGAACACGCGGATTGGCTTTTTCTTCTGGTCTTGCTGCAACAGACTGCGTTTTAAGATCTTTTAAAGCCGGTGACGAAATCATTGCCATGGATGATTTATATGGTGGAACTTACAGAATGTTCTCAAGAATATATAAAGATTCTGGAATTAAATTTCATTTCGTAGATATGACCAATATCGACAAATTGAAAGCCTTGATTAATGAAAACACCAAATTGATCTGGGTGGAAACACCCACAAATCCATTGATGAAATTGGCAGACATTGCAGAGGTTGCTAAAATTACCAAAGAGAAGAATATTCTTTTGGCTGTTGACAATACTTTTGCGACACCATATCTACAGAAACCACTTGATTTGGGTGCCGACATCGTGATGCATTCTGCGACAAAATATTTAGGAGGCCATTCTGATGTGATTGCTGGGGCGCTAATTGTAAAAGATGCCGCATTAGGAGATCAATTGCATTTTCAACAATTTGCAACAGGAGCGACACTTGGACCAATGGATAGTTTTTTGGTTTTGAGAGGGATCAAAACGTTGGCTTTACGTGTGCAGAGACATTGCGAAAATGGTGAAAAAGTAGTCGAATACTTAAGTAATCATCCTAAAATAAAAACGGTTTATTACCCTGGATTAAAAACTCATCCTTTTCACGAAATCGCTAAAAAACAAATGAAAGCTTTTGGCGGAATGGTTTCTTTTGATTTTAAATCGGGTAAAAAAGAAGATTCGATTGCGTTTTTAGAGAAACTGAAAGTATTTACCTTGGCTGAATCTCTTGGAGGTGTAGAATCACTTGCCAATCATCCTGCATTGATGACTCATGCTTCTATTCCTGCAGATAAAAGGGCAGAAGTTGGTATTAATGATGATTTGGTTCGCTTAAGTGTAGGTATTGAAGATGCAGACGATTTAATTGCCGATTTAGAACAAGCACTTTCTTAAAAAAAGGAAATTCCAATAAAAAAATCCCAAATTCCTAAAAATTACGATTGGAATTTGGGATTTTTTATATTTTGAAATTTAGATAATTTTAGAATTCTAAGTAGTAAATATATCCGAAGTTAAACCAAACCTGCCAGTCGTTTGATTTGTTTTCTTTGTAGATGTCTTTGTTTGGGTTTAATCCGTCAATCCAGTCTGAGCTGAACATCTGAAAGCGGGTTTCAAACATCAAGTCGCTCATTGTTGTGATTTTATAATGAAATCCAACTGCACCAGTTGCAGATAAAGCTACGCCATTTTCAGAAGAAAAACCATGAGCACGACCATCAGATGGAGTTAAAAACTTGACAGGAGTTACAGTAGGAAGTGATAAATTTCCTAAGTGAGAGGAAATTTTCGCAGAGTAATAATTTACCTGAAAACCTGCTGCAAAATAAGGGCTGAAACCACCGATTGTATTTTCGAAATCGTGAATTTTCATAAAAGGAGAAAATTCTAACTGAGCTCCGAGACCTACTACAGTTGAGGTTGCTCGTACCGCTTTTAGCTGCTGAGCAAATAAACCGTCAGGTTTTCTGTCTACCCAGTCTCCATAATGTTTGAGATTTGTTCTGCTGAAAGAAAGATCAGATCTTACCTTAAAATGTTCTGTAAAAAAACTTTCGCGGTTATTTGCAGCAGAAAAGTTGATGAAGTGCATAATTCCAATCCCAAAACCAGAGTTTCCTACGTTGGTGTCGACATCATGTCGTTGTCCAAAATCAGATTGAAGAGTTACTGGTCCTGCATATATTCCTATCTCATAGGCTAGGTCAGATTGGGCAGTTGCCGCGGTCGATATACCAAATAAGGCAAATAATGTGATAAATAGGTGCTTAGGCATTTTTTAGGGCTTACAAATCTTGGCAAATATATAAAAAACATATTCGAATCAAAATATTAAATCGTTCTATTAGAAAATAAGTATCAAATTACTTAATTTACTAATTTTTAAGACGGTTTTTGCCTGTAAAGACCTACATGTAAAATGTATTTTTTTGGAATGCTTGAAAATAACACAAATCGGAGGCAAAAACGAAAAAATATAACAACTAATTGTATTTTGCGCTATCTTTGTGCGTTAAAACGAAAACGTTTTCTTAATTCAAATTTTTAATTAATTTGGATAGAATTTAAACTTAATCAGTCGAATAATTTATTTCAAAATGGAACAGAAAATAAATGAATTTATGGCTCTTGTTGAGTCAAAAAATCCAAACGAACCGGAATTTCTTCAAGCTGTTAGAGAATTTGCAGAAACTGTAATTCCATTTATCGCAGAGCGAAAAAAATACGATGGTAAAAATCTTCTTTTGAGAATTGCCGAACCAGAGAGATCTGTGATTTTTAGAGTTCCTTGGGTTGATGATAAAGGAGAAATTATCGTAAACAGAGGTTTTAGAATTCAGATGAATTCTGCAATCGGACCTTATAAAGGCGGCATCAGATTTCATCATACCGTAAATTTATCTGTTTTAAAATTCCTTGCTTTTGAACAGGTTTTCAAAAACAGTTTGACTACACTTCCAATGGGTGGCGGAAAAGGAGGTTCTGATTTTGATCCAGAAGGAAAATCAGATGGAGAAATCATGCGTTTTTGTCAGTCTTTCATGACCGAATTATGCCGTCATATTGGGCCAGATCTTGACGTTCCTGCTGGAGATATCGGAGTGGGAGCTAGAGAAATCGGTTACTTGTTTGGACAATACAAAAGAATCAGAAATGAATTTACAGGAGTTTTAACTGGAAAAGGTTTAGCTTACGGAGGTTCATTGATTAGACCAGAAGCTACAGGTTATGGAGTGGTGTATTTTACAGATCAGATGCTGCGTACTATCGGACAAGACATAAAAGGTAAGGTAGTTGCAATCTCAGGATTCGGAAACGTTGCTTGGGGTGTTGCGCTAAAAGTAAATGAGCTTGGCGGAAAAGTTGTTACCATTTCTGGACCTGATGGCTATATATATGATGAAGAAGGAATTTCTGGAGAAAAAATCGACTATATGCTCGAAATGAGAGCCAGCGGCGATAACAGAGCAGAAAGATACTTAGAGAAATATCCTAACGCTGTTTTCCACAAAGGAAAAAGTCCGTGGGAAGTAAAAGTAGATATCGCAATTCCTTGTGCGACTCAAAACGAGTTGAACGGTGAAGATGCTAAAAAACTGATTGAAAACGGTGTTCTATGTGTGACAGAGGCTGCAAATATGCCTTCGACATTAGATGCTATCAAGCTTTTCTTAGACAATAAAGTATTGTTTGCTCCTGGTAAAGCTGCCAATGCAGGTGGTGTTGCCGCATCTGGATTAGAAATGACTCAAAACTCTATTCGTCTTAACTGGACTAGCGAGGAAGTAGATTTGAGATTGAAAGAGATCATGGTCGGAATTCATAATCAATGTAAAAAATACGGTGCCGAAGAAGACGGTTATGTAAATTACGTAAAAGGCGCAAACATTGCCGGATTCGTAAAAGTGGCCGATGCTATGCTCGCTCAGGGTGTAGTTTAAAATTTAATTACAATGATGAAATGTCTTCAGTTATCTAAAAGATAATTCGAAGGCATTTTTTTATTTACAGCAGAACAAAAACTAAATAAATACCGTTTGTAGTATATTTGTCTATTCGAATATAATAAATGATGAAGAGAAGAATTTTCTGTGTTTTGTTTTCAATTCTGTTTCAGTTTTGCTGGACACAAAATAAATTGTCATGGCAAGGCTATTTCTCATTTAATGAAATCAAAGACATTTCGCAGTCTTCAAATACCGTTTTTGCGGGTTCAGAGAATGCACTGTTTTCTAAAAATACAGCTTCAAATGTTCAAAAAACAATTACTACTATCGACGGACTGTCGGGACAGACTATTGCAGCGATTTATTACAGCGAAGCCTTTAAAAAAACGCTTATAGGTTACGAAAACGGATTAATGATTGTAATTAATGAAGACGGTAGCATTCTTAAAAAAGTAGATATTATCAATAAACAGCTTCCTTCGGACTTAAAGAAAATCAATCATTTTATGGAATATAACGGATTTGTGTATGTTTCATGCGATTTCGGAATTGTACAGTTTAATCTGAACACAATGCAGTTTGGAGATACTTATTTTATTGGAGATAACGGGGTAGAGGTCAGTGTTAGGCAAACGGCTTATTTTAATGGCTTTATTTTCGCCGCAACTTCAAACGGAATAAAACGTGCAGCTATCGCCAATCCAAATTTGATTGATTTTAACAGATGGATTTTAATCAACTCAGGAAATTGGTCAGGAGTAGAAAGTTTAGATACAGAACTTGTTGCGGTCAATACGTCAGGTTATATACATCGATATAATTCCAATACTTTTGTCGGTTTTTCGCAGTTACCACAGGCTGTCGTAGATATACGTGCTGTAAATCGTAATTTGTTTGTTACCACTCCACAAGCGGTTTATGTCTACAATAGTCAAATGATTCAAAATCGGCAGATTACGAATCTTCAGGTTTTGGATAATAGTTTGAATTTTACCTGCGCAACAAGTGTTGGAAATCAGATTTTTATTGGAACTAAAGAAAAAGGACTATTCTCTTCTTTGCTTACCGGAAATGCAGTTTTTGAAAACAATACACCAAGCGGACCATCGCGCAACAATATTTTTTCGCTTGATGTCACTTCAAATGTGCTTTGGGCGGTTTATGGCGATTATGATACTTTTTACAATCCATATCCTTTAGACAGTTATGGAGTGAGTAAATATGATGCTTCAGGCTGGCTTGCTATTCCGTACAGTGAAGTTTATGATGCCAAGTCAATCGTTAAGATTTTGGTGAATCCGTCCAATGAAAATAAGGTTTATGCAAGTTCCTTTTTTTCGGGCTTGCTAAGAATCGAGAACGATGTTCCGAATTTTTTGTTTAACGAAAAAAATAGCGGTTTAGAAAGTCTCGTAACTACAGATCCTAATTATATTGACATTCGCGTCAACGGAACTGCTTTTGACAAAACAGGTAATCTCTGGGTAACCAACAGCAGGGTTAAAAATGGCTTGAAGGTTCTAAAGCCAAATGGGCAATGGCAAAGTTATGCCACAAGCACGATTTTAAACAGTCCTGAATCTACAAATTTCGGCAACATTGTAATTGATAAAAATAATACGAAGTGGATTGCTACAAGTAATAATGGCGTGATTGCTTTTAATGAAAGCAATAATACATACAAAAAAATTACGTCGGGAACCGATACTGGAAATCTCCCTACAGAGAATGTGAGAGTTGTAGCGATTGATGCAAAAGACCAGTTGTGGATAGGGACAGGAAAAGGCTTAAGAGTCTTGTCAAATATTGGAAGTTTTCAGAATGATGGACAGCTTAAAGCGAATTCGATTATTATAATGGATGATAATCTAGCTCAGGAATTATTGTATGAACAGTTTATCACCTCGATAGTAGTCGACGGTGCCAACAACAAATGGATCGGAACAGCAGATTCTGGCGTTTTTATGGTTTCGCCAAACGGTCAAGAAACCAAATATCATTTTACGATTAATAATTCACCTCTTCCGAGCAATGTTATCAATGATATCAAGATAAACAGCAAAACCGGAGAAGTGTTTATTGCAACCAGCAAGGGAATGATTTCTTTTGGCGGAATTGCAACTAGCGCCAATGATGATTTAAGCAATGTGTATGTGTATCCGAATCCTGTAAGGCCAACGTATACTGGTACTGTAAAAGTGGCTGGCTTAATTGATAAAGCCAATGTTAAAATTACAGATATTGAAGGGAATTTAGTTTACGAAACCACATCAGAAGGAGGAACCATCGAGTGGGATACAACAGCTTTCGGCAGATATAAAGTAGCATCAGGCGTTTACATGGTTTTTATTTCCGCTCAAGACGGAGGAGAAACCAAAGTAAAAAAAGTAATGATTATTCGATAATAGTAAGTATTCAGTGTTCAGTTTTTTAGTGTTCAGTTTTCTCTTTATTGGTCGAACTTGAAACTTTAAACCTTAAACAAAAAAAACAAAAATTTTGCTTGTCAAAACCAAAGCCATAGTAATCTCTTCTTTAAAATTTCAGGAAAAAAGCTTGATTGTAAAATGCTTCACCCTTTCCAGCGGACTGAAATCTTATTTTGTGCGGGATGCTTTTTCGAGCCGAAAAGCAAGTCAGAAGATTGCTTATTTTCAGCCGTTTTCGATTTTAGACATTGAAGCGGTTCATAAAAACAAAGGCACTTTGGAAAATTTTAAAGAGATCAAAACTGCGGTTCCGTTTCAGACTATTCATACTGATATTGTTAAAAGTACGATGGTAATGTTTCTGTCTGAAATGCTTCATTATTCCATTCAAGAAGAAGAAAAAAACGAACAGCTTTTTCTCTTTTTAGAAACTGCCTTGACTTGGCTCGATCATCATGACGAAATTTCAAATTTTCACTTAATTCTGCTGTTAGAAATTACTAAGTATCTCGGTTTTTATCCTGATGTCTCAGATGTAAATCTTCCTTTTTTTGAAATGAATGAAGGCGTTTTTACGCTTTTTCATAATGGAAATGTATTGTCTGAACACGAAACCAATTTGTTTAAAAAACTATTGGAATTAAGATTCGACAACAATCAAAAAGTCTTTCATGTTTTAGAAAGGCAGCTCTTGCTCAAAATTCTAATTGATTATTACAGTCTGCATTTAGAAGGATTCAAAAAACCTAAATCTCTCGAGATTTTAAAGGAAGTTTTCTCTTAAATACGCCAAAAGCGCAATATTTGTTGCAGAATCTGTTTGGAATTTCCCGAAATCGCTCTTTTTTCCGTCATATTTTCTCTATTTTACTCAAAATTCCTTACTTTCGCACCTCGTTTAAGAAAAGGATAAAATGAGTACAAAATTTACTGAATACAAAGGACTTGACTTACCAACTGTAGCGTCTGAAGTTCTTGATTTTTGGAAGAAAGAAAATATATTTGAAAAGAGTGTAACCACTCGCGAAGGTGCAGAACCTTTCGTATTTTTTGAAGGTCCGCCTTCAGCAAACGGATTACCTGGAATTCACCACGTGATGGCACGTGCGATTAAAGATATTTTTTGTAGATATAAAACTCAGAAAGGTTTTCAGGTAAAAAGAAAAGCCGGATGGGATACTCACGGTCTGCCTGTTGAATTGGGTACCGAAAAAGAATTAGGAATCACAAAAGAAGATATTGGCAAGACCATTTCTATCGAAGAATATAACGAGGCGTGTAAAAAAACCGTTATGCGTTATACAGATGTATGGAACGATTTGACCGAAAAAATGGGTTATTGGGTTGATATGGATGATCCATATGTAACTTACAAGCCAAAATATATGGAGTCTGTTTGGTGGCTTTTGAAGCAAATCTACGATAAAGGTTTGTTGTACAAAGGATATACAATTCAGCCATACTCTCCAAAAGCAGGAACTGGATTATCTTCTCACGAGGTAAATCAGCCTGGAGCTTATCGTGATGTTACGGATACTACAATTGTAGCACAATTCAAAACTTTGCCAGAAACATTGCCAAGCTTTTTACAAGGTTTTGGAGATATTCACATTTTAGCTTGGACGACAACTCCTTGGACACTTCCGTCAAATACAGCTTTGACAGTTGGTCCAAAAATCGACTATGTTTTAGTAAAAACTTTTAATCAATATACTTTTGAGCCAATCAATGTGATTTTGGCTAAAAACTTAGTTGGAAAACAATTCGGGAAAGGATATTTCTTAAGCGAAGATGAAGCTGATTTTGACAATGTAAAAAATGGCGACAAAAAATTGCCATACAAAATCTTAACTGAAGCAAAAGGAGCAGATTTAGTAGAAATCCGTTACGAGCAATTATTGCCTTATGTGTTACCATATCAAAATGCTGAAAATGCATTTAGAGTAATTTCTGGAGACTTCGTTACAACAGAAGACGGAACCGGAATTGTGCATACAGCTCCGACTTTTGGTGCAGATGATGCTAAAGTAGCAAAAGAAGCAAAACCAGAAGTGCCACCAATGTTGGTTTTAGACGAAAACGGAACTGCTGTTCCTTTAGTTGACCTGCAAGGGAAATTCACTTCTCATGTGGGTGATTTGGCTGGTAAATACGTTAAAAACGAATATTACGATGCAGGACAAGCTCCAGAGAAATCTGTTGATGTTGAAATCGCTATTCGTCTTAAAGAAGAGAATAAAGCTTTTAAAGTTGAAAAATACGTGCACAGTTATCCACACAGCTGGAGAACAGATGAGCCGTTATTATACTATCCTCTAGATTCATGGTTCATCAAAGTAACCGATGTAAAAGATAGAATGTTCGACCTGAACGAAACTATCAACTGGAAACCTAAATCTACTGGTGAAGGACGTTTTGGAAATTGGCTTAAAAATGCCAACGATTGGAACTTATCTCGTTCTAGATATTGGGGAATTCCGTTGCCAATTTGGAGAACAGAAGATAAAACAGAAGAAGTTATTATCGGTTCTGTTGAAGAATTGTACAATGCAATCGAAAAATCAATCGAAGCAGGTTTCCAAAAAGAAAATCCGTTTAAAGGTTTTGAAATCGGAAATATGTCTGAGGCTAATTACGATTTAATCGATTTGCACAAGAATGTTGTTGATGCCATTACTTTAGTTTCGGCTTCTGGAAAACCAATGAAGCGCGAAAGTGATCTAATCGACGTTTGGTTCGATTCTGGAGCAATGCCTTATGCACAATGGCACTATCCTTTTGAAAACAAAGACAAGATTGACGGAAACAAAGATTTTCCAGCAAATTTCATTGCAGAAGGTGTAGATCAGACTCGTGGGTGGTTTTACACCTTGCACGCTATCGGAACTTTGGTTTTTGATAAAGTAGCGTACAAAAATGTAGTTTCGAATGGTTTGGTTTTGGATAAAAACGGACAAAAAATGTCGAAACGTTTAGGAAATGCAACAGATCCTTTTGAAACAATTGCAGAATACGGTCCGGATGCAACGCGTTGGTACATGATTTCAAACGCAAATCCTTGGGATAACCTGAAATTTGATATCGAAGGAATTGCTGAGGTTCGTCGTAAATTCTTCGGAACGCTTTACAATACCTATTCGTTCTTTTCGTTATATGCAAATATCGATGGATTTAAATATGCGGAAGCTGAAATTCCGTTAAACGAAAGACCAGAAATCGATCAATGGATTATTTCTGAATTGCATACGTTAATCAAATTTGTTGACGAATGCTACGAAGATTACGAGCCAACAAAAGCGACAAGAGCCATTTCTGATTTCGTTCAGGAAAACCTAAGTAACTGGTATGTTCGTTTATGCCGTCGTCGTTTCTGGAAAGGGGAATATGCAAAAGATAAAATTGCGGCTTACCAAACGCTTTATACTTGTTTGCTTACAGTCAGTAAATTAAGCGCTCCAGTGGCTCCATTTTTTATGGATAAATTGTACAGAGATTTGACATCATCTACGGGAACCGAGGATTTTGCTAGTGTTCACTTGGCAGAATTCCCAAAATTTGTCGAAAACTTTGTTAATAAAACGTTGGAAAGCAAAATGCAGAAGGCGCAAACCATCTCATCTTTGGTTTTATCACTGCGTAAAAAAGAGATGATAAAAGTTCGTCAACCTCTGCAAAAGGTAATGATTCCAGTACTTGACGAGAAACAGCGTGCTGAAATCGAAGCGATTTCTGACCTGGTAAAAGCAGAGGTAAACGTGAAAGAAATCGAACTTTTAGACGATGCGTCAGGTATTTTGGTAAAACAAATTAAGCCTAATTTTAAAGCTCTTGGACCTCGTTTTGGTAAAGATATGGGATTGATTTCTAAGGAGATACAAGGTTTTTCTGCAGAACAAATCAATCAATTGGACAAGCAAGGTACGATAGATATTGTAATTGCAGGAAATAGTGTAACTTTATCATTAGAAGACGTCGAAATAACATCGCAAGATATCGAAGGTTGGCTGGTTGCAAATTCAAACGGAATTACAGTTGCGCTTGACATTACAATCTCCGAAGAATTAAAAAATGAAGGTATCGCGAGAGAATTAGTTAACAGAATACAAAACATTCGTAAAGATTCAGGATTTGAGGTTACGGATAAAATTAATGTACAAATAAAAAGAGACGGCATATTAGAAGATGCGGTTTCAAAGAATGAAGACTATATAAAGTCAGAAACATTAACAGACAAGCTGGTTTTTGTGGACGCTTTAGAAAACGGCACAGAAATTGAGTTTGATGATATTAGAACAATGATATTAATTTCAAAATAAGTATAATACCATGATAGATGAAATTACAAGATACTCAGACGCTGACTTAGCGGAGTTCAAAGAAATAATCCAGGCAAAAATTAAAAAAGCGCAAGAAGATCTTGATTTGATCAAAAGTGCCTATATGAACGATTTGAATAACGGAACCGACGATACTTCTCCAACTTTTAAAGCTTTTGAAGAAGGAAGCGAGACCATGTCAAAAGAAGCAAACTCTCAGTTGGCTATCAGACAAGAGAAATTCATTCGTGACTTAAAAAATGCCTTATTCCGTGTTGAAAACAAAACATACGGTATTTGTAAAGTAACAGGTAAATTAATCAGCAAAGAAAGGCTTAAAATCGTTCCTCACGCAACGATGAGTATCGAAGCTAAAAACTTGCAACGATAAATTATAAATTACTATATAATTCAAACAAAAACGCTTCCATTTTGGGAGCGTTTTTTGTTTAATCTTTTAAGTTCCTGAATTAGTTGGTTATTGTAGTTGATTGAAAGAAATTATTTATAATTAGTCAAAATAAACCAAACTTAAAGACTGATTTTTTTGTAGGAATAACGCAGGTAAGATTACCTAAGAATTTTCAGTATAGATGTAAAAAAACCGCCTTGGTTAGTGGCGGCTTTTTTAGGGTGAATTTATTTACGCTAGGTTCTTTTCGACCTCAGATTTGTGTTTTCTTAAAATCGCTCTAGTCATTCCTAAATTAGCTTTTGAAGCATCTGCAGCCAGATAAATCATGAATTTTTTGTTTGGCGAAATATCGATAATGTGAATTTGATTAGAAAGCGTAATCAAAATATCTTCAATATCTTGATTCAAGCCTAGGGCTTTTACGGCATTCAGTTTAGCTTTTACAACTTCCAAATTATAAGCAGCAGCGAGTTCGGGGTCAAAACTCGGGTCGATAGTAAGGTTGCCAAAGCTCAATCCTGATTCTATCTCTGTTACAGCAACAGCAATAAAGCCGTTTACGTTGGTTTTCATTTCATTTAAAAACACGTTTAAAAAGTCGTTAGTCATAGTTCTTGGGTTTGTTTGTTAATAGATATGTTATTTCAGTAGGGAATTTTTGCTTAATTCGGCAGAAACTTCTTCGGTTGATCGCATTAACAAAGCCAGATTGCTTCCTTCTCTAGAAAATGCGACAATAAAGTTCGAATCACTTATTTTGTTTCCGACCACTACTCCTTCGGAGCTTTTAAGGTAAAGCTGTTTCAAGGAGCCTTTCTCTAAGTCGGTTAAGAATTTTTCGCTCATTGATAAAATTGCGGCGCTCATTGCCGCAATGCTGTCTCCGTAATCGAGATGAAGAGAAGTGATGAGTTTTCCTTTTCCGTTTAGAATCAAAGCGGCGGTTGCTTTTGTGTCGACTAAAAAATTGTTTAAGGTAGTTGTAATTTCATTCATGATTTGTAGGATTTGTGGGAGTGTTGTTAGAATTAATTCATTTTGGTATGGTATTTTGAAAATTATTGCTATTCTTCCTAAACAAGTGTTAATTTTTATTAACAAATATAAATTAAATTATGTATCATTGTAACGCCAAATCATTAATAATTTTAATTATTTACTATAAAAAACTTACACTATGGCTAAAGTATTGAAATTCAAGGATGTGAACTCTGATGTAGAGAAAAGAATGAAAGAATTCGAAAAACTGCGAATTAAATTTAAAGCTGATGTAAAAAAAGGTGAAGCCAAAAAGGCGGCGGCCGGAAAAGAAAGCAAAGGGATTTTTAGATCTATTTCTGATTTTTTCTCCGACAGTCCAAAAACACCTGCAAGTGCGGCAATAAAAAAATAATTTGGCAGTTCTGAACTAGCAGATTAATTTGCTTAGTTTTGCTCAGAAACAATTAACGCTCCTTTAGGAGCGTTTTTTTTGATTTAATTGTTATTTTTGCCCATCAAAAAAAGATAAAATGTCATTACGAAAAGCGTACCTCCTTATATTTCTAGTTTTAATTGTCGATCAGCTCTCAAAGATTTATGTGAAAACCAATTTCGTCTTAGGTGAACTTGGAGAGGTTAAGGTTTTTGATTGGTTTCGAATTCATTTTATAGAAAACGAAGGAATGGCTTGGGGAACTAAGATTCCTGGCGAGTACGGAAAATTGATTTTGACTGTTTTCAGGATTTTTGCCGTATTCGGAATCGGATGGTGGCTTGCCGATGCAGTTAAAAAAAGACAATCTAATTATTTGATTACCGCTATTGCCTTGATTTTTGCTGGAGCTACAGGAAACATTATTGATTCTGTTTTTTATGGAGTTATTTTTGATGCAAGTACCGATCATACGCTAGCAACCATTTTTTCGCCAGAACCTTACGGAACATGGTTTCATGGTTTGGTGGTCGATATGTTTTACTTTCCGATTTGGCACGGTAGACTTCCGGAATGGATTCCCTATTTTGGCGGAAATGATTTTAGGTTTTTCAATGCCATATTTAATGTTGCAGACGTAGCAATTTCTACAGGAGTCGGAATATTGTTGGTTTTCAATAAAAAAGCTTTTCCCAAACACGAATAAATTTAAAAATTCCAAAATTTTCAAAATTCCAAATCCCAATATTTGTAGCATTCGCAGCAAAAAGATATTGGGATTTGGAATTTTTCATTATTGAGGGATGAATATTTTGTATTATTTTTACAATACAAAAAAAATCAGAATTATGCAAAGTCCGTCTTTTTCTATTTACGATGCCTCTGCCGGTTCAGGAAAGACGTACACTTTGGTTAAAGAATATCTCAGGATTATTCTTTCTTCTAAGCAAAAGGATGCTTATAGAAATATCTTAGCCATTACTTTTACCAATAAAGCGGTTCACGAAATGAAAAGCCGTATTGTCGGTAGTCTTTCCGAATTTGCTAAAGATGACCCATCACCTAAAGCGGTTCAGTTAATGGAGGATCTTGCGAGAGAAACGAATCTTTCTTTAATTCAATTAAAAACTAAATCACAAGAAATCATAAAGCATCTAATTCACAATTATGCTGCTTTTGATATTTCTACTATTGATAAATTTACCCATAGGGTTATTCGTGCTTTTGCGCATGACCTTAATCTTCCAATGACTTTCGAGGTAACACTCGATACGGAGAATCTACTCGTAGAAGCCGTTGATGCGATTATCGCACAAGCAGGCGAAGACGAGACCTTGACCAAGCTGCTCATCGATTTTACAATGGAAAAAACCGATGATGACAAAAGCTGGGATGTTTCTCGCGAAATTCTCGAAACCGGACGCTTGGTTTTGAATGAAAACAATCGAAACGAAATTCTGCATTTTCAAGACAAGAGCATTTCGGAGTTTATAGAAATCAAAGCAAAAATGCTGCAGCTCTGCAAAGAACTAGAATCTCAAAACAGTGAATCTGCTTGTGAAGCGCTTTCGTTAATTGAAAAGAACGGGATTGATTTGAAATCGTTTTCAAGAGGAACTTTTCCGAATCATCTGGAAAGCATCAGAGATGGTAAATTCAATCCAAAGAATAAAATGTTTCACGAGTTTGATGATATTGCAATCAATAAAACGGCAAAAGATCGAGCATTGATTGAAAACATTATTCCCGATTTGCTGAAAATTCTTGAAGGAGTTTATAAGAATTTTGAAAAACGTGATTTCTATAAGGCCTTCCTTAAAAATATAACACCACTTTCGCTTCTCAATACTGTGAGCAATGAGTTGGCAAAAATTCAATCGGAACAAAATATTCTTTCGATTTCAGAATTTAATGCAATCATTCATCGCGAAATTCAAGAGCAGCCTGCGCCTTTTATTTATGAACGTCTTGGAGAGCGTTATCGTCATTTTTTTATTGATGAATTTCAGGATACTTCAGAAATGCAGTGGAACAATTTGATTCCGCTGATCCATAATTCGCTTTCAGGTCAAGACGATGCAGGAAATAAAGGAACGTTAATGATTGTTGGAGATCCGAAACAATCTATTTACAGATGGCGTGGCGGAAAAGCTGAGCAGTTTATAGAATTAGGGAAAGAAGATTTTGAATTTTTTCACCATGAAAAAGAATTGAGGCATTTAGATACAAACTACCGAAGTTATAGTCAGGTGATTGATTTTAATAATGCTTTCTTTAAATTGATTTCGTCTGAATTTGAAAATCTTGATTATAAGGATTTATACGAAAATCATAGTTTTCAGAATTCAAATTCAAAAAAAGGCGGATATGTCAATTTGAGTTTTCTTCCAATAATAGAAAAAGAAGATGGCGTTGATGAGGAAGATGCAATTGAAAAATCGGATTTGTATGTTCTGGCGGTTTTAAATACAATTCAAAAAGTTGTAAAACAAGGTTTTGAGTATCGAGACATTGTGATCCTGACACGTAAAAGAGATCAAGGAGTCTTGGTTGCAAATTATTTGACAGAACAAAACATTCCAATTATATCTTCAGAAACTTTAATGATTCAGAATGCGGCCGAAGTTCGTTTGATTGTCTATCTGCTGCGTTATTTAAACAATAATGCCGATTTGGAATCTAAAGCCTATTTTCTTCATTTCCTCGCTTTTAATAAGGAGGTTGAAATGCCAGTTCATGATTTTATTGCTCACGGAATGGCTTATAAAAGCGAAGCCGATTTTGAGCAATGGCTTTTAAGCTGTGATGTTTCTTTTTGTTTCTCGGATGTTAGGAAAAAATCATTGTACGAAGCAGTAGAATTGATTATTTCAAGATTTTTAAACGTTTCGGAAAGAAATGCGTACGTGCAGTTTTTTATGGATATTGTTTTGGAACGTGATATTAAAAATCAGGCCGGAATTGCTGATTTTCTGAATTACTGGGAAAAGAATTCTCATAAGTTCAGCATTCCGTCGCCAGAAGGGAACAATGCAGTTCAGATTATGACCATACATAAGTCAAAGGGATTAGAGTTTCCGGTTGTCATAATGCCGTTTGCAGAAGAGGATTATTCTAGAAAACCAAAAGATAAATTATGGCTTGATGCGGAAGAAGAATCTTTGGGGATTCCAAAAGCCTTGATAGACAACAGTAGTGCGGTGGAAAATTTTGGAGAAAGCGCTTCGGCGATTTTCAATCTTAAGAAACAGGAAGAGCTGCTCGATAATATTAATGTGCTGTATGTTGCCCTTACACGGGCAGAAGAGCAGCTGTATGTGATTTCGCAGGCGATGAAAGAAAGAAAAGACGGTGAGTTGCCCAATAATATGGCGTCTTTTTTTATTAAATACCTAATGCACGAAAAGATATTTGAAACCGAAAAATTAGAATATGAATTTGGAAGCAATACTAGGCTTTCGCAACCAGAAAAAGTTGTCGATACTATAAAAACCATCGAAGCCGTTGAGGAAGTTTTGGATCCAAAGAATATTAAAATTGCGCAACGAGAAGCTTTAATGTGGGGGACGCATCAGCAGGAAGCCATTTCGTATGGTAATATTGTTCATGAGATTCTGGCTTTTGTAAAAGACAAGTCAGATGTCGATTTGGCGATTGCCAAAGCCATGGAAAACGGGCTCATAACTTTTGACCAAGTTCAAAAAGTAAATCAAACGTTGCTTGAAATTGTAAATCATCCAGAGTTGATAGATTGCTTTAACGGAAATCTTAAAGTTTTGAATGAACAGACGATTGTACAAAAGGCGGGTAAAATTTTAAAACCTGATCGAATTGTCTTAAATCAAAACAAGGAAGCTTTTTTGATCGATTATAAAACTGGTGCCGTAAATCCAAAATACAAACAGCAAATTCAGGAATATCAAGATGCCATTGAGGATTTAGGATATAAAGTGTTAAAAAGGGCTTTGGTGTATATAGGTACCGATATTGATGTGGTAAATTTGTGAAAAAATTAATCAGAAGTTAAAGAAATAACGAAGCTTTTTTATGGTTAAGCTGTTAATATTTAACGTTTTAAATGGATAAAAATGTACGGAAAAATTAAAGAGCATCTGCAAAGCGAGTTGCAGGCTATAGAAGAAAATGGAATTTTTAAAAAAGAACGAATTATTACTTCGCCACAAGGTGCAGAAATAAAAATTTCAACAGGAGAAACGGTTTTGAATTTTTGCGCTAATAATTATTTAGGATTGTCCTCGCATCCTGAAGTAATTCAGGCCGCAAAAGATGCTTTAGATTCGCATGGATTCGGAATGTCGTCTGTTCGTTTTATTTGCGGAACGCAGGATATTCATAAAACATTAGAAAAGAAGATTGCAGATTTCTATGGTACAGAAGATACTATTCTGTATGCAGCGGCTTTTGATGCAAACGGTGGTGTTTTTGAGCCTTTGCTTGGAGAGAATGATGCAATCATTTCAGACAGCTTAAATCATGCTTCTATTATTGACGGAGTTCGTTTGTGTAAAGCGGCTCGTTATCGTTATGAAAATAACAATATGGAAGATTTGGAGCAGCAACTTATAAAAGCAAACGAAGCAGGAACTCGTTTTAAGCTTATCGTAACCGATGGCGTTTTCTCGATGGACGGATTGGTGGCTCCTCTTGACAAAATATGCGACCTAGCAGATAAATATGATGCCATGGTGATGGTTGACGAATGCCACGCTGCCGGATTTATCGGGGCGAGTGGAAAAGGAACTTTGGAGGCTAAAAATGTCATGGGTCGTGTTGATATTATTACCGGAACTCTAGGCAAGGCTTTGGGTGGCGCAATGGGTGGCTATACTACTGCAAAAAAAGAAGTAATCGAGGTTTTACGCCAGCGATCAAGACCATATTTGTTTTCAAATTCATTAGCGCCGGCAATTGTTGGGGCTTCTATTAAGGTTTTTGAATTGTTGGAAAAAGATACCTCATTGCGAGATACCTTAGAATGGAATACGAACTATTTTAAAGAGGGTATGAAAAAGGCGGGCTTCGATATCATTGACGGGGACTCAGCAATAGTGCCTGTTATGCTCTATGATGCCAAACTATCACAGGTTATGGCAGACGAACTTCTCAAAAAAGGCATTTATGTAATCGGTTTCTTCTTTCCTGTTGTTCCTAAGGAAAAAGCTCGAATAAGAGTGCAATTATCTGCAGCTCATACCAAAGAACACTTGGACAAGGCAATAGACGCTTTTACAGTTGTCGGTAAAATGTTAAAAGTTATATAATTACCACATTGGTCAAATTTTTGTAGGTTTTTTTTAACATTTCATTTTGTATTTAAAAAATTTGGTGTTACTTTTGCTTGTAATTAACTAAATTGTAATTAAAAAAATTAAGTATGAAACATCTTAACAAACTTTTAGTTGCTGTAATGATGGCGATGGGTTTAAGCTCTCACGCGCAAGACAGTAACAATCCATGGGCTATCTCTTTTGGAGTTAATGCCGTGGATACAAGAACCAGTTCAGGTTCAGGAAGCGGATTCTTTGATCAACACTTTTCGCAGCCATTCGCTGTAAAAGACAACTGGAATATTCTTCCTTCTTTATCTTACATTGGAGTGTCTAGATATGTTGGTAGCGGATTTTCTGTTGGTTTGCAAGGTTCTGTAAACAAAATTGATAAATTAGTTACTTTCAACCCATCTGCTCCAGGTCACGATGCAAGAGGTAACGTTGTTACTAATCCTGGTGACTTGATGTACTACGGAATTGATGCTACTATCAAATACAGCTTCCAAGAATTAATCAAATCTAAAGTGATTGATCCTTCGTTATCTGTTGGTGGTGGTTACACTTTCTTTGGAGATAACAGTTTCGGAACTGTTAACCCAGGTGCTGGTATCACTTTCTGGTTTACAGACGCTATCGGTCTTGAGTTAGCTACAAGATACAAATGGGCTGTAGCTGCTAACGAGGACAAACCTCTTGACAGATCAGTTTTCCAACACACTGCAGGTTTAGTTTTCAAATTCGGAGGTAAAGATACTGACGGAGACGGAATCTATGACAAAGATGATGCTTGTCCAGATGTTGCTGGTTTAAAACAATTCAACGGATGTCCTGATACTGACGGTGACGGAATCGTTGATGCTTCTGACGCTTGTCCAGATGTATTTGGTTTAGCTGCATTAAACGGATGTCCTGATACAGACGGTGATGGAATTGCTGATAAAGATGACGCTTGTCCAGATGTTGCTGGTTTAGCTGCTTTAAAAGGTTGTCCTGATACTGACGGTGACGGAATCGCTGACAAAGATGACAAATGTCCTACAGTTGCTGGTCCTAGAGAAAACGGTGGATGTCCAGTATTAGACGCTGATAAAGATGGTGTTGCTGATAAAGATGATGACTGTCCTACAGTTCCAGGTCCTGCAAGCAACAGAGGTTGTCCTGAAGTAAGTACTCAAGCATTAGAAGATCTTAAAGTTCAAGCTAGAGCTATCTACTTTAACTCAGGTAAAGCTACTTTCAAAACTGGTGACAAAGAAACTCCAGCTAGATTAGATGCTATTAAAGAAATCCTTAAAAACTATCCAAACGCGAAATTCTCTATCGAAGGACACACAGATAGTACTGGTTCTGCTAAAGTAAACCAAAAACTTTCTGAAGATAGAGCTGCTGCTGTATTAAATGCTTTAGTTGAAAGAGGTGTTAGTCCAGAAAACTTAGAGTCTAAAGGATTTGGATCTTCTCAACCAGTTGCTAGCAACAAAACTGCTGCAGGTAAAGCACAAAACAGAAGAACAGAAATTAGACACATTGGTTCTAAATACCAAGGTAAACTTTAATTTACTTTCTAAATAAATACTAAAAGCCATTCTTAATTGAATGGCTTTTTTTATTTTTATCCTATGGTAAATACTTCTTTCATAGAAAAAATAGCAACTGTTGTAATTCGCGATTATGCAGAAAAACTGCCGGAAACAACTATAATTCTGCCAAACAAAAGAGCGAAGGTTTTTTTGATTGAGGCTTTGAAAAAGGAAACCGAAAAGACAATTCTTTCTCCTGAAATTATTAGTATTGAGGATTTCGTTCAGGATGTTGCCGGAATTCGTGCGGTAGATTCTATCGAGCTTTTGTTTGAATTTTATGAAGTGTATTTGTCTGTTACGGATAAGCAAAATCAGCAGTCTTTTGAACTGTTTGCCAATTGGGCCAAAACCTTGTTGCAGGATTTTAATGAAATCGATCGCTACCTTTTAGACTCTTCTCATGTGTTCTCTTATCTTGATGCTATTGAGGTGCTTAAAAGATGGAATCTTGAACCAGAAAATAAAACCAAACTGGTAGATAGTTATTTTGATTTTTGGAAAATAGTTCCGTTGTACTATGAGTCTCTTTATAATCATTTGTTGAATAAGTCTATCGGATATCAAGGTTTGATTTATCGACAGGCAGTCAACAATCTGAATCATTTTTCTAACACCATTGGGAATCGTCATTTTGTATTTGCGGGGTTTAATGCCTTAAATGCCGCCGAGGAAAAAATTGTGCAACACCTGCTTGCGCTTGAACAAGCTAGAATTTATTGGGATGCAGACCAAACATTTTTAAATGATCCGTATCACGATGCGGGGCTTTTTTTAAGGCGTTTTAAGGCTTCATGGAAGCATTATAAAGCAAATCCGTTTGAATGGATTGTTGATGACTTTTCGAAAGAGAAGAATATTAGTGTTATTGGAACGCCCAAAACAATTGGGCAGGCTAAGATTGCTGGCAGTATAATCGAAAAAATAATTAGGGAACATCCCGATACATCACTCGATAAGGTGGCGGTTGTTTTAGGAGAAGAAAATCTCTTGGTTCCTATTCTGTATTCGCTTCCTGCTTCTGTAGGGCCGCTTAATATTACAATGGGTTACTCTGGGAAAAATAATCCGTCTCAAATTCTTGTTTCCAAGCTTTTTAAAATGCATACTAATGCGCTTTCCAGAAAAGGAGACAGCTACGTTTTTTATTATAAAGATGTTTTGGATGTTCTGACGCATCCTTTAGTTGAGCCTTATTGCGGAGCCACTGGCTTGGTTCGTATTATTAAGGAAAACAATTACACGTTTATTACGCATAATAAGGTTTTAGAATTAAACCCGCATCACTCTGTTTTGTTTAATTTGTTGTTTAAAAAATGGGACTGTGGCTCGCTTGCTGTATTGGAGGGCATTTCTGAGCTTCTGGTTAAAATTAAGGAGAATTTTAACAATGATAATGAAGAAGAAAAAATAGCAAAAACGTTTGTGTACGGCGTTTACAAAGTCGTAAATCAGCTCATAAATTATTATTCTAAGCATCATCATATAGACAACATCAATACGCTTCATGCAGTTTACAAGCAGATTATAGACCTGGCAGAAGTTTCTTTTGAAGGAGAGCCTTTAAGAGGGCTTCAGATTATGGGGGTTTTAGAAAGCCGTGTGTTGGATTTTGAAACGGTGATTGTCACTTCTGTGAATGAAGGAAAGTTTCCTGCTGGGAAATCGCAGAATTCTTTTATTCCTTATGATGTTAAAAAAGAACTTGAGTTGCCGACTTATAAAGAAAAAGACGCTATTTACACTTACCATTTTTATCATTTGCTGCAGCGTGCAAAAAATATTTATTTGATTTATAATACAGAAAATGAAGGATTAGACGCCGGTGAGCGCAGTCGTTTTATTACGCAGCTGGAAGTTGAAAAACAACGAGCACATAATCTGACTTTTGATGTGTATAATCCTGTTGTGCCTGCAGATGCTTACCGTCCGATGGTTGTTCCGAAGTCTGAATTGGTAATTGAACGCTTGAAAGAGATTGCAAATACAGGATTTTCTCCATCGGCGATGACAAGCTATATACGAAATCCGATTGAGTTTTATTTTCAGAAAATATTGCGAATTCGAGAAGTTGAAGAGGTTGAGGAAAATATAGCGTTAAACACTTTGGGAACCATAATTCATGAGACCTTAAAAGAGCTTTATACACCTTTTGTCGGAAAATTTATTTCTGTGGAGGATCTTTCAAACTGTTTTAAGCTTTTGGATAGTGAAGTCTTAAAACAATTCAAACTCGTTTATAGGGAAGGCGAAATTAAGAAAGGGCGAAATCTTTTGGCTTTCGAGGTGGCAAAAAGAAACGTTTCTAATTTTCTTAAAATGGAAATGGAATCTTTGAAAAACGACGATGCGATAAAAATTATTGCTTTGGAACAAACTTTTGAACGCTGGTTTAGTCACCCAAAACTGCCTTTTCCGGTTTTGATTAAAGGAAATGTCGATCGAATTGAGGAACGTAACGGAAAAATACGAATTATAGATTATAAGACAGGAAAAGTTGAGAAAACAAACGTAGTGCTAAAATCATGGAACGGATTGACTCAAGAGCTTAAAAATGACAAAATAATTCAAGTTCTTGCCTATGCGTTTATGTATGAAAAACATGCTGGAAATTTGCCGATAGAAGTTGGGATTGTTTCTTTTAAAAATCTGAAATCAGGTTTCCTTCCTTTTGGATTTAAGCCTGAAAAAGAATTGAATATGGTCGTGACTTCAGAAATGTTAGATTATTACCTAGATGAAATAGCATCTTTATTAAGTGAGATTTTCGATATCGACATTCCGTTTGAAGAGAAAATTTAAACAAAACCAAATATTTAGTTAAGCGAATTTCAATCAAATTAAAAAGTTATTGGTTTCAATGTCAGTGAGTTTGACTTTAATTTTGATTTCAAGACATTTTTTTAAAACGGCCGATAAACAAAATGGAGATTTTATTTACAAAAGCTGTTTAAATGCGATACTGCAAAATTTGAGGTATAATTTTTCGCTTTAAGAATTATCTGATTTTTTGATAAAAAAAATAGATTAGGTGATTCTGAGCTATGAAAATATAATTATTTGAACTCAAAAACGGATGGCACAGCAATTAAAATTAAAATAAACAAAGTTTGAATGGCTTTGCGGTTACAGATTGGATCGGCTCTACGAACTTTTGATGGCCTCACAAATGGAATAACTTGTTGTAAGTTTGTTTTTTAAGTATTTGAAAATCAATAAAAAAGCCGATAATCTTAATGAATATCGGCTTTTTTTATACCTTTTTTAGCTGAATATTTTTTTAAAGAAACCCTTTTTTGGAGCCGCTTCTGGATTGGAATTGTTGATAATTCCGTTCTCAATTCTAAATCTTCTAAACTTCATCAGCTTGACATTTAAGTCAAAACGCAATTCATCTACTGTTTTCATTTGGAAATTTTTTTGCAAAATTAGAGAAAATCTTTCTTGAAATGAAACGAAACCTGAATGTTAATTTTAGAATTGAATTTTATGAATCTATTTGTTATGATTTTGATAATATTTGTTTTTTCTGTTAATTTTTTTTGCAGATTTTATTTTAAAGAAGAGCTTTATTTGTGCTCTAAATAAAAGTATGTCAAGTGATTGCAGAGCGCCGTTTTTTTAACAAGTGTTTATCGGACAATTGTTTTTATTAAAATAACTTTGACCAACTTAAAAATGTTAAAAGAAGGTTATGATTGATTTAAACACGTTGGTAGAGGAGACGGGAGCAGAATCTGGATTAAGTTTTAATATTGACGGTATTTTATTAGAATCTGTCAATCTAGAATATGATGGGAATGTGGCTGCTATGATTGGAATGATTTTGAAGATGTGTCTTGAAATGTCGGAAGATGTAAATAATGGCGATCTTAGACAAGTTATGATAAAAAATAATGACGGAATTGTGGTGGCAAATAAAGATCAAGACGATAATTGCATTGCGCTACTTTCTAAAGATACTAGTAAAATGGGCCTTTTGCTTCGCAGAATGGATACCGTTTTCAATAATTAATTTAAACCAAATTTTTACATGTCAGATTTTTTACAAAACTTTCAAAACGATCTAAAAGAAAATATTAACGGATTTATTGCTGTTTCGGTTACAGAAGTTGAAACAGGAATGGCTTATTGCTCTTTGACTGTTGATCCGGATTTTGACCCGGAATTGGCTTCTGCTTACAACTTAGAAGTTGTAAAAGCTAAAATGAATGCGATTAAGGCTTTAGGATTGAATCAAAAAATCAACGATATTTTAATTTCATTAAGCGATCAGTTGCATATTATTGATGTGTCTGATGATGGCAGATATTTTATCTACTTAGCGGTAGATGCTACAAAAGCGAATTTAGGGTTGACAAGAGCTACTTTGTCTAAATACAAAAAAGATATTACTTCGAAGTTATAACAATATTTGCCCCCAAGAATGAGAAAAAGGCTGTTTCAGGATTATTTGAAATGGCCTTTTTCGATTTTAATACTTTCGTTTATTCAAAGAATCTTGATAAGACCGACTTAAGTTCTTCCTTGTTTTCGATATGGCTCATGTGTCCGTCATCAAAAGAAACCAATTCGGCGGTTGTGTCTTTTATTTGCCCAATAGTTTCATCGTAGTTTAAGACTGGGTCTTTTTTCCCTAAAATCAACAGAATCGGAAACAAATTTCTGCGAACCAGTTCTTCTCTGTCTTTTCTGATTTTCATGCCTTCTAATGAAGCGACAATTCCTTGAAGTGGCGTCTTAAGAGCTTCGGATTTTGTTTTTTCGATTTCTTCAGCCAAACGTGTTCTGTTGTTTTCGCTAAAAAGATTCGCTACAGCCAAGCTTACAAAACTAGCGTAGTTTTGTTTTACTGCTTTTATCGCGCGAGTTCGGTTTAGCTTTTTTTCTTCGCTGTCTTCTTTCGAGGTGGAGTTTAGTAAAACTATCTTTTGGATTTTTTCTGGATGCAATTCGGCGAAAGCCAGAGCTACGTAGCCTCCCATGGAATGTCCGAGAATTATTGCTTTCTCGATTTTTAGATGTTCTAAAACTTGATTGACAGCATTGGCATTTTCTTCCATTTCATGTACATATCCTAAACATTCAGATTCGCCATGCCCCAGTAAATCGATTGTTACAACACGATATTTTTCTGAAAATAGAGTAACGTATTCTGTCCACATCTTTTTGTTTTCAAGAAAGCCGTGAAGTAAAACAATGGTCTTTCCTTTTCCGGTATCGGAATAGGATATTTTTGTGTTTTTGTAAAAAGTCTGATTCAAAATGGATAATTTATATAACAAAAATACGCTATTTTATTAGCCATATGAAATATAAAATAAAATTTAAAGCGGTGTTTTGCGATGCTCTCAAAGAGGCGTACGCTCTTTTCATTTGTGTTTTTACCGTGTTTATCGAGATGTTTTGGTTTTCGGCAATTTCTGCGTAACTCAGTCCTTCAACAACGTGCGAGATGAAAATTTCTCTTCGGGCCTGAGGAATTTTTTCAACCAAGGTCTGAATTCTCGGCTTTTTGTTCTCTTCTGAATTTTCAAAAATAGTTTGTTCTTCAGATTTTGGATGAACTATTTTTTGGGTTTGTAAGCTTATGGTTTTGTTTTTTTCTAGGTATTGCAGGCTTAAATTCTTGACTGCTTTTGTTCCGTAAGCCTTAAATGAAATGGTGAAAGTTAGGGCTTCCTCTTTTTCCCAGAGATAAGTAAAAAAATCTTGGACAATATCTTTTGCGACATCTCTATCCTTTACAATGTTAAAAGACACCAAAGAAAAAAAGACAAAATGCTCTTTGTATAAGTCTTCAAATATTTTAAAATCTTTATGGTTCAGCATCTTCCAATATCATTTATCGTTTTGTAATGGATTACATAGCCAAATGTAAAATAAAAAGTTAGTTTTTTTTTGTAATGTGTAAAAAAAATCAAAAAATATTGATTTGTTGTCACCCTAAAAAACTTTTTTCCTAACATATAAAAAACACTATATAAAAAACAAATGACTCCAAAATCAAAATTAATTAATGCCCTACGGAAAATAAGGTCCGAAGGAGACTTTGATGCCTCGAAAATACCAACACTTTCTAATGAAGAACAAGAACTGCTAAAAGATCTTAAAAATAACGGTCTGCTTGAAGAAGCTTTATTGTATGCAGAATCGATAGATACCGATGAAAATTGGAAAGAATTAAAAGAAAAGATAAATGTTGGCGAAAAGTCGTTTGCCATCAATTGGAAAACAATTTTTCAGTATGCAGCGGTTTTCTTTTGTGTAATAAGCCTAGGTTATCTTTTTCAGTTCAAAAATGGAAAACAAACCAAGTCAGAGATTCCGTCTGATGCCATACAGCTAGTGTTAGAAAATGGAGATGTACAGATTTTGAGCCCAAGCGGAAAACAGCAAATTATAAAGAAAAACGGAGAGGTGATTGCTTCTCAAAAAGATAACCAAATCAATTACCATTCGGGTAAGGCAATTAATAAATTGGCTTACAATGAAATTAAAATTCCGTACGGAAAAACATTTAAAATACAGTTGTCGGACGGAACGTCGGTAAATCTAAATGCAGGTTCATCTTTAAAATATCCTGTGCAGTTTATTAAAGGATATAAGAGAGAAGTAGTTCTAGAAGGTGAAGCTTTTTTTGATGTTGCAAAAGATAAGGTGCACCCGTTTATAGTGAAAACAAGAGGTGTAAATGTAAAAGTTTTAGGAACAAAATTTAATGTGAGTTCCTATAGAGAAGATATGGATATTAATACAGTATTGATGGAAGGTTCTGTTAGTTTGTCTGAAGCTGCCAATTCGGATCAAAAAGTAATGTTGGTTCCGGGAGAAAAAGGATCTTGGAGCAGCCAAAAAAAGGATATTGCTGTAGAACAAGTAGATACGCGTTTTTACACAGAATGGATAAACGGAGAGATTGTTTTTAGAAAAACAGCATTTAGAGACATTATTATCAAACTAGAACGAGCTTACAATGTTACGATTGAAAATAATAGAGAGGATATTTTAGATAAAAAATTTAATGCCAGCTTCAATAAAAACATTGAAAGCATTGACAAGGTGTTAGAAACAATGAGCAAAATTCAGGGCTTTACTTATACAAAAGAAGGAAGGCTTATAAAAATAAACTAACTATTTATTAACCAACCAAAAAACTAATAATTTATGAAGAGGATGTAATTTTTAAGAAAAGAAGCAAAATCGGAAAATAGTACCAGTATTTCCCGATTTAAGTGTTTCAAACGACGTATCGAAATTAAATCATTTAAAATCAATCCAAAATTATGAAAAAAATAATTACGAGGAATTGGCTTAGTCCTTATTTGCCTAAAATTAGTCTAAGAATGAAATTGACGACATTATTACTGATGCTTTCTTTGATGAGGATTCAAGCAGGCGTTTATTCGCAGAATACAAAGTTGACCTTAAACATAAACAATGCTCCAATTGAAAAGCTGTTTAATAAAGTGGAATCTATTTCGGAATACCGCTTTCTTTTTGAAAGTAGCGTAATTGACCTGAGCAGAAAGGTGACCATTAATGCTAAAAAACAGGCAATAACCGAAATATTAGATGAAGTGTTTAAAAACACTGATATTTCTTACAGTATAAATGACCGCCAAATTCTATTGGTTAAAAAGAAACAAAAGGCAAACCTGTTAGAAAAAAATACTGTTCAGAAAGTTGTAGTTGCACAAGGTGTCGAAATTACGGGAGTAGTAACAGACTCCAGAAATATGCCGATACCAGGAGCAAATGTTATTGAAAAGGGAACTAATAATGGGGTGTCAACTGATTTGGACGGAAAGTTTACAATTCGCGTAAGCGGTCCTAATAGCATTTTGGTTTTTTCCTTTATCGGATTTGAGAGCAAAGATGTAACAGTAGGGCAAAATATCTCTTTGAATGTAGTTTTAAACGAACAGAATTCTGCATTAAATGAAGTGGTAATTGTGGGTTATGGCGCGGTCAAGAAAAAGGATTTGACAGGTGCGGTAGCAACAGTGAAATCATCGGATATTGTTCTGAGTCCTGTTCTGAGTCCAATGGAAGCGCTTCAGGGAAGGGTTTCTGGTTTGGATATTCAACGAGGATCCGGAAAAGCCGGATCTTCTCCAAAAGTTTTATTGAGAGGAAACAGATCTTTGACAGCGAGCCAAGATCCATTGTATATTGTGGATGGAATTCCGTCAAGCATTAACAATTTAAATCCAAATGATATTGAGTCTATTGATGTTTTAAAAGATGCTTCCTCTACTGCAATATATGGTTCTTCTGGAGCGAATGGAGTTATTATTGTTACCACTAAAAAAGCAAAAGCAGGAAAAACACAAATCGACGTTAACAGCTATTTCGGATTAAATGGTTTCTCTTCTTTTCCGGCGCCGCTTACAGGTGATAAATGGTTGAGCTACAAACGCGACCGATTTTATTTAGACAATGGTTACCAAGCAACTAGTTTAACAGATTTAGGATTAAATGCATCAGCAATTGCTGCAATTGAAAAAGGACAATATGTAAACTGGATTGATGAAACTTTACAGGTAGGAACACAGCAAAACCATAATCTTTTTATGAGGGGCGGATCTGAAAAAGTGCAGGGGTATCTTTCTTTAGGATATGTTGGAGAAGAAGGAATCTATCAAAATGATAAAGTAAACAGTTACAATTCAAGAGGAGGAGTTGATCTTAAATTCAGTGATAAATTTAAAACTGGTTTCCAATTGATTTTAAACTATCGTAAGAGCAGCACAACAAACAGTAGAATTAATAAAGCCTACAGTGTTTATCCGCTAGGAGTGCCATTTGATGAAAATGGAGTGGTAAATCTTTATCCAATAGAAGGAGATCCTAACAACATTAGTATTTTGGCCAACAATTATCCTGGGGCTTTTGCTAATGAGTCATTAAGTTATAATGTACAATTTAATCCCTACATGGAGTTTGAATTTGCTAAAAATTTGAAGTTAAGATCTAATTTGGGAACACGATTTTCTGGAAGCAGAGCAGGTACTTTTCAGAACAAAAACTCGTACAATCTGCTAACGGAAGGCAGAACTGCAAGCGAAGCAACTTATAATAACGAGCTGGCTTATAGTTACATCTGGGAGAATATTTTGAACTATAATTTTAAATTGGGTAAAAATCATGATTTTGGTTTAACAGGAATTACTTCTTGGGCAGACAGCAGATCTGAAGGGGCTTATTTAGGAGGTAACGGTATAGATTACGATGATTTCCAGTTTTATAATATGGGATCGGTAAAAAACCTAACTACCCGAATGAATGCTTACAGTCAGTCTAACAGAATGTCATTTGCTGGTCGTTTTAATTATAGTTTTAAAGGAAAGTACTTATTTCAGTTAACTAATCGTTGGGACGGGGTTTCTCAATTAGCAGATGGAAACAAATGGTCTTCTTTCCCGTCTGCATCCTTGGCTTGGCGCATTAGCGATGAAGGTTTTATGCAGGGAACAAGTTCTTGGTTGAATAATCTGAAACTAAGATTAGGTTATGGTGTTTCAGGATCGGCAAATATTGATCCGTATTCTAGTTTGACCCGTACTTCTACAAAAACAAGCAGTCTTTCTCTTGGTGGTGGTACAGCTTTACCAATGTATGTTCCTACTGAGCATATTTCAAATCCGGATTTAACTTGGGAGCGCTCAACAAATACAAACTTAGGTTTAGATATATCTGTATTGAAAAATAGAATTGACGTAGTAGCCGAATATTATTGGACAAATACTGATGGTATTTTATGGGATCGTCGTCTCCCAACCAGTTCAGGAGGTTACGATGCGAAAACACCTTATAAAAAGACATCTAATATTGCATCTTCTGAAAACAGAGGTTTTGAACTTTCTATCAATACCAGAAATATTGAAACAGAAAATTTCAAATGGAATACTTCGTTTACCTATACACACGCTACAGAAAAGCTGACCAATATAGATTTAGGAAATTTATCGGTTGCCGAATTAATTTCAGAAGGACTTTTCATCGGTCAGACGCCTGCTTCAGGAGGAGTATTTTACGATTATAAAAAAATCGGAATCTGGCAATTAGGACAGGAGACAGAAGCGGCTTTGTATGGCGCTAAACCAGGAGATATAAAACTGCAGACAGTGCCACAGGTTGATGCCAACGGAGTATCAGATAATGGAGTACACGTTTATTCTACAAAAGACAGAATGATTGTAGGAAACAATGTTCCAGATTATTTCTTTGGTTTCCAAAATACATTTAAGTATAAGAACTTTGATTGTACTGTATTTGTAAACGGAAGATATGGCGGTATGATGCGTGCTCAGGTTTTGGGTTATTGGAACAAAGAAGCACAGCCAGAAACGTATAGTTACTGGACACAGGACAATCCAACAAACGATTTCCCGAGACCAGGTGGTAGTTTTAATACACAGTTTCAATCTTCATTAGAGCTTGTAGATGCCTCTTATATAAAAATCAAGAATATTACACTTGGATATTCTATGCCGCAAGATTTCTTAAAAAGAACAGGAATAAGTTCGCTGAGACTTTATGCAACGTCTTATAATCCTTTTGTTTTTAGCCGTAGTCATTTATTGAAAGATGTAGATCCAGAAAGTGGAGGCTCAGATTCATTCCCATTATTTAAACAGGTTGTTTTTGGTCTTAATTTATCATTATAGTATTATGAAAAAATATATAAACATAAAATCAGTAATTGTTGTAATGTCCTTGATGGTTGGTTTACAATCATGTAGTCTGGACGAAAAAAATCTTACCACTGTTTCTTTGGATAAATCCTATAGTGAAAGGCCAGGGTTTGAAGGATTAATTAACAGCTGTTATGAGAATCTATATTTCCTTCACGGAAAAGTAGATTATATAGCACCGACTGAAGCCGGAACTGATTCTTGGGAAAATGTAAGTACTAGCGGAATTGGTTATGCGCAATATGCCAGTCAGTTAAATCCAGACGATGGAAACATTAAGGTAATCTGGGGGACAGCGTACACAACGATCAATCTTTGCAATACGGCAATTTATTATGCAAAAGATGTAAAAGGGTATTCTTCTACAGAGGAAATGAATTCAAAATTAGCTGAAGCCTATTTTCTAAGAGCTTTTAGTAATTTCATATTAGTAGAGCAATTTGGAGGCGTGGTTTTAAGAACAAAATCGTCTATTATTGAAGGAGCAGATAATGCACCTGTTCGTAGTTCTGAAAGAGAATTTTACGATTTAATTATTGAAGATTTAAAATTTGCCTGCGCACATCTTCCTGTACAACAGACATTACAAGGAAGAGCAGCTAAGAAGGCCGCTTATGGTTTGTTGGCTAAGGTTTATCTGCAGAGAACGAGATTAGGAGATGTTGCAGAGTATTCTAAACTAGCCTTGGAAACTGCGGAAGAATTAATCAATAACGCAGGAAAATATAATGCAGCTTTGTATTTAAGTGACAATACAAAATCAGGCTTCAGTAAACTTTGGGACGGCAATAATAACAAGAAAAACACAGAATTTTTGTTTACACAGGGAATTGATCCAGGCGGACTAAATCCTGAAGGTTTCAACAGAGGAAGAACAAGACAGTATTACCTTCCTGATTTGGCAACAAGAGGAGCTGAGTGGGGAGCTGGAGCAACGAGTATTCTCTACGGAAGAGCCAATAGCCGTATGTTAAAACCAAGTAAATATTTATTGACAGAGGTGTTTTCGCCAGTACCGTCGCCGGCAGATACTCGTTTTGCAGAAACATTTACCTATAAGTTTTATGCTGCAGCCAATAAAACGATTACGCAGACAATGGTTACTGCTTACAAAAAAGATCCTTCGGTATTAGGTTATACGATTAAAAATACTTTGGCTCAGGCGTTGCCATCGGTTAATTTTTATTCTCAAAAAATTGAGGAACAAATCAATATGAATAACGATGAAGGTTTGTCTGTTTTTACACCTAATTGGAATATAGATCCAGCTGTTAAAAGCAAAATGCCTGTTTTGGTTGCCGATCCTAGTGATATTTTCGAGCCGGGAACCAATAAATATAAAGATCCGGCAATGTATCCGAACGATCCGAATTTAATCAATATTTTTCCGGCCATGCGAAAATTTTCTGCGGCATTGTATTGCCAAAGCAATCAGTACTGGTTGGGTGATATTCCGATCATTCGTTTGGGGGAAGTTTATCTGATTGCGGCAGAAGCGGCTATTTTAAGTGATAACCCAACCAAAGCATTGGTTTATGTAAACACTTTAAGAAAAAGAGCCGCCATAAGTTCAAGAGAAAATGAAATGCTAGTGACAAGCGGACAAATGAATATTGATTTTATTTTGAAAGAAAGAGCAAGAGAGTTGTCTGGCGAGCATACAAGATGGATTGACCTCAAGCGTACTGGAAGATTAAATAAAACGTATTTAGATCAAACCAATCCGATTGCTGGTGCAAATTTCGTCAACGAAAAACATATTGTTAGACCAATTCCGAGATCATTTTTGGATGCCATTTCAAATGCTAAGGATTTTGGAACTAACGGATATTAATGCTAAATGTGGTTATTTAGTTAGGTTAGGAGCAGGCCGTATGGTCTGCTTTTAACTTTTTTAATGAAAAACGGCTTTCAGGAATGAAAGCCGTTTTTTGTGTTTAAAATCGATTATCGCCATCCAAAAGATTCCCCAATCCGCCAAGAAGACTTCCTTCATCACGACTGTTTCCGCCAGATCTAGGTGCCGATGCAATAATTCTTTCAGCCAATCTAGAGAAAGGCAGTGATTGTATGTAGACCGTTCCTGGGCCTTTTAAAGTAGCGTAAAATAATCCTTCACCACCAAAAATAGAATTCTTGATGCCACCAATAAATTCGATATCATAATCTACATCTTTGGTAAAACCAATAATACATCCGGTATCTACTTTTAAGACTTCGCCATGACCTAATACTTTTTTGGACATTGTTCCTCCAGAATGTACGAATGCCATACCGTCTCCTTCAATTTTCTGCATAATAAAGCCTTCACCGCCAAATAAGCCGCGTCCTAGTTTCTGAGAAAATTCTATTCCGACCGAAACACCTTTCGCAGCACATAAAAAGGAGCTTTTCTGGCAGATAAATTTGCCTTGAAATTGTTTTAAATCAATCGGAAGGATTTTTCCTGGATAAGGCGAGGCAAATGAAACTTTGCGTTTAGTATTGCCTTGGTTTAAAAAAGCCGTCATAAATAAGTTTTCGCCTGTAAGGACTCTTTTTCCTGCGCTTAAAATTTTGCCAAATAAACCTGAACCTTGTTGTTGAGAACCATCTCCAAATATGGTTTCCATCTGGATATTGTTTTCCATCATCATAAAACTGCCAGCTTCGGCAATTACAATTTCTTTCGGGTCCAATTCGATCTCCACATACTGCATTTCTTCTCCAAAAATCTGATAATCTATTTCGTGCACTTGCATAATTTCTTAGTTATTTGTTTTTAGAATTAGACTCACGGCGGTTGAGAATGTTACAGTTTTTAGTATACTTCGGCTATTTTTAAATAGATTAACAAATTTTGTTATTTTAAATTAGTCTTAATTATGTGTTTAATTACTTTAAATTATATATTTTTGCACCGTTATCATATTTTATCAGAATGTTAGTTAGTGATTTGACCACCAAAGTATTATTTGAAACCGAAAAAGGATACAGTTATCAATGTGATTTGACCAATAGTATAGTAATCAATTTTGTTGATACTGTGTCAAGTTATAAGATTCAGGATTTTTTGATTTTTCAAAGAAAGGTCAATAGCGTTGACATTTTAAACATGCTTTACGACTTATCTGACCAGTCGGATGCCCAGTTGATCGAAACTACCAAAAGAAATTTCTCTCGAAATCTAACCATCTGCGAAATAGTGCAGCTAAGAGATTTACTAAATGGAACTAAATTTACCCTGAGTCTGCATTCTATGCTTTGCAGCATGGTAAATGTAGAACTTATTTAGATTCTTACTTAGATTAAATCCAAATTTTCAGGCATTTACGGTTGTCTCCCTTAATTTTTGTAATTTTACACGTATAAAAATTAATGGTTATGAAAGATTTACTAAGAACAAGCACGTCATTAACTGAAGGCGTAGAAAATATATTGAATTTACAGGCAAAATTAGAAAGTGATGCTTCTAACAAATATTTAGCTATGGCAGCATGGTTGGATAGAAATGGTTACGCCAATACGGCATCGTATTTATACAAGCAAGCCGAAGAAGAAAGAGAGCACTTTCTAAAAATTTTCAAATTCATTACAGATATGGGAGGGATTGCAGTTACGCCATCGGTTCCTGAAGTGCAACAAGAATTTGCTTCGTTTAGAGAAGTATTTGAAATTGCTTTGCAAAACGAAATTGCAGTTACTCAAGCAATCAATAAAGTAATTGCAAAATGTAGAGCCGAAAACGACTACGCTACAGAAGATTTTATGATGTGGTACGTAGCTGAGCAAAGAGAAGAAGAGAAAAATGCCAGAAGAGCTTTAGAGCTTTTTGATTTGATCAACGAAAATGAAGCAACAGGCAAATTTGAATTAGACGTTCAGATTTCTAAAATCGGATAAATAACGATTTATAAAATTTAAAAAGCCCTTAATGATTTAAAATTATTAAGGGCTTTTTTTTATGTCTATTCATTCATCAGCTTTTAATAGGGTTAGGCTTCGGAGAAGCCAGATATTTATAGAAAATTTATTTATTAAAACCGATAAAAGCTCCAGAGGAGCGGCATATTTTTTAGCAATGCTATATTTTGCTCCGCTGGAGCTCTTTTGTATCCGCATAATTGACTTTCTATAAATATTTTGCCCCGCTGGGGCCTAAAAAAGAAACACTCGAATAAAAAAAGCTGTCCAAAAATTAGTGGACAGCCTTTGTTTTTTATTGATTTCAAAAATAGTTTAAACCTATACATTTAGTGCATTTAGCTTTCAGTTTCTGAAAACCACAAATTACGCAAATTACACAAATTAATTTGCGAAAATTTGTGCAATTTGCGGTTATAACTTAGTTTACAACCTTGTTGGACTTTAAAAACATAAATGGTTTATTCATTCATTAAACTTTCAATCTCCTCAGCTTCAACCGGAATATTTCTCATCAAGTTAAAAGGTGCTCCTTTTTCCTGAACTACGACATTGTCTTCTAAGCGAATTCCGAATTTTTCTGCTGGAATATAGATTCCCGGTTCAACCGTAAAAACCATGTTGGGTTTCATTGGTTCGTGTAGCAATCCGTAATCGTGCGTGTCCAATCCCATGTGGTGAGATGTTCCGTGCATGAAATATTTTTTGTACGCTGGCCATTCCGGATTTTCGTTCTGAACATCGGCTTTGTCTAATAAACCTAAACCTAATAACTCAGAAGTCATGATTTTGCCTACTTCAATATGGTATTGTTTCCAAAGTGTTCCTGGCGTAAGCATCTTTGTAGCTTCGTTTTTAACTCTCAAAACCGCATTGTAAACCGCTTTTTGGCGTTCTGTAAAACGTCCCGAAACCGGAATTGTTCTCGTCATATCGCTAGAATAGTTGGCATATTCTGCCGCAACGTCCAATAATAATAAATCTCCTTCTTTACATTGCTGATTGTTTTCGATATAATGTAGAACATTCGCATTATTTCCAGAAGCGATGATTGGCGTATAAGCAAAACCTTTAGAGCGGTTACGAATGAATTCGTGCGCCAATTCGGCTTCAACTTCATATTCGGTAACATTTGGTTTTACGAATCCTAATAATCTGCGGAAACCTTTTTCTGTAATATCACAGGCATGCTGGATTAAATCGATTTCTTCGCTTTCTTTTACCGAGCGTAATCTTTGTAAAATTGGGTTGCTTTTTGCCACATTGTGAGCTGGATAACGCTCTTTCCACCATTTTACAAAACGAGCTTCGCGGGTTTCTGTTTCCACAGAAGCACGGTAATGTTCGTTGGTATTGATGTACATTGTGTCAGCGTACGTCATCATTTCGTTCAAAACTTTATGAAAATCTTGCAACCAATAAACAGTTCTGATTCCCGAAACTTGAAAAGCACGTTCTTTGGTCAGTTTTTCGCCTTCCCAAACTGCGATATGGTCGTTGGTTTCTCTTAAGAAAAGCATTTCTCTTTGGTGCTCATAAGGCGCATCTGGAAACAAAAGTAAAACGCTTTCTTCCTGATCTACTCCGCTCAGGTAAAAAATGTCTCTATGCTGTGCAAACGGTAAAGTGCTGTCGGCACTAATTGGATAAATGTCGTTTGAGTTGAATACTGCAACAGAATTAGGTTTCATTTCAGCCATGAACTTTCTGCGGTTTTTTACAAAAAGAGCGCTGTTTATTTGATGATATTTCATAATAACTTGTGTTTTGAACTTCGAATTTCAAAATTACGTTTTTTGCGGAAATAGCATGAAATTGATTTATTAAAGTTTTCTTATTTGTTGTTTTTTGCCGCTAAGGCACAAGGGCACAAAGTATTTATCTGGTATTGTCTTCCTGAGCGAAGTCATAGAATCAACGCAAAGTTTTTTAACTGCAAAGAACGCTAATGTTTTTTTTATCAAATTATAAAATACAATTTTTCTGACTAATGAATAGGTTTTGAATTTAGATTTGTGTAATCTTGAAGTAACAAAGTTTTTTGAAACGAATGAATACGGAAAGCATAAAAATATTAAGAAGCAAAATAGCAATTCCTTTAAGCGAAGCAATTCGGCTTTTAAAGAAAAATAAGGGTGATATTCTGCTTTCTGAACAAGATTTTCACGATGAAAACATTAGGCAGATTTGTGAAAAAACGGATTGTAAAGCGGCAGCAGCAAGAAAAGAGTATCAGATTTGTAATGGCGATGTAATAAAAACGATTGAAAGAATCAATCAAAAGCCAGTTGTTATCACAACAGGGAATAATCCTGTTTCGAAAATCGGTTTTATTTTATGGCCGGAAAATGCAGAAGGAGAATTTTACAAAACAGAAAAAAGGAATGATGTTTTTATTCAGACTGAGGATTTTGACATTGTTCTAAAAGAATTTCAAGCCGTTTTTCCGATGAAGAATCCTTGGAATAATCAAATGGAAAATGAGTTTGATGTTTTGGGACATAATTATTTTGATAAAGAAACTTGTAGACAGATTATCGAAGAAATAAATAAGGTTCAAACAAGAGACGAAAACGAAGAAAATTTTCTGGGAGAACTAAAAAACTGGCTCAACGACAAGTTGAATTATGCTGATTATATTGTTGTTTATGGTAATTTGTAAATTAGGATGTGAAATCAAATGTCAAATTTAAAAAGCATCGAAGTAACCATACATAAAAAACGAATAGAAAATGTGTCGATTTATGAAAATCTGGGTTTTACTTTGAGTCATAATAAGTTCACGATTTATAGGTAAGCAAAGAATTATCGGTCTGGTTTGTCATTTCGACCGAAGGAGACCCGAGCGATAGCGAATAGGCGAAGCAAATCACACTAGTGACTCGACAAAGATTGGCGATTTTGCATGTCGAATTACTAGTGTGATTTCTCGTACCTCGAAATGACAAAACTTTGTGAGTAAAACAAAAAAAGCCGAAGCATTTGCTTCGGTTTTTTATTGGAATTTGATCCCGATAGCTATCGGGATCAAATATTGGAGTATAACAGATCCAATTAATTAATTTTCAGAAATATCTGTAGAAATACTAAATTTGAATATTTAGGTTTTTGAAATCTTAACTTAACAGAATCAATTAGATATGGAAACAAAAAAAGGAAAGCTGAAAAGAATTTTAAAAGCAACCTGGATTTCAGCAGGATTGTTGTTTACAATCTGGCTGTTTTATTCGTATCAATCAGATGGCGTAGACGAATCTTTTTTGCAAAGTAATGATGAGGTTAAAGTACAAGATGATGAAGACTATTATTTGTTTACGCCTAAAAAACAATACAGCAATGTTCTTATCTTTTATCCAGGAGCAATGGTAGAAACCAAGGCTTATGTGCCTCTTTGCCGAAAGCTGGCTGATCAAAACATAAAAGTCTATTTGGTTAAAATGCCTTGGAGGCTTGCTTCAAAAGGATATAATAAACCTATACAACTGCATTTTTTTGCTGATGATTCTAAAAACTACGTTCTGGCAGGACATTCGCAAGGCGGAAAAATGGCAGCGCAATTTGTATATGAAAACCCTAAATTAATAGATAAATTGATCTTGATTGGCACTTCGCATCCTAGAGATATTTCGCTTGCAAATATTTCAATTCCAGTTTTGAAAATTTACGGTTCAAAAGACGGAGTTGCAGATGAAGGCTCTATTATGAAAAACAAATCGAAACTGCCTGAAACAACAAAATTTATAAGAATAGAAGGAGCAAACCATTGCCAGTTTGGTTATTACGGATTTCAGTTAGGAGATGATAAAGCAGAAATCAGCAGAGAACAACAGCAGAAAGAGACTTTAGATGCAATGGTTTCGTTTATAGAATAATTAAAGGCTTTTTAATTAGAAAATATGTCAATTTGATAATTGGAGAATTCTTTCTACTCAATCTTGTCATTTCGACGAAGGAGAAATCACACTAGTAATTCGACATGCAAAATCGCCAATCTTTGTAGAGTTTCTAGTGTGATTTGCTTCGCCTATTCGCTATCGCTCGGGTCTCCTTCGTCGAAATGACAAACTGTGTGGATATAAATAAAAAACCGAAGCAAATCGCTTCGGTTTTCTATTGGAATTTGGAATTTCAAAAATTGGAATTTAATTTTTTAATCCACCCATTTATAATATCTTGCCCCAATCAAAACAGGGATTTCCTTTTCGATTCGGTCTAAAACCCATTCGTTTTTTGGCGTTCTTACGCTCTGTTTTTGTTCTTTTTTATGAAGGCTTTCGTAAGTATTAAAATCAATTTCTACGCTTTCTGCTAAATTTTCAAAAAGTTTTACATTCTCTAAAGCCGATTTCCATTCTGGCTGAATCGTTCCTTCAAAAACTTTCGATTTAGATCCGCTTCCGTAAGCTAAGAAACCGAATTTAGTTCCGGCAACTTCTTTATTTGTATCATAAAAATGAGCCAAAGTCGATAGCAATCCCATGAAAATTGAACCTGTATAAAGGTTTCCGATTAAAGAAGAAGCCAATTCCGCAGGTTGTAATTTCTCAGAAACAAAACTTCTGTAATCCTCAGATTTTGCCACTTCTTTAATTTTGGTCTGATAATCTGCAGGCGCAATATCATCGGCAATAATTTTTTCGGCACTGTCTAAAGCGTAAATTTCAGACAACATTCTTCTTCCTTGGAAAGAATAGGGTAAGTGCATTACGATGCTATGCCAAGTGTTGTATAAAGTTTCGGTTGTATTTTTCAATTTTTTGAATGAAAAGTAGGCATTCCGCGTACGATCCATATAACATTGGTTGGAATATTGTCCGTCAAAAACTGGCTGATCTTTGTGGATTTCGATTTCAGCTTCTAAATTGTCAAACCAAGAATCGTTGTTGGCGTTTTGAGTAATTTCTTCTTTAGAAATAGTTCTGTACGGTTTAAAGAAATCGAAAACCCCTTTTGTGCTTGTTGCCCAATTATCATCAAAAGCAATAATTTTTGGGTTTGCAGTAATCAGCATCGCAACAGCTCCAGCGCCTTGCGTATATTCTCCACCTGAATTCAAATCGTATTTTGCAAAATCAGAAGTAACAACAATTGCTTTTTTTGTCGGGTTCAATTTTACAAAATCCAGACAGTTTTGCATGGCGTCAACTCCACCGATACAAGCAAATGTAAAGTCAACAACATCGCATTCTGCTAATGAATTTTCGCCAAATTTTTGCTCCATTAGACTAATTAGATAAGAAGCAATTGGTTTTGAACTGTCAACACCGCTTTCGGTACCAACATAGATTCGGCTGATTTTTTTTAAGTCAATTTTATGATCAATGATAAGCTTGGTTAAAGCATTTGCTCCAAAAACAACCGCGTCCTGGTGAACGTCTGGAAAAGTCATTTTTAATAAGCCAAGACCTTTTTCTAGTTTTTCGGGTTCAATATTTCTGGCGATTGCCAAAGTTTTTATGGGTAAATGTATGTTGGCTACGTCGAAAGATATAGCGTCAATTCCTGTTTTCATTATTAAATTTTAAGCCGCTAAAGGTAAAACTATGTTGTGGAATGACAATTTTTTAGTTTGATAAAATTGCTGTCGTATAGCACTTTTGAAGAAAATAAATCAAAACTTAAAATAAAATAATAATATCATAAATTTTTTCGAGATCTACTTAGAACGCAATTTTGCTTTAAGGCCTAGAATGAAGGTTTTTGAATTTTTCTATAATGAATTATTTTTTAGCAGCCCGTATTTTGTACGTAAAAATACGTAGAACAAAGCTATTTTAAAATCATTATAAATAACAGCGAAATGGTTGTAGTTCTTTTGTAATTGAATTATTTTTGTCTAATTTTTTAAAACAAACTACTTAAACACTTATGGCACAATCTGCACTATTGAATGCTTCCATCTTAAAGAAAGTGGCTATGGCTCTTTCGGGAATATTCTTAATCACGTTTTTAGCGCTGCATGTTTCCTTAAATTTTATTTCTGTTCTTAGTGAAGACGTTTTCAATGAAGCTTCTCACTTTATGGGATACAATCCGCTGATTCAGTATGTAATGCAACCAGTTTTGGCCTTCGGGGTAATTTTCCACTTCGTAATGGGATTTGTACTTACGGCACAAAACAGCGCGGCACGACCAATTGCATACGCTAAATACAACGGAGCTGCAAACGCTTCTTGGAGTTCTAGAAATATGATTATTTCTGGATTGGTTATTTTGGCTTTCTTAGGATTGCACTTCTATGATTTCTGGTTTCCTGAGGTTAGCTATAAATATATAGCAGGTACAGCGCCAGATGCTACAAGATATTATGGTGAGTTAGTTCACAAATTTCACAGCCCAGTTCGTACAGGATTGTACTGTATTTCTTTTATCCTTTTAGGATTTCACTTATGGCATGGGTTTGCATCTTCTCTTCAATCAATGGGAATGCACAACAAATACTCTAGATTTTTGGCAAAAGTAGGATACTGGTTCGCAGTTGTTGTTCCGGCAGCTTTTGTAATTATCGCTTTATTTCATCATTTCAAACAATAATTAATATCAATTATAATGGCATTAGATTCAAAAATTCCAAATGGTCCTATAGCGGACAAATGGACAAATTATAAAGATCATATTAATTTAGTAAACCCGGCTAACAAACGTAATCTAGATATTATCGTAGTGGGTACAGGTTTGGCTGGAGGTTCGGCTGCGGCTACTTTGGCTGAGTTAGGATATAACGTAAAAGCATTCTGCTTCCAAGATTCTCCACGTCGTGCGCACTCTATTGCGGCACAGGGAGGTATCAATGCGGCAAAAAACTATAAAGGTGACGGTGACTCGGTTTACAGATTGTTCTACGATACTGTAAAAGGAGGTGACTACCGTGCACGTGAGGCAAACGTTCACCGTTTGGCTGAAGTTTCTGCAAATATTATTGACCAATGTGTGGCTCAAGGGGTGCCATTGGCTCGCGAATACGGCGGACTTTTAGATAACCGTTCTTTTGGAGGAACTTTGGTATCTCGTACATTCTACGCACAAGGACAAACTGGACAGCAATTATTGTTAGGAGCTTATTCTGCAATGAACCGTCAGATTGGTCGTGGAAAAATCAAAATGTACAACCGTCACGAAATGCTTGACATTGTAATCGTGAACGGAAAAGCGAGAGGTATTATTGCTCGTAACTTAATCACAGGAGAAATCGAAAGACATTCTGCTCACGCGGTAGTAATTGGTTCTGGAGGATACGGAAACGTATTTTTCCTTTCTACAAATGCTATGGGAAGTAACGCTACAGCAGCTTGGAAAATTCATAAAAAAGGAGCGTTTTTCGCAAATCCTTGTTACACTCAAATTCACCCAACCTGTATTCCAGTTTCTGGAGATCATCAGTCTAAATTGACTTTGATGTCTGAATCTTTACGTAATGACGGTCGTATTTGGGTACCTAAAAAATTAGAAGATGCTCAGGCAATCCGTGAAGGAAAGAAAAAAGCAATTGATTTATCTGAAGACGAAAGAGATTATTTCTTAGAAAGAAGATATCCAGCTTTTGGTAACTTAGTTCCTCGTGACGTTGCATCTCGTGCGGCTAAAGAAAGATGTGATGCTGGTTTTGGAGTTAACAAAACAGGAGAAGCTGTTTATCTTGATTTTGCGGCTGCTATCGAACGTTACGGAAAAGAAGCTGCTCACGTAAAAGGATTGAATGAAAATGACAAAGCTTTAGTTACTAAATTAGGAACTGACATCGTGAAAAGTAAATACGGAAACTTATTCCAAATGTACTTGAAGATTGTTGACGAAGATCCTTATGTAACACCAATGATGATTTACCCAGCGGTTCACTACACAATGGGAGGAACTTGGGTTGATTATAACTTAATGACTACAATTCCGGGATGTTTCTCAATTGGAGAATCTAACTTCTCTGACCACGGAGCAAACAGACTTGGAGCTTCTGCTTTAATGCAAGGTTTAGCTGATGGATATTTCGTATTGCCATACACTATCGGTGATTACTTAGCTCCAGATATTAAAATGGGACCAATTTCTACAGACTTGCCAGAATTCGTTGAAGCGGAGAAAGCAGTTGTAGATCAAATCAATAAATTCATAAACAACAACGGTAAACATTCTGTAGATTATTTCCACAAAAAACTTGGTAAAATTATGTGGAATAAGGTAGGTATGGCTCGTAACGCTAAAGGTTTGACTGAGGCTATCGAAGAAATTGCTGCTTTACGTGAAGAGTTTTATAGAGATGTAAAAGTTCCTGGAAGCGCTTACGAATTTAATCAGGAATTAGAAAAAGCGACTCGTGTTGCCGATTTCTTAGAATTAGGAGAATTGTTCGCAAAAGATGCTTTACACCGTAACGAATCTTGTGGAGGTCACTTCCGTGAGGAGTACCAAACAGAAGAAGGAGAAGCACTTCGTGACGATGAAAACTTTGCATACGTTGCAGCTTGGGAATACAAAGGAAAACCAAGTGATGCAGTGTTACACAAAGAACCGCTTAATTACGAAAACATTAAATTAGTACAGCGTAGTTATAAATAAAACTAGTTAAGAGTTAAGGGTTATGAGTTTAAAGTCGTTCGAAGATTTGGAGTGCTGGAAAGCAGCAAGAGAATTGAGAATCTTTGTCTCTCGAAATATTCTTCCGAAATTTCCAATTGACGAAAAATATGCCTTAACTAGTCAGCTAAAACGATCTTCAAGGTCTGTTAGTGATAATATTGCCGAAGGGTTTGGCAGATATCATTATCAAGAAAATATTCAATTCTGCAGAATTGCAAGAGGTTCTTTAACAGAAGCTTTAAATCAGGTAATTACTGCTTTAGATGAGAATTATATTGAAGAAGATTTGTTGCAACAATTTAGAGAAAGGTTCGAAAGAACCAAAGCAATATTAAATGGATACATAAATTATTTAGCTAAGACGAAAATGGAGTAGTAACCCTATGACGTTTAACTCTTAACTTATAACACATAACATAAATATGAAACTTACATTAAAAATATGGCGTCAAAAAAACGCCCAAGATAAAGGAGGGATTGTAGAATATCCTATCGATGGAATCGAACCAGACATGTCTTTCCTTGAAATGTTAGACGTTCTTAACGAAGATCTGATCAACAAAGGAGAAGAGCCTGTAGCATTTGACCACGATTGTCGTGAAGGAATCTGCGGAATGTGTTCTTTATTCATCAACGGTGAAGCGCACGGACCAGACAGAGGGGTTACAACTTGTCAGTTGCACATGCGTATGTTTAAAGATGGTGACACGATTTTTATCGAGCCATTTAGAGCAAAAGCTTTCCCGGTAATTAAAGATTTAGTGGTTGACAGAAGTTCTTTTGACAGAATCCAGCACGCTGGAGGATTTATCTCTGTAAACACTTCAGGAAATACAATCGATGCGAATACTATTCCGATTCCAAAAGATGATGCAGACAAATCATTTGATGCTGCAGCTTGTATTGGTTGTGGAGCTTGTGTTGCAACTTGTAAAAACTCTTCAGCAATGTTATTCGTTGCCGCAAAAGTTTCTCAATATGCATTATTGCCACAAGGTAAAGTAGAAGCGACTGATCGTGTATTGAACATGGTTCACCAAATGGATTTAGAAGGTTTTGGAAACTGTACCAATACTGGAGCTTGTGAAGTAGAATGCCCTAAAGGAATTTCTCTTGAAAATATCGCACGTATGAACCGTGAGTATTTAGCAGCAAGTTTAAAAGGTTAATTTATCTTTTATATAAAATAAAAAATAGCTGTCTTTTTGAGACAGCTATTTTTTTATAAGCTTTTGAGAAACAGAATATTTATAGCAAAGGAATAAGCTTTTTTGATTTGTTTTATTGATATTCTATAAATATTTTACCCCGCTGAGGCTTTTAGCTTCAGATCAATATTGATGAAATAATTTATCAAAAAAGCTATGCTTTTCGTGCAGTCTTTTTTAAGCTTCAGAGAAGCGCAATATTTATAGCAAAGAAATAAGCGTTTACGATTTAAAGCTCTGGAGGAGCGACATATTTTTTTCTACAACAATATAAGCCGTCCCGCTGGATTTTTGTTTTCTATTCGTAGTAAAGCTGTGAAGCATTTATTTCTTCTTTCTTCTGGCCTTCTTTCTGAATAAAACAGCTTAAAATCGTGCCACCAGTCAGGTCAAAATAGCTAATGTTGAGTTTGTGAAATCCTTTTTCCAGTTTAACTGCACCATAAGCTTCATTCATCCAATGAATGCCATCATTGTCTACAATTAATTGATCGTCTATAAAAAGCTTCGATCCGTCGTCTGAAAGCGTTGAAAAAGTATAATTTCCTGTTTCTGGAATAAAGATATATCCGTTCAGTTTTAAACCGATATAACGCTCTAATTTCGTTTTCCATTTTTCTACGCTGATTTTGCCTTTTAAAATTCCAGAAGAAACAGCTTTTGCAAGTTCTAAATCTTGTGTCTGTTTAAATGTCCCTGTGAAATATTCGAATTTTAATCCGTTTTTCTTGGGTTGAATTGCCAAAGCAGGTTTTAAATCTGGATTACGGACAATGATTTTATTAATAGAACTTCTTTTACCGCTTTCGCTGATTTGAATGGTTTTGATGATTCGATATTCTCCTTTCGGAATATTTATCGTTACAGGATTTTGATACAAATTTGCTGTTTCATCAGGATTATAGCCGTCAATTGTGTAAAAGATTTTTCCGTTTTTTATGGTTGGCTTTAGATCTAAAATATACTTCGATGCAATTAAGGCTGTTTCATCTGCACCAAAAGGCGTTGGGACTTTGTAAACTCTTTTTTCGGCTTCTAATTTTTCTAAATGATAGGATAATTGATTTTGGATAAAATGACCGTAATTTTTATTCGGAGTTTCTGTCCAGCCAATTTCAGCCAAAGCGAAAAATCTCGGATAAAGCATATAATTCAATTTTGCCGGACTTGTTAAATATTCTGACCATAAGTTGGCCTGAACTCCTATAATATATTTTTGTTCTTCAACGGTTAAGCTATCCACAGGAGTTGGATTGTAATGATACACTTTTTCTAATGTGCTTAATCTGCCAACTGTAAGCGGTTCGTTTGGCGAATATCCCTGATTATAATCAAAATAAACGGTGCTTTCAGGAGTCATTACAACTGGGTGTTTTAATTTTGCTGCGTGAATGCCGCCAGATTCTCCACGCCATGACATTACAGCCGCATTTGGAGCAAGACCGCCTTCAAGAATTTCATCCCAGCCAAAAACCTGTCTTCCGTTAGCATTCAGAAATTTTTCAATTCTTTTGATGAAATAACTCTGCAATTCATGCTCATCTTTTAAACCTAAATCTTTGATTCGTTTTTGACAGTTTGGACAAACTTTCCATCTCGTTTTCGGACATTCGTCTCCGCCAATATGAATATTTTTACTTGGGAATAGAGCCATCACTTCTGTTAAAACATCTTCCAAAAAAGTAAAGGTTTCGTCTTTTCCGGCGCAGAAAACATCTTCAAAAACTCCCCAGGATTCTACCACTTTGTAATTTCGATCCGGAAAACAAGCTAGATTTGGATAAGCCGTTACAGCTGCAGAAGCATGACCCGGCATTTCAATTTCTGGAATTACATTTACATAATGTGCTTCGGCAAATTTTACGACGTCCTTAATTTCTTCCTGAGTGTAAAATCCTCCGTACGGATTTCCGTCAAAAAAGAAAGGCGATCTTTCAAATTTATTTCCAACTAAAGTCTGTGCTCTTTTAGAACCCACTTCCGTCAATTTTGGATATTTTTTGATCTCAATTCTCCATCCTTGATCGTCTGTTAAGTGCCAATGAAAGTTGTTTAACTTATAACTAGACATTTGTCTAATAAAATCTTTTATAACATCAATTGTAAAGAAATGACGGCAGACGTCTAAATGCAAGCCTCGGTAAGAATATCGAGGTTGATCTTCGATAATTACACATGGCAGTTTTATTTCGTTTGAAATTTTGTTGGGAAGTAGCTGTAATAAAGTTTGGACAGCGTAAAAAAGTCCTTCTTCTTTTCCTGAAACTGAAATTTTGTTTGAAGTAATTTCAATTTTATACCCTTCTTTGGAGTTGAAATTTACATCTGAATTAAATTCGATTTTCAGATTTGATTTCTTTGAAGAAGCGGGAGCATTTAATGCCAATTCTAAAATTTTTGCCGAGTTGGATTCCTTTTCGCTGAAATTTTTATTTATAAAATTCACCTGAACTTTTCCATTTATGCGAATACTATCTCCTGCCAATTTATAAAAGTTTGGAGCGGGAATTATAGAAATGTTCTGCTGTGAATTTTGGGCATTTCCACTTAAAAAAGAAAAAACAAAAAGTAAAAAAAGGAATTTTTTCATAAGAGAAAAACTTTAAATTTTAGTAAAATGGTGTTTTAAAGATAGATAAAAGCTTTTAAAGTTGGATTTTTGAATGATTTTTATTGCTAATCCGGCTTTTAGTTTCGATGAATTGTTGCTGAAATGTTTATTTTTGTAATTAGAAAAAACAATCGGCATGAGTACTGAAAATGAAGTTTTAAATTACAGTAAAGAAGAACGAAAAAATCACATTTTAAAAGAAATCAACCTTCACTCGCGTGTGAGTTTTGAGACTTTGTCTGCCAAGTTGGGTGTCTCAGAAGATACGGTGCGTCGTGATATTAACGAATTGGATGCCGATTCACTTTTGATAAAAGTAAAAGGCGGGGCAATGACAAAAGGATACCATTATTCTTCTTCAAACCAAACGTATGCAGTCGAGTCAAAGCAAGTTATTGCGCAGAAAGCAGTGAGTTTGCTGCACGATGGTATGGTTTTGATTGTAGATGGAGGAACTACCATAAGAGAATTTATCCGTTTGATTCCGAACGACCTCAATCTTACCGTTTTTACAATTACGGCTTTTTCGGCAGTACAGCTTTTAGACAAACCGAATATCAAGACCATAATGATTGGAGGCAGTATTTCTTCGTACAGCCAGATGTGCGTGAGTGGAGAAGTTTTTCAGCAGCTGGCCAACATCAAAGCCGACCTTTTGGTTTTGGGTACCAATGCGCTAGACGTGGTCGGCGGTTATTCTGATTCTGATTGGGAAACCGTTCAAGTAAAAAAAGCGATGGTTCAGGCTGCCAAAAAAACAGCTGTTTTGACTATCTCCGAAAAGCTCAACACGGTGCTTAAAATGAAAATCGCAGGCCTTGCTGAAATCGATTATATCATTACCGAATTAGAACCTGAAAATGACAAATTAGAGCCATATAAAACATCGGCTTCTCATTTGGTGCTTATTTAAATTTATAGATCCGTAAAACATCTTTTTAAGCCTTAAAATTAAAAAGAGGACAAAAATAGCTTTTACTATGAAAGTTGCCTTAGTACAATCTGATCTCTTTTGGGAAAATCCACAAAAAAATCGTGAAAACTTTGATTTGAAAATTGATTCAATCGAGGAAAAAGTCGATTTGATTGTGCTTCCAGAAATGTTTTCGACGGGTTTTACAATGAATCCCGTTGCAGTAGCCGAAACCATGGAAGGAGAGACAATCGTTTGGCTGAGGTCAAAAGCAAAACAAAAAAATGCTGCCGTAACTGGCAGTTTAATTATTGCCGAAAACAATCAATTTTATAACCGAATGCTGTTTGTTTTTCCGTCAGGCGAAATTCAGTTTTATGATAAAAGGCATTTGTTTTCGCTGGCTGGAGAAGATAAGTTTTATACAGCTGGAAACAAAAAAGTTATTGTCGACTATTTAGATTGGAAAATCTGTCTTCAGGTTTGCTACGATTTGAGATTTCCGGTTTTTGCCCGAAATGTTGAAAACTATGATTTACTGCTTTATGTGGCCAACTGGCCAAAAGTACGCACCAATGCATGGGATGCCTTGCTGCAAGCGCGCGCGATAGAAAATTTGAGTTATGCCGTTGGTGTAAACAGAATTGGAAACGATGCTCACGATTATGAACATATCGGCCATTCGCAAGTAATCGATTTTTTAGGAAATTATCTTTTAGAACCTCAGGAAACCGAAGGCGTTTTTGTGGTCGAACTCGATAAAAATCTAATGCTCGAAACCAGAAAAAAACTCGATTTCCTGAGTGATAAAGACGATTTTGAAATCAGTATTTAAAAGGCTTTTCGTTTCCTCTCAGCGTCTTTTTTCTTTTTGTCGTCTATTTTCTTTTCCACTTCAGGGCTGAACGGAATGCTGAGGTCTATAGTTTCATTTCGATCCCAATTGGCACGAACATCAAATTCTTCCTGATTGTAAAATACTTCTTCAGAATAACGATGTTCTAGGAAACTTCCGGTATCGTACATTTTGTTCTTATTGTCGTCATAAATAACACGAACCGTAAAAACATCCGGCTGTACAAGATTAAATTCAACAGTCGGGCTTGATTCTGAATAAGCACTCGCCAGAACTACGTCGCCTTTTTTATTAGTAATCTCGACGATTATCGGATAGCGTTTGACATTCTTTAGGTTTAAAATCAAGTTTCCGTAATCTGATAATTCCTTAGTCGTTAATTTATACGATAAAGTATCATTTGATTTTTCAAAAAAGTCGGTTAGAGCGCCTGGAAGAAAAGTGAAATTATACTTTTCTAAAGGCTCTTTTTTGAAATCGATATACAGTTTCTGGTCAAAGGAATCATATTCTGTCGTAAAATCTACAGCTGTCGAATCCTTATTTACAAGCCTGATTTTGCTTTTATCAAATTTGACTAGTGGAGTAGCAGTTTCTAAAGTAAATCTTTCTCTGAAGTTGATTACGCCATTCTGTACCGCCGTAATGTTTAGCGTGTCTTTTTTCTGGTCTTTGAACTTAAAAGTAAACTGTTTTTTATATTTTTCTTTTTCGATTTCAATCGACAAAGAATCCGTTTTTATCGGTTTGTGCCAGATCTGAAGCGAATCTTTTTTTGGAAACTGCGTAACGATGGTTTCAAGAATTTCATTGTTGTTTTTTAAGACAATTTTCGGCAGATTGTTTTTGAAATTTTGTTTTCCGTCATACGGCAGCAATAAACGATTGCCAGAAGCCTGAACCGGTTTGAAAACTTTTAGAGGCAGTGTTTCTTTAAATAATTCCAGTTCGTAAACCGTATCGGTTGGAACGGTAACATAGCTTTTTAGAAATCCGATTTTATCTTCTTTCGGATTAAATTTATTGTTGCTCCCTTTGTCTTTTAAGGCCAGCAGCAAGTATTTGCCCGCTTTTAAATTCTCAAATTTAAAAGTACGCATACTGTCTAAAGTGTTGGTAATGTAACGAGGGAATTCTTTGTAAATAACAGAATCATTGTATTTGTTATTTACTTCATAAAGCATTACCGAGACAAAATTGTCGACATGTTTTTCGTAGGCATCTTTAATTCTTCCGTTCAATGTAAGCGAATCAATATGCGATCCGGTCGAAAAAATATATTTGAACTGATTTAAAGCATTTCCTTCGTTGTTGTCGGTAATGCTTTGCCCAAAATTCATGCTGTAAGTCGTATTAGGCTGTAAGGTGTCACGAATCTGAATTTTAATAAACTTACTTACAGTCGAAGGGGTAATAAGCGGTTCGTATTTCAGCGGAGGCGAAATAATAAGCTGCTTATTGGTGTTTTTAAGCTTTATGTATTCGTCAAAAGTCAGGGTGATTTCATTTCCTTTAAAATCGGTAGTGAAATTTTTCGGATTGCTGGAAACCAGAACAGGAGCAAGGGTGTCTTTTAGTCCCCCCGTAATGCTGCCTCGTTTGGCGCAGCTCATCATCAATAAGACTAATAAAAATGAAATATATTTAAGTTTGCTTTTGAACATAGCGGTTTTTAAATTTGATTGCACAAAATAACAATTATATTTGCTTTAATCGAAATTTTTTGGCCATTTATTAGGATTTCATATCTCTAAGTTTTGCCATTGTTTTTGCTTTTTTTGAAGCTTTGCTGCGGTATAATTTCTTACTTTTGATTTTCAATATAAAATGCCACATTTTGTTTAATAGATTTTTTTTGTTTTTGATGCTTTTGTTACTTGTTTCCTGCGGTAAGAAAGAGCAGCCTGCAATCGCATTTTATTTTTGGAAAACAAATGTGAAATTCTCTAAAACCGAAAAGGAGATTTTACAAGATAACGATGTCAAAAGACTTTATATCCGTTATTTTGATATCGGACTTCATCCTGAAACCCAAAATCCGATTCCGATAAGTCCGATTCACTTTCAGGAAAATATGCAGTCTTTTCAGATTGTTCCTGTTGTTTTTATACAGAACAAGGTAATGCTGCAAGCCAATTTGAATGTCGAGGATTTGGCCGCAAAGACTTTTCATCTGATTTCTGAAATAAACAGCAAAAATAGAATCAGCTGCAGCGAAATCCAGATTGATTGCGATTGGTCTCTTAAAAGCAAAGACAATTACCTGAAGTTTATTGAGATTTTTAAAAAACTTTCGAAGCAAAAAATATCGGTTACCATCAGGCTTCATCAGGTTAAATATTTTAAGAAGACCAAAATTCCAAATGCAGATTTGGGCGTTTTGATGTATTATAATATGGGTTCGATTGCACCGGATTCGCTAAATTCTATCTACGATCAAAAAGTCGCGAAAAAATACCTTGGCAGTTTAAAAAAATATCCGCTTCATTTAGATTTGGCTCTGCCGATTTATTCCTGGGGAATTCATATCAGAGATAACAAAGTAATCGGACTTCGTTCTAAAATAAATAGTAACGAATTGGAGAAAGATTCAAATTTTGAAAAAACAAGTCCGATTTTCTTCAGAGTTAGAAAATCAAATTACAAAAACGGCGTTTTTTATCAAGAAAACGATTTTTTGAAAATAGAAGCAATCACACCAAAAGATTTACAAGAAATGGCAGAAGATCTGGATGAAAATCTGCCCCAAAAACCAAACGAAATTATATTTTACGATTTAGACGAATTCAATTTAAACCACTATGAAAAGAATATTTTTGAACAAGTTATTTCTAAGTTTTAGTATTGCCTTACTTTCGATATACGGAATCATCTACGCATGTGCTGGAGGAGATGATTGGGATTTCTTTGGCTTTAACTCTAATTTTACGCCCGAGACTTTTGCAGATAAATCGTATTCGCCACTTTTCCTTTCGGGCGGAATTTTTTACGGAATAGGTTTTGATACCCAGCACAATTCACGCTTCAATAAAAACATAAAATCAGACTGGGCAGAATATCTTAAGGGAAAAGCCGATACCACCACGGTGAATTATTTCTTGATCGGAGACGAACGTCCGAGCTATTATTATTCGGATGATAAAAATGTGATTAAGAACAAAGAAGAAATTACGGATCTTCATGTTTTCTACAAGACTAAAAAAGACAATAAAAGCTCTCTAAAATGGGGGAAAAAAATCAATCTGAAAGACGAGAAGATTAAAAACTTTGTCGAGTTTTTGTATTTAGCGCAAAAAATAGAAACTGTTTCTATCGGTCAGGATTATTGGAGTTACGATCCGGTTGTAGAGAAAACATTTAAGGACGCCAAAATGATTCAGTCAATCGAAAATGTTTACAATACGCTTTCTGATCCTTTCTTAAAAAACAGGTATTGGTTCTTAACCATGAAAGCTCGTTTTTATAGCAACGAGAAACAAAAAGCAATCGACTTTTTTAATAAAACGGAAAGTTCTGTTGCCAAAAATACTTTGTATTATCGTGCTTTGGCTTATGTTGCCGGAATCAATTTTAAACAGAAAAAATACGCTGTTTCGAATTATCAGTACGCGCAGGTTTTTGATAAATGTCCAGAATTGCGTGTGGTAACGGCGTATAGTTTCCGCCCGAAAAACGAATCAGATTGGACCAAAGCTTTGGCTATGGCTAAAAACAATAATGAAAAAGCGGCACTTTGGGCTATTCACGGTTATTACAAAGATGAAAAACAAGCCATTGGAAAGATTTACGAAATTGATCCGAAAAGCGAGCATTTGAATTATTTAGCGACAAGATTAGTGAATTCGCTAGAACAAAAAATCAATAATTCGTTTCAGCAAGATGGAAGTCAGGACCAGCCGCGAAGACCGCAGACCATTGCAGAAAATAAAACCGAAAATAAAGCCAAAATTGAGAACAGTGCTTTTGATCTAATTGCTAAAATTTCGGCAGCAGGAAATACACAAAGACCGTATTTATGGGATATTTCATTGGGATATTTGCAAACGTTAAAAGGCGATTATGCAAATGCAGATAAAAGTTATAACAAAGCAGAAAAAACGCTTCCGAAAACCGAGTTGGCGCATTATCAAATTAGATTGCTTCGTTTTGTGAATAACATGAGCAAAATCGATAAATTGGATGATAACAATGTGAAAACAGTTTTAGCCGATTTGAACTGGTTGTATTTCGAATTGCCAAAAACGTATAAAGGAAATGAATTCCGTTATCAAAATGCGTCTCAATGGAGTAAAAACTATTTGGCTGCTTTGTACAAATCAAAATCAAATCCCGTAATGACCGAACTGTTTAGTGAATCGCCTTTTAGTTATTGGAATAGCGGAAATGCATTTTACGATAACGAAAAAGATTTACTAGCCATGAAAAGTTTTATGGAGAAATCGAATAAAACTGAAATCGAGAAAATTGGTGCAGGAATTTATAATTTGAAATTAAAAGACATCAATAATTTTCAGGCCATTCAAGCTACATTCAAGAATAAAATTCCAGAAGCAATCGAATTTATGAAACAAGCCGATTCTGTTCAATATTATAAGTTTTTAGGAAATCCGTTTAACGGAAGCATTAAAGATTGCCATGACTGTGATCATGTGGCGTATCAAAAGAGAAAATATACTTATATGGATTTCTTAACTACAATTAAAGAAATGCAGGATAAACTAGCGAAGAAAGAAGATGTTTACACGAACAGTCTGTTGTTAGGAAACGCATTTTATAATATTTCTCATTTTGGAAACGGACGAACTTTCTACGAAATAAGTATTGTAGGTTATGGATCCAGTCCGTATTCGTTCAGAAATTCGATGAAAGAAATGATTACGAATAACTCGGTATCGAAAATGTATTACCAAAAAGCTTTTGAAGCAGCTTCGAACAAAGAGCAAAAAGCAAAATGTCTGTATTTGATTTCAAAATGTGAGCGAAACGATTATTACAATAAAAAGTACAGCGGGATTAACAGCTATTGGGAAATTCAGGATGATAAAATCAATTTTATTGCATGGAATTCTTTCAAAGCCTTGCGAAAAGACTATTCAGACACCAAATATTATCAAGATGTAATAGCAGAATGTGGTTATTTTAATACGTACATAAACCAATAAAAAAATGGTAAATAAGATAGAGCATATCGGAATTGCGGTTAAAAACATAGACGATGCCAATATTTTGTTTGAGAAAATGCTTGGCGTTCCGTCGTATAAAATGGAAGCAGTAGAAAGCGAAGGCGTTTTGACTTCTTTTTTTCAAACCGGCAATAATAAGATCGAGCTTTTGGTGGCAACAGATCCAGAAAGTCCGATTGCGAAATTTTTGGAAAAAAAAGGAGAAGGAATTCACCACATCGCTTTTGATGTTGACGATATTGAAGCTGAGATTTCACGACTGAAAAGTGAGGGTTTTGTGTTGATTAATGAAGTCCCAAAGAAAGGAGCCGACAATAAATGGGTTGTTTTTCTGCATCCGAAGAACACAAATGGCGTTTTAGTAGAGCTTTGCCAGGAAATACGATAAAAAAATTTTGTTTTTTTTATTTAAATAAGATGTTGAAAATCAATTCTGTTTTTTGAAACAACGCATTTAAATCAAATTAAATTTAAATGATGTCTTAAAATATTTGGAGTGAATGAAAAATAGTAGTAATATTGCATCCTCTAAACCGGTCCTATAGCTCAGTTGGTTAGAGCACCTGACTCATAATCAGGTGGTCCCTGGTTCGAGCCCAGGTGGGACCACACTTTAAGAACCGAAAGCCTTTACAGAAATGTAGAGGCTTTTTTTATGGGAATCTGTTTTAAAACCTCTTATAAATGAGTGTTTCATTCATCCTAACATATTTATCGTTTGTCCCTTTAATCCATTGGGTTGGTTTTTGAGTCACAATAATGCTATCGTTAATCTCGATAATGTCTAAGTTTTCGCATTCTTGAAAAATGGTGTCCTTCTCACTGATTATTTTGTTGGGAATTAATGATATTGTAATTCCTGTTCTATTATCGTTTTTATTGAGATAGAATTTTCCGCTTGAGTTGACTCTAAGGTCATCGCTGCTATAGTTTTTAGTGTAATTTCCGTTTTTGAAAATAATGTCTTCATTATAGTTTTGGTCTTGTAAAATCCACTTTCCATTGTATTTGTTTTCTTCAACAGAATGATTGCAGCTAGAAGCAAAAAATAAAAGTAGGGCGCCAAATGGAAGAATAAGTTTGCTGTTTAAACTGTTTGAAAGTCTTTTTCTTATCATACTGTTGCTTCTATTGTTTTATTGAATCTGAAACATTTAATTGCTTAGACTTTTCTTTCCTCTTCTTTTTAGAAGCTGCAGTTTCAAGATTCTTCAGTATTTCTGAAGCCAATCTTTGAATTACAGGCATACTTACCGAATTTCCGGCTTGTTTGTATAAATGCGAATTTGAAATTTCTGGAAGTTTGTAATCGTCTGGAAAACCTTGAAATCGAAAACATTCCCTGGGAGTCAGTTTCCTGAATCCGAATGGGGTGGTGATAATCGGTACGTTATGGCCGCCGGTTCCCATATTGGCAGTAAGTGTAGGGCAAACATTTGATTTGTTTTCGCGGACATATTGTCGTCTAAACTGATAAATTCTGTCTTTGTTTGTTACGGCTTCTTTGAGCATGCCAAACATATATTTGTCTTCTTTGTAATAGAATTTGTCCTCAACTTTTTCCTTTAAAATTAAATCATTGATAGTTTTGGACAAAGTTTCCTTTTCGGGGAAAATAAATTCGAAATTGTTGTTCTGGACAAAATCTTTGTCAAAGGCAACAATAAAAATACGTTCTCTATTGTGTGGGATATTTCCAAAGTTTTTGGTGTTTAAAACCGCATGGTCAAAAGTGTAATTTCTTTTTTTGATTTCTTTTTCGATCACTTTCATGGTATTGCCGTTGTCGTGACCTTTTAGATTTTTTACATTTTCAAGAAAGACGACTTTTGGGCGCATTTCGTCAATGAAATCCAGTATTTTAAAAAAATGATTGCCGCGGCTGTCTTCAAATCCTTTTCGATAACCCGCAACAGAAAAAGGCTGGCACGGAAAGCCTGCAGTAAGAATATCGATTTTTTGCAGAGTCTTTACGTCTAGCTGCATTACATCGCCTTCGATTAAAGTATGTTTGAAGTTTTTTTTGTAGGTGATACAAGCGTTTTTGTCAAATTCATTTGCCCACTCGAGCTTAAAACCGGCATTTTCAAAACCTAAACATATTCCGCCGACACCTGCATATAAACTTCCTACTGTAAAATTATTCTTCATTTTTCTGTTTTGATAGCGTTTTTGGTCTAAATGTTTGCGTTAATGCAATGCAAATATATTAATTCAAAAAGACTGTTAGAAGATGTTTGCTTGTAATCGCTGTTTTTGATTTCGATGTTTGTGGAGCAAACAGATATTGATGGTTTTAGCAAAAGTTTTGGAATCTATAAAGTTTAAAATCAGTAAATTCTGATGCTGCGAAAAAAGTCTTGAATTTGGTTATTTGCCAACTATATCGTTTTCTAAGGGCAAAACGATGTATTTGGGTGTTTAAGAAGCCAATTTAGATAAGCTTTTTTGATTTAAAAGTTGTAATTGTTCAAAAATCTTATACTTTTGTCAAAGATTTTTCTAGCGCAACTAACGATTGTGAGAAGTTTCTAACAAGGAAATTATTAATAATATAGCATTATTAACAGCCCTGAATTTATGAAAAAAATAAAAGCCCCTTTATTATCTATTGCATTAATAGTTTTGAATATTTCAGTAGTTATAGCTGATGAAACTCATCCGCCTCCACCACAAACTGCTAGATCTACAACCAGTGTTCCCGTTGGTGAAGGTACACCAATTGATGAGAATATTGTTGCCCTATTGCTTAGCGGTATTGCATTAGGAGGTTGGTTTCATTATAAAAATAAAATAAAAAAAGCTTCAGTTTAATCTGAAGCTTTTTTTATTGTCATAAGTCTGCAATTATTTATTTATGGCATAAAGTCTCGAAATATATTTCCCCACTACATCAAATTCTAAATTGATTTTTGTGCCGACTTTAAAATTCTTGAAGTTGGTGTTTTCATAAGTATATGGAATGATTGAAACGCTGAATTCGTTGGTTTTAGAATTCACCACTGTCAAACTTACGCCGTTAACCGTAATGGAACCTTTTTCGATTGTAATGTTATTTAGGCTTTTATCGTATTCAAAAGTATAATTCCAGCTTCCGTTTGCTTCTTCAATTTTGGTGCAGATTCCAGTCTGGTCAACATGGCCTTGTACGATGTGTCCGTCCAGACGATCGCCAAGTTTCATTCCTCTTTCCAAATTGACAATATCGTTAACTTTCCAGTCTCCAATGTTGGTTTTTAAAATCGTTTCGTCAATTGCCGTAACAGTGTAGAAAGAATCTTTTATGGCTACAACGGTAAGGCAGATTCCGTTATGCGAAACGCTTTGGTCAACCTTTAATTCGTTTGTAATAGAAGCTTCAATTGTAAGGTGAAGATTGTTTTTTTCTTTTTGTATTTCGTGAATCCTTCCGAGGGTTTCTATAATTCCTGTAAACATTGTGGTTTTATTTTACTAAATTTGCAGATCAAAATTAGTAATAAATAAGCTGAGCTCATGAATAAAAAAGCAGAAAATATAATTGTTGGAATTTCAGTAGGAGATTTAAACGGTATTGGAAGCGAAGTAATATTGAAAACATTTGAAGACAGCCGAATGTTAGAATTGTGTACACCGGTTATTTTTGCAAATGCTAAAATACTTTCATTTGTTAGAAAAAGCTTTACATCGACAGTTCAGTTTCATGGAGTAGATAAGCTGGATCAGGTTTTGCCGGGCAAAGTAAACGTATACAATCTTTGGAGAGAAGGAGTAGATATTAATTTTGGAAAAAATGACGAAAAGATTGGAACATACGCCATAAAATCATTTGTAGCGGCTACAAAAGCATTAAAAGAAGGCGATGTGGATGTTTTGGTAACGGCTCCAATCAATAAGTACAACATACAATCAGACGATTTTAAGTTTCCGGGCCATACCGATTATTTGAATCAGGAGCTGGAAGGCGATGCATTAATGATGATGGTGCAGGATAATCTTCGTGTAGGGTTGATTACGGATCATGTTCCGCTAAATGAGGTTTCGGCTCACTTAACAGAAGAACTTATCGTCAAAAAAATCGAAACAATCAGAAAATCTTTGGTTGAAGATTTTAGCATAGTAAAACCTAAAATTGCAGTTTTAGGATTAAATCCGCATGCAGGTGATGGCGGTGTGATTGGAAAAGAAGACGATTTGGTTTTGAAGCCGACTTTAAAGAAGATATTCGACTCAGGGACAATGGCTTTTGGACCTTTTCCGGCAGACGGATTTTTTGGAAGCGGCCAATATGAAAAATATGATGCTATTGTAGCAATGTATCATGATCAAGGACTGATTCCGTTTAAAACCTTGTCTTTTGGCAAAGGAGTGAACTATACAGCAGGATTAAATAAGGTAAGGACTTCTCCGGATCATGGCACAGCCTACGATATTGCCGGAAAGGATATGGCAGATTACAATTCATTTAAAGAAGCAGTATATCTAGCGATTGATATTTTTCGCTCGCGTAATCAGTATGAGGAGATTAGCCAAAAACCTCTTAAAATAAAAGAAAAACAGTTATAAACAAAAAAAGGTGCATAAGATTATTAGATTTATAATTATTTTATATCTTTGCACCCCAATTCAGATGTCTATTTTTAGAATTGAATTGTTCAAATTGATGTTGAAATGAGCAAAACAAAAGAATTTTTAATTCCTTTCGTAGGATTAAAACTAGGAAAACACCATTTTGAGTATCAGATAAATAATGCGTTCTTTGACAACTTTGATTATAAAGAATTTCAAAATTCAGATATCAAAGTAAATTTAGTGTTAGATAAGAAAAGCAATATGCTGGAGCTGGATTTTAAGCACAAAGGTACCGTAAATGTGCCTTGTGATTTGACTGGCGAAGATTTTGATCTTCCGATTAAGGGCAAAATGAAACTGATTGTTCGTTTTGGAGAAGAATTCAATAACGACAACGAAGAATTGCTGATTTTACCGCATGGAGAGTTTGAGGTAGATGTTGCGCAGTACATTTACGAAATGATTGTCCTTTCGGTGCCACTAAAAAGAGTTCATCCAGGTGTTAAAGACGGAAGTCTTCAGACAGAAGCTTTAAATAAACTTAATGAACTAAAAGTCAAAGAAGAAAAAGTAGAGAATAAAGAAGAAGATATTGACCCGCGTTGGGAAAAATTAAAGAAACTATTAACGGATAAATAATATAGTAAAATGGCACATCCTAAGAGAAAGACCTCGAAAACAAGAAGAGACAAGAGAAGAACACACTATAAGGCTACTGTAGCTCAGATTGCTACATGTCCTATTACTGGTGAGGCACATTTATACCACAGAGCTTACTGGCACGAAGGTAAAATGTATTACAGAGGGCAAGTTGTGATCGATAAATCTGAAGCGGTTGCTTAATACGTTTTTCTAAATTATACTAGAACTCTCACATCGTGGGAGTTTTTTTTGTTGGTTATAATTTTTGTTTTTTAAGAAAATACAGTCAAATTCGCTTCGATTTTTTTTGTAATTTTCGAGTCTTTTAAAAATTTTTCAAATTAATCATAATTTGAAAGGAAATAATAGAATATAATGAATACAATCACAGCCGCAATTACCGCTGTCGGAGGCTACGTTCCAGACTTTGTGCTTTCCAACAAAGTTTTAGAAACAATGGTCGATACCAATGACGAGTGGATTACTACTCGAACAGGTATTAAAGAAAGAAGAATTCTTAAAGATGCTGATAAAGGAACATCGTACCTTGCCATAAAAGCAGCACAGGATTTAATCCAAAAAGCTAATATTGATCCCCTTGAGATTGATATGGTAATAATGGCAACTGCAACACCAGATATGATGGTGGCTTCTACAGGAGTGTATGTTGCAACAGAAATTGGAGCGGTAAATGCATTTGCATACGATTTGCAGGCAGCTTGTTCAAGTTTCTTGTATGGTATGTCGACTGCTGCGGCTTATGTACAGTCAGGACGTTACAAAAAAGTACTTTTGATTGGGGCAGATAAAATGTCTTCTATCGTTGATTATAAAGACAGAGCGACTTGTATTATTTTTGGTGATGGAGCAGGAGCAGTTCTTTTTGAACCAAATTATGAAGGTTTGGGATTGCAGGACGAATATTTAAGAAGTGACGGTGTAGGACGCGACTTCCTTAAAATTCCTGCCGGAGGATCCTTGATTCCGCCAACTGAAGAAACAGTTAGAAACAGACAGCACAATATTATGCAAGACGGTAAAACTGTTTTCAAATATGCTGTTACCAATATGGCCGATGCAAGCGAATTGATTTTGCAAAGAAATAATTTGACAAATCAAGATGTAGATTGGTTAGTGCCGCATCAGGCCAACAAACGTATTATTGATGCTACTGCAGGAAGATTAGAACTTGAAGATTCTAAAGTATTAGTAAATATCGAAAGATACGGTAATACAACTTCAGGAACACTTCCGTTAGTATTGGCTGACTTTGAAGATAAGTTCAAAAAAGGAGATAATGTTATTTTTGCCGCTTTTGGTGGTGGATTCACTTGGGGATCTATTTACTTGAAATGGGCTTACGATAAGAAATAAATTAAAACTAAAAACGAATCATTATGGATTTAAAAGAAATTCAAAACCTAATCAAATTTGTTGCAAATTCGGGCGTTGCAGAAGTGAAGTTAGAAATGGATGATGTAAAAATCACAATCAGAACAACTTTAGAAACAAATGTAACTGAGGCAACTTATGTACAGCAATTACCAGCTCAGGCTGCTTTACCACAAGCTACAGCTCCACAAGTTACAGCTCCAACAGTTGTAAATGTAACTCCAGAGGCACCAGCGGCTAACGATTCTAAATATGTTACTATAAAATCTCCAATCATTGGAACATTCTATAGAAAACCATCTCCAGACAAACCAGTTTTCACAGAAGTAGGAAGCACTGTATCTAAAGGTGATGTTCTTTGTGTAATCGAAGCAATGAAGTTATTCAACGAAATCGAATCTGAAGTTTCTGGTAAAATTGTGAAAATTCTTGTAGACGATATGTCTCCAGTTGAATTTGACCAACCTTTATTCTTAGTAGATCCATCATAATTTTTAAAAATTCCAATAGAAAAGTCACAAAATCCAATGAGTTGGAATTTGGAGATTGGAATTTGTAATTTTTAATTTAAATAAGATGTTTAAAAAAATATTAATTGCGAATAGAGGAGAAATTGCACTACGTGTAATTCGTACATGTAAGGAAATGGGAATCAAAACTGTTGCAGTTTACTCTACAGCCGATGCAGAAAGTTTACACGTTAAATTTGCTGACGAAGCGGTTTGTATTGGTCCTCCTCCGAGTAACTTATCGTATTTGAAAATGTCAAATATCATTGCAGCTGCAGAAATTACAAATGCAGATGCAATTCATCCAGGTTATGGATTTCTTTCTGAAAATGCTAAATTCTCTAAAATTTGTCAAGAGCACGGAATCAAATTTATTGGTGCGGCTCCTGAAATGATCGACCGTATGGGAGATAAAGCTTCTGCAAAAGCTACAATGAAAGCGGCAGGAGTTCCTTGTGTGCCAGGTTCAGACGGATTATTAGAATCTTACGAACATGCACAAAAAGTAGCTAAAGAAATTGGTTACCCAGTAATGATGAAAGCTACTGCCGGTGGTGGTGGAAAAGGAATGCGTGCTATCTGGAAAGAAGATGAGCTTTTAAAAGCTTGGGAAAGCGCACGTCAGGAAGCCGCTGCAGCATTTGGAAATGACGGTATGTACATGGAGAAACTTATTGAAGAACCACGTCACATCGAAATTCAGGTTGTGGGAGATGCCTATGGTAAAGCTTGCCACCTTTCTGAAAGAGATTGCTCTGTTCAACGTCGTCACCAAAAATTAACGGAAGAAACTCCTTCTCCGTTTATGACAGATGAACTTCGTGCTAGAATGGGTGAGGCTGCTGTTAAAGCTGCTGAGTTCATTAAATATGAAGGAGCTGGAACTGTAGAGTTCTTGGTTGACAAACACAGAAACTTCTACTTTATGGAAATGAACACTCGTATCCAAGTAGAGCATCCAATCACAGAGCAGGTTATCGATTATGATTTGATTCGCGAGCAGATTATGGTTGCTGCAGGAATTCCGATTTCTGGTAAAAACTACATGCCAGAATTACACGCTATAGAATGCCGTATCAATGCTGAAGATCCATATAACGATTTTCGTCCTTCTCCAGGAAAAATCACTACGCTTCATATGCCAGGAGGACACGGAGTGCGTTTAGATACTCACGTATATTCTGGTTATAGCATTCCGCCAAATTACGATTCTATGATTGCTAAGTTGATTACAACGGCACAATCTCGTGAAGAAGCTATCAGTAAAATGCGAAGAGCTTTGGATGAATTCGTAATCGAAGGTGTGAAAACTACAATACCTTTCCACAGACAATTAATGGATGATCCAAAATATATTGCAGGAGATTATACAACTGCATTTATGGATACATTTAAAATGAATAATCCAGAATAATTATAAAGGCTGTCAAAATTGACAGCCTTTTTATTTTATATGCCTTTATAAATTCCAATAAAACAAATTCCAAAACCCAAACCTAAAATTTCAGGTTTGAGTTTTAAAGTTTGGAATTTGGAATTTTAAAATTTGGATTTTTTTTCAAGGTTACACCCTTAGTGTTTACTTATTACACACTTTTCCTTCAGGTTACACACTTTTTACATTTTGTTCATTTTGGCATATTTTATCTAAATCCCTTTAAAGACAAGGGTTAAGCGGGTTTGGCATAGCGGTATTCGGTTTCGGCATAATAATTTCATTATGTAAAGCGTAAACAACTATTAATCATTTAAAATATATACACTATGAAAAATTTATTTTTATCAGCCGCAATTGTTTTAGGAAGTTTAACTTCATTCGCTTCAACTTCACCAGTATCAAACACTATCGTAAAATCGATTACTGTTGCAGATGAGTATACTGAAATCAAATTAGAAGAATTACCAGCAGCAATTACTGAGTCTTTGAAAAAAGCTTATCCAAATGCAGTAATCACTAAAGCATACAAAAACGAAAAATCAGAATATAAATTGGATGTTACTGTTGGTGATAAAGTAGGAAACCTATTCGCTAACGCAGACGGAACTTGGATCCAAAAATAATCTGCTCCGGTGAAAATCCAGATAAAGAATACTAAGATAAAATTAACAATATTAAAAAATAGCTATCATGAAAAATTTATTTCTATCAGCCGCAATCGTTTTGGGAGGTTTAACATCATTTGCTTCAACTTCGCCAATCTCAAATACTATCGTAAAAACAATTTCTATTCAGGATGAATACACTGAAGTTAAAATAGCTGAAGTTCCTGTTGCTGTAACAGATGCGCTTAAAAAAGCTTATCCAGATGCAGTACTAACTAAAGCATTTAAAAACGCTAAATCAGAGTATAAACTTGAAGTTACTGTAGGTGACAAAACAGGAAATCTGTTTGCAAATGCAGACGGTACCTGGATCAAACAATAAAATCAACACTAACCCTTAAAAACTATTACTATGAAAAAGTTGATCTTATCGGCAGCAATTGTTTTAGGCAGTTTGTCGATGCATGCAGAAACCACTGTAAAAACCAATCAAATGGCAATTGCAGTTAATGATCAGGATGGATACAAAGAAGTAGACGGTGTTCCAGCAGCAATCAAAAAATCTTTAGATGATGCTTATCCTGGTGTAGTGCTTGAAAAAGCATGGGTAAATGACAAAAAAGAATACAAAATTGAAGTAACGGTTCGTGGCGAAAAGTCAATCGTTTACACAGACGCTACTGGTAAAATTCTTAAAAAGTAATTTTAATTTAAAAATAATATAATTATGAAAAAGTTAATCTTATCAGCAGCGATTGTTTTAGGTGGTTTATCGGCTAATGCCGCAGTTATAAACCCAGTAGTTTCGACTACGCAATCGGTACTTATTCAAGATGAATTTACTGAAATCGGAGCAGACGCTGTTCCTGCAGCTGTAAAATCTACGCTTGAAAAATCTTTTCCGAACACAAAGCTTGAAAAAGCTTATAAAAACGACAAAGACCAGTACAAACTGGAAATTTCTAGCGGTGACAAAAAGTATACTGTTTTTACAGATGCTTCTGGTAATATCATCAAAAAATAATTAAATACAGCATTATGAAAAAGCTAATCTTATCAGCAGCAATTTTAATCGGAACGATGTCAACTCATGCAATGATGGTTTCTGAAGACATTCAAACAGTTGTTTCTGTTCAATCAGAATACACTGAAGTTACTGCAGATGCTGTACCTGCAGCTGTTAAAACAGCCTTGCAGACCGCTTATCCAGGGGCAAAACTGGAGAAAGCATTTGTAAACGATAAAAAAGAATACAAACTTGAAATATCAGTTAAAGACCAAAAGGCTACTGTTTACTCAGATGTCAATGGTAACTGGTTGAAGATATAATTAGGTGAATTTAGATTTATGTTTTTGGTGAAAAAGAGATTGCTGCAACGCAATCTCTTTTTTTTTGCATAATTTTATGAAAAGACAATTTTATTAGTATTATTTTAGCAAAAAAGTCCCTCCAAGCAAATGCAAAAGATTTTATTGATAGAAGATGACATCGCTTTTTGTAAATTACTCGAAAAATTCCTGGTTAAAAAAGCCTATGATGTAACCGTTGCATTCTCTGCTGCAGAAGCACGAACAGCAGTCAAAAAAGAATCTTTTGATTTAATTTTGACCGACCTTCGTCTGCCTGATTCTGACGGAATCGGACTTATGTCTGAATTTAAAAACGAATATCCTCATATTCCTGTCATTCTCATGACGGGCTACTCTGATGTGAACACTGCTGTAAAAGCAATCAAAAATGGCGCAGCAGATTATATTTCTAAACCCTTCAATCCAGATGAGGTGCTTTTGGTTATTACTAATGCCTTGCAGACTCCTCAATTAAAAGAAGAGGAGGCTCCAGCAAAAGAAAAGAGGCCTAAAAAGCAATCTTCGTCGGAAAATGATTTTGTGAAAGGAATTTCTCCTGCTTCAAAAAAATTGCTCGATCACATACAATTGGTTAGTCCAACCGATATGTCTGTTTTGATTATCGGCGAAAGCGGCACCGGAAAAGAAATTATAGCCAAAAGCATTCACCAGCAAAGTAGAAGAAAAGACAATAATTTTATTGCAGTCGACTGTGGTGCTATTCCGAAAGAATTGGCAGCTAGCGAATTTTTTGGCCACCTAAAAGGTTCGTTTACAGGAGCCATCAGCGATAAAAAAGGTTATTTTGAAGCTGCAAACGGCGGTACGCTTTTTCTGGATGAGATCGGAAACCTTTCCTATGAAAATCAAATTCAGTTATTGAGGGCTCTTCAAGAAAGAAAAATCAAACCGGTGGGCAGCAATAAGGAAATAAACGTCGATATCCGCATTGTTACGGCTACCAATGAAGATTTACGCGAGGCAGTAAAAAACGGCGATTTTAGAGAAGATTTATACCATAGAATCAATGAATTTTCGATTCAGTCTCCATCATTAAAAGACAGAGGAGAAGATTTGATGGTTTTTGCCGATTATTTTCTAGAAAAAGCAAATCAGCAACTGCATAAAGAAGTGATCGGTTTTTCGCCAGAAGTGGTTTCTATTTTTCAAAACTACAGCTGGCCAGGGAATTTACGTGAATTGCAAAACTGTGTAAAACGTGCCGCGCTGTTAACAAGAGGAGATTTTATTGAAAGCGAGGTATTGCCGGCAGAATTTTTCCAGATTCAGAAACAACCGTCGAATACTGTTTTTTCATTGTCAGAAAACGAAAAAGAAGCTATTATTCATGCCTTGTCAAAAGCGCAGAATAATAAGTCTGAAGCGGCCAAACTGCTAAAAATTACACGAAAAACGCTTTACAACAAACTTAAGCAATATAATATAGAGCAGTAAAGGCTTGCTCTATAATAATTCTTGCTTTAACGCTTCAAACAAGACCGCTGTTTTGGTTATTAAATCTTTGTATCTGTTGGTAAAGAGATCGGTGCTAAATTCATCTTTTTCAATATTTTTCAATATTTCGCCAATTTCATTTGCCTGAATTTGTTTGAACATTGGTGCGATACGGTGCGCAATAGATTTGATTTCTTCTGTATTCTTTTCTTTAATGGCAGTTTCCAGCAATTCGAGATTTTCGACGCTGCTTTCTATAAAAGAGCGAATGACTTCTTTTAAGGCATTTTCGTCATGTCCTAAAAAATCTTTTAAGGTTTCTAAGGTGTACAGCTCTGTATTGTCAGTCTGCAACATTTCAGAATCTGTTGTGTTCGGAATCTCGTCATTATCGAGGATGTGCTGAATGGTTTCCAAAAGTATTTTTGGAGAATATGGTTTTTTAACAACAGTAGTAAATCCAGCGTCAATGTAAACAGAAAGATCCAAATCTGTTCTTCCCGTAAGTGCAATCACAGGTTGGTTTCGATAATAAATATCTGGAGAGTTTTTTAGTTTTTCTAAAAACATAAAACCATCTGTTCCCGGCATCTGAATGTCGGTTATGACAAAATCAAAAGGTTTGTTCTGAATGCTTTCGAGCGCTTTAGATGCACTGCTGAACGACATGACTTGATGTTTTTCTTGTTTTAAGACACCGCTTGTCAAATTCAGCAGGTTTATATCATCGTCAACCACTACAAAAATCTGTTTTTTGTTGTTTATAAATGTCGGTTGTTTTTTAACTTGTTCCGTCTGATTCTCGCTGTTGTCAAACGATAAAGGAAGTTCGATGGTAAAAGTGCTTCCTTTTCCGAAAGTGCTTTCCAAGCTTAATTTTCCTCCCAGGATAGAAATTATTTTTTGACAGATGGACAATCCTAAACCGGTGCCGCCGTATTTTTTTTCGATGTTTTCATCGGCTTGCGCAAATTCTTCAAAGACCAGTTTTTGGTTTGCTTTTTCAATTCCGATTCCAGTATCTTCAATTGTGATAGTAAAGGTCTGGTTTTCATTAGCGTAAGCAGCAATTTTGATATATCCTTCTTCGGTAAACTTATAAGCATTTCCGACAATGTTGGTCAAAATTTGTTTTAAACGAAATGGGTCGCCCACAACACGTTTGTGCAATTTTTCGTCGACATTGATGATCAGGTCGATGTTTTTTTGTTTATAAACTGTTTGGATGTTTTTGGCAACATCTTCGATTATTTCTGGTAGAAAAAACGGAACTTTTTCAATCGTGATTTTTCCAGCTTCTATCTGAGAAAAATCTAGTAAATCCTGAACAAGCTGTGTGATATATTCGCTCGAATTTTTAATATTTTTAATGAAATACGACTGCTTGGTATTGACATCCGAATTTCCTAAAAGTTCAGAATAGCCTACGATGGTGCTCAAAGGCGTTTTTAAATCATGGCTCACTGTAGAAATCAGCTGTTCGCGGCTTTTTAAAAGATTTTTGGTCTTGAAGTTGGCGATTTCTAGCTGTTTTTTATAAAGCTGTGATTTCGAATAATCACTGACAATCAATATCGAAAAGAAAACAGTCAGCAGTAAACCGATTACCGCCGAAGCTGTTACAATTTCGTTGACTCTCTTTAGTGATTTTTCTTTTAATGAATTGTTTTTTATGGAGTTGATAATAATTTCCCTTTCGATGATTCGAAGTACTTTTCGCAGTTGGTCTGAAATGGCAATCTCATTCTGAAGAAGTTTGTTTTCTTCAAAATTTAAGGATTCCTTCTTTTTTTCGGCTTTCATTTTAACCGAGCTCAGCAGTTTTTTGGAATTAGCCAAAATAGAATCTGACGCTTTTTTGCTCAATGTATTGGTGCTGTCGTCTGGAATATTCTGGTTGAGATAATCAACATATTTCTGGAGTACGCTGCGCTGGTAAGTGCCAAGCTGATTTGGATTTTTGGTAAAGTCCTGAAGTTCTAACTTTCTAAGATTGAACTCCATTTTGGTGATTTCGTCAATGGCATTATTTACAGAGGTTTCGTCATCTGCTTTGTTTTTTATTTCTCTTAGTTGTCTGATGTTTTTTGTTTTTTCAGCCAAAAAATAAGTAACACTGTCTAGCAATGTTTTTTGATATTCTGTTCTTACAATCTGTTTTAAAGTATCAATGCGAAGACGTAGCGAATCACTTTCAATCAAATAATTCTTGAAGTCTTTATCAGAATTGGTCTGAATAGTTTGTCTGGCAAGGCCTTCGGTTTTGTAGACATTAGAGAATAATTTGCTAACGCGAAGTATTTTGGTTTTTTCAAATGCAATTTTATCTTCAAGATTGTTATAAACTACATTTTCTGAATATAAAAACCATCCAACCGTAACCACAAGAGCGAGTAATGCAACATAACTGAATAACACTTTGAGTGCGGTATAACTTTTTTTGCTCTCCATAATATTTATCTGGGGTTGACGAGGTATTTGCTTCTAAAATTCACTTGCAATTTATTTAAAAAAATCTGTTTTATAAATAGAATTCACTATCAATATGTTATATAATTGCTATGTTAACACAATAAAACAGCCGTAGATTATGTAAAATCTACGGCTGTTTTTTAGTCTTTCTTGCTCTTATAAAGTTTCTTCTAACCATTTAAAGAATTCTCCTTGCCAGACCTGAGCATTTTGCGGTTTTAGTACCCAGTGATTTTCGTCTGGAAAATACACAAATCGGCTTTTGATGCCTCGCAACTGCGCTGCCTGAAAAGCTTCTTGAGATTGACCAATCGGCACGCGGAAATCGGTTCCTCCTTGGAAAATCAAAATTGGCTTATTCCAGTTCTGAACCAAAGTTGCCGGATTGAAAATAGTATAAGCTTTTTGTGCTGCAGCATTATCTTTTTCCCAGTAAGGTCCGCCAAAATCCCAATTGTTAAAGAAAACCTCCTCAGTTGTTCCTAACATTGAAACCGTGTTGAAAACACCATCATGAGCAATAAAAGTTTTGAAACGGTTTTTGTGAATTCCCGCTAAATAAAATACAGAATATCCTCCGTAACTCGCTCCAACACATCCTAAGCGGCTTTTGTCGACATAGCTTTCTTTTGCGACATCGTCGATTGCAGAAAGGTAATCGTCCATTACTTGTCCGCCCCAGTCTTTACTTATTTGCTCATTCCATTCAACACCATGTCCTGGCATTCCACGACGGTTTGGTGCCACAACTACATAACCTTTAGCGGCCATTAGAGAGAAATTCCAACGGAAAGAATACGACTGTGTCAACGGACTTTGTGGCCCTCCTTGACAGAATAACAAAGTTGGATATTTTTTTGAGGCATCAAAATTTGGAGGCAAAATTACCCAAACCAGCATTTTTTTACCGTCGGTCGTGGTAACATAACGTTTTTCTGTTTTGCTTAAGGCTAAAGTTTTGTAAGTGTCGGTATTTACATTCGAGATTTGTTTCCAGCTGTTTTTCTTTAAGTTGAAAGAGTAAATTTCAGCTGCGTGATTCATATCGGTTCTGGTCACGATAATTTCATCTCCAACAATGCCGACCAAATCGCTAACGTCAAAATCTCCTTTTGTTAATTGTCGAACGTTGATTGCGATTCTTGTTACGCCTGGAAAATTAACTGTAAAAAGCTGTTTTGTTCCATCGACTGGAGCCACAAAAAACACATTTTTTCCGTCTTTGCTCCAGATAAAATTATCTACAGTTCCGTCCCAGCCGGCAGTCAAGTTTTGTTTGATGCCTTTAAACTCAACAATAATGTCATTTTTATCCGATTCGTAACCGTCACGTTTCATTTGCAACCAAGATAAATTTCCCGTCGGAGAAAACTGTGGCGCTGTATCGTAACCCAAATTGTCTTCGGTTTTGTTGGTGGTTTTCTGAGTTTCTAAGTTGTACTCGTAAATATTGGTGTTGGTAGAAATGGCATAGTCGGTTCCTGCTTTTTTCTTGCAGACATAAAAAATGCTTTTGCTATCAGGAGACCAGATGTAATCTTCATCGCCGCCAAAAGGTTTTTGTGGCGAATCGAAAATTTCGCCTTTCATAATATCGATTCCTTTTGCACCTTCTTGGTTTTCTTTATAAAAAACGTGATTGTATTTTCCTTCGTTCCAAGTATCCCAATGACGATAATCTAAACCATTGTAGATTTGAGCCTGAGATTTGTCAAGATTTGGATAAAAATCTTTTCCTAAAACTTTTTCTATTTTAACTTCGTCATTATAAACTACAAATTTTCCGTCAGGCGAAATGTTTTTGTCTTTTAAAACGTCTTTTGTGTCTTTAATTTCAGTGGCATTTCCTCCGTTAACCGGAATAATATAAAGCTTAGAAGTCGATTTGTTATCGGCTACCGAAGGCGTAGAGACCTTGTAAACTACATTTTTTTCATCTTTTGAAATTCCGAGAGCTGTTACTCGTCCTAATTTCCATAACAATTCCGGCGACATTACATTTTGTCCGATAGCGTTTAAACTCATCATTATTAAGGTTGTTACTACTACTTTTTTCATAATAAAAATTCTATTTTTTGTGCGCTAAAAATACAACAATTAAAATCCAATTAGTTAAAATCCAAATCTCAATTAGTGTTAAAATTCCAAACGTGAAATTCCAAATTCCAAAGTTGATATAGTTTGATCCTTGGAATTTGGAATTTTAGATTTGGAATTTGATTAAGTTTTGTAATTTAACCCAAGTTTGGAATATGGAATTTAAAATTGGAATTTAATAAAATGATGGAACTAAGCTACTGGGAATTAAGAAACTGGTTTACAAATATTGATTACACCATTGTAGGAAGCGGAATCGTTGGTCTTCATACAGCTTTGCGCTTGCGCGAAAGATTTCCAGCCGCAAAAATTCTGGTTTTAGAACGTGGAATGTTGCCCCAGGGAGCCAGTACCAAAAATGCAGGTTTTGCTTGTTTTGGAAGTCTGTCTGAAATTATGGAGGACCTAAAAACACATTCAGAAGAGGATGTTGTGGCACTTATCGAAAAAAGATGGAAAGGACTCCAATTGCTCCGAAAAAAACTAGGAGATAAAGCAATTGATTTTAAGCCTCACGGCGGCTACGAATTATTTTTGAAAGAAGACGAATTTGGATTTAACGAATGTGTTTCTAAAATTCCGTTTATCAATGAAGTTTTAAAACCGCTTTTTAAAGCTGCTGTTTTTTCAAAAGAAGTAGACCGTTTTGGATTTGAAAATATTCATGATTATTTGATTTTTAATCCGTTTGAAGCACAGATTGATACGGGAAATATGATGCAGGAATTGCTAAAACAAGCGGTTTCAGAAAGTATTTTAATTCTCAATCAGCAGACTGTGACCTCTTATGCAGAAACAGGAAATCATGTCGAAGTTGTTTTGAATCATTTTAGTTTTAAAACCCAAAAACTGCTTTTTGCTACAAATGGTTTTGCCGCATCACTTACAAATGGAGCAGTTAAGCCTGCCAGAGCACAGGTTTTAATTACAGAACCGATTCATAATTTAGACATAAAAGGAACGTTTCATTTAGATAAAGGTTATTATTATTTCAGAAATATAAACGACAGAATTTTATTAGGCGGAGGAAGAAACCTTGATTTTGATGGCGAAACGACAACCGAATTTGGTCAGACGAAAATTATTCAAAATAAATTGGAAGATTTGCTGAAAAATGTAATTTTACCAAATCAGAATTTTCAGATTGCCCACCGATGGAGTGGTATCATGGGAGTCGGAAATAGCAAGAATCCTGTTGTAACCCAACTTTCTGAAAATGTGTTCTGCGGAGTACGTTTAGGAGGAATGGGGGTGGCAATAGGAAGTTTAATAGGAACCGAATTAGCAGATTTAATATAATGGGAGTAACCAAAAGACCGATAAAAAAAACAACAACGGCAAGTAAACCTAAACCAAAAACGGCTTCAAAAAAAGGAAATCGCTCTTGGGGCGAAAGAATAAAATGGTTTTTTATCAAAGCAGCTTTGTGGTTTTTCGGAATTTCGATTGCTTCGGTAATTTTCTTCAAATATGTTCCGGTACCATTCACACCTTTAATGGTTATTCGTGCCATCGAAAATAAATGGGCAGGAAAAGAAGTCTATTTTGACCACGATTGGGAACCACTTGATAAAATATCAATGAATTTGCAAAAAGCGGTTATTGCCAGCGAAGATGCAACATTTTTGACTCATAACGGTTTCGATTTTAAAGCGCTTCAAAAAGCTTATAAAAGCAACGAACGCGGACGCCGTATTAGAGGCGGCAGTACCATCTCGCAACAAACAGCAAAAAATGTTTTCTTGTGGCAAGGAAAAAGTTATTTCCGCAAAGGTCTTGAAGCTTATTTCACCGTTCTAATTGAAATTATCTGGGGAAAAGAGCGCATCATGGAGGTGTATCTGAACAGCATTGAAATGGGCGACGGTGTTTACGGTGCATACGCTGCTACAGAACATTGGTACCGCCGAGATGCTTCGAGCTTAACACCAATGCAGGCAGCCGGAATTGCGGCAATTCTGCCAAATCCAAGAAAATTTAAAGCTACAGGATCTTCAAGCTATATCAATAGAAGAAAAGAACGAATCGTGCGCGAAATGCGTTATGTTGGAAAAATCAATTACGATGGCAAGGAAAAGTAAAAAAACGCTTCTTGCTTTTCTGCTATTAACCACAACATTGACTTTTGGACAAGGAAAAACTTCGGAAATCGGTTTTATAACCGATAATGATTTGTATACTTCATCCAAAAATGATATGTATTACACCAATGGTCTTGAAATTTTTTATCGCTTTTTAGGTAAAAACGACAACGAGAAAATCAATAAAAAAATTACGGAGTTCAGAATTGGGCAATATCTGTACAATCCGAGATTTATTAACGAAGCAGCGGTTGACATAAATGATCGGCCTTTTGCGGCTTATCTTTTTGCGGAAGCAGGCAGAAGCTTTTTTTACCAAAGCGAATCGGTTCTAAAAACAGATATTCAGGTTGGTTTTGTCGGACCAAATGCGATGGGAAAAGAACTTCAGGAAGGATTTCATAAAATTATAGGTTACAAAAAAGTTTTTGGCTGGGAGAACCAGATTCATAATGCGCTTGGGCTACAGGCGCACGTTATGTACTCCAAAAAAATGTTTCCATCAAAACATAATGATTTTTTAGATCTTCATTTTCAGTCAGAGGCCAATGTAGGAACAATTTTCACAGGTGTTTCAACTGGTTTTATGGCTAGATTTGGGTTTAAGAAATTACTTCCGGTTTACGATTCCAATCTTCATGATGCTTCGGTAAGTGCAAGTGTGCAGCCGGATATTCGGGAGTTTTATTTCTACGCAATGCCAAGTGTCAATTATCAGTTTTACGATGCCACCATTGAAGGCAGTATGTTTAATGATACAAGTCCGATTACATTTGAGCTGGAACCGCTTCGATTTAATGCCGAAGCCGGTTTAAAATACCGCCGCAATAACTTTAATATTTCGTATTCTTTTATTTATCGAGGAAGGGAATTGAGAGATCCAGGAATTGATACGAATTCGGGTTATTTTTATGGTTCGATTCGAATGGGGTTTTTACTTCATTAAGTTTTTGTCACTGAGGCGTAAAGATTTTATGTAAGGTTTAGAAAAGTTAATTTTTTACTTTTTTATAAAGAGTTACAAAAATCGGTTTTTTAGTATTCAAAAAATTGTCTGTAAAGTTCAATCCCTGATTGCATTTGTAGACAAGAAGATTTTTTTCTATATCAATTTCGCAATAACAGCCATGATGATCGTCATTTTCTGCTGGAAGTATTAGTTTATTGGCTTCAATGTAGGCTTTATATACGTCTATGTTTTGGAGGCTGTTTATTTTGCCTTTCCAGGTCGCAACCGTTACATAATCATATCCTTTTTCAAAAGTAAAAGTGAGATAGTGTTTTTTGGTGCTATTGTACCATGTTCCTCCAAATTTTTTGCTTAACTGTTTTAAGGTTAAAGTTGACTGTGCGTTAGAATTGTTTAGGGATAAAAAAAGAATAGTGAGGCTAAAAATCAGTTTTTGTATTTTTTTTAAAGCTTTCATTCTGGGTTTAGTTATAGGTGAATAGTAATTACAGATAAAATTATACTTTAACTCGTTGGGTGAAATTATTTTCAACACATAGAAACATAGTTTAACTAAACTTAAAAAAGACGTTTCACTAGTCTAAATTCACATAGTTTAGCTATGTGTAGAAACTTGTTTCTTCCATTTTCTTTTTTCGGCACAAAAAACTATGCTTCTATGTGTTAAAATATTACACCCAACGGGTATACTTTAATAAAACAAAAGCCAGATAATGCCAAGTCCGATAAATAGTAGGCTGAACAAGATTTTAAGAACTTGAGCAGTTTTAAAACCAAATGTTTCAATTATCCATTGTGTTCCCCAGATTGTACCAGGTTTGTCTTCATAAACCCAGTTCCAGCGTTTAAGTGAGCCAATAAAAAGTACGATTCCCAATACAATAAACAACCAGCCAAAATGTGATGGATGTTCTTTGAAATATGCGTCAACATTGCTTAGTAAAACTTCTATTTTATTCATTGTCAATTTTTATTTTTTTTCTGAAATGTAAATAGGCGATTAGAGTTATTATCAAATGTGGCAGAATCAATAGGATTGATAAATGCCAACCCGTTTTCATTGCCGCAAAATCTAACTCATTTATTGATACGTCACTCAACATCATATATACTAATGTTATAAATGGAATACCACAATAAGATAATAGGGAATAAAAGCTGTTGTTTCTAATTGATTCATAAGTATTCAGAAAAATAGAAACCGAGGAAAGAGACAATAAGAAAACAAACTTTAAAGAATAATAAAAGGACAAACCTGTAAGTATAATTAGCCACCAGCTTTTAGTTTCATCTTGCATCTCAAAAAAATTATACAATAGAAAGTCAGAAATTAAAAGACTAAATGTGATGATTAGGAACCACGCTTTTATAAAATATAAGGTCATTTTTATTTGTAATATTAAAACTTATCTGAAATTTCAAGTCTCGGTGGTCAGCAATTAATCTTTGCCATCTAATTTTTCTATTTCCTTTTTTACTTCGGCTATTAGCTGTTGTTCGGTTGGTAGATATAGTTGGTACTTGCTGGTAATAATTGTTTTATTGTTTTCAGGTAGGGTTATTTTTGCCATCGCGTCGTTTTTGTCTGCACATAGCAAAATTCCAATGGTTGGATTTTCAAAATCTTGTTTTTCAAAGCGATCAAAGTAGTTAACATACTTCTGCAATTGTCCGATGTCTTGATGCGTCAATTTTTCTGTTTTGATTTCCATAATCACAAAAGCTTGTAATAATCTATTGTAGAAAACAAGGTCAGCAAAAAAATCATCACCATCTAGATGTATACGTTTTTGCCTTGCAACAAAAGAAAACCCATTACCAATTTCGAGTAAAAAATCTTGTAGATGTGTAATGATTGCGCTTTCTAAATCTTTTTCATAATAAGATGCCTTTCGTTTTAATCCTAAAAACTCCAGTATCATTGGGTCTTTAATTATGTCTTTGGCCTCTGTTGGAAGTTTTTCTTGTCTAGCAACGGTCAATACAGATTTTACATCGTTGCTCAATAAGAGACGTTCAAAAAGTTGACTATTTACTTGTCTTTCTAACTCTCTCGCCGTCCAATTATTTTTCTCTGTTTCAGCAATATAAAATGTTCTTTTGTCTTCATTTGCGATGCTTAATAATGTTTTGTAGTGCGTCCAGCTAAATTGCGTCCGCAGTGCGGACGTATTTGGAAATATTCTGTAAAATTGTCTGTATCTCTCCAATTGCCGAATTGAAAATCCACTGCCAAACTTGGGCTGGAGTTCGTTTGACAATGATTTTATGATAAATTCACCATATTTTGCTCGTTCTTTACCGTCTTGTTCTTCTTCTAAAATCACTTTGCCTATTTGCCAGTACATTAGTACTCGTTCCGTATCAACAGAACGGATGGCTCTGTCTTTTGCATTGGCAATAATAGTATGTACTTGTTCTACGAGTTCTTTTTTTAGCTGCATGAGTATTCCTAAAATAAATTGTGTGAATAAAATTAAGAGACGAGTTATGGAAAAGAAGCTAGCAAAAGTTATTATTATATTATAATAAGCCAATGAATAATAGTCGATTAAATAAAACAGCCACTTCTAATTTCTTAGAAATGGCTATTTCAATTATAGATCAGTAAAATGATATTTTTTGGATGAGAAAGTAGATTAATCCAAATCATTTAAATTCATTTCTTTCGAGAGCTGGTCCCATTTTTTGTCCAGATAATCTTTGGTTTGTTCTACAAATTCAGAATCTACATCTTTTAAAACCTGCACTTTCGGACTTAAAACTGCTTTCCCATTTTCAAAATAGATATAAGCGTCAACAGAATCGTCGCCCCAAAAGAACGGAAAAACAATTGCTTTGTTTTCCTGACTTTCGGTAACGTATTTTTCTAAACTGATGATAAATGCAAACATCGGAATCATTTCTACATAATTTTCGCTGAAAAACATCATGCCCCAGTGCCATTCTTCAGTCGTTTCATCATAATCAGAAAAAGCCATTGCTTCAGGATAATCAATCCAGCCATCGACAACTTCTTGATTGCTGTTGTCATTATAGGTGCGAAGCAATTCTTGTGTCAAAATAGATTTAGAATACATCTTTCGACTTTCCCAGAAATCGAGCCAATTTTGATTTAATTCCGGCTCGTCGAGTGGAGCGTTTAGAAATTTTTTGAGTTGTGGTTTTGTGATTTTTACTTTACAATATAATGAGCTTAATTCGGACATAATTTTTGGTTTTGTTGGTTGTTCTTTTTATTTCAAAGCAGATTTTGTTGGCCGTTTTATTTATGTCACTTTAATTCGAGTTTCTTAAAATAGTTGCTCGTTCTTGAGAAATAAAACGTTCTCCGTGAGCGATATGGGATTGGCGAACAACGGGGAGAAGTCGTGATTTGGAAACGAAAACTACTGCTGCTGAAAATTAATTAATGCCTATTGTCGCATTGAATGTAAACATCTTCGTTTGATTTATCTATAAACGAAATTCCTGGACAGCCAAATGATTCGTATTGAAAACCAAACACTACGAATGGTTTGTTTTTAAAGAGTTTTCCCGTCCATTGGATAACTCCGTTCTCGGCTTCATGGTTTAAAGGCGAAACTGAAGTTCCTTCACCTCTTCCATAAAATTTTTCGATATAGACTTCCTTGGTTTTAGAATCGATTACAAGCAATCGTCTTGCGGCTACAAATTTTCTTTCGTCGAGATAGTCCTGGAGGAAATAATCAAATCCGTTTGCGGTGTACTTGTGCGTGTCTCCTTTTTTGGCGTCTCCAACATATTCTTTTCCTTCTTTGGTCAGAGGTTTTGATGGAAAAGACTTGGCAGTTGTTTTTTGCCATTTTATTGGAGTTAACTGTCCACGAACAAACGGGTTTTCTTTGCCGGCATATACTAGAACGTCCGTATAATAGTCACTAAATCCTTTTAGATATTTGTTGCTGATTTCAAATCCAGTCATGTAATCGTAACGGTTGTATGGCCAATCTTCTTCGGAGGCATAACCGTTTATCAAAGCGGCTGTTTTAAGGTTTTTTATAGCCAAGGCAACCAGTTTATTTTTAGCATAATCGTAAATAAAAATCGAATCGCTTTCTGAAATTCCAGTTTTTGATAAGAATCTTTTCCGGTAATTTTTATCCAACGTAAAATACTGCGAAGCTTTTTTTTCCATTTTCTTCGGATCTGGCAGAACAAGTGAATCTGAATCGGTTCCGTCCATCGGATAGATGTCTGAAAGAGAAACAAAAGAAACACTGCTGCTATCTCTGTAAGTAAGATTGAACAAGTTGATGGATTCTTTTCGTGGTACTTGTTGTTCTAAGGTTTGTGTAGTATCGGTTTCAACCGAAGCGTTTTGAACTGGGCTGACCGTATTCTTGTTTTCTGATTTTTTATCGCCGCACGAAATTAGCAGCAATGTCGTGGCAACAAAAAAAGTCTGAATTTTTAAGTTCATAGATTTGGAGTTTTACTTTGTAATTATGGCGTTTGGTTGTTTTTTCTCCAAAAGGCATTTGCTTTTGTATGATAAAAATAAGTTTTTTGCCTGAATTTGGAATATGATGTAAAGATGATATGATGAGAGCAGGATTATCTTTGAGTGAAAATTATTTATCCGTTTTTTCATTCTCAATATAATTTTTAACTATTTCTAGAAATTCATCTTTAGTCAAATAACGTTTAAGAAAGTCTTCAAGGGTTCCTTCGTCTTCAATTTCACTGAAAAAGACTTCGTGATCAGTTGAATAAACGGTTGGGTTTTCAGGATTTGGATCTGTTAAACAGATAAAGAAGTGATCTGGATATCCGTATGAATAACAAATACAGATAAAATCTAACTCTGTGCCTTTGACAACTTCTCTAACTTCGCTTTCTTCTACTAAACCGTCAAGTTCTTCAAAATCTTTTGTGCCTTTTTTAAAAGGCGTAAAAAGAAAATTTCTATAAAAATCTTGTCCATAAGGATGTTCGTGATCAGAGAAAAAATGATCTAGTAAACGGTCGTAAAATTGTTTTCTGCTTTCCAAATATAATTCACGGTTATCGGCATAAAACTCGTCGATTCCGTATAGTTCATCTTCGTAATAGTCGGTATATAGAGGGTGATTGAATTCTATTGACTGTAAAACTTCCTGTAATGAATTTCCTTTTACTTTGTCGATGTTTCCGCCGATTTGCTGGATTCGATCTAATATTTCTTTTTTCATTTTTTAGTGTTTAGTAGCTTTTAACTCTTTGGCGACAGTTATAAGTTTTGTCGTTTTTAAAATGATTGAGACTCTAAACAAAAATAAGAAACCTTTTAAAGAAATATCCTTCAAATTATAGGATTATGAAAAACTGCTTCAGAATTGTTTTCTTAACCTTTTGATAATATGGTAAGTAGTTTAAATTTTTACTTTGAGTTAAAATTTAAACTATGGAAATTAATTGGATTGTAATAGGAGTAGTCGCTGTTTTGATTGTTGTTTTAGTAGTATTGACAATTAGAAAAAATCTTAAAGAGAAAAAGAAATTAGAAAATTTGTTGAATAACGATTTTACAAAAGCCGAAAAAAGCCGATGTAGATTCAGATGATGTGGCAAATGAGAAATAATATTGAATTTTTGGCATTAAAATTCTGAGTCCTTTGCAGAATTTTCTTTTCTTCTGAAAAACTCTAGCCTTTTGTTTTAATAAGGTCTTCGATATATTTTCGGCTTTTCATTTTCTTGATTTGTAATTTTCTTTTGCAAGCTTCGCTTCTTGTTGGAAATGTCTCAAAATATTTTAATTTCCAGTCCTTTGCAACTTTTGTGAATTTACTTTTACTATTTAAATGATCTTGTAAACGTTGCTCAATATTTTGACATGAACCAACATAATATTTGTCTAGTGTTTCCGAATATATGATGTAGGTATAAAACATAGAAATGATGCTAAAAAAAAAAAATACCCAAACAGATTCAATATCTATTTGGGTATTATTTATATTATTTGTGGAGAATACCGGATTCGAACCGGTCGCCTCTACGCTGCCAGCGTAGCGCTCTAGCCAAATGAGCTAATCCCCCTTTTATTTTGCGAAGAACACCAAGATTCGAACTGTCGCCTTCCCGATTTTTCATCGGGACGCTCTAGCCAAATGAGCTAATCCCCCTTTTGTTTTGCGAAGAATAGCAAGATTCGAACTGTCGCCTTCCCGATTTTTCATCGGGACGCTCTAGCCAAATGAGCTAATCCCCCTTTTATTTTGCGAAGAACACCAAGATTCGAACTGTCGCCTTCCCGATTTT
>NZ_SJTF01000009.1 GCF_004634245.1 Flavobacterium foetidum
CCGATGTAGCTCAGCTGGCTAGAGCAGCTGATTTGTAATCAGCAGGTCGTGGGTTCGAGTCCCTCTATCGGCTCAAAATGAAAACCATCTACAAAAGTAGGTGGTTTTTTTATTTTTGGAAATTTTTCCAAAAAATACAAAAATTTCAAATTTCAATAATTTAGAATTTGAGAAAAATTGAAATTTAGAATTTAAAGTATTGGAATTTCTACAAAAAAAAGCCCTGAAAATTCGTCAGAGCTTTTTTGTAGATTTATTCGTTTGTTGTCGCTGGAGCGGCTGTTGTAGCTTTCTGTTGCTCTTTTTTGATGTCAGCTACATATTTGGTTAACTTTTTACCGTAAAGCGATTTCGCGACTTTTGGACTCATTGATTTCTGAATGGTGTCTAAAAACTTCACATTGATGTCGTAAATCTGTGACATGGCAATATAAGGCGCGATTTCGTAATCTTTGTTTGTAAGCGCAAAATTTGTTGCGTAAAGATATTTTCTCTTTATATTAGATTCCTGCTTAAGATTTAGGCTGTCCAATGCCTTCTGGTCCTGTCTTTTTATCGCTTTGAAACGAGGTTCAACCATAGAAAGGTTTTCGTCAATAAAACGAGAATTTATCTTTTCATACTGTTCATACAATTCCTGATTTTTAGAACCTGTAATTTTCGCACCAGCAATAAAATTATCCAAGTCGGTGTTGATTGTCATGTTTCCAGGCTCGGCAAAAAATAAAATATTGTTGTCTAATGAATTTGTCACTCCGCGATCTAAAAACAAATAAAGCATTTCTGGAGATTCTAATTTAATAGTGCTTTCAAAAGCAGAGTTTCCGTCAATTTTGATGCTGTCGATAGCTACCAGGTTGGTGTCAACAATTCGTTGAATGTATAAGGTTCCTTTTTTTAAACCCTTAATGTTTCCCGTGATATGTACCGTATCTGTTGATTCTTTTTTGCTGCAAGATGCTGCAATGATTAAGGCAGCAAAAGCAATAATAGTTTTTTTCATTGGTTTTTAGATTTTGGTGCAAAATAAAGAAAATAGTTTAAATGTAAAGAGGTGGCAGTTTTATTTTTATAAAAAAATAAGTCCCAATCTATTTCTAAATCGGGACCATTCTATTTTAAAAAATCAGAACAAGTATTACATTGATAAGGTGTAAGTTGTGCCGTTTTCGTGCGTGTATGTGTATTTGTTGTCGCAGGTATTGTTTCCGTAATCGACCACGCCATTTAAAAAGGTGTTTTGAATTTTTAGTTTGCCTTGAGAAACATACTCGCAAGAATATTTTTTAATTAATGTTTCTTGGATTGTTAGTGTTACTGTTCCTCCAGTTCCTGATGTTACCGTGTGATTTCCTTCTGTCATTTCATAAACATTGTCTTCCAGTACATATGGAGTGTCGACACCAGCAGTTTGTTTTACAGTACAAGTGCCAGAATTTGTAAATGTACGACCAAGAATATCCGTAAGTTTTCCGTTTGTTACCTTTCTGGTCCATTGCGGTACAGTCGCGGTTGCAGTTGTATTTGTGTATTCGATAGTGCCTTCAAGAAGAAAGTTGTTTAGAGAATAATTAATTCGCTCTATGGTCATTTTGCTTCCTGTGGCGATTACTGGCCCCGTAAGTGTAATTTTAAGTTTTCCTTTTCGTGCAATATTGTTTAATGTGCAACCTGTTCCGTAATCTACTGTATAAACTTTGGGATATTCGGTTCCGCTTGGGCTTTCTACAGTAATATTAGCGCAGTTTGTTACAGGAGTCTCAGCGGGTTTTGCTGCCGGATTGGTATTGGTTATGGTTAATGCATTTTTGATATCTAAATCAGTCAAGGCATCTATTACTACAGAAGCGCTTACAGATGTGGTATCAAACTGATTGATAATGTCATCGTTATTTGAGCATGAGACATACAGAAATGCTGATAAACAAACAGCCGAAAGTACAATTACGGTCTTTTTCATTTGGTTTTTGTTTTAAGATGAGATTAATAAGGCATCCAAATGTAATGAAAAAAATCAGTCATAAAAAAAATCCTTAACACGATTTATCGGGATTTTGAAAATTTAAGTAATTAAAAATCAGTTCTGAAAAATGAATCGTAACTCAGGATTAACTGTATTTAGAATAGAGATTCTATAGAAAACAGCGACCAAAGTATTTTAAAAGATGAAAAAGGATTGGAATCTAAAGACGTGAAAAATATAAGTTCTGGCGGCAGCCATGAGCATCGTATTGATACTTTGAGCAGATGTTTCAGCTAAACTTAAAAAAGATTATCATCTTTTTCTAAATATATGCACAGCCTCCGAATTCAATCGAGAACACCGCCGCCTTCCTGAACTGAATTTTTATATTGTCACCTAATGTTTTTCTTGTAGATTAAAACGTTTGTTTTAAAGTTTTGATTTTCAATGGCGTAAAAATATAAGTTAGGGCTTTTGTAAAAAAGGGGATAATTACCCTTTTTTCAAAAAAATAAATCCCGTAAATTAAATTTTTACAGGATTTTTCAGATTGTTTTAAAAACAAGGCTGATTATTCTACTGCTTCAACGCCTTTTAGTGCATAATCTTCATATCCAAAAATAGAATAATCAACAAATATATTGCCGGTGAGGTCTGGTACATCTTGACGGTCTCTAATTCCGTTCGGATAATCGAGTTTTTCAATAAATGAAGCAAGGAAATAGCCAACTTGGTCGTCTTTTTTGTTTTTTGCTAAATCTAAAATGATTCCGGTAACTAGTTTAGAAAGCTCCACCACGGCGCCACTAATCGGATTGCTGGTTTTGGCCAGGACTTCTATTCCTTTTGTTATGGTGCTGATGTTTGCATCAGTCAAAATTGATTTGATTAATCCGGCATTATCGCGTGTTTTTTTGTCTAAATCAACCGCAATAATCTGCCAACTAAAATCTTTCGGAATTTTATTCTCTTTGTAGACAATGTATCCTGTGTCGCCAAAAGTAATTATGCTTTTGTCTTTTACTTTATTGATAGTCAGAAGAATTCTGGATTGAATAACTCTTGAAACCGCATCTTTGATAATCTCTTTTTTTCGGTTTTCATCATTGGTTTCGAAAAATTCATTAAAATCAGGAAAACTATCAGTTGACTGATTAATAAAACTCATAAATTGGATTTCGCCTTTTCCAAGCAAATCTCCATTTTTGATAATTCGTAATTTGTTTAATCGTACATAAAACATTGTTCTTGGGTTTTAACTGCCTACTCGGTTTAGGATTTTGGGCTGGCTCCTCGATAATCGCATTGATTTGTTGGTGGTATTTTCGTATTAAAAGTATTTCAAAAATATAAGTTTTTTTGTATATATACGTAACGTAATTGTTTTGTTTTTAATGAATTCCTTTTTTGTCAAGTACAAAAAAAATAGCCCTGTAGGCTAGCTTACAGGGCTTCGAGAAAAATTACTATTTTTAATTATTTAATCATTTCAAAACTTCTTTTTACGAAAGCAGTTAAAGCTTCGCCTTTTAATAGATTTTGAGATAATTTAGCCAAATCTAAGGCTTGTTTTACCAAATGCTCTTGATGTACTTTATCTTCTGTATTTAAGATGTTTGAAGCTAGGTCAGAATTGGTGTTTACAACCAAATTGTACATTTCTGGCATATTGCCCATTCCGAACATTCCACCTCCGCCAGTCTGGCTCATTTCTTTCATTCTACGCATGAATTCTGGTTGCGTAATGATAAAAGGAGCGGCTTGAGAGTCCATAGCTTCTAGCTGTACGCTATAAGCTTTCGGAATATAAGCTTCCAAAGAAGTTTTTAAAGCTGCTTTTTCGTCATCAGATAATTTTGAAATTGCATTTTCTTCTTTTTTGATCAAATTGTCAATGTGGTCAGAATCAACACGAACAAAAGTAAGGTCTTTATTGTCGTTTTCGATTTTCTGAATTAAGTGCGAAATAATCGGAGAATCTAAAAGCAATACTTCGTAATTTTTGTCTTTTGCTGCCTGGATGTAAGAATGCTGTGCATCTTTGTTTCCAGCGTAAAGAATTACAAGTTTTCCGTCTTTATCAGTTTGGTTCTCTTTTAGTTTTTCTTTTAATTCCTCCAAAGTAAAATAAGTATCGTCTACTGTCGGATATAAAACAAATGCGCCTGCTTTTTCGTAGAATTTCTCCTCAGAAAGCATTCCGTATTCTAAAACGATTTTAATGTCATTCCATTTTTGCTCAAAATCAGCACGGTTTTCGTTGAATAATGCTTTTAATTTATCCGCTACTTTACGAGTAATATAGTTCGAAATTTTCTTAACAGCGCCGTCAGCCTGTAATCCAGAGCGAGAAACATTTAACGGAATATCCGGAGAATCGATTACTCCTTTTAGCATTGTCAAAAATTCAGGTACAATTCCTTCTACGTTGTCGGTCACGTAAACTTGGTTTTGATACAGTTGAATTTTATCTTTTTGAATCTGCATATCAGTTCCCAGCTTAGGGAAATACAAGATTCCAGTCAAGTTAAACGGATAATCAACGTTTAAGTGAATGTTGAATAACGGCTCTTCAAACTGCATTGGATACAATTCTCTGTAGAAGTTTTTATAATCTTCGTCAGATAATTCAGAAGGCTGTTTTGTCCATGCTGGATTTGGATTGTTGATGATGTTGTCGGTTTCAACAGTTTCATTAACATAATCTTCAGGAGCATCTTCTGGTTTTGGAAGAGTTTCAGTTCTAGTTCCGAATTTAATCGGAATTGGCATAAACTTATTGTATTTGTTTAATAAGCCACTAATTTTAGAATCATCCAAAAATTCTAAAGAATCTTCTGCAATGTGAAGAATGATTTCTGTACCTCGTGAAGTTTTGTCAGCTGGCTCTAGAGTAAATTCAGGGCTTCCGTCGCAAGTCCAGTGAGCTGCTGGCTCGTCTTTGTATGATTTTGTAATGATTTCAACTTTTTCAGCTACCATAAATGCAGAGTAGAAACCAAGACCAAAATGTCCGATAATTCCAGAGTCTTTTGCAGAATCTTTGTATTTGTCCAAGAATTCTTCAGCTCCCGAAAATGCTACCTGGTTAATGTATTTTTCAACTTCGTCAGCCGTCATTCCTAAACCTTGGTCGATAATGTGGATTTTTTTACCTTCCTTATCTACTTTAACCTCGATAATCGGGTTTCCGTATTCTACCTTCGCTTCGCCGATGCTGATAAGATGTTTTAATTTTAAAGTAGCATCAGTTCCGTTAGAAACAAGCTCGCGCAAGAAAATTTCATGGTCGCTGTACAAGAACTTTTTAATTAATGGAAAAATGTTTTCTACTGAAACATTAATTTTACCTGTTGCCATATTTTTTAATTTTTGAGTTTAATTTGATGATTTTCACTTAGTCAAATAAAATACCAATTTTTATAAGGTGACAAAATGTCGGAAATGTTAATTTTGAAAGAAAATAAATAGATTCTAAAACGATAAATATTCGAACGAATCGTATATTTGTGGTACAATAATTGTTAAAAAGGCAAAATAATAATCTAAAAAAATTGTACAAATGAAGAAGAGTATTTTTTTATGCATGATTGCCGCAATGTTTTTTGCGTGTAAATCTGCCTCATCGACAGCCTCAACAGAAACACCGCTTTCTAAAAAATTGGACAGACCGACTCAAGTCGCTATAAAAGGAAACTGGGTATTGACAAACGTAACATACGCTGGTTCTGATTACATCAAAGTAAACTCATTTGACCTTGCAGATTCTAAATGTTTTATCGGAAGTTCATGGAGTTTTATTTCAAATAACAACAAAGGTACAATGACTTTGAATTCTCCAAATTGTACAGCATTTTCTTCTCCTATTGCTTGGAGTATAAACGATCAAGGGCTTTTTGTACTTAAAATCGTTCAAGAAGGAACAAAACGAAAAAATGTTAGAGACGGATATCTGCTTAAAGTTGCCGGTTTGACCGATAATTCTTTCCAGTTGATTGACAATATCAACGTTGGCGGGCAGGTTAAAGATGTAACTTACCAATTTCAAAGAGCAAACTAATATTTAAAAAGAGAAAAAAATGAAAAAGATAACTGTTTTAGGTTTAAGCGTATTATTTGTTGTAACTGGTTTTTTTACTAGTTGTGATTCGGTAAAAAACGCAAATAATACACAAAAAGGAGCAGGAATTGGTGCTGTAGCGGGTGGTGTAATCGGAGCTGTTCTAGGAAATAATTTAGGAAAAGGCGGAAACGCAGCCTTAGGAGCTGCCATTGGAGCTGCCGTTGGTGGTGGTACCGGAGCGCTTATCGGGAACAAAATGGATAAACAAGCAAGAGAAATCGATCAGGCTTTACCAGGCGCTTCTGTAGAAAGAGTTGGAGAGGGAATTCACTTGACTTTGAATGAAAATGCTGTTCGTTTTGATACTAATAAATCAACACTTACGCCTCAGGCAAAAGCAAATCTAGACAAATTGGTTCCGGTATTTAATGACTATGCAGATACCGATATTCAGATTTTTGGATACACCGACAGCACAGGAAAACCAGAATATAACTTAACCCTTTCCGGACAAAGAGCTGCTTCTGTACAGGCTTATTTAGTTTCTAAAGGTTTAAAAGCAAGCCGTTTCAAAACTTCTGGTTTAGGAATTGCAGATCCTATCGCAACAAACGATACTCCTGAAGGGAGAGCGCAAAACCGTCGCGTTGAATTTGCCATTACAGCAAACGACAAAATGGTTAATGATGCTAAAAGCGAAGCAGGAAGATAATTTCCAACAAAATAAATAATCAAAAAAGCTGTTTCATATTTGAAGCAGCTTTTTTTTGACTTTAGAACTTAAACATCGTAAATTTGACCTTTTCTAATTACAACTCATGCTCGACATTCAAAATATCACTTTTTCGTATACCGAAAATCCTGTTATAAAAAATATTTCCTTTACTATTGAGAAAGGTCAGAATATTGCCATTATTGGCGAGAGCGGCTGTGGAAAAAGCACACTGCTTAAGCTTATTTATGGATTGTATGATTTGGATGAAGGACAGATTTTTTATGACGGAAAACCAATTTTGGGACCAAAATTCAATTTGATTCCCGGAATGCCCTATATGAAATATCTTGCACAGGATTTCGATTTGGCTCCATATGAAACTGTTGCAGAGAATGTTGGTAAATTCCTTTCGAACGGTTTTGCCAACATGAAAAAACTACGAGTTCAGGAACTGCTCGAAATGGTAGAAATGGAACAATTTGCCAATGTTAAGACTAAATTCTTAAGTGGAGGACAGCAACAGCGTGTAGCTTTAATACGCGTTTTGGCTTTAGAACCCGAAGTAATTTTGCTCGACGAGCCTTTCAGCCAGATTGATGCTTTTAGGAAAAACGCACTTCGTCGTAATTTGTTCCGTTATTTGAAACAGAAAGGAATTACCTGCATTATAGCTACTCATGACAGTACAGACGCCTTGTCTTTTGCTGATCATGCTATTGTGATGCGCAACGGAGAAGTGATTGTAAAAGATAATCCGAGCAAAATCTATGAGGATCCGCAAACAAAGTATGTGGCTTCGCTTTTTGGCGAAGTAAATGAGATTCCGACTCATTTATTATTGCCTTACGAGGACGAAACACATAGGACTTTAGTATATCCGCATCAATTCAAAATGGTTTCTGAGTCCAAACTTTTGGTGAAAATAAGACGGACTTATTTTAGAGGCGGACACTATTTAATAGAAGCGGTTTATAAAAGACAGTTGATCTTTTTTGAAAGTGAAATCGATTTGCCGCTCGAACAAGAAGTTTTTCTGGCTTTAAACTATTTATAAAAATAAACCCGACAAATTCAATCTGTCGGGTTTTCTTTTTTAAATTCAGTGAGAAAATTAGTTTTTTAAATATTTTTCTAAAAACTGATCTTGTTCCCATAACAGGTGCAAGATATTTTCTTTAGCGGCATAACCGTGAGATTCTTTCGGAAGAATAACCATTCGCGCAGGCGCTCCTAAACCTTTCAAAGCTTGGAAGTAACGCTCTGTTTGTAAAGTAAAAGTCCCAGGATTATTATCTGCTTCTCCGTGAACCAGCAAAATTGGTGTTTTCATTTTGTCAGCATTCATAAAAGGAGACATAGTGTTGTACACTTCTGGAACTTCCCAGTAATTTCTTTGTTCTGTCTGGAATCCGAATGGAGTAAGGGTTCTGTTGTAAGCACCGCTTCGGGCAATACCGCAGGCAAAAAGATTAGAATGCGTCAATAGGTTTGCTGTCATAAAAGCGCCGTAAGAATGTCCTCCAACAGCCACTTTTTTCCTGTTGATGTACCCCAAGGCATCAACGGCATCTATAGCAGCTTCTGCATTAGCGACCAGCTGCGAAACAAAATTATCATTTGGTTCTGTCGTTCCTTCCCCAATAATTGGAAATGCGGCATCATCTAAAACTACATAACCTTTGGTCACCCAATACACAAAAGATCCGTAATACGGAAAAGTAAACTCATTTGAGTTTTGTGTAGATTGTCCCGCACTATTTTTGTCTTTGTATTCAGCAGGATAAGCCCAAATTAAAAGCGGTAGTTTTTCTTTTTTGGTTTTGTCGTAGCCGGCAGGAAGATATAAAGTTCCCGAAAGTTCTACACCATCTTTTCTTTTGTATTTGATTACCTCTTTGCTTACATTTTTAATGCTTTCAAACGGATTTTTAAAAGCTGTAATTGGTGTTAGGCTGTTCTTTTTGTGAATGTTTCTAAAATAGTAATTCGGATATTCGCTTTTTGACTGAATTTGAACTAGCACTTTTCCTGATTTAACATCGATTTCAAGCAAGTCTTCTTTTTTATCTTTATATGGAGAAGTATAAATACGCTTGGTCTGAAGCGTTTTGGTATTAAACTCATCAATAAAAGGAAATTGACCGTCTTTGGTATATCCTTCACCAATACGATAAGCGTTGTCTTTTTCGAGAGATAGTACGTGCCTGTTGTATTCATTCTTTTTGGTTTCAAAATTACCTGGGTCAGAATACACGTCTTGAGCGTTTCTATCTGTAATTACTTTTGGAGTTTGAGCAGGATTTGACGGATTTATTAAATATGTCTTGGTATTACGGGTATCGTACCATTGATCTGAAAGAATGGCAATACTATCGGTACCCCAAATAATATTGTCGAAACGTTGCTGTGTTTTGGCAAACGAAACCGGATTTTCGGTAAAAGGAGCATCCCAAAGAAATAATTCGTCTCTATATTCAACCTTATTTGCGGGATCACCTTCATCTAGAGCCACAACATAAGCTAAAGAAGCCGGTTTGTCGTTTCTCCATGTCATTTCTCTTTTTCCTTTTCGGACAGCCATAAAACCTTTTGGCATGATTTCGCTTAGCGGCACTTCGTTTACGGTCTTGATTTCTTTTCCTCTTATGTCGTAAACAACGGTTTTAGAAGGGAATCTGTATAACGGAACTACGTAAGAAAATGGTTTGTGAATGGTAGTCAGCATGATGTAATTTCCGTCTGGCGATATTCTTTCACTTGAAAACATAGCCGCTTCTTTAAACAAAACAGCATTTCCGTTTAAGCTTACTTTGTACAATTCAGAAGTAATGATGTTTTCAAAATTGATTTCGTCATTTTTGTTTTTAAGCATGTCTGGATAAGTTCTGTTTTGAGATTTTTCCCCAGATGCATTAGAAATAATTGGGCCAGTCGGCAAATCTTTTTTAGAATCAAGCAAAGGCTTTCTGTTTTTTGGAAGCATTTTCACCAAGATTGTTTCGTTGTCTGGCAACCAACTAAACGGATTTCCAAGATTGGCATTTACAGTGGCTTCTGTCAATCTAGTAGCTTGAGCAGAGGCTACATCCAAAACCCAAAGCTCTACTCCAGTAGCTGTAGTGTTCGAAAAAAGTATTTTCTTGTCGTTTGGAGACCAAGCTATATTGCTGATTTTTGGGTTTGCAGGAAGACCCGTAACTTGTATGTCGTTTGTACTGTTAACTTTGCGTATCTTAAGGTTGGTCGTATAAGTTACTGTGCTTGAAATATTAGTAATCGGATTAATTCTTAAACCAGCTAGACGAAGTTCTTCCTGATTCAGATCATCTAAGGTTTTGTAAGTACTGCGGTACATTAAGAGCAGATTTTCGTTTTTAGTATCCATAGACACTGTTGGAGCTCTTTCGTAATCGGCTAAATCCAAAATTGATTTAGAGGGTTTTTGGTATGTCAGATTCTCCTGCGCCACGGCGAAAAAACCAACATTCAGCATTAAAAATAAAGTAGCCTTTAATTTCATGTTTTGTTTTTTTTGGGATTAAAAAATGGTGGTAATGATTGTTTGTCTAAATACATTTAGACTTGTTACAATTTACACCGCTAATTTAATTCTTTTTATCTTTTGGCAGATTTATTTGTTTTTTTTGAATTAAAAAGCGCATAAGTTATCTCATTATTAGAAGATAATAAATTGTCGATTACGAAAAAAATAGTAATTTGTACGCTTATGTTTTAAAGTATGCGTAAATTTGCAATCCAATTTTTTAATAAATAATAAAGAGTATGTATCATTCAAAAATAGCGGGCTTAGGATATTATGTTCCTTCTAATGTTGTGACTAATGATGATTTGTCTAAGATAATGGATACCAATGACGAATGGATTCAGGAAAGAACCGGGATTCAGGAAAGGAGGCATATTATTCGTGGCGAAGATACCACAACCTCGATGGGAGTTAAAGCAGCTGAAATTGCTATAGAGCGTTCTGGAGTTGCCAAAGAAGATATCGATTTTGTTGTTTTTGCTACATTAAGTCCGGATTATTATTTTCCGGGACCGGGTGTTTTAGTACAAAGAGATCTTGGCTTAAGAACAGTTGGTGCCTTAGATGTAAGAAATCAATGTTCAGGATTTGTTTACGCACTTTCTGTTGCAGACCAATACATAAAAACGGGAATGTATAAAAACATTTTGGTGATTGGTTCAGAGGTACACTCAACAGGTTTGGATATGACCACACGCGGACGTGGTGTTTCTGTGATTTTTGGCGATGGAGCAGGAGCGGCTGTTTTGAGCCGTGAAGAAGATTTGACTAAAGGAATTTTATCGACACATTTACACTCTGAAGGACAACATGCCGAAGAACTGGCTTTGCAAGCGCCTGGAATGGGAGCAAGATGGGTAACCGATATTATTGCAGATAACGACCCGAATGACGAAAGTTACTATCCTTATATGAACGGACAGTTTGTGTTTAAAAACGCTGTTGTTCGTTTTGCGGAGGTCATTAATGAAGCATTGGAAGCAAACGGATTGCAGATTTCGGATATCGATATGCTGATTCCGCATCAAGCAAACTTGAGAATTTCGCAGTTTATTCAAAACAAATTTAAACTGAGCGATGATCAGGTTCATAATAATATTCAGAAGTACGGAAATACAACTGCCGCATCTATTCCGATTGCTCTGACAGAAGCTTGGGAAGAAGGAAAAATAAAATCTGGAGACACTGTTGTTTTGGCAGCTTTCGGAAGTGGATTTACCTGGGCGAGCGCAATCATCAAATGGTAGCATTTCATCTTAATTTTATATTAAAACCTGCTTAGATAATGAGCAGGTTTTTTATTTTTGGCAAGGAATAGTTTTTCGAAAAAACAAAAATGAAAAAAAATCAACTCGAAATAGCGTGCTTTAATTACGACTCAGCTTTGATTGCGCAGGAAAACGGAGCAGACAGAATCGAACTTTGCGAAAACATGAAATTGGGAGGCACAACGCCAAATTCGATTTTGGTTGTAAAAGTTCGCGAAAGCCTGAACATAAAAATGCATGTCATTATAAGGCCTCGCGGTGGTGATTTTGTTTATTCTGACGAAGAACTCACCGAAATGAAACAAGACATCAAACAATATAAAAAATTGGGAGTAGATGGTTTCGTGTTCGGAATTTTAAAAGACAACGGGAAAATCAATAAAAAGCAAAATAAAGAGCTGGTACATCTGGCGCATCCGCTTTCTTGTACTTTTCATCGCGCTTTTGATGTGGTCAAAAATCCAGAAAAAGCAATTGAGGACTTGATTGAATGTGGCTTTAAAACCATTTTGACTTCTGGTCAGGGAGTTGATGTTACAGAAGGAATTTATGCTTTAGAAAGACTGCAGCAACTGGCTGGCGACCGAATCGAGATTATGCCAGGCGGAGGCCTTCGGTCTTCAAATATCAAATTGATTTCAGAAAAACTAGAGCCAACGTTTTATCATTCATCAGCAATTACAAACGGAACAGAAACAGCAAATCCTGAAGAAATAAAAGAATTACGGAATTTTTTATAAAATTCAAATCAATAAAAAAAAAGGCCTGAAGTTGGCAAAAACTTCAGGCTTTTTCTTTTCTACAGGTATGCTAAAAAATAAAATTATTTCCAAAAAGCGGTTTAGAACATACCGCCGCCACCCTTATTGGTGTTGTCTTCTCTTTGTTTACGTTGCAGATTTTTGATTTTTGCACCTCCAAAGTTATAAGTTAATCCTAGATATACTGTTTGACTTTCCCATGTAAATTCTCCAGTTTGTGGGTAAGGATAGATTCCGTCAAACGAATATTTCATCGTATTGAAAACGTCATTAAATCTAACGCTGATATTCATTTTGTTGTCTAGCAAAGTGTAACGCGTCCCAATATCCATTTTATACATTTCATTTCGTTTCTGCTGAATATCTTCAACTGGACCTCTGAAAAAACCAAACAATAAAAAGCTTAAACGTTTGGTTGGTTTGAAATTTGAGTTCATACGAGCATTAAATGCAGAAGTTGTCACACTTCTCTCCTTGGGAGCACTTGTGTTGGATGTTTCATCAAAAACAAAAACTACACCTTGTTGTTTAATGCTTGAAAAGTCGATAGAAGGCTGGATATCCCACCATTTTGTAAGTTTGTAGTTGAACGACGCATCAAAACCGTATGAAGTATTGTCGTCATAATTCATAAAACTCAAAACTTGTTTGTATCCTGATGGATCATTAGGATCCGGGCTCAACGTTCTGCTGATTTGGTCGTTTATGCTTCGTACAAATACTCCTGCAGTAAAAGTTCCTTTTTCAAATGTTTTGGTATAATTTACTTCAACAGAATTTGTAAACTGTGGTCGTAATGTAGGGTTTCCGTAAGACGTTACCAATGGAGTAGAAAACTCACGTATCGGTTTTGTCTGCTCCAAACTCGGACGGTCAACACGACGGCTGTAGCTTAGCTGCAGCATGTTTTTGTCATTCAAATTATAGGTTAGATAAGCTGATGGGTACAATGTAAAATAATCGTCTGTAAACTTATCTTGCCCATAATTCAAATTAGCCACAACTTTGTAGCTCTCAAAACGAGCGCCAACCTGATAGCTGAATTTTTTATATTTCTGTCCAAAAGTCACATACCCAGAATAAATATCAGTATCATAAGTATAATTCGAAATCTGGTCTTCTAGAGCAACAGCAGGATTTCCAGTATTGTAATTGTTTTCTGTTCTGGTTAATCTTGCTTCGGCACCAGCTTCAAGCGTAGTTTTTTCGTTTAGCGGATTAACATAATCGACATTTAGCGTGGTTAATTTTCTGGTATCGGCAATATTGTCACTATAAACTATAGAGCTTGCTGTATTGTCTGGTCTAGTAGTCTGCGTATCGAAAGAAGCATTTTGAGACACTTTTGTATCACTATAATTTCCTTCAAAATCAAGGGTATGGCCTTCTTTTTTAAAGATATGTTTGTATGCTAAATTGTAAGTTCCCGTTTTATTTGGACCTGCATATCTTGATTTCTGAAAAACATTCAAAATGTTTGGATCATTATTGTCGTAATCGATATTAGTGTCTACAAGACCTGTTCCTGTTGATTTGTTTTGGTTAGTATAAATCGAAATTGTATTATGGTCATTAATCAAATAATCCATTCCGACTTTATATAAATAATTATCATTGTCGTTAGAAATGTTAAGGTTTTGGGTCACAGCCTGATCTAATCTCTGAATATGCCCATCATTAAAATAAGTTCCGAAGTTGTTTCCAGCATTTCCAAAGAAATTTACTTTACCGGTTTTGTAGTTCAAATCCAAAGACTGATTGTATTTAGCCGTCTCGCCAAAAGTGATACCACCGCTGTAGCTTCCGTTAAATCCGGTATTAGCATTTTTGTGCAGAACAATATTGATGATTCCAGACATTCCTTCAGGATTGTATTTCGCACTTGGATTGGTGATTAATTCAATTTTCTTGATAGAAGTTGACGGAATCTGTTTCAGCAATTGCGCAGGGTCAATATTCGACGGACGTCCATCGATTAATACACGAACGTTATCGTTTCCTCGAAGCGAAAGTTTACCATCTTGATCCACATTCACAGACGGAATATTGTTCATAATATCCGATGCTGAAGCACCTGCAGTTGTCAAATCTTTTCCGACATTCACTACTTTTCTATCTATTTTTTGTTCGATTGTAGAACGTTCTGCCACAATATTTACTCCTTTCAGTTGTGTTGCTTCTTCTTCTAGCGCAACATTAACAGTGGCTGTTTTTTTGTTTTCGCTCAGAAGAACAGAACCAACATATTTTCTAAATCCGATATACTGAATTTCGATTGTGTAGCTTTTTAAGGCAATGTTTTTAAAAGAAAAGTCTCCGTTGTCGTCTGTATTAACGCCAGAAACTACTTTGTCGTTCTCTTTAAGCGAAACTGTTGCGTAAGAAATAGGTGCATTGTTAGATTTTTCGGTAATTTTACCACTGACTGTTCCAGTGTTCTGGGCTTGTGCTGCTGCGATTACGCCCAGTAATGCGAGCAGAAAGAATTTTAATTTCATGTTAGTTATTGATTCTTTTGATTGATTGATGATGATGATTGTTGTTAGCTTTGTTTTTTTTTTTTTCTTTTTTTTTGACTTCAGTAAAATTTGAAGTCCCTATTAAGACTCACTTATGGAAGATATGTTACAGTATAAATTAAAAAAAGATTAAATTTTTTTTTGAGGCCCTGTTTTGTAAGACTTTAAGCTTTTGTTTTTTTTTGTAATTCTAATGCTTTGCAGGAGTTGTTTTTTATTAAATTCTAAGTGTTTTGTTAAATTTAATATGTTTTTGATTTTCTGTAATTGATGAATAAGCATTATCTTTGCTCACTTTAAAATAAGTTTACATGTCATTACCGCAAATTCTTACACCTTCTATACAAAAAGCAATTCAGGCATTATTTGATGTTACTGTTGATAAAATCGAATTTCAGACCACCAGAAAAGAGTTTGAAGGAGATATTACGATGGTTATTTTTCCGTTGTTGAAAGTAATCAAAAGCAATCCTGCAGAACTAGGAAATAAAATCGGAACCTATCTAGTTGAAAATGTTTCTGAAGTCGCTCGCTTTAATGTAGTTTCAGGTTTTTTGAACATTGTGATTTCTGACAGTTACTATCTAAATTTCTTTAACGGAATAAGAGAAAATAAACAGTTCGGATTTGTATCTCCAGATCCGGCAGAGAAAGCCGTAATGGTAGAATATTCTTCGCCAAACACCAACAAGCCGCTGCATTTAGGACACGTTCGTAACAATCTGTTAGGATATTCTGTAGCCGAAATTTTAAAGGCATCAGGTAAAAAAGTCTACAAGACACAAATCATCAATGATCGTGGTATCCATATCTGCAAATCGATGTTGGCTTGGGAAAAATTCGGAAGCGGAGAAACTCCCGAAACTTCTGGATTGAAAGGAGATAAATTGGTGGGGAAATATTATGTGGAATTTGACAAGGCCTATAAATCTCAAATAAATAGTTTAATAGAAAACGGAAAAACCGAAGACGAAGCAAAAAAACAAGCGCCAATTATTGTTGAGGCGCAGGATATGCTTAAAAAATGGGAAGCTGGTGATGAACAAGTTATTGAACTTTGGAAAAAAATGAACCAATGGGTTTATGATGGTTTTGCGACTACTTATACCAACCTTGGAGTCGATTTTGATAAATATTACTACGAAAGCAATACCTATTTATTAGGTAAAGATGTTGTTCAGGTTGGTCTTGACAAAGGCGTTTTCGAAAAAGATCCAGACGGCTCAGTATGGATTGATTTGACCGATGAAGGACTGGATCGCAAAATTGTTTTACGCTCCGACGGAACTGCAGTTTACATGACACAGGATATCGGAACTGCGATTCAGCGTGTAAAAGATATGCCAGATGTTGGTGGAATGGTTTATACAGTTGGTAATGAGCAGGATTATCACTTTAAAGTGTTGTTCCTAATCCTGAAAAAACTTGGTTTTGACTGGGCTTCAAGTCTTTATCATTTGTCTTACGGTATGGTTGATTTGCCTTCTGGAAAAATGAAAAGCCGTGAAGGAACTGTTGTAGATGCCGACGACTTGATGCAGGATATGACCGATACGGCCCAAAAAATATCAGAAGATTTAGGAAAATTAGACAGTTATAATGCTGAAGAAAAAGCCAAATTATACCAAACAATTGGTTTGGGAGCTTTAAAATATTATATATTAAAAGTAGATCCAAAAAAGCGAATTCTTTTTAATCCTGAAGAATCTGTAGATTTTGCGGGAAATACAGGTCCGTTCATTCAGTACACTTACGCAAGAATTCAGTCAATTATTCGTAAAGCTGATTTTGATTTTTCAGCTCCAGCTCAAATTACAGAACTGCATGAAAAAGAAAAGGAACTGGTAAAACAAATCGAGCTTTTCCCAGAAGTAATTCAGAATGCTGCACAGAACCATAGTCCCGCATTAATAGCGAATTATACATATGATTTGGTAAAAGAGTATAATTCATTTTACCAGTCGGTGCATATTTTAGGAGAAGTAGATTTGGCTAAAAAGATATTCAGAGTACAGCTTTCTCAAAAAGTAGCTGAGGTAATAAAAGGCGCATTCTACTTGTTGGGTATTGAAGTGCCGGAGAGAATGTAGTTGATGTGCTATAAAATATTTGGGAGCCGATAATTGACTTAAATTATCGGCTCTTTTTTTATATAAATAACTGATCGCGATAATTTGTTGTGAACAAGATTATTGAATGTAGCAGGATGACATAGAGCTGAGTGAATTTTCGGATAAAGACACAAAATAAAATTTGCAGTTATGGTTTTTATATTTATGTTTACGGTAAGAAAATTTTTAGTAATAATAGCTTTTAGGCTGGTGATTACGAGATGTTTAGATGACTTTTACTGTTAAAAATAATAATCGAGGAAGCCGAAAATCGTGAGAGTAGGCACAATTTTTTAAACCCAAAAATAATGATGAAAAAACCTTTACTACTTATTATGCTATTTTTAGCATTTACAGCAGCAAAAGCGCAAGATTTAATTGCCCCTTCTTATGGATTTTCCCATAGTAAAACAGCTTACATTACATTAGTAGACGGAACTGAACTTAGTGGTACTATCAGAGATATCGATAGAGACAAAGGATTAATTGAATTTATTAAATTACAAGATGCAGCTGGAAAAAAGCACAAATTAAAACCAGAAGATATTAAGCATATGTATTTACCGCCAAGCGGACTTGATAATTTAGGGAAAAAATTAGATTTCATCTCTGATTTTAAGCAATGGAACGATGACAAATTAAACCAAGAATACATTAAAGAAGGATATGCTTATTTTGAAACTGCTGAAGTAAAAATTAAGAAAAAAACTTCAAAATTATTAATGCAATTGTTAAATCCTGCATTCAGTAAAGAATTTAAAATATATTGTGATCCTTATGCTAAAGAAACTGCATCTTTAGGAGTTGGAGGAGTAAAATTCGTGGGTGGCGATGCTAAATCTTATTATGTTGCTAAAAAGAATTCACCAGCATTCTTGCTAAAGAAAAAAGAATACAAGAAAGAGTTTCCAACATTGTGGGAGGGTTGCGATCAATTGATTTCATCAACTCCAGAACCAAAATGGACAGATCTAACAAAGCATGCGATTACTTTTTCTCAGTGCAGCATCTAAATAACAGTATTTAGTTAGAGGTATCTAATTTATAAAAGAGCCGATAGTTGTCATACTATCGGCTCTTTGTTTTTTGCGATTACCCCTAAAAAACATGAAGTATTAAAATAAGACATATTTTCTATCCTTGTGATGTTTTTGTAGGAAATAACATTTGTTTTATTTATGTTTGTCTAAGAATTCTGAAAACAATATACCACACCTCTATATTGTAAAATTATTTTCTTCTTTGGTTTAATAGCATAAATACAAGCTATTTATTTCCAAAAGTGTAATTCCATTCAAGCCTCTTTACGACAGAAAATACTTTCCTTACATTTATTTTTATCTATTTTGAATTAGTAAGCTTTTAGTAAAAGTAATCAAGGATCCAACCGTCTAAATTTTTTTTAGACGGTTTTTTTATTTTTTCTTCGGCATTGAGTGCGATTCTTTATTTTAAATGCTTTGCGTTATACTTTCCTTTTGTATTTATTTTTTGTAATACTTTACTCTATGTAAGTGTTGTTTCTTATTTATAAGTAAACTAAATATTACATTTTAAATGTTAAATAAATATAATTTCTTGTTAAAATTGTTGTAAATTTTTAAGTTCGCTCCAAATTTAAATCTCAAAATATGGAACTAAAACTAAAAAGAATCGCGTTTTTATTATTTGCGCTAAGTGTGCAGGTAATATTCGCACAAGAAAGAACAGTTTCTGGTAGAGTTTCTGATAATGAAGGAATGCCTCTTCCAGGTGTGAGTGTCTTATTAAAAGGTACGAAAATAGGAACTCAAACAGATTTTGATGGAAAGTACTCCATTAAAGCATCGTCATCTCAAATTTTAGTATTCAGTTATCTGGGTATGAAAACACAAGAAATTGAAGCCAAGTCAGCAACAATCAATGTTAAAATGTTGGGAAATGCGCAAGAATTGGAAGGCGTTGTGGTTACAACTGCTATGGGAATTAAAAGGGAGAAAAAGTCTTTAGGTTATTCGTCTCAAAAGTTAGACGAAAAGGCAGTAAACTCTACTCCAACTAACAATTTTTTAAACAACTTGTCTGGTAAAGTGTCAGGATTGGAAGTTAAGACCAATTCAAATTTTGGAGGATCTACCAATATTGTACTTCGTGGGGCAAAAAGTTTGACTGGAAATAATCAGGCATTGGTGGTTGTTGATGGTGTTGCGATAAATAACTCTAACTTAAATGATTCTTACTCTCGAAACGGAAGACGAGGTTTTGATTTCGGAAATTCAGCTTCAGATATTGATCCTAACAATATTGAATCGATTACGGTACTTAAAGGTGCTGCCGCAACGGCATTATACGGGAGTCAAGCGTCTAATGGGGCAATCATGATCACAACTAAAAAAGGACAAAAGAATACTGGCTTGGGTATCAGCTTCAGTTCCACAACTTCAATAGGGCAGTTTGATAAAAGTACTTTTGCTAGATATCAGAAGGAATATGGTGCGAATGGTTATTCGGGAGCAAATGACAGTTTTTATGAAGACGATGTTAATGGAGACGGGATTCCAGATAATATAGTAGATATGACAGCTGATTCGTCTTTTGGAAATGCATTTGATCCTTCTTTAAAAGTATATCAATGGAATGCTTTTGCTCCGGGAAATCCAAATTATGGCAAAGCTACTCCTTGGACTGCAGCAGTAAATGATCCAAGAAGTTTTTTTCAAAGATCGTTTACAACTGTTAATAATTTAGGATTCAGTGGTGGAGACGATAAAGGGTCTTATAACTTTAGTTATACCAATAATAATGAAACTGGAATTTTACCAAACAGTAAACTTAATAGAAATATTATTAATGGGAATTTCACAAGAAATTTGAGCGACAAAATTAAAACCAATGCATTTTTTACGTTTTCCGATCAATCAACTATCGGAAGAAACAGTACAGGATACAATGATAATATTCTAACAGGTTTTAGACAATGGTGGCAGACAAATGTGGATATAAAAGAACTCAAACAGGAATATTTCAGAAATAGACAAAACGTTACGTGGAATATGAATAATCCACTAGAAGGGGATTTCAACCCCGCTTATTGGAACAATCCTTATTTTGATCGTTACGAAAATTATTCATCAGACGGAAGAACCAGAATCCTTGCAGGCGGAAGTCTTGCAGTTGATATTACTAAAAATTTAAATGTTTTAGGTCGTGTAACTGTAGATGCCTCTAATGATAAGCAAGAAGTAAGAAAAGCTAAAGGAAGTCATGCAGAAGAATTTGGGATATTAGATTTGGATGAAACTTCAGGATATAATTTATATACTAGAAATTTTCTGCAGACAACTTATGATTTTATCGCTACTTACGATTTAAAATTATCTGAAAAAGTTTCTGGTAAAGTTTTGGCAGGATCAACTTTTATAAAGTCCAAATCTGATATTTTTAATCAATCAACAATTGGTGGTATTGTAGCGCCAGGGCTTTATACTCTTGGTAATTCTATGTCATTTGTTGCTCCTATAGAATCTGAAATTGATTACGCTAAATTAGGTTTGTATACACAGGCTTCCATTGATTACAATCGAACTGTGTTTATTGAAGGATCTTACAGACGCGATCAATCAAGTGCGCTGCCAATAAACAACAATAAATACAATTACTACTCAATCGGTACAAGCTTTATTGTTTCGGAATTACTTAAAAAAGATTGGCTAAACAATCTCAAACTTAGAGCAAACTATGCTGTTGTTGGTAATGATCCAGTTCCAGGGCTATTGGGGGCAAAAGTTAATAATGGTCTAATAGATGGTAATCTCATGTTTACAAACAGTACTACGTATGTAGATTTTCCTTCTCTAAGATCAGAAAAACTTAAAAGCTGGGAGTTTGGTGTCGAATCTTCAATGTTTAAAAATAGATTAAGTTTTGATGTTTCTATCTATCAATCAAATGCGGTTGACCAGATTTATAATGTTCCTCAATCTACTTCTACAGGTTTTTCAAATTCACAAATTAATGCCGGAGAAATGCAGAATAATGGGGTTGAGGTTTCGTTGTCAGGAACTCCAATTAAGACTAAAGACTTTCAGTGGGATATTACGGTTAACTGGTCTAAAAACAAGAATAAAGTGCTTTCTCTTAATCAGGGAAGAGATAATCTACAGTTAGCAACTTGGCAGAATGGAGTTAGTTTAAATGCTACAGTAGGTAAGCCATATGGTACCATGAGGGGAACTGATTATGTTTATACCAATGGAGAAAAAACTGTTGATGAAGATGGGAACTATTTAATGGTTGATGACCAAGTTATCGGAAATATCCAGGCTGACTGGATTGGCGGTATTTCAAATAGATTGGCTTATAAGAATATTTCTTTGAATTTCTTGATAGATATGAAAAAAGGAGGAAGCGTATATTCTTTGGATCAAGCTTATGGACAGTATACTGGGCTTTATCCTGAAACAGCAGGGCTTAATGATTTAGGTAATCCAGTGCGAAATTTTATTGCTGACGGAGGAGGAATAATATTAGAGGGTGTCTATGAGGATGGCAGTCCAAATAAATCTAGAATAGAAGCAAACTATGTAGGGTCTGGTTTCGGAACAGATGTTGAGCCAATGAAAAAGTTTATTTATGATGCGTCATATATAAAACTACGAGAAGTAGGTTTGACTTACACACTTCCAGAGAAATATCTTAAAACAACTTTTGCAAAGTCACTTTCATTAAGTTTACTTGGAAACAATTTGTGGATTATTCATAAAAACGTTCCGTATGCCGATCCTGAAGCAGGTACTTCGGCAGGAAATGTACAAGGATTTCAATCAGGTGTAATGCCTACAGTTAAAGTATATTCATTTAATATTAAAGCTACTTTTTAAAATGAAAAATATAGTATCAATCATAGTTTTGTCATTGTTAATGGCAAGTTGTGTAAGTGATGACCCAACAGGGAATGAAGATAAGGACAGATCTTACGGAGTGCCTGCAGAAACTTTATTTACAAATGCACAGAAAGAATTGACGGATCAATTGACAACCCCTAGTGTAAACTTAAACATAATTAGATATTTTACACAATACTGGGCAGCAACTCAATATAATACCGAAGCTAGATTTAATATTACGACAAGAAATATAGCTAATTTTCACTGGAATGCTTTGTACAGATCAGTTTTGGGTAATTTGCAAACAGCAAAAGAAGTAATTGCCACAGAAATCAAGCCTGACCTCATGAGTGCAGATGAATGGGCTAAACAGCAAAAAAATAAAGAAGCCTTAATTGAAATTCTACAAGTTTATGCTTTTCAGGTCCTGGTGGATAGTTTCGGAGATGTGCCTTATACCGATGCGTTAAGAGTAAAGGAAGTTGTCTTGCCAAAATATGATGACGATGCGGTTATTTATCCTAAACTAATTGTAAGATTAGATGCCGCAATTGCAAACTTAAATGAAAGCAGCGGGTCTTTTGGAAAAGCAGATTTTATTTATGGTGGAGACGTATCAAAATGGAAAATCTTTGCGAATACACTAAAGTTAAAAATAGGTTTAAACTTGGCTGATGTTGATGCGAGTCTTTCAAAAGCAACTGTGGAAAGTGCTTATAAGGCTGGGGTTATTCTTAATAATAGTCAAAACGCAATATTTGCATATCCGGGAGCATCTCCAATGTATAACCCTATATATGCTAACTTGGTTGCAAGTAATAGAAACGATTTTGTCGCTTCTGTAACCATAGTAAATGACATGAATACTTTGAAGGATCCTAGAAGAGCCGCATATTTTACTACAATCGATGGGGTTTACAAAGGAGGTCTTAATGGTCCAACCAATTTATATCAGAATTTTTCGCATATCAGTGATAAAATAAAAGAAGCTAATTTTCCAGGTGTGATAGCAGAGGCCACTGAAAGTAATTTTTACTTGGCAGAAGCTGCAGCTAGAGGATATGTTGTAGGAAACAATGCGGAATTCTATTACAATAATGCAATCAAGGCTTCATTTGAAAATTGGGGTATTGCAGCTGAGGCTGATGCATATTTGGAATCCCCTGATGTTAAGTATTCAACTGCTCCGGGTAATAACTATAAAGAAAAAATCGGTAGACAAGCGTGGATTGCGTTCTTTAACAGACCAATGGAATCATGGAATTCATATAGAAGACTTGATTTTCCAGTTTTAGTAGCACCAGCAAATGCTGTGGCTGCAGCAGAGGGGCAAATTCCAAAACGTTATACCTATCCTATAAACGAGCAAACTGTTAACAATGCAAATTGGGCCGCCGCATCGGCAGCTATTGGAGGAAATAAATTGAAAACCCACGTTTTTTGGGACAAAAATTAATTGTAATGTGTGCTTGAGGCAGGTAAAATAAATCCACCAATAATTTTAGCTACAAAAAGCCGGAAGTTACTAAAACTTCCGGCTTTTTTATAACAACTAATTCTAATTACTTAACAAATTTGTCAATGATTTTATCTGTTTCTGCTTTTGCAGTGTCTGGTTTTAAATCAAATAATAAAGAATAAAGTGCTTTTCTGTCCACTTTAGCTTCTAAATTTAAATCCTGGTGTCTGTCAAAAAGAGTCTGCCATTTGTCACGAACATTTTTCCAAAGTGCATTATTGGCAACCCACCATTTTTGAGCCGCCTGACATTTAATGTCTGGCACTTTAGTGTACACGTCAAATCCTTTTTCTTGGGCTAATAAAACATCTTTTCCAGCATCGTCACGAACCAGTTTGTCGTTATCTTGCTCATGATTCCATCCTGTAGCAGTAATTTCGTGAATGTTTCTTCTTTTCAAAACATTATAATCGTTGCGTTTTGTCTGCTCTCTTCTAGGAAGCGGAGCATCAGCAACGTTTGCCCAGTAATCTTTTCCGTCAACGTGTACCCAAGTCGAAGAACCTTCGTAACGAGGACTGTCATCAACTTGATATACTTTTTGTGTCCATTGACCTTTAACCGCTTTTTTATCAAGTTTCTTGTATTTCCAAGAATTTCCTTTATCGAAAGAATATAAGTCTGTGTTTTCGTATAGCCAATCTTGTCTCCAGTGTTTAATAATCATATCATCACTTACAATTAATAAGTGCTGCATTACGATTTTATTTGGAGTATCTTCTAATAACTGAACCCATTCTAAAGCAGATTCATGCTTAGTTTCAGATGGTTTATATGATGCAGAATCTTTGGGGTATGAGAATGTTTCGGTGAAATTAAACTTCACTTCATAACAACCGCACATTGATTTAATAGATTTTATGTCTTGTTGTTTTTTGTCTTGACTAAATCCAAGACTGCATGTTAAAGCCACAGCGGCTGACAGTAAAAGGCTTTTTGAAATCATAACTTATGGTTTTGTTTTTAAATTTTTCGCAAATATATAAATTTTATTTAGAACAATTAAAAATAGTTATATATTTGCATCGATTATTAAGACTGAATAAAAATAATGAGAATAAATATTACCCTTTTTGCTGTGCTATTATTAAGTAATTATTCTTTTTCTCAGCAAAAAGACACCATAAACTCGTCGGAAAAATTATCTGAAGTTGTTGTTACAGGACAGTTAGAGCCTCAATCAATTAAGAAGTCAGTTTTTAATGTTCGAGTAATTTCTAAAGAGGATATTAAACAATTAGCAGCTAATAATCTTTCAGATGTTTTGAATCAGTATCTAAATATTAGTATTAGAACTAGTGGTAGCGATGGACGTTCTACTGTGTCAATGTTTGGACTTGATGCGCAGTATTTTAAAATTCTGATAGATAACATTCCATTAGTAAGTGATACTGGAATGGGAACTAATGTTGATTTAACTCAAGTTAACCTTGATGATGTAGAACGTATCGAAATTATAGAAGGTTCGATGGGAGTTACTCACGGAGCTAATGCAGTAAGTGGTATTTTGAATATCATCACAAAAAAGGGTGGTGGTTATAGATGGCAGATTAGTGCAACGGTTCAAGAAGAAACGGTGGGTAACGAGTATGCACTTTTTGATAAAGGAAGGCATATTCAATCGGCTAAAATAGCACATAATTTTAATGAACATTGGTTCGTAAATATTGGTGGAAATCGTAACGATTTTGCTGGGTTTTATGATAATAAAAAGGGTAAAGATTATGGTTTTAATGATGGTTTACGTGGTTATGAGTGGTTGCCGAAAGATCAATTGGTAGGTAATGCAATGTTAGGCTATCAAAAAGATAATTTCAGGATTTTCTACAAATTCGACTACTACGGAGAAAATGTTCATTTTTATAGTCCAATTTTAATTCCACAGGATAATTATCCTTTTCCTGAAACGTACTTTACAAACGATAAACGTTTCTTAACAAATCGTTTTTACCACCATTTAAATTCTAATGGAAAACTTTTTTCTAGACTGAATTATAATATTTCTCTATCACATCAGAAGCAAGAACGTGATGTTGAAAAATTTAATTATCAAATTGAAACAAAAGATGAGTTTGCGAATGATAGGCAGACTTATCAATCCAAAGAAGTTTTTTACTCTACAGGAACATTGAGTAATTTCTTTAATAATCCTAAAGTTGATTTTCAGTTAGGTTATGAAATTACCAATGAAAATGGATTTTATGACGCATCGGCTGGTACTTTTAAAGATGACCAACAGCAAGCAGTTGATATAAGAAAAAGGCTTGAAAATTATGATGTCTTTTCTGTTGCTGAAATTAGTTTAAGCGATAAGTTTTCGATTCGTCCTGGTCTTCGTTATTCTATTCAATCAAAATTTGATAATCAATATGCGAGTTCATTAGGTTTAAGATACCTGTTTAAAAAAGGATTAGAGGCTAGAGCTTCGTTAGGGAAGTCATATCGTACCCCTAATTTTGATGAACTTTACACTTATTTTGTTGACTCGAATCACAACATTCAAGGTAATCCTGACTTAGTTCCCGAAAGTAGTACTTCTTATGAGTTAAGTTTCAAAAGAGCTTGCGCTTTAGGATCAGGTGCTCAAATAGCTAACAATTTAGCGGTAACTTATATGGATGTTGATGATAGAATTGATATGGTCTTGACACAAGTAGTACCAACCCAAGTTTATGAGTACGTAAACATCAACAAATATAAAATGTGGAATATTTCAACAACAGAGCAGTATACCTACAAGGGTTTTACTGCAAAAATTGGAGCCGCTGTTGTTGGAATCTCTAGGAAATTGGATTTGGCGGCTTTGAATCTAACTTCTGATGATAAATTTCTGTATTCACTGCAATTAAATTCTAGCGTTTCTTATAACATACCTAAATGGAATACATTGTTTGCAGTTTATTATAAATACAATGGAGAGCAACAAAGGTTTGTTGCTGGAACAGACACAGATGGAAATGCTAAATTCTTTTTAGAAGGGATCAGGCCATATAGTTGGATGGATGCTTCAGTTCGTAAAACTTTCTTTAAAAATCAATTTGAAGTTACAGTTGGAGCTAGAAATTTATTTGACATTACAAATGTTCAATCGGTAAGAAATGCAGGAGGGGATTCGACAGGAGGTGCTCATGCGGCAGGCAGTACGGATCTGTTATTAGGATACGGGCGTTCCTATTTTTTAAAACTAACATATAATCTAAATTTTAATTAATAAATCACTAACATGAAAAAGAATTTTATTTTAATACTATCTTTTGTATTGCTTGCTCTTGGAGCTTGTAGTAGCGACGATGAAGTGGCACAGCCAAATGCTGTAGCTTTTGCTTCGACTTCATTAAACTTATCTGCGGAAACTACTCCAATCGAGATTAAATTTGCATCTCCAACGGCAGCAGCAGGATCTTTAACTTTAACTTACACTGAAACAGCAGTTGCAAATGGTACAGATTATAGTACAACACCTGCAATAGCTGCTAGTAAAGTAATAGTTCCTTTCGAGAAAAATGTATCTACTGTATCTTTTACTTTCAAAAAATTAAAAGAAGCTATAGAAGGTGAAGTAAAGAATGTGGTTTTCACTATCAGTAGCGTTACGATTAATGCTGTAATTTCGGAAAACAAATCAATTCAGGTAAATTTTAACGAAACTGCATCATTAGGGACTGCTTTAGCACCTGAAGTTGGTGGACCTTTCCAGCAAAATCAAGTATATGTTGATTTAAGCAGTGGTAAAATGACTAGTGTTCTTAGAACATCTTGGGACCTTGGGTTTTATTCTGGTGCAGATTTTAAAGTTGTAATCAATACTTCTGTAAAAATGTCTGCTAAACAAACTACAAGTACAAATATTGATGAAGTTCAAGTAGAAGATGAAACGATGCTTATTAATCAAGGTAGTGGAATTGTGGCACAAGTTGATGATCCATCTGGAGATATTACTAAAACAGCTATCGCAACAATTTCTTCTACTGATTCTGAAAATAAAGTATATGTTGTTAATTTAGGAAGTAATCCTGGTACAGCTGAACCAACTGTAGGAGCTGAAGGTTCTGCGACTGGAACTTCTAGAGGGTGGAAAAAAATTAGAATTTTAAGAAGCGGAAACGATTATAAAATTCAATATGCAGATTTAGCGGCAACAACTCATCAAGAAGTGGTAATTACAAAAAATGCAGCTTACAATTTTACATTCTTTAGTTTGTTAGATAAAAAAACAGTAAGTGTTGAGCCACAGAAAGCGCAATGGGATTTAAACTTTACAACTTTTACAAATACGACTCAAGGACAAACAGGATTATCTCCTTATCATTATGCTGATTTTGTTTTAAGCAATCTTAAAGGTGGAGCATTAGCGTATCAAGTTTTAACTAGTGAATTTGCTTATGACACATTTACATTGGCAAATGTAGCAAGTGCTAAATTTACAGCTGATCAAAGAAATATTGGACCTAATTGGAGAGGTACTAGTGTTGCTGGTCCAAGTGGTTTTCCAGTTTCTCAATTTGTATTAAGAACAGATCGTTTTTATGTTGTGAAAGATCCGGCAGGAAATGTGTATAAATTGAAATTTACAGGAGGAGCAAATGCCGAAGGAAAACGAGGATATCCAACATTCCAATACGCTATCTTGAAATAATTTTTAAAATGAAAAATCTAAAAAATATAAAGATTGTTCATTCTAATATATAATGCACAGCATTCAAAATTTAGTTAATCATTAGCTTTGTTTTTTTTATTTTTTTTATTTTTTTTTGATAAAGGGGTTAGATTCGTCTAGCCTCTTTTTTTTATCTAGTTTCTTGTTAAAATGAATTAGAAATAAAATGTTATTCTATCTTTGCAAAAATTTTTTCTGCAGTAAATTAACAATAACTTAATTGGTTTAATTTTTGCATTAGAGTTCTTCATAATTATATAATTAGTAGTGGGTACAAAATCATATTTTTTTAAGTCTTTTGCAATCGTTGCATTGGCGTTGGTTGCTTTTATTGGGTTCAAACAAATCCTTCCAGATAAAATATTTTCAGAAAGTAAATTAGATTCCAAAAATGTATTAATTGACAGCCTTCTCTTAGAATCTGTTGCCGAAGATTCTTTGGCTTTAGACAACGACAGCATTTCTGAAGAAGACCGAAAACTCAATCGCCAGAAGATTGTTTATGATGAAACGGGAGGAATCGAATTTCCGTCAGAAACATTTGAAAATTATAAAGGATATCAATATCTCATTCACTTTTACGAAAAATTGTACCAGCTGGAAAAAAATCCGCAGGCAAAGGTTCGTATTGCCTACTACGGAGATTCTATGACCGATGGAGATTTGATTGTACAGGATGTTCGTGCCAATTATCAGGAACGCTTTGGAGGAAATGGAGTAGGTTTTGTTTCGATTACATCAGAATCTGCGGCTTCACGCGGGTCGGTGAAATCAAAATATTCTAAAAACTGGAAAGCACAATCATATCTTAACGTTAAAAAACCAACGAGTCCTTTTGGTGTTAACGGGCATGTGTTTTTTGCAAACGACCACTCCAATCCAACTTGGGTGCAGTACGAAGCTGGGTTGAATAAATATTCTACATCTCTTGATAATGCAACCTTATTTTATGGGAAATCATCTAAAAAAGGAAGTGTCAATTTTATTATCGGGAAAGATACGCTGAAGAAAAGCCTGTTGCCAAATAATTTAGTAAATACTTTAAAAGTTTCTTCAGGAAGCATCAAGTCATTTAAAGCTAATTTTATTCATGCAGATTCTATTCCGATTTTCGGATTTAATTTTGACAACGGAGTAGGAGTGCATGTTGATAATTTTTCGCAACGAGGAAATTCGGGACTACCGATTTCGATATTCGATGCCAATGTAATGCAGGCTTTTAATGCTAACTTGAAATACGATTTGGTTATTCTTCATTATGGAACCAACGTATTGAATTACGGTACTAAAAACTATTCATGGTACGAAAAAGGAATGACCAAAGCGGTTAACAAAATCAAGGAATCGTTTCCAGGGGTTTCAATTCTGATTGTCTCTACTGCCGACAAATCGACAAAATATGATTTGGAAATGAAAACAGATTCGGCCGTAGTTCCTTTGATGAAAGCACAGAAAAAATACGCTTTAGAAACCGAGTCAGGTTTCGTCAATCTGTATACATTGATGGGGGGCGACGGATCTATGGTAAAATGGGTTGATGAAGCTCCTGCCAAAGCCAATAAAGATTACACGCACTTTAATCAGCGTGGTGCAAAAGCAATTGGAAAACTATTGTACGATCAGCTAAATAAAGGCTACGAAGAGTACAAAATACTTAGAGAAAAAAGAGATTCGGGATCCAAACAGGGAACGGTAAGGAAATCCAGACCCGATTCCGTCTCCGTAAAAAGTGACAGCTTATGATGAATAAACTTATTGTTGTCTTTTGTTGTCTGTTTTTTTCAACAAATGATAAAAATCCAAAATCAGAGTCAAATCCAATACCCAAAAACATGATTCAAAAAGCCGATACTGCAGCAGTTGAAACTTCTTCTGGCAATCCGATTTATAATGCAGGTGCGTTAGAGGCTTTTTTTCAGAAGCTGAAAGAAAACGAAAAGCAGCGAAGCCAGAAAATCAATATTGTTCATATTGGCGATTCACATATTCAGGGAGATTTAATGACCAATGAAGTTAGGAAACGCCTTCAGCAGGAATTCGGAAACGCCGGCCGAGGTTTGGTTTTTCCGTATCAGTTGGCCAGAACAAACGGTTCCTACAACGAACGTTTTAAATCGAATCGGATCTGGGAAAGTTATCGAAATATATATCCGGTAAAGAGTAATCCGATCGGCTTATGCGGTATCGGACTCTGGAGAGACAGCGGCGGATTTGTTATGGAGATGAATGTAAAAGATCCGGCCTATAAATTCAATACCATAAAAATTATTACGCCTCAGAATCAGAATATGTTTGACCTGGCGGTTTCGTCAAAGGTAAATCTGATTCAAACAACAGAAAAAAAGGTAGTTACTCATAAAATTAAAAAAGGAGAAGTACTCGGAACAATCGCAGACAAATACAATGTTTCGATTGTCGAAATAAAAAGAGCTAATAATCTGAAATCGAATAACATTCGCGCAGGCAGAACTTTAAAAATTCCAACAAACGAAACCAAGCCTAAAACAATTTCGATGTCAGAATTTGTGCCGTTAGAAATACAATCTGATTCGTTTTCGCATTATTATAATTCAGAAAATGCCTTAAGCCGCATTTTTTTGGTGCCTAATAAAGAAGCCTCAAGTTACGAGTTAAACGGTTTGGTTTTAGAAAAAGACAATCCTGGAATAATCTATAGCGGTATTGGAGTAAACGGCGCTAAATATTCGGATTATAATAAGTATCCATTGTTTTTTGAACAACTAAAAGCATTGCATCCTGATTTGCTTGTTTTTTCGCTTGGGACTAATGAAAGTTATGACAAGTTAGACGCCGGAAAATATATCAGCGAACTGAGGGAGTTTATAGGCAAGATAAGGGAGCAGAAAATAGAAGCGCCAATCATAGTCATGACCCCGCCGCCGTCATTACTGAGAAGAAAACCAAATACTTATATCGATGATTATACAAAGGGAATTATCGATACAGCAAAAAATGACAGTTTTGCTGTTTGGAACTTATATGATGAATTTGGAGGGATGAGCGGTATACGTCAATTGAAAGCCCAGGCCTTAATTGGGCCAGATTGGGTTCACTATTCTAAAAAAGGCTACGAAAAACAAGGAAAAATGTTTACAGAGGCTTTATTAAAAGCTTATAATTATTATAAAAACTAAAGATAACATTGACAACAATAGAGAGCATCAATAACTGGTTTATTGAAAATTTTGGTGCAATTACGATGGAAAAAGTTGAAAGCTGGTTTGTGTACAATCCGGACGAAAAACTTTTGTTTAATACCGGTTTATTCTTAGGCTTATTTCTGGTTTTCTATTTTGTGTATGGATTTTTACGCAAAACATTTTATTTAAGATTAACGTATGTTATTCTTTTCTCGCTTTTCTTTTATTACAAATCAAGCGGGATTTATTTTCTTTTATTGTTACTTTCTTCGGTTGTGGATTATGGTTTAAGCCAGATTATTTACAAAGAAAGCAAGGACAATGTCAAGAAAATATATTTGGTTATAAGTGTGATTTTGAATTTAGGATTACTTGGATATTTCAAGTACATGAATTTTATGATTGGCACTTATAATGATATGTTCAATGGAAATCTGAAGTTTCATGACATATTCCTACCAGTTGGAATTTCTTTCTATACTTTTCAATCGATGAGTTATATCATTGAGATTTATCGAGAAGAAATAAAACCGACCAAGAATTATATCGAATATTTGTTTTTCGTATCGTTTTTTCCACAACTGGTTGCAGGACCAATTGTACGTGCAAAAGATTTTCTTCCTCAGATTTATCAAAAACTGAATTTAACGAGAGAAGATGTTAATAATGCGCTGTTTTTAATTATCGGAGGTCTGATTAAGAAAACCGTAATTTCAAATTATATTTCGGTAAACTTTGTCGATCGTGTTTTTGATACGCCTTTGAGTTATACTTCTTTTGAGAATTTAATGGCCTCTTACGGATATGCGATTCAAATCTATTGCGATTTTTCAGGATACTCCGATATGGCAATTGGTATTGCTTTGTTGTTAGGGTTTAAATTGCCAGCCAACTTTAGAACGCCTTATAAATCGACATCGATTACCGATTTCTGGAGAAGATGGCATATTTCGCTTTCAACTTGGCTGAAAGATTTCTTGTATATTTCGATTGGAGGAAATAGATCGGGTTCTTTTGCAGGATATTTGTTTCCAAGTTTATTTTTCTTCGGGTTATTGCTTTGGGGAATTTCAAATTATAATGAAAGTGTAATTCCGCTTCTTGTGGCAGGAATCAGTATACTGATTTTCTGTTTGTCATTTTTGCTTTCGAGTAAGAGAAAACAAACTTTGGTAACCAATTTCAATTTATTCACAACAATGCTTTTGGGCGGACTTTGGCATGGCGCAGGAGCACAATTTATTGTTTGGGGAGCATTGCACGGATTAGCATTGGCGGTTCATAAAATATTCATGGAATTGTTTCCTTCAAAAAAAGACCAAAAGCCAAATTTTCTATGGAGGTTTTTCTCAATTGTTATCACATTCCATTTTGTGGTTTTCTGTTGGATTTTCTTCAGAGCAAGAGATTTCGAAACAGCATTGCAGGTTATCAATACAATCGGACAATTAACATTCGAACCAGAACTTTGGAAAACGATAGTGATTGGCTACAAAAACGTATTCGGATTGATGTTGTTTGGTTACGTTTGGCATTTCTTGCCAGAAACAGTCACCAACGGAATGAAATCTGTTTTTGATAAAACACCAATCCTGGTAAAAGCAATTATCTTAGGTTTCGTTTACTGGATTGTTTACGCAACAGCAGTAGCGGGTTCACAGCCGTTTATTTATTTCCAATTCTAATTATAAGGTTCGTAGCTACAAAGGCACAAAGGCGCAAAGGTTTTTCCTCTTGCGCCTTTTTCTTTTGCCACAAAGACACAAAGACGCAAAAAAAATTTCTCTCGCAGATTTAGCTGATTTTGCAGATTATTTTTATTTTAAGAATAGAGAATCTGTTTTGATCTGCAAAATCTGCGAGAGAAAAAATAAATTCGAGAAATTAGTGTAATTCGTGGCTAAGAAAAAACTTTGCGTCTTTGTTCCTTTGTTCCTTTGAACCTTAAAAAATAAATTGCCTGAAACATCTAATTAGATTATCTTTGCACCTCAAATAAAGAAAATAGTATGTTTGATAATTTAAGTGATAAGTTAGATAAAGCGTTCCATATATTAAAAGGACACGGTAAGATTACAGAAGTAAACGTAGCCGAAACTTTAAAAGAAGTTCGTCGTGCTTTACTTGATGCCGACGTTAACTTTAAAATTGCTAAAGATTTTACTGCTAAAGTAAAAGACAAAGCAATAGGACAAGACGTACTTACAACCTTGCAACCGGGACAATTATTGGTAAAGCTAGTTAAAGACGAGCTTACCGAATTAATGGGTGGAGACGTTGCTGGTGTAAACCTTTCAGGAAATCCGACAGTAATTTTGATGTCAGGACTTCAGGGGTCTGGTAAAACGACTTTCTCAGGAAAATTAGCCAACTTCTTAAAAACAAAGAAAAACAAGAAACCACTTCTTGTAGCGTGTGATATCTACCGTCCGGCGGCGATAAATCAGTTACATGTTGTGGGAGATCAAATAGGTGTTGAGGTTTACTCAGAACCAGAAAATAAAAATCCTGTAGAGATTGCTCAAAACGCAATCAAACATGCCAAAGCAAACGGATTCAATGTCGTGATTGTCGATACAGCAGGTCGTTTGGCAGTAGATCAGGAAATGATGGACGAAATTGCGCGTGTACACAAAGCAATTCAGCCACAAGAAACATTGTTTGTTGTAGATTCTATGACAGGACAAGATGCTGTAAATACAGCAAAAGCGTTCAACGATATCTTGAATTTTGATGGAGTTATCTTAACGAAATTAGATGGTGATACTCGTGGTGGAGCGGCGCTTTCAATCAAATCGATTGTAAACAAACCAATCAAATTTGTAGGTACTGGAGAGAAAATGGAAGCAATTGATGTTTTCTATCCAGAACGTATGGCTGAACGTATCTTAGGAATGGGAGACGTTGTGTCTCTTGTTGAAAGAGCTCAGGAGCAATTTGACGAAGAAGAAGCAAGAAAACTTCAAAAGAAAATCGCTAAAAACGAGTTTGGTTTTGATGATTTCTTAACGCAGATTCAACAAGTAAAGAAAATGGGTAATATGAAAGACTTGGTTGGAATGATACCAGGAGCTTCAAAAGCGATGAAAGATGTAGAAATCGAAGATGATGCCTTCAAACATATCGAAGCAATCATTTATTCGATGACGCCGGCTGAAAGAAGCAAGCCAGCCATTATCGACGTAAAAAGAAAAGCCAGAATCGCAAAAGGTTCGGGAACAAAAGTCGAGCAGGTAAACCAGCTGATGAAACAGTTTGACCAAATGAGCAAGATGATGAAGATGATGCAAGGCCCAGGCGGAAAAAACCTGATGAAAATGATGGGAGGTATGAAAGGGATGCCGGGTGGTATGCCAGGAGGAATGCCGAGATAAAATAAGAAAAAGTTTCAAGTTTAAGGTTTCAAGTTATGAGACTAAAATTTGAAACTTTTTTAATTACATAAAAATTTAAGTTCTGTAAATAACTTGAAACTTTAAACCTGAAACCTGAAACAAAATAAACACAACACATGCAGCTACTAGACGGTAAAAAAACATCTAACGACATTAAAAACGAAATTGCGGCCGAAGTTCAATCTATAAAAGCAGCCGGAGGAAAAGTGCCTCATTTGGCAGCGGTTTTAGTTGGAAACAATGGAGCAAGTTTAACTTACGTAGGAAGTAAAGTGAAATCTTGTCAAGAAATCGGATTTGATTCTACTTTAGTAAGTCTGCCGGAAACGATTACCGAAGACGAACTGCTTGCTAAGATTAAAGAGTTAAACGAAGATGATAATCTAGATGGATATATCGTTCAGTTGCCATTGCCAAAACATATCGACGAGCAGAAAATTCTATTAGCGATCGATCCAGATAAAGATGTAGACGGATTTCATCCAACTAACTTCGGAAGAATGGCACTTGAAATGGAAAGTTTTATTCCAGCAACACCATTCGGAATTATGGAATTGTTAGAGCGTTACAAAGTAGAAACCGCAGGAAAACATACCGTTGTAATTGGAAGAAGCCATATTGTAGGACGTCCAATGAGTATTTTAATGAGCCGTAAAGGAAATCCAGGTGATTCTACAGTTACTTTAACACACAGTCGAACTAAAGATTTGGCAGAATTCACTAAAAATGCCGATATCATCATCACTGCTTTGGGAGTTCCAGAATTCTTAAAAGCGGATATGGTAAAAGACGGAGTAACCGTTATTGATGTTGGAATTACACGTGTAGAAGATGCATCAAACGCAAAAGGATACGTTATCAAAGGTGACGTTGATTTTGACGGAGTAAGTAAAAAAGCATCATTCATCACGCCAGTTCCAGGTGGAGTAGGACCAATGACAATTGCGATGCTGCTTAAAAATACACTTTTGGCAAGAAAAATGAGAAGCGCAAGAAATCAATAATTTTTTTTTTCAAAATATTACACAAAGCCTGTTCAATTGAGCAGGCTTTTTTATTGTATTAATTTTTGAAACACATAGAAACATAGAATTGATTTTTCCGTAAAAGAATATAAAAGAGAAACTAGTTTCTCTCACATAGCTAAAGTATCTATGTTTTTTTATAATAAGTGAAACGCCTTTTTACGGTAACAAATATCTATGCTTCTATGTGTTTAAAAAAAATCTTCCCAACCAGCCATTTTAATATATAATTAATACTTTAAAATTTCGGTTCTTAAAAATAAAGGATACTTTTGCAGCGCTATAAAAAACACTTCTCCAAATGGACGATTATTATTATTCGTTAGTATTAAATTAAGCAGCTTTTGAAATTTCAAAATGCTGCGTTAAAACCCTGTATTTTGAAATGAAAGCCTTTTACACTAACAACAACGGATTAGTAGAAATCCAAAAATGGACTTCAAATTGCTGGATTCACATCGAATCTCCAACAGAATCAGATAAAAATTACTTGCTGCAAGAACTTCAGGTTCCTGAAGCATTTTACAATGATATCGAGGATATCGACGAAAGACCTCGTATCGAAATCGAAGATGGCTGGACGCTAATCATTATGCGAATTCCCATTAAAAGCGGCGATGTCAAAATTCCTTTTCATACCGTTCCACTCGGAATCATTTTTAAAGATGATATCTGCGTTACCATCAGTTTTTATAAAACAGAAATAATCAAAGATTTTGTTGCCTATTCACAGCGCAAAAACATCGAAATAGAAGACAATTTCAATCTCGTTTTAAGATTGCTTTTATCATCAAGCGTTTGGTATTTGAAATACCTAAAACAAATCAATCAGAAAATAAAACTAGCAGAAGATAATTTAGAGAAATCAATCAAAAATGAAGAATTACAAGCCCTGCTTCAAATCGAAAAATGTTTTGTATTCTTCATCACATCTTTAAAAGCAAATGATGTTTTATTTCAAAGAATCAAAAATTTAAAAGCTCACAAAGCCAGTTACGACCCAGAATTGTTAGAAGATGTCGAAATCGAGCTAAATCAGGCGCAAGACACGGCCAATATTTACAACAACATCTTAACGGGAATGATGGATGCTTACGCCTCTGTAATCTCCAATAATATGAACAATATTATGAAACAGATGACGTCAATTTCTATCATCTTAATGATTCCAACCCTCATCGCCAGTTTGTACGGAATGAACGTCCCAAACGGTCTGGAAGAAAGCAAATACGGAATCTGGATATTACTTTTAGTTTCTATACTACTTTCCACTTTTGGAGTCTTTTTGTTCAAAAGAAGAAGATGGTTCTAAAAACTTAAAAATAATTCAAAGCCTGTTCGTTAAGAATAGGCTTTTTCGTTTTTATATTTTGGGCGTGACCGTGTCCCGATAAGAGGGCAAACATACTTTGCGTTCATGCGCCCTCTTATCGGGACACGGTCGGGCTATCCATGCTACTTCGGTAGCTTATTCCTATCCCTCACGCAATCTTGTGTAGCAAGAAAGTTTCTCTCCTGCAAGGTTTTCAAAATCTTGTAGGTATTGTATATGAGGTCCTAAATATTTTGTGGGATAGATTTCCCTAACGCAACTTTATGATAATAAGAAATTCCGTTCCTGCAAGGTTTCCAAAACCTTGTAGGTATTATAAATTTAGTCCTAATTTTTTTTTTGGATAGATTTTTTGAGTTCAAATAAATCTTAAATCCTACAAGGTTTTGGAAACCTTGCAGGATGCTAAATTGTTTTTTTAAAAATTATTTCCAACTTTTTATTTGCCATTTCAAAATAAACAATAACTTTGCGTCTCAAAGTACTTTAATTATGAATCAGAAGCACCAAGAAGATTTAGCACATATCCGTTCCATGATGGAGCGTTCTTCAAGATTTATATCCTTAAGTGGTTTATCGGGCGTTTTTGCCGGTTTGTCTGCGATGGTAGGTGGAATGTACGTTTATTTGCTGTTTAAATCAAACGGCATAGATTATTTTACAGACGAACACAGATCATATTCATTTGCTTTAGTAAAAGAGTTATTTTGGATCGGAGTCGCCATAATGTTTTTTGCGGTGCTGTTCGGCATCTTTTTTACAATCAGAAAAAGCAAAAAATACAGTTTGCCAATTTGGACATCGGCGACAAAAAATATGCTTTTTAATCTTGGAGTTCCGCTTGTAGTGGGTGGCATTTTTTGTCTCGCTTTGATCTATTACGGAATCTACGGTTTTGTAGCGCCAGCAACCTTGATATTTTACGGACTTGCTGTAATAAATGCCGAAAAATATACATTTTCTGATGTAAAATATTTGGGATTCTCACAGTTATTGCTAGGACTAATTTCTCTTTTTTTAATTGGGTACGGCTTAATTTTCTGGATTATTGGTTTTGGAATTCTGCATATTTTGTACGGATTAATGATGTTTAGAAAATACAAATAAAACCTGCCCATGGGAATTATTGATAAGTTAAATAAAGATTTCGAAAGCCGTGTCAGATTAGGTATCATGTCTATTCTGATGGTCAACGAATGGGTAGATTTTACTGAGATGAAAACGCTTCTTAACATCACAGACGGTAATTTGGCCAGCCATTCTGCAGCGCTGGAAAAGGCAGAATACATTGAGATTAAAAAAGAATTCGTCGGCAAAAAGCCAAAAACTTCTTATCAGGTTACAGAAAAAGGTAGACAGGCTTTCAAAGAGCATTTGTCTTACCTCGAAAAATTAATGAAATCATAAAAACTAAAAAATTTTGTCTAATAACTTTGAAACACAAAGTACTTTTAAAAATGAAATCATGAAAAAACATCAAATTATTTTAGTCAGCAGTCTTGTTTTTGCGCTGCTTTTTTACAAAGAAGCTCTAGGAGTTAATTTGGGTATTTTTGGCATCTTTTTGACCGCCATGATTTGTTTCTTGTATCAAGATCGTTTTGTCAGCCGTACACATCTCATTTTGGTAATTACTTCGGTCTTGTCGTCAATTGCTTTTGCTTGGTACGGAGATTTTCCATCATTTTTGGCGCTGGCTTTGTCTGTTCTTTTTCTGCAGTTTAAAACCCAGCATAACGAAATCAAAATACTGCAGATTTTCCCGCTTATCTTTTTAAACGGAATAGCTTCGTTGGGGCGTATCTTCATTTTCAGTCAATGGCTCCCAAAAAAAGAGGTCAAGAATGATACACTGAAAAAGTTTATAGCATATTTATTTATTCCAACGCTGTTTTTGGTTTTGTTCTTTACGGTTTATTCCTTCGGAAGTGATCATTTCTCTTCTTTATTTAAAGATTATACCCTTGATATTGATCTTCCAGTTCTGTTCTTGATCAGTATGGTCGGATTTTATATTTCGTTCAGTTTTTGGAATTATTGGGTTCCAGAGATTAGTTTTCAATACAATTCAAAACTGAATAACGATTTTGATTCATCCGTTAAAAACAATCATAAAAATACATTTTCGTTTCTTGATTTAGATTTTGAAAGACGAAGTGGCGAGATTACGCTTTTGCTACTCAATGCAATGCTTCTCGTTTTTATTGCGACCTACAATTACGAACAGTTTTTTGAATCGAGCGAAATTTCCAAACTAAGCGCAGATACGCACGAAAGAGTAAATGCTGTGATTTTTTCAATTATTATGGCGGTTGGCGTGATTTTATTTTATTTTAAATCAGGTTTCAATTTTGATGAAAAGGCCGCAAGACTCAAAAACTTATCCAAAATCTGGATTGCCCTAAACATCGTTTTAATTATAAGCGCTTTGCTTAAAAATGCCGAATATGTTTCTTTTTTCGGTTTAACCTATAAAAGACTCGGTGTATTTGCTTTCTTGATTCTTGCGGTTATCGGACTTGTACTAACATTTTACAAAATAGTGAAACAGAAAACCAATGCATTTCTTTTTAATAAAATGGTTTGGTTTTTTTACGGAACAATTTTGTTATGCAGTTACATCAACTGGGGGAATTTGATTACCACATATAATATTGCCGTAAATAAAGGAGTAGAGCCTTATTTTTTGTTTGAATTAAATTTTAATGATGAACAGCGCGCAACTTATTTCAGGACTTTAAAAAACGAAACCATTACAAAACAATACCATAATGAAAATAGTATTTTAAGTCATAAAAATGATTCCTTTTTGTCAAAGGCTTTGTATTATGAGTTTGTAGATACACAGACAAAGTAAGAATTGTTCATTTTTTGGATTCCCATCTTTTACGAGGTGGGATTTTTTTTTAACCATTTGTTTCAGACGGTTATTTTTTGTTGTTCGTCTTATTTTTATGTTATTTATCGACATAACACTAAATGTTATAGGAAAATCTTTATTATATTTGACTTCTGAAAATTTTAATTTTTTATGCCTTTTGTAAGAAATTAAAATACTTCATTAAACTATTAATTTAACCCAAGAACATTTACCATGACACAAATTACCCCTAAACCACTATCGCCAATTGAAAAAATTTATCCACCAGGAACACAATTAGATGTTACGCTAAGTCCAGACAGTGTTGGAAAAATAAAATTTCCTGAAAGAACCGATAGAATGCTTTTGTCGCCACTTGTTGAAGCTTATTATAATAAAGAAACAGGACTATTGGTTAGAGCTGTTGTTTTTGTGGCTCGTAAAGAAACCAAAAATTTGGATTTTCGTATTTATCAAAATTGTTATATCGACCTTGATGGAAATCCGCAACTGCAATTTTTTATTTCGTACGATTTAGTAGAAACAAAAGAAACAGATTTTTTGGTTTATGAAGTTGCCTTTTACGCAAATGAGATACCGTACGGACCATTGTCTCAAATTAAAACAATTCAGAGTTTTCTTTGGGATGTAGATCCTGTTGGTTCAAGAGGAACAGAAACGAATGTCCAACACAATTAAAGTATTTCATAAATAATAAAAGGACAATGATTAAAAATGTTTTTTTTATTACTTTATTCTTTACACTCAAATCTCTTATTCTTTTTTCACAGGACAAAAAAACTGCTAATCTTTTAGAATTACAGATAAAAGCAAAAGTTTTAAAATACAATGATCAAATCAATTTTAATAAAGCGCAACGTTTCTTTTTTGAGAACAACTGGGATTCTACTTTAGTTTATTCGATGAAACAGCTTAGCAAGACTAAGAACAAAGAATTAAAAGACTATTGTCATTATTTTAGAGGGATAAGCTTTCAGAATAAAAAAATTTTAGATCAGGCAAAAAAAGAGTTTGGTCAAATCTCTTCTGGATTTGATTTTTATTACAAGGTCAATTTTTCCTTGGGTGAAATAGCATTGCAACAAAATAAATTTGAAATAGCATTGTCTTATTTTAATTCGATTGATAAGTTACATGAACGTTCTTACGATTTTAAAAAAAGCTCTGTTTCTCATAATATAGGATTATGTTATCTACATTTAGGAAATTTTGCTAAAGCCGAGAAATATTTGTTTGAGAGTACGAGACTGCAGGAAATAGAAAAAGATAGTTTAATGCTTGTCGGGTCGTACATGGATATTGCCACTTTATACTACGAACAATATAAAGACAATCTGGCAATTCCTTATTTTAAAAAAGCATATGATCTTTCTAAAAAAGTAAAATCATTCGAATTAAAAAGAACTGCAACCTTAAATATGGCTGTAGTAGAAGAAAACAGAAAGAATTTTTCACAGGCTTTGGTCTATAGAAAAGAATTCGAAGCCTGGAAAGATTCCTTAAACGATCAAAATAAAGTCTGGGCCATTGCCGATCTTGAGAAAAAGTTTGCTATTCAGCAAAAACAAAAAGAAGTCAATGTTCTGGCTGCAGAAAATAAAGCAAAAATAGCCGAAAGAAATGGGTTTCTCATTTCTTCGGTTTTATTGCTGATTTTGTTCGGTACAGGAGTCTATTTTTACAGACAGAAAATTAGAAGCAGTAAAATTATCTTAAAGCAGAAAGAAGAGCTTGATGAACTGAATGCAACAAAAGACAAATTGTTTTCTATTGTCAGCCATGATTTAAGATCGTCTGTAAATGCTTTAAAAACAAGCAACGGAAGACTGCAGGAAAATCTGGAAAACAAGAATTATGAAGAACTGGATACACTGCTTCATAACAATAGTACAATTGCCAACGGAGCTTACAATTTATTAGACAATCTGCTCAATTGGGCTTTGTTGCAGACCAAACAGACTTATTTTTATCAAGAATCGCTGCATTTGGCGTCAATCGTACAACAAGTAGAATACAATTATAAGCCATTGATGCTGAACAAAAATATCTCTTTTACAAGCAATGTTCCTTCTGGAGAATATGTTTTTGCAGATATGGATTCGCTTAAAATTGTTATTAGGAATTTTTTAGACAATGCTATTAAATTCACAAAAGAAAACGGCTCAATAAGTATTTATACAAGGCCATCTTCAGAAGAGTATTGTTATTTGGTTATTGAAGATACTGGGTTAGGAATGAGCAAATCAACTCGTGATGAGTTGCTTAAAGATTCGGTATTGCTTTCTAAAAAGAAAAACGATGATATAATCGGAACTGGTCTCGGAATGCAGTTGTGTAGAAGCATGATTTATAAAAATGGAGGTAAACTCGATATAGAGAGTGAGGAAAATATCGGAACGAAAATTATTATTGCACTACAAAAGTTTAAAAATCATGGATAATATAAACGTACTTGTTATAGAAGACACTGTTTCAGAAAGTGATGCACTCGTAAAAGTACTTTCGGCCAATAATTACAATATTGTCGGAATTGCCGCAACCTACAATCAGGCGTTGGAAATGTTTTACAACAATGTGGTAGATATCGTAATTATTGATGTCTTTCTGGATGGAAAGCCAGACGGGATTACATTTGCAGAAACCATCAACATTGTTCCAAACAGTGTAAAACCTTTTGTTTTTTTAACGAGTTCAAAAGATCGTCAGATTTTTGAAAGGGCAAAATTGACCAAGCCTTTCAGTTTTTTAATGAAACCCTTTAACGAACTTGAGATTCTGTATGCCTTGGAAATGGCTGTTGAAAAATTTTATGAGCAGACCAATGTTTTTCATAGCGAAGACCAAAATACGGTGATAAGCAATGATTCTCTTTTTATTAAAAAAAATAAAGCTTTAAAGAAAGTCCGTATTGAAGATATTGTTTACATAGAGGTAGAAGACCGATATTGTAACATTATTACAGAGACCGAAAAATTTGTAATCCTCATTTCGCTAACCAAAATCATGCATCTTTTTGATGCGTCCAAATTTTTTCAGACGCATCGAAATTATATTGTGAACTCAAGCAAAATCATAGAAATAGTTCTGAGTGATAACCTGATTGTTTTAAAAGGAAATCACAATGTGACTTTAAGTGAAAAATATAAAGATCTGGTCAGCAGGTTTACTGTTTTGAAATAATTTTAAAAGTCAGCAACGAATGAGTTCGCTAATTGTTTCTTCTTCTAAATTTCGGGTCGTTTCGGTTAATGGTTGCACTGCGTCTTGGGGTTTCCGGTTTTGGCAGACTCGCTTCTTCTGTTTTGCTCGATGGCGCAATTAGTTGATTCAGTTCCTTAATTTCTGCATCGGTTAAATCACGGTAGCGTCCTACAGGAACATCCAAAGAAATATTAATGATTCGAATACGTTTTAAAGCAGTTACTTCATAGCCAAGATATTCGCACATTCTTCTAATCTGGCGATTCAGACCTTGCGTCAATATAATTTTGAACGTGTTTTTACTAATTTGCTCCACTTTGCATTTTCGGGTCACAGTATCCAAAATCGGAACACCATTTCCCATACGCTGAATAAAACGCTCCGTAATCGGTTTGTTTACCGTTACGGTATATTCTTTTTCGTGATTGTTTCTGGCACGAAGAATCTTGTTTACGATATCTCCGTCATTAGTCATAAAAATTAATCCTTCACTGGCTTTGTCCAATCTTCCAATCGGGAAAATTCGCTTTGGATAATTAATATAATCAACAATATTATTTCGCACTTCTAGATTGGTGGTGCATTCAATTCCCACCGGTTTGTTGAAAGCTAGGTAAACCATTTTTTCGTGCTTCTCAACGATTAATTTTCCATCAATACGCACTTCGTCATCTGGCGAGACTTTTGTTCCCATTTCTGCTACAGAACCATTAACCGTTACACGTTTTTCATCAATCAGCTTATCCGCTTCACGACGTGAACAAAAACCAGTTTCTCCAATGAATTTATTAAGACGTTTCAAATTTTCTTCCATAGTGCAAAAGTAGCTAAAAATTTGATTTTAGATTTCAGATTTCAGATTTTAGATTTCAGATTTTAGATTTTTCACAATCTTGTCATTTCTACCGAAGGGAGAAATCACACTAGAAACTCCGCAATCAAATTCGTCAATCTTTGTCGAGTTACGAGTGTGATTTCTCCCTTCGGTCGAAATGACGAAACTCAAAAAAACTTTGTGCCTTTGAATCTGTGAATCTTTTTAAGAATGAAAAATAGAGCTATCCTCCGGAGTTTCTTTCCTGTCAAACATGCCGTAATCACGAACTACAGTTGCAATTCGTAAATGATACTCTTTAAAAATTCCGTTTCTTCCCTTAGCCTGCGCATCACGATGCATTTCAAGATTTCTCCATTGCTGAATGCTTTCTTCATCTCTCCAAAAAGATAAAGACAATATTTTTTGAGGATCAGCGAGACTCTGAAATCTTTCAATGGAAATAAATCCATCAATAGTATTTAATTCTGGACGAAGACTTGCAGCAATATCCAAATACTCATCTTTCTTGCCTTCGTTCGGGATAACTTCAAAAATTACAGCAATCATTTTAATTGTAGATTTTAGAATTCAGATTTTAGATTTGAGAAAAAAAAGTGTTTTTATGAGCTTAATATCAGCAAATTTAAGAAAAGCCTTTGCAACTTTGCAACTTTGTCTCTTTGTTACTTTAAGCCTTCAGAAAATAAAAACTTAGTGTCTTAGCGACTTAGTGGCTAATAACCTCAGAACCTTCAAAAAGAAACTCAATCACTTTATCATACAAATCGTCATTGTGCATTCCATGACCTAAACCTGTTGTTTCAATAAACTGACTATTTTTCCAATTGCTGGCTATTTTTTGTCCTTCGGCGAAAGCCACAATTTTATCAGAAGTATCGTGAGCAATAAACCCCGGAACAGTAAATTGGGAGGCAAATTTTTGTCCCGAAAAGTCTTCCAGCTTAAAGTTGAAACGATTTATAAATTTACTTTCTAAAAGAGAAAGCATTCTTTTGTTTAGGCTCAGCATTGAAATATAATTATCAATCAGCGTTTTTAAATCGGATGGAGCGCCAAGAATTACCATTTTGTTTATACTGGTATTCGGAAATAAATGTTGATGATAAACGCAGGCTGCACCTCCAATAGAATGCCCAATAATAATTTCAGGCTGATATTTTTCGACGGCTTTATTGATGAATTCGGCATAAAGCGGCACATTAAATTCTTTACCGCTGCTTTGTCCGTGAGCTGGAGCATCAAGAGCGATTATCGTACTTCCTGATTTTTGAAGATGAGGAAGTGTTTTTTTCCAGCGTGCAGCATTGCTTTCCCAACCATGAACCAAAAGAATTTTGGTCTCATTTCCTTTCCAGATATAAGTTTGAAAATGGTGTTCGTTATGATGAAAGATTTCTGTTTCTGTATCTCTCAAGATTTTTGGAAGTTGTTCTTTTTTGAATCGGCCAATTCTAGGCTGGCTAAAAAGTGCATATGAAAGTTCCATCGCTTTTTGCGGACGCACGTAACTCAAAAAGTTAATATAAGAGCCAACTGATTTTAATGTTATGAAGCGTATTCCTTTTTTAATTCCCAAAACTTAAATTTTTTCTAAAGGTAAAAAAAGGTCTGCCACGAATTACACAAATGAACGCGAATTTTTTATTCTCAGCATTATATATTGACAAAAAAATTAGTGAAATTAGTGAAATTCGTGGCGAAAAAAAGCAAAAAAAAAAGTCCCGACTAAATCGGGACTTGATATTTAGAATTTTGCGAACAATTGTTCCATTTTTTCTTTTTCTTCTTCAGCTAATTGCGTGTCAACTAAGATTCTTCCAGAGTGCTCATCAGTGATGATTTTCTTTCTTGAAGCAATTTCAACCTGAGTTTGAGGTGGAATTGTAAAGAAAGATCCTGCAGAAGCTCCTCTTTCGATAGAAACTACAGCTAATCCGTTACGAACACTGCTTCTGATTCTGTTGTAAGCTGCCAATAATCTGTCTTCGATTTGTGCTGCATACTCAGCAGATTTCTCAGTTAAGAAAGTTTCTTCTTTCTGAGTTTCAGCCATGATGGCATCCAATTCAGATTTTTTATGTTTTAAGTGAGAGCTTTTAGCATCAAGTTTTTCTTTTAAGTTAGAAATAACTTCTTTTTTGTGCTCGATAGAAGCTTTCATCTCTTTGATTTGCTTTTCAGCCAATTGAATTTCTAATTCCTGAAATTCAACTTCTTTTGTCAAAGAATTAAATTCTCTGTTGTTACGTACTGATTCTTGTTGTTTAGTGTACTTTTTAATAACCTCTTTATGCTCCTCAATAGCAATTTTCTTTGCTTTGATTTGCTCCTCAATCACTTCAAGTTCACCTTTCAGTTTCTCTGAACGAGTGCTCAAACCTGCAACTTCATCTTCTAAATCTTCAACCTCTAAAGGAAGTTCTCCTCTAACGTTTCTGATTTCGTCAATTCTAGAGTCAATAAGCTGTAAATCGTATATTGCTCTTAACTTGTCCTCAACACTTAATTCTTTCGTATTCGTCATATTTTATAAGTACTTAACTGGATTTGTATTTTCTTCCGATAAAATGATTGCAAAATTAAGAATTTTTTTTCGAAGATAATCAACAATATAATTTTTTGTATAGCGTTCACTCTCAAAATGACCGATATCGGCCAAAAGTAACTTGTTTTCAGCTTCATAAAACTGGTGATACTTCAAATCGGCGGTCAAAAAAGCATCGGCTCCAGCCTGAATAGCGTTTTTTATAGCAAAGCTTCCAGACCCTCCAAGTACGGCTACTTTTTTTATTTTTTTGCCTAAAAAAGCAGAATGACGAATTCCGTCGGCAATCATTTTATCTTTTACAAAATGAAGAAAATCTTTTTCGTCCATTTCATTTTCAAATTCACCAATCATTCCTAAACCAATTTTCTGATGCTGGTTTTGTAAATCGTAAATTTCATAAGCGACTTCTTCGTAGATATGATTGGCAAAAAGGGCTTTTAAAATGCGAGATTGCAAATGTTTTTCAAAAACAACTTCGATTTTGATTTCTTCTCCCGTATGAAGTTTTCCTTTTTCACCAATAACAGGATTGCTGTCTTCATTTCCCTGGAAAGTAAAAAATCCCTGCGTATTAAAACTGCAGTTGTCATAATTGCCAATTTTTCCTGCACCGGCTTCAAATAAGGCGTTTCTAACTTTATCGGCATTATCTGGAACTGTAAAAGTGACTAGTTTTTGAATGAAATTATTTTTAGGAACTAATATTTTAGTATTGGTTAATCCTAATGCATCACATAAAATTTTATTTACACCTTGTGAATGATTGTCAAGTGCTGTATGAACAGCAAAAATGGCAACATCATTTTTAATGGCTTTCAAAATAGCTCTTTCGACATAATTTTTTCCTGTAATTTTTTTGATTCCTGAAAATAAGATAGGGTGGAAACATACAACAAGATTACAGTTTTTTGCAATAGCTTCGTCAATTACATTTTCTAATGCATCATGGCAGACTAAAACACCTGAACAGTCAGTTTCTGAGTTTCCGACTAAAAGTCCAACGTTGTCAAAATCTTCGGCGTAAGCCAAAGGAGCCATTTCTTCCAGAACGGATATGATATTTTTGATTTTCATTTTTATGTTTTGTTTCAAGTTTTGCCTGTTTCAAGTTTCACGTTTAAAAAAGAAGGCTTGAAAAGTAAAACAAATTAACGAATAAACAGTTCAATTTTAAAATATATTGAAGGTTTTGCAAAAATTAGTAACATCAGTAATACGATGTTACTCATGTTACTTTTCGTATATTTGTAAATCTAAATCAAAAGTCATGACTACAATAAAAATTAACGAACGTACTAAATCAGGAAAGGCATTTATGGCAATGTTTGAAGCCTTTTTTAAAGGTGTAGACGGAATAGAAGTAGTTGAAACCGATTCAAAAAAAAATAAAAAGGAAGATGGTTTTTATTCTGCTGAATTTATTGAGAAGATTAAAAAAGCAGAAGAAAACATTAAAAAAGGAAAAACCACAAGATTAAATCCTGAGGATATATGGGGAAGTATTTTGTAGACTTTGAGGATACTGCTCGTAACGATTTAAAAAATCACTATAAATCTGGGAATAAAGCCACTATTAAAAAGATTGAAAAAATACTTTTAGAATTGACAGAGACTCCTTTTATTGGCGAAGGACAACCAGAAGAGTTGAAATATAATTATAAAGGTTATTGGTCAAGGAAAATCAATAAAAAAGACCGTTTAATTTATAGAGTAGAAGAAGAAATAGTTACAGTTATTATCGTTTCTGCAATGGGTCATTATTCAGATAAATAACAGTATGAAATTACTTCGAAAAATACTTTTCCCGTTCGCCGTTTTATACGGATTTATCACTTCAATCCGTAATTTTCTTTTTGATAAAGGAGTTTTAAAATCTACTTCATTTGATTTTCCGGTTATTGCAGTGGGGAATTTAAGCGTGGGCGGAACTGGAAAAACGCCTCAAATAGAATATTTGATACGTTTGCTTTCAGATAAATATAAAGTTGCAACCTTAAGCCGTGGTTATAAAAGAAAATCAGAAGGTTTTGTTTTGGCTAATGAAAATTCAAATGCTGAAATTTTGGGAGACGAACCGTTTCAGTTTTATCAAAAATTTCCTTTTGTTATGGTTGCGGTTGATGCTGACAGGACAAACGGAATCAAACAACTGTTGATGGAGCAGATAACTCCAGAAATTATTTTGCTTGACGATGCTTATCAGCACCGAAAAGTAAAAGCAGGTTTTTATATTTTACTCACTTCATACGGAGATTTGTACGCTGATGATTTTATGCTTCCAACTGGGAATTTGCGTGAAAGCAGGAGCGGAGCAGAAAGAGCCAGCATTGTGGTAGTTACAAAATGCCCTAAAGTATTAACCGAAGAAGAACAGTCTCAAATTAGATTAAAGTTAAAATTAAAACCTTCGCAGGAGGTCTTTTTTACTTTTATAGATTACGATATTTTTATTTATGGGAAGAATAAAAAGCTTGCTTTAGATGAAATAAAATCTGAATCTAAAGTGCTTTTGGCTGGAATTGCAAAACCAAAACCATTTTTTGATTATTTGAAAAATGAAAGTGATGAATGTCTTACTTTTCCAGATCATCATCATTTTTCTGATGCAGATTTAAATGCAATTCGAAATAAAGCAAACGGAAGAAAAATAATTACTACCGAAAAAGATTATGTAAGATTGAAAGATTCGGAGTTGATAGACCAATTGTATTATCTCCCTATAAAAAGCTCTTTTATTAACCGTCAGCAAGACTTTGATAGTGCGATTTTGGAGTATGTAGAAATTTGTGTCTAAAAGAACTTAGCGACTTAATACATCTCACAACCTTAGAATCTTAGTTGAAAAACTTAGCGATAGTGCTGTAAAAGTCGTCTGGCACAAAAGGTTTTGTAATTACATCATCCATTCCGAAAGAGATTAACATATCGCGGTTTTCATCTAAGGAAATTGCTGTCAGTGCGATTATAGGTGTTGATTGGTCAAATTCGCGAATAAGCTTTGTGGCTGTTGTGCCGTTTATTCCAGGAAGATGCACATCCATCAAAACCATATCAAAATGTTTTGTTTTTAATAGTTCAACTGCTTCTTCGCCATTTTCAATAATTTCACAGCTTATGGATTTGTTTTCAAGCATTTTGCGAGTAATCATCTGATTGATTTTATTGTCTTCAACTAATAAAATCGTTTTGTGCTTTAATTGTTTGTCGCTGTATGGCTTGATTTCTTGTTGTGTTTCCAACGGCTCGTTATTGATTTTAAAGTTTAGTTTGAATGTAAAAGTTGATCCTTTTCCGACCTCGCTTTTTAGTTTGATTTCACCTCCCAATAATTCGATCAGTTTTTTTACAATAGTAAGGCCTAATCCGGTTCCGCCATATTTACGGTTAACTTCTATAGATCCTTGCGAGAAGCTTTCAAAAACAGTCTGAAGTTTATCTTCAGGTATGCCAATTCCGGTGTCCACAATTTCGAAATACACAATAGCGTTGTCATTTTCTTTTGTTTCCAATTTTGCGATAACATCTACATGGCCATTGTGTGTAAATTTTAAGGCGTTGTTTATCAGGTTCAAAATAATCTGCGACAACTTAGTCGGGTCTCCAATCAAATGGTCGGGAATCGCCTTGTCAATTTCTAAATTGAAATAATTTTTATTGGCCAAAGCCAATTCTTTTAAAGAGCTTTGAATATTAAACAACAGCTCTTTGAGGTTGAAACTTATATTTTCGACCTCGACTTTGGTTGAATCAATTTTGTTTATTTCGAGGATTTCATTGATAAAAGTCGTCAAGTAATTGCCAGAAAACTTAAGCGACTCCAGATACTTTAACTGTTTTTTCTTTGGTTTGTCTTCCAGCAACAAATGTGTAATTCCGTTGATGGCGTTAAGCGGAGTGCGTAATTCGTGGCTCACGGTCGACAAAAATTCGGATCTTGCTTTTGATGCTTTTTCGGCATTGTTTTTGGCCAAAATCAATTCTTTGTTTTTCTCTCGAAGCAGCAAATTGTTTTGATTTCGAATAATATTATTTTTATAAAGCGCAAGACTTAAAAGAGATAGGATAGAAATGAGCGCAATAGCTAGAATGCTTACTAATTTAGAATAACGGTAGGTTTTAAGCTGGATTTTTTCTTCACTCTCTTTCTTAATTGTATTGTTCAAAGCCTGATTTTTTTTGAATTTTTGAAATTCGTTAAAATCTATTTTTGAGTTTTTAATCTTCAAAAGATAATTTTCAATTTGATAATGTTCTTCAAGATAAGAATAAGCCAGATCAAAATTCCGGTTCTGTTTGTAATATTGGCTAATTGCCAAAACGATTTTTGATTTTTGATGAAGATCGTTCTTTTTGGCATTATATTTTAAGGCATCATTAAGATAAATAAGCGCTGAGTCGTTGTGTTTTAGTTGCGTCTCAATGAGCCCTAGCTGGTAGTAAGAATCTGCTTTTGTTTTTAAGATTTGCGGATTGTCCTTTTTTTGAATGATGCTTCTAAATGTCTTAACCGCCTGAACTAACTCGTTGCTGTTTTTTAAGGCCATAGCCTTTTGATAATCTAAAGTCTCGGCATAATCGGGAATGTTCAGTTTTTTTAAGAGGTTCTTAGCTTTTGCATAGTACAAATCGGCTGTCTTAGAATCTCCTTTTGCTGTATTTGTAATTGCGATATAATGCAATGCAAGGACTTTTGTGCAGTTGGGTTCTAAGCTGTCAAATAAAACAAGTGTTTTGTGGAAATTTTCTAAGGCCTTGTCGTACTTGTGCTGATTGTAATAAATTTTGCCAAGTTTGAATGTTTGATTAGCAAGACTTTCTTTTTTTTCATTCCTTGTACATAGATTAATAGATTTCTGGGTGTAAAGAATTGCCTTATTGTAGTTTTTACTGCTTATATTTAAATTGGCTTGTCTGTTGTAATAGTAAATACTGTCTGTATCCTTATTTGTTTGAGGATACAAAAACAAAGAAAAAAAACAAACAGCAATAAAAAGACAGTATTTCATGTTTGGCATTGCTTTACGATGAATCTTATTTCGTTCTTATAAGCAAGATCAAATCAATCAGTCTTGACGAATACCCGATTTCGTTATCATACCAGCCAACGACTTTTGCCATTCGGTCAATTACAGAGGTGAGCTGTGCATCAAATAAACACGAATGCGTATTGCCAATTACGTCAACTGAAACAATAGGATCTTCTGTGTAATCTAATATTCCTTTTAAATTTGTTTTTGAGGCTTCTTTAAATGCTTTATTAATTTCTTCAATGCTTACATTTCGTTTTACATTAAAGGTTATGTCTGTCAATGAACCATCGGGAACAGGAACGCGGATACCACAACCTCCGATTTTATCATGCAGTTTCGGAAAAATTTTTGTCAATGCTTTGGCTGCTCCCGTAGTGGTCGGTACTATAGACTGGCTGGCTCCTCTCGAACGTCTCAAGTCTTTATGAGGCTGGTCGTGAAGGCTTTGGTCGGTTGTGAAAGAATGTATCGTTGTAATGTAAGCCTGTTCTATGCCACACAATTCTTCGATGATTTTGATCATCGGAGCGGCATTGTTTGTAGTACAGCTCGCATTAGAAACAATAGTCTCGGTTCCGTCCAGAATAGTTTCATTTACTCCAAGAACAACAGTTTTTATTGTGTCAACTTCGGAAGGGGCAGAAAGTATTACCTTTTTTGCTCCCGCTTCTAGATGCAGATTTAAATCTTCGTGTGTTTTGAATTTTCCAGTCGATTCAATCGCAAAATCAATATTATGGCTTTTCCAGTCTAGATTTGAAATTTTCTTTTCATGAAAGAAATAAAAATGCCTGCCGTCTACAATTATTCCGTTTTCATCATAACTTACTTCATAAGGCAGAACACCGTGAATACTGTCGTATTTAATCAAATGTGACATCGTTTTGTTGTCTGCAAGATCGTTGATGGCAACGACTTCAATTTCAGGATGGTTCACGAGAAGACGAAATAAATTTCTACCAATTCTCCCAAAGCCATTAATGGCAATTCTTGTTTTCAATCTTTGTTTGGTTGCTTGTTAAGTTGTTTAACAATCAGTTAAATATTTTTATAAAATGTGTTTTTGAGCTTTATATGAAGAGCGCACCAACGGACCGCTTTCTACATGTCTGAAGCCTAAATCAAGACCAAATTTCTCATATCTTGCAAATTGATCAGGAGTTATGAACTCCTTAACCGGAAGGTGTTTTTTGGTCGGCTGCAAATATTGCCCAAGCGTAACCACATCAACGTTGGCATTTCGTAAATCTGTCATGGTCTGAAAAACCTCTTCTTCTGTTTCACCGAGCCCCAACATAATTCCAGATTTGGTTCTGTTGATTCCTTTTTCTTTTAAGTAGCGCAATACTTCTAGGCTGCGGTCATATTTTGCTTGAATTCTGACTTCACGTGTCAATCTTCTTACGGTTTCCATATTGTGAGACACCACTTCCGGGTTAGCTTCAACAATACGATCAATATTTCTTTCAATTCCTTGAAAATCCGGAATTAATGTCTCTAGAGTTGTATTCGGATTCATTCTTCGAATGGCTTTTACGGTTTCCATCCAGATAATAGAACCGCCGTCTTTTAAATCATCACGATCTACACTTGTTATAACGGCATGTTTGATGTTCATGATTTTGATAGAACGAGCAACTTTTTCAGGTTCGTCCCAATCTACAGTTTCAGGCCTCCCTGTTTTTACGCCACAAAAGCCGCAAGATCGTGTGCAGACATTTCCTAGAATCATAAAGGTAGCCGTGCCTTCTCCCCAGCATTCTCCCATATTCGGGCAACTTCCGGAAGTGCAAATTGTATTTAAGCTGTATTTGTCGACCAAACCGCGAAGTTCAGTATATTTTTGTCCAATTGGCAGTTTCACCTTTAGCCACTTAGGTTTTGCAGGTGGTATATTTTCAATGACTGTTTCCATATCTCATAAATCTGAGTACAAAGATAATGAATGTACTTTATTTGGTGATTTGTTTATCGCTAATTTTGATTCCAAAAACCGTCTGACTTTAACAAAAACGCATTGGCAATTGTTGAAAAAGTAGGTTAAAAATATGGATTTTAATCAGTAAATTAGTTGTAAATAAAGTTTTTCTGCGACAAATTTGTAATACAGCTAAGATAATCGTAGTTGGTCGATCGCTGTGCTTGTAAATTTTATATCTTTAATTGTTAGAAAATAAACGTTAAGGGATAAGATTTGAAAATTTATTAGTAATACATTTGGTGTTAAATTTTAATATTTATTTGAAAATGGAAAAGAAATTTATTGTACTAGGAGTTTTGCTTGCTTCTTTTGCCGTTACAAAAGCCAACGCACAAATTAATTTGGGCGAAAAAGCGATTGGAGCGGTCCAAAAAGGAGTTACAGCATTTACATTAACCAATGCCGATGCGGCCGCCTTGTCTAAAGAGGCTGTTGCCAAATTAGATGCAGAAAACGAAGTAGCGGGGCCAAACGATGGTTATACGTTACGCTTAAACAGGATTTTTGGAAAACACGCAATTGGAGATGGCTTTACTTTAAATTATAAAGTTTATAAATTGAAAGAAGTAAATGCCTTTGCTACTGCAGACGGAAGCGTTCGCGTTTATTCTGGCCTAATGGATATTATGGATGATAATGAATTATTGGCTGTAATCGGGCACGAAATCGGGCACGTTGCAAACAACGATTCAAGAGACGCAATGCGTGCTGCATATCAAAAAGAAGCTTTGATTGACGGAGTTTCTTCTCAATCTGCAAAAATTGCGTCTATTACTGATAGCCAGTTAGGGAAAATAGGGAGCGCGTTAATAGACAGCAAACACAGCCGTACACAAGAATCTGAAGCCGATTTGTATGCGTATAATTTCCTTAAAAATAACGGTTACGATGTAAATGCCGAAGAGTCTGCTTTCAGAATCTTAGCAAAAATGAGCGAAGGTGCCGATTCTTCCTTTATTACCAGAATGATGAGTTCTCATCCTGACTCTAAAAAAAGAGCTGATGATGCCAGAAAAAGAGCCGAAAAAGACGGACTTTATAAGCCATATGTACAGAAGAAAATCGACAATTCTGTGCCAGTTGTGAAGAAAACGACAACAACTAAAAAAACAACCACAAAGAAAACTACAACCAAAAAGAAATAATTTCTTGAAAAAAAACTAAAGCCGGCTGTTGTTATTCAATCGGCCGGCTTTTTATGTTTTAAAATATTGTAAGATAAAATGTTATCCTAACACATGAAATGCTAATACTTTTTGCACTTCATAAACATTTACAGATTTGTTGAATTGTTTTACGATGCTCGGTTGCAATTCGCTCGAAACCCAGATTTTCAATTCGGCATCAAGATCAAAAGTTCCGGCAGTCTCTACGCTAAAACGAGTAATGCTTTTGTACGAAATAGATTTGTATTCAGTTTTGCTTCCGGTTAATCCTTGAACATCTACCAGAATTAATCTTTTATTAGTAAAGATAAAAGTGTCACGAATCAATTTAAAACCCATTTCGATTTGTTCGTTATCGGTTAAAAGCTGTCCATATTTTTTAAGTAATTCGTCTTGGCTTACAGTGCCGGCGTTTCCCATAAGGGCTGAAAATAATCCCATTGTTATATCTTTTGTTGGTTAAATGAATAGTCTAAATAAAGAGTAAAAGTAATTGATTTTGTTAATTTTCTATATTTAATTTTGATTTAATTAGGAGAGGAATTGTGGTTATAGCAATCATGAAAGAAGCGATAATGGATACAACTAAGTTTCCAATATTTAGAGTATTGGGATGAATTGCAAATCGAATAAACAAAATAGCTAGAGTATATAAGAACACAGTGGTCCAATATGGTTTGTTAATTGAGGTTTTAAAAGTAAAATTCTGCGGAAGCTGGAGGAAAGCTATAACTATAATAACGCTTCCAATAAGAGTACTAGTGTGCTGTGTGATTTTCCAAACAGGAATCTCCTTTTCAAAAAGAACAACGCTATATTTCAAAATGTCAATTTGATTAACAAAATAGCCATGTTGGTGTGTGAAAGAATCCCAAAAAAGGTGTGAGAATATTCCAATTAATGAAGAAATTATTATAATGAGCCAGTTTTTCTTGAAATAGACATTCCAATTGAAATCGTTGAAAACAGATACTCTATTACTAATAAAGTTTGGAAGGTTTGAGATTAAAAGATTTCGTGTTAGATTATGAAAGACAAAAGCTAATAAAAGAGCAAGAGGTAAATCAAACCAGAAAATTCCATACAAAGTATGGCTGTAATTGCTTTTGACTGTCATTCGTAAAAAGTATTCGAAATCGGGAGTTAAACTTCCAATTATTAGAGCAGTAAGAGAAAACCATGATTTAGGTAAAAATCGTAAAGGTAGAATTATGGCAGGATGAGAAAAGGTGAAAGGCATTAAATTTGAACTTTAAATAGATTATAAATTTAATGAACTTTACTTTTCCTATTTAAAAAAACAACAAAAAAAAAGCAGAACCTAAATTCTGCTTTTTTGTTTTGATTTATTCAATCTCTGTTTTTACAGTAATCGGAAGGCTGTATGCAGTACGGACAGCTTTTCCGTCTACCATTCCAGGTACCCATTTCGTTTTTAAAGATTTCAAAACTCTAATGGCTTCTTTTCCCATTCCGTAACCAGGATCGTTTCTAACAATGATATCAGTAAGAGATCCGTCTTTTTCGATAACAAAAGAAACATATACTTTTAATGTCTTTTCAACATCAAGTTCAGGTCGGTTAAAGTTTCTGCCTACATAAGTGTAGAATTTTTCTATACCACCCGGAAATTCAGGAAGTTTGTCCAATGCACTAGTTGGTACAGGAGTCAAGATTTCTGGTTTGTCTCCAGTGCCGTTAAGAACTCCATCGCCATTTCCGTCTGATGGAATTGCATTTTTTACATTTCCGTCGCCATTCCCAGTATTAGATAGAGGTACGACATTGTCTGTGTTTTTGGCAATATCCGGCGTTGCTTGATTTTCAGGTACAATCAAGGGGTCTACCAATTGTTTCGTCTCGATTACATCTGTTGTGGCTGCCTGTTGTGCAGGTGGTGGAGCAACTTCTTCTGTCTTAGGTTGAACAATTTCATTAGACAAATCTACAGGAGTAAGTGGTTCCGAATCTAATGGAATAGGTTCTTGCACAACATTTGGTGTCGTAAATTTACTTATAAGCACAGGCACACTTCCTAGTGCAGTTATTAACAGCAAACCCATAAATAGAGCAGTGACAGTGGTTTTAGGATTTTCCTGGCGTAATTGATACGCACCATACTCTTTGTTTTTATTTTCGAAAACAAGATCAGTCCACTTGGTTTCGTAAAGGCTTAATTTAGACATAATTTTGGGTTTTAAGGTTAAGTAACTTTAAATCATAAGCAATAAATTTTGGGTTGAGCTGACAATCTAAAAATAGCCAGTTTTAATGTGACAAAAAAGTTTTTTAAGAATAAAACTAAGAATATCTTATTCTTTTAATAAAGATAATAAATTATCTGTTACGTTCGATAATTTCTGCCAATAATTTTTTGGCGCGAAGAAGTTTTACTTTTACACTGCTTAGAGGCTCGTCAATTTTAGCTGCAATTTCCTGATATGTCATTTCCTGAAAATAGCGCAACTGAATTACTTCTTGATAGTGGGGTTTTAATTCTTTGATGCATAAAAGAAGTCTGGATAGATTCTGTTCTTTAATTAAAGCATCTTCTGCAGAAGGAGTTGGGTCTGCAATATTATAGGCTTGCTGGTCTTCGTTGTCGGTAATTTCGATAAAAAGATTGGTTTTCTTTTTTCTCAATATATCGATATACACATTTTTTGCAATTGCAATAAGCCAGGTGTTGAATTGAAATTCGGGATTGTAAGAGCCAATTTTGTCAAATGCTTTGGCAAAGGTTTCTATAGTAATGTCTTCTGCGGTGGTTTCGTTTTCGGTGCGTTTGAGCATGAAGCTGTAAACCTCATTCCAATAATGGTCTAATAAAAAAGTAAAGGCGATTTGATCGCCTTTTTTTGCTTTTTCTATTTTAGAATTTATTTCCAATATACTGGTTTTGAAAAGATATTAGTTATAAAGATATTAATTTGCGTTAATATAAGCGCAATTTCTACCACAGGAAACCAAAATTTTAGGTCATTTTCTTTAAGTTTCCCTGCAGAACATCCAATTACTGTCCAAGTTATGGTATATCGAGCTGCGAGTATTGCCAATACTGCTATCCATTGAAATTGAAATGAAAGCAGAATAATTGCTAATAAAAAGAAGAAAAACTGGGAGCAGAAAAATAAGCCCAATTGCATTTTGTCAAAGAATTTATAATGCTCTGCAGTAGAAACGTGTCTTCTCTTTTGGGTAAACCAATCTTTAAAAGTTTTTTTAGGTTTAGAATAGGTAAAACTCTCTGGAGCAAATGCAATTGTGGTGTTGCTCTTGTTGGCGGCTTCGTTTACAAACAAATCATCATCTCCGGAACGTACCTGAATATGATTTATAAATCCGTTTACGTTAAAAAATTCTTCTTTTTTGTAAGCTAAATTTCTTCCAACGCCCATATACGGAAGTCCTGATTTTGCCCAAGAAAAATATTGCACAGCTGTCAAAACTGTTTCAAAACGTATGATTTTATTAAGAAATGATCTTTCTACTTTTTCATAACCGCCGTAACCCAGCACAATTGTTTTTTCATTAGTAAACTGAGAAGTCATGGCAGTAATCCAATCTTTTGAAGCTGGATAACAGTCTGCGTCTGTAAAAAGAAGGAATTCTTTTTTTGCCGCCTTGATTCCGAGTGTTAGAGCATATTTTTTGTTACCCCAGAAAGCTTCGTTGTTTTCAACCTTAACTAAACGGATGTTAGGGTACTTAGTTTCGAATTCTTCAAAAATTTCAAGCGTTTCGTCTCTTGACGCATCGTCAATTAAGACAATCTCGAAATCCGGATAATCTTGTTCTGCCAGCAAAGGCACATATTTTTTTACATTTTCTTCTTCATTTTTGGCGCATACGATAACAGAAACGGGAACGTTTTTTGGTTTGATTTCTTGTGGTCTGCTGAAAGCAAATTTCCCAAAAACTCCTAAGTAGTAACAAATCTGAATGAAAACAATAATAATAAAAGAGTAAAATATGTATATAAGCATCTGTTTTATTTAGTGACTAATAATTCTATTTCTGAGATTGCAAATGTAATTATGAATTCGTTAAATTCAACACCCAAAAGTAATTTACTTTCTGCATTTTGACATTTCTTCTGCAACGGCAATAGACTGAGCATTTTCGGTTTTTTGTAACTCCAAAATTATATTTTTATAGTTCTTGTCGTCACGGTTTTGAGATAGTTTTTTAACTGCCTGGATTTCTTCGATTTCGATTTCCAAACCAAATATACCACGAGCTTCGCGCATTGTTTTTGCAGATAATTCTTCGACTCTCACGGGATTTTCAGAATGGGTTTCGTACTTGTCTACCAATTTTTTTAGCTGTTCAATTGCGGTGGTTTCATCTACAATTTTTATTCTTCCGTAAACGTGTACTGCGGTGTAATTCCATGTCGGAACGTTTTCGTGGTCGTACCAAGAAGAAGAAATATAGCTATGCGGACCTGAAAAAACAGCCAGAACTTTATCGTCTTGTCTGAAACCTTCAGCCTGTGGATTTAATTTTGAAATATGCCCATGTAGAATTTCTTTTCCTTCGGCGTTTACGTCAAGTTCCATTGGTATGTGCGTCGCCCAAAGTCTTCCGTTTGTTTGGTTGATTAAAATTCCGAAACTGTTTTGATTTATGAATGCCTTAATAGATTCTGGATTTTCGTCTTTGTACAAGTCTGGTATATACATGGTTTAGCGATTATGTTAGTGATTTTCCAAAACAGACCGCTTCAAGACGGTCTTTGTATTTTCCGTAATTAGGAATTGTTTTATATCCTTGCTTTTCATAAAACCGAATAGCTTGCAGATTCTTCGCCCTTGTTTCTAGTGCTAACGTAGAAAAACCATTTTCTTTGGCTTTTTCTTCTAGAAAATTTAAAATTGACTGCCCGATTTTCTGCCCTTGATATTTGGCATACATCCTTTTGATCTCTCCAGTTTTTTCATCTATAGGCCTTACAGCTCCGCATCCTACTATTTCATTATTCGTTTCTGCGATAGCAAAAACAAAATCAGGATTGTTGTTTTCCCAATTGGTAAAAGAATTTTTTCCATCGCTTCCAAAACGAATATAAAGATTTTCAGATAGTTCTTCGATTATCGGAGCAGCTTTTTCGTTGTCTGGATTTGTAATTCTAATTTTCAATTGAATTGTTTTTAAAGTTTACGCTAAAATATAAAATCAACAATCCCAAAACAGTAAAAGTTGCTCCTTCGATTAAACATTGCGTGCCGAAATCATCAGAAAATAAAGCTCTTATTGGATGAAACGGACGAGAAATAATTCCTCTTCTAAAGAGTTTTAGTTTTAATAGAATGTACATGACCAAGGCAACCAAAATAGTGTTCAGAGCCGAAAGCTTGTTTTTCCAGTTTAAGAATGAAACTATAAAAATTCCGATGACAAGCCCGATGAATATCCAGATGTAGATTCCGGGAAAAAAGTTGAAAAAATCTTCTTTGGAAGGAAAGGAGTTTTTCCAGCATTCCGATGTTTGATCGTTGAAATGATTTATTGCACAAAGGAATTTTTCTGCAACCGAGAAATACCGCAATTGCAGTATTCCGTTTGTCAGTAAAGTTATTCCGAGGAATTGCAGTAAAATAACTCGAATATCCAGTTTTTTCATTAAATTTTGGTTAGGTAAGTTAGCTGTGTTTAATTTTAAATCACATTCACTTCAGCCTCAATTTGAATGCCAAAAATTTCAAAAACAGCCTTTTGAACTTCTTTTGATACTGTTAAGATTTCCTGTCCAGTTGCGTTTCCGTAATTTACCAAAACCAAAGCCTGATTTTTGTGAACTCCAGCATCTCCAAAACGTTTTCCTTTAAAGCCTGCTTGCTCAATCAACCAGCCGGCGGGAACTTTTACTTCGGTTTCAGAAACTTCGTAAAATTTCATTTCGGGAAATTTTTGATGGATTTTCTCAAATTCAGATTTTGATATAATTGGATTTTTAAAGAAACTGCCGCTGTTTCCTAATTCTTTAGGGTCAGGAAGTTTGCTTTGTCTAATGGCAATTACGGCATTACTGACATCTTTTAAGGTTGGTTCGCTGATATTGTTTTTAGCCAATTCAGCTAGAATATCTCCATAAGAAGTGTTGATTTTATGATTGCGTTTAGTCAATTTAAAAACAACCGAAGTAATAATATATTGGTCTTTTACTTCATTTTTAAAAATGCTTTCGCGGTAGCCAAAACTACATGCCGCATTGTCAAAAGTTTTCATTTCCTGAGTGGCAATATTCATCGCTTCGCAAGAAACAAAAGTGTCTTTAATTTCGGTTCCGTAAGCGCCGATATTCTGAACAGGGGTAGTGCCTACATTTCCAGGAATAAGCGACATATTTTCTAGTCCGCCGAAATTATTGTCGATTGTCCAAAGAACAAAGTCGTGCCACGTTTCTCCAGCCTGACTTTCAACCCAGACAAAATCATCGTCTTCTTTGATTATTTTTTTGCCTTTTAAATCAATATGAATAACCAAAGCATCGATATCTTTCGTTAAAAGCATATTGCTTCCGCCGCCCAAAATAAATTTTTTTTCATTTTTGTTCGCTAACAAAATGGTTTTTAGTTCGTCTATAGAATGAACGGCAACAAATTGCTTAGCATTGGCTTCAATTCCAAAAGTATTATATTTTTTTAAAGAGAAATTGGATTGGATTTCCATAAATAAAAGGCTTTTTAATCTGATTCAAAAGTAAGGATTATAAGTTTTTTTTCTAACCGCAAAGACGCAAAGTTTTCGCAAAGTTCGCTAAGCTTTGCGTTCATTGCGTAAATCTTAGCGAACTTTGCGGTTATATTATGTTTGAGAATCTAGCAACTCATGATATTTCTCCGATATAACCTTCATATTTACATCATAATTCGCATTTTCTTCTACGAATTTTCGGTTTCGGATAATAGCCTGATTTCGAGATTCGGAATTTTCAAAAGACCAGATTAATTCATTGGACAGCATTTCGATATTGTCAACTTCAATCAATTGTCCGTTTTCCCGATGCGCGATCCAGCTTCGATTTCCGGGAATATCTGAAACTATTGGGTAACAATTGCAAGCCATTGCTTCAAACAACGATGCCGAAACGCCTTCTGTAGTTGGCATGCTGATATAGATGTTTGATTGTTGCAATAATGTAGGAAGTTCTGTATTCGGAATTCTGCCTGTAAAAATGACTTTGCTTTCTATTTGAAGTGCTATAGCTAAATTTTTTAAATATTGCAGTCGTGTTCCGTCTCCAACAATTGTCAGTGAAAAATCAATTCCTTTTTGATGTAAAATTCCAAAAGCCTTTAAGATAGAATCATGTCTATATTCTGGTTGAAGAGAGCGCGTCACAATTGCTTCAATTTTATTGGAATTATTAGTTGAAGGTGCAAAAAGAGACAAATCAATTCCTTTAGGAAGAACCAAAACTTTGTTCATATCAACTCCGGAGGCTTTCATGTGAATTGCCATGACAGGTCCCCAAGCGTGAATTAAATGCGCTTTTTTGAAAGCTTGTTGCTGAATGAATTTCTTAAAAGAATATAAAATAGATTCTTCTGGCCATAAATCGGTTCGGCCTTGTTGCGCGATGGCAATCGTTTTAGAGCCAGATATTGAGGCAAGAAAACCATAACTGGTCGTTCTTTCTGCAATAACCATGTCTGGTTTTTCTCTTCGAATGATTTTTCGGATAGTAAGCGGAGCGAACAAATATTCTAAAATGCGTTTGAATCTCTGCGTGTTCGGAGTTTGAAGCTCCCAAGTAATGATTTCAAAATCACCAAATTCTTTCAGGCCTTTCATCCACGTTATGGCGTCGGCGCGGTAAGATTCTCCAAGAAAAAGTATTTTTCTTTTCATTCAATGAATACGTTTTTTGTTGCCACAAATTTCACAAATTTCCACAAATTAATTCGTGTCAATTCGTGTCAATTCGTGAAATTCATGTCAATTCGTGAAATTCGTGGCTATTTTTATTCGTCAGTATCTAAAGCGCGATTGATAAAATCATTTAAAGGTTTAAGAGCAATTAGTTTTTTGCTCATTTTCTTTGCAAAATCTTTTTCCAACACTTCAGAAACATTGTAAACTTGAGTGGCAGTGAAACTTTTCAGTTTTAAGAACTCAATTGCAGGATGGTCTTTTTCGTAACCACGTGGCATGCTTTTTAGAGAATTATTTTCGTTTATATCCAGATTTCCAAACTCTTTTTTAAAGTTTTTGTCGTTTAAGATTTCCTGCAAATCATCATAAAAAAAAGCGATTTCTTTACGGACTTTTTTCAGCTCATCTGAATCTGGCGAATAAAATCCGCCGGCTATAAAACTGGCGCCTTTTTCTATATGAACATAATAACCTGAGCGATTTGCACCTTTCGCACCAGACGAAAGCCAAACGCCTAAATGTGCTTTATAAGGAGACTTGTCTTTAGAAAATCGTATATCGCGATTGATTCTGAATGTACAATCTTTAACCTCAAGTAATTCCAGCGAAGGATCAAGCGGTTTCATGACATCCAAAAAAGCGCTTACCAATTGATGATAGTCTTTTTTGAAAACCTCATATCTCTTTTTATTCTCCTGAAACCATTCTCTATTGTTGTTCTTTTTTAAATCGTCTAAAAATTGCAATGATTCTTTAGTCAGCATATTCTATATTTTTGATTGCAGTTGTTTTTTTTTAAACTCGTTTTTTTAGTTTGCCACGAATTACACGAATTTACACTAATTTATTTTCTTATTTAGCCACAGATTAAAAGATTTACACAGATTGAATCATTTTACTACTTTCAAATTGTGGCAAAAATAATTGGTGTAAATTCGTGAAATTCGTGGCAAAAAAACTTTACAAATTAAAAATCTTATAGGTTTGATGCGTCGATTTTACAATCGCTTCGGTTCGTTCCGGATGAGTGTCAGAAATAAAAAGCTGGCCGAAAGTTTCGCTGTTTACCATTTCAATGATTTTGGCGACACGGGTTTCGTCCAGTTTGTCAAAAATATCATCAAATAATAAAATAGGTTTTACGCCGCTTTGTTTTTTCAAGAACTCAAACTGAGCCAGTTTCAATGCAATCAAAAAAGATTTTTGCTGTCCTTGCGACCCAAATTTTTTAATAGGATGCGAATCGATTTCAAACAACAAATCATCTTTGTGGATTCCGACGCTAGTATAATGAAGTGCCCTGTCTTTGTTGATGTTTTCCTGTAATAGAGTCAATAAATCTTTTTCAAACAAATGGCTTTCATAAACCAATTGCACATTTTCTGCCGATCCCGTTATTGCCTGATGGTGTACATTAAATATAGGTATAAACTGCTCTAGGAAATCTTTCCGTTTTTCAAAAATAGATTTTCCGTATTCGTTGAGCTGTTCATTATATATAGATAAGGTGTCGTTGTCAAAAGTATGATTAAGGGCAAAATATTTCAATAAGGCATTTCGCTGGGTGATCACTTTTTGATATTGAATAAGCTGATGCAAATAAGCGGCATCCAATTGCGAAATCACACTGTCCATAAATTTACGACGGGTTTCGCTTCCTTCGATAATCAAATCACGGTCGGCGGGCGAAATAATCACCAACGGAATAAAACCGATATGGTCTGAGAATTTTTCGTACGCTTTTCCGTTTCGCTTTAAGACTTTTTTTTGTCCTTTCTTGAGGCTGCAAACAATCTGCTCGACCCTTTCGTTTTTTTCGAGTTCGGCATCAATCACAAAAAACTCTTCTCCGTGTTTAATGTTCTGCAGCGCCATCGGGTTAAAATAGCTTTTTCCGTAGGCCAAATGGTAAATGGCATCCAGAACATTGGTTTTCCCGATTCCGTTTTTGCCCACGAAACAATTGATTTTGATGTCGAAATCAAAACTCGCTTCAGAAAAGTTTTTATAATTGAATAATGAGATTTTGTTCAGATGCATTTTTTAGAAGACTCTATATAAATAAAGTTGGAAATTTTGTGTCAATTATTTTTTGCTCAGCCACAAATTAAAAGGATTAAAAGGATTTTTTTGAAAAAATAATCTGTGTTAATCTGTGAAATCTGTGGCTAAAAAATAAATTCTTTAGCTTTCAGAAATTGATTTGAATTGTGGGTGCAAATTACCGAAAATTATCGATATAATTGGCTTTAGGACGATTCTGAGTTAATTTATTTTAACGCTTTCGCGAAAGCACAAATGATTATCGAAAATATTTCTTTTAAAATAGTGATAAAATTGAAATTTTTTATCTCAGTTTCAAGAAAAATTTTATTTTTGCCGTTCACTAAATTAATTTTAAATGGCAACTTACAATAAAAGAGGATATAAGACACCAAAGGAGAAGGAAGTTAAAGAAGTAACTGAGGAACAACAGGTAGTTATTGACGAAAAAGACAGCACTACAGCTGGCGTTTTCTCAAAATTAGACGAGACTGCTTCAAAAACTGAGGATTGGGTGGCTAAAAATCAAAAAATCATTATTGGTTTGGTTGCTGGTATTGCTGTTGCAACTATCGGTTATCTAGCTTACCAAAAATTTATTGAAAACCCAAAACAAGAAGAAGCGGCAAGCGAAATGTTTGTGGCGCAACAAAACTTTGAAAAAGCGCTAAACGGTGTTTCAAGCGATTCATTATATAAATTATCATTGAATGGTTCTGAAGGTAAATTCGGTTTTGTAAAAATCGCTGAAGAATATTCTGGTACAGATGCAGGAAACTTAGCTAATTACTATGCAGGAACTGCTTATTTGAATACAGGAAAATTTGATGAGGCTATTAAATATTTAGGAGAATTCAAATCTGATGACGTAATCTTAAGCGCTCTAGCAAAAGGAGCTATCGGAGATGCTTATTCTCAGAAAAATCAGCAGAAAGAAGCATTAGATTATTATGTAAAAGCGGCAGAATCTAACAAAAACGATTTTACTACTCCTCGTTTCCTTTTAAAAGCTGCTAAAACTGCTTTGGCATTAGGGCAAAAAGAAGATGCATTAAAATATCTTAACGATATAAAAGATAATTACGATACAGCTCCAGAAGCAGCTTCTGTAGACTTATTAATCGGATTAGCGCAATAAAAATTTTAGACTTTAGATTTAAGATTGTAGATTTGTATTTACGAATTTATAGTCTAAATCAAAATACTAAAATATTACAGATGGCTACTGAAAATAAAAACTTGTCAGAGTACGATAAAAACACAATCCCAAATGCGAAAGACTTTCGATTTGGGATTGTTGTTTCTGAATGGAATGATACAATCACAGAAGGACTTTACAATGGCGCTTTTGAAGCTTTAATCGATTGTGATGTTCCTGCCCAGCAGATTATACGCTGGAATGTTCCGGGAAGTTTTGAGCTTATTTACGGAGCAAAAAAAATGCTGCAAACTCAAAATGTTGATGCCGTTATTGTAATCGGATGTGTGATTCAGGGAGAAACAAAACACTTCGATTTTGTTTGCGAAGGCGTGACGCAAGGAATCAAAGATTTGAATGTTCAGACTGATATTCCTGTCATTTTCTGTGTTTTAACAGATAACAATATGCAACAATCAATCGACAGAAGCGGTGGCGCTCACGGAAACAAAGGGACCGAGGCAGCAATTGCGGCAATCAAGATGGCATATATCCGCCAACAGGCTTCAATTTCGCATGCTTTTAATCAGCCATTACTATCATCAGGCGCAATTCAGATTGAAGAAACTCCAATCAAAATAGACAAAGAATAAACACAATTGTTTTAAAATAATAAAACCTATACTGTGTGAAAATGGTATAGGTTTTTTGTTTTTTTTATGACAGCTGTTGTTCCAAAACCAAAGCAAAATTTACTAAATTTGTGCTTCTTGGTTCAAAAAACTTAACCTAATCTTAAAAAATATTTTCGCTTAATGTCAAGTATCATTCAATTACTTCCCGATCACGTTGCTAATCAGATTGCCGCCGGCGAGGTGGTGCAGAGACCCGCATCGGTCGTTAAAGAGTTGTTGGAAAATGCTGTTGATGCAAAAGCAACTGATATTAAATTGATTATAAAAGATGCCGGCAAGTCACTTATTCAAGTAATTGATAATGGTGTTGGTATGAATGTGACCGACGCGCGTTTGTGTTTTGCGCGTCATGCAACTTCCAAAATCCGTCAGGCAGAAGATTTGTTTTCTCTTCATACAAAAGGTTTTCGTGGAGAAGCTTTGGCTTCGATTGCGGCAATTGCCCATATGGAAATGAAGACCAAGCAAGATCAGGATGAATTGGGAACTCATATTATAATCGAAGGAAGTAAATTTGTTTCACAAGAGGCTGCTGTGGTTCCGAAAGGAACTTCATTTGCGGTTAAGAATTTATTCTTTAATATTCCGGCGCGCCGAAATTTTTTAAAATCAGATACTGTAGAATTTCGCCATGTTATGGATGAATTTCAGCGTGTTGCTCTCGCTCATCCTAATATTCATTTCACATTTTATCATAACGGAAGCGAAATGTATAATCTGCCTGCTGCGGGATATCGCCAAAGAATTGTGGGGATTATGTCGGGCAAAACCAATGAAAAACTGGTTCCAGTAAACGAAGATACCGAGATCATCAATATTCAGGGATTTGTTTGCAAACCAGAGTTTGCCAAGAAAAATAGAGGGGAGCAGTTCTTTTTTGTAAACGACCGATTTATTAAAAGCGGTTATTTGCATCATGCCGTAATGTCTGCATACGAAGGATTGCTGAAAGACGGTTGCCAGCCAAGTTACTTCTTGTTTCTTCAGGTTCCGCCAAATACGATTGATATTAATATTCATCCCACTAAAACAGAGATTAAGTTTGATGATGAGCAAGCTTTGTACGCTATTTTGCGAGCATCAATCAAACATAGTTTAGGGCAGTTTAATGTTGCTCCGGTTTTAGATTTTGATAGAGATGCCAACTTAGATACGCCATATCATTACAAAGATATGGAGGCAGAGACACCTACCATTCAGGTTGATACTACTTTTAATCCGTTTACAGACGATAAGACCAATCAGCATTACAGCAAAGCCAGTTCGGGAACTTCTAGTTACAGCAGTTCAGGAGCGTCATCGGGTTCGTCTTATTCTGGATCTTCGTTTTCTGGTTATTCGAAAAGAGTAGAACCAACCGCAAGCTGGGAAAGTTTGTATGTTGGTTTGGATACCGAAAATCCTGAAAGCATCGAGAGTTCTCCTTTTACATTCGAAAATGAAGAGGTTACTTCTTCGCTTTTTAATGAAGATGAGGTAGAGCAGGTAGCACAGAAAACGTATCAAATTCATAAAAAATACATTGTTTCTCCAATTAAATCGGGGATGATTATTGTAGATCAGCAGCGAGCGCATCAGCGTATTTTGTACGAACAGTTTTTGCTGAACATGACAGTCAATCAGGCGGCAAGCCAACAACTGCTTTTTCCTTTAGATTTGTTTTATTCCGCTTCAGAGATGAAACAGATTGAAGAATTAAAACCCTCGCTGGAAACAACTGGATTTGTTTTTGATGATTCGAAAACAGATCATTTAGTAGTGTCGGGAATTCCGGTAAATATTACCGAAAGCGAAGTTTCATTAGTAATCGAGCAATTGTTGAGCGATCTGCAGGACGGAATTCCGGCCAACAGTTTCAGCCAAAATGATACCATTGCCAAATCTATGGCAAAAAGTTTAGCGGTTAAAACGGGATCTTATTTAACCGAAAAAGAGCAGGATAATCTCGTAAACGGTTTATTTGCCTGTAAAGATCCAAATATTTCACCTTTTCAAAAACCTACCTTCATCACCATGCGTGTTGAAGATATAGATAAAAAGTTTGCCTTATGATGAATATGACTCCAGTTGTAAAACAGCTGCTTATAATTAATATTATCTTTTTTATTGGTTCGCAGTTAGTGCCAGTTTCTTATGAGTATTTAATGTTGTATTATCCAGAAAGCGATCAATTCAGGATATGGCAGATTATTACGCATATGTTTATGCATGCACCATGGCCAAATTTTGCTCATATTTTATTTAATATGTTTGCTTTATATAGTTTTGGTTCTGCGTTGGAGCATTTTTGGGGAGGAAAAAAATTCTTGTTTTTCTACATCTCATGCGGATTAGGAGCGGCTTTGTTGCATACGGGTGTCAATTACCTGCAATTACAGTCTCTTTTAAGTTCTGTATCTGATTTAAATTTATCGAAATCTGAACTGCATTTGATTTTGAATGCCGATTATCAGTCTTTGTTTGATGCAAGTGGCAAGATGGTGCAGGGAGAAATCGCAACGATATTGAATAAATCGCATTGTACACAGGAACAGTTTAATGTTTTACAGCAGGCTGGTATAATCATGCAATCACCGGTTTTAGGAGCTTCTGGCGCTATTTACGGTTTGCTGACTGCTTTTGCATTTATGTTTCCCAATGCACAGCTTGCTTTATTATTTATTCCAGTTCCGATAAAAGCGAAATACTTTGTTCCTGGAATCTTAGCAATCGATTTGTTTTTAGGATTCAAAGGCAGTTCTTTGTTTGGAACTGGCGGAACAGGAATTGCGCATTTTGCCCATGTTGGTGGCGCAGTAGCAGGGTTTTTAATGATGTGGTACTGGAAAAAAAATCAATTTAATGGCAATCGTTGGAATTAATTTCTAACTTTAATAATTAATTGTAAAAAACCAACAGAGGCTTTATGAATATTCTTGACGATTTAAAACTGCAATATAGATTAGGCGGTATAGCGATGCGCATTATTTATTGGAATATAGCTTGTTTTATTATTTCTTTGGTTTTTTTCTGGCCGAAATTCACAGGAGCATTTGACTATCCAAGCTGGTTGGCTTTGTCCTCAGATCCTCAGGTTTTTATGTTTAAGCCGTGGACGTTTTTAACTTATGCTTTTTTTCATTTTGATTTTTGGCATTTGTTGTTCAATATGATGGTTCTAAATTTTGCGAGCAACTTGTTTTTGACCTATTTCACTCAAAAGCAATATCTAGGATTATACATTTTAAGCGCGCTTTTTGCCGGAATTGTATTTGCAATAAGTTTTTATTTTTCGGATATTTATGGTTCAATTGTAGGAGCTTCGGCTGCCATAATGGCTGTTTTGGTCGCAACAACAACGTATTCTCCGCTAATGAATGTTCGTTTGTTTCTCTTCGGAAATGTAAAACTCTGGCATATAACGGCGGTAATTTTAGTTTTAGATTTAGTGCAGTTTCGCTCAGGAAATATGGGCGGACATATTTCGCATTTGGCTGGAGCGCTCTTCGGATTTGCTTACATCAAACTGTTGCAGAACGGAACCGATTTAAGTCTAATTATTACTCGCATGTTAGATTTCTTCGCAAATCTGTTTAGAAAATCCCCTAAGACCCCATTTAAAAAAGTTTATAAAAATTACAACAAACCTACAGAAAGAACAACATCAAAAATTGTAACAAAAGACAAAACGCAACAGCAGATTGATGAAATTTTGGACAAAATCAGCCAGTCGGGTTACGATTGCTTAACAAAAGAAGAAAAAGAGTTTTTACTTAAAGCTGGAAAATAATCTTGTAGGGAAAAATTATGAAAAACCTTTCCTGGTTTAATAAAATCATGTTTTTTTTGAACATAGTACTAACTGTAGTTACATTTAGTGTCTATATTCTTCCGTTTTTGGCACCGAAAAGCTTTCCGCTTTTATCGGTGCTTACGTTGTTTATGCCGGCTTTTTTTGTCGCCAACGGACTTTTCTTTGTCTATTGGGCAATTCAGTTTAAGAAACGCCTTATTTTGTCTGGTTTGGTTTTGCTTATCGGGATTACCTTTATCAATAAATTCTATAAGTTTTCTGCAAAAGAATATATCCGAGACGAAAAGGATTTCTCGGTTATGAGTTATAATGTCCGTCTTTTTAATGTTTTTAAATGGCTGGATCGCGACGACATCCCGTCTAATATCAAAAGTTTTATAGACGAAAAAGATCCTGATATTTTATGCATTCAGGAATATTCTAATTCTGCTCATTTGGATTTAAAGGTTTATCCGCATCGCTATATTTTTATTGACGGAAATAAAGTGAAAACTGGTCAGGCTATTTTTTCTAAATTCCCAATTATTGATGAAGGAAATATCGTGTTTCCTAAATCGGATAACAATGTAGTTTATGCTGATATTAAGCGCGGAAAAGATATTATTCGTGTTTACAATATGCACTTGCAGTCGATTAAGATATCTCCTGATGTAAGCGAAATTTCGGATGATATCGACAATGTAAATCAGAAGAAATCACAACGTATTTATGCTCGAATCAGCAAAAGTTTCAAGCAACAGCAAGAGCAGGCTGAAATCTTCAAAGAGCATATCAAAAAATGCAAATACCCAATCATTATTTGCGGAGATATGAATAATAGTCCGTTTTCTTATATCTATAGAAACATAAAAGGAAAACTGAAAGATGCTTTTGAAGAGGCTGGAGAAGGTTTTGGAGCAACTTATAAGTTTAAATATTATCCTGCCCGAATTGACTACATTTTTACGGATAGCAAAATGAAAGTTAAGCAGTTTGAAAGTTTTCCGGATTTCGAAAATTCAGATCATTATCCAATTATGACCAGACTTTCAATTGATTAAATTGATAAAAAGTTGAGGCTTAGATGTGTTGAAAGTGGAATAAAACCTAACAATCTAATAACCTAATAATTTATATTATTTCCTGAGTCTTCAGATAATCCATTGCAAATTTGCCTTCGTTAAAAAGCAAATCCAAAACACTCAAATTGTTGATAAAACCGTGTTTGTCATCAAAAACCTGGGTATATTTTTCGAATGAGTTGGCATCTTTTTTTCCATTTGCCAAATATCTAAAATCGGCAAAATCGGGTGTTTCATGAAAGTATTCAGCTGTTTTCCCGAATTCAATTTTCATTCGAAGACATTTGGTAACAATATCTAAAACTTCGAAATTCAAATCCATCAAGAAAGCATGTTTTTTCTCGAAAATAGGAGTTATGTCATCTTCGAAATATTCAAAGAAAGGAGAGCTTCTATAAGCGGCCTCCAATGATTTAAAATGCTGTTTCTGCCAATCAAATTCATTTTCAATCAAAATGTCTTTTGTTTTTTGATGTGCAGTTTTTGAATGCTTTACAGGAATGTTTAAAAGCTGAATTCCGTTCGGACTATAGATGTAAGTTCGATTTCTATTGGTCTGCTTCTGGAAATTATCTTCCATTTCAAAAGTAATAGTTTCAGATTGTGCCATTACAGCAAAATGACTAATAGAAGGAAAATATGTTGGAAGTAGTAGGGAATTCATGTTTTAGTTTTTGTTTAAACGTTTCAGGTTTCAAATTTCAAGTTTTACACGGACTTGAAATTTGAAACCTGACACAAAAATAACTTTTTTTAATTATTCTTTATTTGCTTTTCTTTTTTTCCAGAAAAACTCTCCAATAAAGTAAGCCGCAAGAAGCATTAAGAAATACTTAAAGTAAGATTGTGGCTGTCCTTCTCCGTCAACAGTTGTAAATACTCTGTCCCATCGGATTTTGTTAATGCCTTTTCCATTTGTATCCCAGCTCAACCAAATAAAGACTGGTTTTCCTACGATGTGGTTTTCAGGAACATATCCCCAATAACGGCTGTCTTCAGAGTTGTGTCTGTTATCTCCCATCATCCAGTAGTAATTCTGTTTGAAGGTATAAGTTGTAGCGGGCTTTCCGTTGATTAAAAATTTAGAACCTTGTAACTCTAATTTATTTCCTTCGTAATTTGTGATGATTTCTTTGTAGAAAGGAAGCGATTCGTTGTTTAATGCTACAGTTTTTCCGGCTTCAGGAATATAAATTGGCCCCATATTGTCCTGGCTCCATTTGTTGATATGTGGGAAAATAGCATTATCATTTCCTTTGTCGATTATTCTTTTGATTCCAGTTACCCCTGGAGTGTTTTTCAAGCGTTCGGCGCCAGCCTCTGTTAAGGCTCTAAAATATATGGTATCTCTTTTTTCGTTGGTTAAAAAACCATCTGTAATATCTAATTCTTTAAAGATTGTTTCGAAGTCAATAGGAGTTTTTCCGTCCAAAGCTACCGAATATGAAAATTGAGGTTTTGCTCTTTCTGGAAGCACCAATTTCTTGCCATTAATAAAAACAAAGCCGTCTTTAATAGATAAGCTGTCTCCAGGAATACCTACGCATCTTTTTACATAATTTGACTTTTTGTCTATAGGCTTAATAACGCCTGGTCTGCCTTTTGGCTCGAAGAAATAATGAACGGTATCTACAGGCCAATTGAAGACCACAATATCGCAACGGTTGATTTTTTCTATTGCTGGAAGCCTAAAATAAGGTAATTGTGGCCAGCTTAAGTAAGATTTGCTTTTTGTAAGCGGAATCGAATCGTGCACCATTGGCAGAGCAACAGTTGTCATAGGTACTCTCGGGCCATAATTTATTTTGCTGACAAATAAAAAGTCACCAATTAATAGTGATTTCTCTAATGATGAAGTCGGAATAGTATACGGCTGAATTACATAAGTGTGCACCAAGGTAGCTACGATAATTGCAAAAAGAAGTGAACTTATGGTGTCGCCAGTCTTATTTTCTGCAGTTAATTTGCGATCTGGATTGTGTTGTAATTTTTGAGTGTAATTGACATAGTAAATGTAAAAACCAAGAGTGACAAGTACTAGAATCGTGTCTAAAGTTGATTTTTTGCCAAAAGATCTTAAAGTTTCAACCCATACAACCGGAAACATTATAAGGTTAATGATCGGAATGAAAAGCAGCAATGTCCACCAAGTTGGTCTTTTGATGATTTTCATTAAAATGATTGAATTGTAAACCGGGATTGCGGCTTCCCAACTTTTTCTTCCTGCAGCCTGATACATTTTCCAAGTTCCGAGAAAATGAATAATTTGTACCGCTAAGAAAAATACGAACCAAGAGTAAAGTGTCATAATAGTATTTTTTATAATTGATTTAAGATTTTAGAAAAACCTTAAAGTTTATTTTTTTATTGTAAGTTTAAAACATCTTTCATAGTAAAAACTCCCTGTTTTCCTGCAAGCCACTCGGCAGCAATAACGGCGCCAAGCGCAAAGCCTTCACGATTATGAGCAGTGTGTTTTATTTCGATGCTGTCGATAGGTGAGTCGTAGTTGACTGTATGTGTGCCTGGAACTTCACCAATTCGTTTTGCTTCGATATGAATCTGATTGTTTTGAGCCTCTTCTAGAGTCCATTCATCATAATTGCTGTTCTGGATAACGCCTTGTGCCAATGAAATCGCAGTTCCGCTTGGTGCATCAAGTTTATGGATATGGTGAATTTCCTCCATTGAAACTTTGTAGGACTCAAACTGGCTCATGATTTTTGCAAGATATTCATTTAGTCCAAAAAAGATGTTTACACCTAAGCTAAAGTTAGAGCTCGAGATAAATCCGCCTTTTTTTTCGCTGCACAAAGCAAGCATTTCGTCGTAATGTTCCAGCCAGCCAGTTGTTCCAGAGACCACAGGAACTCCAGAGTTAAAACAAGCAGAAATATTGGATACAGCTGCAGTAGGGACACTGAAATCAATAGCGACATCGGCAGTTGATAACCCGTCGTAAGTGTTAAATTCGTCTTTTCTCAAAACAATTTCGTGACCTCTTTCTAAAGCAATTCTTTCAATTACTTTACCCATTTTTCCGTATCCTAAAAGCGCAATTTTCATTATGATTTTTATTTGATTTATTTAATAGAGAATTGTCTATTAAAACTTATAATTAAAGGTTAGTCCAACGTTTGGTTTAAATGTTACATCGTTGGGATAAATTTCGGGACGCATAGACAGCCTTTCGTTTACATTAAACTGTATTAAAGCGGCATCTACATTGGCGTCGATAATATTTAAGACATAGAATCCCACTACAAACAAGGCTGATAAATCTCTGTTTCTTTGGTAGAATTTCTGCCCGGCAATAAGTCTGTTGTCGTCCAGAAATTGGTAGTTGTCGTCATTGTAGCCTTCTAGTCTACGTTTGTAGGCATCTCTATATTGGTGGTACTTTTTGTTATTGTCAATATAGAAATACAAACTGGTACCGATTGCTCCATAAACTAACGGTATTTTCCAGTATTTTTTGTTGTATGCCTGACCTAGACCTGGTAAAATAGCCGAATAAAAAGCTGCTTTTGCTGGTGTTAGCGGATCTATTTCTTCTAATGCAGTAGTGTCTTTTACGACCAAAACCGTGTCTTTTTTTACCTGGGCAAAAAGAGAAACGGTTCCTGCTAAAAAGAACAATAGACCGATGGGGACAATTTTATTCACTATCCGTTTATTAATTTTATAATTCGGTTAAAGTCGGCTTCTGAATTAAACGGAATTGTAATTTTGCCTTTTCCGTTGCCTGCTACTTTGATGTCTACTTTTGAGCCGAAATAATCATTAAAAGTATTTTTTTGTGTTTCTCGTACCACAAATGCTGCGTCTGCTTTTGGTTTTCCTTCTGCTTTTGCTGGCACTCCTTCGTGGTAATTCTTCACCAAGGCTTCTGTTTCACGAACAGAAAGGTTTTGGCTTACAATTTTTTGGTAAATATCAGTCTGAACGTCTAAATCTTCAATGTTGATAATTGCACGACCATGTCCCATGCTGATAAAACCGTCTCGAATACCAGTCTGAATAATCGGATCTAGTTTTAAAAGACGTAAATAGTTGGAAATGGTAGAACGTTTTTTACCAACTCGTTCACTCATTTGTTCTTGCGTTAACTGAATTTCATCAATCAAACGTTGGTATGAAAGGGCGATCTCAATAGGATCTAAATCATGACGTTGAATGTTCTCTACCAAGGCCATTACCAATGACTCATTGTCATTAGCAATACGAATATAGGCTGGGACTGTTGTTAATCCTACTAGAGTAGAAGCGCGAAGACGACGCTCTCCCGAGATTAACTGGTATTTGTTGAAATCTAATTTACGAACAGTAATAGGTTGAATTACACCAAGTTCTTTGATAGAAGTGGCTAATTCTCGTAATGATTCTTCATTAAAATTGCTCCTTGGCTGAAACGGATTTATTTCGATAGCACTTATTTCAAGCTCAATAATGTTTCCAACGACCTTGTCAGCATTTTTGTCTTCTACTGATGAGATATCGTTTTCCGGATCTTTTAATAATGCTGATAATCCTCTTCCTAAGGCTTGTTTTTTAATTGCTTTTGTCATAAAAACTATTTGCTGTTTTTCTTTATAATTTCCTGTGCTAAATGAATGTAATTAACAGCACCTTTACTTGTAGCGTCGTAATTAATAATGCTTTCACCAAAACTTGGAGCCTCGCTTAATTTTACATTTCGCTGAATAACAGTATCAAAAACCATGTCGTTAAAGTGTTTTTGAACTTCTTCAACTACTTGATTTGATAAACGTAATCTTGAATCGTACATGGTCAACAATAAGCCTTCGATGTCAAGGTCTGGGTTGTGTATTTTTTGAATACTCTTAATGGTGTTCAATAATTTTCCTAATCCTTCAAGTGCAAAATATTCACATTGAATCGGGATAACTACTGAATCTGAAGCTGTTAAAGCGTTCAGGGTTAACAAGCCAAGAGATGGAGCGCAGTCGATAATGATGTAATCATATTCTTTTTTTGCCTCTTCCAATGCCGCTTTAAGCATATACTCACGGTTTTCTTTGTCAACCAATTCAATTTCGATCGCAACAAGGTCAATGTGAGCAGGTATCACATCTACGTTTGGAGCTGTACATTTTAAAATGGCTTCCTTTGGTGTTACAGTATGCTCAAGAATTTGATAAGTCCCAGTTTCAACTGTTTCTACATCAATTCCAAGACCAGATGTGGCATTGGCTTGAGGATCGGCATCGATCAATAATACCTTTTTTTCTAAAACACCTAATGCGGCTGCAAGATTTACTGATGTAGTAGTCTTTCCAACGCCTCCTTTTTGATTAGCAATAGCAATGATTTTGCCCATTTATTTTCTGAATTTTGAACCGTAAAAATACAATTATTTATGGTTTTTGAAAATCTATTTTGTTAACATTTATGAAACTTTGCTTTATCGTGGTTTCATGGTGCTTGACAGATTTTTAATTTTTCTTTTAAGCGAATTATTAACGGAATTTCTTTCTGCAACAATTGTTTTTTTTACTTGTAGGCTGTAAATTTTAATGATCAATGCTGTGTTTTGGCTATTGTTTTGCTTTTAAATCACGAACTAAAGTCATTGTGAAATACAAAATAGTTAACCCGCCTAAAACAATACAAACCCACATGAACCAAGATTGTTGCCAAAACGATGTTTGACGGATTGTGTTTTTGACATCTTTTTTTTGCTGGATATCATAAATCGAAGTTTGAGGAAGAACAGTTGGCACGCTGTTTTTAAAACTTGAAAGATCGTATTCAGGTGCATTCAGATTTTTTTGGCCGGTTTTAATTGTGTAGCTTTCGTCTGCGCTCAAATCGGCTATAAGGGATATCGGTTTTTGGTAATACTTTACAGAATTGATTTTTAAGGGCGGATTGTCATAATTTTCGATTTTTACAAAGAACTCTTTTTCGTAAATTTCAGAAAAGTTAAAAGTGTTTTTTGTACGCGAATTTAAATTAAACGAAACAATTTCTTCGTCGTATAAAACAGTTTTACGTTTTACCGTTTTTTTTGATTTTTTATAAAGAATGGCTTTTCGGTCGTAATAATTGGGTTGCGAAATTTTAAAAACGATTTGATTAATCACTTGCGGTGTGTCAAAAAGAAAATGAATTTCGGTTGTTTTGTCATCCAGATTTTCTTTCGCATATGACTGTTTCGGAACTACTTCTGCCAATTTATCTGATTGAATACTAGTAACGAAAGTTCCCGCTTTAAGGATGTTTAAAGGAAGTGTTTTTTGATCGTCAAAATCAATTTTTAAGAATTTATAATTACTGAGAGGGTATGAAATAGTTTTGACGACCGTAGGTTCTGAATTACTATTTAGTTCCGTTAAGATCTGCATATCTGATATTCCGAACCATTCTTTTTGGTCGTTACTTCCTGAAATGGTGTATTTTTTTTCTGAATTTGAATTGGCGATAAACAGAGAAATCTGATTGTTTTGTTTAGCAGACGCCACTTCTATAATGATGGAAGTACTTTTCTTTGGGGTAGCTTTCTTGGAGATTATAGTATATTCCTGAAAAAGATTTGAAAAAATTGCTTTATTATTTTGAATAAAATAAGGGACTTCTTTTCCTTTAGAGTCAAAAATTCGGATGTCGCTTAAATCATGCTTAGAATAGGATCTAATTTCTGGTGATAAAACAATTTCATGAAAACCACTTGCAGCAACTTTTTTTAGTTTTCCACTAGTGTGATATTGTCCAAAAGTTAAATGGAAACAAAGTAGTAAGAATAAATAATTATTGAGCTTCATCGGTTTCTGTTGGTTTTGTTTCGTCTATTACTAAGACTTTGATTTTCTGGTATACAAATGAAATGATCAGAACCAGAATTCCTAAAAGTATAAAAGAAATTATTTTTCCTGTTTCAGAAATATTGCTGATGTCATACAAAAATAGTTTTAATACGGTTAAGCCTAATAATGAAAGCGCAATGATACGCAGTGTTTTGATTTGTTTTTTTATTCCGATAATCAAAAAAACAAAAGCTAATATTCCCCAAAGAATCGGATAACCCGTTTTAACGATTTTGGTTCTGGCAATCATCAAATTATCATAAGCAGTCATCTCATTGTTTTGATTTATAGGTAGGTTCAGGAATTTCAGCCCGTGAAGCATTAATTCTGTACTGGCTATATAAATGACAATAAATGCGGCTGACCATGAAAAAGCTTTTTTTGCGAAAGCAGGAAAGGCAGGTTTTTCGGAATTTATTTTATAGAATAAATATCCAAAATAAATTATCAAGAATAAGTGAATATAGTGTAGGTAGAATGCGATTGGTTGTGCCTTGCCTGAAAGGGCAATGTCCATATTTTCTTCAAAGGCATAATGCGAAAACCAGAAAGCAAATAATAAGATGTTGGTCACTGCAATAATTGAAGCTGTCTTGAATCCGTTCTCGGTTTTCGTTTTTGAGAAATATCTCGCCAATAATGCGGTAAACAGTAAATGAAAAAGAACAGGAAGCGATGCTGCTGAACTCGCATTTTCGATAGCATTATTGGCCTGATAGGTCACTTCGAAGATTCCGGTGAGATAACCAATCACAAAGGCTAAACAGAGAATGAAGTTCCTGTATTTTTCAGGATTGAATCGTAATTCTAACAATTCGGTAGTTTCGGTTTCGTTTTTTAGTAAAAACCACACAGCAAAAAGCGATGCAGTAGCAAAGGCGCCAGTTGTAAAAATTGGATTCAGAATGATGTTAGCAACGCCTTCTAGGTTGTAATATTTATTCCAGTCCATAATTAGACTGATAATCATGAGGCAGTTTACAATTACAGATCCAAAACGATAACTGCTGATTTTTGATTTCTGCGAAAGCCAAAGCAATAAAACTGCTTCTGCAGCCCAAAAGAGCGTAATGTAATTTCCTTCAAACTGAATTGGAACGGCAAGCGTGACAAAGGTAAGCGTTAAGCCAATAAGGAGATATATAGCTTTTTTGTCCAAACCAAACTTTTTATAAAGGAACCAAGCATATATCAAATTGAGTAAAGCAATTGATGCAGTAAATAATCCTCTCAATTCTGGATGATAAATGTTTAATATCGACATCCCGGAGGCATAAAACAAAAAAGTATTGCTCGCTAAGATTGTCAACTGGACATTAGAAAATTCTCCTTTTGTTCTAATGTTGTTGACGATATTCATTAGAATAAAAATTAAATAAAATACAAATCCGAAAACAAATGCTCCCAGATAATGAGGTTTAGCCGATTGTAGTTCTCGAAAAAGCCAGCCTCCGTACAATAAAACTGTAAAAATGTACGAAAGCAGATTTACAAGATTCCACTTTTTGTAATAAGCCAACGCGAGTATCCCTATATTAAGTATTCCGATATAAGTAAGCAAAACGACATAATTTCCTTCGCCAGTACTCACCATAAACGGAACCGCAAATCCGCCGATAAGAGAAAGTACTGCTAATTCTATTCGGTTATAAGACAAAGAAATCAAGGCGCTAAAAGCAGTAATGATTACCATTATGCTAAAAGCTACGCTTTGGTTGAATAAGTGATAATCATGAAAAGCAATTCCGATTGTAAAGTAAAATATTGCAATGGCTCCTGCTACAATTACAGAACTGAAGGCTGCATAACTTTTGCGTAGTTTATGAGCAACGCCCATCACTAATGCGCCAGCTAAAATTCCGATTCCAACTCGTGCCGGTTCGTTAATCCAATCTTTATCGATAGCATATTTTACGAAATAGCTGATTCCTAAAACTAGAATTAGAATTCCGATTTTGTTGATCAGGTTTTCACCAATAAATTTTTCCAGATCTGGGTTTTGTTCTTTGAATTTTTCCCAGAATGTTTTTTCTGGAACTGGCGGAATATAAGGTTTTGACTCTGGTATTGGTTGAGAAGTTTTGTCAAGAGGATCTAAGGAGAATATCGGTTTCTTGTTTATTTCCGGTATTTCTTCTTTTATTATTGGCGTTGGAGAAATTACGATTTCTTCCTGTTTATCAGATTTAATTTCTTCTTCATGAATTATAGTAGGAGGTGGAGCAACAGTTTTTTTGATGATTTTCTCTGTTGGATGCTCTAGCGTTTTAAGATTCTCTATTTTAGTACTAAGCTTATGAATGTCGTTTTCCAAAACGTCGAAACGTTTTTTGATAGTGTTGATCACATAAATTAATAAACAAATAAGTACGGCTAGTAAAAATCCTTCCATAATAGAATGAGTAATAGTTTTAAGACGTTGTAAATATAATAACATTTTAACAGGAAAGCTCTTTTTTGGCTTTTTTCTGATTAATAAGAAGGGTGTTTGAATTGTATTTTGAAGAAATAACATATGCCGCAAAAAAAATCTTTTTTGAAGTGGCTTTTGTTGGTGTTGCAGAGTTCTCGCTCCACAACATTTCGTATTGATCCTTCACATCGGGACGCGATGAGCGTTCGTTATTTTGAAGCAAAAAAAAAGTCTTTCCAGAATTGAAAAGACTTTTGTCGGGGTGGCAGTCCCGAAAGTTTTCGGGAGAACCTGCGGCCTTCCCGATCCAAATCGGGACGCGATGAGCGTTCGTTATTTTGAAGCAAAAAAAAAAGTCTTTCCAGAATTGAAAAGACTTTTGTCGGGGTGGCAGGATTGGAACCTGCCGTCTTTCCCGATTCAAATCGGGACGCGATGAGCGTTCGTTATTTTGAAGCAAAAAAAAGTCTTTCCAGAATTGAAAAGACTTTTGTCGGGGTGGCAGGATTGGCACCTACCGTCCTTCCAGATTCAAATGGGACGCTATGAGCGTTCGTTATTTTGAAGCAAAAAAAAAGTCTTTCCAGAATTGAAAAGACTTTTGTCGGGGTGGCAGGATTCGAACCTGCGGCCTCCTGCTCCCAAAGCAGGCGCGATAACCGGGCTACGCTACACCCCGAAAGCGGATGCAAAGATATAAATAAATTTTGTTTACAAAAGGAAAATCGAAAAATAAATAAAAGTTATTTACAGATAGTTATTTCGGATTTATTTTCGGGTGAATTTTTTATAATTAAGCTTACATTTGCATCACAAAACAATACTATATTATGTCAGATACAATTGAAAAAATTAAATGTCTTATTATAGGCTCTGGTCCTGCGGGTTATACTGCGGCGATTTATGCAGCCAGAGCAAATATGAATCCGGTTTTATATCAGGGAATGCAACCTGGCGGACAATTGACGACTACAAATGAAGTAGAAAATTTTCCGGGATATGTTGATGGAGTGACAGGACCGGAAATGATGATACAATTACAAGAACAAGCAAAACGTTTTGGAGCTGATATCCGTGACGGATGGGCTACAAAAGTCGATTTTTCTGGAGATCTTCATAAAGTTTGGATCAATGATTCAATCGAACTGCATTGTGAAACGGTTATTATTTCTACAGGCGCATCTGCAAAATATTTAGGATTGCCATCAGAACAGCATTATTTAAATATGGGTGGAGGAGTTTCTGCTTGCGCAGTTTGCGACGGATTCTTTTATAGAAACCAAGATGTTGTAATTGTTGGAGCTGGAGATTCTGCTTGTGAAGAAGCACACTATTTGTCTAAACTTTGCAAAAAAGTTACGATGTTGGTTAGAAGCGAAAAATTCAGAGCTTCTAAAATTATGGAAGAACGTGTTCGCAAAACTGAAAATATCGAGATTTTAATGAATCACGATACTGTAGAAGTTTTAGGAGATAACAATGTAGTACATGCTATTAAGGCATTGAACAAAACAACTGGAGAAACAATCGAAATTCCAGCTACAGGTTTCTTCGTGGCTATTGGTCACAAACCAAACACTGATATCTTCAAAGATTATATCACGCTTGACGAAACGGGTTATATCGTAAATACTCCAGGAACATCTTATACAAACGTACCAGGTGTTTTTGTAGCGGGAGATGCAGCTGACCATGTGTATCGTCAGGCTATTACTGCTGCAGGTACTGGATGTATGGCAGCATTGGATGCTGAGAGATATTTAGCATCTAAAGAATAATTAGTTTCAAGTTTCAGGTTTTCTTTTGTTTCAAGCTATTGGAAAACCAAAAAAAATCAAATAAAAAATCCCAGTTTCAAGCATTGAACTGGGATTTTTCTTTTATATAAGTTTTGGTTTGTCAACCTGAAACTTTAAACCTGAAACCTGAAACAAAAAAGCTTATTTAAGTTTCTTAAACAACTTTGCTTCCTCAGAGAAACGAGTCAATTCGATTTTAGGATTTCCGAAGATTGAGATTTCCGATTTATCACCAACAGCGATTGAAAGCGTAAGTTCTGCAAAAATGGTTCCAGTCGAAGAATTTTCTGCAGTTACATTAGCATCTTTCAAAGTAAATTTTGTTCCGGTGAAAACCGAATTATTATCTAAGCGGATAGTAGCTTTTTCCGCAATTCCTTCAATGGCAGCAGTCGCTTTTTGATACAAATCGCATTTGAACTTAATAGCCGAAACCAGTGTTTTTATAGAAGAATTTTTGCTCAGCTGCAGACTTCCGTCTTCTGTTTTTAGATTCAATTCTGTTTTGGTTTTATCATCAGCGATTAAGCTAAACTTTTTTGCATTTGCGTTGAGAAACAATTTCGAATAATCAACACAATTAAAAGTTATGTTGTCCAATTGAAGTTCCTGAATAGCATAAACGATAGCCTCGTTTTTGGTAATAACTTTGTTTAAAGTGCTGGTGTAGGTAACGCGTACAGCCAGTTTTTTATAAATGGAAGATTCTTTGTTGGTATAAAGACGAAGCGTTTTTTCTCTCAAATCCATTCCAATGATGTCGTGCAGATTGTCATCAGCTTCAATCTTGATTTCGTTTTTCTCTCCGCGTTCTAAATAAACTTCTAAATTGTCATCAACTTCAATGGCATCAAATGCTCCGACTTCTTTGATAGAAGTTGTTACAATTTTAGAACCTTTAATTTTCTCTCTTTTTTGGGCAAAAGTAAATGTTGTAACAAATAGTAATAGGAGCAGCGCTGTACTTTTTTTCATTAATTCTAGATTTGATTTGGGCAAATATAAAAAAATCATCCACTTTTGGTGAATGATTTCGTTTATATTTAACAGATAAATTGCTTTAGTTAATACCGACGCTTCCTCCAGATTTTGCAGATTTTTCTACCGTTTTAGGAGAGCCGCTGTAGTTAATGCTACCACCGCTAGAAGCTTCTGCTTTCAGGCTTACAATGGCATGTACATTAACGCTTCCGCCGCTAGACGCATGTGCATCTACATCATTTGCAAGCAATTTGTCGGCATTGATATTGGCGCCGCTCGATGCAGACGATTTTATTCTTAAAGCTTTTCCTTCGGCGCTTATAGAACTTCCGCTTGACGATTCTAAAGAAATATTATCAGATTCTATATCGACATCCATTGTTGCGGCACTTGAAGTTTCAAGGCTGATGTTTTCTCCAGTGATAAGGTTTTTAGTCGTAATGGTCGAAGCGCTTGAAGCCTCTAGTTTGTCGATAATAGGCATTTTAACGGTTACCTTTTTCATTGTAATATTTCTGAATGAACTGAATTTGCATTCAATTTTAAGTGTTCCGTTTTCTACTTTCGTAATAATTTCATTTTGAAGATTATCATCTGCTTCAACTGTAATTTCTGTAGAATCTGATTGTTCTATGACCACATCTATTGCATTGCTCACCTTAACATTTTTGAAGTCGCCGTGAACAATTCTTTTTTCTGTTGTCACATTACCGCTTCCTTCTATAGCGTTGAAGTTGTAATTGCAAGATGCAAATAATAGAGCAGTAATTGTAACAATAATAAACTTTGTAATCTGAATGATTATTTTTATCATGGCTTTGGTTGTTAGTTGATTTTGATTATAACTCCGTTTTTATCTGTGGTTAGTCTTCCTTTAGTTTTTTTACCGTTTAAAACTTCTTTCCCGTTTATTTTTATAAAAACTTCTTTTACGGTATCGTTTTCAACTGTATGTATTTCGTTCTCGTATTCTTCATTGTACTCAGTATCATGATATTCATTTTCATCTGAAGGGCAATTTAAACATCTGATTTTTGAACCTTGTACTTTATAGTTATAATCACCGCTGAAGTGCAGGTTAAAGAAATCATTTTCAGAAGCATCATAATCTTTTACAGAAGCATCTGGTTTAAATAATTGTCCTTCTGGCAAATACAAATAAATGTCTACCTCTTGGCCTCTGAATTTGTTTTTAACATCTGTCAGAAAATAATTATCCAAAATTAACTGATTTCCTGTTATCTGATACTTAAAATCAATTTTTTCTGCTCTTTTTTTTGCGTTGGTAAACGAATTACCTCTGGCACTTTTCTCGATCTGTAAGTATGGCGCTGTCTCATCTGTGCGAAGGACATGTATGCGTACATTTGTTGAATAAATTACATCGTTTCCGGCAGAATCCTGAACAAACTTAAATTCTCTGTGCTGATTTAGGCTTTTTGCGTAATAGTCGCTGTATCTGAATTTTACAAATAACGTATCTTTTGGCGTAATGGCAATTGATTTTTTCTCTACCGTTTTGTTGTCATACGAAACCTCAGTCGCCTGCTTGATTCCGATACTGATTAGTATTGCAATGGCAATAATCCAAACAGCTAGCAGTGTATATTTGGTAATGTTTCCAATTGACTTTAGATTTGGAGACAACAATTTAAATCCTAAAAGAGTTAAGAAGAAAAATGGTATTCCGATTGCAAAAAGCATTAACAAACCAAACGACCAAATCGGATATTCTGTAAAATAACCCGCTTCGATAAAATTCTGCCACGGAAAATCAATAAAAAGATTAGTGCCTAAAGTAAAAACTCCAATTAATAACATGATTAAAGTTGCAAGTCCAGACATGATCAAAATAACTCCTAGGAATTTTGCAAATATTTTAAAAAGAGTCATTATAAAATCTCCAAATGAGCTGCCGATTCTCTCAGCACCAGACTTTACCTGGTTTCCCATTTTGTCATAGTCTGCATTTTTGAATTTTTCAGACAAGGAGTCGATTTCCTCGCGAACTTTTTTTTCGATGTTCGAAATGGTAACTGGCTCACCAGTCATTTCTAGTTTCTCAGAAGTAGTAACAGCTTCAGGAGTTACGATCCAAAGAACAAAATAGGCCAATATTCCAGTTCCGAAACCTGCAAAAACAAAGATCAAGAATACGATTTTAATCCATACCGCATCAATTCCGAAATAGTGCCCCAAACCAGTTGCAACCCCGCCAATCATACCTTTTTCTTTGTCACGGTATAATTTTTTATGTTTTCTGGTTGCAAAATCATTATAAGACTGATTTGTCGTTTCTTCGTCATCAATTCTATAATCCTCGGGCTGTCCCATAACCGCAATCACTTCGTCAATGTCTTTCAGTCCCACAACATGTTTTTCGCTTTTTTGTTTTTCTGTTAATAATTCAGAAAAGCGCATTTCGATATCTTTTAAGATTTCATCCTGACCAGATGAGTTGCTAAGAGATCTTTTTATGGCGTCAAAATATCGTGTAAGTTTTAAGTACGCATCTTCATCAATGTGAAAAGACATACCGCCTAAGTTAATATTTACTGTTTTGTTCATGACTTATTGATTTTGATTGGTGATTAGTTTTACGGCATCAGATAATTCTGTCCAGGTGCCGCTAAGTTCGTTTAAAAATGTTTGTCCTATTTCGGTTAATCCATAATATTTTCTCGGCGGTCCAGAAGTAGATTCTTCCCAGCGATAATTTAGCAAGCCGTCGTTTTTCAGCCTAGTTAATAACGGATATACAGTTCCCTCAACAACTAGTAATTTTGCGTTTTTTAAAGTGTCTAATATTTCTGATGTGTAGGCATCTTTTTCTTTTAGAACAGATAAGATGCAAAACTCAAGAACACCTTTGCGCATCTGTGCTTTTGTGTTTTCAATGTTCATAATTTCATTTTGTTTTTTTTTGATTGAACAATTCGTTTTTTGATTGATGATGATTTGATTGATGATTGATGATTGTTTCGAATTTATTCTTTAAGAATTAACCCGTATAACGTATAACTTTTAACCTTTTTAAGGATTACTTTATAAAAGGAATCGTAAGCGGATATTTGTAATATTCTCCGGTTGATGCTTTTATTGAAGCATAAATCACTAAAAAGAACTCAACAAATTTCAACAATCCGAAAAGCAGAACAGCCGTAATTCCTACACTTAAAAGGCCAATGCTGCCATCGAGATTAAAATTTCTGATTATAAAATCTTCGTCATTGATAATTGCCTGCAGCGGAAGGTTCTGAAAAAATACCGAAATAAAAATCGGAATTGCGATTAATGCCAAAATCAGAGTGTACAGCAATAAGCTTAACTGAAAATTTAAAGTCTGTTTTCCGTGGTGATTGACAAATTCAGATTTTTCCTTATAGCTTGTCCAAATGATGATCGGAAAAATATAATTCCCAAACGGAATAATGTACTGACTTAATGTACTTAAATGTGTGAACGCCGCAGTGTTCTTTTCTGATGTTTTTTCCATGATGAGTGGTGTTGATGTTTCCATGATTAAAAGTATATAGTAATTTCTTATGCAAATATATGTCTAAAAAACAGTATCTTGTTTTGCATAGTACCAAATATTAACAAAAAATTAACAAATTACTTTTGTTAAAGGAAGGTTTAAAATGTTGAAAATCATAAAGAATACTCGATTTTACTGGGCTTGTATCTGTTAAAAAAATATTTATTGTGCGTGCATAGTTTTTTTGTATTTTTACTAAAAAATAAAAAGCATATGGCACTTTCGGTATCAAAATTCAATAAATTCGTCTTTTTCAAACTGCCTTCGGCATTCCTATGTGGTGTGCGTGTAAAAGCAATAAACGAGACCAGTTGCACGGTTACAGTCAAACACAGATGGATTAATCAAAATCCGTTTAATTCGATGTATTTTGCGGTTCAGGCAATGGCGGCAGAGTTGACGACCGGTGCTTTAGTGATTTCTCAAATTCAGGAAAGCGGAAGAAAAATATCGATGTTGGTTGCCAATAATAAAGGAAATTTCACTAAAAAAGCAACTGGCCGAATCACTTTTGTCTGCAATGACGGACATGTAATTGCCGATGCCATCAAAAAAACTATTGAAACAGGCGAGGGACAGACTTTTTGGATGAAATCTATCGGAACCAATGAAGAAGGTGTTCAGGTTTCTGAAATGGATTTTGAATGGAGTATTCGGGTGAAATAGGGTGTTGTATGCCACGAATTCCACGAATTAGCACAAATTGAAATGCAAAGTAGCTAGTGAAATGTGTGGAGAAAAAACATAAAAATAGGCTTCGAATAATTTCGGAGCCTTTTTAGTTTATGATTTATTCTTACTTTTTAGCACAACAAGCTTTTTTATCTTTTTTGCTTATTTTTTTGCAGCAAGCCTCTTTTTTAGCTTTGTCTTTTTTAGCCGTTTTTATATCCTGTGCGTTAACACCAATTGTAAATAAAGCCACGGTAAGGAAAGTAATTACTTTAGTCATTTTTTGTTTTTTTAAGGGTTGAGATTGTTGTTTTTGATGAATCAAATATAATGGGATTTTATTCTTGTAAGAATAGGTTGGTTGTTAATGTTTTTGTAAAAATAGAAGTCATCATTCGCAATGTTTGCCGCTTTCTGATTTAATCTATATGAATCTGCGTCAAAAATTTATAAGCAAAAGGATTTCAAGCTCACAATAGCTATCGGGATTAAAGGATTTTAGTAGTTAACCCGTTGGGTGTAATTAAAAAATAAAAGCATTTTAACACATAGAAGCATAGTTTTTTGTGCCGAAAAAAGAAAATGGAAGAAACAAGTTTCCACACATAGCTAAACTATGTGCATTTAGACTAGTGAAACGCCTTTTTTAAGTTTAGTTAAACTATGTTTCTATGTGTTGAAAATAATTTCACCCAGCGAGTTAGTAGTTAAGAAAAATCAATAATTCAAATTCAACCCAAAACCAATTCCCATGTCGCTGTCGTAATGTGTAGTGATGCCAAAGTTTCGGGCCACAATGTATTTCAGACCAGCCATATATTCTTTGTCGGTATTCCACATTAGATTCATCCTTAAACGTCTTGAAAGCGGAATGTCTTTTCGCTCAAACTGAAGACGCACATTTCCATCGGTATAAACTTCAACCTGAGCTTTGACAAGCATTGGCAAAGTATACTCAAGTCCAGCGCTAAAAACCGAACGATTGTCTTTGGTGTTTTTTTGTCCGAACAGATTTTGTTCCTGCTCGTCCATTCCCATTTTTCTGTATCTCCAGTCGAAACCAATAAACGGCATCAGCCATTGATTTTTACCAATATATCTACCGATATGCGTTTCGGTTTCATAACCATGTTTGTCGTTGTAACCCAATCTCCATTCGGTTCCAATGCTCCATCTGGTATTGCTGTACATCGCTTCACCGTCGTTTCCGTTAGAAGCAAAATCATTTTCTGCCATAAAATGAAACATACGGTCATCCATTTTGAGCATTTTATAAGCCATTTCTGGATGATGAATCAACGGATTTGGAGCTGAATTTTCATAACTAAAAATACGTCCCATTCCCGCCATCATATGGTATAAAATATGGCAGTGAAAAAACCAGTCACCATCTGCATTTGCTTCAAATTCGATGGTATCGGTTTCCATCGGCATAATATCGATGACGTTTTTCATCGGTGAGTAATCGCCTTGGTCATTCAAAAGCCTGAAATCGTGACCGTGCAAATGCATCGGATGGCGCATCATCGAACCGTTATATAATGTGATACGAACAATTTCTCCTTTTTTGATTAAGATTTTATCAGTTTCAGAAACCACTTTGTTGTCTAAACTCCAAACATATCGGTTCATGTTTCCAGATAATTCAAAACGCAGTTCTTTAACGGGCGCATCTTTAGGAAGATTAGTTTTAAACGGCGATTTTAGCATTCCGTAATTGAGCGTGACGATTTCGGCTGTTTGGGTGCTGTCACTTTCCATTTTCATTTCTTCCATATCATGATTGGAATGATCCATTGCGGGTTTTGTATTTTCGTCTTCACCAGAAATTTCTGGATACATAACGGCATTCATATCCATTTTGTTCCAAGACATATTCATGCCCATGTCGTTCATTTCGCCGTTCATTTTCATCATGTCGTTCATCATTTTCATTCCTTCAAAATATTTTAATTTCGAAAGATGACGGATCGGCTGTTTTTCGCCTTCGCCTAAAAATAATGACGTAAATCCTGTTCTGTCTTCGGCTGTAGCCAGAAAAGCAAAAGATTTATTGTCTTCTGGAAGGGTTACCACAACATCATAAGTTTCAGAAACGGCAATTATCAAACGGTCGACTTCTACAGGCTCAACATCATTTCCATCACCGGCAACAACCGTAATTTTTCCGCCGCCATACGTCAGCCAGAAATAACTGGAAGCACCTCCGTTGGCAATTCTTAAACGCACTTTTGAACCGGGCTTAAAATCAGAGAACTGTTGCTCGTTTTTGCCATTAATGTGAAACTTTTCATAGTAGACATCGCTTACGTCCATGGCGTTCATTCGTTTCCATTCGTTGGTGATTTTGGTCGAAAAATGACCTTTTTTGATGGCTTCGGCATAACTTTGCGTTGTTCCTTTTTTAATGGCAAACCAATCATTGGCATTGTGCAGCATTCGCTGAATATTTTCAGGTTTTAACTCCGACCATTCGCTGAGAATAACTGGAATAGTAGGTAAATCATCAATTCCTTTTCGAATCGTAGGGTCGTCTTTCTTTTTGTTGATGATAAAAAGTCCGTATAAGCCAATCTGTTCTTGTAGACCGGAATGGCTGTGATACCAATACGTTCCGTTTTGAATAATTGGAAAAGAATATTTATAAGTAGTTCCTGGTTTTATTGGCATTTGGGTTAAATAGGGAACACCATCTTCTTTATTAGGAAGGAATAACCCGTGCCAGTGCATTGCTGTATCTTCATTTTTTAATTCGTTATGCACATAAATTTCGGCAATATCTCCTTCGGTAAAAGTTAGGGTCGGCATCGGAATTTGGCCATTAACCGCTATAGCTCTTTTTTCTTTTCCCGAAAAATTGACAATGGTATCACGCACATATAAATCGTATCGAACAACTTTTTGGGCATGTAGCGATATTGTGGCAAAAAAGAGTAAAATAATATATTTGAGTTTCATCATTACAATTTTAGATTTCTAAGTCGCAACGCATTTACGATTACAGATACAGAACTGAGGCTCATGGCCAAGGCGGCTAGCATTGGCGAAAGCAAAATTCCGAATATAGGATATAAAATTCCTGCCGCAATTGGCACTCCTAACGTATTGTAGATAAAGGCAAAAAACAGATTTTGTTTGATGTTTGACATTACGGCGTGGCTGAGGTTTTTGGCTTTTACTATTCCGTTTAAATCTCCTTTTACGAGTGTAATTTTGGCGCTTTCAATGGCGACGTCTGTTCCGGTTCCCATCGCAATTCCGATGTTTGACTTTGCAAGAGCAGGAGCATCGTTAATTCCGTCTCCCGCCATGGCTACGATTTTACCTTCGGCTTGCAGGCGTTCGATTTCTTTTAATTTATCTTCTGGGAGACAATCGGCTTTAAAAGAACTTAAATGCAAATGATCGGCAACGGCTTTTGCTGTATTATGATTATCGCCCGTTAGCATGATTACTTCCACGCCTTGATTGATTAATTCTTCTATGGCTTTTGCACTGTTTTGTTTAATAGCATCAGTAATGGCTACAAAACCCATAATTTCTTTTTCAATAGAAATATAAGAAATAGTTTTTCCTAGATTTTGTTCGGCTGTTACCTTGTTTTCTAAATCTTGATTGATAGAAACACCGATTTCATTCATTAGTTTTTTATTTCCGAGCGCCACTTTTTTATTTTCGATAATTCCAAGAACTCCTTTTCCTGCAATAGTTTCAAAACCGTGAACTTCTTTTAGCGAACTGTTTTTTGCTTTCGCGAAATGAACAACTGCTTTCGCCAAAGGATGTTCGCTATGCTGATTTAACGAAGCAATAAGTTGAAGCAGCAAATCTTCGTTATTATTAAGGGCATATATTTTTTCTACAGATGGTTTTCCTTCCGTAATCGTTCCGGTTTTGTCGGTAATCAGAACATCTATTTTGTTCATGTTTTCGAGAGCTTCGGCATTTTTTATCAGAACTCCATGTTGCGCTCCTTTTCCAACTCCAACCATAACCGACATTGGTGTTGCTAATCCTAAAGCACAAGGGCAGGCAATGATTAAAACAGCAATTGCATTAATCAAACCATATATATAAGAAGGTTCTGGACCAAATTTCGCCCAAAGAAAAAATGTCAGAATTGAGATTAAAACAACAGTAGGAACAAAATATTTGGCTACTTTATCGGCTAGTTTCTGGATCGGAGCTCTCGAACGGCTGGCATCATTCACCATTTGGATAATCTGCGAAAGCATAGTTTCTGAACCCACTTTTTCGGCTTTCATTACAAACGATCTGGTTCCGTTGATGGTTCCTGAAATTACAGAATCTCCCACTTTTTTATCAACAGGAATAGGTTCTCCTGTAATCATCGATTCGTCGATATGGCTTTCTCCGGCAGTAATTTTTCCGTCTACTGGAATTTTTTCTCCCGGTTTTACACGTAATAGATCTCCTTTTTTTATGTTATGAATTGAAATTGTTTTATCAGTTCCGTTTTCGACTAAAGTTGCTTCGGTTGGAGCTAATTTCAATAATTCCTTGATAGCGCCATTGGTTTGTCCATGTGCTTTAGCTTCTAGTAACTGTCCGAGGATAACCAACGTGATGATGACCGTTGCCGCTTCAAAATACAAATGAATGGTTCCGTGATGCGACTTGAATTCTGCTGGAAAAATATCAGGGAAAAACATTCCGGCGATACTAAATAGGAAAGCGACACTGGTTCCGATTCCGATAAGAGTAAACATGTTTAAATTCAACGTTGCAATAGATTTATAAGCGCGAACAAAAAACATCCATCCAGCATAAAACAATACTGGAATTGAAAACAGAAACTGTACCCAATTCCATTTTTCAACCGACATTATATTGTATAAAGGATTATTCGGAATCATTTCTGACATTGAAATAATAAAAATCGGAAGCGTAAACAATACGGCGATTTTCATCTTTTTCAATAAATCTGTATAACTTTTGTTGTCTTCTTCTGAAGCTTGCATCGCAACGAGATCCATACCGCAAATTGGGCAATCTCCAGGTTCGTTTGAAATAATTTCCGGATGCATGGGACAGGTAAACTGTGTATGGCTGATAGCGACTTGAGGCACTAGATCCATACCGCATACCGGACAGTCGCCAAATTTATCGTAGGTCTTATCTCCTTCGCAATGCATAGGGCAGTAAAACACTCCTGTTGCATTATGTGGCATGCTATTTTCTTTGGCGTGATTGTGATGTGAATGGTCTTTTTTGGATGAACAGCAGGATTTTATAGCATTTTCGCCTGAGTTTTCTGCGGTTTTCATTTCAATAGTGTAGTTGCCAACAGCCGATAAAGCTTCTTGAAGTTTTTCGGTTGTGACATGTTTTTCCATCGTAATGGTCGCTTCTCCCGGATTTAGATTTACTGCAGCTTGAATTCCCTCAATTTCATTCAAAGTATTTTCAACTTTGGTTCGGCATCCGTTGCATGACATTCCAGAAATTATATAGTGATGTTTCATTGCTTTGTTTTTTGGTTTACAATGCAAATTTCCGAACTAAGGTTTACTTCGGTTTGTAAAATTTTGAGAATGATTTGTAAGATTTACTAAAAGAGTTGAATTATTCTCGCAAAGTCTTGAAGTCGCAAATTTTTTTATTTCGCTCAGATTAAAAATAATTTAAGCTGATATAAAAATAAATCTGCTCAATCTGCATAATCTGCGAGAACATACTCTTTTTAGATATTCAATTTACTCTGGATAAAAAAACTTTGTGTTTTTGCGAGGGATTTTTAACATAGCGCAAGGTTTCAGCCTTGGGTACACATATATTGAAACTCCGGCAGATTTAATTTTCATGACCTAAAAAATATCTGCCGAATCTGCTTAAATCATTTTAAATCTGCGTGAAACAAATAGTACAGCATATATTATTTCTCGCAAAGTCTTGAAGGCGCAAAGTTTTTTGTCACGCAGATTTAAATTATGCAGATTAAGCCGATTTATTTTTATATCAGCTTATATAAAAGTTAGCCACAGATTAAAAAGATTATGCAGATTTTTAAAATCCTTTTAATCCCTATAATCTGTGGCTAAAAAAACTTATCGGTTAAATCAGAAACTATATATTCTCAATCTGAATTCGTTTTTTATCTTTTGATTGTTTAAAAGAAGTAGGAGTAAAGCCTGTAATTTTCTTGAATTGATTGCTTAAATGCGCCACATTGCTGTAGTTTAGAATATCCGCAATTTCGCTCAAGGAAAGCTCATTGTATATCAATAACTCTTTTACTTTTTCAATTTTCTGGCTAATGAAATATTTTTCAATCGTAGTATTTTCAATTTCAGAAAACAAATTGCTCAGGGAATTGTAATCTTGATTTAGATTTTCTACCAAATAATCAGATAGATTGGTTTTTAACTCATTGTTTTTATGATGAACCAAGTCGACAATCAGATTTTTAATCTTCTCTATTGTTTTGCTTTTTTTATCATCTAATAAGTCAAAACCCAAATCCTGCAAATTTTGAAGTAGTGTCTCTTTCTGGTTTTCGGTTATTTCATTTTCTAATTCCACTTCGCCGAGCTCGACAGAAATAGTCGGAAGTCCGAGTTTTTCAAACTCAGACTTCACGACCATTTTGCATCGGCTGCATACCATATTTTTGATATAAAGCTTCATTCTTTATTTGATGGTTTCAACCACATTTCCGCAAGTCAGCATAGAAGAGCCATAGTATGGATTTTTAACCGCTTTTTCTTTGCTTAGCCAATCAGCATCGGCCATTGGGCAATATTGTTTGTAAACTGCCTGATCTGGATTTGAGACTTTCATCAAATCGTAAGTGTTTTTAGATAACGATTTAAAAGATTCGCGCTGTTTCTTGATATCTGTATTTGATGAAATGGCTTTTGCATCTGCAGTCAATTTTTTAACTACTTTCATCCAAACTGTATGTTCGTTGCTTTTAAGTTTGTCCATTTTTACTGCGTTGATCGCTGTAAGTAAAGTGGCCGCTTTTGCCGAAGCAGATTTAGCGTCACTTTTAATTAAAGCATCTTTTACTCCAAAATAATTATCAAAAACAGATTGTAATTCGCTAGCCACTAGAATGTTTTCTGTAGTGGTTTGTGTCTTAATTCCGTTTGCTGTAATAGTGTTTGCAGAAGATAATATTGCGATTGCCGCTAAAATAGCTGTAATGTGATTTTTCATTTTTATTTGTTTTTACAAAAGGAAAACGTTCCCTTTTAGATTAATTTTTATTGAATATGAAAGTATGCAACAGCACCCACTGATGGCTGTTACAGAATAGAAATCATATTTTAGGCGGTGACCATATAGTAGTGAAACCAGCAGAAATATTGGCTTCGTTGTAATAATTGATTGATTTTTCTATAGAGAAATTAAAGTTGTTTTGAAAAGTAAAATCAGTTAAAGCTGGAACATTCAACTGAAATGATGAGTTTGTACAGTTGCTGTGACTACATTTTCCGTCGCAATTGTGTTTTTTCTTTTTTGATTTTGAAGTCTCCTTGCAGCAGCTTTTTGTACAGCAATCTTTTTCTTTTTTGTCTGTATTGATTTCTTTTTTGTGTGAAATTTTTTCAGATTGCCTTCCACATGAATATCCATACGTCGGAATCAGAAAGAAGCCAATCGTTATTAAAAATGATAGTATGTAGATTTTCTTGGTCAAAAGGAAAACTTGTTTGTTGTACAAATTTAGATAAAAATATTCAGGCAGAATGCTCTTTTAGGATTTCAATAACTAAAGCTTTTTAAAATCAGTTGGTTTCATATTTCTCTTCTTTTTGAAATAGTTCGTCAAATGGCTTTCGTCTGTAAAACCAAATTCATAAGCAATCTGCTTAATTGGCAATTGATTGTTTTGAAACCTTTTCTCAATCAAAGTTGTTCTCAAATTATGGATGTAATCTCTATAACTGATGGCGAAAGTCCTTTTGAAATAAGCACTGAAATACGTTTGAGCAATATTAAAATGTGCTGCAATTACTTTTATTTGAATCTGTTTTGGCTGGTAAATATTCTGATGAATGTAATTTGCAATTTGTTCATTATCAATATGGGCAGAAGTCATCTGCAGGTTCATGCATCGAATAGTTTCTTTTATCAGACCGAAAATGGAAAGAATTTGGTAAAAAACGATAGGCGAATTGGCAACATCAATATATTGGTCGTATTTTGTAATATTCTCGACAGTGTTTCTAAGAATCGTTTTGCAGGGTTCGTCAAATTTCAGAACCGTTTCTTTTAAGATTTTATCCCGCATAAAATTTTCTGGAGTGTGAATCAGGAACTCATCACAGGTCAGGTTTTGTTTGGAATTGAAATAATTGTCAGTGAATTTGATGAAGATAAAACGTGTACTTTTCTTTATGTCAAAATAATGTTTATCGTCTGGCGAAATCACAAATAAATCACCCGCTTTATAATGAAGCAAATTGTTATTGATGTGATGAATACCGCTTCCCTTTTTTATGTATATGATTTCATAATAGGTGTGCGAATGCGGAGGCAGATGAAATTTTTCCTCTTCAAATTCATCTAGCATTAGTGTTTTGAATTGATTCAGCTTCGGCATAACCTATTTTTACAAATTTATATCGTAAATGTACAATTTATTTCGGCTATAGGGGTTTTAAATTTGCAACGTAGAAAATTTATTCCTTTCTAAATTAATCAAATGAAAAAAAGTCTTATTGCGCTCTCATTAGGAGGGCTAACTATTGGAATTACAGAATTTGTAATGATGGGCCTTTTGCCTGACATTGCCTCAGATATGAAAGTTTCGATTCCCACTGCAGGATATTTAATCTCTGCTTATGCGCTTGGGGTTGTTATTGGAGCACCGTTGCTGGTTATAATCGGAAGAAATTATGCACCTAAAAAGATGCTGCTGATTTTGGCCTTAATGTTGACAGTTTTTAATGCATTGTCGATCATCGCTCCAGATTATAATTTTCTGTTTGCCTCAAGATTTCTTTCAGGACTTCCGCACGGAGCCTTCTTTGGTGTTGGTGCTGTAGTAGCGAGCCGTTTGGCCGACAAAGGAAAAGAGGCGCAGGCAATCTCCATAATGTTTGCCGGATTAACAATAGCCAATTTGATTGGTGTTCCGATTGGTACTTATATTGGTCATCATTTTATCTGGCGTTATACTTTTGTAATTATTGCTCTTGTTGGTGCGCTTACGTTATTGGCAATTTATTTCTGGATGCCTAATCTTGAAAAAGGCGAAAGCGTCAACATGAAGACGCAGCTGTTGTTTTTTAAGAAAACAGAAGCTTGGCTGATTATTGGAATCACAGCCATTGGTTTTGGTGGCTTGTTTGCTTGGATCAGTTACATTGCTCCTTTACTGATAAATGTTTCAAAGTTTGCTCCAGAAGACGTATCGACTATTCTTATTTTAGCCGGATTCGGAATGGTGGTTGGAAATTTTGCTGGAGGAAAACTCGCAGACCGTTTCTCGCCAGCTCCCACAACACTGGCTTTGCTGCTAATAATGTCTGTAGATTTGATTCTGGTTTATTTCTTTTCATTTAATCAGTACGTTTCATTGTTTCTTACTTTTTTAACGGGAGCTATCGCATTTTCGGTAATTGCGCCAATCCAGATGCTGATGATCCGTACGGCAACAGGGGCGGAGATGATTGCTTCTGCCTCGCTTCAGGGAAGTTTTAATATCGGCAATGCTCTTGGTGCTTTTTTAGGAGGACTTCCTCTCACGGCTGGATTTAATTATGCTTCTCCAAATTTGGTTGGCGTGGCAATGTCTGTGATCGGAATGATTATTACCTTAATTTTAATGAAACTTCATAATAAGAACTTACAGCTGAAGACTGTTTAAAAAAAAACACTTTTTGAGGAGCCCTTAACTTTTGTTTAAGGGCTTTTTTATTGGGCATCTTAATCATGTCTTTATAATGAGACTTCTGTTTTAGAAGCATTTTTGCTCTAAGTCAGAAAATACCTTTTAAATTATTGCTTGTTTTCCAAAATAAAAGTCAATCTTTTGCTGAATTTAAGTGTGAAAAATACACCTAATAATTTCGTAATTTATATTCATGTAATCGATTGTTTTTTTTGCAAAAATCAAATCAAATTAGCGATTAATAAAAATATATTTAATATTTTATGTCGGTATAAATTATATATGTGATATAAAAAACCGAGTATTTTTTTGATATGTAATTTTTTTTGGGATTTTTTTATGATTTTTTCTTTTTCGTTTAAAAAAAATATCTATGTTTGTGTAATCGATTACAACTTTTAGTTTTATGTTCGAAATCGATTAAGTAGCAGAAGGTAAAAAAATCGCTCATGTTAAGCTACTATTGCTTTGAAGTAATTTTATTACTGTTAAAATCAATTTTTAAAACTATACTATATGATTCAAAAATTACCACAAAAAACCACTTAACCACAAAAAACTTAAAAATTTAGTAACTTAAACAATCAACCATGAACTTTAAAGATTTATTAAACAAAAGAGCAAATTTCTGCTCTGTACTTGTTTTCTTACTGTGCTTGCTGAGTAATCAGATTTATGCACAGAGCACTACAATAGAGGGTACCGTTAAAGATGCCGCAGGGCTGTCTCTCCCTGGGGTAAATGTCCTGGAGAAAGGAACTAAAAACGGAACTTCTACAGATTTTGACGGACATTATAAGTTGAAATTAACCAATCCAAAAGCAGTTTTGAGTTTTTCTTTTATAGGATTTAAAACGGTTGAGGTTCCTGCAGACGGAAAAGCAAAAGTAAATGCAACGATGACAGAAGATTCGAACAGCTTAAATGAAGTTGTTGTAATTGGATATGGAACCTCTAAGAAATCTGATTTAACTGGAGCGGTTTCGACTATTTCGGGTAACGATTTAAAGAAAGTTCCGGTAGCAAATGTCGCTGAAGCTTTAACAGGTCGTATTGCTGGGGTGCAGGTTACTGCAGCAGAAGGATCTCCAGACGCAGATATCAGAATTAGAGTTCGTGGAGGAGGATCTCTAACTCAGGATGCTTCGCCATTAATTATTGTGGATGGATTTCCGATCAATAATATGAATGATATTTCTTCATCTGATATTGAGACGATGACTGTTTTAAAAGATGCTGCTTCGACTGCAATTTACGGATCACGTGGTGCAAATGGGGTAATTCTTATTACAACTAAAAGTGGTAAAGATGGTAAAATTGCGGTAAACTTCAATATGTTCTACGGTATGAAAACGATGGCCAAACAAATAGATGTTTTGTCGCCTGAGGATTATACTAAGTGGCAATACGAGTATGCTTTGCTTTCGCAAACGGGAACAAAAGTTCCTAGCAACCCAACTTCATATACTAGATATTTTGGAAATTGGGAAGACCACGATATGTACAATGGTCTAAGAGGTAATGATTGGCAAAAACAGATTTTTGGACGTACAGGAGAGGTTCAAAGCCGTGATTTAGGAATCAGAGGTGGAACTGATAAGCTTAATTACAACTTTAATTATGCTCATTATGATGAAAAAGCCATTATGATTGGTTCAAATTACAAAAGAAACAACTTGGCTTTGGCTTTAAAAAGTAAATTAAGTGATAAGATTGATGTTGGGTTTACTATGCGTTATTCTGATACAGAGATTGATGGTGGAGGTGTAAATGAGCAAAATGAGAAATCTTCTTCAGATTCACGTATGCGAACTATTGTTGGTTATGCACCAATTCCAGTTTCAGGATTGACCTCAGACGACGTTTCTGGAGATGGTACAGATGTCTTGATTAATCCTTTAAGATCAATCTATGACAATAACCGTCAACAATTTCGTAAAAACTTTAATATGTTGGGAAGTTTTGGATGGGAGCTTGTAGATAATTTAAAACTGAAAGTAGATTTAGGTCTTGATAACTACAACAGCTTGGATTACCGTTATTATGGACGTAGCACTTATTATGTGGCTAATGCTCCAGCTAGTGGATTGCAAGGTAAACCAGCTATGGTTATAACAGATGGTAAAGAAAGACGTTTTAGAAATGCTAATACATTGAATTATGATTTCAAAAAAATAATGGGTGAAAACCATCATTTGACAGCTTTAGTTGGACAAGAAAGTATCAATTATGAGGTAAATACTGTAACTTCTACTATTCATGGATATCCTTCTTTCTTCGATTTTAATCAAGCAAAATCACTTACATCTCAAGGAACACCACAAGCAGTTGACAACTATTATAGTCCAGACGACAGATTGTTATCATTTTTTGGACGTGCTAATTATGATTACAAAAACCGCTACATCTTATCAGCTACATTCCGTGCCGATGGATCTAGTAAATTTTTGAGTCAAAGTCGTTGGGGATATTTCCCGGCTTTTGCAGCAGGATGGAAAATTTCAGAAGAGAGTTTTCTTAAAGATAAATCATGGATAGACCTTTTAAAAGTAAGGGCTAGTTATGGTGAAGCAGGAAATAATAATATACCAGTAGGACAACAAACTCAGATTTTTCAATCTATACCAACAACTTGGATTAATGGCGTTACTAGTGTTTGGGCTATTCCAAAAACAATGCCTAACCCTGATTTGAAATGGGAGACTACAGTAACTCAGAATGTTGGTTTGGATTTTGGATTTTTCAAAAATCGTTTAAGTGGTAACTTTGATGTTTACAAAAATATTACAAGCGATTTATTAATCAATTTCCCAGTTCCAGGATCTGGATATGAATTCCAATACCGCAACATGGGAGAAACTCAAAATACTGGTTTTGAGGCTACTATAAATGTTGTAGCTATTGAAAAACCTAAATATGGATTGAATTTTTCATTCAATATGGGAATGAATAAAAATCGTATCAATTCATTAGGAGTTATGAGCAATTTTGGACAAGGTACGGGCTGGGCATCTTCTCAAATAGGAGATGATTATCTAATTGCTGTTGGTTCTTCACTTGGTACTATGTACGGATATAAAAATGATGGTAGATATGAAGTTTCTGACTTTGATTATGTTGGAGGCAAATATGTTCTAAAAGCAGGGGTAACTCCTACTGCTACTACTCTAGTTGGAGATGGAAGCTCTATTAAACCTGGAGATATGAAATTAAAAGATGTTAATGGAGATGGTAAGGTAGATTTAAATGATAAAACAGTTATTGGTAATGTTAATCCTAAAAGTACAGGAGGTTTTGTTATCAATGGAAATGCTTACGGATTTGATTTAATGGCAGCTTTTAACTGGAGCATTGGTAATGAAGTTTATAATGCTGATAAGATTGAATTCTCAACAGCTACAGCTTCTGGACAGTATAAAAATTTAAATTCTACAATGGCTGATGGAAAAAGATGGACGAATTTAGATCCAGCTTCAGGTCAATTAGTAACAGATCCAGATGCATTAGCGGCTCTAAATGCTAATACAACTATGTGGTCTCCATATATGAGAAGCGCCATATTTACAGATTGGGCAGTTGAAGACGCATCTTTTTTAAGATTAAACACGTTAACATTAGGATACACAGCCCCAGAGATGTTTACATCTAAACTTGGAGTCTCTAAATTAAGATTCTACTTAACAGCGACCAATGTATTTGTTTGGACTAACTATTCGGGTTCTGATCCGGAAGTTTCAACTAAACGAAAAAATCCTCTTACTCCAGGGGTTGATTCAAGTCCTTATCCAAGAAGCAGACAAATGATTTTTGGGATGAATCTTAATTTCTAATTTTAAATTATCACAAAATGAAACATAAAATAATAATTGCAGGATTGATAATTTCAAGTCTATTTAGTTCTTGCCAACAATTTGAAGACGACTATTTAGAAACAGACGCACCATCAACATTAAAGCCAGAATTAATCTTTTCTGATGCTGAACTTGCAAAAGGAGCTATTGACGGAATAAAAGTGCCATTTGCTGAAACAAACTCGTATAGAGGAAGATTTTTGCCATATTATGGATTAAATACAGATGTAGAATGGTACAATGCTTCACAAACAGCTGGAGATAAAGCAGATTTGTGTGTTTATGATGCAAAGCCTAGTAATACAGAGATGAATACTGTTAACAATGCTTATGCAATGATGTATTTAGGTATTGAGAGAGCAAATATTTGTATTGAGGGTATACGCAAGTATGGTAATGCAAAACCAGGTACAGAAATGGGACAATTATTGGGAGAGGCATTAACGCTCAGAGCAATTTACTACGCCGATTTACTTAAATCGTGGGGCGACGTTCCAGCCCGTTTTGAGCCTATTACTACTGCGACGTTATATTTGCCTAAATCAAACAGAGATGTTATTTACAAACAATTAATTGAAGATTTAGGAGAGGCATCAACATTAGTAGCATGGCCGAATGAAACTTCTTATACAAATACTGTAGAACATGTTAATAAAGCTTTTGTAAAAGCATTTAGAGCACGTCTAGCATTGGTGGCAAGCGGTTATCAGCAATACCCTGACGGAGTTAGAAGAAGTAACGATCCAGAACTTTCGGTTGCTAATATGTATGCCTTGGCATTAAAAGAATCTCGTGAGGTGATTCAAAGTGGTTCTGCTCATTTAGAATCTACTTTTGAAGGATTATGGAGAAAATACAATGAAGAAGTTACTACTGCTGGTGGCGAATCACTTTGGGAGCTTCCTTTCGCAGATGGACGTGGTAGAATGCTCTTTACATTTGCTGTAAAACACACAGCGGCTCAAGACCAATTTCAGGCTAATGGGGCTAATCGTGGAGGTGTAGCTGGACCATTACCATTTGTTTTCTATGATTATGATCAAGTTGATACTCGTAGAGATGTTACTTGTGTACCTTATAAATATGGCACAGCAAATGCGAACTTTATAGCTAAACAAGAGTTGGGTACCTTGGATACTTGGTATTTTGGTAAATATCGTTATGAATGGATGAAACGGTATGTAACTTCTACTAATGACGATGGGGTAAATAAAATGTACATGCGCTATGCTGAGGTCCTTCTTATTGCCGCTGAAACAGCAAATGAACTAGAGGGGCCTGGGGCAGCAATGCCATATCTTAAAGAAATTCGTCGCCGAGCATTTTCTGCAGCAGATCAAGCTGTTAAAGTTGAAAATTACGTTAATAATTTGACCAGTAAAGAATCGATGTTTAATGCTCTTGTTGAGGAGAATAAATATGAATTTACAGGAGAAATGGAGCGTAAGCAAAATTTAATTCGTTGGAATTTGTTAAAAGTTAAATTAGATGAAGCAAAACAAAAAATGGCAGATTTATCAACTCGTTCAGGGGCTTATTCTACTGTGCCAACAACTTTATATTACAAATACAAATCCGATAATGTTAGTTTAGATGTATATGGATTGAATAGAGGAGAAACAACAAATCCTGGATCGACTTATTCTTCTGTTGTGTGGACATGGACAGGTACAGCTGCTGATACTAAGATAAACTCGTTGTACAAACCGGGAGTTAATCCTGATAACAGACAATTTTGGCCAATATGGCAAGTGTTTCTTGATGGAAGTAATGGTCAGCTGAAAAATGATTATGGTTATTAATATCTAGAAAATAAAAAAGTTATTAAGATGAAAACAAAATATATATTTACAGGATTAATAGCCCTATTACTACTTGCAGTTGGAGTTTCAAGTTGTGAAAGTTACAATGAAGAGTTATTAGACGGTGTAGGAAATACGAGAGAATTCTCTCCAATTGGACTTACGGCTAGAGTTAGAAATTCAACCACAGTTGAATTAAACTGGACGGTAAAAGCTGATGAAAACGCAGATCATTATGTGGTGGAATTTAGTCCAGATGACCCGGAGTTCAAGACTATTTACAAGACAGTAAATGTAGCGCCTACAGAATTACCTATACAAGTGCCATTAGAAGGGGAAACAACTTATTCCATTAGAGTAAAAGCAGTAAGTGCCTTCGGACTAGAAGATTCAAAATGGACAGTTACAACGGCTACAACATTATCGGAACAAATTTTCTTTCCAATTAAGCCGGAAGAAATTCAAGCAAGGTCTGTTACTTTGCGATGGACACCTAATAGTAATGTAACTCAAATTTTAGTCCAACCAGGTGATGTAATTCACACTATAACACCAGAAGAAAAAGCTGCGGGAGTTGCAATTGTTACGGGTTTAACCCCAGAAGTAAGTTGTACGGCTACTTTAAAAAATGGAACTAAAACTAGAGGGATACTAACTTTTATGAGCGGTGTTGATCTCACAAAAGGTATAGTTGTTAATCCGGGAGATGATTTAAATGCTAAAATAGCTCAGGTAACAGCTGACTCAAGATTATTGCTTATGCCAGGTATTTATCAGACAACAGGTGAAATATTGGTTAATAAAAAACTTGTTATTAGAGGAGTAAGGCCAGAAAATAAACCTAAACTTACTGTAAAATTCACTGTTACGAATAATCCTGCTAATCCTGGTGATGCAGTGAATTTGTCTTTGATTGATTTGGATTTGAACGGAACAGGTTTGACAGGAGGTGCTATCACAATCGGAACAGCACAAGCGCAGCCTTTAGGTGATATTTTAATAAGCAACTCTTATGTTCATGACTATCCTTCTCAACTTATGTATGGAAATGCATCAGCTAGATTGAAATCATTTACTATAGACAATAGTATCATTAAAAATGTAAATACTGCTGGAGGTGCTGATTTTATCGATTTTAGAACTACATATGTTGAAAGTGTTACTTTAACAAAAAGTACATTTGATAATTGTTCATCACGTGATTTCATACGTTTAGATGCAGCTTCTGGTTTCTCAGGAGGAAGTCTAACTAGTAATGTAGTAATTGATGGTTGTACGATATACGCTCCTACATTGGTACTTGCTAGTAGAATTTTGTATGTGCGTTTTGCAACGAACGTTTTAGCGGTACGCAATACATTGCTAGCAGTGGGGGCAGCAGTATATACAAACCAAGTTGCAACAAATGCTCCAGGATTTGGAAATAATAATAATTATAATTCACCAAATTTAAAAGCGGCATTAACTAATAATAGACCAGATACTGGTGCAACAACACTAGATCCTCAATTTGCAAATGCAGCAATTGGAGATTTTACATTAGGAAACCAGACTTTGATTGATAATAAAGTTGGAGACCCACGTTGGATAAAATAAAATTTCATGGTTAGTTAATACGAAAGAGGGATGCAAAATAATTGTATCCCTCTTTTTTTGGCTTTGTCTAACACTTAGAATTATTCTATCTCAAAATCAAATTTTTGTAATAAACCTGCAAGTGCCGAATGGGAAACTTTGGTTCCTTTGATTTTGTTTTCTGATGGGTCGAAAGCGTAATTTTTAGACGTTCTGAAATCGGTTTTTTCTAAAATACTTTCCACGAAAGTGGCACCAGAAAGATCGCAATTTTTGAAAATCGCTAAAGATAAATCGCTGTTCGAAAAATCTGTTTCTCTTAAAGAGCAATCTTTAAAGTTGGTTTTCTTGAGTTTTTTGTAAATAAACGTAGCGTAATCTAAGATGCAATCTTCAAAATTCATAGAGAATAAAAAACTGTTACAGGCACTAAAGTCGAGCCCCATTAGCTTGCATCCAATAAATTTGATATTTTTCAATCCTGTATTTCTTAAATTGGCTAGGGAAAGATTGCAGTTTTTAAAAGCGCAATCCAGAAAATCATTATGGCTCAGGTCGCTTTTAGAAAAATTACAGTTAGTGAATTCGCAGTTAACAAATTCGGTATTCGACAAGTTTTGTTCCGAGTAATCTACGTTATCAAAAGTTCGATTTTGATATAATTTGATTTCCATATTCTTATGAAGAGGTTGAGGCTAATTCTGATTGTTCATACAATACAAACCCGTTGGGTGAAATTATTTTCAACACATAGAAACATAGTTTAACTAAACTTAAAAAAGGCGTTTCACTAGTCTAAATGCACATAGTTTAGCTATGTTTGGAAACTTGTTTCTTCCATTTTCTTTTTTCGGCACAAAAAAACTATGCTTCTATGTGTTAAAATGCTTTTATTTTTTAATTATACCCAACGGGTAATACAAATTATATTGTACTATTTGCCGTTGTGCGTCAGTATTATACCGTGTGTTTTTTGGATTTAATTAGTTAGTTGATTTGTTATGGTTTTACTCTAATTCGATACAGTCAAAAATGCCGTTGTTTAGAATTAGATTCGGAATATCAAGATCGCTGTCGATTCTTAAAATATTATCACAGTCTTCAAGATCAAAATTCCACAAAGTGCCTGGTAATAATTCGTTAAGTAAGGCAGAAGCCGATTCAAATTTTGACGGATTGTCAACAGAAGTTTTAAAGACATAAATCATAATTTGCATTTTTTTAAAAGGCAAATTTCTGAAAAAAGCCAAGCTGTTTGTTAGGATGTAATAATCAATAATTAGGACTTATCAATCATTTTTCGATATCGTATCGGTGAAATTCCTTCTGCTTTTTTGAAGAAGCGACTAAAGTAAGACTGGTCTTCGAAACCTACTTGTGTTGCAATTTCGCCTACAGAAAGTGTGGTTTGAAAGAGTAAATATTTGGCTTCTAACAGTATGTTTTCGTCAATCCATTTCACAGCCGATTTTCCGGTTACTGTTTTGACGCACTTATTTAAATGATTTGGGGTAACATTTAATAGGGAAGAGTAATAATTGACTTGATGCTGTGTTTTTATATAATCATGAATCAGTTCCGTGAATTTTGATGTTATAACCTCAGCAGCCGAAATGCCTTTTACCGTTTTTACCGTGTTTTTATTCATCTCGTAAAAAAGAGTAATCAGGTACGATTGTACAATATTAAGATCTGTAAATGCAGTTTCAGAATATTCTTTTTTCAATCTTTTTAAAATATTGACAATATCTTTAATGTCCTCAGGAGGAAGGCTTATTTTCGGATTTCCCGAAATCTTCAAGAAATCGAATTCATTTAAAAGTTCCCGGCTTCCATATTTCCTAATCAAAATATCAGGATGAAACTGACAGATATATCCTTTGTGTATATTGTTGACATTTTCGAGAGAAAAAATCTGTCCAGCCGGCACCATAATCATTTCGTTATCTCTAGTGATGTATTCCTGATGCCCCAACTTCATAACATGTTGCCCCGAAGCAATAAAAATTAAGGTATGGCAGGAGTGCTTAGAAGGTGGTACTGGATGCTGCATCTGCATGATTTCTTCGATTTCGAGACAAAAGAAATGGTCAGAATTGGATTTGAAAAGCAGGTGAATAGGATTGTATTCTCCCAGAAACTTTTCCCGAAATCCTGATGGGCTGTAGGTTTCTACTTTTTCAGTCTTTTTTGTTTTCATCAGTAATATAATCTAAAATCGAGTAGTTTGCAAAGATTGTAATGTTTGGTATAAAGATCTTCGACCACTTCAATAAGATTATCGTTTTCCTGATACAAAGAGAAAAAAGCTTTGTCAATCGTGCTGCAGCTGGCGATTTTGTTATAAGTTGAGCCGTAACCAGAAATAGCTCTTGCGCCTGTAATGTCTAAGAAATATTGTGCTTCTTCTTCGTTTAGGTCTAAAACTTTTAGATTGGCAAAATGAATGATTTTGCCTTTCATTTTCCCCTCAAAAAGTTCTGCGATTTCTTCTATGCTGTAGTAATAATCATGAAGACAGATGTTGTTTTCCTGTCCCGGCATGGCAAGATAAATGATTTCGTAATCCTTAAAATTATGATCTTCGTAAAGCAAAATATTCAGACTCTCTTCCAAGCCTTCAATAGTATCGCATGTTTTATGAATACTCGAAATTCCTTGGTCTATTGCAAGTTCTTCGAGGCATTTTACCACATTTGTAGTAATATGATTTTCTACGTCGGCGACACCTTCAAGGCAAAAAATAAACTTTTCGTTATCCATAAATCCAGATTCTGTTTTTGCTTAAGTCTAATCTTCAGTTTTACAAAAGTATTTTTTCTGAAAGAAATTTTGCTATGGAATGCCGATTTTAACTTGTTTTTAATTTGAAGATATAGGATAATGAAATCTTTAAATCAAGAATCAAAATAAAAAAAGCGAATCAGTTTTTGCACTGATCCGCTTTTGGTTTTTAATATGGTTTACTGATTGCTTTTCTTCAATGCATCCAATAGTTCTGCAAGATCGACAACTCCGTAAGTAGAGCAGTAGTCTGATACAGCATAAGGCAAAATAAGGCTATTGTTATGAATAATGGCACCACAAGAATATACTACATTCGGAACATATCCTTCGCGTTCATCTTCTAAGGGCGAAAGCAATGGCTCCTTCAATCTTCCGATTTCTTTAGAAGGATCATCAAGATCAAATAAAGATGCTCCAATGCAATAACGGCGCATGGTTCCGACCCCGTGTGTGATTACCAGCCAGCCTTCTGTTGTCCATAGGGGAGAACCGCAGTTTCCGATTTGTGTGAATTCCCATGTGTATCTTGGTTCCTGAAGCAAAATCGGCGTGTTCCATTGAGTGACACGTTCAGAATACATAATATAATTGTTTACACCGTCTATACGGGCCAGCATAGCATATTTACCTTTTATTTTTCTAGGAAACAAAGCCAGATTTTTATTTTGTGCACCAGCTCCATGCAAAGGCATAACTCTGAAATTATAAAAATCTTCGGTAGAAATTAATTTAGGAAGTATTGTATGACCGTTGTAAGCTGTATAGGTTGCCATGACGCGTGCAGAATCGTCGTCGTCGACAAAACGCACAAAACGAGCATCTTCGATTCCGCGGCTTTCAGAATCCGAAATCGGAAAAATGACACGTTCAGTAATGTCAGAATCGTGCTTAAACTGCAAGTCGTAAAAAGAATTCGCAAGCCATAATATTTCCTGAAGCGCTATTCGTCTTTCTTCGCGAATTACAGGGTCGCTAAGGTTTTGTTTTAGTATGTTTTTTAAAACGGCAAATTCAAATTCATTCGGAAGATCCTGCATGATTTGGACAATGTATTTGTCTGTAGTATGCATCTCTGACAATTTGGTCAAAAATCGTTCTTTATTGAATAAAGTCTTGTGCTCGATTTCGGCCTTGTCAATATGATTACCAATTTTCATGATATGAAGATTGTTGTCGCGGTCCAAAATTCCTCTTCTAAAAACGATGGAAGAGATATGGCCTTCTCCTGTGGCTCGAAAAGAAATAATAACTCTCTTTTCGCCTGCTTCGAGTCCGGTTTGGTCAAAATCTTCAACAATTGAAGGATTAAAAATTGCGGCAGATTCAATTGCATATTCCATTGTGCAATAGGATCCAATAAGCATTTTACGGTCGAGAGATAATGCTTCGTAATCTATCTGCATGGCTTCGATTACGGGTCTGATTTTTTCGCAGTGTCTGAAAAAAACTGCTGAAATATTTCGATGACGTCTTGCAAACTCTCTTAAGGTTTGTTCCAAAGTCTGCAAAACTTGTTTGTCGTCGAGCATCATGATACGAGTTACCATCTGCTGGGTTCTTTCGTAACCGTTCATGAAATAACGAGCAACAACTCTTCTGGAATCGGGTGTAAATTTTATGTTTTTTCGGGTGACGGATACTCGCATAGATTTTAATTTAGTTTTAGAATTCGACAGCAGATTTCTTTTGTGAGTCTAAATACAAAATTATCAGGAATATAAATCCTGATACGAGCTTTTTTGCTTAGGACGAAATCTGTTTCTAACAACAAGTTAATAATTTTGTTAAAGAAAAAAGCCTAATTTTTTATTAAAATTGTTTTTCCGCATTTATTTCTTAATTGATGAAAGAATAAAATTACAGAAAAAGGAATCTCTAGATTTTCAATGAATTGAATGCGGTTTTACAGACAGAAGAATTTGAGCAAAGTGGCGATTATAACAATTGGAAAATTTATTGTAAGCTAAATAAATCGGTTTGAAGCAATAGTTGGTAAATTCATATGTAAAGTTTGTACTTTTGCATTTATGAATGATAACTTTATAAATGAGTATTTTGGCATAGGAATACAAAATGGTAAGACACCCGAAAATTTGGGAGTTTTGTGGCGTTCGGCTCAAAACATGGGCGCTACTTTTATATTTACCATTGGTAATCGATATGCTAAACAAGCATGTGATACTCATGATGCTGTAAAAGCGATTCCTTATTTTCATTACGAAACTTTTGAGGATTTCTATGAAAATTTACCTAAAGGAGCAAGATTAGTGGGAGTAGAACTGGCAGAAAAAGCCTCTGATTTAGAAACTTTTGAACATCCAAGAAGATGCGTTTATTTATTGGGGGCAGAAGATCATGGTTTGTCCAAAAATGCAATGAGCAAATGTCATAGTTTAGTGAAATTTAAATCAGCAAAAAGCCTAAATGTGGCGGTGGCAGGAACTATCATTATGTACGACAGAAATTTGCCAAAGCCACGTTCATAAAAAAGGTTTTTTATCAATTAGTTTTAGTAGCTATTTAGTAGTTGTTATTCCTCCATTTTATATGAATTGATAAATCGAAAATTCTTCTCTAGCTTTTTTTTTCTGAAAACTTTATATTTCCAGGATTTTTCATTTTTTGAAATGGAATCTCCGACCAATAATTTAAAAGTGTCTACAGCGGTAATGTTAATTTGCAGGTCGTTTGGTAGATAGTATTTACAAGTTCTCTTCTGTCTATTACTGCTGTCTATAATTTTTGCATCTATTTTTGAATTATAAAATCGCTCTCGAGCTCTATTTCCAATCAATCCAAAAAAGCCTAAAATGATAAAAGGAAGCGAAATCACTAATATCTGAATGAATTTATTAGATTTCATATTTTCCTGACAGAATTTTTTATTCATTCTTTTTAAGATTAAGGTAATACATTATGTAACTTTATCAGATTCCACAAAGTGAATAAGCAGTAAAACAAAAAAGCATTCAAATATCTAACCGATTTATTAAAGATTTTCATGAAATTGTAGCATAGTAATTCGTAATTCTGTTCTTATTAAGCGTCTTTCCATGCGGTTTTAATTTTACTTTATAGCAATTAAATAATTTTCCCGTTTAGCACAAAATTGCCAAGGACAAATTATATCTAAATTGCACTAAATAGCAATGCCTTGTATAGCTATTAGCGGTAATTTTAATTAATTTCAAAGATGTTGGATTTTTCTATATTTTTAATATCAGCCTCATATTCTTTAGAAGTAATTACTCCTTTGTCTTCAAAGTAAAATTTTAAAAAAATCTTTGAAACACTGATAGGAATTGTGTTTGAGGTTTTAACAGTTCGATTCAATCCACTAAAAAGGGGCTGTAGCTGAAAGTAAGAATATTTTTTATATTTTTCATTTTCTGAAAATTTATAATAACCTTTGATTATTCTACTTGAAGTGTTGTTTTTAAAATCAAACTTTACTGTTGTAAATCCGTTTTTAGGATCGGTTTCTAAGTCACATTCGGAAAAGTCCTCTTCTATGTCTTTTGTTTCAATATTTAAAGTTTTGGATTCACCAGGTATAAAATATTTAAAGCAAACATTTTCATAATAGTACGGAGAAGTTGCGTTAAAACAAATAATATTGTAATGTACAGAGGTTTTGAGCTTATATTTCAGCTTAACACTTTTACCTGCGGGTAATTTTTTATCAATTAAATTTTCATTAAATATTTGTCCGCAATAAGGTGCTTTAAGTATAGAGTCATATTCAATTATGTAAAAATTTGTAATTGGAGTTTTAGTATTATTTTTCACAATTATTTGACTGTGAATTTTAAAACTTATCAAAATTAAAATTGATAAAAGTGTTGTTTTTTTCATGTTTTTTCTTTGTTATTATAGTATTTCATATCTTGAAAATGTTCTTATGAGAGCTATGCGAATGTCTCCTGACTTCGCACCCGCAATCTAAATCAAATATAAACAAAAAAAGCTCCAGATTTCTCTGAAGCTTTTGTCCCTGTAGCGGGAACAGGACTCGAACCTGTGTCCGCCGCGGCGGATATGAGCCCGCCGCGCTAAATCTCAGAAATAAGATTTTTTATGAATTCTCTTCCTATTCCGGTTTTTAAATATTTTTCTCTTTTTATTGCTTCGGTTTTAGAATTAAAAAATTCAACATGAATAACTATCCATGGTCTGAATTTTAGAGTATAACCTTTTGTCCCAAGAAAATTATGTGATTTGAATCTATCAATTAAGTTAGAAGTGAAGCCAGTGTAGGTTTTCTTAAATTTTTTAGAATAAAGAATGTAAACAACAAATTCATCCATATTACAAAATGCTATAAACAAAAAAAAACACCACTTGCAATAAGTGGTGTTTTTCTTAGTAGCGGGAACAGGACTCGAACCTGTGACCTTCGGGTTATGAGCCCGACGAGCTGCCTACTGCTCTATCCCGCGATGTTTCGGGTGCAAAGATACACACTAAATGCATTTTTACAACAGTTTTTATGATTTATTTTTGTTTTTTTAATTTAAAACGCTGATTTTTAGGTTTTTATGTTTGATTAAAAGAGCTTTTTAAACTTCATATGATAGTAATTCTTCGTACGGATTTCCTTTTAAACCCAATAATAAAGCAAAGGCAGGTTCTGTTTTATGTCCGTTTTGTTTTAGTTTAATGATCTCTACACGAAAATTTTCACCTTTTGAACGAAGGATTTTAGCTTCAACAACCATGTGTTTATAAGCATTTTGATTTTGCGTTGGAATATTTTGTCCAAATATTTCAATTTCGAATTCATCTAGTCTGAAACTCGCAACGACGCTTTCCTGAGCATTAATTATGTTTTCTTTTATCCAAAAGCCATTGTATTTTTGAAAAAGCAATTTTACTTTTTCAATAAAATAAGTTTTGTTTTTCCAATAGCAAATAATATCCAAATCACTTCCGTCAATATCGATATTTATCGGAATTGTTCCGGTTATGAGAGCGTCAAATTCTGCCAGATTTTCCAAAACTTTATAGTGGGTAAGAACCTCAAAAGCCCGTTTTTGTTTTAGATTTCCGTTTTTTAGATAGGCGATTTTTGTAAAATCAGTCATTATAGTTCTTGGTTTCTTTAATTTCGTCTTCGAGTCTTTTTCTGATATCGATTTTGGCTTTTGTAAAAACAAAAATAGTGGTCAGATATTCTCTTGCATACTTGTTTGTAATTTGTCCGCCAATTACCGAAGTGCCGAAAAACGGAGATGTTTCTGCAAATTCCTTGCTTTCTTCATCAAACTCCTTTATGCGAATCAGGTTTTTATACGGGATGCTAAGGTCAAACCAGTTTACGTAATCGGCATTAAAAGAAACGGCTTTTATCCCTTTTTTTGAATAAAAATTAATAGCTCCCGCCTGACCGTAATTATCGCACAAAACAAGAGTTTCTTTTTGATTCGGAAGCAAATTGTAAATTGAATCGGTTTTGCGTGCCAATTCTTTCCATCCGAGCATATCGGCAAAATCTTGAGGCAATTTGTGATTTTTTCCGTCTTCCCATCGAAGCATTCCTAACTTTTTATATTTTTCCTGATGAGAAGCGATGTATTGCGGACTTTTATTTGGAAAGACAATATCGTACATCGGAATAAAAAATAAAACGGGAAATAATGCTACAACTGGCCTTAAGAATCTCTTCCTGTCTTTTTCTGAAATATCGGACAAAAACACAGAGCCAAAAGCGATATAAATTGGGTATAAACCGATGGCATAATAAGCTTTGGCTTTGAAATAAATAAAAATCAGAAGAGTGAAAACTAATGAAAAGGATAAAAACTTAAATTCTTGAAAAGGTTTATAAAACAACAACGCATAAAAACCTGCAAGAATTACCAATATCGAACCGATAAAAAACAGCAGTTGTTCTTTTAAAAAATCGATACGATTTACGTTTACCAATTGTGTTTCTGACAGCTCTTTCATATGATGAACAATCGGGAAATTATTATTGTACTGCCATAAAAGATTCGGAAGCATTAGAACTAATCCGAAAATTAGAGCGATGTATAATTCTCTTTTTACGAATATCATTCGCTGTTTTGTCAGTAGTATTGCAGGTACGATTCCGAGCAACAGAAATACGATATTGTATTTGTTTAGAAATCCGAAAGCAAAAGTTATTGCGGCGAAAAAAAGCCATTTTGTTTTTTCAGAACTAAAGTATCGAATTAAAAAATAGTAAAACAAAGTCCAGCAAAGAACATCAAGCGAATTGGGCTGAAAAAGCATATTCAGCCTTAGCAAACACGAAAATAAAATACAAAGAGCGCCTAAAGTCAGGGCATAGAAGCCACCTTTTAGATGTTCGATTGTTTTCCAAACAACTAAAAGAGTTAGAGCACCAAATAGGGCAGGGAAGAACTTTATCCAGAAAACTGAATTTCCGAGAAGAAAAATCAGATAAGAAATCCATGAGGTTACTGGCGGAACAGACAAATAACCCCAAGCCAAATGATGCGCCTGGTCGAGATGTAAGTATTCATCACGTTGTAAATCGTATGCAGCGTTTACCAAAAAATAGTGTAGCGCAAATTTTAAAATAATAAATCCGATTAAAACAATGGTTTTCTTACTCATTCTAGTCTGGTTTGGAGCGGGTTAAATTTTAGTTTCAGCTAAGATATTATTTATTTTGAAAATTGTTTTAGAAATTAAAATGCGTCAAAATAAAAAAGCTCCAGATTTTCTGAAGCTTTTCAATGTTGTATAACGTGCTAATGCAAGAAATTATTCTTCTAAAGCGGTTTCAAATTCCATGTGGTCAATAACTTCTGCTGCTGGTTTTTCAGGTTTAGAAGCTTTCAAGGAGTTGAATCTTTCCAGCATTTCGGTTTCGCCTTCTTCGCCACTGAAATAAGGGAAAACATCCATAATTGGTGTTTCTGAAATTGCAGGAATTGAGTATTCTCCCATAGTGTTTTTCATTATATGAAGCGTATTGTCATAAGCTTCGCGAACATCATTTGCCTGCACCAGCATATACATGCTAGTTTTTCTTTCCTTACCGCTTTCTTCATCATAAGCAATTAAGGTGATTTTAGATTTAAACCAACGGTCAGCGTTTTCAAAAGGATGAATTTCAGCATAATTGGCCACTTTGATAGATGTGATTTTAAACTCTTCACTAGTATAAGCGGCCATTTCTTCATTCATTCTTTTCTCAGCTTCTGTATACGACAAAGCATCAACCAAATACGGTTCTGTTAATACTTTTTGTCCTCCAGTTTCATCTGTTTTTCTATATTTTACTTTGCATTCGTACCAAACTACGCTCATCTCTTTTTAAATTTTAAGGATGTCAAAGATAAATTTTCACACAGAAATAAATCTTAATTAGCACTATAAAATATTCACAAATTAAGATGATTATAGTAACCTTTTGAGGTTCTGTATTTTAGTGGTTTGTTTTTGAAAATAGGATTTTATTTATAGATGTTGCGTTGTTTTTTGTTTTGAAATTAAAACAAGTAATTAAAAATCAATACGTTGTTTTTTGAGATTCTTTTTTTTGCCTTTTTTTCATTCTTTTTTTAAACCAGCGCTCTGTTTTTCACGTAAGTGTTGAGAGACGATATCTGGGAGTGGGGCACATTCGAAATGAAATGATTTGTGGAACAATGAATCATGCTGCATTACCGATATCGTCTTTTTTATATTAAAAATTTAAGACGAATCGTATTGGGAAAATTAAACATTCAGAGATTAAAAGAAACTTTGAATTATCTGGAAAGCAAACAGCGTGAATTGAAACGAAATGAGCGACATGATACGCGAAGCATAGAATCTATGATCAAGTACTTGAAAAAAGACATGATTGAACAGTTTAAGCTAACGGAGCATCTTTTTTATATTAAACAAGAAAGCAAAGACACAGAAGTTTTTATAAAAAACGTAAAAGAAATCATAGAATGGTATCCAGATTTTTTTTAAGAAAATCAGTTCATATTTTTTGATTTCTAGATTGGTAATCTAAAAAATGATACAATTTAGAACAGTGATTTTGAAGCCGTTTTTGTGCTGTATGACTAATTTTGAGAAATAAAATTTCATTTTAAACAAATCAAAAAAAGTCAAAATGGTACAGGAAAGAGTGATGGAGAAATTGGCTATTCTTGCCGATGCAGCTAAATACGATGTTTCGTGTTCGTCTGGACAAAGCAAACGCGAAAATAAAAACAAAGGTCTGGGAGATTCTACCGGATACGGAATTTGTCATGCGTATACGGAAGACGGACGCTGTGTTTCGCTTCTTAAAATTCTGCTTACCAACCACTGTATTTTTGATTGTGCGTATTGTGTCAGCAGAAAAAGCAATGATGTAAAACGTGCCGCTTTTACTGTTCAGGAAGTCGTTGATCTTACAATTGGTTTTTACCGAAGAAACTATATCGAAGGATTATTTCTGAGTTCGGGTATTTTTGATAATCCCGATTATACCATGGAACGTTTGGTGCGGATTGCTAAAAAACTTAGGTTGGAAGAAAATTTTAACGGATACATTCACCTCAAGGCAATTCCGGGAGCAAGTGATGGGCTATTAAAACAAGCCGGAATGTATGCCGACCGATTGAGCGTAAATGTTGAAATGCCGACCGAACAAAGCCTTAAACTTTTGGCTCCCGATAAAAACCACATCGATGTTATAAAACCGATGGAATATCTCAAAAACGAAATTACCGAATATAAAGAAGAAAAAAAACGGAACTACAAAATACCGCTTTTTGCTCCAGCGGGGCAAAGCACACAGATGGTGATTGGCGCAACCAAAGAAAATGATCTTGAAATTTTAGGCATGGCCAATTATTTTTACGAAAAAATGAATATGCGTCGGGTTTATTATTCGGGTTATGTTCCGATAAGCCATGATAACCGTCTTCCCGCAATAGGAACTCCTGTTCCGATGATACGCGAAAACCGTTTGTATCAGGCCGATTGGCTGATTCGTTTTTACGGATTTAATGTCAACGAAATAGTTGGTTTTGATCAGCCGAATCTTGATTTAGATATTGACCCCAAACTCGGATGGGCGCTCCGAAATCTTGATCAATTTCCCGTTGACATAAATACCGCCGATTTGGAATTGATAAAACGCATTCCCGGAATCGGCTTTTTGAGTGCCAAAAAAATTGTGGCAGCGAGACAATTCAAAAAACTACAACCTTATGATTTGCAGAAATTAGGAATTGCCTACAGTAGAGCAAAATATTTCTTGGCATTTGCTTCGCCTTTTAGGCTGCAACAGGATTTTACTTCAATACAGATTAAAAACCATATTTTAAATCTGCAGAAGAGCAAGTATAAAAATGATTTTTCGAATCAGCTTGTTTTATTTTAAGCAATGACACAAGTAATTTACGACGGAACTTATGAAGGCTGGCTTACGGCTGTATTTGAGATTTATGAATATAAATTGAATGATATTGTCCTGGCGCAAAATGAGGCTTTGAATACAATGCTTTTTGCCGATATTCACACCGTAACAACCGATATCTCAAAAGCAGAACGTGTAGAAAACGGATTAAGAAAACGGCTTACTGTTTTGGGTTTTCAAAGTGTTTTTGGCGCCTTTCAGTCAGAAATAAATAAGATTGATGAGGTTTTGTTTCGATTTGTAAAACATGTGTTGTCCAGCGATGTTAATGTGGAAGGTGATTTAGGTAATGATGATGTTCTTGCCGTAAAAAAGGCGTTTCATTTTACAACGAGAGAAAGCCACAGAATGAAAGCATTTATTCGCTTTAAGCTTACAAAAGACAATTTGTATTATGCGATTATCGAACCAGATTGCGATGTGCTCCCGCTTATAGAACAACATTTTAAAAAGCGATATGCCGATCAGCGCTGGTTAATTTATGATGCAAAACGTAAATACGGCATTTATTACGACCTGGAGAATACGAGTGTTGTAGCGTTGCAATTTGACTCAGGAGTTTCTTTGTCTAAATCTTCAGCTGAATTTTTTGACGAGGATGAAGGTTTTTTTCAGGATTTATGGAGGTGTTATTTTAGCAGCGTAAATATTGCATCACGCAAAAATACAAAGCTTCATTTACAGCATATGCCCAAAAGATATTGGAAACATTTGACTGAAAAAAGACCTGATTTAAATGATTTTAAATAACAGGAATTAATTTGCTGCATTTGATTCGTTATTAACTACAATTATGATTTTGCTATTCGGCCAATCTTAGAGAATAATTGCACATTTTCTCTCACAAATGCCTGGAACATTTTTCTTTTTAATTCATTGGCAAGGATAGCATTTATGCTGAAAAAGCAAACCTTATTCGTACTCCTAACAGTAAATCTGCTAAGATGGCGTTTTTTTTCTTTAATTGCTTTGTCGAGTTTCTTTGTATTTTCGAGCAGGAGAAAATGTAACTCCAGAAAACCACTATCATAAGCAAATATTCAAACTTGCTTAATTTTAAATCTCCATTGATGAAAAGCAATTGAATTAACCCAAAAGAATAAAAATACTTAACCAAACATATTTATACTTCTCATAGCTAACTGCTGATTGCGCACTAGATCCCTTTACTAAAAAATCGATAAGCATCAACAAATTGATAAATTAACAGGGACGTGCTACATTTAAAATTATCAATAAAGTGGTTTTTTAATATATGCATTTTTATCGGACTAATTTACAGTAACTATTAAATACAAATACTTTTAATCATGCCTTTTATCATTTTCAAAGCTTCAGTTGATGTTTTACGAATGATGATTTTATTCTTTTTATCCTTTATCAAAGCGGTAAACTGATTGTCTTCTATATTGATGTCAACGATAGTTCCGCCATATTTTAAAGTAGTTTCTGCAATTGCGATTGGGAGGCTTGTTGCGCCCGAAGTTCCCAAAATAAATAGTATTCCCGAATTTTTAGCAATTTTTAAAGAACTGAATTTCTTATTGGTTCGTTCATCATAATATTCATCAAACCATAAAATATTGGGCCTCATCCAGCTTCCGCAAGTTTGACATTTTAAAAGCTCGATTTCTCTTTCCGTCAGATCTTCATCGATTTCTTTTCCTTTTATTTCTTCTGGCAGATTTAGGATTTCTTTACAGCCATTGGAACATTTTATTTCTCTATTGTTGCCATGGATTTCGAAAATTCTTTCGGTTCCGCTTTGTCGGTGTAAATTATCAATATTTTGAGTAATAAGATGAAATCGGTCTTTCAGGATGTTTTCAATTTCAACCAATTCGTAATGACTTTCATTTGGTTTGGCATTTTGAAACATTTTCTTTCTAAACAACGAATATTGCCAGACTTCTTCCGGATGTTCTTTAAAGTATTTAAAAGTTCCGAATTCTTCCGGTTTATGAAATTGTGTTCCTTTAACCCAAATACCATCAACACCTCTATAAGTTGGAATGCCGCTTTCTGAAGAAAGCCCGGCTCCTGTCAAAAAGGTAAAGAGGTTTCTTTTGTTTTTAGTTGAAACGTATTTTATGATATTCTCTAATTCTTGCATATTTAGTTTTGAAAAAACAGTATTGTATTTTTTTGATTAAATAAATCAATTAACTAGCAACTTGGATTAATTAGAAAAACGTTTTATAAAATTCCAATTAGAATCATAGATCGAAATTTCTAGATTATCATTTTTGATTAATAAGTCATTTGCTTTACTTTCTGCTTCCTGAATGTTTTCAAAAGATAAAAAGGGACGTGAATTTGTTTCACTTTTTAAGAATCTTGTTTTACCATCAATCTCTAAAATGATTCCGGTTGCTTTTTCACAAAATACTAAATTGTACATGGTTTTATTTTTGGTTGGTTATAGAACAATTTTTTTATCAATAACTAATATGCATAAAATGAAAAAGGAATCATGCCATTAGGCTCTCGTACGTAATAAATTTTATGTTTATTTTTTGTTTCTCTATAGATAGTCATATTTTTTGAATAACGATCCTTAAAGACTCTATCGCCAACCGAAATCCCTAAATTTTCGAATTCTGTAAAACTATAACTAGCAAAAGAATATTTGTTATTTAGGCTGTCGTAAAATATTAGATAACCTTTTGCATCTGTTTCTATTTTATCTATACTAAAATCATATTTATTTGTGTATTCTTGACGTGATTTTATAAATGCATTTATAAAAATAAAAACAAAAATAGTTGCGAAAAAGATTATAAATAAAAAAACTGCTCTTTTTCATCCATATTTAAAATTGTTGTTTAGTACTTTATTGAAGCTTTTCAATTCTATTTATTTGTGCGAAAATACATAAATATATCTATTCGGCTTTTGTTTAATTTAAAAACCTTCTTTTAAGATAAATTTTTCTATTGTACCAAAAAAATGCCTTGAGAAGATGTACATTGAAATGTGCAGTTTAATTTGCTAAATTTGATTCATTAATAACTACAATTATGACTTTTGATATTCAGCCAATCTTAGAGAATAATGACACTATATTACGCCCTTTAAAAGAAAAAGATTTCGAGAGTCTCTATAATGTCGCATCAGACCCTGAAATATGGAAACAACATCCGAATCGGGACCGTTGGAAAAAAGAAGTTTTTAGAACTTTTTTTGAAGGAGCCATAAAGAGTAGGGGAGCTTTTAAAATTGTAGACAAAAAAACGGGAAACATAATTGGAAGCACGCGATTTTACGATTACGATGAGGTTGATAAAAGTATATTGATTGGTTATACTTTTTATGCCGTATCGCAATGGGGAAAAGGAGTTAATCTCACGGTAAAAACAATGATGCTTGGTTATGTTTTCCAGTTTGTCGATAAAGTTAATTTTCACATTGGAGCCGAAAATATCAGGTCACAAATCGCAATCTCGAGATTGGGTGCCCAGAAAATAGCCGAACAGGAAGTCGCTTATTTTGGAGAACATCCAAAACTGAATTTTGTTTATCAGATTACGAAAGCAAATTGGCACAATAAAAATAGTTAAGATGTTACTTCATACTTGCTGTAAAAAAGATGCTCTTCAAATTAGCTGTTATTTTCTTCTTCTAAATTAGCCGCAGAAATCTGATCCAATATATTAGTTTGATTGGGTGAGATATAGTTTTTTGTTTCGGTAGGAGTTTCTTTTTTGAAAAGAAGGTCCAATGCGTTGTATAGACGTAACAAAACATCTCGATCTTCTTTTGCAATGTCTAAGGCAGTGTTAAAGTTAAAAACATAATTATTCGAATTGCGTACTTCTACTTTTATCGTTTTTGATGTGATTTTAAATTTAACTATGTCCATATTGTTTTTATTACTTTGTTGCAAAAATACTCATTTTACTAATGGCTGTAAAAAATAATTTTTTAGAATTAATTTGATGTTTTGAATTGCGTTTTTAAGAGTTTTCAATCTCAATGATTTCTTGTATGGTTGATATTATATCTTGAATGTAAAACTATCTTTGCTTTTGGCAACATCTTTTCGGATTTCGGGACTATCGGCCCAAGTTCCCGTTGAAATATTTCTCCAGATATTGGCATGATTTCTTCTGAAGTTTTCAGGGAATTTTTTTTCTGTCATTGTTTTTTCCATTTCAGTGATGTTTTCATTATAGTGAAGAGAAACATACAATTAAGAGTAATTCTTAGTAGATTCTGTCTCAAACATGACAGCGATACTATAAGGTTTTGAAATCCATTCTTTTGGAGTTAAGTATAGTCCAAAGTGAGCTGGACTTTTTAGATGACTTGAATCTACAAAAATTTCATTTTTATTTGAATAATGAATTATCTCGTCAAAAAAGGCATAATACAATTTGGACTTTAAAGGGCCAATACTTTTTTGATATTTCAAAACTTTGCTGAATATTGTTCTTTAAAATTTCTAGAATTTCCATTGTTTTGATATGTAACGTTTTTTGAAACAAAAGTAGGTTAGTTGTTTTTCGAGATTATATCTTCACATACGCTAACTAAAGAATTCTCTCTGAAATTTATATACTCGACCATTCTTTTTGTGATTTTTTTTATTAACTCATCTTTCTGTAAAGGGTTTTTACCAAGAAAGTTTATGAATTCTGAATCATTAAAATTGATGCGATTGTTTTTGAAATCTTCCACATTGTCAAAAAAATCGACATCTCTCCACCATTTGAAACATTTAAAATTATGATTTTCAAAGTTTGTTCGGTGTCTATCATGCAAGTTTAAAATTCCAAAAAATAATTCATTACGTGAATTTCCTTTTCCGCTAAAAGGCTCTATCCCGAAGTATATTCCCATGTTCTGGTAATCTTTTAATTCTAGCCATATTCCTGAATTCCAGTCTCCAACTTTATTAGGTGTAGTTACATTATATTTTGAACCCAATTGTAAAATTAAGCTCTGCTCTATTTCAGCTCTGATATCTTCTAAAATTTTGTGTTTTATTTTTTCAAACTCTTTGACAATTTGTTCAGCAGCTAAAAAGTTTGTTAAAATTAAATTCTGTATTTCTTCTCCCATTTTCTTATTAATTGTTTGACCAGTTAACTTTTTAATTAAATAAATATATTGTTTTATTACTTCTCTAAGCATAGGTTTGTCTGATGCCTCTTTTAAGCAAAGCTCCAGCCAGTTTATGATGTCTTCTTTATATGAAATATTAAAATAATGTTGCCTTTCGATAAGTCCTTTTCCAGAAGTTGGTGCGATTCCATCCAATGTTAGATATATAATAGGAGCTTCATTAAAAAAATGTTCTTTACAATAATTGTAATATCTTATCAATTGATTTTGTTGTTCTCCTGCATAGATTTTGTTTTCAATAATAAGCGCATTTGTTTTATTCTTGTCTTCTATGATAATATCAATACGTCCACCTTCGGTTTTATCTTCATTTAATTTTTTAATATTTTTTTCAATGATTGTAACAGCTGTTTCAGTATTAAATTTAAACCTATCAAGATCAAGAGTATATTCGGATTCATCTGCTGCGGCCGAAATAAATTTTTCTTCCAGCATTTTGATAAAAAGCTTTAGCGGAATATCTTTTAAGCCATGTGAGCCTTTGATGTTTAGAAGTTCTCCAATAAATGCAGAATGAGTTCGAACCTCATTGCTTGTTAAGTTTAAAACAGAAAAGACATTGAACTTTTCTCCAGTAATTTCGGCTATATCATCGTATTTGTTTTGAATGATATGCACTTTTTCAAGTAAATTTTTTATTGCGGTGATATTTACTTTTTCATCAATTGAGTTTTCAATCATATGGGTTGAGCTAGAGTTGTTTTAAAACCACAAGTTAGCAAAGTCAAGTAAATAGTTGCATAGATTTGTGATTTATATATGTTATAATTAATTAGATATTGAAGTGCAATGAAAAAACTTTCAAGTTTTTGATGCGGATAAATTATGAACCACAACTGAGAAAGCGATTGGTTTTGGGATTTAGAATAACGAGCAGGATTCTTATAGAGATTACCCAATTTTTTTTACGTAATCTAACTTTTACACATTATTCTTTTTGTTTCTGGAATGAATTATAACAAAAAACCCTTAAACATTTACTGTTTAAGGGTTTTGCCTTTAGTAGCGAGGACGGGAGTTGAACCCGTGACCTCAGGGTTATGAATCCTGCGCTCTAACCAACTGAGCTACCTCGCCTGGACTACAACCAAAAGTGTTCCTGATTGCGGGTGCAAATATAGAAATAATATTAAAGCGAACAAGCAAAAAAGAAAGAAAAAAAAATATTTTTAAAAACGCATTGTTTTTGGACATATATTCTTATATTTCGAAAAAATTAAAAGTAGCACATGGATCCAAAAATACGTTACGAAATAGAGTTTCCGATCAATTCTTCGCCGCAATTATTGTATCAATATATATCAACTCCGTCAGGTTTATCAGAATGGTTTGCTGACAATGTTAATTCTAGAGGAGAGTTTTTTACCTTTATCTGGAATGATTCACAAGAAAAAGCGAGATTAGCCTCCAAAAAATCTGGAGAAAAAGTAAAATTTAAATGGGTAGACGAAAGCAGTAAAGACACTGACTATTTTTTTGAATTGCACATTTTGGTTGACGAATTAACCAAAGATGTATCGCTTATGGTAGTCGATTTTGCAGAAAAGGAAGAATTAGGAGAGGCTAAACAACTGTGGGAGAATCAAATCTCAGACCTCAAACATCTTATCGGATCTGTTTAGTTAAAGCTCTAATTTATCCTTATATTTGCCCTGAACAAAATTCAGGGCTTTTTTATGATTAATTTTAACGGAAACATTACTTCTGGAGAAGATAATATACTTACGCAAAACCGTGCTTTTTTATTTGGAGACGGTGTTTTTGAAACGGTAAAAATTGTTAACAGCAAGATTTTATATCTAGAAGACCATTATTTTAGATTGATGGCTTCTATGCGCGTGGTAAGAATGGAAATTCCGATGAACTTTACAATGGAGTATCTAGAAGAGCAAATTCTAAAATTGGTCAATGAAACTAATTTGACGTCTTCTGCTAGAGCCAGAATTACTGTTTTTAGAAATGATGGAGGGCTTTATCTTCCAAAAACAAATGAAGTTTCTTATTTGATCACTGCTTCGGCTCTTGAAAATAGTTTGTACGAAATAAATAAGGCCGAATATGAGGTAGATTTATATAAAGACTTCTATGTGACCAAACAATTATTATCGTCTATTAAAACGACTAATAAAATGATTAATGTGACCGGAAGTATATTTGCCCACGAAAATGGCTTAGCTAACTGCCTTTTAATTAATGATTCTAAAAATATAATTGAGGGGCTTCAGGGAAATATATTTATGCTGACAGGAAAAAAACTTGTGACACCTCCAGTCTCTGAAGGATGCTTGAACGGAATTATGCGCAAGCAGATTTTAGCGGCGGCCAAGAAAATAGAAGGCATAGAAGTGGCAGAAGAAATAATCTCGCCCTTTGATCTTCAAAAAGCAGACGAATTATTTCTCACAAATGTAATCATGGGAATACAACCCATAACAAAATACAGGAAAAAAGAATTTACAAGTAATCTAGCGCATTTGTTAGTGCAGAAACTGAATGAATCCATAACTGAAAATTAATTCAGATATGGATTTTCAGGTGCATTAGACCAAATAAGGTAGTCGCCTCCTAGCTCAATAATCTGTTCTTTCCAGAAATGAGTGGTCGATTTTCCTATAATTTTGTTTTTATAACTATTGTCTGCAATAATCCAAGAGTTTCCTTGCATTTCATTCTCAAGCTGGTTTTCATCCCAGCCGGTATATCCTAAGAAAAAGCGAATATTGTTTTTTCCAATAGACCCATCATTTATAAGCTCTTTGGTCGATTCAAAATCGCCTCCCCAGTAAATCCCGTTCGAAATCTCGACGCTGTTTGGAATCAGCTCAGGGATATTGTGAATAAAATAAAGGTTGTCTTGTTCTACAGGTCCTCCGTTATATATCTTAAAGTTGGCATCAATTTCTGGTATTAAGTCATTAATAGTATATTTTAACGGCTTATTGATTATGAAACCTATTGATCCTTCTTTGTTATGGTCTGCTAATAAAATTACCGATCTGTTGAATGATAAATCTCCAATTATTGAAGGCTCGGCAATAAGCAGGTGTCCTTTTTTTAATTTTTCTGAAATCATACGGCTACAATTTTTATTAAATTTAATCATAAAAAAATTAAAATCACAAAAAAAATCGTCAAACCGCACAAAAAAACCCTCGATAAGGAGGGTTTTTAGTATATTATAAGTTTAGAGAACTTTCTTACTTAGTTCACTGCACCTTCTAATTCAGCTCCAGCTTTGAATTTTACAACGTTTTTAGCTGCGATCTTAATAGTTTTTCCTGTTTGAGGATTTCTTCCGTCTCTAGCTGCTCTAGATGATACAGACCATGATCCGAAACCTACTAAAGAAACTCTTCCACCTTTTTTCAAAGTTGTCCCTACATTACCTAAAAATGACTCTAAAGCTAACTTCGCTGCAGCTTTTGTAATTCCTGCATCAGCAGCGATAGCATCGATTAATTCTGATTTGTTCATAATAATTAGTTATTAATTGTTGGTTAAAAAAAATTGTTAATACACAAATTTAGTAGGAAATCCGTTGCGTGCAAGTGTTTTGTTTAATTTTAGCAAAAATTGTTAATAACTTGCTTTTTTTGTTCATAAAGAACGTTGTTCATCGATGAAAATCGGGTACAAACCCCTGTTTTACTGATGTTAATAGACTTTTGCAACGTCTGAAAAGCTTACTCCATTTAATAATTCTGAGGCAAGCATTCTCTTTTTTCCCGGAAATTGTAGACTTAATAACTGAACAAAACCATCTTTTATTGCAATCTTGATTTCTTTTTTTGTACTCAATATTTTTCCGATCTCATAAGAATGCTGGTCAAGAATCAGTTTTGCCTCATATATCTTGATACTCATTTCTTCGTTTTGATCTTTCAAAAAACACCAAGATGCAGGATACGGACTCAGGCCTCGAATCAGATTAGTAATTTCTTTTCCAGATTTTGTCCAGTCTATTTTGCAGTTTTCCTTGTTGAGTTTGTAAGCTGTTTTAATATCCTCGTTGTCTTGCTGAATTGTGGTCGCCACATTTCCGTTTTCAATAACTTTTAAGGTGTCAATTACAGTTGTGCTCCCTAAATGCATCAAGCGGTCGTGGAGTTGTCCTGCGTTTTCTTCTGGCTCGATGGCAATTTTAGAATTTAAAATCATTGCTCCCGTGTCAATTTTGTCATCAATAAAAAAAGTGGTAACACCTGTTTTGGTTTCTCCGTTAATGATTGCCCAGTTTATCGGTGCCGCACCACGGTAATTCGGCAATAGAGAAGCATGCAGATTGAAAGTTCCTAAACTTGGCATTTCCCAAACCACTTTAGGCAACATTCTAAAGGCTACTACGATTTGTAAATTGGCATTCAAGGCTTTTAGTTCTGCTAAAAAATTCTCATCTTTTAAGTTAGTTGGCTGTAGTAAGTGTAAGTTGTTTTCGAGCGCATATTCTTTTACGGCCGAATATTTTATTTTTTGTCCGCGTCCTGCCGGTTTGTCTGCAGCAGTAATTACGCCGACAACTTCGTAATTGTTTTTAATGATAGTATCCAGGATTCCGACCGCAAATTCGGGAGTTCCCATAAATATGATTCTCAATTTCTCCATTATGATTTTAAAGTGTATTTATTATTCGCTTGTATGATGATGTGATTGTTTTCGAGTAATTCTTGAAGAACCGAAACAATATCTTTTGCATCCATTTTGATTTGGTTTTCGATTTCTCTCGAAGTCATAGATGCTGTTTTGAGCAAAGATAAAATCTTATCGGCAATCGAGTCGGCTTCTGTGATTTTTCCTTTCTGGGTAATGCAGTAGGAGCAGATACCGCAATTCTCTTTGTTTTCTTCTCCAAAGTAATCCAAAACCAACCTGTTTTTGCAGGTTTTGTTGTCCTTTATATAATGAAGAACAGATAAAAGCTGTTCTTTTTTTACCAGATTTTGTTTTTCTAAATATTTCGAAACACGATTTATAGTGTGGTCGTCTTCTCGAACTTCATTAAACAATATGGTAGCATCGTTGTTTTTAGATTTATATTCTATTATTTCTTTTTCTTTTAGTTTCTCTAAAAGCGCAATGATCTGTTCTTCTGTACGATTTGATTTTTTGGCTATCAGCCCTAGATTTAAATTGGCTTTTACTTCGTGAATGCCGGGATAAGTCCTCAAAATCGCAAGCAATATTTCTTCGTCGTTCGGATTAAGGCTCATGTATCGAATGACTTCCTTTGACTCAATGATAAACTGAATATTGATTTTTTCTGAAAACTCCTGAGACATCGTAATAATGCCCTGCTGATTTAAAAACTGCAGCGCATTATAAGTTTTAAGGGTCGGAAAATCATATTTATTGCAGAAATGATTCATTTTAAACGAAAAAGATTGGTCTAGGCCTTCTCCATATGCAATCTGAAAATAATTACAAAGTTTATTGTAGACTGTCTTTAGAAATTTTTTATCTGGAAGAATGTTTAAAAACTGCTGCTCGGACTGAATGGTGTCTGAATTGTTGTAAAGCAGTATCGAAAAAGATTTCGCACCATTTCGTCCAGCTCTTCCAGATTCCTGATAATAGTTTTCTAAATTTTCTGGAAGCTGGGTATGAATAACCGTTTTTACATTTCCTTTGTCGATTCCCATTCCAAATGCATTTGTTGCTACAATTACCTGAGCCTGTTCCGACATCCAGAGTTGCATATTTTTGTCTTTTTCTTTGGCAGAAAGGCCTCCATGATAATAAGTAGCCGTAAAACCTAACGATTGTAACTGCGAAGATATAGTAAGGCACGATTTGCGATTTCTGACATAAATAATAGAAGCCTGCGGATTTTTTTTCAGAATCTGTTCAACGCGGTACATTTTGTCTTCTACTTCAAAAACCATATAGGCGATATTTTTGCGCTCAAAAGACTGCTGGAAATGTTTTGGGTTTTTTAGTTCCAATTGTGTTCTGATGTCTTCAATTACACGAGGAGTTGCCGTAGCGGTCAATGCCAGAAAAGGAATTTTGGGAAAGAATTTTTTTAATTCTGATATTTTGAGATATGCCGGTCTAAAATCATGGCCCCATTGCGAAACGCAGTGCGCCTCATCAACCGCAATTAAATTTACTGGAAGATTCTTGATGCGTTCCAGAATCCAATCTGATTGTAAGCGTTCTGGTGATAAGTAAAGAAATTTATAATTGCCATATTGACAATTGTCCAGAAGATCAATGATTTCGTCGGCATGAATTCCGCCTGTAAGAGCAATCGCTTTAATATCTCGCTTCTGTAGATTCATTACCTGATCTTTCATCAAGGCAATGAGAGGAGAAATTACCAGACAGATACCTTCCTGCATCATGGCAGGAACCTGAAAACAAATCGATTTTCCGCCACCGGTCGGAAGTACCGCAAAAGTATCTTGCCCTTCCAAAACAGAGTCGATGATTTCTTTCTGCAGCGGTCTAAAACTGTCGTGTTTCCAGTATTTTAGAAGAATATCCTGCGCATTAAGCATGGCATAAGTTTTAAAGTTAAAAATTTAGAAATCAGTTTCTAGTTTTGCAACTTTAAAACCGGCTGCTAAATTTTGTCTAAGATATAAAGAATTCTGTTTTCAACCGTATCTTTCGGAACCTCAATTAAATCGTATCCGTATTTCTTGTAAGTCTCGATAAGATGTTTTTGGATTTCCAATGCTTGTTCAAAATTTTCATAACGTTCTGTATCGCTCTGATAAATTTCTTCCCAAGGTGGCAAAATAAAAGTTTTAGAATATTTAAAGTCCTCGCAAGCTCTGGTGAAATGTTCCGGATATTCATCACCGATGTAATCCATATAAGCAACAACGTCAGGAATACCGCGGTCAATAAAAACTACATCGTCAGGTTCCTCGATAGCGCTTTTAAATTGCTGAATACGACCTTCGAGCAACATTTCGCTAAACAATAAAGGCTGTTCTAGAAACAATTGTTCAATACCTCTTTTTTGAGCTTCGAGGGTAACTTCTCTTGAAATTTCGGGATAACAGCAATAGCCACGAGCGACTAATTCGTTTATAAGTGTAGATTTTCCTGTACCAGGACCGCCAAGCAGGACTATGATTTCTTTTTGCACTATTCTAAAAATAAAGCGCAAATTTACCTAAACTTATTCATAATTAAAAAGAATATTTACTAGAACCGAAAGATTTGGCATTTTTAGCAGATATGGGGTCCTGCTGTTCGCTACAATCTTTTGCTTTTTAAAGGAAAAAGCAAAAGGATTTCCACTTCCATCAGGGCTAGAGGAGAGACATGGTTTTGTTTTTGGGAATTTTTCCAAACGCCATCATCTCCTGCAAGGTTTTCAAAACCTTGTAGGTATATTTTTGGCTTAAATTTTAACCCGTTGGGTGTAATTAAAAAATAGAAGCATTTTAACACATAGAGGCATAGTTTTTTGTACCGAAAAAAGAAAATGGGAGAAACAATTTTCCACACATAGCTAAACTATGTGCATTTAGACTAGTGAAACGCCTTTTTTAAGTTTAGTTAAACTATGTTTCTATGTGTTGAAAATAATTTCACCCAACGAGTTAATTTTATATGTTTCGTTCCGATGGAACTTTTGTAATGTTCATTTATTATTCAACGGATTAAAATCCGTTGCTACAAAATAAATCGTTCCTTCGGAACTTTAACCGAAGAGCCTTTGGCTCGATTAATAAAGTTTTTGTAATTAATCTTCATTTATTTTGACTTTAAAAATCATTCACAAAACAAATGTTTTCCAGACAATGCTGTTTTGTCCGGACCCACAATTATGCTCGATTGAAATTTTTTGTCTTTTACAACATTGTTTACAAATTCTAAAACCTGCTTTTTGCCTTCGTGAAACAAGTAGCCCGAAAATTCATGTCCGCCACCGCAAAAGGTAATCAACTGTATGTCTCTTTGCAGTCCTAGCATGTGATTATAAACGGCTTGTGAGCCATAAAGTATTATAAAACCCGAAGCGTTTTCTGCGCAAGAACGGTGCGAACCTTTGGCATACGGAACTGTGGCATCTTTGCTTCCGTGTGCTAGCAACATCGGAATTGCGTTTGTTTTGGTAATAAGTTTGGTGTCAACAACTGCTCCTGATCCTCCAACAAAACCTGCGTATTTAAACGTTGCGGGCAGATTGTTTTTGTATAAATTCATGGTTTTATAATTCCAAAAAGAAGCTTGGAAACCAATTTCGGCACCAGCGCTAATTCCAGAAACGAATATTTTTGACGTGTCAAGATTGTATTTAGCGGCATTTCCAATCAAATAGCCAGTCGCGAGCCACATGTCGCTCACGCCAATTTGAATTGCTTTTATTTTTTCCTTTAAAATTCCCCCACATCCAAAATCCTTATCCTTCATGTATAAGCTATACGAAATGCTTGCAACAGCATAGCCATTCTCCGACATGAATTTTCCAAAATCTTTCTCGCTTGTGCGTTCTCCACCAGAAAAACCTCCACCGAAAGCAAACATAATCAACGGGATTTTTTGTCCAGCTTTTTTCTTTGGCAGGTATAAATCTAAATCCAGTTTTAAAGTGTCATTTTGAAAATAAGTTAAAGTTTTGACTTCTTGTGCTTGAATAGTGTTGAATACAAGGACGATAAAAAGTAATAGGAGTTTTTTCATTGTAATGTGTTTTGATTTTGGAAAGTAGCAGAATCGCAAAGTTGTTTCGCAATATTGTACGTTGTATGCTTCCTTCTGAGGAACTTTTTAATAAATATTTTAAAGGATTATTTTCTCAAATATAAGCGTAAAATTTACAAAGAAATAATCTTCAATTATATTTTTCTCTGACCTTTGCACCTTTGTAACTTTGTCCCTTTAAAACAAAGTTTTAACCTCAAAAAAAATCTAAAATCTAAAATCATAAATCTGAAATCAAAAACGTATCTTTGCGTTTATTTTTAATTACGAATGGAGAACGATAACGAAAAAAATACAGCTGAGTTTTACGAAAGATTAAAATTGGAACTTGATAATGCAAACAACTGGCCAGCAGAATATTTGTATAAATTCATTGTGCCATCTGTTGCCGATAATGTAGAAAGAGTGGAAAAAGCTTTTGACAGAATGGGAGCGGTGATTAAAACTACAAAATCTAAAACGGGTAAATTTACCAGTGTTTCTATAGATGTTACTATGAACAGTTCAGACGATGTGATTAGTAAATACAAAGAAGTTTCTACTATCGAAGGGATAGTATCATTATAAGATTATGATCGAAAAATATAAAAGAGAAGCCGCAAGCGACGTTGTATATAATTTGGAATACAATTCTGAAAGACAGCGTTTGATTATTCCGGAGTATGGTCGCCATTTGCAAAAACTGATTGATCAGGCTACTGCAATCGAAGACGATGAAACGCGCAACAAAGCCGCAAAATACATCATTCAGGTTATGGGAAGTTTGAATCCGCATTTGCGTGATGTGCCAGATTTTCAGCATAAACTTTGGGATCAGCTTTTTATCATGTCAGATTTTAAACTGAATGTTGAATCTCCTTATCCGATTCCGTCAAGAGACGTATTGCAGCTAAAACCGGAAATCTTACAATATCCGCAGAACTTTCCGAAATACAGATTTTATGGAAACAACATCAAATACATGATAGATGTTGCAAACAAATGGGAAGAAGGCGAAATGAAGAATGCTTTGGTGATGGTCATTGCCAATCACATGAAAAAATCGTTCCTGAGCTGGAACAAAGACACTGTAAAAGACGATGTGATTTTTGAGCATTTATATGAATTGTCTGGAGGCAAAATCAATTTGTTGCAAAGTACAGAAGAACTTTTAAATACAACAGATTTGATGCGCACCAACAAACGTATGTCAAATAAAACTGCTTCTGGCGCCCAACCAAAAAATCAGAACAACAAAAACAACAAAGGCGGACAAAAAAAGAATTTTCAAAAAAACAATAATCAAAAATAAAAAAGGGGCTAAGATGCTAAGCGACTAAGGGGCTAAGGTTTTTTGAAAGAAAAACTTAGAAACTTAGAACCTCAGAATCTTATGAACTTTAAAAAGAACCTTAACAAAGATCTATGGGAATTTTTAAAATCGAAGGGGGAACACCTTTAAAAGGAGAAATCACTCCGCAAGGAGCAAAAAATGAGGCATTACAAATTTTATGTGCCGTGCTGCTGACAGGAGAGAAAGTAAGAATTAATAACATTCCTGATATTATAGACATCAATAAATTAATCACTTTGCTGGGGAATTTAGGGGTGAAAATTCAACGTAACGAACCAGGTTCAATCACTTTTCAAGCAGATGAGGTTAATGTTGGCTATTTAGAAACAGAAGCTTTCAAAAAAGAAGGTGGAGCGCTTCGTGGTTCTATTATGATTGTTGGTCCGCTTTTGGCTCGTTTCGGAAAAGGATATATCCCAAAACCGGGCGGAGATAAAATCGGCCGCCGTAGATTAGATACACACTTTGAAGGTTTTATTAACCTTGGAGCAAAATTTAGATACAACAGAGAAGATCACTTTTACGGAGTAGAATCTCCAGAAGAAGGACTTCAAGGAACAGATATGCTACTTGACGAGGCATCTGTAACGGGAACTGCAAACATCGTAATGGCTGCCGTTTTAGCAAAAGGAACAACTACAGTTTACAATGCTGCTTGCGAACCATATTTACAGCAATTATGCAAAATGCTGAACTCTATGGGAGCTAAAATCACTGGTGTTGGTTCTAACTTATTGACTATCGAAGGTGTTGAAAGCCTTGGTGGTTGTGAGCACAGAATTTTGCCTGACATGATTGAAATCGGTTCTTGGATTGGTCTAGCAGCGATGACAAAAAGCGAAATCACAATCAAAAATGTTAGCTGGGAAAATTTAGGTTTGATTCCGAATACGTTTAGAAAACTCGGAATTACAATCGAAAAACGTAATGACGATATTTATATTCCGGCTCATAAAGACGGATATGAAGTAAAAACAGACATCGACGGTTCTATCTTAACAATTGCCGACGCGCCTTGGCCAGGATTTACGCCTGATTTGTTAAGCATTGTTTTGGTTGTAGCAACTCAGGCAAAAGGAGATGTTCTGATTCACCAAAAAATGTTCGAAAGCCGTTTATTCTTCGTAGATAAATTAATCGATATGGGAGCAAAAATCATGTTGTGTGATCCGCACAGAGCTGTGGTTATGGGACATAATTTCGAATCTCAATTAAAAGCAACAACAATGTCTTCTCCTGATATTCGTGCGGGAATCTCATTATTGATCGCAGCGCTTTCTGCTAAAGGAACGAGTACAATCCAGAATATCGAGCAAATCGACCGTGGATACGAGCGTATCGATGAGCGTTTAAGAGCAATCGGTGCAAAAATCGTGAGAGCTTAAAAAAGTTAGCCGCTAATTTCACAAATTACACTAATTTTTGATTTTTGAATTCAATTGTACGAATTTAGTTTTTAAAATTAGTGGAATAAAACACAAAGCTAATCTTCGTGTAATTTGTGTAATTAGTGGCGAAAAAAATAGTCATAAATGACAAATGAACAAAAAGCTGTAAAAGCTACTATTTTTAGTATAATAGGAAACACCTGCTTGGCCCTGATAAAAGGTCTCGCAGGTTTTTTTGGCAATTCATATGCCTTGATTGCAGATGCCATAGAGTCAACTACGGATATATTTGCTTCATTTTTGGTTTTATTTGGAATCAAGTATTCAAATAAACCTGCCGATGAAAATCACCCTTACGGACATGGCCGCGCAGAACCTTTAATTACCTTTCTGGTGGTCGGATTCTTAATTACATCGGCAACCATTATTGGATATGAAAGTATTGCCAATATTGGAACTTCGCATGAGTTGCCTAAATCTTGGACTTTATATGTTTTAGGATCTATTATTATTTGGAAGGAATATTCTTTTCGTCTTGTGATGAAAAGAAGCAAACAAACCAATAGTTCTTCTTTGGCTGCAGACGCGTGGCATCATAGAAGTGATGCGATAACTTCTGTAGCGGCCTTTATCGGAATTTCGATTGCTCTAATAATGGGGAAAGGCTACGAATCTGCAGATGATTGGGCGGCACTTTTTGCAGCCTTTTTTATCTTATATAACAGTTATAAAATTTTCAGACCTGCACTTGGCGAAATCATGGACGAAAATCTGAATGAAGATTTAGTTGAGGAGATTCGTATTGTAGCTCTTACTGTTCCCGGAATTTTAGGCACTGAAAAATGTTTTATCAGAAAAGCTGGAATGAAATACCATGTGGATCTGCATGCTATTGTTTCGGCAAAGATATCTGTTAAAGAAGGACATGATTTGGCACATAAACTGAAAGATACCTTGCGAGAAAAAAATCCTGAACTAGGACATGTCTTGATTCATATTGAACCGGATGATTATAATTGTTAAAGTTGCTAAGGTTCTAAGATGCTGAGGTTCTAAGTTTTTCTTGTAGCATATTAAAAATATTTCTTTGAAATCATAAGTATACTGCTTAGTTTACAGTCTGTTTGAAGCAAGACTTTAAATAAGCAGATTTTTTTTGAAGTTTGAAAATTTTTGAGCGGGTTTCGACTTTGCTCAGCTTGATATAACTAGTATTAAGTGCTAAGAAAACTTAGAACCTTAGCATCTTAGAACCTTAGTATCTTATCTTAGTCTAACACATTCAAAATCTTTATCCCGAATACAACACCGTTTTGCTGAATACCGCTTTGGTACGAATGCACATAATCGACTCTAAATATCTTAAATTTTCCGAAACCTAGATTGTCTAGACCAACGGTAAGTTCGGTGTACGGATTTCTGTCAGGAAGCGCTAGAGCATGAAAACCAATATTCATAGTTGATTTTAAAAGATTCAAGAGAGGGATTTTGTTCGTAATATATCCCATGTCATTATGCTCTAAATGCATTTCAAAATAGCTGTCATTGGTGCTGTTTTTGTAATAAGGCATCAAATTGAAAACATTCAAATATCTAGAGCTTGTACCAATATGGGTTTGGTTTCCGTTGAAATGTTTGTAATCGATAAACGAAATATTTTCGGCATTAAAGAATTTCCCTGCTTTGAAATTCATTCCCAAAACGCCTTTATTGTTTAATTTTAAATCGTACTGAACAGCAGCGGCAATTCTTTCAAATTCATACTTTTTCTCACTTCCAGCAAAGGTTTTTTCAAAAGCTAAAAAGATGGCTGGATATTTTTCATCTTTAAAATTGTATCTTCCATCGGGTCTTGAGATGTATTTGTTTCCGAAATTGATACGAGCATTTAAGCCAGCTTTAAGTAAATGATGCGCATCAAAAGCAGCGGTCGTAAAATCATTTGGCGCCAACGGATTATTTGACGAATAAATATCATCTCTTTTAAAGAATGAATAATCGGTAGTATTAAAAAGCGGTTTTCGCTGTTCGTAGGCCAGTTTTGCGTTTAAATTTATACCGTTTGCAATATCCTGGGCGTAGTTAACTTGTGCAAATTCCAAATTGTACAACTTCATATAATTGTCTTTGAAAAATAAAGAGCTTATCGAATTGACCAATTTAGTAATAGGTTGCGAACCGTTGAACTGAGCTGTTTTAGTTCCACCAGAAACATAAAGCGTTGCATAGTTTATGTTGTTAAATCGGTGGCTGAAATCGCCGGTAACACGAAGCCTTTCATCTGAAAAGCTGTAGTTGAAAGTGGTGCTCAAAGAAGTGGTTTTGCCATTTTCTTCGTTCCATTTTCTAAAAGAAAAACCAGAGTCAAGATTAAAACCCTGAACGGTATTAAAACTTAACGAAGTCAGATTTAATAAACCATCATATTTAAAAGAATATTTTTTGAAGGTGTTTTTGTAATCATAACCTCGAAGAATATCCAAAACTTTAAATTTATTTTCTTTAGCATCAATCGAGTCAGTATATTTTTTTGATTTTCGAATTGTCTGCAGACTGTCTTTTTTGGTATAATCCGTAGTTTCTTCAAGTGTTAGAGGAATCGGACGAATTTCGTTCCAAAAAGCATCATCTTTTTTGTTGGCATTCAAATCAAAAGATACAATTTCGTTGCCAAAAGTCTTTTTAGAAAACGAATCCGGAAATTCGTAATTAGAATATACATAATTGAATTGTCCTGAAAATTTCACGCCAAAGCCACCCGCATTAAACGTAAGTGTCTGCGCATTTTTTGACCAGATTTTGTTTTTGGAATTATAACTGAAGCTTTGTTTTAAATTCATTGCTTCTGTAAATTCATTTTTCATTCTATAGCCTTTTATATCTAAATCCAGAGCATAAATGGCAAAACTTTCGTCTACAATATAAATGTATCCTTCAAATACAGGCTCTTTGTCGCGTTTTGGAATCACTTTGATTTTATAAATCTGATGTTTGTCCTCATCATAAAAACTTCCCTCAAGTTTGTATTTGTAATAATTAAAGGCATTTCCGGCAATAGGAGAAATCAGGTTTACATCAAACTCCAAGGTGTTATCGTAAAAATCATAGGTCGATAACGAAGCGGTATTATAACTGAATCCTTTATTGTTTCCAGATATTTTAGAAGCGACAATGGTTTCTTTTAATTTATCTGGTTTCTGAAAAGAAACTTTTGAGATAGTTTCTGATAAATACAAAATTCCGGTTCCAGTAGAATCCAGATTTGATGCCAAGTCTGGACCAAGATCTATTTTTTGACCTAATATCTTTTTAGGTAAATCTTTGACTTTTAAAATTCCTTTTGAGTAGAAATCGGCTGTAAAACGGGCAGTTTTTTCAGAGTTTTCCTTTCTGTTTACAATTGCATTTTTAATAATCGCATTAGCCGGATTATTTTTGGGATCAATGACCACCTCATTTAAGGCAAAACTTTCCTCAGTCATTTTAACATTAAGAGTGACTGTTTTTGAGCCTGATGCAACATTGAGTTTTTGAGTTTTAAAACCGAGATATTGAAAAACAATTCTGTTTTTTCCGACCTCTTTTACATTCAATTGGTATTGACCTTGTTCGTTTGAGGTAGTTCCGCTATACGTATTTTCTTCAAAAACAGAAACAAAAGGCAGAGGAGTTCCTTTTTCATCAGTTACAGTTCCTTTTACTTGTGCAAAGTTGGAAACTGAAAAAAGCAAAAGGGCAGATAAAATAATGTTTTTCATGTAAGTGGTTTGTCTTACAAAAATAGAAGAACTGAAAAATGAGCTTATTAATAATTTGTTAAATAACGATTTATAAAAAGGACTGAATTGCAAGTTCGTAGCTTTTTAATCCAAAGCCTAGAATTACACCTTTTGCATTGCCCGATAAGTAAGATTGATGTCTAAAACTTTCGCGTGCATAAGTATTTGAAATATGAACTTCGATTACAGGAGTCGTAACAGCTTTTATAGCATCTCCCAAACCAATTGAGGTATGAGTATAGGCGCCGGCGTTCAGGATAATTCCGTCAAAGCTAAAACCAACCTCCTGAATTTTTCCAATCAATTCGCCTTCGATATTGCTTTGGTAATACGTTAATTCTATATCTGGAAATTTGTTTTGAAGAATTTCAAAGTAATCCTCAAAAGTTTGGCTCCCGTAAACTTCTGGTTCTCTCTTTCCTAATAGATTCAAGTTCGGGCCGTTGATAATGCAGATTTTCATGTTTTAATTATTTATGTGTTGAGGTATTATATTGTCTTTTGATATTGAAATTGAAATTGATTTTTGCCATTGCCATTGAGCTCTGTAAAAATAAAAAAACCGCTCCACAATATAGAACGGTTTTTGTAAAAGTATGTGATATATTTAGAACATGTATCCAGCTGAAAGTTGAAATACTGAGTTTTTAAAATCAGCTTGTTCTGATATTTCTGTTAAACCTATACCATAACGAGCTTGAACGAAAAGACCTCCAACAACTTTTAATCCTAGACCTGCATTAAGAGAAAAGTCAAATGTTTTTGGATCAGCAACATCAAACTCTTTTTTATTGCTAACAAGAAATGATGCCTGCGGGCCAAGTTCTAAGCTCAATGACTTAGTCATATAAAATTTAGCCATTACTGGAATAGCAATGTATCCCATTTCGTTTTTAAAATCCTGTACAGCACTTTTGTATTCTGCTCCTTGTGTAGTGTACAAAAGCTCTGGCTGAATTGAGAACTTTTCTAATAATTTAAGTTCAGCTACAAGACCTGCGTGGTAACTTGTAATACCTTCTTTGTCTACAGAAATTCCATCAAAGTCAGAACCTCCTGTTTGGTTAGCAAAGTTAACCCCTGCTTTAACCCCGATTTGTACAAATTGTGCATTTACTGCTGTCGATGCAGCAATGAACATAACAGCTGCTAAAATTATCTTTTTCATAAAAATGTTTTTGAAGTTTTGGTATTTAATTGATGTTATTTACAAGTCAAAACTACTTATTTGACATTTTATTGCATTATAATTTAGATTAAAGAATTACTAAAATTCCCACTAAACTAAGTTTTTTGAGTATTTAGGATATGATTTTATTGGTACTGCGCTGATTTTCAGGATTCTTTTTAGATGTGTTTTTTCTACCTTATTTTATTGTTTTTTAAACTTCTTGTGCACTATTTTTTGTAAGCCTAATCTTAGTTTTGAGCCAATAATTAAAAAAAAATGTAATCATGAAAAAAATTTTTTTAACTGCAATTGCAGTAATGGCTTTCGGTTTTGCTAATGCACAAGAACAAACAGCAAAAGGGAAATGGTTAATTGAGGCTAATACTGGTTTTGGCATTGGAGCAGAAAAATTAGCTAACACAAGTTTTCACTTAGAGTCTTCCGATGGAGAAACACAATGGGGATTAGGCGCTGAAGGTGGATACTTTGTGGCTGATAATTTAGCTGTAAAAGCTGGTTTAGGTTATACTGACTTGGGACATAGTGTAAATGCGTTCTCTTACAAAGTTGGTGCGAAATATTATTTATTAAATAAATTTCCTCTTGAAGCTTCTTACACAGGAGCAAGTATTAAAGATGCGGATGAAAATCCTTCTTACGTAGGTTTACAAGGAGGTTATGCTTGGTTTGTTGGAAAAAATATTTCTATTGAACCAGGACTTCGTTACAATATTTCTATGAACGAAGATTATGGAAAAGATGTTTTCCAATTAAACATTGGATTCGCATTACACTTCTAATATTATTTAGTTGATTTTTTTTCTAAGCCTTCCTCTTTTTGAGGAAGGTTTTTTTATTGTAAAAGTTTTAAAACACTATTTAACAATTTAGTCGCTTATTACTATTTTTTTTGTTAAATTCCAAATACGTTTTTATGAAGAATATATTTATATTTGAATAGTGAAAATTAAAATTTAACGAAAACAAATACCATGAAGAAAATTTTTTTAGCTGCTATTGCAGTAATGACATTTAGCTTTGCGAATGCGCAACAAACAAGTTTTGGAGTAAAAGGAGGTCTTAACCTTTCAAATTGGTCTGGTGGAGATGCCCGAGATAATACTAAAGCTTTGGTTGGTTTCCACGTTGGAGGTTTTGCAGAAATTAAAGTTATTGAAAAATTAGCTATCCAGCCAGAGCTTTTATTTTCTGCTCAAGGAACTAAAATTGACGGTGGTGGATTTTTAGGGGATTTTGATGTAAAAACAAACTACCTAAATATTCCTGTATTGGCTAAATATTACATCGTAGATAAATTCAGCGTTGAAGCTGGTCCTCAGTTAGGGGTTTTGTTGTCTGCGAAAGCTGATGGAGAAGATGTTAAGGATGGTTTTAAAACTGTTGATTTCGGTTTCAATTTAGGAGCAGGATATCATTTTACAGAAAATATCTCTATTAATCTTCGTTACACTATTGGTTTGTCTCCACTTTCTGATAATGCAGATATTGAAGATGAAGGTGACTACTACGACAGTGTAAAAAATAGTGTTTTAGCATTGTCTTTTGCTTATAAATTCTAATCTGAATTTTAAAATATTTTAAAACCTTCTCAATTCCAGAGAAGGTTTTTTTATGCTCGAAAATGTTTTACTTTGCAACTATGAAATGGAATAATTACATCAAAGATTATCAATCGTATCTGCGTATCGAAAGGGGTTTGTCTAAAAATACCATCGAAAACTACAGTTTTGATATCGAACGTTTGTGTTTGTTTTTAGAAAACAATCAGATTGATGTTTCTCCCATAAAAATTAAAGACGAAACGGTACAAGATTTTATTTATTCGGTTTCAAAAGAAGTAAATGCAAGATCTCAAGCCAGAATTATCTCAGGATTAAAGAGTTTTTTTAACTATCTGGTTTTTGAAGATTATCGAAACGATAACCCGCTCGAATTAATAGAAACGCCCAAAACAGGTCGTAAATTGCCAGACACCTTATCGGTTGAAGAAATTGACGCCTTGATTGCGGCGATAGACCTCAGTTCTAATGAAGGCGAAAGAAATAGAGCGATAATCGAAACGTTATACGGTTGCGGACTTCGAGTTTCTGAATTGGTTGCTCTTAGAATTTCGGATTTGTTTTTTGAAGAAGGTTTCGTCAAAATTACAGGAAAAGGAAATAAAGAGCGTTTTGTTCCCGTAGGGAAATTTGCGCAACGGTATATCGAGATTTACCAAACAGAAATCAGAACTAAATTAAATATTAAAAAAGGCTGCGAGGATACCGTTTTCCTAAATAGACGAGGGGGGCAGCTGACACGTGCAATGATTTTTACCATCATAAAAGATTTGGCAGTAAAGATCGGACTTAAAAAAAAGATAAGTCCACACACGCTCCGCCATTCTTTTGCTACCCATTTGTTGGAAAATGGAGCAGATTTAAGGTCAATTCAGCTCATGCTGGGACATGAATCAATCACTACAACAGAAATTTATGTGCATTTGGATCGAAGCTTTTTAAAAGAAGTAATGTATTCTTATCATCCAAGGAAATAATTTTCTTACTAAAAAGATGTTTTTTAAGTCAAAAATTGATACCTTGGTCTTAGAATTTTAGAACAAGAAAACAAAATAAGTAAATTTTTCAGCGTTATTATACAGATTCGTTTTTTGTATTATTTACTTAAATAGCAATATATGATTTTTGATTTGCCCAGTAACGATGATTGCTTAGAGATGAATAATTTCTATAGGAAATTGTTTGCCGAAATGCCAGATTTGCTTTTTCAATTTGTAATTGATAGTGACCATAAATATACTTTTCCTTTAGTCAGCAAGTCTGTTGACGACATATTTGAACTTTCTGTAAAAGAATTCACAGACGATATTAAGTTTATAATCTACGAAAGAATTTTTCCTCAGGATCGAGAAGAGTTCTTTCGATCTTTAGTAAAGTCACGTAAAGAAATAATTCCGTGGGAAATCGAATTTAGAGCTTTTCTTCCTAAAAAAGGACTTCGTTGGTTTAAGGTTTCCGCCAAGACTGAAATGTCACCAGATAATAGAGTGAGCTTTTTTGGGCATATTTCTGATATTACAGATTTAAAAGATAAAGAGGAAAAACTACGTATTTCCGAAGAACGTTTTCAGTTTGCACTTGAGGCTTCTACAGTTGGGGTTTGGGACTGGGATATGACAACAAATACCGTCTTTTATTCTTCGCTTTCGCTGAAAATCTTAGAATTAGAATCTGCAGATATTTTTGACAATCCAGAACGATGGGACAAAATTGTGCATCCAGAGGATCTTCCAAAGTATTATTCAGATATCCAGGAACATTTCGACAATAAGATTCCGTATTACGAGAATTATCATCGCGTAATGACTTCTAGCGGTAATTACAAATGGATTTTGGATCGCGGCAAAGTAATCAAACGCGATGAAAACGGAAAACCCTTACGTGTAATTGGTACGCATACCGATGTGTCTATTCAGAAAGAAAAAGAGCTCGAACTTTTAAAAACAATGAAGTTATACAGTGATCAAAATAGTCGTTTGCTGAATTTCTCGCATATTGTTTCGCACAATCTTAACACGCAGGCAGGAAACATAAAATCGATTTTAGATTTTATTGATGCCGACGTAGATAAGAAAACCATCGCAGAAATGCTGGAACACTTGAGGACAGTTTCGAATGATTTGAATGAAACTATCTCTAATCTCACACAGATTGTAAAAACACAGAGTAATATAGATATTGCAGTCGCTCCCTTATTATTAAGCGAGTATATTGAAAAAACGATTTCGACCATCAAAGGGTATGACAAACAGCGTAAAGTGACGATTGTTAATAACGTTCCGAAATATTTGACTGTTAATTTTAATCCGGCTTATATGGAAAGTGTGTTGCTGAATTTTACTACAAATGCCATTAAATATGCACATCCAGATCGTGATCCTGTAATTGTTTTTGATTTTGCAATTGAACCCGAAGGATTCAAATCGCTTAAAATCACAGATAACGGACTTGGGATTGATCTTAAAATGTACGGCGATTTGTTGTTCGGAATGTATAAAACGTTTCATAAACACGAAGAAGCACGCGGTATCGGATTGTATATTACAAGAAATCAAATAGAAGCAATGAAAGGAACCGTTTTGGTGGAAAGCGAAGTTGGGGTAGGAACGAGTTTTAAAATCGTTTTTAATGATATGTAAGGTTAAAATAAGGATAAAAAACAAAGGCCGTCAATCGACGGCCTTTGTTTTTTATGTATCCTAAGAGATTACTTAGCAATATTAACAGCTCTGGTTTCTCTAATAACTGTAACTTTTACTTGACCTGGATAAGTCATTTCTGTTTGGATTTTCTGAGAAATCTCAAACGATAAGTTAGCGGCGTTGTCATCAGAAACTTTTTCGCTTTCTACAATTACACGAAGCTCTCTACCCGCTTGGATAGCATAAGCATTTTTTACACCGCTGAATCCGTAAGCAACATCTTCAAGATCTTTTAAACGCTGAATATAAGAGTCTAGCACTTGGCGTCTCGCTCCTGGTCTTGCTCCAGAAATGGCATCACAAACCTGAACAATTGGAGAAAGAAGTGATTTCATTTCAATCTCATCGTGGTGTGCTCCAATAGCGTTGCAGACTTCGTCTTTTTCACCATATTTCTCAGCCCACTGCATACCCAATAAGGCGTGTGGCAAATCGCTTTCAGTATCTGGCACTTTTCCGATATCGTGAAGCAAACCTGCTCTTTTTGCCAGCTTTACATTTAGGCCTAATTCAGCAGCCATAATACCACAAAGTTTAGAAACTTCTCTTGAGTGCTGTAATAGGTTTTGTCCGTAAGAAGAACGGTATTTCATTCTACCCACAACTTTGATTAATTCTGGGTGTAAGCCGTGAATACCTAGGTCGATTACAGTACGTTTTCCGACTTCGATTATCTCGTCATCAATTTGTTTTGCTGTTTTAGCAACAACTTCCTCGATTCTTGCTGGGTGAATACGTCCGTCGGTTACTAATTTATGTAAAGACAAACGAGCAATTTCTCTACGAACAGGATCAAAACAAGAAAGAATAATCGCTTCTGGCGTATCGTCTACAATAATCTCAACTCCCGTCGCAGCTTCAAGTGCTCTAATATTACGTCCTTCACGACCAATAATACGGCCTTTTACGTCATCAGATTCGATGTTGAACACAGAAACGCAGTTCTCCACCGCTTCTTCAGTTCCAACTCTTTGAATAGTGTTGATGATGATTTTTTTAGCTTCCTGCTGTGCAGTAAGTTTAGCTTCTTCAATGGTTTCCTGTATATGAGACATTGCTTTGCTTTTGGCTTCGGCTTTTAATCCTTCGACCAATTGCTCCTTAGCTTCTTCTGCAGAAAGTCCTGAAATTACTTCAAGTTGTTGCAGCTGACTTTTGTGTAATTTGTCAACTTCAGCTTGTTTTTTATCTAAAAGCTCGATTTTATTGTTGTATTCAGCTGTTTTAGCTTCAAAATCGTCGTTTATTTTTTTTGCTTTTGAAAGTTCATTAGAAACTTGAGATTCTTTGTCACGCACTCTTTTTTCTACCTCTGCTACTTTTTTATCGCGAGCCAGAATCACTTGTTCGTGTTCAGATTTTAGTTCTATAAAACGCTCTTTAGCCTGAAGAATTTTGTCTTTTTTAATATTTTCTGCTTCTAAATTAGCGTCTTTTAAAATAGAAGCGGCCTCTTTTTTAGCGTTTTTAATTAGGTTCGAAATATTACTTTTCTCGATAATTTTAGCTATTGCAAAACCTGCCGCAATACCTACAATACCAATAATGATCGTTATGATGTCCATGTTTATTAGGGTTTATATATAAAAAAAGCCTACATTAATTGCTTGAATAAACTCGTAAAGACAAGTTTTGAGCTAACTCACTGTTCAAGTTTCCCAGCCGGAGCAGGGCATACTATAGTAGCGACGATTCGCTCATTCTAAATTGTTAGTGTTGAGTTTACCAATTGTGAACTAATGTAGGCAGTATCTTAGTTTCTTGTAAAGAACGTTATTTTTCGAGATATTGATCTAAAAGCGTATTTAGTCTCTTAATTCTTTCAATAGTTTCCTCGCCATCGATTGCGTAATCAATTTGTTTTTGTTCTGCTTGCGATGCAAATTGCAACGCGCACATAGCCAGTACATCTTGTTTGTCACGTACGGCATAGTTTTCTTCAAACTGCTTAATCATAGCATCAATTTTTTTTGAAGCGCTTCTAAGGCCTTCTTCCTGAGCAGGTTCAACCGTTAATGGATAAACGCGGTCGGCAATTGATATTTTAATTCTAAGCTTTCCGTCCATGTTTCTAATCAGATAATTGTGCTATACAGTAATCAATTTCGCGAATTAATGAATTTATTTTAAGCTTTGTCTCTCTCTTGTTATTGTCGCTGCCGAGCAACGAATTGGCTATCTTAAGTGTCTCATATTGCTTTTTCAAAGCCTCCATTTCTTCAGATTGTTTCTGGATAATTTGCACGGCTTTGGCTAATTCTAATTGTAATACCTGATTGTTTTTCTCCAAACTTTTTGATTTTTCAAAAAGCTTTTCGACTTTATATTCAAGAGCATCAATTATTTCGGCAATTACACTCATTATAAATCCTATTCATTACTTAATCCTACAAAGTTAGTATTCCTTTTTATTAATGCAATTATTTATCGATTTTTTTACATTAAAAATAAGCAAACCGATGAAATTCAATTAATTGTATTTTTATTGATTAATCCTCGGTTTTACCCTGTTAATTTTTTATCTTAGCAAAAATGTTGCTTATGAGAATTCCTGTACTTGCCCTTTTGTTTTCTAATTTTATTTTTGCTCAAACGCAATATCCTAAAGATTATTTCAGACCTCCACTAGATACTCCGATGCAGCTTTCAGGTAATTTCGGTGAGCTTAGGCCCAATCATTTTCATGCTGGCTTTGATTTAAAAACCAATCAGCGCGAAGGTCTTAACGTTTACGCTGTTGCCGACGGATATATCTCGAGAATCAAAATTTCGACTTTCGGAAACGGAAAGTGTATTTATATCACGCATCCTAACGGCTATACATCTGTTTACGGGCATTTGCAGACTACAGTTGGCGCTGTTCAGGAGTATGTCAAAAAAGAACATTACAGAGCAAAAGCGTACGAAATCGAAGTGTTTCCAAAACCAGATGAATTGCCAGTTACCAAAGGGCAACTGATTGCGCTTTCTGGCAATACAGGCTCGTCTGAAGGTCCGCATCTGCATTTTGAATTTAGGGATACCAAAACCGAGTTTGTAATCAATCCTATGTTTTTCGGTTTTGATCAAAATATAAAAGATACCAAAAAGCCGACAATTTCGAGTTTGTATGTATATCCTCTTGATAATGCAACCGTCAATCAGTCAAGACAACCTCTGCTTGTAAACATGGCACTTCAGAAAGACGGCACTTTTCTGGCAGGAAAGGTAAAAACAAACGGAAAAATCGGTTTCGGAATTAATGCTGTAGATACCGATGATGTTTCGCATAATAAAAACGGCGTATTTAATGTTTCGACTTTTTTAAACGGCGCTCAGAATTACAATTATCAGTTTAACACCTATTCGTTTGACGAAATGCGCTACATCAACGCCTTGATTGATTATCCGCGTTACAAAAAGACAGGACAGCGCGTACAGAAACTTTTTATGAAAACGCCATTTGCTTTGAGCATCATCAAAACTGATTCTCTTCGCGGTATTATAAAGGCAGAACCTAATTTGGCTGCGACTTATAAAATTGAAGTTTCTGATTATTTTGGAAATCAGAATTCAATCACGATTCCGATTGAGTTTGATGCGTCTGCTCCAATTGTTGAAGCCACTCCGGTAGATTCAAAATATTTTATAAAAGTCAATAAGGATTATAATTTCGAAAAAGACAATATGTCTGTGTTTTTTCCAGCGGGCACTTTTTACGATGATTTTAATCTGAATTTTGATGTAAAAAACAGAAAAATTTATATTCATGATGATACCGTTCCTGTTCATTCCAATTTTACGATTACGATAAAAGATACGCTGTATCCGGAATCTCTGAGGGACAAAGTTTATATTGCAAAAGGCACCAGTTTTTACGGAACCATTAGAAAAGGGGATGTTTTTACAGCAAAATCAAAAATATTGGGCACTTACGGTTTAGTGCTAGACACGATTTCGCCAGTTATAAAAATCGCAAAACCAATTGAAGGCAAATGGATCAGCGATCAAAAGAAAATTGATTTTACTATTGGTGACTCTCTTTCTGGCATAAAATCGTATAATGGTTATATTAACGGAAACTGGGTTTTGTTTGAATATGAAAACAAAGCCAGAAGGATTACGCATGTTTTTGATGATGCCCTGCTGAATGAGGGTGAAAATGATTTAAAAATAGAAGTTGTTGATAATGTAGGAAATACTGCTATCTTTGAAACTCGTTTTTTTAGAAGTCAAAAAAAATAAAATCCAAATATTTGAATTTCAATAAATTAATATTCGCTTTTTTCTTTTTATGTTTTAGCGCTGTTTTGTCTGCTCAAAAAGCTTACATAAAAGGTGTAATTTTAGATGAAGAAAAGCATGCTGTTGCAAATGTAAATGTGTCTTCTTCGGGAATAACAATTCAGTCTAATTCGAATGGTTATTTTGAAATCGAAGTCCCTTCAAACAAAAAAATCTCATTAATTTTTACGCACGTATCGTTAAAAATGATGAGTCTTACAATGAGCCTTAAACCTGGAGAGATTTTTATTTTTAATCCTGTAATGAATAATTCTCAGGAACAAATGGGAGAGGTTTTTGTTTCTTCTAAAAATAAAAAACGTGTTCAGGGAATTACTACTATTGATCAAAATACAATAAAAAAAGTTCCAGGAGCCAATGCCGGAATCGAAAATATCTTAAAAACGCTTCCGGGAGTCAATTCAAATAACGAATTAAGTACGCAGTACATGGTTCGTGGCGGTAATTACGATGAAAATCTGGTTTATGTTAATGAGGTAGAAGTTTATCGTCCGTTTCTGATTCGTTCTGGACAGCAGGAGGGACTTAGTTTTACCAATACCGATTTGGTGCAGAATGTAGATTTTTCTGCGGGAGGTTTTCAGGCCAAATATGGCGATAAGCTGTCATCTGTTTTGGATATTACTTATAGAAAGCCAATTCGTTTTGGAGCTTCTTTTGAAGTCAGTTTTCTTGGCGGAAGCGCTTCTGTAGATTTGGTCTCCAAAAACAAGAAGTGGTCGGCTGTTACTGGAGTTCGTTACCGGAACAACAGTCTTTTGGTGAATAGCCAAGATACACAGACCAATTATACGCCTACTTTTGCCGATGTTCAAACGAACATTAATTATGATGTTTCTGATAAATGGCAGTTGAGTTTTCTTGGAAATATTTCTCAAAACAAATATTTATACCAGCCTCTTACACGCGAAACCCGATTCGGAACCGCAGATCAGCCAATGGTTTTAGGCATTTATTATCAGGGACAGGAAAAAGATCAATACGATACTTATTTCGGCGCTTTAAAAACCACCTACAAAATTTCGCCGAGTTTTAATGTCAAATTAATTGGGTCTTTATTTCATACTACAGAAAAAGAACACTTCGATATTCTTGCAAGATATCGTCTCGGAAATGCAAATGCCGACCCAGACACGACAATTGAAGATGTAGAATTTACTCGCGGAATTGGTTCGCAACTGAATCACGCCAGAAATGATCTGGATGCTCTAATCGCAAATATTGAATTTAAAGGTTTTAAAGACTGGAAAGAAAGCCAGCTGGAGTTCGGACTAAAATATACACGTGAATCTATTCGCGATCGGGTTGTAGAGTGGGAGGTAATAGATTCTGCTGGGTTTTCTATCAATCCTCCAATTGTTATTCTTCCTAAAAATAACGAGCCTTATCAGCCTTATACTGGTCCGATTACGCCTTATCAAAATGTAAGAGCAACTAATTTTAATACCATAAATCGTTTTTCGGGGTATGCACAATGGAACAAACAAATGTTGATGGGTTCAAGTCAGGTTTGGTACACTTTGGGTGCCCGTTTTCAGGCGTGGAACGTAGCTGGTGCTTCAGAACAAGGAAAAACTCAAGCTGTTGTTAGTCCGCGTGCTCAGTTTTCCATTAAACCTGACTGGGATAAAGATATGATTTTTAGGATTTCGGCCGGATTGTACTATCAGCCTCCATTTTATAGAGAACTTAGAGATTTGGAAGGCGAAGTCAATCCGAATGTAAAAGCACAGCAATCTGTGAATATCGTTCTGGGGAATGATTATAATTTTAAGATGTGGAACCGCTCATTTAAATGGGTGACTGAAATTTATTATAAATCGCTTTCTGATGTAAATGTTTATTCGATTGATAATGTTAGAATTAGGTATGCTGCAGATAATAATGCTAAAGCCTACGCACAAGGTTTAGACTTTAGGCTCAATGGCGAATTTGTACCCGGAACAGAATCTTGGGTGAGTTTTGGATATTTAAAAACAGAGGAAAATTACGAAAACAAAGGCTACATTGCCAGACCGACAGATCAGCGATTGAAATTTGCGATGCTGTTTCAGGATTATATGCCGAATATACCTAGTGTAAAAGTATATTTGAATCTGGTTTATAATACAGGTCTTCCGGGAGGCTCGCCGTCTTATTCTGATCCTTATTTGTATCAAAATCGTCTTAAGGATTATCGTCGTGCGGATATTGGATTTGCTAAGGTATTTATTGACGAAAATGCTAAATCTGAAAAAACAGGTTGGTTGAAAAAATTTCGAGAATTGTCGCTTGGTGTGGAGATTTTTAATGTTTTCAATAATCAAAATGCGATTACGAATACTTGGGTGCGCGATGTGTATTCTAAAAATCAATACGCAATTCCGAATTATATGACTTCTAGGGTTTTTAATATAAAATTGAATGCGAGGCTATAATTGAAAAGCGACAAAAAGGAAAAAGATTTTTTTACGTTCCGGGAATGATTTCTCTAGTTCTTTTGCTAGAAAAGGAACGAAAAGCATAATTAGAACGCAATATCACTTTGTTTAAAAAGAACTGGATTCTGTTTGTGGGCTATTTAGGTTTGGCATTTCTAAATTTATTCGCTCTAGTAAAATTCAATAAAAACAGAAATTACAATCAAAAATAGTATATTTGATAATTGAATAGAATCATTGCAGATGAAAAAGTATTTTAAATATATAGCCGTAGTCATTATTACCACAGCGATTAGCTGTCGTGAAGAAGTTCAAAAACCAAAAGTAAGCTATGGCGCCTCAAATAAAGTGAGTGTTGCCAAAACAGATACAACTCAGATTGAAATTGCTGATTTGCCAATTCAAATGGAAGGAACCAATTATTTGATTCATCCAGTTGGGGATTTAAGGGTTTTTGAAAGAGGATCAAAAGCACGTTATGGCTCTTCGAGTGTTAACGATGTGAGTTTTACAATTTCTAATTTAGGAGAATACGAAATAACAGGTTACCTGCAGAATTTAAAATTTCAGCAAATCGATTCAGATTCGATTCGTCCTTTGTCAGACAAGCCAATCTTGATTCTTACAGCTACTTATCTAAAAACAGTGGCAGACAAAACTCAGAACAAAGTTATGGTTTATACCTTGACAGATTCTGATACAAATAAAGATGGCAAAATAGATACTAGCGATATCAAAACATTATACTTAAGCGATATTAGTGGTGAAAACTTCACTAAGGTTTCTGCTGACTTAGAAGAACTGGTAGATTGGAATTTGATTGAATCTAAAAATCGTTTGTATTTCAGGACTATTGAAGATACCAACCAAAACGGTCAGTTTGATAAAAATGATGTATTGCATTATAATTATATAGATTTGGCGTCTAAAAAATGGGAGGTTAAGCCTTATAAACCTATTTAAAAAGTAACTAAGGTCCTAAGATGCTAAGATTCTAAGGGATTTTGCTACAGATTATTATAAAGATCTTTTTTGAATTCTTTTATAAAATATAGAAGGCGTATGGAAAAATTTAATTTTTCTATACGCCTTTCTTATTTCGCTGCAGAAAGAAATCAATTTAATCTTTTTAATCTGTGGCAAGAAAAAAGACGCAGCGCCTCAGTATCTTAGCATCTCAGAACCTTTAAATCAATATGTCACTTTCTAAGTCTGATTTTTCTATTTCAAAATCGAATCCTAGGCGTTCTACAAGTTCTATAACCAGTTTTTTATACCAGTTTTCCGATTTTGGATGTATGTATATCTTTTCAATCAACTGGCTTAGATCGACATTGATTTTTATTCCGTCATTTAGTTTTATATTGCTTTTGGAGGTATCGGTTAAAATGCGGACTTCGCGCTCGTACTGAAAACTTTTTCGTTTGAATAAGAATGGAAAAAATAAATCGTCAAACGGGATATATTCTTTTTTGTAATCGATATAATTGACTTCGCCTATATATTGGTCAAAATTGTTTTCAGGTTTTACAGCTTTTTGCAATCGGCTAATTGTAGATTGAATGGCTATTCCCTCACTGTTTTGAGTAAAAATCTGCCACATTGCATACGATTCATATTCGTTAATGTGCCAGCTGCTTACAGCGACTTGTTCTCGTTGTGTTTTGTAGTATTGCAAAAAGTCAGGATTATCGATTGCAAGTTTTTTAATCTCTTCGTAAGTTGGTTCGCTGAAAGTGCCTTCGTACTGATCTTCAAATTTGTCGGATCTTGACATGAAAAGTTTTTTCGAAAGCAGTAAATCCAAGAATTTAGATAAATCTAAGTATTTCCAGACTATAGTGTCTGGATCATCAGGAAGCTTTATGTTTGAGTTATGAAGATACATTTTAAGGCACTAATGATTGCAATCGTTACTTGCCTAAAGTTAAAAAAATAAACACAGAGTAAAGACGTTAAAATTAGTTTTAATCATTCCTTAATCTGTGTTCTTTTTTATGAGTGTCGTTATTGTCTTAAGATTCAAAAGACTGCATAGTCACCAGTTTGTTGTACATGCCGTTGTGGGCAATAAGTTCTTCGTGAGTTCCTTGCTCTACAATGCGTCCTTTTTGCATTACCACGATTACATCGGCCTTTTGAATTGTTGACAATCGGTGCGCAATTACGATAGAGGTCCTATTTTGCATCATGTTTTCTAAAGCAACCTGAACATATTTTTCGCTTTCGGTATCTAGATTAGAAGTTGCTTCGTCCAAAATCATGATCGGTGGGTTTTTTAGTACCGCTCTGGCGATTGATAAACGTTGTTGCTGTCCGCCCGAAAGTTTGTTTCCGCTGTCACCGATGTTGGTGTAAATTCCATTTGGTAGATCTTTTACAAATTCATAAGCATTAGCGATTTTTAAGGCTTCAATAATTTCGTCGTCAGTAGCATCTAATTTTCCTAATGCAATATTGGCTTTAATAGTGTCATTAAACAAAATACTGTCCTGAGTCACCAATCCCATCAAGCCACGAAGCGAATGCAATGTCATATCTTTAATGTTGATGCCGTCCATCGCAATTACTCCTTCATTCACATCATAAAAACGGGTCAATAAATTGGCAATTGTGCTTTTTCCGCTTCCAGATTGTCCGACCAAAGCAACGGTTTGTCCTTTTTTAATTTTAAGTGAAAAATCTTTTAGGATGGTTTCTTCCTCATATCTAAAGTTGATGTTTTCAATAGAAATGTCCTGATCAAAAGACTCTTTTTCTAACGCCTTTTCTTTGTCAGCAATAGGATTTTCCTGTTCTAATATTTCCAAAACTCGTTCTGCGGCTGCATTTCCTCTTTTTACTCCATACGAAGCCTTAGAAATTGCTTTTGCCGGAGTCAAAATGTTATATGCTAATCCCATATACGCAATAAAAGAAGCGCCGTCGAGCGTTTTATCTATTAAAACCATTTGGCCTCCATACCAAAGCAAAATGGCAATTACGGTAATTCCCATAAACTCACTCGCTGGTGAGGCAAGATTCTGGCGGTTTCCGATACTGTTTGATAATTTGAAAAAACGATCCGTAGAACCTTGAAAAAGGGTGTTGAAGTAATTTTCAGCATTATAGCCTTTTACTACTTTTAATCCTCCGATAGTTTCTTCTATTGTCGATAAGAATAAACCTTGTTCCTGCTGTGCTTTTGATGACTGCTTTTTAAGCTGTTTTCCGATCAGCGAAATGATATAACCTGAAACCGGAATGAAAATAAATACAAACAAAGTCAGTTTCGGACTGATGATCAGCATGGCGATTATGGTAAAAACTATCGTTAAAGGTTCTTTTACAATTAGTTCGAGTATTGCCAAAAAAGAAGTTTGAACTTCGTTTACGTCCGCAGAAATTCTTGAAATGATATCTCCTTTTCTTTTTTCTGAATAGAAAGCCAAAGGAAGCTCTAATGTCTTTTTGTACATCGCATTACGCATATCTCTCAATATTCCGTTTCTTAAGAAATTGATGAAAAACATGGCAAGATAGTCAACCAAGTTTTTAAGAAGAAAAATCGAAATAATTCCCGCAACCATTATAGACAATGTGTAGCCAACACCATATGTGTCAGTTGTCGTGGTTACAAAATAACTTAGATAATCTTCTCCGTATGTTTTAATTTTAAGAAGTCCCTCGTAAATCGGTTTTTCAGTATTTCGTTTGGTTTGGTCAAATAATACCTGAATCATAGGGATCAACGACATAAACGAAAGGGTGCTGAACAAGGCATATAAAACATTAAAAAAGATGTTTAAGAATGCGTATTTTTTATATGGGTATATAAAAGGAACTATTTTTTTGAAATTACTCATTTATTTTTTTGATATTGATTTCTAGACTCTTTCGAGTATTCGGTTTTGTAGTTTATTTTATCGCACAAAATTAATCCAATTGAGGTGTTTTCAATTTCTTTTTGCTTTTTTTTATAAAAAAAACTCTGATTTGCATTGCGACAATACAAATCAGAGTCTAAAATATTGGTTTTGTTCATTGTGCCTGTTTTGTATGCACAATTGTAAAGGTGTTTTGTTTTCTTAATTAAGTTGCATATCGGCAATGATATTCTGTATTTTTTGATCTAAGAAACTTTCTGCTTCCTCAAAATCCAAGACCGATTCAATTTCGGCATTTACGCTGATATAGAATTTAATTTTAGGTTCCGTTCCGCTTGGTCTTGCACAGATTTTAGAGCCATCTGCAGTATAATAGATCAAAACGTTCGATTTAGGCATATCCATTGTCGATTCTTCGCCAGTTAATAAATTCAAAGCAATTGACGATTGGTAGTCTTCAACCATAACTACTCTTTCTCCATTGATTTCCTTTAGCGGATTTTCACGAAGATTAATCATCATTTGATTGATTTCTGCCAAGCCTTCCATTCCTTTTTTAGTTAAAGAAACCAAATGCTCTTTGTAAAAACCATTTTCAACGTACAATTGTAATAGTTCTTTATAAACAGAACTTCCTGCGGCTTTGGCTTGAGCTGCTACTTCGCAGATTAATAAAGTCGCAGCAACAGCATCTTTATCGCGTACAGCGTCGCCAACCATAAAACCAAAACTTTCTTCGCCTCCTCCAATAAACTCAAGTTCTGGGAAGTCTACAATCATTTTGGCGATCCATTTGAATCCTGTTAATCCTACTTTGCATTCAATACCATAACTTGATGCCAATTCCATCATCATCGGGGTTGAAACAATCGTTGATCCCACGAACTGTTTTCCGTTAAGTTTGCCCGCTTTTTTCCATTGTTTCAATAAGAAAGAAGTCATCAGGACCATTGTCTGGTTTCCGTTAAGCAAAATCATTTTGCCGTCGTTATTTCTAACCGCTACACCTAAACGATCACAGTCAGGGTCTGTACCTACAACAATATCAGAATTTGTTTTGTCTGCCAGAGCCAAAGCCATTGTTAGAGCTTCTGGCTCTTCTGGGTTTGGAGATTTTACAGTTGGGAAATCTCCGTCTGGAATAGCTTGTTCGGGTACAATATGTACGTTTTTGTATCCGGCTTGCGATAAAGTATCCGGAATAGATTTTATAGAAGTTCCGTGCAGCGAAGTAAAAACAATATGAAGATTGTCTTTTGCTTCTGCCGGAGTATTAAAACTTGCGTTTTCTATAGATGATTTTACGAACGCTTTGTCAATTTCTGTATCAATATACTGAATTAAGCTTTCGTTTGCGTTGAATTTGATTTTGTCGTAGCTCAAACTTTCAATCACATTGACAATTTCTTTGTCTTGCGGCGGAACAATCTGTCCACCATCTTGCCAGTAAACTTTGTAGCCGTTATATTCAGGTGGATTATGAGAAGCAGTCAGAACAATTCCGCACTGGCATTTTAAGTATTTCAGCGCAAAAGATAACTCTGGGGTAGGTCTTAAGTCCGAGAATAAATAAACCTGAATTCCGTTTGCTGAAAAAACATCAGCTACCACTTTTGCTAAAGTGTTGCTGTTATGACGGCAATCATAAGCGATAGCAACTTTTAAAGGTTGGTCTGGAAAAACTTTATGCAGATAATCAGATAATCCTTGTGTGTTTTTGCCCAGCGTGTATTTGTTGATTCGATTGTTGCCAATTCCCATTACGCCTCGCATACCGCCGGTACCAAATTCAAGGTTTTTGTAAAAACTCTCTTCGAGTTCTTTTGGCGAGGTTGTCATTAATTCTTTAACCGCGGCTTGTGTTTCTTGGTCAAATGTCGGCGTTAGCCATTCGTTTACAGCATCTAATATATTAGGAGCAATATTCATTTAAATTTCGTTTTATGTTTGTTTAAAAATAGGTTTTTTTCGAGGCTCAGAGGTGCTGTAAGCAATATTTTTGTATCTCAATTAATATTGGTCAACTAAAAATAGGCGTTGGCAAATCGAGTTTATTAAAAATTAACTTCTCGGGCTATTTTATAACGTTCTTCGTTGTGTTTTGTTCTTAAAATGATTTCGCCTAAAAATCCAGCTAAAAACAATTGTGTTCCCAAAATCATTGTGGTCAAGGCAATGTAAAACCACGGATTGTTTGTTACCAAAGAATATTTCATTCCGTTATACAAATGGTACAGTTTTGAAATCCCAATATATCCGGCAGACAAAAATCCGATGATAAACATAATCGATCCAATGGCGCCAAATAAGTGCATGGGTCTTTTTCCGAATCGCGACAAAAACCAAATGGTAATAAGGTCGAGAAATCCGTTGATAAAGCGTTCCATTCCGAATTTGGTTTCGCCGTATTTTCTGGCTTGATGAATAACTACTTTTTCGCCTATTTTTCCAAATCCAGCATTTTTTGCGAGAACCGGAATGTAACGGTGCATTTCGCCAGAAACTTCAATGTTTTTTACAACAACATTTTTGTAGGCTTTTAGGCCACAGTTAAAATCATTTAGTTCAACTCCCGAGGTTTTTCTGGCCGCCCAATTAAATAATTTGGAAGGCAGGTTTTTGGCTACGACAGAATCATAACGTTTCTTTTTCCAGCCCGAAACCAGGTCGTATTTTTGCGCCGTAATCATTTCGTACAATTCCGGAATTTCGTCGGGACTGTCTTGTAGGTCGGCATCCATAGTAATAATAACATCGCCTTTTGCTTTGGCAAAACCAGCGTGAAGGGCTTGTGATTTTCCGAAATTTTTCATGAAACGAATGCCTTTTACATTCGGATTCTCATTTGAAAAACCTTCAATGATTGCCCAGGAATTATCTGTACTTCCATCATCTACAAAAATGATTTCATAAGAATAATTGTTAGACTGCAACACTTTAATAATCCATGTGTAGAGTTCCTGCAGTGATTCCTCCTCGTTTAGAAGCGGTATAAGTATAGATAAATTCATTTATGTTTTTATTCTTGAGTAGTTTTGCTCTTAAAAAATGCTGCGAAAATTAATCCGAAAATAGCGCTGAAAACAATTGCAAATACAGAGCCTTTTAGAAGCTCAATTGTAGAATACGGACTGCTGGCTTTCATTTTTGCGATAGTTTCATTGATGGCAGATGCCGGAGTTCCGAATTTCTGCATCATTCCGACAGTATATTTAATCATTAATTCGTTTAATGTTTCTTTTGCTCCCGGATCGATTACGTTAAATAAGATAATGTTAAATGCTGTAGATATTAAGATGCCAATTACAGCAGCTATAAAATAAGTGGTAAAAGCTTCTTTAAAAGGAAAAATGCCTTTTAATTCTTTTTTTGTTTTAGACAATAAGATAATAGAAATTGTAATGCTTATTGCTATTCCTAAAAGGCCCATCCACCAAGCGGTGAATAAACTAAGGTCTACTGCATAAATGGTTGCAGTTATTAATGCAGATGCAACTCCAATCATTACACCATAATTGATACCGTTCTTTTTTATAACTTCATTAATCATATTTTCTATATGTTTTAAAATTAATCCACAAATATAGCAATTCCGACCTTACACAGGTATAAAATGCTTTTTGAATTTATCTAAAAAAAAGTGAACTAAAGATTTGATTATTAAAAAAGAATTGTAAATTTGCACACTCAAAAATAATTAAAAAATTTTTAAACAAAAAGAGTATCATTTGTTTACACCTTTTTCTAATCACGAAAAAGCTTCAAAATAAAAATGCTCCAAACAATAAATATAAAGAAAAGATGAAAAAAGGAATTCACCCAGAAAATTACAGATTAGTTGCATTTAAAGACATGTCTAATGATGACGTTTTTATCACTAAATCTACTGCAGATACAAAAGAAACAATTGAAGTTGACGGAGTTGAGTATCCAGTTGTAAAAATGGAGATTTCTAGAACATCTCACCCTTTCTATACTGGTAAATCTAAACTTATCGATACTGCAGGACGTATTGATAAATTCAAAACTAAATATGCAAAACACGCTAAAAAATAATAGCTGTTTTAAATTATACGAAAGCCTTCCAATTCTGGAAGGCTTTTTTTATGCATCGATTTTTGATAATTAGAAAGGAAAGGGGGCTGATTTTAATATAGCCCATGGTTTCAACCACTGGTTGTATTTTTCTCGGTGATTGAAAAATTAGGCGTATTAGGTTTGCCAAATAATCTTAATTTAGATGAACTAAGAGTAAGAGTTATTTAAAAATTTGTGAATTCGTGGCTATTTACATATAAAAATGACTCATGTAACGTATAAATATTTGTAACTTTGGAGCTAGGTAACCAAATCAAATTTTAACAAACACTCAATTATTTATGAACTACATTCTTTTCGACGGTCCCGTTCGGAATGCTTTATTACCATTTACTTTTACAAGACCCGTAGCCGATATTTTGGTCGGAATTACGACTATTCGCCAAAAATGGGAAATGCGTCTGGGATCTACCATTACAACCATAACCGAAGAATATCTGTCTGAAAAATATCCGATGGTAGAAATGGAAGAAAATGTAATGATCAACGCAGCTTATCTGCCAAATGATACGCTTGTAGAGATGATTTCTGAATTGAAAGAAAATCAAGCTATTTTTAAAGGAGAAGATGTAATTGCTTTTTTTGCTAATGAAAATCAGGAAGAAGTCGATTTTGATTCTTACGAAATTCTTTCCTATAATGAAGACTGCCTTACAATCGAACATACTTGGGATATTTTTTCTAAAAACGATGCTGCAATCCGTGCCGATTTTGATTATTTGACAGCAGATCGAAAATCACAGCCAATTCCGAAAAGCGTAAATGTGATCGCACCTGAAAATATTTTTATCGAGGAAGGAGCAAAATTGGAGTTTGTGACTTTAAACGCGTGTACAGGTCCTATATATATTGGCAAGAATACCGAAATTATGGAAGGAACTGTAATTCGTGGACCATTTGCCTTATGCGAAAATGCTATGGTAAAAATGTCTGCCAAGGTATATGGTGCCACAACTGTCGGCCCGGGATCTAGGATAGGGGGAGAGGTTAAAAACTCAGTTCTTTTTGCTAATTCTAATAAAGGACATGAAGGGTTTTTGGGAGATTCTGTTTTAGGGGAATGGTGCAATATCGGTGCCGATTCTAATAATTCGAATCTAAAAAATAACTACGAAGAAGTTAAGCTATGGAGCTACGAAACGGAAGGATTTGCTAAGACCGGACTTCAGTTCTGCGGCTTAATGATGGGTGATCACAGCAAATGCGGTATCAACACTATGTTTAATACAGGAACGGTTGTCGGGGTGAGCGCCAATATTTTTGGATCTGGATTTCCGCGTAATTTTGTTCCTAGTTTTTCTTGGGGTGGTGCAACAGGTTTTACAACTTATGTAACCAAAAAAGCTTTTGAAACTGCACGTCTAGTAATGTCTCGAAGAAATATTGAGTTTGACGAAACAGAAGCGGCGATTTTAGAACATATTTTTGAAGAAACAAAAAAATGGAGAAAAGATTAATTAGATAATTAGTCAATTTGAAAATTAGATAATTTTTGTAGACCCGACAGTTTTTTTAAAACTGTCGGGTTTTGTGTTCTTTGGAAGTAATTATCCCATTGTCTAATTTCCAAATTATCTAATTTTCAAATTATCTAATTGACTAATTATCTAATTAAACTATCTTTGCAGCTTCAAAAAACAATGCATTTTAAAAATCTAAAATCTAAATGATTACAGTTAACGATATTTCGGTTCAGTTTGGAGGAACTACACTTTTCAGCGATGTTTCTTTCGCGATAAACGAGAATGATAAAATTGCCCTTATGGGTAAAAATGGTGCAGGGAAATCGACACTCTTAAAAATTATTGCGGGAGTTAATAAGCCTTCGACAGGAAATATTTCGGCTCCAAAAGAAGCGGTTATCGCCTATCTGCCTCAACACTTGCTGACTGAAGATGGGGCAACAGTAATGGAAGAAGCGTCAAAAGCTTTTAGTGAAATTTTTAAAATGAAAGCTGAAATCGACGAAATCAACGAGCAGTTGACCGTGCGCACCGATTATGAAAGCGACGATTACATGAAATTAATCGAAAGAGTTTCAGACTTGAGCGAGAAATTTTACGCGATTGAAGAGGTGAATTACGAAGCTGAAGTTGAGAAAATCTTAGTAGGTCTTGGTTTTGAGCGTGAAGATTTTACACGACAAACTTCTGAATTTTCGGGTGGGTGGAGAATGCGAATCGAATTGGCAAAAATCCTATTGCAAAAACCAGATTTGATTCTGCTAGACGAGCCGACCAACCATATGGATATCGAGAGTATTCAATGGCTAGAGGAGTTTTTGCTAAATCAGGCAAAAGCGGTTGTAGTAATTTCGCACGACAGGGCGTTTGTAGATAATATTACGAATCGTACGATCGAAGTTACAATGGGAAGGATTTACGATTATAAAGCGAAATATTCTCATTACTTAGAATTGAGAAAAGACCGTCGTATTCATCAGCAGAAAGCTTATGATGAGCAACAGAAAATGATCGCCGAGAATCGTGCTTTTATCGAACGTTTTAAAGGAACATTTTCTAAAACTGATGCCGTTCAGTCTCGTGTCAAAATGCTTGAAAAGTTAGAAATTGTTCAAGTTGATGAAGTGGATACTTCTGCATTACGTTTAAAATTTCCGCCAGCGCCGCGTTCAGGGCAGTATCCTGTTATTGTAAAAGAAATGTCTAAAGCGTATGGCGATCATGTGGTTTTTAAAGACGCAAATATCGTGATCGAGCGTGGCCAGAAAGTTGCTTTTGTAGGGAAAAATGGTGAAGGAAAATCGACTATGATCAAAGCGATCATGAAAGAAATCGGCGTTGATTCAGGAAGTGTAGAAATCGGACATAATGCGCAGATTGGGTATTTTGCCCAAAACCAAGCGGCCTTATTAGACGAAAATGCTACCATATTTGAAACAATAGACGGTATTGCGGTTGGAGATATCAGAACGCAGATTAAAAATATTTTAGGGGCTTTCATGTTTCAAGGAGACGATATTACCAAAAAGGTAAAGGTGCTTTCTGGTGGTGAAAAAACACGTTTGGCAATGATTAAATTGTTGTTGGAACCTGTAAATTTATTAATTCTAGATGAGCCTTCGAATCACTTGGATATGAAGACTAAAGATATCATAAAGGACGCCTTGCGAGATTTTGACGGAACTTTGATTCTTGTATCGCACGATCGTGATTTCTTGGATGGATTAGCAACCAAGGTTTTTGAATTTGGAAACAAACGCGTAAAAGAACATTTTGAAGACGTTGCTGGTTTCCTTGCGCACAAGAAAATGGATTCTATGAGAGAAATCGAAAAATAATATAGCGTAAGATAGCTATAAAGCGCAGGACGACCTCCTGCGCTTTTTTTGTGCGTTATTTTTTACATTGTATCGTAATTTTTATTATTTTAGTCTGTATATTAATGAGTTATAGTTCTCCAGAAACATAATCTGATTTGCATCAGTAGTAAAAAATTAATTTTTTATTTATGGAATTTGTAAGCAAGCCACTAATAAGAATTGTTTTTATTTTTCTAATAATGCCCTTTTTTTTAAAGGCACAAGGTGATGTAAATAATGGTAGCACTACCGCAGAGTCTGCAATAAAATATCCGCAATATCAATTAAAAGGACTTTTGCAAGCTCGTTATCTCGAAAGTTTTGGGGATAATGTAGATGTCTTGGGAATTCATCACGCTACTGGCGAGGTAACACAAAGCTCTTTTGATATAAAAAGAATGCGTGTTGGACTTAATACCAAGCTTAGTGAAGCTACAGAAGTTGTGATTTTGGTTAATCTAGCCGATTTTAAATCGGATACCAAAGGCAAGGTTCTCGAAAATGCCTATGGAAAATATACTTTCAACAAATATATAGCACTCACAGGAGGTCAGTTTCGTCCGGCTTTTGGTATAGAAGAGCTTGTTCCTGTCGATATTATTAAGTCTTTTGACTTTTCCAATCAATATTATGAATTTGGTAAAAACGGCTGGACGAGTTTTCAGATTGGCGCTTCTGCAACTGGATCTTTTGATGTGGGGAAAATCCCTGTGAGTTATGCCGTCTCAGTATTAAACGGAAACGGTAAAAATGCAGAAATGGACAAGGATAACGGCAAGCAATATTCAACTCGCTGGGTTTTTGGTTTGTCTAAAGAATACAAAATAAATTTAGGGCTCAACGGTGGTTTTGGAAAAGTTTTCAAAAAAGATGTTTTTGCACTGGGAGCAGATATTACAAGTGATTTTAGACTCACAGATAAATTCTCCTTTGATCTTCAAATCGAATACAAACAAGGAACCAATCATAATCTTTATTTCTCGCTTCCTGCAGATCAGAGAGTAGGAGAGGTGTCTAATTATCAAATGCGTGGTGTTTATTTTCTGCCGAATTTAAGATATGTGGTAAATTATAAAAAACTGACCGCTTTAGAATTGTCGTGCCGCTACGAAACTTTTGACCCTAGTTATAAAGTCAATTCAAATGTTAGGCAAACTTATACGCCAATGGTCAGTTTAGAATTTGGAAATGCTTACACCGGCCGAATCGAAATGGGATTTGAAATAGACCGTTTTAAGCGAAATGTTCCAGATTCGTCAAGTTATAATGATGAATTATTTCTTATTCAGCTTCAGCTTAGACTTTAATCAACTTAAATTTAATTTTTATGAAAGAAGTAAAAATTACTCAAACTCTTATCACGCTTAGTGTCGGTATTGCTATTTGGTTTATTCCTGCTCCGGAAGGTGTCAAAATAGAAGCTTGGCATTTGTTTGCCATTTTTACAGCCACCATTTTAGGGATTATTTTAAAAGCTGCACCGATGGGGACAATGTGTATGATTGCCATTGCGCTAACCGCATTGTCTCAAGTTCTCGCACCAGGAGATCCTGGAAAGTCAATTACTTTGGCGCTAAAAGGTTTTGGAGACAAAGTAATCTGGTTGATTGGAATTTCTTTTTTTATCGCTAGAGGATTTATTAAAACAGGTTTAGGAAATCGAATAGCGTTTTTATTCATCAGAATATTCGGAAAAAGCTCGCTCGGATTGGCATATGGTTTGGGTTTGGCAGATTTGGTCTTGGCGCCTGCAGTTCCGAGCAACACAGCTAGGGGAGGCGGCATCATTTACCCGATTATGAAATCAATGTCAATGAGTTTTGGTTCTGTGCCAGATCAGCCTGAAACACATAGGAAATTGGGTTCGTATTTAACCCTCAATAGTTATAATATGAATCTGATTGCCTCGTCTATGTTTCTAACAGGAACAGCTAGTAACCCGATGTGCCAGAAGTTTGCTCTTAATTTGGGCATAAAAATTACTTGGATGTCTTGGGCGATTGCGGCAATAGTTCCCGGATTATGCGCTTTTTTCGTAATTCCGTTTTTGCTTTATAAAATTTATCCTCCCGAACTAAAAAATACAGGCGATGCACCACAGATTGCTTCTCAAAAACTCAAAGAAATGGGAGCGATTACTAGAAACGAATGGATGATGCTCTTAACATTTTTTATATTGTTGTTTTTATGGATGACGGGAGATTTGTTTTCGATAGATGCCACGACAACTGCATTTATCGGACTGGTAGTTTTGTTGCTGACATCGGTTTTGACATGGGATGACGTTAAAGCCGAAAAAGGTGCGTGGGATACTATTGTCTGGTTTTCTGTTTTGGTCATGATGGCAAGCTCTCTTAATGAGCTTGGTTTTATTGCGTGGTTCAGTGATTTGGTCAAAGCAGAAATCGGAGGTTTGAGTTGGCAGATGGCCTTTCCGATTATTATTTTGGTCTATTTTTTCAGCCACTACCTTTTTGCAAGTGCAACAGCGCATGTGGCCGCTATGTATGCCGCTTTGCTTGGTGTGGGTATTTCGCTTGGAATTCCGGGACTTTTGTTGGCTTTTATGCTTGGGTTTATTGGGTCAATTTACGGAACATTGACGCATTATGGCCACGGACCAGCTCCCGTTTTTTTCGGGAGCGGGTATGTAGACCTAAAAAGTTGGTGGATAAAAGGGCTTGTAACCGGTTTGGTTATGCTTCTAATTTATATGGTAATCGGAGGTTTGTGGCTCCGAATTATAGGTGATTTCTAAATTCTGATTCCGGGAGGAAGCAATTCTTTGTATTTAGGATTCTTTTTGAAAAACAAAACAATTTTTGGATGAATCGGTACTACTCTGTAATTTTTTTCAGAACTTAATTCTAATACATTTTTAAGTAAAGTATTGATTTTCTCTTCGTTTTGGAACGAATCAGGAGTGTTGATTTTGGTTAAGAAAATCTTCTTTTCCTGAAATGAATATTCAACTGCCAGCATTCCTTCGGGTACTGTGGTTTCAAATTGGCGCGCAAACGTGTTGTCTTTGATTTCCATAGTTTTTTCAATAGTTTCCATAGTAGTGTGTTGTTAGGTTATATTAAAATAGTGAATTTGGGACACGAAATGATTATGAAAGAAATTTCTTTATAAGATTTAATACTCATAATTCATTTCAAGTACAAAGGTAATCATTTGATTTTCAATATTAAATAATTTTTTTGAGAACGCATGCATGAAGTTTGTTTTTTTTTTGGAATCGATTACATAAATACGGTCTGAATTTTGATTGAGATTGCATTAAAAAAAAGTAATTTTATTTTATAATAACTCGTTGGGTGTAATAAAAAAATAAAAGCATTTTAACACATAGAAGCATAGTTTTTTTGTGCCGAAAAAAGAAAATGGAAGAAACAAGTTTCCAAACATAGCTAAACTATGTGCATTTAGACTAGTGAAACGCCTTTTTTAAGTTTAGTTAAACTATGTTTCTATGTGTTGAAAATAATTTCACCCAACGAGTTAAAATGATAAGTGTAATCTTTATTTGGTGCTATGAGTAAAATTCCAGTTTATTTTATGCCGGGTCTGGCAGCAAGTTCATCTATTTTTGAAAGGATAAAATTAGATGAAACGCTATTTGAAATGTGTCTTTTAGAATGGGAAATTCCAAAGCCAAAAGAGTCTTTGTCTGATTACGCACTTCGAATAAGCAAAAATATCAAACATGAAAATCCGGTTTTGATTGGAGTCTCATTTGGAGGAATTCTGGTTCAGGAAATATCAAAACATATACAGGCTAGAAAGGTGATCATCATATCAAGTGTCAGAAGTAATGCTGAATTTCCGAGACGAATGAAAATCGGAAAAAGAACAAAAGCCTACAAACTCATTCCGATGCAATTAATTCTTAATATTGAAAAACTTGCTAAGTTTTCTTTTGGAGAAAAAGTAAATAAAAGAATTAAATTATACGAGAAATTTCTAGCTGTTCGGGATTTGGGGTATCTGCAATGGGCTGTAGAAACTGTAATTTTATGGGATCGCGATAAAATTGACGAAAACGTAATTCATATTCACGGCGATCAAGATGAGGTTTTTCCAATTAAATATATTGATAAATGCATTTTGGTAAAAGGAGGAACGCATATTATGATTTTGAATAAGTATAAATGGCTGAATGAGAATTTGCCTTCTATTATACTGGAATAAATTCCAATTTTTTAAACTCCAAATTTCAATTCTTGATTTGAGTAAACTTTATAAGAAAGCCTTCAGAAAAAAACTCTAAACTCTTCAATCTAAAATTAAAAATCCCAAACTCTTTTGGAATTTGGGATTTGATATTTTGGAATTTAAAGGAAAATTTAGATTTTCTTCATTTGTTCTTTCATCATAGAAATCTGATCTTTCAGCATTCCTTGTTTGTCTAATTTTTTAGCTTCGTTCAATAAATTGGTTGCTTCCAACTTTCTGCGGCGCGACATAGCAACTCCGGCAAGGTTTAATTTAGCTACAGCCAAATCCATATCCATAGATAATCCGAGTTCGATTGCTTTTTTGAAATGTTTTTCTGCTTGGTTGATGTTGGTTTGAGACAACATAATACCGTGTAAATAGTTAAAATATCCTTGTTGTTTTCTTACTAGAGCAGTTTCTGGATTTTTGATGTATGCTAGCCATTTTTTTGCGCCTTCAAAATCTTGTTTTCTTAATTTGAAGAAGGCTAAAAGGATAAATTCGTTTTTAAAATAAAGAAAAATTGGAATTGCAGTAAGCAAAAAAAGGAATATACCATTTCCGATATTGCTTTCTGTAAATTGCCAAATGCCAGCAACTACAAGAAGTCCGGCCAAAATAAGTTTGATAATTTTGTTAAACATAATAGATGTATATTTGTGATTGCAAAGATAGTAAAAGGAATTAAAAATATTTTTATAAAACTACTTGCCAGAAAAAAAAGTCTTTGTATATTTGCACTCGGTTTTTGAACAACGATATCCAAAACCAAAATAACGAGTTAATAGATACCATTTTTAAAGATACAAAGCAATGAGCAAAAGAACATTTCAACCATCGAAAAGAAAAAGAAGAAATAAGCACGGATTTATGGACAGAATGGCTTCTGCGAATGGAAGAAAAGTTCTAGCGCGTAGAAGAGCAAAAGGAAGACATAAATTAACTGTTTCTAGCGAGCCTAGACACAAAAAATAATGTTTTTATAAACATACATAAGGCGATTACTTTCTTAGTATCGCCTTTTTTTATACCTTGTCGGTAAAAAATTTCTCAACATTCTAGTTTATAGTGCACTACGAATGTTTTTTGACACACTTTTATAACTACACAATACATAAAAAATGCCTAAAGACACATCAATTAAATCCGTTTTAATAATAGGTTCGGGACCTATTGTTATTGGTCAAGCTTGCGAATTCGATTATGCTGGATCTCAATCTGCACGTTCGATTCGTGAAGAAGGAATTGAAGTTATCTTAATTAACTCAAATCCGGCGACGATTATGACCGACCCATCTATGGCCGATCATATTTATTTGAAACCATTAACTACAAAATCGATTATTGAAATTCTTAAGGAACATCCGCAAATTGATGCTGTTTTACCAACAATGGGAGGACAAACAGCTTTAAACTTGTGTTTGGAAGCTGAGGAAAAAGGAATCTGGCAAGATTTCGGAGTAAGATTAATCGGTGTTGACGTAAATGCGATTAATATTACTGAGGACAGAGAGCAGTTTAAACAGCTTTTAGAAAAAATTAATGTGCCAACTGCACCTGCAAAAACAGCTACTTCGTATCTTGAAGGAAAAGAAATTGCTCAGGAATTTGGTTTTCCGCTTGTAATTCGTCCTTCGTTTACACTTGGAGGAACTGGAGCAGCTGTAGTGTACAAAAAAGAAGACTTTGATGAGCTTTTAACTCGCGGACTTGAAGCTTCTCCAATTCACGAAGTTTTAATCGACAAAGCTTTGATGGGATGGAAAGAATACGAATTAGAGCTTTTAAGAGATAAAAATGACAACGTTGTAATTATCTGTTCTATCGAAAACATGGATCCAATGGGAATCCACACCGGAGATTCGATTACGGTTGCGCCAGCGATGACGTTATCGGATACCACTTTCCAAAAATTACGTGACTATGCCATCTTAATGATGAGAAGCATCGGAAATTTTGCAGGAGGTTGTAACGTACAATTTGCAGTTTCGCCAGACGAAAAAGAAGATATCGTAGCAATCGAAATCAACCCTCGTGTGTCTCGTTCTTCTGCTTTAGCATCAAAAGCGACGGGATACCCAATTGCTAAAATTGCTTCTAAACTGGCTTTAGGGTACAACTTAGATGAATTGCAAAACCAAATTACAAAATCTACTTCGGCTCTTTTCGAACCAACTTTAGATTATGTAATCGTAAAAATACCACGTTGGAACTTCGATAAATTTGAAGGTTCAGACAGAACTTTAGGTCTTCAGATGAAATCTGTAGGTGAGGTTATGGGAATCGGACGTTCTTTCCAAGAAGCGCTTCACAAAGCCACTCAATCTTTAGAGATTAAGAGAAACGGTTTAGGTGCTGACGGAAAAGGATACAAAAATTACGAACAAATTATCGAGAAGTTAACGTATGCAAGCTGGGATCGTGTTTTTGTAATCTACGATGCTATCGCAATGGGAATTCCATTGAGTACCATTCATGAAATTACAAGAATCGATATGTGGTTCTTGAAACAATACGAACAGCTTTATACTTTAGAAAAAGAAATCTCAAACTACAAGGTTTCAAATCTTCCTAAAGAACTATTACTTGAGGCGAAACAAAAAGGTTTTGCCGACAGACAAATCGCTCATATGATGAATTGCCTTGAAAGCGAAGTGCATGCTTTGCGTATGGAGCAAAAAATCAACCGCGTTTTTAAACTGGTAGATACTTGTGCAGCTGAGTTTAAAGCTCAGACTCCGTATTACTATTCTACTTTTGAAGCTGAAATCGAAAAAGCAAATGGCGAGCGTTTTGTTGACAACGAAAGTATCGTAACAGACAAAAAGAAAGTAATTGTTCTAGGTTCTGGGCCAAACAGAATCGGGCAAGGAATCGAGTTTGATTACTCTTGCGTGCACGGAGTTTTAGCTGCAAAGGAGTGTGGTTACGAAACGATTATGATTAACTGTAATCCTGAAACGGTTTCTACAGATTTTGATACAGCTGATAAATTATATTTCGAACCTGTTTTCTGGGAGCATATTTATGACATTATCCAACACGAAAAACCAGAAGGTGTAATCGTTCAGTTGGGAGGCCAGACAGCTCTTAAATTAGCAGATAAATTATCTAAATACGGTGTAAAAATCATCGGAACTAGTTTTGACGCCCTTGACTTGGCAGAAGATAGAGGACGTTTCTCAGACTTATTGACTGAGTTAAACATCCCTTTCCCAAGATTCGGAATCGCTGAAACGGCTGATGAAGCTTCAAAATTAGCGGATACTTTAGATTTCCCACTTTTAATTCGTCCTTCTTATGTATTAGGAGGTCAGGGAATGAAGATTGTAATCAACAAAAAAGAGCTTGAAGAGCACGTAATCGATTTGTTGAAAGCAATTCCAGGAAACAAATTATTACTAGACCACTATTTAGCAGGAGCAATCGAAGCTGAAGCAGATGCAATCTGTGATGCTGATGGAAATATTTACATCATCGGAATTATGGAGCACATTGAGCCTTGTGGTGTTCACTCTGGTGATAGTAACGCAACATTGCCTCCTTTTAACTTAGGAGAATTTGTAATGCAGCAAATTAAAGATCATACGCATAAAATCGCGAGAGCTTTAAAAACGGTTGGGTTGATCAACATTCAGTTTGCGATTAAAGATGATACGGTTTACATCATCGAGGCAAATCCAAGAGCTTCAAGAACAGTTCCGTTTATTGCGAAAGCTTACGGAGAACCTTATGTAAACTACGCTACAAAAGTGATGTTAGGGCACAATAAGGTAACAGATTTTGATTTCAATCCGCAATTAAACGGTTATGCAATCAAACAGCCGGTTTTCTCTTTCAGCAAATTCCCGAATGTAAACAAAGCGTTAGGGCCAGAAATGAAGTCAACAGGAGAAAGCATCTTGTTTATCGATGACTTAAAAGACGATCAATTCTACGAATTGTACTCTAGAAGAAAAATGTATTTGAGTAAATAATCTCTCAGATTCTATTATAAAAGAAAAGCTCCGATTTTATGTTGGAGCTTTCTTGTTTTAAATTTGTGTGTTTGCTTAATAAGCAACATCATATCTGTAACTGAAAGTTCCGTCAGTTACTTTTGTTGTAACAGGATTTGATACGCTGACAGGTTTTGACTGATCTTCGACGCAATTAAACCAGAACGTTCCTTTTACTGTTTTTGCATTGGTATCAACTGCTGTTATCACCAAACTGCCTTCAATCGGATATTGGATATTGGTGCCTTTGCTGTTGTACGACATTTCTATTTGAGTTTTAGAAGCGTCATATGTAGCAGCTGTAATAGCATATGTTCCAACTTTAAGGTCAGTTCTTTTAATGAAAATCCTAATTTCATCAATTAAAGTTTTTCTTCCTTGAAGTTGAATATAATGTGTTTCTGGGTAGTAATTAAATAATGGCTTGGTTGCATAGTCAGATGCAAATGGATTTTTCATTTCCCATAAGGTTCCGTCAATTTTTGCTGTCATTGCAAATTTTGACACAGGGTTTTCATCTGGTGTATCGCCGTTGTTGTCATCGCTTGAGCAACTGCTTAGAATTAAAGTTAAGAAAAGAAATAAAATTTTTGTTGTTTTCATTTATGGATTTGTTTTTGGTTATGAGTCAAATGTAAATGAATATTTGTTAATATATTTATTGCTTTTTCAGAAAATTATGATTAATTATTAGCGTAAAAAAAAACTCCAAATCGGAGCTTTTACATTTTTTAGGTTATTCGGTTTTGTTGAATGCCATATTATCCCTTGTATTTTTTTGCACCGAAATGGCACCAAATAATGCTAATAAAAAAGCAAAAGCATAAAATCCTTTTTCGCTTGGCAGAATCGTGGCATTCCAAAGTCCAACTACTAAAAGTACAATCGAAAGCAATGTTCCGAACCAGCAGATTCCGTAATAAATATCAGTTACGGGAAGTTTTTCAAGTTTGTCTCTAACACTTTTTTGTAATGAAACTACAGCGAAAAGACCAAACATTAAAACGGTAAAATAATATCCTTTTTCATTTAAAAGCATTTCTGCTCTGGCAAGTCCGACAATAAATCCGATTGTTCCTGCTCCAAGGGCGACCCAAGATGCCGCAATAAAGGCATTTGATGTTTTTTGTATCATATTAATTCTGGTTTAATTAGGTTTTGAGATTTGATTTTTTGGCGAATAGAGAATCTCATTTCGTAAATGTAATTATTTTTGATTAACAGCAACATAAAAACCAAGTTAAAATTAGTAGGTATAATCTTCTTTAAAATAAAAAAGAAAAGCCTCGTAATTGAGGCTTTCTTGAGTGTAAAAAGTAAGATGTTTTATTTTTTAAGCAACTGTTGCAAAGGCTTGAGTTGCTCCATGTCAATTTTTGATTTTTGCAGTACCGACATCAAAGTCATGATGTTGTTTGGGTTCATATTGTTTCCTAAAACGCGTACTACCGCAAATCCGTTTTCTTTTCTGTTGGCAAAAATGACAAATTCTTTTATGTTGTCATCACTACCGATATAACTTACAGAAGCTCCGTCTTTGCCCGAACCAAATTTCATCAATTCCTGGTATTTTGGATCTTTCAATATGGCTTTTACCTTTGCTCGTTCTGTTTCAAACTGTGTCTGATTATTTTGATCGGCTTTAAAGGCAAGAATGTTCATCTTATCAAAAGAATTCAGCGCTTCGTTTTGTTCTGCAGATAGTTTTGTTTTTTCAATATTTAAAATATCAGGAGAAATATCCAGCGCAATAAAATCCTTTTTCTCTGAATTTTCGACAAAATATTTTTGAAGAGAAGGTTCAGAATTACAGCTTACCAATGTCAGTAAGAAGCATAAGGCTGAGGTTAAAAGAGCGGCCTTCATATTATCTTTTGCCTTTAGAGGCTTTTTTAAGGTCAGAACCACCCGGTAATTGCATCTTGTCTGTGAGCACCGAAATTTCATTTAGGTCAAAATTACCTGTTAGAGACAATAAAACAGTATCATCATTTTTGGCACCTTCCACATACATCAGCAATTCTCTAATTTGAGTATCGCTTGCACCAGATTTTACCATTATTTTGACATTTTTACCACTGTCGTTAATGCGCATTAATTCTTCTAAACCTGCAGTTTTAATATATTTTTCTGCAGTAGCTTTCATATCAGCTTCAACTTTAGGATTCTTAGTAGTAAATACTTTTAAGTAATCTAACTTTTTAATAAGACTGATGTATTGCTGAGTTTGTTTGTCAGAAGCATCTACTTTTACTTTGCTCATTAAATCGAACATTTTTTTGTTTACAATTACAGAAGTCACTTCATCTTGACCGTCAAATTTGTCAAAAGCATTTTGTGCATAAAAGAATTGTGTGATGAAGACAAAAACTAAGGTGAATAAGAATGTCTTGTTCATGTTGCTTGTACTGTTTTTTCTGTTTTCTAAGACTATTGATTTCATTTTTTGATTGATTTTTTACTGTTTAAAGATTTTATTTTTTGATTTCTCGTATTCGTTAATGTACTGTACACTTTCAATACCTACATTAACATTGTTTGATAATAATGCCAAAGCTTTCTGAGTTGCCTTGAGCGCTTCTTCAGGATCATCGTAGGTTCCTAGTTCTGTTTGCGAAGCCACCGCAGTTTGTGTACTATCTTCGCTCACATAAAAAAAGGTTCCAATTCCTATCAAGAGAACAGCCGCAGCAGCAATTGACAGCCACGCTTTTTTTCGCTTAGTAGTGCGAGAATTTGTTAGCATAATGTCATTAGTATACTCTGGTTCTCTTGCTTGAGAGAAATAAGCAAACAAAGGTTTGTACTGCTCCAAATGCTGCGCAACATCTGGTGAAGAAAAATATTCTTTTAATTTTTTTTCTTCGGCAGTGCTTGTTTCTCCCTGAAAGTATTTTTCTAATAGATTTTCTATATTATTTAGTTCCATAAAGGTGTGTATTAATCATTGATTCTCTAATTTTTTTTCTGGCTCTCGAAAGTGCCACTCGTATCGCAGTTTCGTTCATGTTGACAATTTTCGCTATTTCATCAAATTCATATTGCTCAACATCCCGAAGCTGTATTAGTAGCTGCATTTGTTCTGGCAGCTGATTTATTATTTTTTCTACCCATTCTAAACTGTCGGCATCTTCCAGTTTTTTGTCTAGTCTTGGTTGATTGTCTGTATAATTATTATGAACGATTTTTAGATTCCCGGCCCGTTTTGATTTTAACTGATCTAGACAATAATTTTTGGTCATCGTCATGGCAAGCGCTTCAACACTGTTGTAATCTTGAAGGTTTTCTTTTTTGTTCCATAATTTTACCATTACTTCCTGTGTTGCATCTTCTGCTTCTTCGGTACTGGTGAGCAATCGTTTTGCCAGACGAAAAACTTTGTCTTTAAACGGATTTATTAATTCTATAAATACATTTTGGTTCATTAATACGATGGTTATTCGTTAGCTTATATAGTCAAGACGAGGCACTATTATTTTTGTTACAAGAAATATTTTTTTTCTGTAAAAAATTACTGTAAGGAGATTAAAGATAAAACTAAAGATAGTACTTTTACGTTTATATGATATTATAACCAATATATTATGAAAACACCTTTAAAGAGCTTTCTGTTTCTTTTTTTACTTGTCTTTTCTTTGCAGTCCTGTGAAGACGAAAATGATAAAGCCGCACCCGCAGCGATTCAAGTCAATGATTTTATCTGGAAGGGTTTAAATGAAGTTTATTTATGGCAACAAGATGTGCCTAATCTAGCCGATAACCGTTTTGCCTCTCAGAATGATTTAAATAACTTTTTGGAAGGTTATGCTAAACCCGAAGATTTGTTTGAAGATTTATTGTACAAGCCCGAAAGTAAATACCCAAACGGTGATGCGGTTGATCGTTTCAGCTGGATTGTTTCTGACTATACCGTTTTGGAGCAGGAGTTGGGTGGAATTTCAAAAAATAATGGTGTTGATTTTAGACTAGGCCGCATTAGCGCTAGCTCTGATGATCTTGTAGGTTATGTGCGTTACATTATTCCGAATTCTGATGCTGCTACAAAAGCGATAAAACGTGGAGATCTTTTTACCGGTGTAAACGGAACCAAACTTACGGTTTCCAATTATCAGCAGTTGTTAATGAATCAGGATAGTTATACTTTGAATATGGCAGACAGAAGCGGTGCTACATTTGTGCTAAACGGAAAATCGGTTTCGCTAACCAAAACGGTTCTTGAAGAAAATCCGATTTATATCAATAAAGTTATTCCTTCGGGAACTCATAAAATTGGTTATTTGATGTATAACGGATTTTATGCCGATTACGATGAAAGACTAAATCAGGCTTTTGGCGAATTGAAAGCGCAAGGAGTGACCGACTTGGTTTTAGATTTGCGTTACAACGGAGGAGGTTCTGTACGATCTTCTACGCGATTGGCGACGATGATTACAGGTCAGTTTTCGAATCAGATCTTTTCAAAAAGACAATATAATTCTAAACTGATGCAAGTCTTTAATCCAGAATCCTTAAACGAAAGATTTGTTTCTGATATTGACGGGAAAGCAGTAAATAGCTTAAATTTAGGAACTATATATATTATTACTACGGCAAGTACAGCTTCTGCAAGTGAATTGATCATAAACGGATTGAAACCCTATATTAATGTTGTACAGATTGGAGAAACAACTATTGGCAAAAATGTTGGGTCTTTTACAGTTTATGATTCTGATACTTATATTACTAAGGAAGGAATTAACAGAAATCATAAGTATGCAATGCAACCACTGGTTTTTAAAATCGCAAATGCTCAAAATTTTGGCGATTACCAGCAAGGCTTGAGTCCGACCTATGAACAGTACGAAAAAGTGGCAACCTATGGTGTTTTAGGAGATCCGACTGAACCATTGTTAAGTCTGGCAATTTCTAAAATTACAGGTTCTGCTGCCAAAAGAGTACCTGATGTTTCTGATGAACCAAACAGCCCTTACTTTACAGACTCAAAAATCTTAAATGGACTTCGTCACGGAATGTATCTTACTACAGCTCCAAAAGAGTTCTTAAACTTAAAATAATAAAAAAGGCTTTCAGAAAAACGAAAGCCTTTTTTTATCCAAAAATATAATCAAATTCTAAAGCAAAAAGTTAATCATTGAAATAGAAACCGTTTGATCCTGCTCCTGTTGTTAATTCTTTTTGTAAAACTCCAGATAAGTTGTAGATAAAGGCTTTACTGTCTGCTGTGAATTTAGCATCTGCAATGTAAATGTGGTTATCCTTAACAGCAAAACCATATACATAACTAGCGTCTGACGCGAATAATGCTGTAGTCGGAGCTGTTGTTGCGTTTGTACTAAATGAATAAACAGAATTTGAAGCAGTATAATACACCTTATCATCTTCGATATCCATGAAACCAGCTTGTCCTATACTAGCAGGAAGTGCAATACGAGAAATAGATTTGTCAGATATTTTAACTTTTACAATTTCGCCGGCACCTCCATAAGGTCTTCTCAAAATAAAGAGTACTCCGTCTTCTTCTTCAATAGAATCTCCGTCAAAACCAATTGTTACAGGAGTTTCTAGAGCTTTTGAAGCGATATTATAAATTAAAAGTTTATCATTGTATGCATCTGTAATATAAAGTTTTCCATTTTCCTCAATAACTCTGTTCGCAGTTGAGTTTAATGCTACTTTAGATTCTACAGTGTTGTTAGATAAGTTGATTACAGCAATATAATCATCTGTATCTCCAGTCGCTGGATTTTGATACGAATATTCGCCAGCATTGATTACATATGCTTTTCCATCTTTTACAACGCCATATCTCGGAGCCACAAGACCAGAATCGATTTTTGCAATTAACTTAAATGTGTAGCGATTTACAACATTAATTACATTAGATCCACCCGCAATAATATACGCTCTGTCTCCGCTAAAAAAGATATTTTGTAAATATCCTCCAACTGCATCGGTACCGTTTTCTTTTTCGTAAACATTCTTAGTAAAAGAATTCAAATCATTGCTTGAGAATGAAATAGTTCCAAGGCTTTGACTTCCTTCATTCAAAATAAAAAAACCATTGTCATAAGCTCCCTTTGAAGTATCGTCGTCATCGCTCGAACAAGAAACGAACAGTGAAATGCTTAAAGCTATTAAAAGTAATTTACTGAATTTCATATATTAAAATTTTAAGGTTATATACATATTAAAATTGCGGCCTGGCATTGGTCTGTTTTCTAAGCTTTCATAGTTTTTGTTAAAGACATTTAAAACCTGAAACCCTAGCTTCGAAGAATCTAAAAATTTAAAATCATAATCGATTCCAATGTCTGAAATCGTAAAGTCTTTTACAACATCATCCGAGTTATTATCTGCGGTGGTATACACAAAACCATTGTATAACACCTGATAATAAGCGTTTATTTTATTTCGCGAATAAGAAACAGCTCCCGTTGCTTTATGAAATGGAACAAAGAAAATCTGTTTTTTAGTCTGATCGTCCTCAGATATAGTATATGCGTAAGTAGCGTTTAGAGCAAAAGTATTCTTGCCATAGCTTTTTTTCCAGTTCACTATGGTTTCTGTTCCGTAACTGTTTACTTTATCCTGGTTTTGAGGAGACCAAAGACCGCTTGGTCCTGGAACCCACTGCAGCATATCATTTATTTTGATGTAATAAAAATTTTGCGTCCAGGTAATATTTCTGAATGTGAAGACATTTCCAATTTCTGCCTGATAAGAACTTTCGGGTTTTAAATCTGGATTTCCGCCTGTTTCCCAGTACAAATCATTATAAGTAGGAATTCTGAAGTTTCTGGAAATATTTACTTTTAAGTTGTATAAATCACTGAATTTATAAGAAGATCCGAAATTGAATAGAAGTGGGGATTTGTAATTGTCTGTAAATTCTTTTCTAATTCCAAATTCATTTTTCCAGTTTGAGCCGATGTCTTGTTTAACTAATAAAGACGCAGAACTTATTTCGCGTATATGACTTCCAAAACCGCTTCCGTAGCCATTTGTTCTGCTGTAATCTACAATTCCGTTAATTTGAGTAGATTTAAATAAAGCATAATCTAAATCTAATTTTGTAATCAGATTTTCGGTTTTTCCGTAGGTATAATTTTTAGAACTAATGTTTGAGAAATATTGATAGTTTTCAAAAATATAAGCCGTTTTAAAATTGGTTTTCAGTTTCCCAAAATTACCATCATATTCTAATAAATTTCGATTAAAACCATTAACGTACTTGCTTTTTGTATCTGTCTCTGTAATTAGAGAAGTATTTCTGTCTGTATTTGAGGTTTGACTGTAAAGCTTTAGAATATGATTATCGTTTATTTTATAACCCACATTAGCATTTAAGGTAATAATGTCGTACTGTCCATTTTGATTCCAGCGTTGTTCGCCTCTCCAAGTGTATCGATTTAAATATTTGTAATCGTTTGTGGAGCTGTTTTTAGAAAAGCCAATTTGTGCGCTCCATTTTTTGTTTGAAATAAAAGTTTTGTAATTAATCCCAATAGTATTAAAACTGCCGTAATCCAGTTTTAAATTATTCTCAAAACGATTAAAAAACAACATATCGTTATTTAAGTGAACGGTTCCTCCAATTGCGCCGCTTCCATAAATTACACTTCCACCGCCAGCTTTTACGCTGATAGAATTATAATCAGAACCAGAAATAGTATTGAAATCGGTGCTTCCGTTCATTTGTGAATTAATATTAATTCCATTCCAAATTACAGCAGTTTGTGAAGAAGTTGTTCCTCTAAACGAAACTGTAGAAAGCATGCCACGACCGTATTCCTTAAAATATAAAGTAGAATTGAAGTTTAATAAATCGGTTAGTAAAGCTTCATTTTTAGTAATAACAGAATCATTAAGCTTTAAAACAGATTGTGTAGAAGAATATTTTTTTAGGTTTTTGTCTGAAACATAGACTTCTTTCAGATTGTTAATAGAATCGTTCTGCGCCGAAATAAATTGGCACAACAGTAACAACGATAAAGCAAGACGTATTCTAAAAACCATAATTTCTACACTCTTTTTCCCGAGAGCTCGATATTTTTGTTACAAAGGCAGGTCTCCTGGCTTGCGTCTTGTTGTTTACCTTCCCATTCACATCGAGCGAACAGTGGTTTTGTAGTTACAACAAGCATTCGTTTAAGAACTAAGCTTACAGTTGCGGGTACAGCTCAAGATTTTACTTGATTCCCTTTTAATGTGTTTGCTAAAACACAACCTTAATTTGCTGCAAATATAAAATTAAAAATACGGATTAATCAAATTTGTTTCACTTTTAAAGTATAATAATGAAACAAAATCGATATTTATAATTCAATTCTTATAACTTGTCCAAAATCAACCTTATTCTGAAATGCTTCTGTTAAGGCTAATGCAGTTTGATGACATAAAATACTTCTAATAATTCCGGCATGAGCGACAATAATAATTGGATGTTTTGTTTTTGAAATTTTTTCAGATAAAAAATCACCAACTCTTTCGTGTAATTCCGTGAAAGATTCACCATTTGTAGTTTTGATATTTACAAAATCTTCCATCCACGGATTGAGTTCTTCAGGCGGAATTTCGTTCCAGTTCTTGAGTTCCCAGTCACCAAAATTCATTTCCATTAAACGTTTGTCTTCCTGATAAGAGATAGCATTTATGTTTTCCTGAATATGTTTTGCCAAAATCACACAGCGTTGTAACGGACTTGATAAAATGACAGCTTCTGAAGGCAATTCGGAGATAATTTTAGAAAAAATTTTGTCAAAAGGTTTCGCAATATCGACATCAGATTGTCCGTAGCAGATTCCCTTTTCGCAGATCGTTTCAGTATGTCGTACTAGATAAATTTCCATAAAAATAAAATGCTTAGGTAAAAGATAACTTCACAAACCTGTTGTGTTGCACCAAGACAATCTCCAGTATAACCTTCAATCCATTTTTGGAAATATCGGGCTAAAAAATATCGGGTAATAAAAACAGGAATTATGGCTAAAATTAATCTGAAATCAAAATAGGAGAATACAAGTAAAGGAACTAATCCAAAAAAGAAAGATCCTAAAACTTCTTTCCATGTGAATTGTTTTGCAATAGGTTTGCTTTTGCTCGAAGCATCTTCACGAGAATATGCATGGGTAAAAACAATGCTGATCGCTGCTAAACGACTTAAAGAGTGCGCAGAAATAAACAAGAGCCAAATTTTGAATGTTGCCATCGAATCATAAACTTGAAATAGCAAAATAGATTCTGAAAGCAGTTTGAATTTTAGTAGAAAAAGTAAAACCAATCCAATTGCGCCATACGCACCGATTGCACTGTCTTTCATAATCATGAGGATTTTTTCTTTTGTCCAGCCACCGCCAAAACCATCGCAGACATCTGCAAAACCGTCTTCATGAAATGCACCAGTTGTTAAAACTGAAATGACAATCGAAAAAATAACAGCCGTTTCTGTAGAAAGAAATAAGGCAAATAAAGAATAAGTGATAAAAGAAATACTCCCCACAATCCATCCGATAAAAGGGAAATATCTTGTCGCTTTATTTAAATAATCCGGATCATGTGAAATGTTTTTTGGGCATGGAATTCGGGTGTAAAACATTAAACAGGTAAAGAAGATGTGGAGTTCTTTTTTCATTTAGTTTTTAGTTGTTTGGCTAAGGCCTTCTATCTTCCAAATTTTTAACCTCCAGATAAATCTGGAGGCAACTCAAAGAAGAAAATTTTAAAAAAAAATATAAATAATTTCACAATTTGAGTTGCCAACATCTTTAGATGTTGGTTATTTATTGACAAAGACAAGGGCTTTAGCCAAACTTTTTTTTAAGAATGTTTAAAGCCAAACTTAATCATAAACTCATCATATTCCTCTTGAAATGTTTTCATTTTATGATGTTCTTCCTGATTTTTGATATAATCTCGAACTTTATTTACAATTGATTGTGAAACAGAAGCAGCAAAATATTCATCCTGCCATTCAAATTTATCTTTTGTTAATTGATTTTTATTGATCCAATAAGAAGATTCTCCTTTTAATAGTTGTATTGTTTTTTGAATAGTCTGATCGTTTCCTAGTGAAATTAGACAATGACAATGATCGGAATATCCACTTATAAAATCTAGATAAATATCTTTTTTTGAGGCATTTTCTTTTATATGATTCCAAACTTTTTCACGTAGATCAACTGAATTTAAAAACGGAAACCTGTTTTTGGTACTCCAAACGCAATGAACATAAACTTTAGTAAATGGCATAGATAAAATAGTTTTAAAATTATTTTAAGTTTGATTCAAATTTAAAAACTATTAGTAATAAACGGAGAGTTATTTCCTACTTATTCCCGCGCTCTCAAAACTAGCCATATCATTCAAAAAAGCTTCAGCCGAATTTAAAATTGGAAAAGCGACTGCACAGCCAGTTCCTTCTCCTAAGCGTAAATCAAGATTTAGAATAGGTTTTACCTCAAGATATTCAAGCAGTTTTATATGTGCTTTTTCAGCAGAGCAATGACAGAAAACAGCATTGTTTTTAATATTCGGATTAATTTTAGAAGCAATTAAAAAAGCAACCGTACAGATAAAGCCATCTACTAAAATCAGCATTTTATTATCGAAAGCAGAAAGGATTCCGCCAGCCATCTGAAGAATTTCAAAACCGCCGAAATACGAAAGCTGTGATAGTAAATTGGCTTGACCGGAATAATTATCAATAGCTTTTTTGAGGATATTTTGTTTCTGAATTAGTTTTTCATCTGATAATCCTGTTCCTTTTCCAACACATTCTTCAATGGAATAACCAGTCAAAAGACTCATTAATACAGATGCCGTAGAAGTATTGCCAATTCCCATTTCGCCAAAACCAATACAGTTTGAACCAGATTTCGCAATGGTTTCAACAATCGATTTTCCTTTTTCAAAACACAATTGTACTTCAGTTTCGCTCAAAGCCGGAACATGAAGAAAAGACTGAGTTCCTTTCGCAATTTTAGCATCAATTAATTTTGTATTTGTTGGGAAATCATAATTTACGCCAGCATCAACAATCGATAATTTGATATCGTTTTGTTTGCAGAAAACATTTATTGCAGCACCGCCATCCAGAAAATTACTGACCATTTGCCGTGTCACATCTTGCGGATAATCGCTTACATCGTGATTGGCAATTCCGTGATCGGCTGCAAAAACTACAATGTTGGGATTTATGATTTTTGGATTTAAAGTTTCCAAAACAGTTGCAATCTGAAAAGCTAAGGTTTCTAAAGTTCCCAGTGAACCGACAGGTTTTGTTTTAGAATCTATTTTTTCCTGTAAAAGTTTTTGGAAATCAACTTTGTTTTCGTTTTCAGTTTTTACGTTTAGCTCAAAATCAGCAATGTTTATTGTATGAATTTCCGAAATCTCTTTGCAGATTGGAGCTTCTGATTTTTGTTTCCAATGCAATTGCTGCAACATGGGCTGATTATTATAATTAGTAGCAGGTTTTCCGATACAGAAATAACCCAGCGGTTCTATATTTTCAGGTAAATCGAGGATTTTTTTAAATTGATAATAATTTAGAATCGAAACCCAGCCCATGCCGTAACCTTGTTCTGTCAGCGAAAGCCAGATATTCTGAGCCGCACAAACCGAACTGAATTTTACTGCTTCGTTACTGCCAATAGTTCCAATCGTAAATTGATTCAAAACCGAACGGTCGTAAGCGATGATAAGTCCAATTGGCGCTTCTTCAATAGCTTCGAGTTTAAGTGAGTTATACAATTCTTTTTGTTCCTCGTTATCGGTCAGTTCAGCCGCTTTTTTGTTGTAATCTAAAAACAGCTTTTTAATGGAGGTTTTAACTTCATTAGATTTGATGAGGAAATATCTAGTCGCATCAGTAAGTCCAACAGAAGGTGCCCAATGTCCAGCCTGTAAAGCTTTCTGAATTACTTCATCAGGAACTTCATCAGTTGTGAAATGTCGGGTGTCACGGCGTGATTTTAATATATCGTCTAGATTGCTCATAAATTTCAAATTTTCAATGTCAATGGCAAAAATCAATATCAATTACAATATCAAAAATCAATGTCAATTACAATATCAATTACAATATCAATTACAATATCAATTACAATATCAATTACAATATCAATTACAAAAATTAATATCAATGTCAATTACAATTTTCACCTTATGTAAAGATACTCCACGATATTGGAATTTGAAATTTAAAAGTTTAGAATTTGCCTTTTGATATTGTAATTGATTTTTGCCATTGATTTTTGCCATTGTAATTGCCATTGCCATTGCCATTGAATTTTGTTAACCTTTAATCTTGACCGGAATCCCGGAAACCATCAAAACAACTTCATCTGCGTTGGATGCCAAAAACTGATTCATCCAGCCTTGCAGTTCTACAAATTTTCTTCCGATATGAGTTTCTGCATGAACTCCCATTCCGATTTCATTGGTTACAATAATGATATTAGTGTTTTCCTGATTGGCAATGGCAAGGAATTCTTTTTTGGCTTCTTCCAAACTTAACTGAACATCATTTTGAGTATCCACAAAAAAGTTGGTAAGCCAAAGTGTAACGCAGTCAATTAAAGCCGTTTTATTGGAGAAATCAATTTTACTTAAAAACTTTTCTTCTTCAATATTCGTCCAGCGTTCATCGCGTTCTTGTTGATGTCTGTCAATTCGGTTTTGAAAATCAGAATCCCATTTTCTGGCTGTTGCGACATATATTGGATTGTCAGAAAGTGTTAAGGCTAAGTTTTGTGCATAACTGCTTTTTCCTGAGCGCTCACCGCCGGTAATTAAATAAATCATTTTTTTGGGAAGTTATAAGTTAAAAGTTGTGAGTTAAGAGTTAGGGGTTAGGGGTTAGGGGTTAGGATGTGTTGTCATAGCGCAAAGTAACAAAGAGCTTTTCAACTCATAACATATAACTCTTAACCTAAATTACGATTAATAAGGGCAATGTCGGCAATTATTCCCACAGCATTTTCCTCTTTTTAAATGGTACCAGGTTTTAAAAACCATATTTCCATTTTCGATATAATAATCAATGCCTTCAATTAAAGTGTTTGTTTTGGGTAAAGAAGTCGCTTTGTTTTTAGAAGCGTTTGACGGATTTATGGTCTCTACATAGGCATCAATTTTGTCTTCACAAGCTTCTTTAAAACAGGTCGGACAAAGACAATCTCCACCTTCAGAAAGAGAAAAAATGGGCGGGTAGTCGTTGCACCAGCATTTTTTTTCTACAGATATATCTCCACAGCTGAACTCAGAATCACAGCTTGTGCAAATTTTCATTTTTGTGGTATTCATGTTGTAAAGATACAATTGTTTAAATTTGTAAGAATAAAGGTAAACAAAAAAAATAGAAAATACTTTACCTTTGTTACCATCCAAAACATAAAATATGAGACATTTATTGCCAAAAATGATTTTTATAGCTTCTTTTTTTATCCTGACAGGATGTAAGAAGAATGAAAAAGCAGAAGCTCTAAAAACTGAAAATGTAAAAAACAGCATTGAATATGCGAGCGGACTTTCAATCGTAAAATATGATGATTATTCAGTTGTAACTGTCTCAAATCCATGGCCAAATGCGAATAAAGATTTCAAATATATTTTAAAAGAAAAAGACGGAAAAGTACCGGATAGTCTTAAAAATTACACTACAATTCAGGTTCCGTTAGAGTCTGTTGTAGTTACTTCGACAACTAATATTCCGTTTTTAGAAATGTTGGAAGTAGAAAACAAATTGGTTGGTTTTCCGCATACGGATTACATTTCTTCAGAAAAAACCAGAGCTTTAATTGATAAAGGTTCTGTGAAAAACGTTGGACAAAATGAAAAACTAAACATTGAGCAGTTAATTGAATTATCTCCAGATTTGATTGTGACTTTTGGAGTCGATAATAATAATCCGATGTTGGATAATCTGAAAAAAAGCGGGTTAAATGTTTTAATCCAAGGCGATTGGATGGAACAATCTCCACTTGGAAAAGCGGAATGGATTAAACTTTACGGTGCTTTATTTGGTAAAGAAGAACAAGCCAAAGAGCTTTTTGATAAAATTGTTCAAAGTTATAATCAGGCGAGAAAAATGGTGGCAGACAAACCTGCAACTTCAAAAGTTTTATACGGTTCTATGTACGAAGATGTTTGGTATGTGGCTAAAGGAAACAGCTGGGTTGCCGAGTTTATGAAAGATGCAAAATCCAATTATTTGTGGTCTGACTTAAAAGGAAGTGGAAGCGAAGGTTTATCTTTTGAAAAAGTTTTGGATAAAGCCAAAGATGCAAATATCTGGATTGCTTCTGGTTCATTTAAAAGTTTAGAAGAATTGCAAAAAGCAAATCCGCATTATGGAGAATTTGATGCTTTTAAAAACAAAAGTGTTTACAGTTTTGAAGGTAAATTGGGCGCAACCGGTGGTACAGTTTATTACGAATTAGCTCCAAGCCGTCCTGATTTAGTTTTAAAGGATTATATTAAAATTTTCCACCCTGATTTATTATCGGGTTACGAATTTACTTTCGCATCAAAACTGAACTAAATTGGCGAATAAAAAACGAAATACTATTTTATTTGTCATTTTGGCGCTGGGACTTTTACTGATGTTTTTTGCAAGCATTAGTTTAGGTTCTGTTATGATTCCTGTAAAAGATGTTTTTACTAGTTTAACAGGTGGACATGCGACAAAATCAACCTGGGAATATATCATTATAAATTATCGTCTGCCCAAAGCCATTACGGCAGTTTTAGTTGGAACTGGGCTTTCAATCAGTGGACTTTTGATGCAGACTTTATTCCGTAATCCGCTTGCTGAACCTTATGTTTTAGGGTTAAGTTCGGGAGCCAGTCTCGGTGTTGCTTTTGTTATTTTGGGAGCAGGATTTCTGCCTTCTTTTTTAAGTGTAATTGTATTGTCTTCTTATGCAATCGTTTTGGCATCTACTATAGGAAGCACATTGGTTCTTTTCTTGGTTTTGATTGTTTCGGAAAAACTACGAAACACAATGGCAATCTTGATTGTGGGATTGATGTTTGGAAGTTTTAGCACGGCAATCGTAAGTATTCTATCTTATTTTAGCACAGCAGAACAACTTCAGAAATTTACTTTTTGGACAATGGGAAACCTTGGAAATCTCTCTTGGACAACTATCGGAATTCTAACTTTCTGCGTTGGAATCGGGTTGCTTTTAAGTGCCAAAAGTATCAAACCATTAAACGCATTGCTTCTTGGAGAAAATTATGCCAAAAGCATGGGATTGAATTTTAAACAGGCAAGATTGATAATCATATTTGCAACAAGTATATTGTCCGGAGCAATTACAGCATTTGCAGGTCCGATTGCTTTTATTGGATTAGCAGTTCCGCATATCGCCAAACTGACTTTTCAAACCAGTAATCACACCGTATTATTTTGGAGTACTTTATTTTTTGGTTCGATTATAATGTTGTTTTGCGATATTGTTTCGCAAATGCCAGGATTTGAAGTCACACTTCCAATTAATGCAATTACGTCTATAATTGGTGCTCCAGTTGTTATTTGGCTTGTAGTAAGGAAAAGGAATTTTCAGTAAAAGATTACAAAAAAATAATATCTTAGTTTTTTAAATACATAGAGACATAGATTTCTATTTTTTCTGAAAGTTGATTTGGAAAATTTACTAGTAAATTAAAACATAGACTTTGCGAAAATGGAACATGTTCTTTTAAAAATTAAGAGAATGATTACTCAGAAATATTTAGATGAATTGACTTTCAGTGTTATAGGGGCTTGTATTCAAGTGCATAAAACGATTGGAAGAGGATTGTTGGAAAGTGTTTATCATGAATGTTTAAAAGAAGAATTGAGTTATCGTAAAATAAATTTTTTCACAGAAATGAATGTGCCTTTGATTTATAGAGATAAAGAATTAAATGCTAATTTAAAATGCGATTTATTTATTGAAATTGTTTAGTTGTAGAATTAAAAGCAACATTAGAATTAAATCCTATTTGTGAAGCACAGTTAATGACTTATATGAAACTCTTAAAAAGCGCCAAAAGGTATTTTGATTAATTTTAATTGTTTTAATATTTTCAAAGAAGGTCAAAAAACTTTCGTAAATGAATATTACAAATTACTCCCAAAGCTCTAAATTCAAAGCTATGTGTTAATTTACTAGTAAATTTTCAAATCAACTCTCAGAAAAAGGAAAAACCTATGTTTCTATGTGTTTAAAAAATAACCACAATGATTAGAATTATCTTAAATACATCAAACTTAAATATCGGATATAAATCCAAGAAAGGTGTTACGACCATTGGTAAAGATCTGAACTTAAATCTGGATTCAGGAAAACTGATTACTTTGATAGGAGCAAACGGAATTGGAAAATCGACTTTACTTCGCACTATAACCGGAATCCAAAAGCCTTTATCAGGCAATGTTTATTTAAATGAAAAGGAGATTTCGCGTTATAAACCTTTAGAATTAGCGCAGAATCTAAGTTTGGTTTTGACAGAAAAACTTCCTCCAAGCAATTTGTCTGTTTTTGAATTAGTTGCTTTAGGCCGTCAGCCTTACACGAATTGGGTGGATAGTTTGTCGAAAGAGGATATTGACAAGGTTCAGCAAGCGATGAGTCTCACTCAGATTGAGCATCTGGCTTCAAAAAAACATTTTCAAATTAGTGACGGACAATTACAGAAAGTTTTAATTGCAAGAGCTTTGGCGCAAGATACGCCACTGATTATTTTAGACGAACCTACCACACATTTGGATTTACTGCATAAAGTTTCATTATTCAAATTATTGAAGAAACTTACACACGAAACCCAGAAATGTATTTTGTTTTCAACCCACGATATTGATTTGGCCATTCAGTTAAGTGACGAAATGATTATTATGACACCGGAAAATATTGTACAAGATCTGCCGTGTAATTTAATTTCAAATGGCAGTTTTGATAATTTGTTCAAAGACGAACATATTGTTTTTGATGCAGAAAAGGGGAAGTTTATCGTGAGTTAGTTTTCAGCCTTTCCTGCAAGGTTTCCAAAACCTTGTAGGTTTAAAATTTAGATTTAGGCTAGAAATAATATACCTACAAGGTTTGGAAAACCTTGCAGGAGCGTATTAACTATTTCTTCAAGCCAATTTGTCTTTTAGCCTCACCAACCACAAAAGCCACAGAATTTGCGATATTAAAAGAACGAATCAATGGTGACATCGGAATTGTCAAATGATTTTCGAATTTGGCCATAAATGCCGCGCTCAATCCAACGCTTTCTTTTCCGAAAACCAACCAGTCGCCATCCTGAAATTCATTTTCCAAATACGATTTTTCAGAGTGTGAACTCATTAAAAATACACGGGAATGATCTGGAATCTGTGCAATCCATTCTTCTGCATTTTGATATTCGGTCACATCAAGGTGAACCCAATAATCCAATCCGGAACGTTTTAAGTTTTTATCATTAATCACAAATCCGAAAGGATGAATTAAATGCAGTCGGCTTTCTGTACCAACGCACAATCTTCCTATGTTTCCCGTATTGTTAGGTATTTCCGGTTCTACAAGAACTACGTTTAGCATTTTCTTTTTTTGAGTTATGAGTTAAGGGTTAAAAGTTATGAGTTCGCAAAAATTATCTAATTATCTAATTATCTAATTCAAAATTGGAAACCTCAAGTACTTCTCCCGCTTTTAAGTTTTGCAAATATACATTTCCTATTCGTACACGAACCAAACGTAAGGTTGGAAAATCGACTGCTGCGGTCATTTTTCTGACCTGACGAAATTTTCCTTCTCTTACTGTAATCGATGCCCATGAAGTTGGACCATGACGCTCATCTCGGATTTTTTTGGCTCTTAAGCCAAAATCTGGAATTTCATTTACTATAAAAGCTTTGCAGGGTTTGGTTTTATATTTTCCTCCGTCAAGACCAATTTCTACGCCTTTTTGCAATTGTTCTATTGCTTCGGGTGTAATTAATCCGTCAACCTGAACGTAATATTCTTTGTCGACTTTTTTGCTTCGCACCAGTTCGCTCATATTTCCATCAGTTGTCAGGAGAAGAAGACCTTCGGAATCTTCGTCTAATCTTCCAATGGCCATTGTCCCTTCCGGAAAATCGTGTAATTCGCCCAAAAGCTTTTTCTTTCTTTTTAATTCATAAATAAATTGGCTCAAATAGCCGTAAGGTTTAAAAAGAATGAAGTGTCGGTGCATTTTTAATTTTTTGCAAAGATAGTTCTTTCATAAAATAAAAAGCGAACATTTAGTATGGTAAGTCTGAATGGGATTTCATTTTTTTTAGCCACTGATACACAAACCAAATCACGGTAATAATAAAAACGCCAATTAAAAAGCATAATAATTTTCGAAAAAATCATGAAAATAACTTCCGATAAAAATATAAGCAGAAGCCATACAAAGTTTGATGAGAATGAATTCGGCATTAGACCAGCTGGTTTTGATTTTGAAGAAATTCATGAGGCTAGAAATTTGGTTAAACATTGAAATTGTATAAATAGAAACATGAAATTATGAAAAATTTTCTTTCAAAAAGTCAAAGCAATGTTAAACCATTTAGATGTAAGCTCTATAATTCGTAATATTATTATAGAAACTAAAAAAAATAAAGCCATGGAAACGAATAATTTAGGCACAAAGAAAATCAACGGAACGCAGAAAGACATAGACGAATCAAAAGGTAAAAACATTTCGCACGACGGAAAAGCCGATGATGCAAATTTAAAACGAGAGTTTGTTACAGATGCAGACGGCAACAAAAAAATAGTCGAAAGAGCTCGTAATGAAAATGAGGACATCAAAAATAAGCCATCGGGTATATCGGCAGACAATCCGAATGCAAACCGTGGTGTTGCTACAGACGACGAAGCAGAAAAAACGATAGAGAACAAAGACCGAAATTCGGATATCACACCAAATCGTTATCCGAACTCTCATCCTGATAATCGCAAAGATCGTGGTAATATGAAATTGGACGAGGAGGATTAAACCATAATACAAAATTTTCTGGGAATAAAAATCATTTTAATATCAAATAACATTTGATTAGCAGTTAACGTTAATGTTATCGTAAAGCCAGTAATTTAAAGGGTTCAACTGTTGATATCTTCGTAAATTAGTAGAACAAATTTTAAAATACAAAGAAAATGGCACTTTTAGAAAATAAGGTCGCTTTTGTATCTGGAGGAGGTTCGGGAATCGGACGCGCAGTTGCAGAAGCCTATGCTCGAGAAGGAGCAAAAGTAGTAGTTTCAGACATCAATGTTGAACACGGAGAAGAAACCGTAAATATCATAAAGGAAAAAGGCGGAGAAGCATTTTTCGTAAAAGGCGATTCGTCGAGTGCCAGCGACAATAAACATATGGTCGAAGTTACGGTCTCCAAATACGGCCGACTAGATATTGCTTGCAATAATGCCGGAATGGGCGGTCCTGCAAAACCCACAGGAGAATACGAGCCCGAGGCATGGGACAAAGTTATCGCGCTGAATTTAAGCGGCGTTTTTTATGCCTGCCGCTACCAATTAGAACAGATGGAAAAAAATGGCGGCGGAAGCATTGTTAATATTGCTTCGATTCATGGACAAGTGGCAGCGCCAAACAGCGTGGCTTATACTGCCAGTAAACATGGAGTGGTAGGTCTAACGAAAAATATTGCGGTTGAATATGCGCAAAAAAATATTCGCTGTAATGCCGTTGGTCCTGGTTATATAGAAACGGCGCTTTTAAAAGATAATCTGAATAAGGATATGATGGATGCCGTAGCGGCAAAATCTGCGATGAATCGTCTGGGAACTGCAGAAGAAGTTGCAGAGCTGGTTGTTTTCTTAAATTCAGATAAATCGTCTTTTACAACCGGAAGCTATATTATTGCAGATGGAGGTTATTCAGCGGTATAATTAAATTTCGATATAAAATGAATAGAAGAAGCAGTAAAGTAAAGTTTGCTGCTTTTTTGTTTGCAACAGCGAAATATTAGATTTTAAAAACAGTTGTTTTTGTAAGAAACCATCCGATTTTGTTGGTGTTTAGAAGATGTTTTAGTTTTGAATAATAATTTAAGAAATAAGTTTTGGTTTGATTTTTATTTAATAAAAATACCTGTTTTCGGGTATATGTTGAATTTAATTGATAAAAATGTACATATTAAGTTTATAGTTTTATAATATTAGCTTAACTTTAAACAACATAAATTTGATTTCTAAAACTCTATTCTAAGACGTATGAAAAAACTTTACATTTCACGCCATTTATTGGCTATTTTATGTTTTGTATGTTTGCTCTCGGGAAATCTTTTTTCTCAGACAAATCCTCCAGCTCAGATTTTGCCTTACACGCAAAACTTTGAAGGACTTGCAACAACTCCGACAACTTATCCAACAGGATTTCAGGGATGGCAGATTACGGGTGCCGCAACTACTACTTCTTATGCAACAATTGCTCCTATTGCCGATAGATCCTTAGTTGCAAACAGTCATGCGGGAACCAGCAGCGGTAATGTACATAATTATAACGGGAAAATAGGATTTCTAGATACCGGATCTTTAGATTTAGCAATTGGATTTGCATTTAATAGCTTAAATCAGACCAGTATTCAGGTACAGTATGATGCGATGGTGATTCGTAATCCGTATGATGGAACTCCGTCTAACAATCGTATTATGGAAATGGCGCTTCAGTATCGTATAGGTACTACAGGCGCATTTACTACGATTGAAGCTTCTGCCTATCTGAGCGGAACGGTTTTGCAAACGGGCTCTGGAGTTACAACACCGCAAAATCCACAAACAATTAAGGTAAAGCTTCCATCAGAATGCGATAATCAAAGTGTTGTCCAAATCAGATGGATTGCGAGAATGTTTTCTGGCACTACGGGTTCTCGTCCTTCTTTTGCAATCGATAATATAGAGATAGGAAAAGATGCTGATGCTCCGATTTCTGAAACAGGATATCCAAAAGCAGAAAATATATCGGCTAATAATTTTGATTTTTCAGACAAGTTAAATGAAATCGGAAAAACATATTACGTATTATTAGCTGGCGGAAGCACGGCTCCAACAGCTGCACAAGTAAAAGCGGGTCTTGATGCAAACGGAACAGCAGCTTTACAGTCAGGATTTTTAGATGTTACAGATAAAAATCAGGTGTACACTAAAAACTTTGCAGGCTTAACGTTAAATACGCAATATTCTGTGTTTTCTGTCTCTGAAGATGCTTCGGGCAACATTCAGACGACTGTAACTAAGACTGATGTCACAACAACTGCTGTTGCAGTACCTGTAATTACAGTTAGCGTGACTTCATTGGATTTAGGGCTGACGGAAATCAATTTTAATTCGCAATCATTAAATTATCAAATTCAGGCAACAGATTTAACTCAGAGTTTGACCGTAAGTGCCACTTCAAACTTCTCTATTTCAAAAGACAATGTAACATTCGGCTCAGAGCTTACTTTTTCGGTTTCAGATTTTGCCGCAAATGCTTCTCAGACAGTTTATGTTCGTTTCACTCCAAATTTAGCTAGGAATTTTACAGGACAGCTTACGCATAAATCTGTGGGAGCAGTTAGCAAAATGCTCTCATTGACAGGAAAAGGATTTGATCCGTATGTAGAAGGATTTAACGATGTAAATGTGTTGTCGAACGGTCTTTGGACCCAGCATAATATTGCGGGTACCGTAAATAAATGGACTCACACTACTGTTGCACGAAATGTTAATTCTGGAAGTGGAGCTGTATTGGTAAACGGATACTCTGACAATGGTCCGAGCAAAGATTGGCTGATTTCGCCAAAATTGCATTTGGATACTTTTACCCACTTTGCATTGCTGTCGTTTTACTCACGTAAATTTTATGCAGGACCAAGTTTAAAACTAATGGTCTCCACGGATTACGACGGAGTAAGCAGTCCAGAAACAGCTACGTGGGCAGAAATTGATGGTAAGTTTCCAACAACTACAGGAACTTATGTACAGTCAAAGTATATTGATTTGACTGGCTTTAAATCTCCCAATACGTATGTTGCCTGGGTTTACGAAACTACAGCTGGTGGAAACAATTTTGCCGCAGAATGGTCATTAGACGATGTTGCAATTACAAATGAAACGGGTTACGTAAATGCGGATCCGATTTTAGATTTTGGAGATGTAAGCATCAATTCAATTTCTGCAAGTCAGTCTTTTGTATTAAAGGCCGAAGGTTATGGTGATATTATCTTGACAGTTCCAGCAGATTACCAAATTTCTTTAGATAATTTGTCATTTCAGTCAAGTGTTTTGGTTGATGCATCGGCAGCAGCCAATAATCAGACGGTATATGTAAGATTTACTCCATCTGTAAAAGCGTTGAAAATAAGCGGGTCTCTAACGGTTAGCGGAACTGCATTAAATAGACAAATCGGATCTTTTACTGGTTCTTCAATCCCAAAAGCCGATACTTATGATGTCGTGACTTATAATTTAGAATTTTTCGGTACAGATGTAAAAGGTACTGACGGTGTGGAATTTGGCCCAACTGACGATGCGCTGCAAATTGAAAATGTTGCCAAAGTCATGAACAAATTAGATGCTGATGTTTATGTGGTTCAGGAAGTTTCAGATGATCCTTCAATTGATATCTTGATTCAGAAATTGAACATCAACGGAAAAACGTTCGATAAGAAAATTTCAACTTCATGGTCTTATTCTTTTCAGGATCCAGATCCAAACTTCCCGCCTCAAAAATTGGTAGTACTCTACAATACGCAGACAACTTCTGTAAAAAAGACTCGTGTAATGTTTAAAGATCTTTATGATGAGGTACGTGCGGGAACTACAGTTTTACAAAATTATCCAAATAACAGCGGCAACAGTTTCTTCTCTTCAGGACGTCTTCCGTATATGGTAACTGTAGAAGCTAATGTGGGAGGTATTAAAAAAGAAATCAATTTGATAAACATTCACGCACGTGCCAACAGCGGATCGGATTTGTCGAGATACAACATGCGTAAATACGATACTCAGGTTTTAAAAGACAGTTTGGATGCAAATTATCCTGATGCTAATTTTATCATTCTAGGAGATTTTAATGATGATGTGAAAGCTTCTGTAATTGCTGGTCAGCCTTCTTCGTACGAAAGCATAGTTACAGATACCAACCGCTACAACCCGCTGACTCTAGAAATCAGTAGGGCAGGCGCGTACAGTTTTTTAAGTTCTGGAGGGTTTTTAGATCATATCGTAATTTCTAACGAGTTGACCGATGATTATATCCAAAATTCAATTGCTGTTTACGATCCACGAAATGACATTCCTAATTATACTACAACTACTTCAGATCACGGGCCAGTAATTGCGCGTTTTGAGCTGAAAGAAGATGTATTGTCTACACCAGATTTTGGGAAAAACAATTATTTTGTAAAAGCGTATCCTAATCCGGCTTCAGATATAGTAAGTTTTGATGTTAAAACCACTGAAGGCAGAGATTTAAAAATCAAACTATACGATACAAACGGACGCTTGGTTGGAAGCCCAATTGGTATTAAAAGTGAAGCAGACATTAAAACAGCTTCGCTTTCAGTCAATAGTTTAAGTGCAGGAATTTATTTTTATGTTGTTACAGAAAACAACAAAGTGATTTTTAAAGATAAGATTATCAAAAACTAATTTGATAATTAACGAAAAAAAGGGCAGTCCGTTATAGACTGCCCTTTCTTTTTTAGAGTTAGTTTGTATAAAATATTGTTTTTATGCGATTGAAATCAATTTCGCTTTTATCAGAAAAAGAAAAAAAATAATCTAATTGCCATTTTTGGGTTTTTTGAGCTTGTTTGCTCGTAGTTTCATCCCAAGGCGGATAAACTCTTGTCGCTCGTATTCCTTCTTTATTTGGAGTTGAAAAAATGCTTTTCTCTAAGAGTATATTTTTTGGAAATATAAAATGTCCCCAGTTTAAATCTTTTCGAACACTCACAATTACAAAATCAATTGGGTCTGAATCGTCAAAAGGCTCAATAGTTCCATTTGAATTACGTTTCCATAACGTCACAAATTGACCTGTTTTTGTCGGAGTTATTTTGGCTTCTCTAAAACAGATTTTTTTTGCGTTGAGCTCAAATCTACAGGCACTGTATTCTTCGCTTTCGTTTTCTTTTGCAAACAAAGAAAATTCAAAATTACAGACATCATAAACCAAATATTTTGCTTCATTAAGCGATGTAGGAATGGGCTGAAATGATTTTGCTGCAGAAGTCATTTAAATCTAAAGTTTTTACAAATAACAGCAAAACTCTTTAAAACGAAAAATTAAGCCCGAAATTAAATCCCCACTGAAATTGATTAAACGATTGGCTGTTAAGCGGATTTATATAATAATTCATTGCTGGCTCTACAAACACATTGGTTTTTTTATAAACTTGATATTGAATGGTGCTGCTCAACGTTGATCCGTAAACAAAATCATTTGCGTTTACATTCTGTCCAATCGATTGCCCGTCTAATACAGCGTGATTAGAAATCAGTCTTCCGACAAAACCTCCAGTATTCAGATTAATGCTGGCTTTCTTTCTGTTAAAAACAGAATACGAAACCTCTAAAGGCATTTCTAGATATCTCAGATTTTGGTCGAGTGTGCCGCTTTTTATGTTATCGCTGTTTACGGCTTCTTTCGTGCTGTTTGAAATTAAGACATAATCAGAACTGCTGCTAAATTGAGCTGCCGGAGCGTTTGAACTTTCATTGCCGGGAGCAAAAAGAGCACCAGTTCTAGCGCTTGCATACGAAATGTTAGCGACACTTTGTCCCAATTCATTGATCTTAAGTCCGGTGCCGACTGCCCATTTTTTAGTAATGCTATATCTTGTTTTTACGCCGTACGAATTGGATTGTTTGGAATCGTTTACATTGCCCAGCGTCTTTTCGTTCTTATAATTTTCAGAATTCGCCACGCCCGCAAAAAGAGCAACAGCCCAACGCTCGCCTTTGGTGAGAGCTTTGTCTTTTTTCTCTTTTTCTTCCTTCGCATTTTCTGGCGTTTGGATTCCTTTTTCCAAGTTTTGAAGTGCAGCTAACTGTATAGAGTCTTGTTTGGTTAGAGCGTTAGCAAACTTTGGATTCTCCTTAGAAATTCCCGAATCTGTAGTTGGGCTGTTTCCGTTTCCAGCTTTAGTCGAAGAAGAATTTGCGGTATTTTTTCCAGAATTATTAGAGTTAGTAAATGCCAGATTAGCAGTGCCGTTTACAGTTTTTGGAGCTTCAAAAATAGAATTTGAAAATGTTTTATTTGTTGCTGGATAAAAATTATTCTGTTTTTTTCCAAATGCAATTCTTTGTTCAGAAACAGGCTGATTGAGCGTTTTTTTACTATTGCTTTTTCCGAATTGCGTTTTTGCGGTCTTGCCTGCTGTTTTTTCGTCAGAAGAAGCAAAGACAAAAGCGGATTGATTCGGAGAATTTCTTTGCGAATTTGGCTCAGTATAATAATTGTTCTGTTTTTGTTTCTTTTGCCCGCTTACTTCATTAGTATGTACAATGCTATGGTTCGCTTTTTTATTTTCTTTTGAGTTATTTGATAATCCGTTTGTTTTTGAAGCTGGATTTGTATTACCGATTTCATTTTTATGAATACCGCTGTCTGTTTTTTCATCGAGTGCCACAGCATCGTTTTTAGGATTGTCAAAAGAATTGTTCTCTAATTCATTTTTATCCTTATCTGCATTTTGATTTATTTTTTCTTCATTTTCGCCAATTCCTGCTGTACTGTTTGTAGAATTGTTTTTTATGATTTTATTTCCGCTCTCCGGAATATTTCGGTTTACATTCGTATTGTTTTTGTTTTCATCAAGAACTACATTGTTGTTTTCAAAACCGTTTTGGTTTGGAGCTTTATTTTCCAAATCCGTAAAATGCAATATAGAAGGAAGCAGCAAGCCTAATAAAAGACACGCAGCAGCCGACCACCAAAGAACAGCCCTTTTTTTCTTTTTTGGTTTGTCCAGTTTTTCTTCAATCTGTCCCCACAATTCAGGAGGCGGAACACTCGAAAAGTTTTCCATTGATGAAAAAATATCCTCTATTTTTTCCTTCTTCATGCTGTTTTAAAATTTTTTATGCTCAAAATTCGTTTCTGCAAAATATGCTTGGCGCGGTTTAAATTTGATTTTGATGTTCCCTCAGAAATTTTCAGTAATTCGGCTATTTCCTTATGCTTCATTTTTTCAAAAACATAGAGGTTAAAAACGGTCCTGTACTGGTCGGGAAGATCCCGTATATATTCCAGAAGTTTTTCCTGTTCTATCGGGATTGCTTCTAATTCTTCCTCTTCGATAAAATCGGTGTCAGGATCAAAAACATCCAGAAAAAAACTCTCTTTTTTCTTTTTGTTGAGTGTTTCAATAAGTTTGTTAATGAAAATCCGCTTCATCCAACCTTCAAAACTTCCTTCAAACTTATATTGGTTTATTTTTTGAAAAACAATTACGAAAGCTTCCTGAAAAACGTCTTTTGCGTCGTCTTCATTTTTCATATACTTCAAGCAGATACCATATAAAACAGGAGAGAACAACTGATAAATTTTCAGTTGTCCCTCTCTGTCATTTTTAAGGCACAGTTTAATGTATTTTTCTAAATCGTCTTTCAAGAAATGGTTCAAATTATTTTGGCAAAAATAGTCTATAAACGTTTACAAAACTATCTTTTGAAGATTGTGCGAACACCTTCTTCGTTATTGGTTATAATTGTTAGGTTTTGATTGTCAAGGTTTTCTATGATGTAAGTCTTGCCCTCAAACGTAATAAGGTCGTGTTCTGACTGGTCAAAAATGCCTATTCCTTTTGATGTCTGATACGTGCTGTTTCGGATCTCAACATTGTTTTTATAAGTGATGATTCTTCCGTTTTCGGTAAAAACAATTTTTTTTGCAAAACCCAAGCTTTTCGGGGTCGAAACATAAGGATTTTTTGCCCCTCCTAATGATTTTTCCCAAGTCCAGGTATTTACGATTGAGCCCGAATCAACCTTAGCAGCATCTGTAGAATAGGCAGTTGTAAAAAGACAGCATACGATAAAAAATGCAATGAGCTTTCTCATAAACTGTGTTTTTTATTTTAAAGCGGTAATCTTATCCTGAATCGCTTTTTTAAATGCTTTTACCTCTGCAGACTGATCGTTTGTGTCTATGTTGTCAATCGAAATTCTGGTAATGTCTTTGCCTTGTCTAAGTTGGAAATAAATACCACCTTGATCTTGAGAATCTGGATCTCCGTACGTTTTAGATTGTCCTTTTAAGTTTAAGATTTCTGTCGGAACAATTTTAAGCAACTGTGTTAATTCACCTCTTTTAATCGTTGCGGTATATTTATACTGGCCGAATTCGTACTGATCTGTAACAACCCCTTGAAACTTCAAGTAATTGTATTCATTAATCTGGAAAAATGTATTGGTAGCGCCAAAACTTCCAATTACAATATAATCAGAACTTTCGTTTGTTTTGTTAAAGTAAATCGGTTTTGAAGTTTTCGGGATTAATGCAAAATCTGAAGGATAAGTTGCAGATGGCGTTGTCGCTTCTCCCGCAGCAGGTTGTTTTTCAAAATAATTTACAATGATTTCACAGCTGTTTTCTACAATAGATGAAATTTTGATTTCGTAACCGCTTGATGGTTTTTGACCAGCGAAGATACCAACCAGTGCATTTTTGGTAAAATCAATATTCGGGTCGCTTGCAACCGTACAAGTGTTGTTATGCTTTGTGAAAATTTGATCCATTTTTTCCTGCGAACCAACAGCGACTGCAGCCGGAGTATTGGTTTGAGTTTTTACTGAATAATTGCATAAAAGCGGAAATCCGCTGAAAACAACTTCTTTATAAGTGCCACAATTCATATAAGCGTCGTCATTACCAAGAGAGCAGGCACTAAATCCAAAAGCTATAAATAAGCCCAGCATTAATTTTTTCATGATTATTTTTTAATAGGTTTATATACTGTAGATGGATCAATTGCGAAATGGTTGCGTCGTCGTGTATTTTTTTTGAAAAAATGTTGATTTAGTTTGCATTGAATACTATTTCGTGAAATTTTTATTTTTGGAATCTGGAACTACGTATTATTGCGTACTTTTACGTAAAATAAACTTAGATATGTTGAATTATGTACCGTTTTTATTAGGTTTCGCCTTGGCCCTTTTTCTAGGAATATACTTAGGAAGATTGCTGTTTCAAAGCAAATCACAGTCGGATAAAGCTGTTTTTGAGGAAAAGCTTCACGCATTAAACAATCAGTTATTGCAACAAAAAGAGCAGTTTGAAACCGAAAAAAGCTATTTTCAGAAACAGCTGCAATTGCTGAACGCTGAAAAAGAAAATATCCGTACAGAAAAAGATAGTCTTGCCATTCAGCTTTCTAAAAAAGAAGTTGATTTCGAAAATTTATGGGAACGCCATAAAGAGCAAAAAAGCGAAATCAATGAGCTTCAGGAAAAATTCACGAAAGAATTCGAAAATCTAGCCAATAAAATCCTTGAAGAAAAATCGGCGAAGTTTACTGAGCAAAATAGTGAAAACATGAAAAATATTCTGTTGCCTTTGCAGGATAAAATTCACGGATTCGAACAAAAAGTCGAACAGACCCACAAAGAAAGCATCGATTATCATGCGGCACTACGTCAGCAGATTATCGGTCTCAGTGAAATGAATGTTCAGATGAGCAAAGAAACCCTTAATCTAACCAAAGCATTAAAAGGCGACAGCAAAATGCAAGGAAATTGGGGCGAGCTGGTATTGGAACGTGTTTTAGAAAAATCAGGCTTAGAAAAAGGACGTGAATATGAAGTGCAGCAGAGTTTTGTGAATACAGAAGGAAACCGCGTTTTTCCAGATGTGGTAATCAATCTTCCTGACGGAAAGAAAATGATTGTCGACTCTAAAGTTTCGCTTGCGGCCTACGAAAAATGGGTCAACGAAGAATCGGAACTACTCAAAACAGAATTTTTGAAAGAACATGTAATTTCTATAAAAAGACATGTTGAGCAGTTGGGAAATAAAAATTACCATGACTTGTACCGAATCGAAAGTCCCGATTTTGTACTGTTATTTATTCCGATGGAACCTGCTTTTGCCATTGCCTTAAATGAAGATCCAGCCTTGTATACCAAAGCGTTTGACCGAAACATTGTAATCGTGACGCCAAGTACGCTCCTCGCAACATTGCGAACGATTGACAGTATGTGGACCAATCAAAAACAACAGGAAAACGCTTTTGAAATTGCAAGACAAGCTGGCGCTCTCTACGACAAATTTGAAGGTTTTGTATCCGACTTAATCCGAATCGGGAATAAAATCAAGGACACCAAAACCGAATACGAAAATGCCATGAATAAACTTGTCGAGGGAAAAGGAAATCTCGTTACAAGTGTCGAAAGATTAAAGAAAATGGGAGCAAAGGCCAAAAAATCGCTTCCCGAAAACATTCTTTCCAGAGCATCAATTTCAGACGAAAACGAACTGCCGGGTTCAGAGCTTTAAACACAAAAAACTATTAAATAATACCAAAAACAAAAACATGACTACAGATTTTAAGCCCGTTTCTTCTTCCAAAATTAGTATTTCAGAATTAATGCTGCCTTCACATACCAATTTCAGTGGTAAAATTCATGGAGGTTATATTTTACAGCTCCTCGATCAGATTGCTTTTGCAAGTGCTTCAAAATTTTGTGGTAATTATTGTGTTACGGCTTCTGTCGATACGGTAAACTTTCTAAAGCCAATCGAAGTAGGTGAATTGGTGACTATGAAAGCTTCTGTAAATTATGTAGGTAGAAGCTCTATGATTGTCGGAATTCGCGTTGAGGCAGAAAACATTCAGACCGGAGTGGTCAAACATTGCAATTCGTCTTATTTTACAATGGTTGCCAAAGACAAAGAAGGAAAAAGCGTTGCTGTTCCTGGACTTATTTTGTCTAATCTTGAAGAAGTGCGCCGTTTTAGAAAATGCATCAAACAGATTGAAGCCAAGAAAGAAATCGAGGAACATGCAAAAGTGGCCAACATAAATTCAATAGAAGATTTGGCAAGCTTGAATCAATATAATGTGTTGCTTGAAATCAGTTAATGAAGTATCAAAATGTAAAATTTAATTCTAAATTATAAAAGCGAGATTGCATATAATTTCTACCTTTAGAATCATAAATTTTAAAACTTCAGAAAATGATTAAGTTCGGATATACAATACTATACGTTGAAGATGTTGAGGAAGCAATTGCTTTTTACGAAAATGCTTTTGGTTTTACAAGAAAATTTGTTTCTCCTGATAATGATTACGGAGAATTGCTAACAGGTGAAACCACACTTTCTTTTGCTTCAAAAAAACTAGCAGCTCAGAATCTGCCTGATGGTTTTTTGGAAAGTAATTTAGAAGACAAGCCTTTTGCAATCGAAATAGGCTTAATAACCGAAGATGTTCCCGAAACACTGCAGAAAGCGACCTCGTTTGGAGCGGTGATTGTTTCGGAGCCGCACGAAAAGCCATGGGGGCAGATTGTAGCATATGCAAGAGACCTTAATGGCTTTTTGATTGAGATTTGTACACAAGTAAAAGCGTAATTGTTAGTTGAATGAATTTTATAACTACCAAACCTTATTTTTTATTTTTAGTATCAACAGTAATTCTGCTTATTGCAGGATTTTTGAATCCACAGAAAAGTATCAGTATTAATATTAAAGATACTTATCTTATAGTTTCAAGAATTGATTTTTGTTTGATTTTCGCTTTTATTTTCGGGCTTTTTTCTTTGCTCTATCTTGTACTGATTAAACTTCGTTTGAACTTAATCCGTTGGATGACGATTTCGCACGTTGTAATCAGCGTTTTAGGGTTTGGGTTAATTGTTTTGCTACATTATTTAATCAAAGACCATAGCCCAAAAGATTTTCTTGAAGTGCTAGACGGAATTGATTACAACAACAATATATACCTGTCAATTACAATTTTGTTTTTCTTAATTGGGTCTGCTCAGTTACTGTTTTTTGTTAATGTATTCTCAGCTTTGATAAAAGGCAGAAATTAGAAAGTAAATAGATTTCTTTAGTAGCACATTAAACTTAGAAAAATTCACAAATATTTAGGATAAAACGGCATCTGGCTTCGCCGAAAATTCGTAACTTTAAGTATGAAGTTCAACGAACTGATTTTCACGGAATACTGCCGTTTTATTTTTTCTTTTTCTCACCAAAAATAAAATGACATAATTGTTTAAATGCAGACGATTATGAAAACAACTACTTTATTAACTTTACTTTTTACCGCTTTTTCGGTTATTGCACAAGATAAATTTTTCACCAATACCGGAACCGTCAATTTTGAAGCTTCTGTGCCTTATTTTGAAGAAATAAAAGCCGTAAACAGACAGGTTGCTATTATTTTGGAACCTAAAACTAGCACTTTTATCTGCACTGTTCTGATCAAAGATTTCCGTTTTAAGTTAGATTTGATGCAACAGCATTTTAATGATAATTATATGGAAAGCCGTCGGTATCCAAAAGCCGTCTTTAAGGGAAAGATTCAGAAGTTTGATTTGAAAGATCTTACGGAAACCGAAAAGCCTTATCAAATCAAGGGAAAACTGATGCTGCGTGGCAAATCTAAGGAGTTTATTGTAAATGCATTTATAAAAAAAGTTGCCGAGGGTATCCAGATTATTTCTGATTTTCCAATTTTGGTTTCAGATTTTGACATTCAGATTCCTATGGCAATTGCTTCTAAAATTGCATCGACAGCCAATACAGAACTTACAGGAATTGTACAAAACGGCGATTTGATGTATGCTGCGTTGAAATAGTTATTTCACGCAATTTATAAGCGTTTTCTCGAGGTCGGTAAATAGAAACTCAAAACCGGTTTTTTGTATTTTGTCTGAAGAAACTCGTTGTCCTTTTAAAACCGCTATGCTCATTTCTCCTAAAAGAAGTTTAAGGAAAAATGTTGGGATTTTGGGAAGCCAGATATTGTATCCGTACAATTCCGCCAGCAATCTTGAAAGCCTTGAGTTGGTGGTGTTGTCTGTAATGCAGGCGTTGTAGGGGCCAATAACTTCTTGATCTTCTATTGCTTTTAGATAAATTCGACATAAATCATCGACATAAATCCACGGAATATATTGTTTTCCAGTTCCCAGAACAGCCCCAAAGCCAGATTTAAAAGTAGGAGTCATTTTTTTCATAAAACCTTGGTCTTTGGCTAAAACGATTCCGGTTCTTATTTTGGCAGTCCGAATATTTAGGGAGCCGATTTTATCAACGGCATTTTCCCATATTTGGCACGTCATACCGAGAAAATCGTTCGCAGGCGGTGTTTCTTCGTTACAGATTTTATGGCTCGTTTTAGCGCCGTAAATCCCGATTCCAGATGCCGAGATAAAACCTTCTAGACTTTTGTTGTGTTTTGTCAGAACAGAGAGAATCAGTTCAATGGGTTTTACGCGACTGTCTATTATTGCTTTTTTGCGTTTTTTGGTCCATCTTTTTTCTACAATGCCTTCTCCTGCGAGATGTATTATAAAATCAGCGTTCAAAATGGCATCTTCTTCGATAAAGTTTTTTTTCAAATCCCATTGATAATAAGTGATTTGTGAGTTGCTTTGGCGGGCAGAACGGCTTAACACAGAGACCGAATAACCATTTTCTAATAGTAAATCGGTCAAATGGGAGCCAATGAATCCTGTTCCTCCAGTTATTAAGATGTTTTTGGACATGAGAGTTTATAATTTATTTAACAGCACAACCTGTTTGACTATAAGTAAAGATACTTAAACATTGCTTACCTTTAAGGCAAATTCTAAATTTTAATATAATGGAAGCTAAAAATAAGATTATCAGCAAAGAAGATATCGTTTCACTATACATGGATACTGTTTTAGAAAAGGGACAAAGACCAAAATCGGTTTATCATTTTGCGAAGGAAAACAATTTTGATGAGTCCGAATTTTATGCTTTTTTTGGAACTTTAGAAGGTTTGGAGAAAGAAATATTCAGAATGTTTTTTAGCAACACGGTTGATTTGCTTCATAAAAATGAGGAGTATCAGCAATATGATATGAAAAATAAAATGCTGAGCTTCTATTTTACCTTTTTCGAGGTTTTAACGGCAAACAGGAGTTATGTTGTCGAAGCTTTGAAACTGCAGAGAAATCCGCTTCGTAATTTGGCACAGCTTTCTGCTCTACGTGATGATTTTAAGGGATATGTTAGTGAGATTTTGACAGATGATTATAGACTGGAAGTAGAAAAACTGCAGAAATTTCAAGAAAAAACCATTCAGGAATCGGCTTGGGTGCAACTCCTGATGACTATTAAATTCTGGATTGATGATGCCTCGCCAGCATTTGAAAAAACGGATATTTTTATTGAAAAATCGGTTAATGCTTCTTTCGAATTAATGAATGTGGCGCCGATTAATCATTTGATAGATTTCGGAAAATTTTTATTCAAAGAAAAAGTGTACAGCGGAAAATGAAAACAATCGATTATATTCCAACTTCAAAAATAGAAAGAGCCGGAAAACTGGTTCAGACTGGTGCCAAAATTGGTGTAAATTATATTAAGCATTATGCTGAAAAAGTTGTCAATCCAGATTTGACGCGAGATAAACTCAACGAAAACAATGCCGAAGATATCTACGACGGATTAAAAAGCTTGAAAGGTAGCGCTCTAAAAGTTGCGCAAATGCTCAGTATGGATAAAAATTTCCTGCCGCAAGCCTATGTAGAGAAATTTTCTCTTTCTCAGTTTTCGGTGCCGCCCTTATCGGCGCCATTGGTTTTAAAAACGTTTAAAAGCAATTTTGGCAAAACACCTTATGAGATTTTTGACGAATTTAATCCGAATTCGGTAAATGCGGCCAGTATCGGCCAGGTGCATCTAGCGGTTAAAGACGGAAAAAAATTGGCGGTCAAAATTCAGTATCCCGGAGTTGCCAATAGTATTTCATCCGATTTGGCTCTGGTAAAACCTATTGCCATTCGAATGTTTAATCTGCAAGGAAAAGATTCTGATAAATACTTTAAGGAAGTTGAAGACAAGCTTATCGAAGAGACAAATTATCTTCTAGAATTAAAACAGAGCAGAGAAGTAGTAGATGCTTGCAGCAAAATCGAAAATATACTTTTTCCGAATTATTATCCTGAGTTTTCGTCAGAGAAAATCATTACGATGGACTGGATGACGGGAATTCATCTTTCTGAATTCACTGCGTCAAATAATGACCAAGCGGCTGGAGACCAATTAGGACAAGCACTTTGGGACTTTTATATGTATCAAATTCATGTGCTTCGAAAAGTACATGCTGATCCGCATCCTGGGAACTTTTTGGTAGATGAAAACAACACTCTTATTGCGTTAGATTTTGGTTGCATGAAACAGATTCCAGAGGATTTTTACACACCTTATTTTGAACTGATCAATAAAAATGTGATTACAGACGAAAAACGTTTTAATGAGAAATTGTTAGAATTGGAAATTCTTCGCCCTGATGATACTCCGGCTGAAGTGGCCTATTTTACCGAAATGTTTCACGAGCTGTTGTCGCTTTTCACCCAGCCTTTTCAGAACGAAACTTTCGATTTTGCGGATGAAACTTTCTTTAACGCGATTGCACAATTAGGAAAACGTTTCTCTGAAGATACCAATCTCAGAAAAATGAACGGAAACCGCGGCTCGAAACATTTTATATATATGAACCGTACTTTCTTTGGATTATACAATTTAATGTTCGATTTGAAAGCTAAAATCGTTGTAGATAATTATTTGAAATATTAAGAGTTTGTTTGAGGTTTCAAGTTTCAAGTTTCAGGTTGCTAGAGCTTTGCGTATAGCGCTTTTTCAAAGTTTTTTAATCTGCTGATCGGCTAAATCTGCGTGAAACTTGAAACCTGAAACCTGAAACAAAATAAACTATTTCAAAATTCCCTCTTTATAAACCGAGATAGCTCGATCTCTCGCAAAGGCATGATTAACCATTGGTTCATTGTAACCCAAATCAAATTCGGGAATCCATTTGCGGATATATTCTCCTTTTTCGTCAAATTTTTTCTGTTGGATTTCGGGATTAAAAACCCTGAAATAAGGTGCTGCATCGCAACCAGTTCCTGCGGCCCATTGCCAGTTTCCAACATTCGATGCCAGCTCAAAGTCTAATAGCTTTTCAGCAAAATAAGCTTCTCCCCATTGCCAGCTGATCAGTAAATGTTTGCATAAAAAACTCGCCGTAATCATACGTACACGATTGTGCATATAACCCGTTTCGTTAAGTTGGCGCATTCCGGCATCTACCATTGGGTAGCCAGTTGTTCCTGTGCACCAGCGTTTAAAATCTTCTTCATTATTGCGCCAATTTATTCCATCGTAATTGGATTTAAAATTGCGATTTACCACTTTTGGAAAACTGAATAGAATCTGGATAAAAAATTCCCGCCAGATTAATTCGCTCAGAAAAGTTTGGTTTTTTCTATTGGCCCAGTTTACCAGCTTACGAATACTCACCGTACCAAAACGCAGATGTGGCGAAAGATAGGAGGTACTGTCTAATGCCGGAAAATCGCGTGTTTCTTTATAATTTTCAATCTGAGTGAGGTTGTGAGGCTGAACTTTTATAGAACTTCTGTCAAAACCGATTGCTGCTAGTTCTGGAAATGTAAATTTGTTTTGGGCAAATTTTGAGAAAAAGGGCTTTGTATCATGTTCTTCGGCACCGAGAATTTGATATTTTTCCAGCCATTTGTTTTTGTAGGGAGTATAGACCGTGTATGGAAGTCCGTCTTGCTTTACGATTTCTTTTTCTTCAAAAATCACATGATCTTTAAACGAAAATACTTCAACATTATGCTGTTTTAATAATTCAGAAACGGCTAGGTCGCGTTTTATGGCAGATGGCTCGTAGTCTTTGTTATAAAACATCTCTTGTATGTCATATTCTTCTAAGAGCGATTTCCAAACGGCTAATGGTTTTCCTTTTTTGATTAAAATCGAAGAACCGTATTTTTGGAGTTCAACATCTATTTTTTGAAGCGAATCAAAGATAAAGGTTACCCTTGCGTCATTTTTTGGAAGATTGTCGAGTATGTCTTCATCAAAAATAAAAAGCGGCATAATCGGAAAGTCGGACTGCAATGCATTGAATAATCCGAAATTATCGTCTAAACGAAGATCGCGTCTGAACCAGAAAAAATTGTTTTTTTGTTTTGTCATTTTTAGGGTAAGAATTAGTTTCCCGAAATCTTTGTTGGATTCTATTTTAGAATTAAATAAAGTTGTTGGGTTAAATTATTTACAACACATAGGAACATAGAGCTAAACTTAAAAAATGCGTTTCACTAGTCTAAATGCACATAGTTTAGCTATGTGTGGAAACTTGTTTGTTCCATTTTTCTTTTTTCGGCACAAAAAACTATGCTTCTATGTGTTAAAATGCTTTTATTTTTTAATTATACCCAAGGGGTTAAATAATTCTTCGACTTTGTTGCGTCGGTAGTCAAAGATTGATTTGAGTTTGTCTTGAATAATTAATCGATTCATCAGACGTCCTAAATATCCGAATGGAAGAGCGTAATGCACAACATCGGTCATTTTTATTCCATTTTCGGTCGGTTCAAAAAAATGCTTATGATGCCATAATTTATATGGTCCAAAACGCTGCACATCGATAAAATAGTGATGGTCTTTGACAAAAGTAATTTCGGTTACCCAAGAAATCTTGATTCCGAGGAGCGGTTTTAGCGTATACGTAATGATTTGACCGGGATACATTCTTTTTTCGTCAAAATCCTGAATGGTAAAACTCATATTGTCGAGCGTGATTGTCTGCAGGTTTTTTGGACTCGAAAAAAAGTCCCAACATTCTTCTATAGTAGTATTAATGTGCTGTACAGTTTCTATTTTGTATAATTTCATAACGCAGATTATTACGAATGGTTCTTGTTTTACGTGAGCGTTAGGGGTTGTAGCGGAGCTCTCCCGATTTTTCATCGGGAAGCGTGAGTGTAAAACCCGACCCAGAGGGAAACGCCCAAATTGTTCTACATTTTATAATATTTAAAAGGAACAAACAACATTCCGAAACATTCTCCGTGTTCTTTTCCGAGGTGCTTATGATGAATTTTATGCGCTTTTCTTAGTCCGATGAGGTATTTGTTTTTGGTGTTTTTAAACCATTTAAATCGCTGGTGAATCAAAACATCGTGAATTAAGAAATAACATACTCCATAAAGCGTAACCCCGCACGCGATAAAAAACAAGTAATTGAAATCGGCTTTTACGCCAAAATAAAAAAGTAAAATACTGGGTATGGCGAATATGACAAAAAAAATGTCGTTTCGCTCAAAAGTATCTTCGTATTTCGGCTGGTGATGATCGGAATGAAAATACCACATAAAGCCATGCATAACATATTTATGCGTAAGCCAAGTAATGCATTCCATAAACAAAAAAACGCCTATAAAGATTAAAAAAGAAATCATTTTGTTGTTGTTGCTGTATTAAAGTTATGATTTAAAATCGTAAAAAAAGAGCTTTTGTTTATTTGGTTTGGTTTTTTGAGGTTCTTTACACCATTTTCAGTTTATAGGTTACAAAGGACTGTGCCAGAAGTCCCGCTTTTGTGTAATTGGAAACTCGTATTCTGGCATTTCCTATTTCGTGGCACGGCGTGTTCTTTAACTTTTTAAGCAGTTTTTTATAATAAATGTAAGCTGTATAAACACCGAATTTGGCTTCAATCGGTAGTTTTATAATTCCTTGAAAAGCCATTTTAAAATCGTCTTCAATTTCGTTTATAATGGCTGTTTTGGCGTTTTCGTCGAAATTCTTAAGGTCGATTCCAGGAAAATAATTTCGATTTAAAATAAGATTATCATCTTTTAGATCTCTCAGGAAATTGACTTTCTGAAAAGCCGATCCCAGTTTCATCGCTTCTTGTTTTAGCTGCTCGTATTTTTGATTGTTTCCTTTCACAAAAACCTTTAAACACATAAGTCCGACAACATCTGCCGATCCATAAATGTAATCTTCGTACTCGCTTTTGGTGGTGTAAGTAGACTTGATAAGGTCGAGTTTCATGCTCTTTAGAAACGCCTGAATCAAATCGTCTGTAATATTATATTGTTTTACTGTCTGCTGAAACGAGTTCAGAATTGGATTAAGGCTGATGCCCAGTTGTGCGGCCTTATAATACTCGGTTTCAAAATCGTCTAGAAGGTATTCTTTTTCGTAATCGTGAAAAGAATCTACAATTTCGTCTGCGAGGCGAACAAAACCGTAAATGCTATAAATGCCATCTCGAATGCTTGGAGAAAGCATTTTTACGGCAAGGGAAAAAGAAGTGCTGTAGCTCTGGGTTATCAGCTTACTGCATTTGAAAGAAGCGGCGTCGAATAGTGATTTCATTGTAAAGCTTTTAAAGATTTTTGAATTAATTCTGCCGCTAATTTTCCCGAAATTAAAGCAGGTGGAACTCCCGGTCCCGGAACAGTGAGCTGTCCTGTAAAATACAAGTTACGAACTTTTTTGCTTTTTAGTTTCGGCCTTAAAAAAGCCGTCTGAAACAAAGTGTTGGCCATTCCGTAGGCATTTCCTTTGTATGCATTATAATCGGCTACAAAGTCATTTTTGCAGAATGATTTTTTATAGATAATCGCGTCACGAATGTTTTGATTGGTCAGTTTTTCAAAACGAGTAATTATTTTATCAAAATATTGTTGGCGAAGTTCTTCAGAATCTTCGATTCCGGGCGCAAGAGGAATCAGGAAAAAACCAGACTCCATTCCATCTGGTGCGGCAGTCGAATCTGTTTTTGATGGAAAATTGGCATAAAAAAGCGGTTCGTCAGGCCATTTCGGGTTATCGTAAATCGCTTCGGCATGCTGATTAAAATCGGTGTCAAAAAATAAGGCGTGGTGCGAAATGTTTTCTATTTTTTTATTGAAACCCACAAAGAATAGGAGAGAAGAAGGCGCAAAAACGCGGCTTTCCCAATATTTTTGAGAATAAGTCTGATATTGTTCTTCTAATAAACTTTCGCTGTGCTGATAATCGGCACCGCTAACTACGATATCTGATGGGATAAATGTTTTGTTTAAAATGACCCCGACTGCAGTTTTGTCCTTAACCTCTATTTTTTCAATCGGAGAATTTGTCTTAATGGTTACGCCAAGCTCTAGAGCTAGCTTTTCTAATCCTCGTACAACATCAAACATTCCTGTTTTAGGATGCCAGGTTCCGAGGCCGAAATCGGCATAATTCATAAAATTGTAAAAAGAAGGTGTTTTAGATGGTTTGGCGCCCAAAAACAAAACCGGAAATTCGAGAATCTGAATCAGTTTTTTGTTTTTGAATTTTTTTTGGATGCCGCGACTGACCGAACCAAAAAACTGATTCAGTTTTAGAATGGTTTTTGGAGTAATAAGTTCCAATGGCGAAACACCCGGACGATAAACCAAATCTTTGATGGCAATGTCGTAATTGCTTTTTGCCTCCGAAATAAAGCTTTGCAATTTAAGCGAGCTGCCTTTTTCAATAGATTCAAAAGTCTGTTTGATTTCTTCTAAATTATCATAAATGCTAACAAAATCGTTTATTCCGAAATAGACCCTGTATGCGGGATTGAGCTTAATAAGCTCATAATAATCAGAAGTCTTTTTGTTGAAGTCTTTGAAGAAATTCTCAAACACATCGGGCATCCAATACCAGCTTGGCCCCATATCAAAGGTAAAACCTGCAGCTTTAAACTGCCTGGCTCTTCCGCCTATAGTTTCGTTTTTCTCGTATATAGTGACGCTATGACCTTGTTGCGCCAGATAACATGCGCAAGAAAGAGCAGCAAAACCAGAACCTATTATTGTGACAGTTTTTCTCATTTGTTTAACAAATATAGAAAAACTTTAAACAAAATAAAACTACATCATGTTAATAGTTTCTTCCATCGAATCAAAAACACGAATTCTGTCTGATAGAATTTTTGGGTCTATATGTTCGGTCATTTTACCCATAAGCCAGATTTCGTTGTTTTTTTGCAGCAATTTCTGTCCCATTGATTTTACGTACTGGTTGATAACAGTTCGGTCCGGCTGAATAGTCATGAACGAAACAAATGTGATATTTTCAAAATGTCTTGTCAAATCCTGAAGATTTTCTATAGGCATGCTTTCGCCTAAGTATATGGTTTTGTAGCCTTTATCGAGAATTTCGTATTGAAGATACAATAATCCGATTTGGTGAATTTCATTTAGCGGAAGCGACAATACAAAAATACGATCGGTTTTGGTTGGCTTTTTGATTTGCAGGCTTTCGGTATAAATCAAAATTTTCTGCTTGATCAAATAACTCATAAAATGTTCATTTGCAGGTGTTATGGTTTCGGACTGCCATAAAAGTCCGAGTTCTTTAAGAAGCGGGAGAAAATGTTCTTTGAAAACTTCTTTGAATGTCTTCTCCGAGATAAGCCAGTCAAAAGTATTGAAGAATAATTCCTGGTCAAAATTCATCATTGCCATTTTAAAAGAAGTAATGGCGTAGTTTTGAGAGTTTTTCTTAGAAATGATTTCGCGAACCAATTGCGGAATTTTTTCTTCTGGATAAGTTGCGATTTTAGAAATCTTATAACCGTACTCGTGCAGTAAGGTTATATTTAAAAGTTTTTGCAGGTTTTGCAGATTATAAAGGCGAATATTGGTGTCTGTACGCATAGGCTCGAGAATGTTATATCTCTTCTCCCAGATGCGTATCGTGTGGGCTTTTATTCCAGATAAGTTCTCAAGGTCTTTAATGCTGAAGACGGTCTTAATGTTGTTTATCATTTTTTCGGATTGGATGAACAAATGTAGAATAAAAAGTTAAATTCAACCTTAAAACAACCTTAAAAACATAGATTATTAGCGATTTACGGGTTTAAAAACCGTTTTTTATATAAAAAAAGTTTGCTTTTTTGTAAAAAAAATATTATTTTAAGTTAAAATAAAAAAATGGCTGCAATAATAATTTGTAACTTTTTAGGTACAAAAAAATGAATCTTATTTACAAATCGATTGCTGTTTTTGGTGTCGCTTTGACTTTACCATTTTACTACTATTCGTGTAAACAGGTTTGACTGTTCCTCCTTTTGCTTTTGTATCATAATGATATTTAGAATCCACCAATACCACATGCAACCATTATAATTGAAGTACCTTTTCCTCTCTCATCATTTCATGATCTAGTCCTAATCCCAAGAGCATTTCATGTGGTCCAGCTGGTGAGGTGCCAAGTCCATCACTTACCAGCCACTATATTGTGATTGCGTTTAGTTTTTAAAAAGATACCTGTATTTTCCGCAATCTCTTTTTAGGAATATTTTTTTATTCTGAAGAAAGTTCGTGTAACAGTATTTGTTGCATTTAAAATCAAATTTCGCAATACCAATTAATTCGTCTTTTTTGTAAAAAAGCATTATGTCTTGATAGCAATTCAGACATTTGTAATCAGGGAAATATTCGCCTGGGTTGTGACCTGTGAAAAAATCTTTAAGCTGGATAGATAATTCATCATTGATTTCATTTTTCACAAACCCAAATTGAGGTAGATTTTTATAATGAGTTTTATTATTCTCGTTAACAAAATCAGAATAGTAAACCTCAAACCTAGGAGTATTATCTGGAGGGCCTGGGATTTTATAATAATCACTATGATAATATTCTACTTTGTCATAAAATAAGGTGTTATCTTTATCCTTAACACAACTAAATGAAATAATACTTATAAGTAAAGCAATCATTTCTTTTTTAAATAATAAATTACTTTTCATTAATTATTTTTTTTACCTCTTTACTATTCGGTTTCCAATCCCAAGGAAATGACTTAATGAGTTTTCCGCCTTTATATACATTCCAAGAGCCTTTGTTTTTAGTTCCATTTGTAGCTGTACCCATTTATTCTCCATTTTCGTTGTAAAGTACATTTCCAGTGGCACCTACAGTAATTAAACCAGTAGATGAAAACTATTTGCTTCATAAAGGGATTTGCTAAAAAAAGAGAAGTAAGACGAATAAGGTTTCGAACACTTGTGATTGTAAATCCGCGCTAACGGTTTGAAAATCTGTGCAATGGTATCTCACCTTGTTTTTTCAAATTCTCAATTAAATTATGCTTACTTATCCCATTTATTAAAGTATCACCTAAAGTAGTAGTATTTACAACGTATTAAAGCTTGCCTTCAAAAGATTGAGAATTAATATGAAGTGCAAAAAAGAAGAAAAATAAAGAATTAAATTTTTCATTTAGTTTTTTTTGTATTATTAATAATTTATGTCTTTTCTATATTCTATTTTTTAATCAACTCATATTCCTGTACTACATAAATATTAAAAATAGATCTTTTGTATTCTAATCTTAATAAATAATTATCAATAATATTTTTTCTCTCCAAATGGTTATGATTTTTAAATCCTACACTATAAACTTTATTATCAAAATAAAAAAGCAATCTATCTGATCGACCAGAAATATAATTTGATATTTTGCATTTTTTTTCAAAAATTTCATTCTGGCTTTTAAATATTATATATTCATTGATTGGAATTTTTAAAATTAAAGCGATATAAATGGAAAAAAAAGAAACCGTTATCATTACGAAAAAATAGTTCCAAATGCCTTTTGTTATTTTAATTTTATCCTTAACCTCTAATACAGATAATATAATAAAGGATAATGAAAATAATATCCAAAAAATATATTTAGGAGAGTTTAATATCAATTGATTGTCTCGTAGATATAATACTATACCTATTAGCAGTAAAAAATAAATCCACTTACTCTTTAAAATTTTATTTATCATTTTCTTTTTGTTTATCTTTTCTATATTGATTTGCTTTTTTTTGAAATGGTTCCTTTTTGAACAGCATCTTTTGTCTTTTGTCGTAAAAGGTTATTTGTACCTTTTAATGCTTTGTTTCCTTGCTCTTTTACCTTTTTAAAATAATTTTTAATTCTGGTAGGAGATTCACCATTTTCAACTTTATTTAGCATTTTATTTACTTTAGGTATTAAAGCCTTATTTTCAATCTTCAAACTACCAAGCATTTCTTCAGCTTTTACTGCTCATCTTTAGAATAATTCTTAAGAATTTTTATTCCTTTTCAATAGGTTAGAAGTCTAAATCTCACATCACTTACTTTGAAACACTACCGGGAAAACACTACCTCTTTTACTCTCTACCTTCTGTCCAATAAGGCATTTTATAAAAATAATCATCTAAAGTTCCTTCTGAAAGTTTATAGCTAAATTTGTTTTTTATCTTAGTTATTAATAAAAGTATCTCCTGATAAGTTAATTTATTGACATCTATATCTTTACCTTCTTTATCGACAACCTCGCTAAGAATAATTTTATTGTTTTTATAATCAATTTTAAATACAGAAGGGCGATCAACTCCAAATTTGGTAATTCCATATACTGGCATAAGTTTGTCATTTAGAATATACAACGAAAAAGGTCGGTTTTTCACAGATTGAAAATTGGGAAGTAGTGAATTGATAGCCAATTTTAAATTTTCTTTTTTATCAAAAAGTACCCTACTGCGAAATCCGTTATATAAAATTTTATAATTCGAATCAGAAAATACAACCTGACATTTCTTTAATTCATCAATACCAAAATCATCAAAATGATTATCACATATATATCCATTTTGAATTAATTTATCCATATCTGATAGATATTCGATTTTCAGTCCTTGATCTTTGCACTCATGGTCTTTTTTATTTGTACAAAAAATAAAAAGGAATACTAAAAAAAAACTATATTTTACCGTTTTATTTACTTTTTCATTCATTATTTAACTAATTAATTTTTTAATGTACGGAAAATCTTTTTTGTTTCAGGAACATCTCCAAATCTGTTGTTAGGTCTTGAATATTTGATACTCATTCCTCCATTACTATTACTTTAAATTATAGAAAGCGGGTAACGTACCATTTTTTGTTAAACATAAAAATAAGGCTTCGAACACTTGTGATTGCAAGGCCATGCTATCGTTAATGGATATAAATCTGCTCAATCGGATTGCAAATCCGTGAGATTGGGTTTTTGATCTAATTTTTCTAGTCAGCTTTTAAGTAAAGTAATATTCTGCTAAAAATTAATACAAATAGAAAAATCATTCCACCTAGAAGGAAACTGCCAAGCAATACGATAAACCACCAATATGGCAAAACCCATATAATGTACTATATAAAGTAGTTTACTAAATCTTTTTACCATATTGCTTCATAATACTTTTCTCTGAAAATATCATCATTCAATCCCGAGAGATAAGATATTAGAAAAATAATTAAAAAACTTATTAGAAACAAATTACGAACTTTTTCATTTTTATGTAGATCTGCTTTTTCAAAAAGAGCATACCGATAGCACGGATTGCAAATCCGCGCTATCGGTACTTGAGATATATCTGCACAATCGGATAGTTTTTCACATACATTTATTTTTTAAAAAGATACTTGTATTTTCCGCAATCTCTTTTTAGGAATATTTTTTTATTCTGAAGAAAGTTTGTGTAACAATATTTGTTGCATTTAAAATCAAACTTCGCAATACCGATTAATTCGTCTTTTTTGTAAAAAAGCATTATGTCTTGGTAGCAATTTAAACATCTCGGATCTACCATTTTTGTGGGCGGAGCTGTACTGGTAAAAAAATCATCTATTTTTAATGCGAACTCAGGACTAATCTTGCATTCTGCGTAACCAAATTTAGAAAGATTTGAATAAGCTTCTACATTGGTTTTATGAGCAAAGTGAAAAAAATAAATTTCATGTTTTTGAGTATTGTCAGGAGGTCCTGGTATCATATATGTATTGCTATGATAATACAATACCTTATCATAAAAAGTATCTTTCTTTTTTTCTTCACATCCGACTAGAATAATGATTAGTGAGATGATTAATATTTTTTTTGCAAATTTAATTCTGTTCATTTAAATATTTTTTTACATCATTACTATTAGGTTTCCAATTCCAAGGAAATGACTTAATGAGTTTTCCATTTTTATATACATTCCAAGAACCTTTATTTTTTGTGCCATTTGTTGCGGTTCCGATATATTGCCCTTTTTCATTATATAATACATTTCCTGTAGCACCAACAGTTATTAATCCAGTTTTTTTATTCTCTATCGAGAGAGTTTTCGCTACTGAATTCTCACCATATGCACCTCTACAGCCATGTAATATTAGAATATGATTTTTCTTCGATAAAAAAGAACTACTTATATTATTTGTTTTAAGCCAGTTTCTCATATGTTCAGTATTAGAAACTGCATGATGAACTCCTTCTGCTTCAAAATAGATGGTGAGATAAGAATATCCTTTTGAATTTGAATCTCCATCTGTATACCATCCGTGTGAATAAATATGTGTTGTATTATTTTCTACTTTCTGCTTAACTGCATTGGCATAAATAGATTTATTTGTTCGAATATGAGATTCTTCATTTATTCTATCCGCTCTTTGTAATAAAGGATCTACAACAGTATTTTTATCGGCATTGAATATGGTTCCATTATTTGTAACCTCAGTTTGTTTTCCATTTGGATCAACATATTTTACAGGATTTTGATAACAATAAATATAAGGGTTTAAATTTCCACTATAATAAATACCTCCATTATGCTGTCCTTCAAAATAAAATTCATTCTCAAATACAGGATTAAAAAGCGCTAGTGGGTCAACATTCAACCACAACGAAGTTTTCATATCCAAATACCTAGCCCCATAATAACTCAAATTTGTTTCCCTATCCAATTCCTTTCCATTAAATAAATAAGGCGAAGAAAAACTAGATGAATGCTCCTCAAACAAAACCTCACCAAATGCAATATACTCCACATGTTGTGAAATAGAACCGTTTTTGTTGGTAATATACGAAGTACTTCCCAAATGATCAGGATGGAAATAGAAAATATCATTCTCAGGCATACCTGTTCCGGTAAAACCTTCTCCCGATTTTACGGTTTCGGGCTCAACCGGAGGGCCGAATTGTACTGGTGGCCCCGGTACATCTCCCGGCGCATTGAAAATTGGGTTTCTCGGCCATCCTTCTGGCGGTTCCTGATTTTCGTCTACCGGTTTAATTACTTCGCTTGGGTATGGATTTCCTGTAAACTCTGGCGTTGCATAAATGCCTTGTTGGGTCGGTGGTCCAGGCGGTAAGCCTAAACTTCGCACATAGGTATCTAATGCTTTTTGCTGCTCAGCTGTTAGTTTGGTGTAATTTACACCACCTGCTGTAATTCCTAATGGTTGTGCAAAAGCGCCATTCCCCAGTTTGCTTACAATACGTCCGGCACCTTCAAAATAATGTTTGGTAAATTTACCTTTACTAATTACAAAATACGGAGAAACATAACCCGTATAATCATCGGTATGTACAATCGTTGCAGCAGTTTCACCGTTTATAGCTACATTCTGCGAATCTCCTGAACTTTTAATAACACGTTCGCCTCCTGCATCATATGTATATTGGTGGATTCTACCGTTATCGTTAATTCCCATCAAGCGGTTTTCTTCGTCCCAAGTCATTTTTCTGAAGTTTTGGTCTTCGGTATAACTCGTTGGGTTTCCGTTACCGTCGTAAACGTACTCACGTGGAATAGCTTTTCCGACTTCAGCAATTTTATTTGGCGCGTTCGGATGTAATTCGTTATCGTAATTATAATCTAAGACATACCCTTTCTGAACATTATTAACGGTATGCACCAAATCTTTTTTAGTAATATTGTGCATTTTGTTGTAGCTCATATTCAGTTCGTAACTTGCTTTGGTAAATTCGCCCTGATAAGTCGCTTTTGCCGATTTTAATCGGTAAAAATCATCGTACTGATATTCGTGCGAAGATGTTCCTCCCAAAGTATTATTAACAATCGGAGCAGTGTTTTTGATGCTCAGTACATTTCCGACCAAATCATAACCGTAAGCATTGTTCATGACCTGTCTTGTGCCGCTTTTTACCTGCATTTGCTGTAACCTGCGCATGACAGGATCGTAAGTATAATTGGTTTCGGTATTGTTTCCGTATTTTAAATACTTGCGCTGTTCAAATTCGTCATAACTCAATTGTTTGATATAATCGTAAGTATGACTTTCTTTTTTACCCTGCATGCTCTGTAGGTTTCCAGCGCGGTTATAAGTATATTCTACTACCTCACCATCTGGATAAGTCATTTTCTGAATACGGTTCCAAGTGTCGTATTCGTACTGCGAAATATAGGTCTGAACATCTGTAGGCGTAATACGAAGGGTACGGATTTCTTTTTCAATTTCTCCCAGTTTCCCATAGAAAAATTCCTGACCACCGCTGGCATCCTGTACAAACCACAATCTGCCTCGACGAGATGCAGTTCCATCAGCTTTGCCGTAGTTATATTGCACATTATTCTGCGGATTTTTAGGATATTTTATGCTTTCTAAACGGTTGAAATTGTACACATATTCAATCGCACCGCCGTTTGGTACTGTGTTTTTGATGTCCTGTGTGATACGAGTAGTTAAGTTACTTGCCAAATCGTATTGCATCGTTGTTGTTCCAGCGTCAGGGTGTGTAAATTCTGTACGTCTTCCTAACCAGTCATAACTGCTTTTGGTAACATGATCCATAGCATCGGTTACTTTGATCATTTCGCCTAATGCATTGGTCTCAAACTTGGTTAATAAATCATTCTGCATGCTGGCTAAATTCTGTCCAGTGGCATCTGTAAATGTTTCAGCTGTTTTGTTTAATGCATCGGTCTGAGTAGTTTTTAATACCATTACTCCATCATAATCTTCCAAAACAAAAGTAGTAGTATTGGTACTTCCGTCGGGTAATGTCACTTTTACAGCTCTGTTAACTTCGTCGTATTCTGTTTCAGTTGGTGTAACATTTGACAATGCGGCACTCAAATTATTATCAATTGTAGTAGTGGTGGTAGGGTAGTAGCTGGTTATTGGCCTTCCTAAACCATCATAAATGATTTTTCCAGAGATAATATGCGCTTCCTGATCTGCACTTCCTGCCTGAGTAAACAAACTGGCTGTTTTTTTAACTTGTAAAGCTCTTCCTAAACCATCAGTGTAGGTGTATGTCTCAATATCTTTGTCTATTTCAGGATCGTAATTTTTGGTTTTGGCATACGGTACTTTTGCTTCTGGAAAATACTCGTACGCAATTGTGTACGGTTTTCCCGAAGCGATTTCGTATGGCGCTTTTATAGTTGCCGGACGGCCTTTGGCATCAAGTGTATAAATGATGCTTTGGTCGTTTCGGTCGGTCGTTTTTAATGGAACGCCGTAACGATAATCGTATTCCATCTTGCTTTGATAGTCAAATGCATCTTTTATTTCGGTCATGTATTGATGGTTTTCGCCATCAAATACATATTCCAAAGTCATTCGCTGATCTTTATGATTGGTTGGACCTGTAATTTTTTGCAGGTTTCCGTACGTATCGTATTCAATATCGGTAATGGCAATTTTATCCGCTGCAGCATAGTTTTTAATCTGTATTACTTCAGCAGTTTTAGTGTCGATTGTTGTCGCTCTTTTACGACGTAATCCATCAGTTGTATATACTTCCAATTGTTTCGGAATTCCGCCATAATAAGGAGTAGTGCTTTCGTGATACGTAATTTTAGCCGTTACTTTATCATCGGCAGTTCCATTTCCTAAATCTTCATACTGAATGATATTTCCTTTAGCATCATACGTATTAAAAGTGTTCGTTTCCAAATATTCACTACCTCCCTCGTATACTTTTTGATTGGTGTGAATCAGTCCAACAAAAATTCGTTTATCATCACAAGATGGCAAATTTAAGTCAGAAACCGGAACGCTGGCTTGCGTAGCCACATCAACAAAACTGTATTCATTTTCAGCCTCCTGACGCATTTTTCCGTTTTTGTCTAAAGTGTAACTGTGTTTTAAAAGGTTTTTTCTGAAATAATCCTGATTGTAAAACTCCTGAACAGTAGTCATGAAAACCGAATCATCAGCAGCATCAATCTGTTCCTGAATTACTTTTCCGAAACCGTAAAACTCTCTTTCACGACGGTCTTGATAACCGTCTTCATATCTAAACTTGGCAATCGAATGATCGATTCCGTCGCCCGTATGTCCGTCAAAAATGTCAACCGACTGTAAAACCCATTTGGCAGACGGATTTTCATAACTCGGTTTAGTCAGTTCGTAATCTACCGTGAAGCTATTTCCAGCACCGTTGGCGACGCTTTTAAGTTTGTTGGTTCTTTTGATGTTAGATAGCTGAACCGTTAAATTGTTATCGTCTGTAGAGACAACATAATCTAGATTTCCATCTCCGTCAATATCCATATACGTTCCTTCAGAACGGCTTGTGCTCCAGCCTTTGCTGCCGCCAACAGTTGGTGTTATACGAAGCAACCAAACGGTAATGTCAAACGAGAAATTAGCATTCATTCCGTAACTAACTCCTTTGTTTAGGTTCATTTCTGAAAATTTAGGATACGCTACGGGTTTGTCGAAAGAGTCTCCTAAGTTAAAAGCAACATTCATGGTATTACCTTGGTAACTAATTTTATCTGCTAGACCGTCACCATTGATGTCCATAAAAGACTCGTCGACATCAGACTCTGATCGGGCATAATTGGCGCCTCCAGAAATAGACCCCTGTTTGATGCTGAAACCTAGTCCGGCGCTCCAGTCTTTAGAAAAACCTTTGTTTAAGCTTCCAAGATTCCAATTGCCACCAGACACAAATCCATAACCTGTGTTCAACATTACATCTCCAGAATCTGTAATTTTATCAGGAAGTCCGTCGCCATTAATATCGCTGTGAATCATTCTGGCACGGTCTGTTCCTTTACCTTGCGACGCACTTACAGAAATTTGGTCTTTTGCTTTTTCTGCTTCTTCATCTGCGCAGGATCTTGATGCTTCTCGTTGTGCGGCGACTTTTCCAATCGTCATTCCTAAACCGCTTTTCGGAGATCCGTGACTATAACTTCCTCCGAAATTCGGACCTTCAGAAGTAGTTGTGGCATGACTGAAATTGTCTCCCAAATCGATGATTTCATCCGATATTTTTCCGACAGGAGCGGTTAGCTGCACATTTCCGCCTCGAATATAATCTGGAAAACGGTCTCCGTTAAAATCACTCATGGTCTGAGTAACATACGAATCCCCATCTATAGATTTGCTGTAACCTACATTTGCAAATCCGGCAGAAGCTCCAGCCGAAATACTTTTGCTTTTGCTTTCGCTGATCATATCCAATGCAGAAGTGCTGCCTCCTTGTAAATTCGGAAGCGAAAAATCGGTATAATCGGCTATGTCATCTTCTCCTAATCTTGAAGTTCCGATTATCTCGCCTTTTATGTAAATTCCTTCTTCTAGACCCTGCCATTTTGCTTTAGTGTAAGACGGATTTAGCGAAACAAAATAGTTGTTGGCCACTTCATACCCTTTTCCGTCATAATTTTCAGGATCTGTATTGTCTAAATCGGGTTCTGTATTATAAGCGTCAGATTGTTTTAACTGTGTTTCGTCTATGGTGTTAGAAGCCAATGTTCCGTTAATGATAAAACCTCCCCAGTTTCTTTGGGACAATCCTAAAGTTCGTTCGTCTGTTGTTAAAAGGCTGTAAATCGAAAAATCATCTGTGTTTCCGTTCCAAATTACATCATCAGTCAAATCGGCCAAATCTTTCAAGTCGGTTACCTGAACCTGAATTTTTAAAGCATTGGTTTTTGGATAATTTTTAATGATAGTAATCGACTGCTGATTAGAAACCGTCATTTCTAGCTGAATTGGAACTCCCGAAACAGCATCTGGATAAACCACCAAATTGTCAAAAGCATTCGTTACAGGAACAAGGGTTCCGGCAGTAATTTGAAAACGCTGACGAGCTAATAAAAGATTGTTTTGTTTGGCCGAAATAATTACTTCTCCGTTGTAATTGTTGATGTTTCCTGGATATTGAAAAGGAGTTGCAAGTATTAAATCTTGAGGCAATATACTTAACTTAACCTTGCCTCCAGTTGTTGAGGTGATTCCTGCAGTGTTACAATTTCCTTCGCGTTTGTTGTATAATAAATGCGAAACTTCTATAGGTGTTTCTTCTGCAACGCTGCCCGGATAAGCCGGTACAACTACGCTTGGAGAAAAAGAAACGGTCTGCCAGTTTATATTGGTCTGGGTTTCTAATGCCAAGCTGATTTGCGTTTCTGCTTCAAACGAAGGCAAAGTGATTGACGTCAGATTAAACGAAGCAACTTCATTTGCTAAAAATGTCTTTTCATAAACAACAACAGGCGGATCGTTCTGTTCCAAATACGTTTTGGTCACTACCAATCTGATATGATCTGACGTAACGGGTTTATTCAAAATTCCTTTCAATAAAACATTTCCTGCAGTCGGAATCGCTTTTCCGGCCAACGAACTGCTGAAAAAATCGCTGCTTGGCTTATACTCTGAGAGCGAATATAAATTGGCATCTTTTAAGTTTGCGGCATTGACATCACTTTCTGTAATGGTTCCGTTGAGGTCTCTGTCAAAATGTTTAAACTGCGAATAAGTTATAACAGGCTCCCAATTTACAGCATCAAAATTCCCGTCTTTTACTGAGCTGACTCTGAAATAAAGACGTTCGCCTTTTTCAACCGAAAGGACTGCGTTTTGTTTGGTTTTAACGGCATAATCTTGCGCTCCAATGGCTTCATTCCAAATTAATTGGTTTCCTTTTTGAAAATACAAATGCACACCATCGGCTTTGTCATCTCCAGCATTGTTTACATATTCGGCGCGGGCTTTTATTCTCTCTGGTGTAGTTTCTTCAACAAGCTGATATGCATGCGATACGCTGATGGTTCCTTTTACAGGCGCTTCCCACATACGAACTACATCGTGAAGCGGATTTTGTTTTTCAATTTCTTGGGCAGAAATAGTGGTATATCCCGGAATCGTAAGATCTCCTCCTCCAAAAATAGGAGAGGGCGTTCCTGAACTGCTGTTTTTAAAAGTTGGAACTCCGTTCTCCAATCGGTTGTAATAAACTTGGCCGTTACGAACAAAATCGATTAATCCGTCTCCGTTAAAGTCCATAAAATAGGCTTTTGTTTTACTGGTTGAGCGTTGTTCATCATAACCAATATTTCCGTATTTTAAATTTAAATCGACACCCCAGTTAAATGAAGTCGATTTTGAAAATCCCACATCGCTGATGTTGATTGCCTGAATTTCGCCAAAACCATTTTCTCCTGTTCCCGAAAGGTTTTTTCTATAATAAACACCATTTTTGGTTTTAAAAACTTTGTCAGGTAAACCGTCGCCATCTAAATCTTCTAAGATAGCAGCAGTGTCAGATTTTCCCCAGCTGTTTCCTCCGTGACCTCCAACGGTGAAACCTTTTAAACTCCCTGCATTGGTTGCCAAACCTATTCCGAGTCTGTAGCTCACACCTTCCGTGGAACCTTCGGTACTGCTTACCAACGAATGTTTTCCAGAGAATAATAAATCACTGAAAGCCGGAATAGAAGAGTTTGAAAGATTATCATTTGGAACATCCCAGCTTTGAACACTGCCAAACGGATTGTATTTTCCAGACGAATCACGAACATCATCAAAATAATCCATCGTGTTGGTATAGAATAATTTAGATTCTGAGTCGTATTCTGAAATCGATTCTAATAAAGTCTTTTTGAAAGCACCTTCTTTGTATTTGAGTTCGTAACTGCGTACCATGCTGTTTTTGTAGCGCACTTCGATTTTTCGCAACAGTTGGTTGTTCAGTTGTTTAAAACCTAATCTCGCAGAAACCTGAACATCAGGACGGTCAGTTTCTCCTAAATCTGAATTTTTAACGAAGGTTACCGTGTAATTTCCTTTTTCAGATCCGAAACCGGTGTAATAGACTTTTTTAAGATAAAGTTCGCCGTTGCGTTTATCATATTCGTAACTAATGGTGTTTCCTTTTAAATCTTTTTGCAGACAAAGCGCCCAATGCCCGACATTTCCTGAACCGTCCTGTAGCACTGCACTTGTATTAAGGCCAGACTCATTTCCTCCATAATAATTGGTTACGCCACTTTTGTCTTTTACTACCCAATAATAATTTTTAGGAGAAGAACCTTTACGGATGATTTGCTGAAAAGCTCCTTCACGTCTTGGATAAAACTGTTTATCAGAAGTTCTGCCAATCCATTCTGCTCGATGCGAATTCGGGATCAAGGCTTCGCCAGCAAGATTATAACTCTCGGTTTCTTTTGAAGCATCATATCGAGGTGCTCCCCAGCGGGTTTCGATATTTACAGATGGAGCCGAAATATCCCAGCCAGTTCCCGCCCAGCTATGTCCGCCATCACTGTCGTATTGTAAATTGAATGATGGTTGCATGCCACCTCTTCCGTTCGGGATTACGATAGAAAAACCAGTACTTGCCGTTCCTCGTCCGTTGGCAGAAGGTGGTGCGATTGACTGAATTCCAACTAACGGACTCGCTGCTTTTAAATCTTTAATGCTTGTTGGAGTATAACCTGAAGTTTCTGGTGATTCAGGCATTTTTATAATTCCGGCAATAAAGTCGGTAAAATGGGTTGTTTTGGCTTTTATGATTCCTTCCTTAATATGCAGCGAATCTTTGGTCACTTCTTGCCAAAGACGCTTGTTTTCATCAAAGTAAAAAACATTGATATCCTTCTCGGTATAACCTTCTGGAATAGCTTTTTTGTCGTAAGGAAGTGAAAGTGTAACGGCTTTTTCAAAAACAGTTCCGTGAGGTAATAATCTGAAACCGGCATTGGTAGCGGTAACATTGACCATAGCCGAATTAAGAGGCGCAATATCAATTTTTCTAAGACCGCTTACCGAAACAGAAATATTATTTTTTAAAGCTCCGGCAGGAAAAACCGCATCAAATTCTTTGTGCGACAAGGTGTTTTCTGTCTTAACATCAATAGTTTTAAAAACGCGTTCTTTTGCATTTTCGAGTGCTCGGTAATCTTCGACTTTGGTAAATTGATTGAGTTCTATTTTGTCATTTACCAATATGCCTGTAGTGGTTTCCTTGCTGATCAAAATCGTTTTTCCTGTATTTTGAGCATTCAGGATTAGTTCAAATTCAGGCTGGTTTACATCGACCGCAATTCCGGCAATGCTCATTTTTTTGATTTGCGAAGGAAAATTGGTTCCTTTGATGTATAATTTGTCATCTGCTTTTAAGAGCGTGAAGCCTTTATCAGCCGAAGCTGTTTTATAAACAATTCGGACATTTTTAATTTTATAGCTGTTCGAAATTCCTTCAGGAGCTGTAAACAAAAGTACATTATCGCCTTTGCGGAGCGACTTTTCAGATAAAAGCTCCGATTGTTTTGTCCAAGATTTATTATGCGATAAAAATTGTCCACCAATACTCGCCTGATTGTTTAAACTTCTTGAAATTGACGCTGCTCGATCATAGCCGTATAAATCATATTCCAAATAAGCATTCTCTGAAAAAGACGGAAGTTCATCAATTTTTAGATGAAAAACGTTGTCATAGGCATCATCAATATCTTCAGAATTTACAGTCCCGATAATCCCTTCCTGAATATCTGCTGAAAATAATTTTGTGCTTTTGCTTTCGTTTTTAAAAACAATGGCAGTATCAGATTGTACAATTGTTATGTTCTCTGTAAAAGTACTTTCAGAAAATAAAGATGTGATTTTATAATCTCCAAAATTTGCTGCAAACAAAAATGTGCCAATTAGAAAGAGCAGTAATATTGTTTTATTTTTCATAGAAAAGATAATCGGTTAGGGGCGATCGGTTTATATTATGTAATTCGGAAGCGGGAATCCTGAGCCGAATTATTTTACAATAACTTTAAAAGTCTTGGTTCCAAAATCTGAGTCTACCTTTAGTAAATACATTCCGTTTGGTCCCTGAATGTTGTCCTCGTACAGATAGGTTTCGATTTGCGTGAACTGTTTTTGTTTTACTAATGAGCCTGTTGGCGAATAAATACGTACTGAGGCATTTGTTTTTTTAGGAAACTGCATTGCAATAGTAAATTTTCCGTCGGGAGCAGGGTTTGGATACAGCATTAAAATACTTGAATCTGTAATTTCTTTCCCGTCTGTTGCTACAGCAATTTTTTTAGACGTTTTGCATTCTTGGTTGTTTGTCAGTCGGAGTTCGTAAACACCTGGTTGGTCAATTAGAATTTTTGCATTATCATCTATAAAATTTCCCTCGTAAAACCATTCGTACTGATAATTTCCGTTCGGAAGATCTTTGCTGGCATCTAAAAGCAATGCATTTCCGTCCGTCAGCAAATATTCTGATTTAAGATTCGGAAAAGTGCCTTCTTTGTCTGCTACAAATACAGTTTCGCTGTAGAGATTTCCTTTAGCGTCTTTTACAATATAGTCATAGGTTCCAGACGAAAGCTGCAGTCCAGATTTGCTTTTGGCAGCCTGATTCCATTTTTTTACGATGGCTTCGCTGCCTTCTTTTTTTACGGTAACAGTAAAAGGAGCTTCACCTCCCTCAATAGTATAATTAAGCTCTCCGGATCCGGCTACACCGCAAACTGCTTCGGTAATCCAAACACGGCTAAACATTTGCGGAGCGATCTTTAGCGTAAATCTAGCCGTTCCTTGTTTTTGTTTATTCCAATCAAAATCGTTTAAAACCAGTTTTTCGGTGCTAGAAGTGCTTCCTAAACGAATGTATTCGGAATCGTTTTCATCATAAGTTCCTTTTCCAGAATAATCCACCAACAGCCAATAAAAAGTGTCTTTTGGTAATGTTCCTTTGATAAATTTAGGATTGAAAGTCCAATTAAGGCTTAGGTCCGAAGGATTTGCAAAGTCTAGCTGCCATTCTCTCGAAACTCCAACCGGTTCTCCTTGTTCTTGTTTTTTGACGAGGAGTTCTTTTCCGTTATCGCTCCAAAACGCAAAATAATTGTTTGGAATTTTTTCTGATTTGCTTTTAAGTTCTATAGTCAGCAAGCCTTCATCAATCATATTGCTGCTTTTGGCTTGCAGCAATCCGCTGGCATCATCGCGGCCTACCGCAGTAATCGATGAAGTAAAGCCTTTATGTTTTTCGGCATCCCAGATAGTCTGTCCTTGGCTGTTGACGTAGTTTTTATTATCAAATTGAGAAAGAGAAATTCCGTATTTCATGGCCAGATAACTTGCTGCTCTTTGGGTTTCGGCACCAGATAAAACGCGATTGTAGACCAAAATTTCGCTGATGTTTCCAGCAAAGGCCACGGGAGGTAATTTTTCAGCCTTTGATTTTTGGCCAATAGTCAAAGAAGACGCTTTGGCGACACTATCGGTAATATTTTGCTGAAAAAAATGAATGTTCGCCTTGTGCGGTTTTATTTTTTCTTGGTACGATTGGTAAGAATACTTTTTTAAATCGACCAAGCGTTTGTTGGTTGCGGTAGAAAGCGTTTTTTCAGGATCGTTTATGGTCCATAAAAACTGCTCCTTTAAACTGTCTTTTACTTTATAAACCATAAACAACGTCTGACGTCTTTTGCTGTCGGTGCCTAGAGGCAGAATCAAAGAATCCTGCGTGGTGTCAAAAACAATGCTCGGGTTAAAATTGAAAGCCTTTCCATTTTGTTTTGCGGCAGTTATTTTTCCCTGTTTATCTGTTAAGTTTTCCCAATAATAATTTTCACCAATATTTTTTGGTTTGATCCAGAAATAAGGGTCTGAAACGGCTCCCGGTAATGGTTTTTGTTGCGAAGACGCTATATTTCCGGTCAGCGACGATATAAAAACTAAAGCTGAAAAAAACTTTTTATACATAATACAGAGTTTTTAATTGCTAGAAATTAGCTAAATCATCAAAGTCAAAAGAATACCCGATGATTAGAGAAATACTGTTGATCTTATTTTTGTTTTCGCTATAGCGATGTCCGTTTTCTTCTGTAGCCAATGCGTCTGTAATGCCTATGGTGTATCGAGCTCCAATAGATAGATTTGAGCTGAACTCATAGCCTGCAGAAAGCATTCCGTAGAAGTAATTTTTTCCAGTAAGAGATTCTTTTAAAACTTTCTGTACGTTGGCATCGGGTTCAAAATAAACTCCCGAATCTGCAAATATTTGCTGTGCATTAGAAGTATATTTGATATTGTCGCTCGCAATATTAAACCCAACATAAGGACCAAAGCCAACATAAAATCCTTCTACAGGATAATATTTGAACTGAGCTCCAACGTTGATATAGCTGTATCCAAAAGTCATTTTGTATTTAAGACCTTTTACGTCTTCATAATTCAAATCGGTTGATTGTCCCGAATAGGAGATTTCCGTCTGGATGCTTACTTTGGCATACGGATATTTCCAGTTAATGAAAAGTCCGCCCGTACCGCCAAACTTACCTTCTTCTTTTAAAGTATATCCTTCGTAGATACCTTTTGGCACTATCACATCCGGAAGATTCGACATTTTGGAGTAGATACCGCCACCAAAAAGGCCATATGTTATTTCTCTGTCACTTTGTGCGAAAACAGATTTGTTGCTTACCAATAAAAGAAGCAGAATGATTTTTTTCATTTTTTATAAATTACCATTGATGAAAACTATAGCCTACCGAAAAGCAAAAAACACTGCTTTTGTTTTGATTTTCGATGAACTGAAAAGAGGAAGCATGACTTTTGACCATATCTTTTACTCCGAGATAATAGCGCATGTCAAAATGAATGCTTTTATGGAGTTCATATCCTAATGCAAAGCACAATGCAAAATCGCCTGCACCTTCGAGACCGTCTATGTAAAACTGTCTTGTCGCTACATCGTACATTCCATTGGCTTCGTTAGAAGTATAAGTAACATTATTGGGAGATAAGTTAATGCCGTAAAATGCTCCAGCACCCAAATTGAGGCCTTCGTACGGATACACTTTGTACAATGCGCCGATTTGCAGATAGGAGTAGTGAAGCCCCAAATCAAACTTTTTTCCTAGAGCATCCTGATAGGTGACTTTTTCGCCAGATTGTCTAAACAGGATCTCGGGCTGAATGGCAACGCGGGTATCGTAAAGTTTTAAATTAAGAAAGAAACCTCCTTCTAGCCCATAAACACCTTGATTTTCCATAGTGCTGTTGTCAAAAGTGTTGTCTCGTCCTTTGATGCTTTCTGGCAGATTACTGATTTTAGAATACAGTCCGCCTAATTTTAATCCGTAAGTGATGTTGGTTTCGTTTTGGGCGTATATGGAATTAAAAAAGCACGAAAATATTAATAAGCGTAATATTACTTTCATCAAAAAAAATTTTTGCGAATATATGTATTAATTATCACTACTTTTTACGGAATCCCGTCAAACGGGTGTTTTTTATCGACAAACAACGTTAATTTTTAACCAGAAAGGCTGTAAGAGGCTTTTTGATAGATTTAAGGTAGATTTTTAACTTTTGTTTAAAGGCAAAAAACTGTTCAATATTTCTGAATGGATTTTTGTTATAAAAATGAGGCTGATTGTATTTGAAGCTGGACTAGCTGTTTTATTTCTAAACTGTGTCACCCCAAAAGTTAAGAAGTGAAGTAGTTTTATACTGGAATTATTATTCATATAACCCGTTGGGTGTAATTAAAAAAATAAAAGCATTTTAACACATAGAAGCATAGTTTTTTGTGCCGAAAAAAAGAAAATGGAAGAAACAAGTTTCCACACATAGCTAAACTATGTGCATTTAGACTAGTGAAACGCCTTTTTTAAGTTTAGTTAAACTATGTTTCTATGTGTTGAAAATAATTTAACCCAACGAGTTATTCATATAAAAAAATAATATTGATGAACGTCCATTTTATACAACACGAATTATTTGAAGCGCCTGGTGCTTACTTGAACTGGGCTGAAAAGCGTGAACACTTTATATCGTTTTCAAAAATGTTTGAAAACGATATGCTTCCGCATGCACTAGAAAATATAGATATGCTCATTGTAATGGGTGGCCCCCAAAGTCCTAATACTACGCAGGAGGAATGTTCGCACTTTAATGCAAAAGCGGAGATTTCGTTAATTCAAAAATGTATTCGAAAAGGAAAAGCTGTCGTAGGGGTGTGTTTAGGAGCGCAGCTTATTGGTGAAGCATTGGGTGCAAAATTCGTATATAGTCCCGAAAAAGAAATCGGAATCCTGCCAATTCGGTTGACAGATTATGGTCTAGAAGATTCTGTCGCACATTTTGGAACATCTTTAAAGGTTGGGCACTGGCATAATGATATGCCCGGGCTTACGGCAGATTCTAAAATATTAGCAGAAAGCGAAGGATGCCCGAGACAGATTATTGCATATTCAAATTTAGTTTACGGATTTCAATGCCATATGGAACTTACGCCCAATGTTGTAGAGTTGCTTATTGCAGAAGACGAGGATTTTTTAATCCAAAATACCACACACAAGTTTGTTCAAAAGCCAAATGAAATTAGAAGCTATGATTTTGCAGCAATGAATGAGAAACTGTTTTTGTTTTTGGATAAGCTCGTTGCCGATTTTGAAAAGACTTCTCGTATTAAGTAATCTTTTTTAATTGACTAGCTATTTGTGTTTGTTGATCTTTAATTTTTTTTTCTCACTCCACAAAATTTTAATATCTGTCCATTTGTACATCTGTATTGAAAACATAGCCAGTGGATTTCCTCCTGACCCGTCATGTCGGACTATTGTCGGATTAATTTTAGTTCATAAAAACAAAACGCCTTGATTTGACAAGGCGTTTGTTGTTTTCTAAATGTAGTTTGTGTGACCATGGAGGGATTTGAACCCTCACGCCCTTGCGAGCACCACCCCCTCAAGATGGCGAGTCTACCGTTTCTCCACATGGCCTTAAAAGAAAAAAGGTCAAGTAAATTAAATTACTCGACCTTTTGTGACCCGACTGGGGCTCGAACCCAGGACCCCATCATTAAAAGTGATGTGCTCTACCGACTGAGCTATCGAGTCAATGCTATCAAGAAACTTATTTTGTTAATTACAAATTTTGTGACCCGACTGGGGCTCGAACCCAGGACCCCATCATTAAAAGTGATGTGCTCTACCGACTGAGCTATCGAGT